>NZ_VSRN01000001.1:0-1200000 GCF_008369915.1 Dyadobacter sp. UC 10 | reverse complement strand
TTTCAAATGACCTGGGGTACGAAGTCAATTTTACTGCCGGTATTCTTAAAAACAACATTGAATCTCTGGCGCCAGGTATTGAATATCTGACCGTTAACCCTGATTTCCGCGGAATCAAGCCGATCAGAAACCAGATTGGTTATTCGATCTCTTCTTTCTACGGGTACAATGTAGTTGGTTTGTTCAAGGATGATGCAGAAGTGGACGCGGCTGCCACACAGGAAGGCGCTGCACCTGGGCGCTTCCGGTATGAAGATATTAATGGCGACGGTGCGATTACTACCGAAGACCGTACTTACCTGGGTAGCCCGGTTCCGAAATTCACAGGTGGTATCAACCTCCGGTTTACTTACAAAGGGTTTGATCTGGAAACCTATATGTACACGTCGGTTGGTAATAAAATTTTCAACGTCTCGAAATGGTTTACCGATTTCTATCCCTCGTTTACGGGAGCGGCGGTCAGCTCACGCGTGAAAGATTCCTGGTTGCCAGACCGTACAAACACGGAAACGCCGATTTTTGAAAGCACTTCCAATTTCAGTACCAACACACAGGCTAACTCTTTTTATGTGGAGGACGGTACTTTCTTCAGAATGCAGAACGTGACTATCGGCTACACATTACCTGGTAACCTTTTGAGCAAAATCCGCATGCAGAAGGTTCGCGTGTTTGCTTCTACCAACAACCTGTTCACGGTGACCAAATACCAGGGACTTGATCCGGGTGTAGGCGGAAGTGCGGATACTAACTTCGGTATCGACCTGGGTAACTACCCTATTACAAGAAGCTATACAGTTGGAATCAATTTGGGCTTTTAACAAACAGGAAAAGCAGATTCGATCAGTTTAGACACATGAATAAAATTTCTGAAAATATGGAAAAATTAATATCAAAGGGTGGGGTAGTTATTTTGGCGCTTTTAATGCTGATTGGCTATTCCTGCAAGGAGAGCTTTTTGGAAATACCTGCAACGGGACAGCTGGATGAAGGCCAGTTGGCAACGAAAAAAGGGATAGAGGGAGTGCTTGTCTCGGTTTATGGGCAGTTGAATGGCCGGGCTAACAGGATGGCGAGTGCGAGTAACTGGGTCTGGGGAAGCATCCGCGGCGGGGACGCCAACAAAGGGACTGACCCGGGCGATTTCAGTGACATCAACCCAATCCAGCGCTTTGAGTATCAATCCACTCAGGGTGTGATTGTCGACAAGTGGAAGGGGAACTACGAGGGAGTAGCCCGTGCAAACCTGGTGATGAAATTATTGGGAGTTGCGCAAACCGATGTAACCGATGATGATAAGAAACGCATCGGAGCCGAGGCCAGATTTTTAAGAGGCCATTATTACTTCGATCTGAAACGCGGCTTTAACAACACGCCTTACGTAGATGAAACGGTGGATTACGGAACCGGGATCGAGAAGGTGCCCAATACCTCGGATCTGTGGCCGATGATTGAGGCAGATATGAAGTTTGCCTACGAGAATCTGCCTGAAACGCAAACTGCGGCAGGTCGCATCAACAAGTGGGGTGCAGCGGCTTATCTGGCAAAAGTGTATATGTACCAGAAAAAGTTCGCCGAAGCAAAAGCACTTTACGATTTGATCATTGCGAGCGGTAAAACGACTAATGGTAAAAAGTATGCGCTGGTTCCGCGTTTTCAGGATGCATTTAAAGCCGCAAATGATAATAATCCGGAGTCGGTTTTTGCGATTCAGGCGGCCGCAAACACAGGAAGTGTGAACAATGCTAACCCTGACTTTGACCTCAACTGGCCTTACAACACCGGTCCGAACGGGCCTGGTAACTGCTGCGGGTTCTTTTCGCCTAGCTTTGAGCTTGTCAACTCGTTCCGTACAGATGCAAACGGCCTTCCTTTGCTGGACGGTTCTTACAATGTAGGTTCGAATGAAGTGAAATCGGACATGGGTGTCAAGAGCGATGCTGCATTCACGCCCGACGCCGGCCGCCTCGATCCGCGTCTGGACCACTCCGTAGGCCGTCGTGGTATCCCGTACCTCGACTGGATAGACCATCCGGGCGCAGATTGGATTAGGAACCAGGCGAATGCAGGACCTTATTCACCGAAAAAATATGCTTACTATAAATCGGATGTAGGTTCGTTGCAGGATAACAGTTCCTGGACACCGGGTTACACAGCGATCAATGTGAATATTATTCGTTTTGCTGATGTATTGCTGATGGCGGCAGAAGCTGAAATCGAAGTGGGCTCTTTGGAAAAAGCGCGCGAATACACCAATATGATCCGGGAGAGGGCTTCTTTGCCTGCGAGTTTTGTGAAAAAAGGTGCTGCGAATGCTGCAAACTATGTAATTGGTTTGTACAAGACGCCGTGGGCATCCAAGGACGACGCACGTAAAGCTGTCAGGTTCGAGAGAAAACTTGAATTGTCAGGGGAAGGCCACCGCTTTTACGACCTGGTTCGCTGGGGTACTGCTGCAACCGATATCAATGCTTATCTAACTTACGAAAGTAAAAAGCTGAGCGGTGCCCTGGGCGGTGCGAAATTCACTCCGAACAAAAACGAATATCTGCCGTTGCCACAAGAACAAATTGACCTCGTTGGAAAAGATGTCCTGGTTCAGAACCCGGGTTACTAGAATAATTTGATTGATAAAACAGAGGAGGTGGTATTCATTTGCCATCTCCTTTATTAATTTAGAGCAATACCTGAGACCATTAATTGTACCCTGCTTGATGTCTGTGAAACATTTACTTCTGACAATCGTCCTTTCATATCTTCTTCTGGCTTGTAAGAAGGAGGTCAAAACATTTACCCAGCTTGATCCTGATGAAACCGGTATAACTTTCTCCAACCGGGTCTCAGAAAACGATACGATGAATATCCTCGCATTTGAATATGTGTATAATGGGGGCGGGGTGGCTTTGGGGGATTTTAATAATGATAGTCTGACCGACGTATACTTCACGGGGAATACGGTTGAAAACCGGCTATACCTGAACAAAGGAGACTTTAAATTTGAAGACATAACAAAGCAGGCTGGCGTCGCGCCGAAAAATAAATGGTCCACCGGGGTGGCTTTGGTGGATATCAATAATGATAATCTGCTGGATATTTATGTCTGCGCTTCGGTAAGGGAAGTGGCGGGTGAGCGCGAGAATTTGCTTTATGTCAACCAGGGACTTGACAAAAATAAGACA
This sequence comes from Dyadobacter sp. UC 10, assembly GCF_008369915.1. Lineage (NCBI taxonomy): Bacteria > Pseudomonadati > Bacteroidota > Cytophagia > Cytophagales > Spirosomataceae > Dyadobacter > Dyadobacter aurulentus. The sequence goes on along the minus strand of NZ_VSRN01000001.1, from coordinate 1,196,824 downwards.
CCTGTTTTCAAAGAAATGGGTAAAGAATATGGCATTGCCGACACTACCCACACGACCAACGCTGCCTTTCTGGATTATGATAACGATGGCGACCTGGATCTTTTCCTGCTGGTCAACGAAATGGACGACAATAATTTTCCCAATAAATACCACAAGAAAATTGTCGACGGCTCCTCCCGCAGAACTGACAGGCTTTACAGAAACGACTGGAATGCAGACCTGAAACATCCCGTATTTACGAATGTTTCCAAAGAGGCGGGCATTCTGATCGAAGGTTATGGGCTGGGTGTCAATGTGACGGACGTCAATCAGGACGGTTGGAAGGACATTTATGTAACCAATGATTATCTGACGAACGACCTGCTTTATATTAATAATGGTGACGGAACATTTACTGACAAAGCCGCTACGTATTTCAAACACACCTCGCATTCGGCAATGGGGAATGATGTAGCCGATATTAATAACGACGGGTTGGTTGACGTGATCGCGGTAGATATGATGCCCGCCACCAACAAGCGAAAAAAAATGATGACGCCGGCGAACAGCTACGTTACCTATCAGAACAATGATCTGTTTGGTTACCAGTACCAGGTTGCCCGGAACACATTGCAGTTGAATCAGGGAAAGATCGGGAATGGCAAAGATCCGGTTTTCAGCGAAATCGGATTGTTGAGCGGCATTGCAGAAACGGACTGGAGCTGGGCGCCGATGGTGACGGATTTTGATAATGACGGTTTGAGGGATATGATTGTTACCAACGGTTTTCCGCGCGATATAACCGACCTGGATTTCATCGCCTACCGCATGGAAGTGTCGAGCGTCATGGAGCCGATGATGATGCTTGATTATATTCCGGCTGTCAAGCTGAAAAATTTTGCATTCAAAAATGAGGGTAACCTGGGCTTTAAGAATGTTACCGACGCCTGGGGGATCGAGGCGGCGAGCTTTTCAAATGGCGCGGCTTATGCGGATCTCGATAATGATGGCGACCTGGATTATGTCGTGAACAATATCAATGATTCAGCGGCGGTTTTCCGGAACAATAGTGTTCAGATAAAAAAAGCAGAAAGCAATTACCTGCGGATTGGCTTTAAAGGTGATCGTTCGAATAAAAATGGTATCGGAGCAATTGTGGAGATCGCCTATGCAAATGGTCAAAAGCAGATTGCTGAAAACTCACCTTACCGCGGATATTTGTCCTCTGTGGAGCCTGTGTTGCATTTTGGTTTGGGAAAAGAAAAAAATGTAAAGGAATTGAAGGTTACGTGGCCCGGGGGCAATACGCAGTCTTTGAAAAACATCGCAGTGAATCAGGTATTGGTATTGAATGAAAAGAATGCAAAACCCGCCCCGCCAGCAAACGCAGCTCCTGCTGACTTACCTCTTTTTGAGGATATTACCGCGAAGTTGAACGTTTCTTACGTGCATAAAGAAACTGACGTGATCGATTTTAATGTGCAGAAACTGTTGCCGCACAAATTATCCCAATTCGGACCGGCTTTGGCAGCGGGAGATGTAAATGGCGACGGGCTGGATGATATTTTCGTCGGTGGTGCCATGCAGCACAAAGGCCGGTTCCTGATCCAGCAGGCTGGCGGTGGCTTCAAGGTGTCGGATTTACTCCCCGGCCTGGAAGGAGCAGCCAAGGACACGGAAGATATGGGTGTTTTGCTTTTTGATGCCGATAGTGACAAAGACCTCGACCTTTTTATCGTCAGCGGGAGCTATGAGATCAACAGGGACTCGCCGGGTTTGCGCAGCACTTTATATATCAATAATGGTAAAGGCGGGTTTACTTTGGACGTGCCGGCTTTGCCGCAGCTTTCGGTCAACGGTTCCTGCGTAAAGGCGGTAGACTACGACAGGGACGGCGATCTGGATCTTTTTGTAGGCGGCCGCGTTGAGTCCGGCATGTATCCCAAGCCGGTTTCCAGTTATATTTTAAGGAATGACACTAAAAATAGCGTTGTCAAATTTTCAGATGTAACCGCCGTCGTGGCGCCAGCGCTTGTAAACCTCGGACTTGTTTGTGACGCACTATGGACTGATTTCGATCATGACGGCTGGCCGGACTTGCTGGTTGCCGGAGAGTGGATGCCGCTGACTTTTTTTCGAAATGAAAACGGGAAATTCCGTAAGGTTACCTCAGGACTCGAAAACAAAAAAGGCTGGTGGGGTAGTCTGGTTGCGGGAGATTTCGATAACGATGGTGATATGGACTATATCGCCGGTAACCTGGGGCTGAATTCGCTAAGCAGGGCCTCGGAAACCAAGCCGGTAAGTATGTATGCCAAAGATTTCAACAACGACGGCTATTTCGATGCAATACCAACTGTCTTCTATAAGGCTGAGGATGAAACGTATAAGGAATTTCCCTACAACACGCGGGATGATCTGGGCAAGCAGATTATCCAGGTACGTCAGCGGTTTCAGGAATACAGCAAATTCGCACAAGCTTCCTTACCAGACATTTTGAAGCCGGAAGAGTTGAAGGACGCGCTGCATGTTACAGCCAACTGGATGAAGAGCAGCTATATTGAAAATCAGGGAAATGGGAAGTTCGTTATGAGTGAGCTGCCGCTGCAGGCCCAGTTTGCGCCGATTTTCGGAATGATCGCGGATGATTTTGATCAGGATGGAAACCTGGATGTAATGCTTTCGGGTAATGATTATGGGTCAGAAGTATCTGTCGGGCGGTACGATGCATTTTATGGATTGATTTTGAAAGGAAATGGTAACGGTACATTTAAGCCGTTGAGCCACTCTCAAAGCGGGTACCTGACAAAAGGGAATGCGAAAGGGCTGGTGAGACTAAATGCCGGTACTAATAAATTCCTGACTGCTACTTCCCAAAACCGCGATTCGATCAGGTTTCACCAAAATACCCGGGTGTTGCGCGTTGTTCCGGTGAATACGCTGGAAACTTCTGCGATATTGAAACTTAAAAACGGCAAAAGCAGGAGAGAAGAGATCAATTATGGTTCTTCATTTTTGTCGCAATCCGCGCATTCACTTGTCTTGCCACCTTATGTGACTGAGGCAGTTATTATGGATTCCAAAGGATCCAGGCGGGTGGTTAAGTAAGATTTGATTCAGTTTTTTGATCAATAGACATGAAAAAGCCTCTTTGCAGCAGCATTGAGGCCTTCTCTGTTCAAGGTAGATCAACTTACCCTGATTTCCTGGGCAGGTTTTTCTGAGCCGGGAATAATCGGGAGGGTGAGTTGTAAAATGCCATTTTCGTATTCTGCGCGAATATTTTCGGAATCGACAGTCTCGTCGATCATGAATGTCCTTTCAAATGATGCTTTGCTGAACTCGTGCCGGATCCAGTTGCGTTTCTCCCCAGCTTCATCTTTCTGATGGTAGGAAATACTGAGCTCGTGCCCTTTGATATTGATCCTGAAATCCTCTTTGGTACGAGCGGGGGCAAATACGTACAGTTCGTAGCTACCTTCATTTTTAACAATATTCACAGGAACGCGGTATTCGCGGTGGTTTCCCGGAAAGCGGCTGTAATGATCGTGGCGTATTCCAAAGCCACGATTTCCATATCTGTTACACATAATTGTTCTAGTTTTTAGAGTGACTGTTTAGTTAAATTGATGCTCGGTCTCCGATTGCGGGGCTTTTGTTTTGAGATCCTGGTTTTTGTGGTTCCAGTTTCCTCCGCAATGCATCGAGCCGTGACGGCCAAATGCCCGGTGATGAAAACGGTCGCCTACGGTAAAATGAAGGTTGGCTGCCGTGATCAGTGCTACACTCACGCCGAGCAAAATCCTCGTTTGTCTTTTCATGGTTTCAGATCTGTTTTGGTTGTTGGTTGAATTGGTCCCTCAGGCTTTCCTTGTCCTGATAACCGGCAAAATCTTCCCGGAAATGCTGGTAATCGTGGTACCTGCGCCAGCGTCCAAAGTGGCGCCTTCCACCGAATAGCCGGAAAATCAGACCGATGAACAGAAAGAAAAAGAGCGCCTTCAGGAGCAGGAATGGAATCAAAAACAGGAGGGTACCGCCCAGGATACCAAATAAAATTACTTTCAAAACGGATGTAAACATGGCTAGCTAAATTTGATTGATAAATGATTTTGATACACGCGATGTGTATATGGTAGCTGACGTACATATTCGATTTTTACTTTAAAAGTTGGAAAATAAAAAACCCGGCTGTCGGGCCGGGCTGTTCTTATATGTTTTCGGGAGGTTTTCCGCAACGTCGTCGCATTTCCTGTTTGAATCGTGTCCTTTCTTCGGGCGTCATTTCTCGCCATTTGTTCCGCCACTGCCCGAAACGCTGGCCGCCGCCAGGCATTCCTGGTTTGCCATTTTCCCAATTGCCCCATCTAGGTGGTCCTCCACCAGGTCGACCGAAATTGCCGAACAATATACGGCTAAGTACCAGCAGGCCAACAGATTGCCAGTAAGTAATCGGGTTAACATTTAAAAGCTGTGGTAAAATGGCATTCCACAGCCACTTAACCACAGCTCCGAGCAGGAGTGCGGCCAGAAGTGCAAACATTGGAAAGAGAAATGCAAATCGCCTCCGTTTCATACTTCGCTGGTTCATGATTGACAAATTTAATAATTTACAAACTCCCGGTAAACCGTTTCCAGCCGCTCACGCAAATGCTTCACGGCGTATCGTTTCCGGGAAATCAAAGTCTTGATGTTATCTCCCGTCCTGTCAGAAATTTGCTGAAAAGTCTGGTCTTCCAACTCATTCCAAATGAATACATTTCTCTGGTTCTCCGGAAGTTCTTCCAGTGCGAGTGTAAACTGTTCCCAGAATAGTTCTTTCAAATAGGCGGTTTCAGGTGAGTTGTCGTCAGCAAGCAGGATTTCCTTGAAGCTGAACTCACCGTCTTCATCTTCATAACCGTAATCTTCCAGAAAATCAGGCTTTTGCTTGCGGTATTTGTCAATGATACGGTTGCGCGCCACGCGGTAGAGCCAGCTGCCCACTTGTTCAATCGCCTCGATCTCCGGAACGCTGCTCAGCTGGTACCAAACATCCTGTAAAATATCCTCCGCATCCTCGTCGGTATTCACCCGCGGGCGAATAAAGCCAAGCAGCTGCTTGCTATATGCGGCTACGGTTTGAATGATATTTGGTTTTTTCTGCGACAAGCGACCTTGGTTTTGTATTCACTGACGAATAGCTGCGGAAATTACTTTAAGGGTTTGCCACGAATCGACCAATGAACACGAATATTCGTGCACATTAGTGAATTCGTGGCATTAAACAAAAGCTCTATTTTTATTCTATTTCTATAAAAAATACAATACAATGCAATTGTACTATGTAAATTCCTCTGTCAAATTTCAAACGACTTGTTGTACTTTTAGTATAATGATAGGATTATTTTAATGTTTATAGATAACGACAGAAAGAACTTTTACTAACTAAAAACCAGCCTGTTGACATTTGATATGCATATATCCTACCTTTGAATCGTCAAAACGGGGAAATGAACAATCCGAAACAGTTTTGAAATTAATAGTAAGAGTAAAAACATTGAAAATATAAATAGTACAATTCACTATCACATTAACATTTAGAAAAATGAAAAAGACAATTTTGGCAATCGCAGTTTTGGTGGGAGTATCAACTGCAAACTTTTCAGTAGCTGCGGACAAAGCAAAAGAAGCAAATGCATCGATTGAAGTGGTAGCAGCTGGAGAGCTTAAATTCAAATTGAAACTGGATGGCGTTAAAGAAAGATCTACAGTAGCTATCAAGGATTTCAGCGGCGTGACTGTTTACAGCACTTCAATCCCTAAGTCTGAAAGCTATACCAAGGTATTCGATTTGTCTAACCTTGCTGACGGTTCTTATACCTTCGTGATCAGCAACGGAAGCGAAGTTTCTACGAAACCTTTCTCTATCTCAACTGAAACCAAACGTCAGGTTACAGCAGTAGTAAGATAATTAAGATATTTGTTGATCAAGTTATGAAAAAGGCAGCCCGATTTTGTGGCTGCCTTTTCTCGTTTGTAATGCACTTTTAGAAATTGAGTACCTTTTTCTCTGCGCTGCTCCGCATAGCCAGGTCGATCACACGGGTAGTGCGCAAAATTTCTTCCGGCTTCACAGCGAGCTCAGCATTGCCGACGATTGCGTCATATACATTCTGATAAAAGGAAGCATAATCACCCGCCTCGCTTTTAATAACTCCTGAAAAATTCTCAGTGTAAAGCTTGCCCCAGCGACTTTCCGGTTCCACTCCCCAGGGTTCGGTATTTGGAAGTATATCTTTGCGTAAAGTCTCTTCCTGTGGATCCAGGCCGCCTTTGATGAATGATCCTTTGGTGCCGTGCAACACATAACGCAATTGATTTTCATAAACCATCAGGCTCGATTTCACGATCACCAGCTTGTCTTTATAGCCCAACCGGATATCGAAATAGTCGTCAATCTCACTATTGGGACGCACCGCTCTTACGTCGGCGGTTACCGTTTCAGGTTCGCCGAAGAGCACCAGCGCCTGGTCGATCAAATGTGGCCCGAGGTTGTACAAATTGCCACCCACCGGCACCGGCTTTTCTTTCCAGGATTCGGTAGGCACCACTTCTCGGAACCGGTCATAGCGGCTTTCGTATTCTACAATATCGCCGAGCTTACCTTCGGCGAGTAGTTTTTTGAGCGTTAAGAAGTCAGAGTCCCAGCGCCGGTTTTGATATGCGGTCAATATCAGGCCTTTCTTTTCAGCAAGGGCGAATAGTTGCTTTGCTTCTTCTTCTGTTGCTGCAAAAGGCTTTTCGATCACGACGTGCTTGCCGTTTTCGAGCGCATCCATCGCATAAGGGAAATGGGTATCGTTGGGGGTGCAGATAAAAACAAGGTCGATCGATTGATCGCTAAGCAGCTCATCCACGGACCTTGCATTTCCGATTTCGGGATCAAATGCCTGCGCATCGTTCTTTGTTCTTTCAACAACCGTTTTGATTTTAAAGCCGGGATTCGTGCTCAGGAACGGTGCATGAAAATAACGTCCCGATAACCCGAAACCTATCAGACCAACATTCAGGATTTTTGAAGACATAGTTGTAATTTATTATTTGTACTAAATGCAAATGTAAGTTTTGTTCTGGGACTGCTCAACCCGCTGTTTGGAATGAGTATTTGATAGTGAATTTTTAGCCGAATGACATTATATTTGACTAGGATAAAACGATTTTGCCATGACTATTGAGGAAAAGAAAATCGAGATAATTTCGAAAGTGGTAGATCTGGACGATGACAAATTGATTGATGCGGTGAATGCATTGTTGAAAGACAGACATGAACAACCAAGCCCAAAGGCGGGCTGGGGAAAAAAGATGATTAATCATATTGCTTCCGATTTCGACGATTTCATACCACCAGGTTTCAACCAATGACAAAATACCTTCTAGATACACACATTTTACTTTGGCATTCGGAGGACAACCGACAACTTTCAACGGACATTCTTACCCGGATAAGCTCACCCGATTCAAGCTTGTTTGTAAGTCAGGCAAGCTACTGGGAATTAACTATTAAGAAAAGCCTGGGCAAGCTTGATCTGAGCGTTTCGGTACAGGCATTTTGTCAATCTGCCATAGAAAATTCGTTTCAAACACTTGCTATTCAGACTGAGCATTTCGCTTGCCTGGAAGCGCTACCCTTACTTCATTCAGATCCTTTCGACAGAATGATTATCGCACAAGCGATTTCAGAGCATATGGTCGTGATTACTCAGGACCAGAAGTTCCGTTTCTATGAGGGCATGGTAGATATTCTCTGGAACTGAATTTCGCTACGCCTCCGCCCACAGCTCTTTTGCTTTTTGTAAATCCCTTTTCATTGCGTCGAAAACCACTTTTTTATCCACGGTGATATTGAATGCACCCTGGTCGGCACCGCCCAGCGGATATTCGAGGTGAAGGCAGATCGGTACGTCTACTTTGTTGTCTTTCAATAGTTTGAAATAAGTTTTGAAATCGACCATTCCTTCGCCGAGGGGCACACTTTTCGGTCCCCATTTTCCATTTGTTTTCTCCCACATAAAATCTTTCAGCACAATCGTCCGGATACTCGGTTTGATCAGGTTAAAGCCTGTTTGCCACGATAATCCGCCTTCGAGCGTGGCGTGGCGGATATCGTATTGCGCGCCCATTGTCTTAGGATTGGCTTTCTGAAGTATTTGCCAGACCTCGAACATCGACGCACCTACGAGCCGCCCAGCGTGGTTTTGATAGCAACCGATTAGGTTCAATTTTTCATTCAATTTACCCAGCCCCGCCATTTTCTCCCGGTACTGGTCCAGAAGCTGCGGGATGGTTTGCTGATCATTGTATTTGTACCAGTTCATCCGGTAGTATTTAAAACCCAGTTTAGAGGCGGTTTCCAGCAGTTTTTTATCCACAGGATTGGTCGCATCTTCTACCGCTGTACAGAACATCGAAGGTGAAAAGCCAACTTTTTTCATGGCTTCAACCGCCAGCGGAAGGTCCGTCTCTACTTTGTCAGGAAGCACGTGGCCCTTCGGACGGACAGTCAGGTCAATTCCGTCAAAACCGATCTCTTTGGCAGCTTCCGACATGTCCTGGAAATTCAGGAATTGCAGGTGCTTTGAAAATATGTTGATTTTCAAATTATCCGCAGGCTGGCTTAGCGACGCTGTTATGGTTTGATCAAATAATAATGGCGCAGCTGCTCCTGCAAGCGCTGATTTTACCAAAAAGTCACGGCGGGAAATAGGTGGGGTCATGGAATATGAATGGTTAACAAAAGGATAAAACCGCTAGTAATTTACAAAGACGCGAATTTCAGTAGAAATACTGACTTTGGGCTTTATTTAACTTTCTATCAGGATATTTCTACCAAAAAATATGAATGCGGAAAGTATAAACAGAAGGGATTTCTTAAAAGCCGGAGCGGTCATTTCTTCATTTATGATCGTACCGAGGCATGTTTTGGGAAAAGGCTTTACGGCGCCGAGCGATAAGATCGTTTTTGGCTTTATAGGCTGCGGCCGGCAGGCTGGTGGATTAAGGAACCGCTTTATGGCTCTGCCTGATGTGCAGGTTTCGGCTGCCTCGGACGTTTACCCGGTTAAGTTGGAAACGTTTGTAAGCCTGGCCAACAAAGGTAATGCGGAGAAAACGGGAAAAGCAGATTACAAGGCCACGCAGGGATTTGCAGATTTCAGGGAACTACTGAATAAGAAGGATATCGACGCGGTGGTAATTGCGTCGCCCGATCACTGGCATGCTTCCATGGCAGTAATGGCGGCCAGGGCAGGTAAGGATATTTACTGTGAAAAACCGCTTTCATTGACAGTTAGGGAAGGCAGAGCTATGGTAGATGCGACCCGAAAGAACAAGCGTGTTTTCCAGACGGGAAGTATGCAGCGATCCGCGCCGGAATTTACCAAAGCCGTGCAGCTGGTGCGAAGCGGCGCGATCGGGAAGGTGGAAAAAGTGTATATTAATGTAGGTGGGCCGCCGAAGGTGTGGGATTTACAGGCGGAAACTCTGCCGGCTGGTCTCGACTGGAAAATGTGGATGGGGCCGAATACCATTGAGCGACCATATAACAACCAGCTGGCGCCCGCGATGGACGCGAAATTCTGGCCGGCCTGGCGGAATTATGATGAATTTGGAGGTGGCGGCATGACCGACTGGGGAGCGCATATGTTTGATATCGCCCAATGGGGCCTGGATATGGACAACAGTGGGCCGGTAGAATTGATTTATTCCGATCCGCAAAAGGGGATGATATTCAAATACGCAAACGGCGCGGAAATGATCCACCGGCCAATGGAAGGGAAGCAGCATTGTCATTTTGTAGGAACTGAGGGGGAGGTTTTTGTTGCGAGAGGAGAATTGAAAACTACTCCTGAAACGCTGAAAGACAAGGCTTTTGCAGAGGGTGATGCTAATGTATATGTGAGCACGAGCCACTATCAGGATTTTGTCGATGCGATCAGAAGTCGTAAGCCGCCAATTTGTGACGTCGAGGTAGGGCATCGGACTGCGTCTGTTTGTAATATCGGCAATATATCCTATCGGCTCGGGAGGTCGCTCAAATGGGATCCGGCAAAGGAAACTTTTGAAAAAGATAAGGAAGCGAATCAGCTTTTGGGAAGAATTATGCAGAAAGAGTGGAAGGTGTAGACACAGTACATTTATTCAAAACCGGAGATCCTTATCGGGCTCCGGTTTTTTTTGTTTTAACGCAAGATCACATTTGACAATACATCCCGGTTCTTTCAAATTGTGTATTTTTGCAAAATGAAGGATCTGCCTGTCACAATTCATTTCAATACCCTCGATGAACTGGAAAAAGTATCTTCCGAACTTTTTAAATTAGGAAAAGACACGCCCGTTTGGCTGTTTGAGGGACATATGGGTGCAGGTAAGACAACACTGATCAAGGCACTTTGCAAGTATCTGGGTGTCGGATCTAACGTGCATAGTCCGACGTTTTCACTTGTAAATGAATATGTGGCCGAAGGGAATCCTGTCTATCATTTTGATTTTTACAGGATCAAAGATGAAACGGAAGCGCTGGATATGGGTATTGAAGAATATTTTGATTCAGGGGCCTACTGTTTTGTAGAATGGCCTGGAAAAATAGAGTCGCTTTGGCCAGCCGCGTATCTGTACCTGAACCTGCGGGCAGACGAAAACGGCATGCGAATATTAGAAGTAGCAAAAGCATAGAAGGCATTTATAGATTTACTTTCTTCATTCAATGGCGCAACCACAGATTACCGGCTTTGAAGAGCTAGCCAAGCAGTCGATTTTGTATCCGCAGGAATCATTAATGGCTGTAAAAAAGGATCAGAATGCATTGCATATTGGTCTGCCGAAGGAAGTTTCTTTACAGGAAAACAGGATCGCGCTGACACCCGACGCCGTCGGTATCCTTGTCAGGAACGGGCATGAAGTATGGGTGGAACGCGACGCAGGAAAAGGGGCCAACCTGTCGGACCATGAATACAGCGAGGCGGGGGCGAAAATTGTTCAGAGCGCGGAGGAAGTTTACCAGGCCAAGGTTATTCTCAAAATTGAACCCCTGGTAGAAGAGGAATTCCGGTACATCAAATCGGGTACCACGCTGATATCCGCTCTCAATCTGCCTGCACTCGAAAAGCCATATTTCGAAAAACTGAATGAGCAGAAAATTACAGGTATCAGCTATGAACTGATTGAAGATAAGGTGGGGGGCAAGCCTATTATCCGGGCTATGGGGGAAATAGCCGGAAGTACCGTGCTGCTGATTGCTGCCGAGTACCTGTCAACCCCCAATGGAGGCAGGGGGATCATTTTAGGTGGCATCACCGGAGTCCCGCCGACTAAGATCGTTATTCTTGGAGCAGGTACTGTTTCCGAATATGCTACCCGCGCGGCGATCAGCGTCGGTGCGGATATTAAAGTTTTTGACAAACACATTTACCGGCTGCAACGACTCAAATACGCGATCGGACAGAATCTTTACACTTCAATCATCGATTCGGATATACTTGCAGAGGCTATTGCGAGGGCAGATGTTGTGATTGGCACCATGCGTGCCGAAAATGGAGTTAGCCCGCTTGTAGTAACCAAAGAAATGGTGTCGAAAATGAAACCGGGCTCGGTAATCATTGACGTTAGCATCGATCAGGGCGGATCATTTGAAACTTCAAGAATGACCACACATAAAAACCCGATTTTCCGCTATAATGACGTAATCCATTACTGTGTTCCTAATATCCCGTCTCGGGTTGCACATACGGCCAGTAATGCTTTAAGTAATGTTTTTCTGCCATTTTTGCTGCAAACCGGAACAATTGGAGGCATTGAAGAAATGATTTATGCCAACCGTTGGTTTATGAAGGGAGTTTACTGCCACAAAGGAACGCTCACCAACTCACACATCGCCAGAAGTTTCAACATGAGGTACAAAGATCTGACGTTGTTGCTGGCTGCGAGGATGTAGGGATAGCTTTTGGCTTTTTGCTATTAGCTGTTAGCTCCCGGCTGATAGTTTTGACTTTGAGTGTTTAATAAATGGTTTTACCGATCAGCCCGGTAGATAAGTGGCTGACAGTTAATAACTATTGCCATCAAGTATTATATTAATTTTTAAAAAGCTAACAGCCAAAAGCTAATGGCTAACAGCTAATAGCCAACAAACAATGATCAACAACAGCAACGAAAATGTCCTGATGGATGATGCCAATTCTCCGGAATTGAATCAGAAGTTGATGGGTTATATATCTCAGGATTTTATCAAAGTGGCCGACCAGCTGAAAGAGGCTTCGTACCAGATCCGCAAACGCGGTTTTTCGGATTATCCGATCTTCGCCGTCACCAATAATGAATTGCAGATCGGTGCTTTGCTAATCGATTCGCAGGAACTCACAAATCTTTATGTGTACCGCGCTTCTTATATGCAGGAATTTGTAGACCGGAAGTTGATCGGAGAGGAGTCGGTTCTGATGTTTACGGAAAACTTCAAAAACCCGGACGAATATTGCTGCCTTTTTGCGCTGATCGGTGAATTTTCCGGCTTCGTTTTTGTGCCGTACCCGGAGGATTGATTTAGGTTTCTTGCTCGTTTACAGCAATTCTTTACCGCTTGCTAAACAATCGCAGGATGAGGCAGACCGAGGCAGCTGGTTTGAAAGTAATATGATTAGTTTTAATTATTGTTATTAAATAACCAACAAAAAAAAGTAGCCCTATGGAATCAAAATTACTTTTGGAAAAGGAACTGGAACCTATTTTCCTTGGTAAATTCCCTCCCTTTTCGGAATCTGTCAAAGAGTTTCTGGTCGAGTACGGTCCTTATTTTATTCTTGTCCTTTCTGGTATTGCGGTTTTTGGCCTGCTGGTCGCGTTTGGTTTTGGCGGTGCGGCGGTGGGGCTGGGGGCAGTTGCGCCGGGAATTGGCTTTAACTTTTACCTTGGTGTCGCACTCGGAGTCATTACCCTTATTATGTATTTAATGTCGTTTTCGCCGCTGCGTGCCAGGAGGCGTGCCGGCTGGAACCTGCTTTATTATGCATTGCTGATTGGTATCCTAAGTAATTTGATCCAGCTGAGCATTTTTGGAGCCGTGGTCGGGGCGATTGTAGGTTTCTGGGTTCTGTTTCAAATCCGGGAAAAGTACGTGCACTAGCATTTATCCTGAGGTTATTTCATCGAGCGAGCGGTTTCCGCCCGCTTTTTTATTTTTACCACTAATCAGCCAAAATGCGCTTTCTTACTTGTAACTTTAATCATACCCCTCTACTTTGCATATTTGGGGCATAATCACGGATTTCTCAACTTATGAATATCATTGAAGTCAGGAATGTTACAAAAGAGTATTCCAACCATATTGCCCTCGACGACGTAAGCATTTCCATTCCGAGGGGTAAGATCTTCGGTCTGCTTGGGCCGAACGGTGCGGGGAAAACTTCACTGATCCGCATTATCAATCAGATTACCGGGCCAGATAAAGGGGAAATATTGTTTGACGGGCAGAGACTTAATGACAGTCACATTTCGCGTATCGGCTATCTTCCTGAGGAGCGTGGGCTCTATAAGAAAATGAAAGTGGGCGATCAGCTTCTTTACCTCGCGCAGTTAAAGGGATTATCACAAAAGGAGGCGTTAGAGAAGTTAAAGGTCTGGTTTATCAAATTCGATATTAAAACCTGGTGGGACAAAAGCGTATCGGACCTTTCCAAGGGTATGCAGCAAAAGGTACAGTTCGTCTCTACCGTGCTCCACGAACCTGACCTCATTATTCTTGATGAGCCTTTCTCCGGTTTCGACCCTATCAATGCGAACCTGATCCGCGATGAGATCCTGGAGCTGAAACAAAAAGGAAGCACGATCATTTTTTCAACCCACAGAATGGAAACGGTGGAAGAACTTTGCGATCATATTGCATTGATACATAAGTCGAAAAAAGTGCTGGACGGGCCGAAAAACGAAATTAAGGAGCAATTTAAAACGCATACCTATTTTGTAGAGTACCGCGGCTCATTGACTGGATTGAGTGGCTTTTACGAAATATCAGCGGAAAAGGAACTCGAAAATGAATATCGCCGCGCAACTATTCATCTGGAAGAAAACAGAAGTCCCAATGAATTGCTCGCCAGTCTGTTACCGAATATCGAGATCAGGTCTTTCGGAGAGAATATCCCGAGTATGAGCGAAATTTTCATGCGTTCCGTCAACGAAGTGCCTGAGGCCTGACAGTCACTTAATCATCTAAAAACCTTCACAATGCGAAATATTTTCCTTGTAATTAAAAGAGAATACCTGGTCCGGGTCAAAAAGAAGTCGTTTTTGGTCATGACCCTGCTCGGCCCTTTGCTTTTTGTTGGCTTCTACGCGGCGGTGATCTGGGTCGCTATCGGCTCGGTCGACACCAAAACGGTGCAGGTACTTGACGAGAGCGGATTGTTCCGGAGCGAGTTTAAAAATTCCGAGACACTCGCTTTCACTTTTATCGATGGGAATATTGACTCTGCGAAAGCAGACTTCCGGAAAACGGATGCAAATGCATTGGTTTACATTCCTAAAAATGTGATCAAAGAGCCAAAATCAGTGCGGATTTATGCCTCCAAGAATGTCAGCATGGACCTTAAATCGGAAATTGAAAAGGTAATTGAGAAGGAAATTGAAGATATCAAGCTCTCGGAAGCAGGAATTACGCACAAAATCCTGGAAGATTCGCGGGTTAATGTGAATTCGGAAACGATCAGTCTCAGTGAAGAAGGCGAAAAAAACAGCAGCTCGGCAGCTGCCACTGCAATAGGCGGGGTCTGTGCTTTTCTGATCTATATGTCCGTTTTTATTTACGGGACGCAGGTAATGCGGGGAATTACCGAGGAAAAAACGAGCCGCATTGTCGAAGTGATTATATCATCCGTCAAGCCTTTTCAGCTGATGCTCGGTAAGATCATTGGTGTCGCGCTGGTGGGGCTGACACAGTTTTTGCTCTGGATCATTTTAACAACCGCTTTGACGAGCGCCACTTCTGCGATCGTGAGCAGTCAGATCTCAAAAGAATCGCCGCAGGTACAGCAGGAAATGGAAAAAATGCAGAACGGAATGCCATCAAAGGGTGTGCCTGGAAGTAATGTGGAAAACCCTATGACCGAAATTCTGGGCGCGGTAAGCAGCCTGAACCTTCCCCTGATTATCGGCTGTTTTCTGTTCTACTATCTGGGTGGATATTTATTGTACAGTGCGTTGTTCGGCGCTGTTGGAGCGGCTGTTGATAACGACGCGGATACACAGCAGTTTATGCTTCCGATCACGCTGCCGATCATATTTTCATTTGTATTTGCACAGTTTGTGCTGCGCGACCCGGATGGCAGCCTCGCTTTCTGGACGTCGATTATCCCTTTCACCTCACCAATCATCATGATGGTACGAATCCCGTTTGGCGTACCGGCGTGGGAGATCGCCCTGTCGATGCTCTTGCTGGTGATCGGTTTTATGGGCACCACCTGGCTTGCAGCGCGCATTTATCGGGTCGGTATCCTGATGTACGGAAAAAAAGTCACTTATAAAGAGCTCGCCAAGTGGATTTTTTACAAATAGTTCTTAACACTTTTTAAGAGACGGAAAATCTTGACCTTGTGGTAATTTTGCTAATTTTGGCCGATCATTGATAAAACTGCTCCAAAAGAGTTACCATCTTTGCATATAACTTTTTCTAATTTACTGTCTCTCAGATGACCCGTTTCAACCGTTCCAACAACCTTGCGGGTTGGATTGTATTCGCAATTGCATTCATCACATACGCACTTACAGTAGAACGAACCGCCAGTTTTTGGGATTGCGGCGAATTCATTGCCTGTGCATTCAAATTGCAGGTGCCCCACCCCCCGGGAGCACCCTTTTTTCTTTTAATAGGCCGCCTGTTCTCGCTTTTTGCATTTGGTGATCTTACCAATGTAGCCTACTGGGTCAATATGGTATCTGTGCTGAGCAGCGCCTTTACGATCCTGTTCCTTTTCTGGACGATTACATTGCTTGCCCGCAAATTCGTTTCCAAATCCGATAGTGAATTGACAACGGCTGATACCATTCTGGTAATCGGGGCAGCATTGATCGGGTCGCTGGCTTATACCTGGTCTGACTCGTTTTGGTTTTCGGCAGTTGAGGCTGAGGTTTATGGTATGTCGTCGTTTTTTACTGCGATCGTGATCTGGGCGGTATTTAAATGGGAGCGTGTAGAAGATCCTGCTGCTGAAAATCGCTGGCTGATCCTGATCGCATATTTGGTTGGTCTGTCAATTGGGGTCCACTTGTTGAACCTGGTGACGATCCCTGCGCTTGCATTGGTTTATTATTTCAAGAAATACCCAAAAACAAGCGTTTTTGGAGGAATACTTGCATTTGCTGGCGGTTTGGTGATTTTGGGAATTATCAATTCAGGTATCATTCCCGGGCTGCCGAGTATCGCTGGTAAGTTTGAAATATTCTTCGTCAACTCGCTTGGCATGCCCTACAAATCAGGGGTTATATTCTTTATCATTCTGTTTCTGGGCGCACTGATCTGGGGAATTCGTTATTCTCACCAGAAAGGTAATGTACTGTTAAATACCGGCTTGCTTTCACTGGCTTTTGTATTGATAGGCTACGCGAGTTACCTGATGGTACTGGTTCGCGCTGAGTACAACCCGCCGATCAACGAAAACAATCCAAACGATGTGCTTAGCTTCGTTTCCTACCTGAAAAGGGAACAGTATGGAAGCCGCCCTCTGCTATTCGGTCCGTCATTTGTTTCGCGGCCGGTAAGCCAGAAACGCGGAGCACCAATGTACCGGAAGCAAAACGGTAAATATGTCATCTACGATTACAGACCGGAATATGAATACGAGCCAGGCAGCAGCATGCTCCTGCCCCGTATGTACAGTACCCAGCCCGGACACCCGCAGCTATACCAGCAAATGACGGGACTAGCCGAAGGGCAGAAGCCGACCATGGGGCACAATCTCTCTTTCATGTTCTCCTATCAGATCGGACACATGTACTGGCGGTATTTCCTTTGGAATTTCGTCGGACGTGAAAGTGATGAAGAAGGTGCGGGTAATATGCTTCCCTGGGACGTTACCAAAAAATATCCCGAGCCGATCGAGAACAACAAGGCACACGATAACTTCTTCATGCTGCCGTTTTTACTCGGGCTGTTTGGTATTGTGATGATGTATTTCCGGCAAAAACGTGACCTGCTGGTACTTGGATTACTATTTGTCCTGACTGGGGTTGCACTCGTAGTTTACCTGAATTCACCGCCCACAGAACCCCGGGAGCGTGACTATATCTACGTTGGATCGTTCTATATCTTCTGTATCTGGATTGGATTCGGCGTTTTGGCCATTGCAGATGCGATCAGCAAATTTGTGGGCAATGCATCTTCTCGCGCAGTAGCTGCTACGGCCGTTTCGCTGGTGGTACCTGTGATTATGGGTGTAAAAGGTTGGGATAACCATAACCGCAGCCACCGTTACCACTCTGTTGATTTTGCCAAAAACCTCCTGAATTCCTGTGCGCCGAATGCAATCCTGTTCACAGGAGGTGATAACGATACTTTCCCGCTTTGGTACGTTCAGGAAGTGGAAGGTTTCCGTACGGATGTTCGCGTTTGTAACCTTAGCTTGCTTGGTACCGACTGGTATATCGACCAGATGAAACGTAAAACTTATCTTTCGGAGGCGCTGCCTATTTCTTTGGATAAAAACAATTATGCTTTCGGTAAAAACGACATTGTGCCATTCTACGAAATCCCAAGCGTAAAAAATGGCATTAACCTGAAAGAATACCTTGGCCTGGTAAAACAGGAAAATAAGGCGATCCAGGTTCCGTTGACCAGCGGAGATATGACCTCGATCCTCCCTTCGTCTGTATTGTTTTTGCCTGTCAATGCGGAGGCCGTTAAGAAAATGAATATCATTAAATCCGACCTGGTTCCTTTCGTAAGTGATTCTATCAGCTGGACGATCGGGAAAGGTGATTTGTACAAATCGGATTTGATCATGCTGGATATTATCGCAACCAACGATTGGCAGCGTCCCATTTACTTCTCGTCAACGCTGGGTGGATCCAGTTATCTGAACCTGAAAGAATATATGCAGCTAGAAGGTTATGCATACCGGCTGCTGCCTGTGAAAGTGCCTGGCGCAAGCGATGGTTACGTGAATGCGGATGTGATGTACAACAACCTCATGACGAAAATGTCGTGGCGCGAGCTGGACAATCCGAACACCTATTACGACAATACATATCTGGGTTCTCCGGTAGCCACAGCCAGGATCGCATTCCTTAGATTGGCAGGTCAGCTGCTGGCAGACGGTCGCAAGGACGAAGCGAAGAAGGCGATTGACAAATCACTTGCCACGATGCCGGATAAAAGCATTCCTTACGATCAGTTCTCGGCCAACTTTATCGGACCATTGTTTGATTTGGGAGAAACTGCCCGTGCTTTGAAAATTGCCGATACAATGGCATTGCGAGCTGACGAAGTGCTGACCTGGGCAAAAGAAAACGGTACAACCAAGCGGCGCGACAGTAACGTTTATCTGTATATCCTGCAAATCATCGTTCAGGAATGCCGCGAAGCGAAACAGGAGGTTGCCGCCAAGAAGTACGAAACAATATTCCAGAAACACCTGGCCGCATTTAATATGTACGGCGGCGGGCAATAGCCCCTCGACCGCCCGGCTGCCCGCCGCCATTGTCCTCCAAAGCGAAGCAGAGGGACATGTCAGTCTGAGCGCAGCCGAAGACTAATCCAGCTCAACCTTCACCCAAACCAAACGGTGATCTGAGCTGGATTCTCTTTTTTCAACCAGTTCCGCCATCGGTTCGCCCTTTGCCGGCCAGAAAACACCGCTATTGACAACTTTGAAGCCTTTTCTCGACGGAAGTACATAATCCGCCCGCATACGCCAGAATGCGGTATGGTTTTTGGCAAATGCATTGGAACTGCTGTGTTGCGCCCCGCCGCTGCTTGCCGGCGGCATTTCATTATTGATTTTTGAGTGGGATAATAAAGAGCGGATTCCCTCACCGATCGCATTGCCTTCGTCAGGTGAAGCGTTCTGATCGCCAAGAATAACGAATGCCGCATCGGCAGCCAGTCCGCCCTTTTTGCCTTTGTCATCATAAATATAGGCGCCGTCGCTGATGTAATCTTTCCAGAAACGTATTTCGTCGTGGTTGCGCTTTCCGTTACGGTCTTCCGGGCCGTCGAAAGAGGGCGGGGTAGGGTGGCTGGCGAGGAAATGGATCGTTTTTCCATTTACTTGTACCGGTACGTCCCAATGTGATTTGGAAGAAAGCGGAAAAAGCGCCCAGGCTTCGGGTGAATACCAGTCGGTACCGTCGGCATTGGTGGTTTTCAGTGCGCCAGGCATGTCCTTCCATTTGAAATGCTGAAAAGTTCTCACGTTGGCAGTATCGATTGGGAAGCGCGAGAGCAATACCATTCCATACTGACCCGGGTAATTTCCAAAACCCCAGGCATCGGCGCCGTACTGCTCGGCTTTTCCATTCCTGTCGAGGTCAAACGGACTTGGCTGGCCGGTGTTGACAGTCGAATAATAGTAATAGGGATAATCGATTCCTTTCACACCGTCGGAATCATTTTGAAGGTAATTTCGAATAAACGCACCTACTCCGCTGTTGGGGTCTTTCACATAATCAAACTCGTTCAGCAGGATCACATCCGGTCTGACGGTCTTGATAATTTTGGCGATGTTCTTAATCTGCTGATTGCTGCCCGTGGAAAGTTCCTTGACCAATATCTGTTCAGAAAGGCCCTTGGTGCCCCGCGGATAATAATTTTCGGCTTCCATGCTTACATTGTAAGTAGCAAAGGTCAGCGTGGCAGATTGTGCCTGCACGATAATCGGAGTGGTTGAGATCAATAGCGGAAGGAGTAATTTTTTCATTATTTTGAAACTAAGTGATTGTCAATGAAGCGTTAACAAATGCTTTTGAATGATTTCATAATGCTGCCACGGAATGAAGTGATTTGCGCCGGGAATGATAATGACATTAACTTCGACACGGTCGCCCAGTTTCTTTTTACCGTAATCCACATTTTTTACGCTCACAAAAGTATCTGCATCGCCGTGAATAAATGTTACCGGAATTTGAATTTTGTGAAACATCGAATCCAGGTGATACAAATCCTTTTTGAAATACACGATCTCTGTATTGGAAGGCCGGAATGCACCGGGGATTAAATACCTGAATGGAATCCACCGCGCTACGTACCGCCAGCGTTCGCGCGGCTCCTCGAATGGGGATATGGAACCAGCCAATATAGTAAGGGAATTATAACTATCCGGCTCGTCTTCGGCCATTTCCACGATTACCGGCCCGCCAATACTGTGGCCGATCAAATGTACGGGCCTGCCATTATGTTCCTTTTCGATGATTTGCCGGATCATTGCAGCTTGTGGTTGCAGGTGTTTGGCTTTTCCAAAATCACTATACCCGAATCCCGGACGGTCTACGGAGATCATGCGGAAGCGGCTGAGTAATGCGGTATCCTGCATGTAACCGGAGAATGCGTCCCAGCTACCCGGTGAGCCGTGAACAAAAAACAGGGTAGGGAGTGATTCAGAGCCGGTTTTCGCGTAGTGCAATGTTCCGCCGTTTACCGGGAGGTTTTTAAATTCAATGGAAACTCCTGCTTTTTTAAAAGCCTCGGCAGCATCCGCATCTTTGGTCCGGAACTTCATACAGCTCTGCGAAAAAATCAGCCAGGCGAAAAGCAATATGAAGGCGCTGATTTTTAACCATTTGAATTTTCGGAAAGCTGGCGGGAAAGGCATTTGATCCGTAAGATGCGTGATACAATTTAAATGCATTTAGGGGAAATAAAAAAACCGCCCGGTTAAGGGGCGGCTCGTTATTCGGAATGCAATATAATCAGTGAAAGAAATCTTTCATTTTGTCAAAAAAGCCTTTTTCATTCTTTCCGGGCTTCGGCTGGAAGTTAGGAGAGTGACGAAGAGATTCTAACGTTTCACGTTCGTCAGAAGAAAGCTGCTGTGGTGTCCAAACGTTAATATGGACCAGCTGATCTCCTTTTCCGTATCCGTTCAGGTCTTTAATACCTTTACCTTTCAGTCTCAGGATTTTGCCGGCTTGTGTCCCGGATTCAACCGTAATGCGTGCTTTTCCGTCGATGGTAGGTATTTCAACAGACGTACCCAAAGCCGCGTCGATAAAGCTCAGGTGCATATCGAATACGACGTTGTTACCGTCGCGTTTCAGTGAAGCATCCTCTTCTTCCTCGATCACGATCAGCAGGTCACCTGCCATGCCGCCGCGTGCAGGCACATTACCCTTGCCCGACATCGAAAGCTGCATTCCTTCCGCTACGCCACCCGGTATGTTCAGGGTGATCAGGTCGTCTTGCAACAATCTTCCTTCTCCTGCGCATGAATCGCAACGCTCGCTGATGATCTTGCCGTCGCCGTTACAGGTTGGGCAGGTGCTGGTCGAAACCATCTGGCCGAGCATCGTGCTTACCACTTTGCGTACCTGGCCGGTTCCGTTACAGCTGTTACAGTTGGTGAGGGAAGTACCGTGTTTCGCGCCATTTCCCCCGCAGGTATTGCAGGTTACGTGGCGTTTCACCTTGATTTTCTTCTCCACACCATTGGCAACCTCTTCCAGGTTCAGTTTCAGCTTGATCCGGAGATCCGATCCCTTACGTACCCGGCGACCTCCGCCTCCACCCTGGCGTCCGAAAATATCTCCGAACGGGCTGCTGTCTCCGAATATATCCCCGAATTGGGAGAAAATATCGTCCATGGTAAAGCCGCCGCCACTGAATCCGCCGGCCCCGCCTCCGCTTGCTCCACCTACGCCCGCATGTCCGAACTGGTCGTAACGCGCGCGCTTATTATCATCGCTCAAAATGCTGTAAGCTTCGGCAGCTTCTTTAAATTTATCTTCTGCCGTGGGATCTTCCGGGTTTTTATCCGGGTGAAATTTGATTGCAAGCTTGCGGTAAGCTTTTTTAATGTCTTCTGCCGCAGCCTTTCTGTCTACGCCCAGTACCTCATAATAATCTCTTTTCTTTGCCATTATTTTGTCCTAATGTATCATGTAAAGCGGCTGTGCAATGTATTTAACAATGGATAGATGCCTTTGGTCATTATACATCATACATTATTGATTAAATCAGGCACCCACGATCACTTTCGCGTAGCGGATCACCTTATCGTTTAAATAATATCCTTTTTCAATCTCATCGATCACCTTGCCTTTCAGGTCTTCCGAGGGCGCAGGGAATTGCGCGATTGACTCGTGAATTTCAGCGTCAAAAGCTTCTCCTTTGGATTCCATTGGTTTTAATCCTTTGGATTCCAATGCTTTGAATAGCTTAGTGTAAATCAGGTCGACACCTTCTTTTAATGCTTCCACATCTGTTGAAGAGTCAAAAGATACCTTTGCGCGCTCAAAATCGTCCACAATCGGCAGTATCAGCTTCACCATATCAGCTCCCGCACCGGAGATCATTTCCAGCTTTTCCTTTGCGGTTCTTCTGCGGAAGTTCTCAAAATCTGCATAAAGACGGATGTATTTGTCCTTCAATTCTGCGATCTCGATTTTGGCTGCTGTTACCGGATCGGTTTCTACCGCTTCGACGGGTGCCTCAGCAGAGGGTGCCTCACCAGAGGGTGCCTCACCAGTTATCTCCTGCCCTGCATTATCGAGAGGGACGGAATTGGAAATTTCATTGTTTTCACTTGTTGCCGTGTTGTCAGTTTCCAATGGCGCATTTTCCTCGTTCATTTCGTAGTTTTTGTCTTGATCTATGTTGAATTCTGTATTTTCCGGCATAATTCTCAATAATAACGTGACTGTTGCAATGTCACAGGAAGAGTAAATTATTTTGCCAGGGCTAAATTACTGACAAGATGGCATTTTACAATAATTTGTAAATTTGCAAGATGACGACCGCAGATCTAGTATGCCAGGAAAGAAGTCAGTTCGTGAAGATGAAAGCAAGGGAAGCTGGCTTTGATTTTTGTGGTATCTCGAAAGCGGAGTTTCTGAAAGATGAAGCTCCAAGACTGGAAAACTGGCTGAAAAAAGGCAGTAATGGTGCTATGGGGTACATGGCGAACCATTTTGACAAACGGCTCGATCCGACGAAGCTGGTTGAAGGAGCGAAAAGCGTTATTTCCGTACTGCTTAATTATTATCCCGAAAAACGACTGCCCGAGGGAGAAGAGGATCTCAAAATTTCCAAATATGCTTACGGCACCGACTATCATATTGTATTAAAAGAAAAACTGGCTGCATTAATGCTCGGGATCAGCGAGGAAGTGGGTGAAGTGAATGGAAGAGTATTCACAGATTCCGCGCCGGTGATGGATAAAGTATGGGCGGCAAAGAGCGGACTGGGCTGGGTCGGCAAGCATTCCAATCTCCTGAACCGCGAAACCGGCAGCTTTTTCTTTATAGGAGAAATCATCTGCGACCTCGAACTGGCACCCGACGGGCCCGTCCAGGATTATTGCGGCACCTGCACCCGCTGCATCGACGCCTGCCCGACCGATGCGATAACCGAACCATTCGTGGTTGATGGAAGTAAATGTATCAGTTACTATACCATTGAACTCAAAGATGCAATTCCTGAGGATGTGCGGGGGAAATTCGACAACTGGATTTTCGGATGTGATATTTGTCAGGATGTTTGCCCGTGGAACCGCTTTTCCAGGCCGCATGCCACGCCCGAGTTCAATCTTTCTGAAACTTTGTCAGCGTTCAGCAAGAGTGATTGGCAGGAAATTACGGAGGAAGTGTTCAGAGAAATTTTTAAACGGTCGCCTGTAAAAAGAGCGAAATTTGATGGTTTGAAGCGAAATATAGATTTTGTTATATCATCTAAATAAAAAGCACAACTAATACCTAATCCTTTTATATTTGGGCTTGGGAGTTTCCTTTCGATTACCGAAAAACACACTCAATATTATGAGAAGACAATCTGTCAATCTTTGGGCCGTGCTGGTATGCGTAGTTATAGGGCAAGTGGTTCCGGCTTTATGGTATGGCGCTTTTTCTGATAAATGGATGGCGTTGAACGGGTTCACACCGGAGCAGATCAAAGCAGCCACCAGTCCGGCTCCCTACCTTGCCAGTATTGTTTCTTCCTCTTTCGCCGCCTATACCATCGCGTGGGTGTTCACTAAAATCCCTGTCAAATCTTTGTTTGCCGGTTTCGTCATCGGGCTCTTGTTCGGAGTGGTTTTTGTATTGTTCGAAACGATTGTAAAGGATATGTTTTCCCTGAAACCATTGCTGCTGTCCCTGATCGACGGAGGGGTGAGTGCAATCGTTTATGCTATCACCGGTAGTATTCTGGGGGGATGGCGCAAATATGAATAATCCAGAGCCAGCTTCCTTACAGTATTCAATCTTCTTTTAGTACTAGTTCTCTTTATCTCGTCCTTAATCAGGCTGCCGGGGCAATTCTATTTGTCATTGTTTTGCTTAAAGCAGTTTTCGAAGCACCTCATTTTACCTAATCAATAAGATATGGAAGTGTGTCTTCGAGCACGCAGTAAAAAGTTTCGTTTTAATAAATGTTTTTTGGACAAATAATATTTTACAGGAAGTAAAAATGCACGGCTTTTGGTGCCATAAATTGTATTTCTACCAGAATATTAGTTTAGTGCAATTAAATTTTTCGAAATAAATTGCTAGTGTTGTGAATTACATTTAAATTTCATCGATTTAATGAACACCGAATATTCTATAAGGCTAGTATAGTTTGTCAGCAACCCCAGTTCTATCGGCCGCATTTGATAATTGACCATCTGAATCCCTTTAATGCGGACAGCTTATCACAGAGGTCAGAAATAGCAAGCTCACGTATATTGATTGCAAGCGTCCCAAAATTCGGTAGAAGAAGAAATTAAAAAATTTTAAATACTCGTTCCGGTTTGCCTATGATTTGATACTTTACTCTCATCCCTAACAATGATAAGGAACTTGAAGTCAGTACTTTAAGGTCTTTTACTGCTCTGATCACCTTTTCAGGTGTATGGAGTTTACTATGCCAAATTTTTCTTAACAATTAACATTCAAGATTATGAAAAGAAAGAAAGAAGTAAAGTGTCCCTTGTGGATGAAACTTACTTTTTACCAGATGGTCGCCATGGCGGCTTCCGTGAGTGCATCACTTGCTGTACCGATCAAATCGGGAAGTAGCTTGAATCACACAGTAGCAGTCAAAGTTAACGTAAGAGCCGTTTCTGGTACGGTAACCGACACCAAAGGGGAGCTTGTTCCAGGCACGACTGTGCTGATTAAGGGTACTGAAACAGGTACGATCACCGATGCCGCCGGTAAGTTTTCTATCGACGTTCCTAATGACCAAACTATCCTGGTGTTTTCATCTATCGGTTTCAATACCAAAGAGGTGACCGTAGGATCGCAAAGTACATTGAACGTTGTGCTCGAAACATCCGCTTCCGTGCTTGAGGAAGTAGTAGTAACAGCTCTCGGTATCCAAAGGGATAAGAAAGCGCTAACCTATGCAACGCAGCAGATCGGGGGCACTGAACTGCGGCAGGCTGCCAACACCAATTTCGTTGACGCCCTGAACGGTAAGGCAGCAGGTATCGACATTAAGGTAAGTAGCTCTGGTGCAGGTGGTTCTACAAGGGCTGTACTGAGAGGTAACAAATCTTTGCAGGGCTCTAGTGAAGCGCTTTATGTAATTGATGGTATTCCGATGGTCAATAACAAAGGCGGTCAGCCTGGCTCTTATGGTGGAACGGATGGTGGAGATGGTCTATCGGCGATCAACCCTGCGGATATTGAAAGTATCAGCATTTTGAGAGGGGCAAATGCTTCTATTCTTTATGGTAGCCAGGGCGCCAACGGGGTGATCCTGATTACAACCAAAAAAGGTAAAGAAGGTAAACTGTCTGTGGATTTGAATTCCAGCGCTGTGGTGGAACAAGTATCCGGTCTGCCTGATTTTCAGTATCGTTACGGAACCGTGGGCGGTGATTACAGCTGGACTCCCATCGGGACACCCGAGGTTAAGTCTGACAATTACCAGAAAGATTACATCAAAGATTTCTTCCAGACAGGAGCTACTTTTACCAACTCGGTGGCAATTACCGGCGGGAACGCTAAAACCAACGTTTACTTCTCCTATGCCAATATCTCTTCTAAGGGCGTCATGCCAACGAATACTTATGTTAAGAACAACTTCTCGTTCAGACAAAGTACCAAACTGCTTAAGGACAAGATTACAATCAGCTCTGGTGTGATTTTATCGGCTGAAAAATCCAAGAACCGCCCGGGTGCAGGGTACTACAACAACCCGCTGACTGGTTTATATCTCTTCGCCAGGGACCGCGATTTTAATAGTTACAGAGATAACTTCGCTGTCTTCAATGAGGAGAGGAATATGGATAAGATGAACTGGTATTCGACGGAGGAAAAGCAAAACAATCCTTACTGGGAAATCAACAGAAACCCGAAACTGCAGACCTACAAAAGGATCATCGCCAATGCTAAATTATCCTATGATATTCTGGAAAGCCTGAGATTTGAAGTAAGGGGTAACATTGATTATAACAATGTTCTGGACGACAAGCGGTACGCGGCAGGCGGTAACTCGGTGAGTGTGAGTCCTAACGGTACCTGGGCTTATAACAGATATACCGATCAGTCGGTCTACACGGACGGTATCCTTACCTATAATAAGAGCTTTGGAGATTTCAGTGTAATGGCGCTGGCTGGTCTGAGCTATCAGAAAAACACGTACTTCGATGGTCTGAGAGTTGGCAACGGGACTGTATCATTACAGTATCCCAACGTATTCACATTCGCGAACATGCCGTACAATGTGATTTTCAACAATCACCCGGATTATAGCAATACGATCAAGCAGGGTGCATTTGCAAACTTGTCCCTGGGGTTCAAAGACTTTCTTTTCCTGGATCTCGCGGGGCGTAATGACTGGGCTTCTACCCTGGCGCTTACTGGTAACCAATCCTACTTTTATCCATCTGTCGGAGGATCTGCTGTGATAAGCCAGATGCTTGACTTGCCTCAGGCGATTTCATTGCTGAAAGTACGGGCATCGTTTTCACAAACGGCAAACGAAGTACCCTATAACAGAGTGCTTCCATTGAGCAGTATCGGTGGAGCTGGCGGACCAACCGGCATAGGCGGTATTAACAGGCCCACGCAGGTCCCCTTTACCAACTTAAAACCTGAAAAGATCGTAGCCAATGAGTATGGTGTTGAGGTTAAGTTGTTCAAGAACAGGTTGGGAGCTGACTTCACATATTACAACGGCGCAAGTACCAATCAGTTTCTTTCGCTGACAGCACCATCCGGTTCGGGATATACCACCTACTATGTCAATGCAGGAAGGATCGAAAACAGCGGATTTGAGTTAACGATCAATGCAGAGCCTGTCCGCACCGACAAGTTCAGCTGGAACACTACATTGAACGCCTCCCAAAACAAAAACAAGATTGTGGAATTGATTGCATCTAATCCTAATTATCAAGTAGGTGGTGATGACGAGGGTTTTGCATCCATCATTAGAGCAGGCGGTCGTTTCAATGACGTGTATATTTTCAAATTTGCGAGAAATGAAGCCGGAGCCATTATTTTGGATAAAAATGGTGTGCCTACAAAAGCTGCTAAGCAAGAACTGGTGGGTAATGTGAACCCTAAGCTTCTTATGGGGTGGACCAACAATATCAGTTATGGTAACTTCTTTGCCAGCGTATTGGTCAATGGAAAATTCGGCGGCGTTGCATTCTCTAAAACAGAGGCATTCCTGGATTCCTACGGTGTAAGTGAAAGGTCTGCGGAAGCGAGAGATGCCGGAACAATGGCTATCAATGCAGTTACACCCGAAGGTGCAGCCGTGAATACGATCGCTCCATATACGTACTATTCTGCCATCGGTGACAGGAACAAAATTATGGAACCTTATGTGTATTCCAGGACAAACGTCAGGTTAGGGCAGTTTGTGATCGGCTATAATTTTAAAAGCAAAGCCACAAACCCTGTGTTTAAAGATGCTTCCCTGTCGTTTGTAGGAAGGAACTTGTTCTTCCTATACAAAAAAGCGCCTTTCGATCCTGAGCAGGCAATGACTACCAGCAATGCAATGCAGTCTACTGACGTATTTGGTATGCCGGCTACAAGGTCATATGGTTTGAACCTAAAGGTCACTTTCTAAAAACTTTAAAATTTCTATCATGAAACAAATATTTCTCGCACTGGTATCCCTGATTGCGTTCGCGGGCTGTACAGGTAATTTTATTGAGGCAAACGAGAACCCGAACCAGATTTCAGATGAATTGCTTAAGCAGGATTTTAACCTGGTAGGTTCTCCTTTTTCGAACATGATCTTCAATTTGAATGGTCATCAGATTGAAGAGGACCTGTGTGCCGACAACTGGATGGGGTATATGGGTACACCTACGGATTTTGTCGGTAATGTGAATAATACCACCTATTATATACGCTGGAATGCTTATTGGGGGCGGGTCTATGGTAGTGTCATGTCCCCTGCAAAGCAGGTTATCCAGCTGGCTGCAGACAATGACCTTCCGCTTTTTGCTACGTGGGCAAAGTTGATCCGTATCCTGGCCATGTCCAAATTGACGGCAGTACACGGGCCGGTCATTTATACGCAATATGGTACCACCGCTAACTCAATCCTGTACGATAAAGAATCAGACCTGTATCCGCTATTCTTTAAGCAGTTGGATTCTATACAGACGGATCTCGGAGCAAACAAAGAGTACGCAGGGTTTAAGAAATTTGACCCTAGTGCATATGCCGGAAGTATTCCTCAATGGCAAAAAGTGGTTAATTCCCTGCGTCTGAGACTGGCAATGCGCCTTTCGAAAGTGGATCCTGCATTAGCTAAAACTGAGGGAGAAAAAGCTTTGGCTGATCCTGCGGGTTTGATAACCGTCAATGCTGACAACTTTATCAATTCATTGAATGGATCTAAGATACCTGTTGCCCAGATATCTTATGAATGGGACGATACCCGCATGGGCGCCCCAATGGAATCTTTCCTGATTGGTCTGAAAGATGGCCGGATTTCGCAGTTCTACGCGCCAATGTCTGCGGCGAATGCTGCACTGTATAAAGATCATCCGACGATGCCTTACAAAGGAGTTCGGAACGGCGGTTTTGTAAAAGCAAAAGCGGACCATGTACCTTTCTCGAAAGTAAACGAAAGCTTCCAGACTGTGCAGACAAGAAGGAATTTTACTGCTGCGGAAGTTGCTTTTCTTAAAGCAGAGGCCGGGCTCAGAGGATGGGCGGGTGCAGGCGATCCAAAGGCCAATTATGAAAATGGCGTAAGGTTATCTTTCGCTGATTGGGGCGCAGCCGGTGTAGACGCCTACCTTGCTGACGCTACCAGCAAGCCGATCAATTACGTGGATCCGATCGATGCCCGTAACAGTTTTACTGCTGCTTCAACCATCACTGTGGCCTGGAACAATGCGGATTCGAATGAATTGAAACTGGAAAAAATCATTACCCAGAAGTACATCAATACATTCACGAATACCATCGAAGCCTGGGTCGATTTCAGACGTACAGGCTACCCGAAAATCCCACATGTAGCCAAAAATGACAGTAATGGTGACTGGGGAGTAATTCCTGCAAATGAATGGATCAAAAGAATGCCTTTTATCAATGATGAAAGGATTGGCAATACTGCCGCAGTTGCAGATGCTGTAACAAAAATGGGTACGGGTGCAAAGGATGATATTGCAACCCGTCTATGGTGGGATACCGGAAAAGTTGCGAACTTCTGACATCCAGGCAGGCAGCATTTGAGTAACTTAAAATTCTGCTTTACAGCGGTAGGGGATATAGATCCCCTACCGCTTTCTGATTTATATGCCAGTTAGTAACCAATATTGCACCAAAATTGGATAGTTTTGGCAAAACAATTCCTGATAATTCTTAACGATGACCAAAGCACTGATCCTGCTGATTATGACCCTGGCACTACCTGTTTTGCAATCTTATGCGCAAAACACAGTCGGGGCAGAGTGGAAAAAGGATCGGATCGAGGATACCCTGAAAGTCAAGGAAAAGGAGGCCGAAAAGCATTACATTCCTACGTGGCAGTTCGGTTTGAACGGAGGGCTGGCGAAAAGACTTTTCAGGTCGGGAATAATCGCCAGTTCGGCGGAGGAAAAATACATGGATGATCTGAAATCAGGGATATCCTTCGGTGCAAACGCTTCTTATTTTCTCTGGCGGCAGGTCGGTTTCGGTCTGGTTTACGACAGGTATCAAAGCAAAGCCAGCGCAGCGGACGGATTGTCTGAAAATGTGCTGATCCAGCATCTCAGCGGTTCAGTTATCCACAGGGCCGTTTTAAAGAGTCTCAAAACTTCGGTGATCAGCTCTTTCATGCTGGGTTACCAACCTTACCATAATAAGGCCAGCGTGGACGCGGAGCACCTGAATTTTTCGGCAAACACGATGGGATGGGGGCTGAGCGTCGGGATTGAACGGCGGCTTGGTAATCGTTTCGCATTGAACCTCACAGGCAGCGCCATGATGGGCGCGGTTTACCGTTTGAAAAAGGAGACCGCCTTTAATACATCGACTCTGCATTTATCAAAAGACGACCACGTAGATTTGTCGAGAGCATCGCTGACGCTTGGTCTGCGGTTCTTCTAGGGTTTTTTATTAAATTTGAATAAACAGCTTTGTCATGGTAATAGAAAGAACTGATAAGGAAGTGATAATCAGACTGCCGGCGACCGTGGATATAGAGGAGTTGCAAGATTTGATTGATTTTGCCCGCTATAAAGAAATTACTTCTGCATTTCAGGTGGATCAAGAAAAGGTCGACGCACTTGCCAGCGGTATCAATGCTGCTTGGTGGAGTGAGAATAGAGAGCGCTTTGCTGAATGAAAATTGTTGTTGATACCAATGTCGTTTTTAGCGGCATACTTAATTCTTCAAGCCGGATTGGTCACATCCTGATCGATTCAAAAAAACATTTCGAATTTTTTAGCTGTGATTTTCTTCAGTTTGAAATTTTAAAACATTAGCAGAAGCTTTTGAAATTTACAAAGCTCACGGCAGGGCAGTTAACCGAGCTGCAAAAACTCGTCACAGCCCATATTATTTTCATTAACGAAAAACTGATTCCTCCCAAGGAAATTGCCATAGCAGAAGCACTTTTGTCGGATATTGACATCAATGATACCCCCTTTGTTGCTTTAACCAACCATCTTGGTTGCAAACTATGGACCGGCGACAAAGTGCTTATAGAAGGGTTACGGGGCAAGGGTTATCAGCATATTGTTACAACTCCCGAATTATTCAAACTTCTATTTGATCTCGAAACTGCGTGACGGCCAGCTGCTTTGTTCTCAAAAAATGCTCATACAGAATTGCTGGTTATTTCAAACTATCATTAAGTAAGGGATATATTGGATTTTAGAGTCTGATAATGGAAGCTGTGTTAATCTGCATATCTTAAAATAATATTAAGATGCGCTTAACCCGGGTAGTATTCCATTATTTTAGATTTTTAATTCTAAACTCTTAATAGCCTGACATGATTAAATTGCGTACATGCCGCCTTATCTGGCTCGTTATCTGTGCAGTAGCCTTTACAATCTTCGCAAACAGCGTCTCCCTGGCACAAAAAAAGAAGCCGGTTGTTGTGTTCGTAACCGGCGATCACGAATATAGCGGAGAAGAAACCCTGCCGATTGTAGCAGCCGAGCTGGAAAAGAATTATGGTATGAAAACCATTTTTCTGAAAGCGAAGGACGGTCCAAACGATGAAAAGAACATCCCCGGGCTGGAAGCATTGAAGGACGCTGATCTGGCTATTTTTTACCTCAGATGGAGACAGCTGCCGAAAGACCAGCTTGCACATATTGATGCTTATTTAAAATCGGGAAAACCGGTAATGGGCTTCCGAACCACCACTCACGCATTTAATTATCCAAAAGGCCACGAAAGTGAAAAGTGGAACGCCTTCGGGGAGTTTGCTTTAAACTCGCCTCCGGGCTGGGGCGGCGCAGCCAAGCACACGCACTATGGTCACGAAAGCAGTACCGATGTAACGGTCAATGCCGACCAGGCCAGCAATCCGATATTGACAGGGGTAAAAGGCCCGTTTCATGCCAGGTCATGGCTGTACCGCGTCCTGCCTGATTATCCTACCAAAGGATCGACGTTGCTTTTGACAGGGAAGGCGGTGAATGCGGACAAAGAGGCGATTGAGAACCCGGTGGCCTGGACCGGCACGAATTCATTCGGAGCCAAAATATTTATGACCACTCTGGGGCACCCGGAGGATTTTAAACTCGAACCTTTTCAGCGACTGGTTATCAATGCGATACACTGGGAGCTAGGGCTTCCAATCCCAAAATGGAAAGGCAAAATGAATATTGACGTGGCATACCGCGGCATGAAATAATACCTGCATACTTCCTAATCCAACCTAAGAATTACTAACAAGATGTCTAAACCCAAAAGAATCAGCGTTCACATATCGCTTATTGTATTTGGATTGGCCCTGATCGCGTTCAGTGCTTTCAAATTCAATCAAACAGCCTCCATCGCCATTCAGAAAGGCTCGCACATTGTTTTGCTCGGAAACAACCTGGGATCCAGAATGATGAATTACGACAACTTCGAGACGGAGTTGCACGTACGCTATCCCCAAAATGAACTTTTCATCCGTAATATGTGCGACGGTGGCGACACCCCAGGTTTCAGACCGCACGCAAGCAGAAACTCTCCCTGGGCATTTCCGGGAGCCGAAAAGTTTCAGACGGAACTCGCTAATCCATCGCAAAGTGAAGGTCACTTCGATACACCGGACCAATGGTTAACCCGCCTGAAAGCAGATGTTATCGTTGCTTTTTTTGGCTATAATGAATCTTTTCAAGGCAAAGAGGGGCTTGCGAATTACAAAGCTGAGCTCGATGCATTCATCAAATACACATTGACCCAAAAATACAACGGCGCCACTACCCCTAAGCTGGCTATTGTTTCTCCTATTGCATTTGAAGATTTGTCTGGCCAATATGATTTACCAAACGGTAAGAAGGAAAATGAGAATCTTTCGATGTACTCGAAAGCTATGAAAGAGGTAGCAGATCAGAATAAGATTCTCTTCGTAGATGCATTCACACCCTCGCAAAAATGGTACGCAGAAAGCAAAGAGCCGTTAACGATCGATGGTTCTCAGCTGAATGCGGAAGGTTATAAAAAGCTGGGTGTATTGCTGGCTGATCAGGTTTTTGGTAAAGCTGCTCCCAAGGCCGAGGCTAACAGGCAGTTAATCCATGCAGCTGTTGATGAGAAAAACTGGATGTGGCACAACGATTTTAAAGTCCCGAACGGGGTGCACGTTTATGGTCGCAGGTATAACCCTTTCGGCCCAGATAATTATCCAGCGGAAATCGAGAAGATCCGGGAAATGACAGATATTCGGGATAAAGCCGTTTGGCTCGCTGCTTCAAAAGGTCAGAAAACAGACCTGGCTGCTGCTGATAAGAACACGAAACCATTGCCACCGGTCAAAACCAACTTTAACCCGGAAAAAAACGGCAGTCTTCAATACCTGTACGGTCAGGATGCGTTGAGTAAACTAAAAGTGCCTGAGGGTTATAAAATAGAGCTTTTTGCTTCCGAAGAAGAGTTTCCGGACCTGGCGAAACCAATGCAGATGTCTTTCGACAACAAAGGCCGGCTGTGGGTTGCGACCATGCCGAGTTACCCGCATTACAAGCCGGGAGACACGAAGCCTGACGACAAGATCATCATTCTGGAAGATACTAATAACGACGGAAAAGCGGATAAGCAAACCGTTTTCGCCGATGGCCTGCATTTGCCACTCGGTTTCGAAATAGCCCCGGAAGGTGTGTATGTTTCAGCGGGTACCAACCTTAAATTTTTTGCGGATACGAATGGAGATGATAAGGCGGATAAAATGGAGATCCTGCTCAGCGGTTTCGATGACCACGATACGCACCACAACAGCCACGCATTCACAGTCGACCCTTCGGGCGCCATTTATTCGGGAGAAGGCGTTTTTCTGCACACGAATGTAGAAACTTCTTACGGACCGGTTCGTGCAACGAACGGTGGCTTTTACCGTTATGCGCCACAATTGAAAAAGCTTGAACGTACCGCGCAGCTTTCAATCCCTAATCCATGGGGTATTGCATTCGATGATTGGGGGCAGCCATTTTTTGCGGAAACTTCGAGTCCTGATGTGCGGTGGATGATGCCGGGCAGCGTTTTGCCGAGATACGGCGAAGCGACGCACAAATCGGTGCAGCTGGTAGAAGACAAGCACCGTGTGCGGCCGACTTCCGGTCTTGAATTTGTATCAAGCCGCCATTTCCCCGAGGAATTGCAGGGAGATTTTCTGATCAACAATACGATCGGCTTTTTGGGGACGAAAGAACATACTTTGGTAGATGACGGAACTGGTTACAAAAGCCGCCACCGGCAGGACCTGGTAGTAAGTGAAGACCGCAACTTCCGCCCCGTGGATATGGAATTTGCACCCGACGGCTCCCTCTACGTGATCGACTGGCATAATATCCTGATCGGACACATGCAGCACAATGCGCGCGACCCGTTGCGTGACCATTCTCACGGCCGCGTTTACCGCATTACCTATCCTTCTCGTCCGCTGGTTATTCCAGCTAAAGTCGATGGTGCTACTATTGAACAACTACTGGATAACCTGAAATTGCCTGAGTACCGCACGAGATACCGTACCAGAAGAGAGTTGAGGGGACGTGACGCAGCACAGGTTTTATCTAAAATGAATACCTGGATTGCAGGGCTCGACAAGAATGACCCACGTTATGAACACCATTTGCTGGAAGGTTTATGGGTGAGCTGGGGTTTGAATAAAGTAGATCAAAAGCTATTAAAACAACTACTGAAAGCCAAAGATTACCATGCGCGCGCTGCGGCAGTTCAGGTTGTGCGCTATACCGGACACCAGGTGCCGGATCAGGCCGAACTGCTGATGCAGGCCGTGAAAGATGAAAATAGCCGTGTACGACTTGTAGGTATAGTTGCTGCATCGTGGATTGGTAAGGAAAAAGGGCTGCCTATTCTGGCGGAAGCTAAGAAGATGCCACTTGACGAATGGACAATTCATGCCTTTGAAGCAGCTGAGGCACACTTGAAAGGGGAGAATGTGAAGAAAGACAAAGAAGCTGTGGCCAAAACTTCGCTGAAAGGAAATGATCTGATCCTCTTTAACCAGGGAAGACAGATTTATGCGAAGGAAGGCTACTGCGCGACTTGCCACCAGCCTGACGGAAAAGGACTTGCCGCAGCTGGTTTTCCTCCATTAAATAACACGAACTGGGTATTGGGTAGCGACGAGAGATTGATCAAACTGGCACTGAAAGGATTACTGGGGCCTATTGAAGTAAGTGGTAAGAAATATCCCGGACAAGTTCCGATGACACCTTTCGGGGGACTCTTAAAGGATGACGAAATTGCCGCAGTGCTTACATATGTGAGGAATTCGTTTGGCAATAAGGGGCCGGCCATTTCGCCTGAGAAAGTGAAGCAGGTTCGGGCCGCTACGGAGAGCAAAAAGGATTTTTATTCACCCGAACAGCTGCTGAAAGAGCATCCGATGGAAAAGATGTAAGTACGCATTAAACCAGCATAAAAGCCACCTTAAAGTGGCTTTTATGCTTTAAAGTGTTCCGTTAAGTATGTTGTGCATAGGCTGGAATTTGAGAATAACGACTAATAAATTAGATTTGCTACGTCCTGCCTTCTATATCTTTGGTTTGGGGGCCGGATAAGCTCTTCATCTATTTAGTCTGGCCTATGCAGCGAATTTTAGCGGGTGTTGTTCTTATTCTTGTTGCCCTCATTTTTGTAGCCTATAATTATTACTACTCAGTAAATTTTCCTTATCAGGACGATTTCCTTCTGATCCAGTTCATTGAAGCGATTTCCCCGAGCGGCCTTGGATTGGCCGGCGTGTTAAAGGAACTGTTCAGGACATTCAATGACCATAAAGCGGCTGTTCCGCGGTTCGTTGCCCTCATGGAATATTACGTTACCGGCCAGCTGAACTTCCGGTTTTATATTGTCCTGGTCTCTTTCAATCTGATCTATATTTTCTATTTTCTGTATTTGCAGTTCAGGAAAACCAGATTGCCGCTTATCTATTTCCTGCCAGCCCCGTTTCTCTTTTTTCAGCCCCTGTATCACGAAATCTCGAACTGGGCTTTGACTGGTATGCAGCATTCTTACCTGACCGCATTTACTGTCACGGCCATCATACTTGTTTCGCGCCGCAGTGCTTCCGCTTTTTATGGCGCTATGTTGTGTTGTTTTCTGGCCACGTTCACGCATGGGAACGGTATCTTGTCCTTTCCGGCCATCATCCTGTACTTTCTTTGCCTGAGAGATTTTAAAGGGGCGATTATGACGACGGTTTTTATGATCTCCTGCTTCCTTATTTACATTATTGGTTACGAATCCGGACAGGCGGGAAGGCTACCCAACGATGTAATCAGCTTTCTCTCATCGCTTTTTGGCTTTATAGGATCGAGCATGTCGCTTTGGGCCGAGCCAGAGCTATGGTCGGCAGTGTGGGGTATTGTGATGGTCGCATTCATGGCATTTATTCTGTTTAAAATAGCGCGGGTTTACTTCGGCAAACCGGTTACTGCGAAGCCGGGGACAGTTGAGCTGCTCGCGTTATTTGCCTTTATATTCATAACCAGCACAGTGATCGCCCTTTTTCGCTCATGGGCAGGAAGCACAATTGCCAGTCGCTTCCAGATTTATGCTGCGCTTGCTACCGTCATCTTTTACATTATGCTGATTGATTACACGTCCTTTTTCAGAAAAAGGACTGTGCTGACTGCCATGATCGGATTGAGCATTTTCTACTGGGGTTACTCATATTACAAATTTACAGGCATGGTGGCCGGGCAAAAAACCATGTACCTGGCCGACGTCTATAACTGGAAAACAAATCATAATATGTTCTCCGTTGAGAAGGCGATTACGCGGAATGCAGACTTTTATCTGACGCCCGGATATGAAAAAGGTTTTTTCAGCTTACCTAAACCTGTCGTCGAAATGGCGGAACTTGACTCGATGTTTAACGCTGCGACGAGTACGACGACAGATTACAAGATGTATGTGGAGAAGTGGAAAATGGAGCGACTGTCTCGGGAAAGAACCGAAATCCTTACACACTATTTCATTTCAAGCAATAAGCAACCGATAAGAAAAGGACTGTCCGGCAACCGTTTTCTGGTTTTGAAAGACCAGGGGAACGGACAGATACATCTGGCAAATGCAAATCCGAAAGTGGAGGCAAGAAAGGAAATTATCACGAGGGGTACTTACTACAAGCCGGGCTTCAATGCTTTTTTCCGGATAGACGATCTGAAACCCGGAGGCTACGAGCTGGGTGTTCTGGATGTGAGTGACGAGGGTAAAAAAACTTTTTTCCGGCTTGATAAATCGCTGCTGGTAACTGCCGGAGGACTTACTTTGCAATAGGTTGCAAAGCGTACTTCCCGACTTGTTTTAGCGCATCACTAATCAATATCAATATTGGTTATTTAATATTTTCCGATGCTTCCGGGATATGGATTAAATACTGCCTGAAGGCTGGAATCCTGCGAAAAAAAACGTATCTTTGCATGCTTAAAAGGCCACAAATCGGTTCTTTTTGTCCAGGTGAAAAATAAACTATATGTCAAACGAAACAGTGCTTGAAGTGAACAGCTATTCAGCTGAAAATATCCAGGTTCTTGAAGGTTTAGAGGCCGTTCGCAAGCGTCCGGCAATGTACATCGGTGATACCGGCTTCAAAGGGGTTCACCACTTGATTTGGGAGGTTGTCGACAACTCCATCGATGAGGCAATGGCCGGGTATTGTGACACGATCAATGTCACCATCGAAAAGAATAATTCTATTACAGTTCAGGATAATGGCCGTGGTATCCCGACCGGGATGCACCCAAAAGAAAAAAGATCTGCATTAGAGGTCGTACTGACTGTTTTGCACGCAGGCGGTAAATTTGATAAAGACACTTATAAAGTTTCAGGAGGTTTGCATGGAGTAGGGGTTTCCTGCGTAAATGCACTTTCTATACACCTTCGCGCGGAAGTCCATAGAGAGGGGAAAATATTCGAACAGGAGTTTAGTGAAGGTAAGCCATTGTACCCGACAAGGGTAATCGGTGAGTCTGAAAAAACAGGGACTTTTATCCACTTCTTGCCGGATGCCACCATATTCAGCGTTACTGAATTCAAATATGAAACTGTCGCAACACGTTTGCGGGAATTGTCCTATTTGAACAAGCGGATCCGCATTACGCTGGAGGATAAGCGTGAGGAAGATGAAGATGGTAAATTCCGGGGTGAGGAATTCTATTCGGAAATTGGTCTGAATGAATTTGTAACCTACCTGGACGCTACCCGGACACCGCTTATTCCCGAGCCGATCCATATGGAAACGCTGAAAGGAACAGTGCCGGTAGAGGTGGCTATGATGTACAACACTTCTTACAGTGAGAATGTGTTTTCATATGTCAACAATATCAACACCATCGAAGGCGGAACGCACGTTTCGGGTTTCCGGGCTGCATTGACGAGGACCCTCAAAAATTACGCGGAGAAATCGGGTGTTCTGGCCAAAGAGAAAATCGAAATCAGCGGCGACGATTTCCGCGAAGGACTTACAGCTGTCATTTCTATTAAAGTCCAGGAGCCGCAGTTCGAAGGTCAGACCAAAACGAAACTGGGTAACTCGGAAGTAACCGGAGTAGTAAGTCAGGTAGTTTCAGAAATGCTGGACACTTACCTGGATGAACATCCGAAGGAAGCGCGTGTTATTATCGATAAAGTGATTTTGGCTGCCAAAGCGCGTATTGCTGCGAAAAAAGCGCGTGAGATGGTTCAGCGTAAAAATGTACTCACAGGTACAGGTTTACCGGGGAAACTCTCCGACTGCTCAGAAACTGACCCTAACGTATGTGAATTGTACCTCGTTGAAGGGGACTCGGCGGGCGGAACTGCCAAACAAGGCCGTAACCGTGCTTATCAGGCCATATTACCTCTTCGCGGTAAAATCCTGAACGTAGAAAAAGCACAGGAATACCGCATTTACGAAAACGAAGAGATCAAAAATATGTTCACCGCAATGGGTGTGCAGATTGGAAAAGACGGAGACGAACGCGCGTTGAATATCGACAAGCTCAGGTACCACAAGATCGTGATCATGACGGATGCTGATATCGACGGTAGTCACATCCGTACCCTGATCCTGACTTTCTTCTTCCGATATATGAAGATACTGATCGACCACGGGTACATTTACATCGCCCAGCCGCCGTTGTATCTGGTTAAAAAAGGACGTGAAGAGCGGTATTGCTGGACAGAATTGCAGCGCGAAGAAGCGATCAGAGAGATTGGTGCCGGGAAGGAAGACTCTGTGGGGGTGCAGCGATATAAAGGTTTGGGTGAAATGAATGCAGAGCAATTGTGGGAAACGACTATGAATCCTGAAAGAAGAAGTTTGAAGCAGGTTTCTATCGAGTCGGCCGCAGAAGCGGATCACCTTTTCTCTATGCTCATGGGTGATGAAGTTGCCCCGCGGCGCGATTTTATTGAGAAAAATGCAAAGTATGCGCGTGTAGACGTATAGCCTTTGATTTCATACCGGATTTGTAAGAACGGGTGGCTGTCATTGGCAGTCATCCGTTTCTTTTTGATGCCAAAATTTAACAGAAAGTTCATCCGGGCAGAAACAATAGATTATTTACATTCGTTGAAATTTTAGTAGGTTTTACATTTATCAACATTGATTTTTTATGTCCGATTCAAGCGACCACACATATAGCAATGAAAAGAAGGGTAAGCTGACCAATTTGCTCGCCTTTTTCAAAAGCACCAAAGAACCGGCACCCACTGAAGAGAACAAGGTGGTAAGCTCGTCGGAGAAGGCGGCTAGCCTGGTGCAGCAAAGCGATATGATCAGTAGGGACCTGAGCTGGCTGAAATTCAATGACCGGGTGCTCGATCAGGCTTTGGACGAAGAAAGAAACCTCTTTGACCGCCTGAAATTCCTCGCCATTACATCCTCCAACCTCGATGAATTCTTTACCATCCGGGTCGGTAGTCTCTATAATTACCTCGATTTCGGTAAGGAACGTCTCGACTACTCGGGTTTACGGGAAATACCTTTCAGGAAAGTAATGATGCGCGAAATCCATGATTTTGTGCGCAGGCAGAACGAATGCTACACGAACCAATTGAAGCCACTTTTTGCCAAACACGGTTTCAGGATCGTGGGTTTCGATGAAATCGTGGAAGAAGAGAGAACGGCTGTTGAAGAATATTTTGAGCGCACGGTGTACCCGATGCTCACGCCAATGCTTTTTGACTACACGCATGCATTTCCTGTTTTGCTTGCCAAAGTACTGGTGCTGGGTGTGATTACACAGGTCAAAGGAACCACGTCCGAGGAAGACCGGAAGCTGTCATTTGTGCAGTTGCCGCTTAACCTGCCGCGTTTTTACGTCATAGAGCGGGAAGACGAGCTGCTTTTCGTACCCATTGAAAATATCGTCCGAAAGCATATTAATAAACTGTACCGAAATGTCGATATCGTTTCCACAAACCTTTTCCGTATTCTCAGAAACGGTGATTTTACACTGGAAGAAAGCGACGATATCGAGGCGGACTTTATTGATGAAATCAAGCAAAAGATTAAAAGCAGGAGGCTGGGGCGCGTCGTGCAGGTTTCTATTGAGCCCGATATTAACCCTGATCTTTTAAATCTTATTAAAAAACGCTGGGAAATAGATGATTACAATGTCTTTCCGACCGAGGGACTGATCGATTACACCGCATTCTGGAATATTATCAAACATCCGGAGTTCAAAGACCAGATCCCCCCGATTCACCCGCCGGTACCGCCGCTCGGCCTGGATCGTGAGCGCATTCCTGATATTTTTGAGACCATGCGTGAGCGGGATATTCTGCTGCACCATCCTTACAATAATTTCGAGCCGGTTTTGCAGCTTCTCGAGCAGGCAGCCGAAGATCCGAAAGTACTTTCCATCAAGCTGACAATTTACCGGCTTGCCAAAAATTCGCGCGTTACCGAGGCGCTCTTGCATGCTGCTGAAAACGGCAAGCACG
The DNA here is from genome assembly GCF_008369915.1 of Dyadobacter sp. UC 10. Classification (NCBI taxonomy): domain Bacteria; kingdom Pseudomonadati; phylum Bacteroidota; class Cytophagia; order Cytophagales; family Spirosomataceae; genus Dyadobacter; species Dyadobacter aurulentus. The sequence goes on along the minus strand of NZ_VSRN01000001.1, from coordinate 1,155,612 downwards.
TGGCGGTCTTATTTGAAGTAAAGGCGCGTTTCGACGAGGAGAATAATATCCGAGAAGCGCAGCGGCTACAAAAGGCTGGCTGCTTTGTGATTTACGGGATCGGTTTGTTAAAAACGCATACCAAGTTGCTGCTGATCGTCCGCAATGAAGGCAACCGCGTTTTACGCTATGCGCACCTTTCAAGCGGAAACTATAACGAAGATACGTCGAGGCTTTATACAGATACCGGCCTGCTGACTTCGAATGAGGAATATACGCATGATATTTCCGAATTTTTTAATGTCATAACCGGGCATTCGATCCCGACCGAATACCAGAACCTGATCACAGCGCCGCGCTACATGCGGGCCAAATTGATCGAACTGATCCAGCAGGAAGCAGAGAATGCAAAAGCCGGATTAAAAAGTGGTATCTGTATCAAAATCAACTCGCTGGAAGACCGGGATACCATTTTGGAATTGTACAAAGCTTCCGAAGCCGGCGTACCCATTCGTTTGATAGTAAGAGGAATGTGCTGTTTGCGGCCTAAACGGCAGGGATTGAGTGAGAACATTACGGTGAGATCGCTTGTTGGAGATTTTCTGGAACATTCGCGTATCTTCTACTTTCATCAGAACGGTAACCCGCTTGTTTACGGAGGCAGCGCCGACGCCATGGTACGGAGTTTTGACAAGAGGATCGAATCACTTTTCAAGCTGGTTGACCCTCGCGTACGTCAGGAAGCGATCCATATTCTGGCTTATAGTCTGATGGACAATGTGAATGCTTATGAATTGCAGGAAGACGGTTCGTACATCAAATGCGAAATTGAAGAAGGTGTAGAGCCACTCAACGTGCACAAAGCCTTTTATAATGTGAGACTGGACGAAGTAATGGCTACACACCTCTTTCAATCGGAAGATAAAAAGTTGGAGTCGCAGGGAACGGAAACAGAACAGGCAGAACCGGAAGTCCAGGAGGAAGCGACCGGTCAATAAGCTATTCTTTATAAAAAACCCTTTTTACGCGATCGCCTATTCCTGTCAGTATTTCGTAGGGAATGGTGCCGATCGCTTTCGCGAGGTCGATAATCGTCACTTCTTTGCCAAAAATAATTACCTCGTCACCTTCTTCGGCATGTGCGTTGGTTACATCCACCATGGTCATGTCCATGCAGATATTTCCGATGGTCGGGCAAAGTGTTCCATTCACGAATACTTTGCCTACACCATTTCCGAGCCGTCTGTCGTAACCGTCTGCATAGCCTATTGCAAGTGTAGCAATGGCCGAATCATGATCGATCTGACCTTTTCTGCTGTAACCGACGGTTTCGCCGCTGGTCAAATATTTGATCTGGGAAATCACGGTTTTCAATGTGCCTGCGGGCTGTAACGCGTTTTGATCCTGGCCGGTAGCCTCCACGCCATAAAGCCCGATTCCCAATCTGACCATATCCAGCTTGAAATCCTGGAATCGAACGATACCTGCGGAATTGAGTATGTGCTTGATCGTTTTATACCCAAGTACCTTTTCGATCTGCGCGGCCCCTGCTGTGAACATCTGGTACTGATGTTGAGAAAATTCATTGTGTACCCCCTCATCGGCTCCAACCAGATGAGAAAAAATACTTGAGACTTTTACAGATGGATTTTCTGTCAATTTTTCAATCAGCCAGGTAAGGTCGTCTGCCACAAAACCCAGCCGGTGCATGCCGGTATCCAATTTTAAATGGATAGGAGGGATATATGCGCCTTTTTCTTGTTTGTCGATATAAATAATCCAGTCTTCCAGAACGCTCCGGCTGTAAATTTCCGGTTCCAGTTTATATTGTAAAAGAAGGTCAAAAGTGGGTGTGGCCGGGCTCATCACCATAACCGGCAGCGTGATACCATTCTGGCGAAGGGCTACACCCTCGTCCGCATAAGCTACTCCGAGGTAATCTACACGATGGTATTGGAGCAGAGATGCTACCTCAGCACTGCCGCTTCCATAGGCAAATGCTTTCACCATCGCCATGATTTTCGTTTCCTTGCCCACCCGTGACCGGTAGTAATTAAGATTGTGGGAAAGCGCATCCAGGTTGATTTCCAGTACGGTAGCGTGTGCTTTTTGCTGTAAACGCTGTACGATCTTCTCAAAGGAAAACGGCCTGGCACCTTTCACAAGAACGAGGCTGTCTGTCAGGGAGTGAAAGGAAAATGATTTCAGAAATGTATCGGTATCGGGGAAAAAAGCCTGATCCGGAAAGTCGAACAGCTCTGATTGCCCGCTGATATTCGGGCCGATAGCGATGAGTTGTTGTATATTTTTTTCCTTTAATAATTTGGAAACTGAGCTGTAAAGCTCGAAAGGCGTTTGTCCGGTTTGGAGAACATCGGAAAGAATAACTGCCTTTTTTTGACGCTGTTCCTGCTGGTCCAGAAAATTAAGGGCCATTGAAAGTCCCTGAATATCATTGTTATAAGCATCGTCGATCACATAATTGTGATTAATTCCTTCTTTGAGTTCCAGTCGCATTGAAACCGGTTTCAAATGCCTGATCCGTTCCTGGACAGTTGCAGCCGGAATGCCGTAGTCGAGCATGAAAACAAGGCAGTGTGTGAGGTTTTCCAGCGAAGCTTCGTCGCGAAAATGCGTTTCGAAATAATGTGTGCCCAATTTACCACTAACAGAAATTATTGTCCTGTCTTTCCGGTCCGCAAATGTTACCTGAACATCCGCACCACTACGGGGACTTCCCCAGCTCAATGTCTGCAAAAACGCATTCACCGGCTTTAAAATCAGCCTGATCTCTTCGTCAATATCCGTGTAATCCTTGCGATAAATTAGCTTTTTGACCTTTGTGAAAAGGCGTAACTTCTCGGTAATCTTTTGTTTACGGCTTCTGAAACCGTGATCGTGGGCAGTGCCGATGTTGGTGAAAATGCCTATTGTAGGCTGCATGACTGGTTGCAGATACTCCATCTCATGTGCCTGTGAAATGCCTGCCTCGAAGATTCCTAAAGTATGCTCCTGCCCCATATTCCAGACGGAAAGCGGTACGCCGATCTGCGAATTATAGCTTTTTGGACTGGCTACAATGCGGTTTCCCGGAGAAAGCAGCTGAACAAGCCACTCTTTCACGATTGTCTTTCCATTGCTCCCCGCAATTCCTACAACCGGAATAGCAAATTGATTGCGTTTGCCGGAAACCAGCTTTTGCAGTGCCCGGATCGCCGAGGGTACCGTCCAAATTTTGGCGTCGTTCCATCCTGCTGTCAACTCACGAAGATGTTCGGATAAGTGCGCTTCTTCCACCACAAATTCGCGAATACCAGCCAGATACAGCTCAGGAATAAATTGGTGTCCATCATGCCTTTCACCCCTGATCGCAAAAAAGATACTCTGGTCAGGGAATGAAACCTGTCGGCTGTCGGTGAGGATGTAAGCGGCGTTTGTAGAGATAGGTTGGGAAGTGTTTCCGGTAAAGCTCATTCCAATGCAATTTTTCAGGGCACAAAGGTATCAAACCTACATCCATTTCTTAGCCCTGAAATAAAATATCATCCCGATCGTAACCATCGCCATTACACCCCAAACATAAAAGTAGCCATAACGCATTTTCAGCTCCGGCATGTATTCGAAGTTCATTCCGTAAACACCGACTATGAAAGTGAGCGGCATGAATATCGCCGAAAAAATCGTGAGCGTTTTCATGACCGAGTTCATCCGGTTACTGATCGTCGATAAATGCACGTCGGCAAGGCTGGCTACAAGTTCGCGATAAGAATCGATCGTGTCGAGCACCTGCATGACGTGGTCGTAGAGATCGCGGTAATAGGGTATAACGTCCTTGGCTATTTGCGAGTTTTCCTCTCTCACGAGCTGGTTCAGCATATCGCGGAGTGGCCAGATCTGTCGTCTGGCGACTGTGATTTCGCGTTTCAATGCGTACAACTCGTTGAGCGATAAGTCATCAGAACCACTGATCACGCGGTCTTCGGTAATGTCAAGATTGTCTCCCAGCTTTTCAAGGACGATGAAGTAATTGTCGACTACAATATCGAGCAATGCAAAAAGCAGGTAATCCGGACCATTCCGGCGCGTTTTGCCGACGGAAGCTTCCAGGCGCGCAAGTACCGGCGCAAAAATATCGCTTGTACGTTCCTCCTGGAATGAGATCAGGTAATTTTCCCCCAAAACAAAACTGACATGCTCCGGCGACAGACAAACCGGGTTCTCTGTCTCAACGTGCAGCATTTTCAACGTCAGGAACAAATGTCCGGAATCGTAAAATTCAAGCTTTGGCTTGTGCTCGGTATTCACAACGTCTTCCAGCAGCAGCGGGTGCAATTGATACAGCTTGCCCAGCTTTTCAATCAACCCCGTTTCGTGGATGCCGTCCACATCCAGCCAGGTTACCACAGGTTGTCCGGCGGGGGCGGGTGTACATTCGTTCAACGACTTCACTGCTTCGTCCCTGATCATCTTATCGTTGTACTGGATGCGCCTTACCTTGGTTTTCAAGGCGATCTCCGGCCCGATATAGGTTAATGTGCCAGGGGAAGTGAGGAGGTTGCGTCGCTTATACCTTTTCGTTTTCCTGATCAAAGGGTGCTGTTCCAGCTTATTCTGGTGGGAAGCGCTTTCTTCTTTATCCAATTTAGTTTATGACTTAAGATGAAAAACCAGCAGGGGCACGTGCGTATCAATGATGAGTTTCCTGGTAACACTCGGGTTGATCAGGAATTCCTCGATAAACGACCGTTCCCGCGATGACATGATCAGCAGATCTGCATTTACTTCGTCGCAATAATCTTCAATACCGTCCAGCACATGATCCGCTTTCCGGTACACGATCTGGTCATCGCTGATTGCAAATGCATTTTTTAACTCAGTAATGTATTGATTGTCCGGCTGTATGTCGGGCTGGGAATCAGATTGTATTTTGAGTAATGTCAAATTGCCGCCCAGTTGATTCATCAGAACAAAAACCTCTCTCAGAATATCATGCTCCTCATATTCAAACTGCGTAGCATATACGATCTTACTGAATCTCGTCGGATTGCTTTGAGGTGGTATTACCAGCACCGGGCATTTTGAATGCAGGGCGATCTGCGTTGCGGAACTTCCGATCAGTTTATCCAGAAACCCGCCGGTACCCGTTCTTCCGATCACGATCAGGTCCGGATGATGTTCATTAATAGCTTCCTCCACAGCAGATTGCACACTGCCAAAAATCCATAACGGGCGAACCTGATATCCCTCTGCTGCGAGTTCATCCACATAATCTTCCAGTTTCTTACGAAATTCGTCTTCCAGTTCGCTTGTCATGTTCAGAAAATCCGCCCCGCCGACTCCCGGCATAACGCCGCCCGGGGTGAGGTTCACGTCTACGATGTATGGCTGATAGGCATGCAGCACAAGGAGCTCGGTAGCTTCTTTGTGGGAAATCATTTTTGCCGCCGACAATGCGCGTTTGGCATTTTCGGAAAAGTCAATAGGAATCAGTATCCGGTTCATGATATGCAAGGGTTGAAGTATATAAGCGTGCTACCAACATATTCATTTTAAGTACTGCATCAAAGGATTCCGCTCATGTTTTCAGAATTTCCGAAGCCAAAATGAATATGCATCGCAGATAGTTTGCAAATTTGGAGTGTCGCTGAAGGCACATATTAAAAATTTTGTGCCAAATTGAGCTAAGAAATGACATCCGCTAATCTTCTCCATTTCTATTCTCCTATATGAAGAGTAAAATTACTATTATAAACATCGCATTGATTACTATTGCGGCACTTGCCTCAGTTCTAAGTGCTTATGATATTATTTCCCTTTCTGATAGCCTGTTGATCACACTTCGGTGGCTCGCTCTCGCGGGACTGATCGTATTTGCGATTCTTAAGAAAAACCTGACAACCTCCATTTTGATCTCGATGCTCGTCGGTACCGAGATCGGCTACGATTTCCCTAAAATGGGTACCGAGCTGCACTTTCTGCGACAGATATTTTTACAGATGATCAAAACCGTCATTGCGCCCCTGCTTTTCGCAACGCTTGTGACGGGTATCGCCGGGCATTCGGACTTGAAACAAGTGGGTCGAATGGGCTGGAAGTCGCTGCTGTATTTCGAGGTGGTTACCACCTTTGCATTGCTGATCGGATTGTTTTTTGCCAACTGGTTCAAGCCGGGCGAGGGCATTATTCCTCCTGAAAGTTTAAATGCAACCTTGCCGAAAGTAGCCGAGCAAAGCTGGCAGGATATTGTTCTGCATTCATTCCCTGAAAACGTAGCCAAGTCTATTTACCACGGAGAAGTACTTCAGATCGTTGTTTTCAGTGTCCTCTTCGGCATCAGTCTTGCCTTATTGCCAGCCGCTAAGAAGGAGAAATTCGTACATGGCGTAGAGCTGCTTGCGGAGGTGATGTTTAAGTTTACCAAAATCATCATGTACTTCGCGCCGATAGGTGTGGGCGCAGCGATCGCTGAAACCGTCGGCCACATGGGAATTGACGTACTCAGAAACCTCGCGTTGCTGCTGGCAACTTTGTATTGTGCATTGATCGTATTCATCCTGGTCATTTTCGTTCCGATCGCATTGTTTGCCCGGATTCCAATCATCAAGTTCGCGAAGACGATTTTCGAACCCGTTTCCATTGCATTTGCAACTACAAGTTCAGAGTCCGCATTACCCAAAGCGATGGAGAAAATGGAAAAATTCGGTGTGCCGCGACAGATCGTTTCATTTGTAATGCCCACCGGATACAGCTTCAACCTTGATGGGTCCACCTTATATCTCGCACTTGCGACCGTATTTGTTGCGCAGGCGACAGGCACAGAAATGTCTATCGGACAGCAGCTTACGATGGTTTTATTACTGATGCTGACGAGTAAGGGGGTGGCTGGCATCCCGCGCGCTACGCTGGTTATATTGCTCGGCGCGATCGCCAACTTTGGAATGCCCGAGTGGCCGGTTTTGCTGATCATGGGTATTGATGAACTCATGGATATGGCGCGTACTTCGGTGAATGTGACCGGGAATTGCCTCGCTACTGCTGTAATCGCGCGCTGGGAAGGAGAGTTGGATGATGAAAAAATGCATAACTCCGACCTCATTCCTGACGAACCGGCTGCAACCCAGCTTTAATCTTTATTTAGTAATTGAATCAGTAACATAATGTTGACCCTTTACGGAATACCCAACTGCGATACCATTAAAAAAGCCCGTACCTGGCTGGAAAAGAATAAGATAGCCTATACATTTTACGACTATCGGAAAGACAGCATCAGCACCGACAAAGTCGAGAACTGGTTTAAGGCATTTCCGTGGGAAAAAGTGATCAACAAAGCTTCCACGACATGGAAAGAGCTTCCGGAGGAATTGAAACTGTCTGTTACGGACGAGAAATCGGCCGCAAAACTGGCCGTGGCGCACACGACCGTGATCAAAAGGCCGGTGATCGAAGACGCCACCGGGAAAGCGGTAACATTGGGTTTTTCTGAAAAGATCTACGAAGAGACTTTTCTTAAATAGCTGCTTTTGTAGTCACGATAACTACTCTGGAATTATCTGAAAGCGTGGTGGCGAAGAGGTAATATTCGCCTCCTTCTTTCAATTTCCACTTTTTCCTCAAATCCTCTGTTGTTGCCGGGAAATTGCGGATTGTCAGATTGGCTTTGTTCCCGCCGATGTGTTTTGAAATTTCACGAATATCCGGCTTGCACACAGCTGTGATTTTGAATGATCGCCCTGGAAAGTCCCCGACCAGAATCTCGGAAGTATAGAGCTGACTATTCACGGCCAGTTTATTCAGCGCATACCTTTCACAAACGGTCTTGAATGCACCCGCTTTCAAAACGGCAGCGTGCGGTTCATATAAATAATGAAGTGGTTCCGAATAAGTGACGGCTGCGTCTCTTTCAGTTTCACGATCAAAGTCAAGCGATTTTAATGCAACTCCCTGATCGTCCAGAATACGGACTTTAATCGTAAATCTGCTGTGTTCCTGATCTCTATCCAAAACAAAAAGCAGCTCTTTACATTCCTGTTCATAACCGATCACGTACACTTCTTTGAGGTTTTCCAGCTCGCGGGAGGCTAGATCGATGTCTAATAACGGGGAAGTTTTGAGCAGGATATTGGGTGCATATTCAAACAGTAATCTTTGGTTTGAAACAATGTCCGGCGTGCAGTCAGAGAGCAGCACAACCTTCTCACGCTGCTCATTTCGTCTTGCTGGATCCGCGTAAATCCAGTCGACAGCAGGTTGGTCAGCCTGTAATTTAGCGAGGGAATCCGCATTGTGGACAGTTATATTTTCCGCTCCGAGTTGCTTGAAATTATGCCCGGCAGTGGCTGCAACGGCTTCCTGCATTTCGAAGTAATGTACTCGCCCGAATTTCCTGCTCATATAAAAACAATCCACTCCCATTCCGCCGGTGATATCTGCGAGCGTTTCGCCGGATACCAGGCTGGCCTTGTAGCGGGCAGTCGCCTCCGAGGAGCATTGTTCGACGGACAAGGCGGGAGGAAATATCAATTTTTCATTCGCATACCAACCGGGTAATTTTTTAGCCGCTTTTTGTCTGGATAAGATCTGTGCAGCTAGTTTCTTGATATCCAAACCTTTGAACTGGTTAGCCTTCAAAATAAGCTGGCCGGCATTTTCATGTCTGTGATTATTGATAAATGCAATCTCTGGTTCAGAGAGGCCGGTTTCTTCCATTTCCAATTCTTTTATCCAAACCAAAATTATAACTTGTCGCTCAATATCCTATTTCCCTAAGTTAACCTTAAAAAAACATGAGAATTAAGACCTTTGAAGAGTATCAGGTTGCCTACAAACAAAGCGTAGACGATCCCGAAGGTTTCTGGGCGGAAGTAGCCCAACAATTTCAATGGCGGAAACCCTGGAAAAAAGTCCTGAGCTGGGATTTTACACAGGCTAATGTGAAATGGTTTGAAGGCGGTTCGATGAACATTACTGAGAACGCGCTCGACAGGCATTTGGAAACGCAGGGAGACCAGGTTGCCCTGATCTGGGAACCCAATGATCCCGAAGACCAGGCAGTTTCCATAACCTATTATGTGCTTTACGACCGCGTTTGCCGGTTTGCCAATGTGCTGAAAAAGCACGGTGTTAAAAAAGGGGACAGGGTTTGTATATATCTCCCAATGGTCCCCGAACTGACGGTCGCAGTGCTGGCATGCGCCCGGATCGGAGCGGTGCACTCCGTGGTGTTTGGTGGGTTTTCCGCCAAATCAATTGCAGACAGGATCAATGATGCTGCATGTACCATGGTGATCACTTCCGATGGTGCTTTCAGGGGAAATAAGGTAATTCCGATGAAAGCGACTGTGGACGAGGCACTTGTTCAGTGTGATACAGTTAAAAATGTAATTGTGATGACCCGTACCCGCACGCCGGTTTCGATGCTCAAAGGGCGCGACCTGTGGTGGGAAGAGGAAGTGAAGCACGTCGATTCTGTGTGTCCGGCCGAGCCGATGGACGCGGAGGACATGCTGTTTATCCTGTACACTTCGGGTTCAACCGGAAAGCCAAAGGGTGTTGTGCATACCTGCGGCGGCTACATGGTTTTCGCTACTTACACTTTTGCCAATGTGTTTCAGTATGAAAAAGGCGAAGTGCATTTCTGTACGGCGGATATCGGCTGGATCACAGGGCATAGTTACATCGTTTACGGACCACTATGTTATGGCGCTACCTCCGTTGTTTTTGAGGGTGTTCCTACTTTCCCGGATGCAAGCCGGTTATGGAAGATTGTTGAAAAGCACAAGGTAAATATTCTTTATACTGCGCCCACAGCGATCCGTTCGCTGATGAGCTTTGGTTTGGATTATGTAAAAGGACATGATTTTTCTTCTCTCAAAAAACTGGGTTCGGTAGGGGAACCGATCAACGAGGAAGCCTGGCACTGGTTTAAAACCAACATCGGCGGTGACCATTGCCCGCTGGTAGACACCTGGTGGCAAACCGAAACCGGTGGAATTATGATTTCGCCACTGGCAGGAATTACTCCTGAAAAGCCTACTTATGCAACCTTGCCGCTGCCGGGAATTCAGCCGGTGCTGGTCGATGAAGCGGGAGTTGAAATTGAGGGTAATGGTGTGAGCGGGAATCTTTGTATCAAGTTCCCCTGGCCAGGCATTGTCCGGACAACTTACGGTGATCACGAGCGGGCGCGGCAGACTTATTTTTCTACCTACCCGGGCATGTATTTCACCGGTGACGGTTGCTTGCGTGACGAAGATGGTTACTACCGCATTACCGGCCGCGTTGATGATGTATTAAACGTTTCAGGTCACAGGATTGGAACTGCTGAGGTTGAGAATGCGATCAATATGCATCTGGGTGTGGTTGAATCAGCGGTTGTCGGTTATGCGCACGATATCAAAGGACAGGGTATTTACGCGTATGTAATCGCAGAAAACGAGATCGACGATGCAGAAATGTTCCGGAAAGATATAGCAGCCACCGTTTCACGGATCATTGGTCCGATCGCCAAGCCGGATAAAGTGCAGTTCGTAACCGGACTACCAAAAACACGTTCAGGAAAGATCATGCGCCGGATTTTAAGGAAGATATCGGAAGGTGACGTGAATAATTTGGGAGATACATCCACATTGCTTGATCCGGGCGTTGTGGAAGATATCAAGAAGGGCGCGTTGTAGTTCGCAGTTAATGTAATATACCAAAAAGCCCCGGAAGGGGCTTTTTGGTGTTTATGTCGTTTTTTGATTTACGAAATAAAAAGTGAATCGATTCACATTTGCGGAAAAGGTTTCAGGAGGCCTATTTACCCAGAAGCTTTGTAGATATTTACCTTTTCGCATGAACCGCAGCCTTATCCGCCGCGCAGCCACATCCCTTCGCACAACCTCCGCTGTTGCGGCTGTCAAAAGCTTTCCAAACCCGCCATCCGATGTATCCGGCGGCGGCTAGAAACAGTAGTAATATGATGATTTCCTGTGTCAGCATAAATCAAAAACATGGACCTACTTCCAATTGTTCCTCAGTGCCAGTTGAAATGCATGCTGATAATGGTGCTCGCTGTGCCAGGCGTAATTTGCGATCACTTCGTCAAGGCGGAAAACCTTGCCGGTCGCCGGGTGCGTGTAAGTTCTTGCCAGGTCCTTTTCATCCATTGAATTCAAAAGCAAAACCCAACGCAAATGCACGTATCGCATCAGCTGGATAGAGAGATCAATCTGTGCGGTTTTTGCATCGGGTAGTTCGGCCCAGAGTTGTTCTTCGTAAGGTTTGATCACCGGATTGTCTTCCGTCAATGCGAGCCGACAGCGCGTGTAAGCATTAATATGACTATCCGCTACGTGATGCACCAGCTGACGAACCGTCCAGCCATCTGGCCGGTAAGGCGTATTCAGCCTGTCATCTTCCCAGCTCCCCAAAAGGTTGATAAACTTGGAAGGTAATGCACTGATAATTTGAATGTTGGATTTTACTTCAGCCGGTGTATAGCTCTCCTGAGACTGAAACAAGCCGATAGGGTAACGCAGTTGATCGATGTCCATTTCTAATGTTGAATGACCGGGTCGCCGGTGCGATAAATGACTGAATGGATGAAGTGGGGAGGAAAGGGAGGAAGGAGGAAAGGGAGGAAGTAAATTTTTTTTCCCCCTTCCTCCCCTCGTCCATTCCTCCTTCCTCCCTTCTTAAAAATTCTCTTTAATCACCGCCACCAGTTCGTGATGGGCGGGGCCGGCGGTGGCTATGATGTCTCCTCCGAAAAGATAATTATCTGTGCCGTTAAAATCCGTAACTGTGCCGCCTGCTTCTTTGATCATCAAGACGCCCGCGGCCATATCCCAGGAATTGAGGTTGTATTCATAAAAACCGTCGAACCTTCCTGCCGCTACGTAGGCCAGGTCCACAGCTGCTGCGCCCATTCTTCGGATACCGTGCGTTTTTTGCATCAGCAATTCCAGAATGTACATGTAGCGTTTTTGTTTTTCAAACTTATAATATGGAAAGCCGGTGGCGATTAGGCTATCCTGTAAAAGTGGTACGCTGGAAACCTTGATCTGCCGGTCATTACACCAGGCTCCGCCATCTTTCCAGGCGTAAAACATTTCGTCCATACTAGGTTGATGGATCACTCCAAGCAACAATTCTTTCCCCTTTGCCAGCCCGACACTTACGCAGTAGACAGGTAGTCCGTGGATAAAATTGGTGGTTCCATCAAGTGGGTCAATGATCCAGTTCAGGGCGTCCGGATCGGGTTCCGTGCCTGTGGTACCCTCTTCTGTAATATAACTTGCTTCTGGTAAAATGCTGCTCAGACCGGCCACAAGTAGCTTTTCGGCTTCCTTATCAACATATGAGACCAGATTATTTAAGTCTTTATATTCAATTTTCTCACGTGAGAACAGCGCCGCTTCCTGCTGAATGAAGGAAGATGCCTGCCTTACGATCTCAACTGTTTTTTGTGTCAGCAATTTCAGATCCATACTCCTTTTCCCCCGAGGGGATTTTTGAAAGTGAATTATTAATGTAATACACCCTGACGATCAGCATCAGGAGGATCGGGATGACTACATAGTTATGCTTGGTCGCATTACCCGTCGCGCAAAGTAAGAGAAATCCATAAAAAATCAAGAAAAACTGAAACCACGAAGGTTTCTTCTTCTCAGAAAGTACAAATATCACGGGTAGCCAAAGCGGGAATGCCCACAGAATATCATAGTTCCAGGTGGTGACGCCGTGATTGGTACCAAACCACAATAAAAGCAGTATCCAGCCCGCCAGACCTACAATCGAAAAGAGAACCTTGTCCAGCAGGAAATTGATCTTTTCTTTTTTTGTCTGCCAGTAAGTGAATGCAACTACCAGCACAGCCAGTGTCCAGAAACAAACAGCAGGCGTCAGAAAGCCGGGAGGGGCAGGGGAGGCCGCGGTAAAGAGCGGCTGGGTGGTCAATACCAGCGGCTCGACTCCTTTTGCCGTTTTTACCTTGGCGTCGGTAAACGCCTTCGCCATATTATCAGGCAGGAAAGTCGCCTGGTAAGCTGTTGCGATCTCGTCGGAAGGAGCGCCGATCGCCAGGTCCATCCCAAAGTCGGCCCATGGTTTTTGCTTGTACGCATAGCGATCGATCCATTGCCGGAAGCTTAGCTTTTCTTTGGTGTACCCGTTATAAATCAGACTGTCGCCGCAAGCTGCCTGCAATGCGCCGGACATGCGCGTGGAGCAATTGTCGTAAAAGAATTTGTATTGATATTCCCGGTTTTCCGGCAGGTAATTGTTCTCTAAAAACTGAAAAAGCTTTTGTTTTTGGCTGTTAGAGAGGTTTAATACCTGCTCGGAAATGGAGCGGTTCTCCATTTGCCAATGTGCTGCCTGCAACGAAAGTTCTGAAACAGAAAGGGAATAGGGGAGCGTTCCCCGCAAAAATTTGATATAAAAGTTACCTTCCCCGAAACTGAACGTACCATAATTATAGGCCCGGTCAATGCCGGTTACCGGGTCGTAAATCCACAATACGCTGTGTCCAAAGCCGGAATACAGCTCCTGTCCCGGGCCGACCGTGACGAGGCTGGCTTTTGCTTCCGGGCTCAGCATAGGCATCTGAGCGAACGCAGGCGATATTTTTAACCAAAAAACAAACAGGAACAGGCTAATATTCCGGAGCTGGCGGGGGATGCTAATCCTCATATTTATCAAATTTCTTTTTTTCTTCTGCTTTGCCCGCAAGTACGATCACAATCTCGCCTTTTACGGTTTTGGTGGTAAAATAATCAATCACTTCCTGTAAGGTACCTTTCACATTTTCCTCATAAATCTTTGTCAGTTCTCTCGAAACGCACACCTGCCGGTCGGCGCCAAAGAATTCGACAAACTGCTGCAATGCTTTCAGCAACCTGTGCGGCGATTCGTAGAAAATCATGGTCCGCTCTTCGGCAGCCAGGTTTTGGAGTCGCGTTTGCCGCCCTTTTTTGTGGGGTAAAAAGCCTTCAAAAGTAAACCTGTCGCAGGGCAGGCCCGAATTGACCAGTGCAGGTACGAATGCAGTAGGGCCTGGCAGACATTCCACATCCACTCCCTGTTTAATACATTCTCTTACCAGCAAAAAGCCGGGGTCGGAAATAGCGGGCGTTCCGGCATCAGAAACAAGCGCCATTGTTTCGCCTTTCAAAATGCGTTCGACGACGCGGGTGACTGTTTGGTGCTCATTATGAATATGATAGCTATGCAAAGGTTTGGAAATCCCGAGGTGTTTAAGCAGCGAGCCCGAAGTGCGGGTATCTTCGGCCAGCACGGCGTCCACGCTTTTTAAAACATTGATAGCACGTAAAGTGATATCTTCCAGATTTCCAATGGGGGTAGGGACGATGTAAAGTTTCATTTAAAAATAGCCGGACAATCAATGAAGAGAAGCCGGCTCGTCAGTTTATTTCCTTTTCTCAAAGATTTGATCAATGGCCGCCGCCAGTTTTTGGTCTTTTTCAGTGACGATATCACCTTCACTGTGCGTATTCAGTTCGAAGCTCACCTTATTATAGGTATTGGTCCAGAAAGGATGGTGGTCCATTTCGTTGACGGTTTCAGAAACCTCGGTCATGAATGCAAAAGCCTCTCTGAAATCCTTAAAAGTGAAGCTCTTTTTCAGCTTGTTATCTTCCTCTGTCCACATAGTCCTGGTCGTTTGTTGATACTAATTTTTGGTTACATGGTACTCTACGAACTTATCCGGTGCATTGCCGCGTGCGCAGGTGATCGTTTCAATCACGTACAGATTCTTTCCTTTGAAGCTACCGGAGCCTTTCATGGAAATCCTGCCGCAATCGTCTTCGCCGGTGCCTCGGTCGTAAGTGAAACTTAATCCATTCATTTCCAGTTGTTTGGTGTGGTTAAATGGAGTTATTTCTTCCAGATCCAGCTTGTTATCTGCAACCCGGCTTATCTTGACTGTAACGGCCAGCGAATCCTTTTTCGATTTGTTAAAAAATTTGTACCCCTGATAGGTCCCGCTCAGTTCTTTTTCTGCATCAACCTTTTCAGCGGGTTTCGTATTGTCGTCGCTTTTTTTACAGTTGACCAGAAAAAACAGCAGAAGCAGTAGCGCCGGGCAGGTTTTTAACATTTCATTGCAGGGTTAGTACTTTATAAAACGAATATACGACGATTATCGTTGTTTTTAATGATCGGGTTAAACACCCGAATCGCATTTGATAAGTATATTTGCAGCTTTTAAAATCATTATGAAAATAGAACTAGTGCGCGTCGATGATGCCTTCCATTTCGAAGGTTCAGGTTCATCAGAAGTAAAGGTACATACCGACGGTTCACCGGAAATCGGAGGTAGTAATCTGGGTGTCAGACCTATGGAGCTGCTTTTGATGGGGCTCGCCAGTTGCAGTGCGATCGATGTGGTATTGATACTGAAAAAGCAGCGTCAGGACATTACCGATTTTCGCGTTGTGGCCGATGGCGACCGGGAGCAGGAGGAAAATACTGAACGCAAGCCGTTCCGCAAAATCCACCTGACTTTCAAATTTGCAGGTAATCAGCTGGACGAGAAAAAGATAAACCGTGCGATCGGACTTTCAATGGAGAAATATTGCTCGGCTACGGCTCAGCTTGAAGCACTTGCGACGATCACCTACGAGGTAGAAATCGCCAACGTATAATTTCAGTTCAGCTTATAATTTCATTGCCAGATGCAACAATACCAGGACTTGCTCCGCCATATTCTCGACCACGGAGTCCGCAAAACGGACCGTACCGGCACCGGAACGATCAGCGTTTTTGGCTATCAGATGCGCTTTAACCTGCAGGACGGATTTCCGCTGGTTACCACCAAAAAAGTCCATACAAAGTCCATTATTTACGAGCTATTGTGGTTTTTGAAGGGAGATACCAATATCAAATACCTGAAAGACCATAACGTTTCGATCTGGGACGAGTGGGCGGATGAAAATGGTGATCTCGGACCAGTTTATGGTAAACAATGGAGAAGCTGGGAGGGCGCGGACGGTAAGTCTGTCGACCAGTTGCAGGAGATTTTGAGACAGCTTAAAAATACTCCGGATTCGCGCCGGATTATGGTTTCGGCGTGGAATCCGTCAGAATTGTCGCAAATGAAATTGCAGCCTTGTCACGCACTGTTTCAATTTTATGTGGCACCTGCTGATACAGATAAGGGTGAAACCAAAGGGAAGTTGTCCTGCCAGCTTTACCAGCGCAGTGCGGATGTTTTCCTGGGCGTACCTTTCAATATCGCCAGTTATGCATTATTAACGATGATGGTTGCGCAGGAATGCGACCTTGATCTGGGCGATTTTGTCTGGACAGGAGGAGATACCCATATTTACCTCAACCATTTGGAACAGGTGGAAACGCAATTGAGCCGCGAGCCCCGTGCATTGCCTACGATGGCGATCAATCCGGACGTAAAAAACGTCCTGGATTTTAAATTTGAAGATTTCGAGCTGCGTAATTACGATCCCTGGCCGGGTATCAAGGCGCCGGTGGCGGTTTAGCAATTGAGAAATGAGTATTCAATACGTTCTTGAAATCATCGGGACTTTCGCATTTGCCATTTCAGGCGCGCTGGCTGTGAAAGACCTGCAAAACCCCGATTGGTTCGCAGCATTATTTACCGCATTCATTTCTTCGATAGGCGGCGGAACATTACGTGACATTCTGCTTGGAAGTTACCCGCTGGTATGGATCAGCGACATTACCATTATTTATGCAATCCTGGCTGGTGTACTGGCCACATTTATATTTTTCAAATTCCTCCTGAGACTCAGAAAAACGCTGTTCCTTTTTGACACTTTCGGAATTGCATTGTTTACGATCGTAGGCACGGAAAAGGCGCTTCACTTAGGCGTAAGACCAGAAATTGCGGTGATTATGGGCGTTTTCTCTGCTACAATGGGTGGCGTGATCCGGGATGTGATGACGAATGAAATCCCAATCATTTACAGGAAAGAAGTATATGCAACTGCATGCCTTGCAGGGGCATGCAGTTATCTATTGTTTGATGAACTTGGCATGGAACGAAATAGCGCTTTCATTTCTGCGTCGCTCGTCATCATTGTAATCCGCCTGCTGGCTGTTCGTTTTGAATGGAGCGTACCGCGGTTTTTCAGATAAATCAGAAGCTATTTCTTTTTCTTTTTGCCTTTCACGCTCGTCGTAACTGTCTTCGGAGTGACTTTTGGCTGAATTTCGGCGATTGTCTTTTCAATTTGTCCCTTGAAAAAACCGGTGAATGCCTGATCATCAGACTTGCCCAGCGTAAGTGCTTTTTGGGCTACCGGCAGCGCCTCATTGTATTTGCCTAATTTGGCTAGTATTGAGGATTTTAGCCACATATTATAGTAAGATTCTTTCAATCCGATCGCTTTGTCGGCCCAGGAAAGTGCCACTGGCAAATCTTTTCCTTTTGTAAGTAAGTATCCCGCCCCGTTTTCCAATGCATCAGTATCCTCGGGCTTTTCTGCAATTACTTTGTTCAGGGCATTCATAGTAAGCGATTCCGTGCGTATCGAAACCGGAATGGGAACCTTCACCGACGACCACGACAGGATCACATAACCGGTACTATCCGAAACGGGCTCAATGTCTATTTTGAAAGCCTCGTGAAATTCCCCCGAGGTAGGCCCGATAGTCACACGTGCTACATCTTCGGATTCTTGGTAGCTTTCTGTTCCCTGATCATATTTTTTGTTCAAGATCACCGTCCAGGCCGTGCCCGAAGGAATCGAAAGCAACGCGTATTTCCCTGCGGGTACCGTTCTGCCACCGAAGTTGAATTCTGTGCTGGCTTCAAGTGTAGTCGGGCTGTTTGCTCCGGTGCGCCAGAGCTGGTTGTAGGGCGCGAGTGCAGAGCTGTCGGCGAATACTTTTCTTTTTTTGAGCGTAGGCCGTGAATAGTTAACGGTAAAATCAGTAACGCCAATAGTTTGCATTACCTGCGCGCCCTGACTCAATGCCGGCGTGCGCTGTCCGATCGCATAAGTAGAAAGCAAAACGGCAAGCAAAACAGTTAGTAGATGCTTTTTCATAGGATAAGGTGGTTATGGCGCGATGTGTTAAACTTGCGGTGAAATTAGAATTAAAAAATCAGATAGCCTAGATGAAACGCCACAGTTTGATTGCACTCCTGGATTCATATAAACCGGAATCCGGGGAGGAGGAAAAGATGTATTTTGAAACGATAAATTTTGTACGAAAGAACCCTGACTGCTTCAAAAGGACACTCTTAGAAGGTCATATTACAGCCTCGGGCTGGGTTTTGTCAGCTGATAAAAATTCAGTTCTACTGATGCATCACTTCAAATTGAACCGCTGGTTCCAGCCGGGCGGACATTGCGACGGCGATCCGGATGTAGAAAGTGTGGCGCGTAAGGAAGTATGGGAGGAAACAGGGATCAACAACTTGATTTTGGCCAGGAAAGGTATTTTCGACATCGATATTCATCCTATTCCTGCCAACAAAGAAACCCCCGAACACCTGCATTATGACATTCGGTTTGCCTATCAATCTGATGAAAAACAAGAGATTGCAATCAATAGCGAATCCCGGGACGTACAATGGATCCCTATTTCAGAAGTCCGTCATTTCAACAACTCGGAATCGATCATGCGAATGGTCAGGAAGACTATTTCTTTATAAACTTTAAGGTGCGTTCCTGATTATCAACCTGAATGCTCATCAGGTACAAGCCAGCAGGTAAGTTTCCGGCAAAAATGGTGTGACTTTCTGTTAAACGCTCGGTTTTGTTGTACCTGGAAACGCCATTTACACCGAATACATTCAGGCTCGCATGCCTGCCGATGAGCGCGGGCGGAATTGTCAGCGTAACATTGGTATTTACCGGATTTGGGGCCAATATAATGGAGCTGATTATCCCCTCTTCGGTGCCAAGCGGGCTGAATTCATCGGCGATAATCTGCTCTGCTTTGACTGCGCTGGGGACACCGAAGCCTAACTTATTATCAGGAGCATTGGCCAGGTGACCTGATTTTTTTAATACATAAATAATCTGCTGGGCGGTGAGTTGCGGATGTGCCTGCCAGAGGATCGCGGCTAGTCCGGCGATCAAAGGTGAAGAAAAGGAAGTACCGTTGCCGCTGCTGGCAGAGCCCGAGACAGATCCTACCACAGTGCCGAATCCAACTGCCGCCAAATCAGGCTTTTGCTGGCCGGCTGCATTGGGGCCAATGGAACTTAGCGCGGCATAGCTCCGGTCATAGGTAGTAGCACCGACCGTTAATACGGAATCCACATCGGCAGGGGCGGTAATGTATCGCCAGGCATTATTCCCTTCGTTACCCGCCGAATTCACGACCAGCATTCCGGTTCGCGTCGCAAACCGCGCTGCCCGGCTGATAATGGTCGTTTTTCCGTTCATGTCCTCATAAGTATAATTGTAGGCATCGGTGGCAAAATCATCGTCGAAAGAATAATAACCCAGCGAAGTGTTCACAACGTCGGCGCCGATACTATCCGCCCGCTCGGCGGCCAGAAGCCAGGTTATTTCTTCATAAGGCGATTCTCCGAAGTCATTTTCGGTGTGGTACAGTGCGTAAGAAGCTTTGAATGCTGCACCGATCATTGTGCCGGGCTGGTAAGCGGCCATAGTCGAAAGTACGTTGATACCATGTGAGCCGCTATTGTAAACGTTGGTTTCCCGGTTCAAAAAATCATAGGTGTCGATAATGCGTTTTTCAGTTCGCAGCTGATCAAGAAAGCCTAATGTATTTCCGTTTACAAAACCGTTATCCATCACGGCAATCAGCATATTCTCGCCCTGAAATCCTTTTTTATGCAACTCCGGCACTTCCATTAGTGCGAGCTGTGCATTCATATTTCCATAGTTGAGGTCTTCCGTTGTGCCAAATTTTTCCTGGCTTTTCGCTACACGCTGGATGCCCGGAGAATCGGAACTGATATTTGCTACCGGCAGGTTAAGCTCAATGCCTTTGTAAAAGGCCAGTTTCTTAATCGCTTCCAATTGGGCGGCCGAAGCTTCTATCAACACGCCATTGAACCAGCGTGTTGAGAAGATCACGGCGGCGCCGGTTTGTTTTATAGCAGTAATATAAGCAGGGTTGACCGGCAGGTCGGTTGCAGTAACCGGAACATTTTGCCTGTTTCTACGCGCAATAGCCCTTTCTGAAAGGAAATCCTGTGGCTTCTCCACCGAATAGGGGGTGCCTGTTTTGTCTTTCAAAAGCACCAGATACCTCGGGCTACTTTGGGTGAAGGCAGCATTTGAAATAAATGAGAACAGGAAGATGCTGATGAATAGAGTTTTGCTCATTGTTTTCCGATTTTTTCAAAAATAAACATTTCCTTCCAACCTGATTCGATGATGCCTTTTCCGATGCAGTCGCCTGCGTGACAGTACTGTATGTTGAGCCGCTCGCGCAGTACCAGTCCAACGTTAGCGGCGTATATTTCGATATACTTCTTTCTCGACAAAAGTGTTGAGTCGTCCTGACGGACGATTGTTACGGTGTGCGGATAATGTTGCCCTCCGATCTTCATGGGCTGATTTACATGCAGGGCCAGACTTTCCGCATTGCCAGCAATACTATACCCATCGCATTTCCATTTCAACCGTTCGGAAAGCGGGAAGAGCATTTTAATAACCGGTCTGCCATTTTCCTGCTCAAAAACCTTCTCAGCTGAAATCCAGGCGGCACTGACTGAATCGGTTTTCCACTCTTTGAAAGAATCTTCACGAGTATATTGAAGTGGGAAAATCAGCTGCCCGTCGGCTTCAAATGAATGCTGAACCGACCTGCGCACTTTGAGCCGGCTTGTGTGTATTTGCTGGTCTGAAATGTACTTTGTCCGTTCAACCCTGAACTCGGAATAGGTGCCCGGTTCGAGCGGGAAATAACTTTTTTCGGAAAAATCAGGAGCCGGAGTTTGTCGGCAGGAGATGAATAGAAGAAATGATGATAGTGTGGTAGTAGTTTTTAGCATGTGTGTATGTTTAAAAATATCAGGCGACTTTCTCGCCGGGAATATCGCGGCCGCCCAGGTGTGGACAGTCAAGCAGTTCCCCGATACCGGAGTAGGGGACAATAGTCTTTAAATAACCGTAATTTTCGGCAAGTGTGACCGTTTTGTTGTGATCGCCCATCGAAATATCCACATCATTCATCCCGAACTGGCAGGGATGCTCGTAACCTGACGCGTGCGTAATTTCAATGATCTCTTTGGCAAGCGTGCTCATATAGTTGGAAAAACGTACGCTTTTCAATGCCGGATCAATGCCCGATTCGAGCCATTTGTTATTGGTAGTAATTCCGGTCGGGCAGCGGTTAGTGTGACAGATCTGCGCCTGAATGCAGCCTATTGACAGCATCGCCTCTCTTGCAACATTAATCACGTCGGCGCCCATTGAAAATGCCATCACAGCCTGGGCCGGCAGGCCGAGCTTGCCGGAAGCGATGAATGTAAGCTTGTCGTTCAGGTTTCTTTTCTGGAAAATTTTATAAACAGTACTAAAAGCAAAAACGAGTGGAAGTGAAACGTGGTCCGCGAAAGAGGGCGGTGCGGCGCCGGTACCGCCTTCTCCTCCGTCTATCGTGATAAAATCGGGGCCTTTACCAGTTTCTACCATCAGGTCGGCGAGCTCTTCCCACATTTCCGTTTTTCCTACGGCAGATTTAATGCCGACCGGCAAACCGGTTGCCTCAGCCATTGCTTCGATAAAATCGATCATTCCCTTCACATCTGAAAATGCACTGTGGTAGGGAGGAGAAACGACGTCGACACCCATAGGTACATGCCTGATTTCTGCAATTTCCGCGGTGATCTTGCTGGCCGGAAGTACACCTCCTTTTCCGGGTTTGGCGCCTTGCGACAGTTTCAGCTCGATCATTCTGACGAAAGGATTTTCTCTTGTCATTTTTACCAGCTTTTCCATTACAAAATTGCCTTCCAGATCGCGTACGCCGAAGTAAGAAGTGCCCATATTGAACACCACATCAGCTCCGAAACGGTGGTAGGGGGAAAGGCCGCCTTCGCCCGTGTTATGGTAGTTCCCAAACCGGTAAGAGCCTTTATTCAATGCTTCGATCGCCCGGGAGGAAAGCGAACCAAAGCTCATTGCGCTTACATTGACGATAGAACGCGGGCGGTAAGGCCTTTTTCTCTTGTGATATTCGCCAATTACTTTGGCAGCCGGAATAGTATAATGGTGCGGATCGTTTCCGTTTTTGACGTGGTGATTGTGCGTTGAATCTATTTTTTTAGGTAAAAGGGCCGGCTTTACAAGCACATAACCAGGCTCGTGCATATTCTGGTCCGTCCCGAAACCCTGGTAATTATTTTCCTTTTTCGCAGAAGCATAGATCCATGAACGCTGCCGGCGGTTGAAAGGGAGTTCTTCCCGGTTGTTGGCAACGATATACTGGCGCAGTTCCGGCCCGATCGTTTCCAGCATATAACGGAAATGCCCTACCAGCGGAAAGTTATGCTGAATGGTATGTTTTCTTTGCAAAATATCCCTCAGCGCAATCAGCACGATCACTATCAGAATATAAACCCAAATAGGGACCGATGCCAGAAAGGAGAGCGTACCATCCATGAAAGTGTATGATTAAATGTCTTTTTCTTCCCAGACAGTCACCTGGCTGAGGTCTTTCCAGTAGCCCGGATAAGATTTTACGACAACTTCCGGTTCCTCTATTCTGATCGGCGCAACCATTCCAGCTGGCGCAAAAGCCATGGCCATGCGGTGGTCGTCGTATGTATGGATTGAAGGTAAGTCCTGCGGTTGAAAGTCCCTGGTCCGGGAAACCTCGTACAAATGATTTTTTTCAATCTCCGTCAACTCCGCCCCGAGCTTTTTTAATTCCTGCTGTAAGGCGAAAATGCGGTCAGTTTCCTTTATTTTGAGACTTTCCACGCCCGTCATGGAAAGCCGGATATTTTTCACGGCGCAGCATACGGCGACAGTTTGGGCAAGATCGGGACAATCCGAGAAATCCCAGCCGATAGACGCAGCGGCAGGTATTTTGGTTAGTAACACTCCTCTCTCTGTGAACAAACTTTCTACTCCCAAATGCCGCATGATCTGAACGATCGCGCTGTCACCTTGTAATGAATTTTTTTTCAGCCCCAGCAACTCAACTTCTGCATTTTCCGACAAAGCGACAATGCTGTACCAATAGCTCGCGCCCGACCAGTCGGATTCGATGGCGTAAGGCTTTGGCTGGTATTTAAATGGGGGAATCGTAATCTTGTTGGTTTGCCAGTTTGCCTGATATTCAATGCCGAAATGCGCCATCTGATTGAGCGTCATTTCAATATAAGGCCGGGAGCCTACTTCGCCTTCCAGCTGGATGGTAAGCCCGCTTGGCAGCTGGGGCGCGATCATCAGCAATGCAGAAATATATTGACTGCTGACGTCTCCCCGCATGGTGAGCTCATGTTGTCCCGAATAAGTAAATCCATTCAGTTTCAAAGGCGGATATCCTTCTTCTTTTTGGTATTCAATATCTGCACCCAGTTTTCTTAATGCATCTACCAGAATTCCGATCGGCCGCTCGCACATGCGCGGGGTGCCAGTCATGATTTTTGTTTGATTGGTTACTGCGTAATAGGCAGTAAGAAACCGCATTGTCGTTCCTGCGTCGATCACATCGGCTATTTCTTCGTTTGCATTCAGTAAACGCATCATAGTTTGCGAATCCCTTGCTTCCGAAACATTGGAAAGTTCGCATTGGAATCCGGTCAGTGCATTGATGATCAATGCCCGGTTGCACTCGCTTTTCGAGGCTACCAGTTTAATTTCGGCTTTTACGGGTTGTTTCGGTGGGTAAACGACAATGGATTTCACTTTTGCAAAAATCAGATTTTGAATAGGCGACGGGAATGTGCCACTAATAGTTAATATGTTTCCAGAACTTTGAGCTTGTTGCGGCTATTGATTTTCAGGGAAGAGAATGTGAGCCGGTAACAAATATAACCTGCAACCATCATAGAGCCGCCAACGGCAAGCGACGTCGCGTCGGTGGTAAATCTTTTGTCGTCAACGCCTTTATTGAAGAAGTCGGCGCCAATGAAAATCAACCCGGCGAGCGGAAGGATCGGGGCCAGCTGAGATATAAAGGGAATGCGGCGTGACACCTTCATAAGGCGGATGTCTTTCAGTGGTATCTCCTGAAAATCCATGCGGCCTACTGCCTCGTTGAGTATCCCGATGGTGAAAGAAGAGTCTGAAACGCTGGCGATGGTTTCGTTAAATTTAATGGTTTCATTGTGCATTCTGAACTTGATATTGTCGCCGGGAAAAAAACGGTAGCGGTGAAATCCGCCGATTGCCGGAGAAGCGTCCAGTACCAGATATTTCTGGCCGGGCGTTGCGATCACTCTGCTTGCGCCGCCTTGTTTGAGAAACAATTCTTCACTGGAAAGGGCCTTTTGAGGTTGGTAGTGGTCTTGCGACCAGACTTCATAACTCCCGGAAAGTAACACAAGAACGATAAGCAGCAGCTGTCTCATAGCACAAAAAGAATGGTTCAAATATAGGGAATCATTCTCTTAAAAGGGCAGAAGTGTTGCAATGTTGGTTATTTAGATCGACATACTCAGTCTTCTTCGGTGGTTTCTTCCTTGGAGACTTTGACTGAAACACCACCTGATACGATCATTTTCATGACGTCGGTCGAAGAAGCTTCTACGGGTACGATCAACGCGGCAGGAACGATCAGAAGCTCGCCGGAAAGAGAATAGGAAAAAGGAAAATAGACTGCCACGTGGTCGGTGATTTTGAGGTGAGTCAGATCGTTTTGGGTGATGAACCCGATCTTTTTGATTTCCGCGTCCTTGTAAATAGTGACCAGTACCGGCTGGTTAAATTTTTTCTTATCGCCTACAAACGCAAGAATAAGATCTTTAATGGAATAGTATATCAGGCTGACCAGCGGGATCCGCCGCATCAGGCTTTCGGTAAATTTAAAAAAGGACTGCGGGATGATCGTTGAAAAAAGAAAACCCAGTAAAATGATCCCTAAAATAATAATGAGCACGCCAAGCCCTGGCAAATAAACCGATTGCTGATTGGAAATGGGGATGTCGATCGGAATAATATTGTCCAGATATTCGACGCCGCTCCAGATAATGAGGACTGTTGCATACAGCGGTGCGACGAGCACCAACCCGCGTATGAAATAGCTTATGATCCTTTTCAGGACTGAATTCTTGATTTCCATTTAATAAGAGGCCGTCGAAGCTGAAAGGGTGGGTAGCGTGTATTAGTTACGGACAATGAAATATTGGACGATGCCGATTGAATTTGGATATTTGCAGCCGGCAGCAACTTGTGGCTGCAATCTCGGTAAAAATAAAAAGAAGTTCACTCATTTGATTATATGTACCAGGCCAGTTATTTGAAACATTTTACAGAAGAAGTTTTTCTGGCGATCGGGTGCCCGGTCGAGGAAGCGAAACTGGCTTCGACAGTACTGATAAGCGCCGATCTGCGCGGAGTTGATTCGCACGGAATAGCGCGTTTGGCCGGTTATGTACGGTTATACGACAATGGGAGATTGAATCCGGCACCGGTGGTAAAGATAGTCTATGAAACGCCGAGCACAGCAGTGGTCGACGGGGACCGGGGGCTAGGGCTCGTCGTAGCGCCACAGGCGATGGAAATCGCGATGGAAAAGGCGGAAAAGGCAGGTTCGGGCTGGGTCTCAGTACGTAACTCAAATCATTTCGGTATCGCCGGCTATCACGCAATGCTTGCGCTTGAAAAAGATATGATCGGTTGGACGATGACTAATGCAGCTCCGCTTGTTACGCCCACTTTTTCTCTTGATAAATTACTGGGAACCAATCCAATAGCGGTGGCGGTGCCAGCAATGGAAGAACCTGCATTTGTGGCAGATTTCGCTTCAACAGCTGTGGCTTACGGCAAGTTTGAGATATTGCAGCGTAAAAATTTACCTGCACCGCTGGGCTGGGCACAGGATGCGGACGGGAATCCCACGACCGATTCCAATGCAGTAAAGAGCGGCGGCGGCTTATTACCACTAGGTTCCGACCGGGAGCACGGAAGCCACAAGGGTTACGGGCTGGGTGCGATAGTGGATATATTTTCAGGCGTACTTTCGGGTGCTAATTTTGGTCCCTGGGTGCCACCTTTCGCTACTGCCGGATTTATGTCAGCGCAGGAAGGTGTAGGTTTGGGTACCGGACATTTTCTCGGCGCAATGCGGGTGGATGGGTTCAGACCCGCCGATGATTTTAAGAATGATATGGACAAATGGATCCGGGCATTCAGAGGGGCGCGGGCTGTGGAAGGAGAAAAGGTGCTGATCCCGGGAGATCCGGAGCGGGAAATGGAAGCACAAAGGAGTGTAAATGGAATCCAATTGCTGGAACCGGTTGTTAAGTCACTGGACGAGCTGGCGAAAAGGTTCAGTATCCCGTTTCAAAGTAATTTATAAACAAAAGAAAATTCCAGCCGCAAGCTGACAGCCTGATCAATATGTCGCGTAATTTCAAAATAGGTTTATTCGTAACCCTTGCCATTCTGGCCACCACTTTTTCGTTCTACTTCTGGCAGATCTTTAAAACGCCCAACCTGCAGGTAGACAAGCAGTCGAGCTTTGCACTGCTCATTCCGGAGGGGGCAACATACGAGTCCGTGCTGGACTCCCTGAACAAGCACGATGTGATTAATGACCACATTTCTTTCCGGTTTCTGGCCAAACTTTTGAAATACCCTGAAAAAGTGAAGGCAGGCCGATATGTGATCAAGCCCGGTAGCAGCAATTACACGGTTGTGAAAAAATTGAGCTCGGGAAATCAGGATGCTGTAAAACTTACTTTTAACAATATCAGATTAAAGGAAGACCTGATCAAACGCATTGGCAGCCGGTTTGAGTTTGGCGAAGCTAACTTTCGGAAAGCATTGAATGATCCGGCAGTATGTAACAAATACGGCCTGGATACGCTTACGATCGTTTCTATGTTTTTACCAAATACTTACGAGATTTTCTGGACTACCGGCACAGAAAAATTTCTGGACAGAATGCATAGTGAGTACAAAAAATTCTGGACGGACGAAAAAATCGCAAAGGCAAAGGAAATTGGGCTGACACCCGTGCAGGTTTCCATATTGGCCTCCATAGTCGAAGAAGAACAAGCCAGAAAAGTAGACGAGCGTCCGCGTGTGGCAGGCTTGTATCTGAACCGTTTAAAAGCGGAAATGCCTTTACAGGCGGATCCTACCATCAAATTTGCATTGCAGGATTTCGCGATCAAAAGGATATTAAATGGTCAGCTGATGATTAAATCACCCTACAATACTTACCTCAATACCGGCCTCCCTCCCGGCCCGATCCGGGTTGCTGATTTCAATTCACTGGATGCGGTATTAAACTACGATAAGCACGATTATATTTATATGTGTGCAAAAGCCGATCTATCCGGATATCATGCATTTGCAACTAATTATAACGACCATCTCAAAAACGCCCGGCTTTATCAGGCTGAACTGAACAGGCTCAAAATCCTGAAATAATATGTTTGTTTACGAAGTCAAAGGCATTCGCGTCAGGTACGCCGACACGGATCAGATGGGGTATGTGTATTATGGAAATTATGCCCGCTATTATGAGATAGGCAGGGTGGAAGCATTGCGGAGCCTGGATTTTCATTATAAGGCGATGGAAGATGAAGGGGTAATGATGCCGGTTTATGAAAGTCATTTCCGCTATCTCAAACCTGCCCGTTATGACGATCTGCTGAACATCCGGGTGACAATTCAGGAAATGCCGGGTGTGCGGGTCCGTTTTTTCTATGAAATAAGAAACCAGAATGATATTTTGCTTAACACCGGTGAGACAACTCTGGTTTTTCAACGTCGTGATAACAGCAAATTGTGTACCGCGCCCGAGAAGCTGAGAGCAAAGCTTCTTTCTTATTTTGAATAAAAGTAACTATGGAAAATCTGCTTGAAAAACTGTTGCGAAACCGCCAAATCAAGCGACTTATCAAGTGGTTACAAAAAACCATGCTGGTAAAAGGGACGGTATCTCCTTACGAGATTATCCTCAACCTGGTTCAGAGCAACAGGAAATATGACATTGATCAGCGTGCTTCCGCAGTCGCTTACAGTCTTACATTGGCAGCATTTCCAGCCATTATCTTCCTGTTTACATTAATTCCCTATATCCCGATCGAGAACCTGGACCAGCAGATCATGGAATTGCTGCATGAGAATATGCCGCGGGGAATTTATGAGGATGCGGACCAGACGATCATGGATATTATCAGCAGGCCGCGCGGAGGGGTACTTTCTTTCGGTTTTATTTTCGCAATGATTGCTTCCACGAATGGAATGATGTCATTGATGCGGTCTTTTGATATGGTTTATGAAGACGAAGAAATCCGCGGTTTTCTACTGACGAGAGGTATTGCAATCCTGCTCACTTTACTGCTGATTCTGGTTCTTTTTGTGTCGGTGATCCTACTGATCGTCGGAGATGCAGTGATGAACCTGCTGGCTGACTGGAACATTGTAATGGACAGTCTGCTGCTGGCGCTTCTGAATATTACCCGGTACCTGGTCAGTTTTGGTTCTTTGATGCTCACGATCTCCATCATCTACCGGTTCGCACCCTCTCACGGCCGACATACTGCTTTTTTAAATTTTGGCTCTGTGGTCGCTTCTGTCCTCATTCTTGCTTCCACCTACGGTTTCTCTTTTTACCTTTCACGATTCAGTTCTTATAACAAATTGTACGGTTCGATCGGTACCATGATCGCGTTGATGATCTGGCTGTATCTGCTTGCTTTTGTGATCATCCTTGGATTCGAGATCAATGCAAGTATTGCCGCCGCCCGACGGAGCAAGGGGCATGTTAAACGCTCATCTGCCGTATAATAACTTGCCGCTGCGGTTTTTCGGATAGTTAGTAGTTTTGTACAGGAAAGGCGCATTTCATCAACAACTTCGGCGCCGTTGTGAGCTAAGACAGCCTGTGCGTGTACAATGAAACAATTAGAACTGCCGTTGGTAACGGTTATCCTGACCGTATTTAATCAGGAAAAGTACCTGGAAGAGACTCTGAATTCAGTTTTTAGCCAGACTTACCCTTCTCTGCAACTGATCGTTATCGACAATGCCAGCACCGACGGATCGCTTCACATTATTCATCGGTTTCAGCAATCCGGGCACGTTTTTCAATGGGTCAAAAATCGATGTAATGAGGGGCTGTGCCGTGCATTTAATCAGGGCCTTGCCCTGGCAAAGGGTAAATATGTAATCGATCTTTCAGGTGACGACATGATGCTGCCCGATCGCATTGCAAAACAGATTGAGACCTTCGAGGCGCTGCCTGAGGATTATGCGGTGATATTTTCTAATGCAGTCTACATGGATGAATCCGGGCGCGACCTGAATTATCATTATGCTGTCGACGAATGGGGCAGGTCTGTGACGCAGGTGCCTTCGGGCGATGTGTATAAAAAAGTGCTTGAAAATTACTTCATCTGCACCCCTACGATGATGATGCGCCGCGAAACACTTAATTTGCTTGGTGGCTATGACGAGGAGCTGCTGTTCGAGGACTTTGATTTTTGGGTCAGATCTGCGGTACGCTTCAAGTATCACTATCAGGATGAAATACTGACGAAGAAAAGACTGCATTCCGCCTCACTTTCCAGTCTTGTCTATCAAAAAAACAGCGGCCTGCTCAATTCGTATTATACAGTCTGCAATAAAGCCTATGACCTGAACAGGGACCAGCAGGAATTTGATCTTTTAGCGGCGCGTATCCGTACATTTATCAGGAAATGTTTGTACGCCCACGAATTTGAGCTGGCCATGCAGTTTCGTCGTTTGCTCAATTACATTGAAAATCCAGGGTGGCAAACAGAACTGGTTATATTGCTGTGCAGGCTGCACCTTCCGGTCAATTTTGCTTACAGATTTTATATAAAAAACTTAAAAAAAGCATCTGGTCAGGAAGGATTTAGCTTTTAGCGGTGTTGTTTAACAAAAGTTACAAATTCCTATGCCTGCTGAATTCATTAAAATTTATCCCCAAAATCCCGACGAGAGACGAATACGTCAGGTCGTCGAATGCCTGCGTGGCGGTGGGCTGGTTATTTATCCGACGGACACGATTTATGGGCTGGGCTGCGATATTTACAATACAAGGGCCGTAGAAAAAATCGCCCGTATTAAAGGTATCAAACCCCAGAAAAACGACTTTTCATTTATCTGTTACGACCTGAGTCACATCGCGGACTACGCCAGAGTTGGCAATACCGCCTTTAAGATGATGAAACGTGTGCTGCCAGGACCTTACACCTTTATTCTCGACGCTACCAGCAACGTTCCCAAGCTTTTAAATACCAATAAAAAAACGGTTGGAATCAGGGTACCGGACAACCTGATTCCGAGGCTGATCGTGAAGGATCTTGGCAATCCAATCGTAACCACCTCCATTAAAGATGACGATGAAATCATCGAGTACTCTACTGATCCTGAGTTGATTTATGAAAAATTCATGCACCAGGTTGACATGGTAATTGATGGTGGTTACGGGGGCAATATTCCTTCGACCATTGTGAAAGCAGATGCCGACGACTTTGAAGTGATACGGGAAGGTCTAGGGGATGTCAGTATTTTTTCCTGACCGAAAATTGTAAAGATCCAAGTCAGTATTGAACATTGCTGACCATGGAAAATAATTATTATAAATTTTTTGATAATATCACCAGGCTTTAGCATATTTGATAGTGTCGGAAATATCAGTGAAAAGTGCGCAAAACAGGACGGCGAGAATAGAATTACAGTATTTGCCTTGCCTGGAATACTTTACCTGCATTCTTCAGTACGACCGGATTTTGATTGATGTAGCGGAGAGATACGTGAAGCAGACGTTTAGGAACCGGTGTAGTGTGCTAACTACCAATAAAATTGATGTATTGACGGTTCCCGTAAAAGGATACGACGCAGCAAGCCCCACAAAAGATATTTTGATCGATTACAACCAGGATTGGCTGAGGCGGCATTTGGGTTGTTTGAAATCCGCTTACGGAAAGTCTCCGTTTTACGAATTTTACATATCTGAATTTACCCACACTTACGAAAAAAGACTGAAATTCCTGGCGGATTTGAATTATGAATTATTGACAATTTGTCTTAGATTGGTAGGGGTTAAAAAGGAGATTAGGTACATTTTGTCAGGTGAGTCGGAAGAAGAAAATTGCGTCGATAACGTTATATCGCTCATAAACAATAAAAAAAGCCTGCATTCCTTTTCTTACTACCAGCCAGCGCCTTATTATCAGACTTTCGGGAATGATTTTGTTGGCAATCTTAGCATTATTGATTTACTCTTTAACATGGGGCCGGAAGCAAAAAGTGTTTTGTTAAGATCCTGTAAGTCTCAATAAAGCTATTTGAACAAAGTAAGCTCAAGTAGCGTTAATGTCCTTAAACACTTTTTATTGCTACACAATGGAAGCAAAATTTTCGAATAGAGTGAAAGAAGTAATTTCTATGAGCCGGGAAGAAGCCCTCCGACTTGGCCATGATTACATTGGAGCAGAACACTTACTACTGGGAATGATTCGTGAGGGTGACGGCGTGGCGATTGGATTACTTAAAAAGCTTGGCGTTTCGTTGGACGATGTACGTCAGACGATCGAACAGGCGACCAAGGGAGCCGCAACAAATAATGTGAAGAACCTCCAAAATATACCTTTGACAAGGCAGTCAGAGAAAGTACTTAAAATCACTTATCTCGAAGCCAAGATATTCAAAAGTACATTGATCGGAACCGAGCATTTGTTGTTGTCGATCCTGCGGGATGAAGACAATGTAGGCACACAGATCTTACATAAATTTAATGTTAACTACGAAGTCATTAAGGAAATGTTAGAATATCAATCATCAGGATCCAGACCTCATATGGGGCCGGAGACCGAGGACGGAGACGACGAAGCAAGAGGCGGAATGTTTGGAGGCGGCGGTTCTTCATCCGGAAAAGAATCCAAAGGTGCCGAAAAGTCGCGCACGCCTGTTTTAGATAATTTCGGACGGGATCTGACGAAAATGGCCGAAGTCGGCAAACTTGATCCTATTGTTGGCCGTGAAAAAGAAATCGAGCGCGTAGCGCAGATCCTGAGCCGTCGCAAGAAAAATAACCCAATTCTGATCGGTGAACCAGGTGTAGGTAAAACGGCTATTGCTGAGGGACTTGCATTGCGTATTGTTCAGAAGAAAGTATCACGCGTGCTGTTTGGCAAACGGGTAGTGACGCTAGATCTGGCTTCACTGGTAGCTGGTACCAAATACCGCGGTCAATTCGAAGAAAGAATGAAGGCTGTGATGAATGAGCTTGAAAAGTCTCCTGACGTGATTCTTTTCATTGATGAGCTGCATACGATCGTTGGTGCAGGCGGCGCTTCGGGTTCTCTGGATGCTTCCAATATGTTTAAGCCGGCATTGTCGCGCGGAGAAATCCAGTGTATCGGTGCCACTACTTTGGATGAATATCGTCAGTATATTGAGAAGGATGGCGCTTTGGCACGTCGGTTCCAGATGGTAATGGTCGATGCTACTTCAATTGAAGAGACCATTCAGATCCTTGAGAATATCAAAGATAAATACGAGGATCACCACCACGTCAATTATACACCGGAGTCGATCAGTACTGCTGTGAAGCTATCTGAGAGGTATATTACCGACAGGTTCCTGCCTGATAAAGCGATTGACGTACTGGATGAAGTCGGTGCGAGAGTTCACATCAGCAACATTACTGTTCCGGAGGATATTCTGGTATTGGAAGAGCAGATCGAAAACATCAAGCAAGAGAAAAACCGGGTCGTAAAAAGCCAGAAATATGAAGAAGCAGCGCAGCTAAGAGATCGTGAAAAGAAACTGATCGATCAGCTGGACCGTGCGAAGCTGGCCTGGGAAGAAGAAACCAAGCAAAAGCGCTACACGGTAACTGAGCATAATGTAGCTGAGGTGGTAGCAATGATGACTGGTATTCCAGTGACGAATGTGTCCATGGATGAAGGCAAGAAATTGCTGAATATGGCAGAGGAGCTCAAAAGTAAGGTAATCGGACAAGATCCCCCTATTGAAAAGCTGACCAAAGCGATCCAGCGTACCCGGGTTGGGCTGAAAGATCCTAAAAAACCAATCGGCTCGTTTATTTTCCTTGGACCCACTGGTGTTGGTAAAACGGAGCTTGCCAAAGTATTGTCAACTTATCTGTTTGATAAAGATGATTCCCTGGTACGGATTGATATGAGCGAGTACATGGAGAAATTCAGCGTGTCTCGTTTGGTTGGAGCACCTCCGGGATATGTAGGTTACGAAGAAGGTGGCCAGCTGACTGAAAAAATCAGAAGAAAACCATATAGCGTCGTGCTTCTGGATGAAATCGAAAAGGCGCACCCGGATGTGTTCAATATTCTGTTACAAGTGCTTGACGATGGAATCCTGACTGACGGTTTGGGAAGAAGAGTGGATTTCAGAAATACGATCATTATCATGACTTCTAACATAGGAGCCCGTGATTTGAAAGATTTCGGATCCGGAATCGGTTTCTCGACCAAGGCCAAAACGGAGAACCAGGATGACATCATGAAAGGTACGATCCAAAGTGCGCTTCGTAAGGCATTCTCCCCTGAGTTCCTGAACCGTTTGGACGATGTGATCGTTTTCAACTCGCTGCAACGCGAGGATCTGCACAGAATTATTGATATTTCTCTGGGCAAGTTGTTCAACCGTGTGAAAGGATTGGGTTATGAAATCGAGCTGACTGTTTCTGCAAAAGATTTCCTTTCTGAAAAAGGATATGATCCGCAATATGGCGCTCGTCCTTTGAACCGCGCGATCCAGAAATACCTGGAAGATCCCGTAGCAGAGGAAATCCTGAAAGGTGATTTGCGTGAAGGCGATGTGCTGGTTGCTAATCACGAAGAAAACAGCGAGCAACTGGTGATCACAGTTCGTAAAAAAGAAGAAGAGTTAGCGAACTAGGTAGCTGATCAGAATAATATAGAGACGTTAAAAGGGGCAGGTCGAAAGATCTGCCTTTTTTTGTTGACAATTATTAACAGGACCAATTCAAAGCATTTGCCGGATTTGTGCGTTCACATGATGAATTCATTTATATTTAACCAACAAATAATTAAATAGCAGATGAAGCTTCATTTTACAAAGGCTGCGTTTCTTCTCTTACTCGGGTTACTGTCGACAATCACTAATACAAGCGCCCAAAAGTACGCCAGCGGCCCACAGGTGCTTTCTTTCTTTTCTGATGCTGACGATACCGATCAACCTTACGGGTTATATCTGCCTCCCAATTACGATGAAAACAAGAAGTACCCGCTCATAGTAATGCTTCATGGGGCCGGATCTAACCATAGGCTTGCGCTACGTCGCGTCTTTGGGAAAAGTAATGCAGAAGGCGAAACAGATGTCGAAGCTTCCCGTTATTTTCCGAAGTGGGATGATGTCGACTTTATAGTTGCATCTGTGTACGCAAGGGGTACAGCAGGTTATCAGGGTATTCCGGAAGAGGATGTCTATGATATGCTGGATGATGTAAAGAGACGTTTCAATATCGACGAGAACAGAATATCTCTGACCGGCCTTTCAATGGGTGGCGGAGGCACGCTCTGGATCGGTTTGACCAGGCCTGATATCTGGGCTGCAATTGCGCCTGTCTGTCCTGCACCTCCTGCCGGCACGTTCGAGCTGGCCGCTAATGCGCTCAATTTTCCTGTTCATTTCTTTCACGGCGATGCCGATCCGGTCGTTCCTGTGGACGGTACACGAAAGTGGGTAAGCCATTTACAGGATATTGGTGTGGAAGTGAGCTATAAAGAGTTTGTTGATGTGAAGCATGATAGCTGGGTGAGCGCATATGATAACCAGTTTATTTTCGAATGGTTCAGCCACGCAGAGAGAAATCCCTATCCTGACCGTGTCAGATTCGTGAGCAAGCTTTATAAGTATGATAAATCGTTTTGGGTAAAATTCGATAAGATCGACTATGGTAAATTGGCTGAAATCGATGCGAATCTGGCGAAGCCGAACGCTCTGCAGATCACCACTAAAAATCTGGACGCCTTTACCTTGAATCTGAAAAACCATCCAAAATTCAAGCCGGGTAATGTTTCAGTGGAACTGGACGGAGTTGATCTGTCGGTCAAAGCTGACAGCACATTTTCATTTGTTAAAAATAAAGGTGTCTGGACGTTCGCTCCTAATACCATGACCATTGCGGCAGGTAAAAGAAAAGGTGCAGAAGGGCCGATTTTGGATGCATTCTCGACGCGGCATGTGTATGTTTACGGAACTGCCGACAATCCTTCGCCGGAAGAACTTGCAAAACGGATGGAAATTGCAAATACGGCTGCAAACTGGTCTCAATACCGGGGGGCTTTTTTGGGAAGAATTATGTTTTTTCCTCGCGTGCTGGCTGACAAGGAAGTTCGCCCAAGCGATCTGGAAAATAGCAATTTGATCCTTTTTGGAACGAAAGAAACAAATTCTTATATAGCCAAGGTTGCAGACAAATTACCCCTACACTTGAATCCGGCCGACAAAAGCCACGGTCTGTTTTACGTTTTCCCAATGGATAAACATTATGTTGCGGTTAATTCTGGCCTGCCGTGGTGGATGGGAACGGAGGATCAGGGGTATCCATTTGTGCCTGTCATGCATCGCAAATTGTCAGACTACAAAGATTTTCTTTTATTTAAAGACAGCGCAAAAAACATCGTAGCAGATGGCTACTTCACCGCTGAGTGGAAGGTCCCGGAAGAGGTGAAGACGAAACTTTCCACCTCGGGCGCTGTAAATTTTACCAAATAGAATTATTACTTTTTATAAATAACCGATGAACTACGAAGAGAAGATTTCCCGGAAATCCTTTATGAAAGCCAGTGCGCTGATGCTGGCAACGCCTATGTTGTCCAGATTGAATTGGGAACAAAAGGCAGCTTCAAAAATTGGCTTGCAGTTGTATACGCTCAGAAATGAGTTGTCCAAAGATTTGCTGGGAACGCTTAAAAAGGTTTCAGCAATCGGCTATAAGGAAGTCGAACTTTTCGGCTACAACGACGGCAAATTCTTCGGTAAAACACCAAAAGAATTTAAGAAAATATTGAATGATTTGGGCCTGGATCCGGTGAGCGGGCATTATGGTGCAGGTGTGGAAAACAAAAAGGCGATCGGCAGTCTGAGCAATAACTGGCAGCAGGCGGTTGACGATGCGGCTGAAATAGGGCAGAAATACGCAGTATGTGCATATCTGACTGAGGGAGAACGTAAGACGATCGATCAATATAAAAGCTATGTTGATCTGTTCAATAAGTCGGGCGAGGTGGCTAAGAAGGCAGGTTTACAGTTTGGCTATCACAACCACGATTTTGAATTCAAAAAGATCGATGGTAAGCTTCCTTATGACCTGATCGCTTCGACCGACCCAAACCTGGTGAAACTGGAACTAGACTTATACTGGATCGTAAAGGCAGGTATGGATCCGGTTGATCTGTTCAAGAAATATCCTGGCCGCTTCCCACTTTGGCACGTAAAGGATATGGATAAAACAGATCAATCATTTGCCGAAGTAGGTACAGGTTCAATCGACTTCAAAAAGATATTTGCAGCCCGCAAAACGGCCGGTCTGACGCACTTCTTCGTGGAGCAGGATATAGCCAAAAGGCCACCATTGGAAGCGATAGAGATCAGTTTCCAGAATGTGACGAAAATGAAAGTATAGGAATAAAAAAAGACCCGGCCGCATAGCAGCCGGGTCTTCCAAATTATGCAGATAAAAATTCAGTTTACTAACTGTAATTTAAGCTCATTCAGCCTGCTCTTCAAAGACGCGTCGATCTGACGGTCTTCAATAGTCAATACGTATCCGCCAATAATTGATGGATTGATCTTCTCGGCAAGCTGTACCGTTTTTCCGGTTGCGGACTTAACGATTTCTATAAATTGCTGACGCAGTTCATCTGTTAGCGGGGTAGTTGTCACTACCAATGCTTTCTGGATTCCCTGGTTCAGATTATATGCTTTTATAAACTCATTTGCAATCTCATCCAAAATCGATTCACGGTTCTTCTTAGTGATGATTTTGAAGATTGCGTAGGACACGGGGTTGACGCGGGCTTCGAACAGGGCTTTCAAAATACCTGATTTCTTCTCGTGACGAACGACAGGGCTTTTCAATGCAAGCATCAAACCTCTGTTCTTGTCGGCAGTGTCTTTGAACAAAATCATATCCTGGTAAACCGCTTCAAGCACATTTTGCTCTTTTGCGAGTTCAATCAGGGATTTTGCGTATCTGGCAGCTACAATACTTACTGACATCGGAAATCAAATGTTTAATTAAGACGTGCAGAAGAAGCGAGTTCCGCGATCAATTTTTCCTGAGCTTCTTTATCTTTCAGTTCACGCTGCAATACTTTTTCAGCGATTTCAAGAGACAGGGTCGCTACTTCTTTTCTGATTTTCGAAACTGCAAGCTGCTGTTCGTTACGGATAGCGGCTTGTGCACTTTCGATCATTTTCTGTGCTTCCACAGCCGCTTTGTCTTTTGATTCTGCAATGGTGCGGTCAGCAGCATCCTTGGCTTCACGCAGGATCTGGTCACGAACTGCATTCGCTTCTGCGATGAGTTTTTCGTTGTCAGATTTCAACTGGATCATTTCAGCTCTGGTTTTTTCTGCCAGATCCAATGCACCCTGAATTTCGTTTTCGCGGTCTTTAAGGCCTTTGATGATCGGTTTCCAGGCGAATTTCGCAAGGATGAAAACCACCAGTAAGAATACTACAAGCATCCAGAATATCAGACCTGGGTTTGGAGTAAGCAATGACATATAATGATGAGTTTAAGTGTTAACAGCTCTCTTTTTTCAAAAATCGTGGAAGCCTAATGCTTCCACGAAGAGTTTCATTTTACTTCTCAGCCTAATGCATATGAAGTAAGGACCAAGTCCAATTTCTTTACTACAGGTTGAACGAGATCAACAGACAGATTACTGCTGCGAAAAGCGCCACAGCCTCAATAAGAGCCGCGATGATAAGCATGGCAGTCTGGATAGCACCAGCAGCTTCTGGCTGACGAGCGATACCTTCAACTGCGCTAGCACCGATTTTACCGATACCAAGACCAGCACCGATAGCAGCCAGACCAGCACCGATAGCAGCACCGAAAACAGCCAGACCAACACCACTTTGTTCAGCAGCTTGAAGCAAAATTTGAAGCAACATAATTGTATTTGTTTAAAATATAATTGATAAAAAGAGATTCAGAATCAATGTCCGTGGTCTGCGTCGCTATGTTCTTCAATAGCGCTGCCGATGTACATGGACGATAACAGGGTAAAAATAAATGCCTGGATAAATGCAACCATGATCTCAATAAAATTGAGGAACAGGGCAAAAAGCGAAATGACAGGCGCGATCACGAAGCTTTGGAAAATAAAGATCAGACCGAAAAGGCTTAGAAGAATAATGTGGCCCGCTGTGATGTTGGCGAAAAGCCGCACCATCAGAGAGAAAGGTTTCATGAATACACCAACTATTTCAACCGGGATCATAATAAGCAGCAGCGGAGCTGGTACGCCGGTCGGTTTTACAAGGTGTTTATAGTAGTTGCCGTTTGCATTCAAATGAACGATAATGAATGTCAGAACCGCCAATGTCATGGTTACCGCAATATTTCCTGTCAGGTTGGCTGAACCTGGAAGCAAGCCCATGATATTGTTGACCAATATAAAGAAGAACAATGTCAGCAGGTAAGGCAGGTATTTCTCGTACTTCGGACCAATGCTCGGCTTTACAACTTCGTCCCGGATAAAGAGAATAACTACCTCCATAGCCGATTGAAAACCTTTCGGCGCCTTATTCTTATTGTTTTTATAAAAACCTGCAATGCTGGTAAAAACGAGGATCAATATCACCGCGCTGATCAGCATGGACGCTACATTCTTCGTAATAGAGAAATCGTAGATCTTGCGGGACTTGTCAACGGGAACAACCTGCTCCGAATCACCGTGAACCAGGTGATATCCGTTGTATTCGTGATGGTCGTTGTGGAAATTAGAAGAAGAGAAAACGTCAATACCGCGATCTTCTGAATAGAGGATAACAGGAAGCGGAAGCACTACGCCGTGGGTAAATTCCCATTCATGCGAGTCGGCAATGTGGTGCATGATCATCTCGCCGATCTTGAACTCTTCTTCGTGCTCTTCAAGCTTATGTTCAATTTCATGCTCCTTTTCATTGATGCGCTCAGTCACCTTTTCACCCTCGTGCTGGGTAGGTTCGGCGGCCTTCGCGGGAGCGTTGAAAAGACAGGTAGCAGCTACCAGGGCAATTGTAAAAAAACGTCTGATGTGGATATACATAAAGGCTTGAAATACTATGCTTTGTCAATCGCGGCGCAAGTTACTATACAAACCATATATTTCAAAGCATGTATAAAATAAATAGAGTGCAAAAAAATTGATAACAAATAGGAATGAATCACTTAGCCCCTGATATAAAAATACGGCGATGAAAATCAGGCTCAGAATGAACCTGGCTACGATTGTAGACATGTAAAAAGCAACAAATTTCTCCCTCTCGTTTCTTAATCCCATTTCCATCAGTCGATGCCCTAAAAAAGACAGTCCCGCGAAGAAGATCAGAATGTACCAGATGTGTGGATGGAGGAACGACCCGAGGTGGTAATGCTGAACAAGGAAAAATACAATTCCGAGAACAACAGTCGCTAAAATGGTGCGTAGCATTTGAAAAGTTGGATAGGCAATTTTATGATTTGGAGAAACTTCGGATCAGCATATATAGTGAGCCCGCGATGGAAGCAAGCGACAACGCCAGCGTCCATACAGGCACTTCATTCTGCTGGTAGCGATCCAGCCGATAGCCTCCGTAAGTGAAGATCAGGATCGTGCCGAGCATCTGCGTGGCCAGCCCCGAATATTTCAGGAATTTGGAGGACTGATTTTTCATCAGCGGCTTCCCGTTTTCCTTTCCGT
The DNA here is from genome assembly GCF_008369915.1 of Dyadobacter sp. UC 10. Lineage (NCBI taxonomy): Bacteria > Pseudomonadati > Bacteroidota > Cytophagia > Cytophagales > Spirosomataceae > Dyadobacter > Dyadobacter aurulentus. Next base: position 1,115,594 of record NZ_VSRN01000001.1, on the reverse strand, counting down.
TCCCTGTGCTTCCGGTCTCCATGATGAAGGTTGATAATATTAAGGTAAAATTGCTCCAAATTTCACAAATGCCAGTATCTTCGATACGGTTTTATTTAAAATGCCGTTTTAACTAATGCCAATAACCAGAAGAAAAGGACCATCCCTAACAGCATCTTTGTGATCGACCGTTTTGCCTCTCATATCCGAAAAATCACACCGTACCTTGCGCTTTCCATTTTGCTGACAGCATGTTCGCAGTTTAGCACGAGGCCGGGAGCCGTGAATTTCCATAATATCTCAGCCAGATATAATGCCTATTTCATGGCAGAGCAGGATATGCTGGAAGCTGAATTCGCGATGAAGAAAGCGTATAAGGAAGACTACAATCAGCTGCTTCCTATCCTATTGCCAATGGATTCTATCCTGGCACAAACTGTCAAACCGCAGCTCGACGACGCGATCAAAAAAGCTTCAATAGTCGCTGAAAAGCATCAGAACAGCAAATGGCTGGACAATAGTTATATTGTTCTGGGGAAATCCAGGCTGTATTTGGGCCAGTGGGCCGATGGTCTGGAAGCACTTCGCTACGTATATGCCAATGGTCGCGACGAAAATGATAAGAATGACGCATTGATCCTTCTCATGCGGGCCTATATCACACAAAAGGACTATTCCAATGCGCTGGGAGTAGCAGAACATCTGAGCCAGCAGCCGCTTGATAAATCCTCAGTCCGGGATTTTTATCTTACAAAAGCATATTTACACCAACAAAATGGCGAGTACCTTACTTCGGTTGCTATTTTGGAAGAAACCTTCCCTCTTTTAAAGAAATCCATCGAAACTGCGCGGATACATTTCGCTGCGGCGCAGATGTATGACAGGTTGGGGCAATATGCATTAGCGAACAAACATTACCGGAGCGTCGCAAAAAACAGGCCTTCCTATGATCTGGGCTTTTATTCTTCTATGAACTCGTTGCAAAATGAAGTAGTACTGAATCCGAAGAAAGACCTGAGTGAAGTAGGTTTTGAAAAAATGCTGCGCGACAGAAAAAACGACGACCTGCGCGACAGGATTTATTTTACAATGGGTTTGCTTGCAGAGCACAGAAAGCAAATCCCAGAGGCGGTAGAATTTTTGGAAAAAGCTGCGGTGGCGTCGAAAGGGAACATGCAGCAGAAGGCTTACACCTATCTGCAACTGGCAAGGATTAATTATGAGTCGCTGGAAAATTTTGAGGTTTCCAAGGCATATTATGACAGTGCGCTGGCCATACTTCCGAAAGAAGCACCCGAGTACCGCCTGGTAGCGGAAAGAAAAAGAGCTCTGGATAGTTTTGTAACTGAATATACAATAGTTACTACCGAAGATAGCTTGCAGAAGCTTGCCCGGATGAATCCGGCAGCTTTGGACAACAAAATCGATGCGATACTGGAAGAGCAGGAAAAACGGAGGGCCGAAGAGGAAGAAAATAAGCGAAAGGCAATGATAGCCGCTCAAAATGCTAACAATCAGAATCCGGGGAACCCACTTGCAAATGGAAATGAGCGCAGGTGGGAGTTATATGATCCGGCATTGATCAATCAGGGCAAACTCGATTTCAGAAAAACCTGGGGAAACCGGCCCCTTGAAGATGATTGGCGCAGGAGCAGCAGGCCTTTACAGGCAGCTTCCAACAATCCCGCCGCCGCAGGTACAGATAGTACGGTAGCGGGAGTCTCACCGGCTGACCAGGGATTGAAGAAGGGAACCGCTGAATGGCAGCAAGCGCACGATTTGCTTAAAAAGAATATACCGTTAACCGACGCACAGTTCGCAGAATCTCAGCAAAAGAAGGAGACTGCATTGTATGGTTTAGGTAAAATTTACCGGTTTGACTTAAAAGAACCGCAGCGCGCGATCGCGACTTTTGACCGCATGCTGGCAGAATACCCCAAAACACAGTACAAAGACGAGATATATTACCTTTTGTATCTGAGTTATGAGGAAGACAATCAGAATAAAGCTGCCTGGAAATCAAAACTTTTAACGGAATATCCTAACTCGACATATGCGCGGCTGGTAAGCAAATCTACCGACGTCGCCGGTAATTCGGGAAATCCGATCAAGGAGTATGAGGCGATGTACCAGCTATATTCAAAAGGAGAATATGAAAAGGCACTGGAAGATATCGAGCGGAACCTTCCCGCTTATAAGGGCGGGGCAATGGAAGATAAGTTTGCGCTGCTCCGCGTATTTTTAATTGGGAAGGTGCGCGGTAAAGAAGCTTATGGCCAGGCAATTACCGAATTTATGAGATTATACCCAGCGAGTGAATACCTCCCACGCCTAAAAGAAATGCAGGAGTTCAATTCCCTGTCTGTGGGAAAAAGATAGTTCCTGAAATCATATCTTTGTTAGTTCTTAATACAAAATCCCACATCTGATGATTGAATTGCAACCCGGAAAGTATCGACGTACCATTATACGCTTATGGAAGTATGTGGCACTTGGACTCAGTCTGGTTATTTTATATATCGTTGCCGTAAGCTTTAATTTTTTCTGGTTGTTCGGCGGAATGCCGGACTTGAAAATACTTGAAAACCCGAAAAGCGAACTTGCTTCCGAGCTGATCAGTGAGGATGGCAAATCTTTGGGAAAGTACTTTTTTGAAAACCGCACGCAGATCGATATCTCCCAGATATCTCCTAATCTGATCGACGCACTGGTCGCTACTGAGGACGCTCGTTTCGTAAACCACTCAGGAATTGACGCAAGAAGTTTACTGCGTGTATTCAAAGGTGTGGTCTCAGGAAATTCGAGTTCAGGAGGAGGAAGTACCCTCACGCAACAGGTGGCAAAAAACCTTTTTAACACCCGTTCCGAAGAATATGAAGGTCTTTTGGGTAAAATTCCGGTTGTAAGGATCGTGATCGCCAAGACCAAGGAATGGGTGCTGGCGGTAATTCTTGAAAGGAAATACACCAAGCAGGAGATTATGCAAATGTACCTGAACACGGTATCCTTCGGTAATAACACCTACGGTATTAAGGTTGCGGCCAAAACGTATTTTGATAAAGAAGCCTGGGACCTGAATGTAACGGAGTCGGCATTGCTGGTCGGCATGTTACAGAATCCTACCTTATTTAACCCATTGCGCTTTCCTAACAATGCAACCAACCGACGGAACACGGTATTGGCACAAATGATGAAATACGACTACATTCCCGAGGAGGATTTTCTGGTGTATAAGGAAAAGCCCTTAGGAATGAATTTTACGGTCGATAGCCATAATACAGGTCTTGCCCCCTATTTCCGCGAGTCAATGCGGAATTATCTGAAAAGCTGGGTTAAGATCTACAACGAAGAGCATGACAAAGATTACGACCTGTATACCAGCGGATTGCGTATTTATACCACCATTGATTCGCGCATGCAGCGTTACCAGGAAGATGCCTTGAAAGAGCATATGAAGGAGCAGCAAAGGCTTTTTGACGCGCACTGGAAAGGCCGTAATCCATGGACTTTCGACAATGGAAAAGAAATACCCGGATTCCTGACTACTGCTGCGAAAAGATCACCTCATTTTATCTCATTGAAAAGGGATCTTGGCGAAGAAGAAGCCTGGAAAATAATGCGGAAGCCTTACAAAATGAAGGTCTTTACCTGGGAGGGCGAAAAAGAAATGATGATGAGCCCGATCGATTCGATTGCTTATTATAAGCGTTTCTTACGTGCCGGGATGATGTCAATGGATCCGAGAAACGGACATGTGAAGGCGTGGGTTGGCGGTATTAATTTCAAATATTTCAAATACGATCACGTAAAACAAGGCTCCCGCCAGCCTGGCTCTACTTTCAAGCCATTTGTGTATGTTTCTGCACTGGACAAAAGTTTCCTGACCCCATGCGATCATGTAACCGATCAGCCGGTTTACTTCGGTCCGTCGGATGGAGTTCCTGGGGGATGGTCACCAAGCAACTCGAATAATAAATATTCTTATCAGTCATTATCCCTACGGCAGGCATTGGGTAAGTCCGTCAACACGGTGAGTGCTTACCTGATGAAAATGGTTCGCCCCAAGACCGTGGTCGAATATGCCCACAAGCTTGGTATTACCAGTAAGCTGCAATCTGTACCGTCGCTTTGTTTGGGTATCAGCGATGTATCGGTTTATGAAATGGTCGGAGCTTATTGTGCATTTGCAAATGGCGGCCACCGTACAGAACCGATGACGATCCTCCGTATTGAAGATCGCTACGGGAATGTGTTGCAGGAGTTTTTTCAAAAGCAAAATCAGGAGATCAGTGCGAACATGGCGTATAATATGCTATACCTGATGCGGGGAGCTGTGGAAGATCCGGGCGGTACGGCGGGCAGGCTCAGACAATGGGGCGTTACCGATGGTAATGAGATAGCCGCTAAAACAGGTACGACATCCAATTATTCAGATGGATGGTTTATGGGCATTACTCAGAATCTCGTTTCAGGTATCTGGGTAGGTGGCGAAGACAGGGCTATTCACTTCCGTACCATTGCGCTTGGACAAGGTGGTCGGGTTGCGATGCCAGCCTGGGGAATGTTCATGCAGAAGGTTTATGCGGACCAAACGCTGGTGCAATACCGCAAAGGGCCTTTTAATAAACCCGAAAACTATGTGAGGGAGTGCGGTAATGTGACTACCGACAGTACTGACACTTATATTCCACCTTCCCGCTCCGATGACGAGGGGGTGCTGTTCTAGCATTTTCAATCTGCCTTTGTGTGAATATATTCGTTGCACCCGACAAATTCCGCGGTTCGCTCGAAGCAGAAGAAGTCTGTAATGCGATCAGGGAAGGTATTTTGCTGGCTTTCCCGGAAGCAAATGTTACGACTTTTCCACTCGCGGACGGTGGAGAAGGTACCGCGCAGATTTTGACAAGACAATCGGGCGGTACGCAGGTTACTGCGCGGGTATCAGATCCGCTGGGCCGGAAAATTGAAGCCAGCTACGGCTTGTCTCCGGACAAGAAAGTAGCATTTATCGAAATGGCAGCGGCTTCGGGTTTGAAATTGCTGGCACAATCCGAGCGCAATCCTGCACTTACCACAACTTTTGGAACCGGCGAACTGATCAGCGATGCGCTGGATAAAGGCGTAGAAAAGATCATCCTGGGAATAGGCGGAAGTGCTACGACCGATGGAGGAATAGGATTAGCGGCGGCATTAGGATACCGGTTTTTTGATCAAAAAGATAAGCAACTACCTCACGACGGGCAATCTCTAAATTTGATCAACAGAATTGATACATCTCACGTTGATCCGAGAGTGTACAATTTTTCTATCGATGTGGCTTGTGATGTTTCGAATCCTTTATTTGGACAAAATGGCGCTGCATACATCTACGGCCCGCAAAAAGGGGCGGATCCTGAAACCGTAGAAAAGCTGGACCAGGGGTTGCAGAACCTCGCAAAAGTGGCTGCAATAACTTTCGGGAAAGATCATAGCGACGTTCCCGGGGCCGGCGCAGCAGGCGGGCTTGGTGCAGGTTGTATGTGGTTTTTGAATGCAACATTAAAAGATGGTATCAGCATTGTGATCGGGCAGGGTAATGTCATTGAGCTGGTGAAAAATGCCGACCTTGTGATAACCGGAGAGGGAAAGATTGACGAACAGACATTGAGCGGAAAGGTCGTAAAGGGGCTTGCCGACTATTGTCGAAAATATGATGTTCCCCTCGCTGCTGTTTGCGGAACATTGGCAATATCTCCCGGGCAAAGTCGCGATGCCGGTATTACTTATGCGGTTTCGGTTTTGAACCGCCCCATGGATCTGGAAACGGCCCAGCATGAAGCTTTTGGGTTAGTTCGTGACGCAACTTTTCAACTGGTACGCTTGTTTTTTCAAAAGTCCAGGCCCGATATCTCCTGAGCATACTTAACATTAAATGTCTGAATTCAATTATAAGGAGGAGCTTTCCAAAATTCCAATGGATCCCGGAGTGTACCGTTATTTTGATGAAACGGGAGAAGTGATTTATGTAGGAAAAGCCAAAAGTCTCCGGAACCGCGTTTCGAGTTATTTTCTCAAAAATAATCAACACGACAGGAAGACAAGAAGGCTGGTCACCCAGATCAGGCGGATTGAATATACTATTGTGCTCAGTGAATGGGACGCGCTTTTACTGGAAAACCAGCTGATCAAACAGTTGCAGCCTAAATTCAATATTTTACTCAAAGACGATAAAACATATCCTTTCATTTGCATCACGGATGAGCCTTTCCCAAGGGTTTTTCCAACACGCAACATGGATCGTACCAAAGGCACTTTTTACGGTCCGTTTGCAAATCTGCGGTCTATGCATACCCTGCTGGATATGTTCAAATCACTTTACCAGATCCGTTCCTGCCAGCTTGCACTTACCAGGCAGAATATTGAGGCCAGGAAATTCAAGGTTTGTCTTGAATACCATATTGGTAACTGCAAAGGCCCTTGTGAGGGATTGCAGACAGAGCCGGAATACAATGCGGAGATCGAACAGGTGCACAATATCCTGAAAGGAAACTTGTCTTCTCCACAGCAATATTTCAAAGAGAAAATGCTGGCTGCGGCCGAGCAAATGGCATTTGAAAAAGCCCACGCCTGGAAGACGAAAATTGAACATCTTTCCAATTTTCAAAGTAAAGCAACGGTCATTAACCCCAGGATCGGTAATGTAGATGTGTTGACGATCGTTTCCGACGAGGAAGCGGCATATCTCAGTTTTATGAAAATAAAACAGGGGTATATGGTCGCGGCGCAGACCATTGAAGTGAAAAAAAAGCTCGACGAGAGTGACCACGAAATACTTGCAATGATGATCGTCGAAATGCGCGCTACCTACGGATCGGAAGCGAAGGAGCTGATCTCCAATATCAAGCCCGATCTTGAAATGAGGCTGGAAGTAACGGTGCCGCAAATTGGCGACAAGAAGAAATTGCTGGATATGTCCATGAAAAATGTGATGTATTTCAGAAGGGAAAAGGCCGAACGCAGAGAAGTGGAAGCTTCGGCTACATCTTCGAAAAAGGACAGGATACTGATCAGGTTAAAGTCGGATTTGCAGCTTAAAGCATTACCGAGGCATATTGAATGCTTTGATAACTCCAACATACAGGGTACAAATCCAGTCGCCGCGATGGTTTGTTTTAAAGAAGGGAAGCCGTCGAAGAAGGATTACCGGCATTTTAATATTAAAACTGTAATAGGCCCGAACGACTTCGCTTCCATGAATGAGGTAGTGAGCAGGCGATATCTCCGGCTAATCGCCGAGGAGCAGCCGCTGCCCGATCTGATCGTGATTGACGGAGGCAAAGGACAGCTCGGTGCGGCGTGCGACGCATTGAAAAGCCTGGGTATTTATGGCCAAATCCCTATTATCGGTATTGCGAAAAGGTTGGAAGAAATCTATTTTCCCGAAGATTCGCTCCCGTTATATATTGATAAGAAATCAGAATCACTGAAATTAATCCAGCAGATCAGGGACGAGGCGCACCGTTTTGCGATCACATTTCACCGCGATAAGCGGAGCAAAGGAAGTCTGGTGAGCGAGCTGGAAGGAGTGGTTGGAGTTGGAAAAGTGACTGCTGCCAAATTGCTGAAACATTTCGGATCGGTTAGCGGCATTCGCGAAAGCTCGCTGGAAACGCTTACAGAGCTGGTAGGGCTCGACCGTGCGAAAAAAGTACGGGCCTATTTCGATGCTATGGCTGAGTAGCGCCTAAATTTTTACCGGCAATATAACCGGTAGTCCATGCATTCTGGAAATTAAATCCACCCGTAATACCGTCGATATCCATCACTTCTCCCGCGAAATACAAGCCGGGTACAGACCGGCTTTGAAGCGTTTCCGGATCAATGTCAGGCAAGGCAATACCGCCGCAGGTTACAAATTCTTCTTTAAATGTAGTTTTTCCGCTTACGGTAAACTGGCTGTTTGTCAGCACCTCAGCCAGTCTGTTCAATGATTTGTTACTGGCATCAACCCATTTCAGGTTTTCCGGAATTTCAACTGTTTCTGTGAACGCTTTCCAGAGTCGGAGCGGCAACCCAAACCTGGCGTTGGAGGCGATCTGCTGTTTAGGCGTTTTGATGCGCTCGCCGGTCAGAAATTCCCTCAGCTGCTGTTCATTCAACTCGGGAGTCCAGTTAACCTTACATATGAATTGATAATCATTCGCGGCCAGCTCGCGCGCACCCCAGGCCGAAAGTTTCAAAACCGCAGGTCCGCTTAATCCCCAATGCGTGATCAATAAAGGGCCTCTCCATTCATGTTTGGTGCCCATTATTTTTACCACAGTATCCTGAACCGAAACCCCTGCCAGTGGCAGCAGGTAGTTTTCCGGGGTATTAAATGTAAAAAGGGAAGGTACCGGCGACACAATCTCGTGCCGATGTTCTTCAAGCCAGTCGAAGCTGCCCAACCGTGGGTATCCACCCGTCGCAATCAGGAGCCGGTCTGTCAGCAAACTTTCATTTTCACCCAGTTGCAATGTAAATCCTCCGTTTTCCATCGGAACAAATGATTCCACCGATGTACTGGTCCGGATCTCGATATTCAAAAGTTTCGCAGTTCTGAGGAGACATTCAATGACACTGTGCGATGAATCTGAAATGGGAAACATTCTGCCGTCGGCCTCTGTTTTTAACTTCACTCCACGCTTTTCAAACCAGGCTACCGTTGCATTTGCATCAAATTTTGTCAACAGTTTCCGGAGCAGCTTTTCGCCCCGCGGATAGTTTTTAATAAAAAACCGCAGTTCGGAAGGACTATGCGTCACATTACAGCGGCCGCCACCTGAAATGCGTACCTTATTCAAAACCGTCCTGTTTTTTTCAAGAATGACGATTTTGGCTGCCGGAAATGTCTCGGCAGCTGTGATGGCAGCCATAAACCCGGAAGCGCCGCCTCCGATAATTGAGATGTGCATAGGTACTTGTTTGATCATGCAAAAATGAAATGTAAGTTTTAAAATCTGTTATTTCTTTTCATATCTTTCCATCCTCTTGAAAAAATTTAACTAAAACCTGCAAAAACTATACATGCAAAAAATCCTCGTGATCGGTTTAGGAAAGGTAGGCTCGCTCGTTGGAACGCTGTTGAGCAAGCGATTTACAGTAACGGGTATGGACAAGGCGGCGCCGTCTTACAAGCTGCCTTTTTCTGTCGCTTCGGGCGATGTCAATGATCCTTTTGTACTGGATCAAATGCTGGCAGGACAAGATGCTGTGGTTTCCTGTATGCCATATAACCTTAATCTGCCTATTGCCAGGAAAGCCTACGAACACGGAGTACATTATTTTGACCTGACAGAAGATGTAGCGACGACCGCTCAGATCCGTGATCTTGCCCGGGACAGTACTCATGTATTTGCGCCTCAATGCGGACTCGCGCCGGGGTTTATCGGGATAGTCGGAATGGATCTTGCCAAGAGATTTACGAAACTAAGGGATATCGAACTCCGGGTGGGCGCCCTGCCGCGATATCCGAACGGGTTAATGGGCTATTCATTCACCTGGTCACCTGCGGGGGTCGTGAATGAATACATTAACGATGCCGAGGTCATTCATAATGGTGTCCGTAAAATGGTACCGTCGCTCGAAGGAATTGAAATGATCAATATTGAAGGTCAGGAATTCGAGGCTTTTATCACCTCGGGCGGATTGGGTACAATGTGCGAGACGCTAGAAGGTAGGCTGGATACACTTAATTACAAGACGATCCGGTATCCGGGACATTGCAGCCTGATGCGGTTTATGCTATACGAACTATGTTTGAAGGACAAGCGCGAACTCATCGAGCAGATACTAACTGAGGCGAAACCACCTGTTCAGCAGGATGTTGTTTATGTGTATGCCGTCGTTGAAGGCTGGAAGGAAAACAGATTGGAACGTGAGGAATTTTATAAAGCCTATCATCCTATTGAAATCGATGGCGTGCACTGGCGGGCTATTTCGTGGACAACTGCTGCCTCTATCGCTTCCGTAGTGGAAATGGTCGCCGACGCCAAGTTACCTCAGAAAGGCTTTATCCGGCAGGAAGATATCGTGTTGACAGATTTTCTTGGAACCCAGAACGGTCAGTTCTTTAACTAATTCTGTTAGCATGACGGATATAAAGATTGTTTTAAGTAAGCTGGGAATCCAGGACCTTAATAACGGACTCAGTACCGGCCAGAAAAGCTGGGTTGGTGACGGTGACGTGATAGAGTCCTACTCTCCGGTAGACGGACGAAAGATAGGAGGCGCAAGCCAGGCTGAGTACAGCGACTACGATATAGTTGTAAAAAAAGCTGGTGAGGCATTCAGGCATTGGCGCCAGGTCCCGGCTCCGAAAAGGGGCGAAGTTGTTCGTCAAATAGGTGAAGAGCTTCGCAAATACAAGGAAGAGCTCGGTACATTGGTAAGTTATGAAATGGGGAAAAGCCTGGCAGAGGGGCTAGGGGAGGTCCAGGAAATGATCGATATCGCCGATTTTGCAGTCGGCTTGTCCCGGCAGTTATACGGCTTGACTATGCACAGCGAACGTCCGCAACACCGGATGTACGAGCAATGGCATCCGCTGGGTATCGTTGGGATCATCTCTGCATTTAATTTTCCCGTGGCTGTCTGGTCGTGGAATGCGATGCTCTCCTGGGTTTGCGGGGATGTATGTATCTGGAAGCCTTCGGAAAAAACGCCGCTCACTGCCCTGGCCTGCCAGCATATTATCAAAACCGTACTCGGGAATAACCAGGTTCCGGAAGGAGTTTCCTGTGTTGTGACTGGCGGGAGAGAAGCAGGGGAGTGGCTGGCTGCCGATTCGCGTATTGCCCTGATCTCGGCAACAGGCAGCACCCGCATGGGCAGGGCTGTGGGTGAAGTTGTGGCCAGGCGGCTTGGCCGAAGTTTGCTTGAATTAGGCGGAAACAATGCGATTATCGTTACGCAACACGCTGACCTGAATATTGCAATTCCCGGGATTGTTTTCGGCGCGGTGGGTACTGCCGGCCAGCGTTGCACTTCCACACGCAGGATCATTGTTCACGAAGATATTTATGAAGACGTCAAAAAGCGGTTGATTCAGGCGTATTCACAATTGAAAATAGGTAACCCGCTGGATCCCGAGATACATGTCGGACCACTTATTGATGTTGAAGCTGTTAAAGCTTATGAAAAAACCGTTCAAAAAGTGAAAGAAGCCGGTGGCGCATTTCTCGTAGAACCGCAGCTTCTGGGGGGGAACGACTTTTCGTCCGGATGCTATGTCGTGCCATGCATTGCAGAAGTTGCAAATCATTTTGAGATCGTGCAACAGGAGACTTTTGCTCCTATTTTGTATCTCATCAAATACATTACGCTGGATGAAGCAATAGACATTCAGAACGATGTGCCACAAGGGCTTTCTTCCGCGATTTTTACGCTGAATATCAGGGAGTCCGAGCAGTTTCTGTCACAGGGCGGCTCAGACTGTGGCATTGCCAATGTCAACATCGGTACGTCAGGAGCGGAGATCGGAGGTGCTTTTGGCGGGGAAAAAGAAACGGGCGGGGGAAGAGAATCTGGTTCAGACGCCTGGAAAGCTTATATGAGGCGACAGACCAATACCATTAATTTTGGAAATACATTGCCATTGGCCCAGGGAATAAAGTTTGAGGTTGACTGAGTAAAATTTTTAACTTTGTAGAAGCGGCATAATATAAGTCTAAGCTTCTCTAAATGAAATATCAGTTAACCTCAGATCAGATCTCTTCCAAGGTAGCGGGTGAAACCGTTATCCTGAATCACAGAAAAGGAGCCTACTATGGCCTGGATGAAGTAGGTGTACTGATTTGGGATATGCTTGAAAAAGGCCCGCAGTCAATGGATTCACTTTGTGATGTGGTTGAGAATGAGTACGATGTGAATAGGGAAACCTGTAAGGCCGATCTGGATGTTTTGCTGAAAGATCTTATTGCTGAAAAATTGGTGGAAATAGTCAAATAAACGTGCAAAAACTTAGCAGGTTTATCGGTACTTGGAGGAAGTTGCCCGGCCCGGGCAAGCTGACTTTTGTGACGGCGGCCGTAAGTCTGCTGCTGATCAGGGTGGGGCTTGCGGTATTGCCTTTTTCAATGTTCCGAAAGGTGTTTCACTGGCTCACCCAAAGCAATGCAAATAAGGAAATGTCTAAAGCTGAAATTGATCAGGCCGTCTGGGCAGTGGATACCGCAGCGAATTTACTTCCTTTTGAACTGTTATGTCTTCCAAGGGCATTGGCAACCAAGTACTTACTGCGGAAGCTGGCTGCTCTGACACTAGAAATAGGCATTGAAATTAATCCGAACAAGGCATTTGAAGCGCACGCCTGGGTCGAGCGGAATGGCACTATCATCATTGGTCACTGGCCCAACACTATTTCTTACAAGCGTCTATGGGTTTGGGAATGATCTAATTGATTACATACATGCATTATTATAAGGCCTTCGGGCTGAATATCCTATCCGAAATTGTCCTTCCTGAGCTGAATACCGGAGATCAGCATGCTTCGGTTGACCTGCATATTAAAGCGGGCAAAATACAACTTCCCAAGCTGAGTAAGACCCATATTTATCGCCGTGACACCCGCGCTGCTTTCGGGCAGAGTGAAGATAATTTGTTTCTTTTCTGGGACAGTATCGCATCGTTTCGAGCTCAGAGTGGCAGTTTGCTGATTGTGGATGCTTTTACAAATGATACCAATCTTACCAGCCTCTTTACTGTCAGTGAGGCACTGGGGTTGATCCTGTTTCAGAGAGGTATGTTTTTGCTGCATTCCAGTTCTGTGCTGGTCGGTTCTGAAGCCTGGTGCTTCATGGGCTCACCGGGGGCCGGAAAATCCAGCACCGCGGCTGCGTTTATCAAAGCAGGCTGCCGACTGTTGAGTGACGACCTTACAGCGATCCAAATTGGCGGGGACAACATGGTGAATGTTGTTCCGGCCTACCCCCAGCTCAAAATTTGGAACAAAACCGTGGAAGGACTTGGATATAAAGCGGAGGACCTGCATCCGGTCAGTGAGGGGATTGATAAATATGCATATCTTCCCAAAGCAACTTTTGAAGACCAGCCGGTTGCATTAGGCAGGCTTATTTTTCTACACAAAGCAAAAAACAGGGCTGCGCTTTCACGTCCCGGAATCAGTGAAATTCCACCGGAATTGATAAAGCACTTTCCGTTACCAGTTGCATTGCTTTCTGCAGAATATTTGCAGCGGCATTTTATCCAGACTATTCAATGTGCCAAACACGCAGAAGTGTTAAAAATGAGGCGACCCGAAGGTTTTGAGAATCTGGAAAAATGGGTTGAGGAAAGTCTCGAACTATCGATCAGCAAACAATGAAGCTAAGTCCCGAAATGAGTATACTGATCAAGGCATCGCTGGGTGATGCCTGTATGTTGCCATTTCCGGTATCAAAGGGTAAGGTGAGCTGGAAAAAATTGCGGAAGCAAGCCAAATGGAATCAAGTCAGGCCCCTGCTTTTAGAGAATTTGCCCGACCCGGGAACGGGTAACCAGGCTAGCGCAGTGGTCGCAGACTTGAAGGAATTCAGCGTAGGTCAGGCTGTGACGAATATGGCGTTTTCTGGTATATCAGTGCATTTGTATAATCAGCTGGCCGACAATGGCATTTCTGCATTCTTAATGAAAGGTGCATTGTGGGCGTGGATGTTATATGAAAAGCCGCACCTGCGGGAATTCGGGGACATTGATTTTTTTGTAGCAAAAGATGATATCAAAGGAAGCCTGGAAGTATTTGCGAAAAACGGTTTCGAACCGGATAGTTACCGTCATTATCTGTTGAATGAAAAGGACACATCTAATGCATACCTCAACACAGACTACCAGCTTCCGCTGACACCCGTTGAAGAAAATACATTGCAATCTCTTGAAATTCAATGGAATTGCAGTTATCCGCGCTATCTTTTCAATTTCACCTGGGAAGAACTGTGCGACGGGATGATCGAGTACGAGATCATGGGGACGCCGATGCGGATTCCAAAAATGGAAAACCAGTTCCTGATGATGCTGGTACATCACGCCGGAGTGGAGCAATGGGACAAACTAAAATACATGGCGGACTTCATCAGGCTTCTGAGGCTCTCAGCCGATTCCCTGGACTGGGGATATATTACCAGTACCGCCAGGAGTAAAGGTTTTTATAATATAGTGATGGAATCGCTTGGAGTAGCATCTGTATTTACAGGACAGGATTATACAAAATGGGCAGATCCTTCGCAGTCTAAAAAATATCCGTCAGAGCCGTTTTTGTCGGACATCTTAATGCATTGGGAAGATGAACGGGCATCCGTAAAAACAAAGTCGTTACGGATCCTGTCCTATAATTTGCAGTATCGCGACAATCTGAAAACGAAGTCGGCTATACTTGGTGCGCATATCGAATACATGACCCACTGGCGGCTCCTTTGGAACAAGTGGGTCTGGTATCGGGGTAAAGCTAGTCCAGTTTCAAAGTGATCTTGCCTTCGATCTTATTCCCGGGAGCTAAAATATTAAGTCCGTCTCCTGAGTTAAAGCTGTCTACGTTGGCCGTCAGAGGCTCAATGGCAACACAATCTCTGGCAGGGGGAGTGTAAATAACCAGATGATTGAATTTGCCCTCGCCCGTTTCCTGGGTGATTTTCAATGTAATATGCTGATTGTCAGAAATCAGTTCCGTAGTGGCAGAAGGTTCGTCACTCTTCACGACAAAGCAATTATCAAATTCTCTGTTGTTGAGAAGGGCAGGTTTGCCAATTTGCAAGTTTGCTACACCCGTAGGAATCTGATTATCATCGAAGGTCACCACAGTATCGGAAGGTATATTGATCTTCCACGCATCTGCATCTTCGTTACCCAGTACAAAGTAAGGGTGCCATCCGAACATGACCGGGCACGGGTCATTTCCCTGATTTAGCGCTTCATAGTCTACCACAAACCTGCCGTCCGCATGCAGCGAATATTTCACCAGGAACTTCACTGTAAATGGGTAGCCGTCGGGTGAGTCAAGCAGATAGGAGAAGGTAAGGGATGCATGATCGATATGTACGGCTTGTTCTTCTAAATGAAACTGACGTTTTCTCACCAGTCCGTGAATAGCATTTTGGTTTCCGGTTTCATTCTTTTCCAGTTGGTAAGGCTTTCCGAGAAACTTATACTTACCCTGTGGAATCCGGCTGGCGAAAGGAAATAGCAGCTCGCTGGCGCTTTTCGAATCTTCCTTTAGTTTTTCCGGCGTCGGGGGAGTTTTCAAAACAGAAAATAGTGTCAGATTTTTCCGTAGCGAAAGCTGTCTCACGATGGCTCCGAGCTGAGGTACCACAACACATCTGTTACCGGTTTCACTCTGTTGAATAACGTATTCTTCGAGGTCACCAAATAGCTGCTTGAAAATTTCAAAAGGCATGATCTTAAAGTTTTATGTATTGCCAGGACTGTCCAAAAAAATAGCCGGGTTTGCGGCCCGGCTACTATTTTATGTTTTTTATTTCAAATTCTACTCATTTGAAGCATCTTTTTCAGCTTCTACCATTTCCTCTTCCTTCTTTTCCTTGTCTTTTTCCAAAGTCTGCTTCACAACTTCCTCGTGAATCGCAGCCTCTTCATTAGAACGACGGTTGATATAAGCCTGATAGCTGGTTTCCTTTTCGTAAGGACGCTTGCCGATCAGTTTTTCAAGATCACTCTGGAAAAGAATTTCTTTTTCAAGAAGCTCCTTCGCAAGTACTTCCAAAGCGTCACGCTTTTCATTTAAAAGACCTTTCACAAACTGGTATGCCTTGTCCACCAATGTTCTTACTTCTTCGTCAATAGCCTGCGAAGTTGATTCGGAATATGGTTTGGTAAATGCATAGTCAGACTGTTTGGAATCGTAAAAAGAGATATTCCCGATCCTTTCATTCATACCGTACATGGTTACCATGCTGTAAGCTACTTTTGTAACTCTTTCTAGGTCACTTAAAGCACCGGTAGATATTTTACCGAAAACTACATCTTCCGCAGCTCTACCACCGAGTGTCATACACATTTCGTCAAAAAGCTGCTCGGTACGATACAGATACTGCTCGCGAGGCAAATACTGTGCATAACCCAACGCAGCAACGCCACGGGGTACAATCGATACCTTCACCAACGGATCAGCATGTTCAAGGAACCAACCTGCCACTGCGTGACCAGCTTCATGATAAGCTACTATCTGCTTTTCTTCCGGTGAAATCAGCTTGTTTTTCTTTTCCAAACCACCGATTACACGGTCCATCGCATCCTGGAAATCCTGCATAGTAACTTCCTCGCGATTCCGGCGGGCTGCGATCAGTGCGGCTTCGTTGCAAACGTTGGCGATTTCAGCCCCGGCAAACCCCGGAGTTTGGGAAGATAATTTCTGAATATTGACGTCAGTAGCCAGTTTCAGTGGTTTCAAATGCACTTTGAAAATAGCTTCGCGGCCGATTACATCTGGTTTGTCAACCGAGATCTGTCTGTCGAAACGGCCTGGGCGTAGCAGGGCAGGGTCCAGTACGTCAGGTCGGTTGGTAGCAGCTACGATAATAATACCGGAGTCAGTGGCAAAACCGTCCATTTCAACCAATAGTGAGTTCAATGTATTCTCACGTTCGTCATTGGAGCCTGGCATTGCGCCACGTCCACGTGAACGACCTACTGCATCGATCTCGTCAATAAAAATGATACAAGGCGCTTTTTCTTTGGCTTGCTTGAAAAGATCACGGACACGTGCCGCACCGACCCCGACAAACATTTCAACAAAGTCAGAACCGGACAATGAGAAGAATGGAACACCAGCTTCGCCTGCAACCGCTTTTGCAAGCAAAGTTTTACCGGTTCCCGGAGGCCCTACAAGCAATGCACCTTTCGGAATTTTAGCGCCCAGCTTCTTGAATTTGTCAGGGCTCTGCAGATATTCTACGATTTCCTTGATCTCTTCTTTCGCCTCGTCCAATCCTGCAACATCGTTAAAGGTGATCTTCACTTTGTTCTCAGCATCGAAAAGCGTAGCGCGAGACCGGCCAATATTAAAGATCTGACCACCGGGCCCAACGCCTCCGGACATTCTGCCCAGAATAAAGTACATCACTAGTATCATCACAATGAAAAAACCCCAGGTTCCAAGGAAACTGGTCCAGTCATTGCGTGTATCTACCACTAGGGGTACTTTGTCATCGTCAGGCACCTTCTCCTGAATTCTGTCAAAATCCTTTTTAAAAGTTTCGGCTGATGTTACCTGGAACTGGTAATGCGAGGCGCTTTCGCCTCCGAAGTAATTATTTTCTTTGGCAACAACTTTATATTTATCCTGTTTCAGTGCTTCCGGTTTCAATGTAACCTCGACAGACTTATCATTGACGATGGTCACTCTCTCCACTTCCTTATCCGCCATCATCTTTTCAAAACGCTTCTGTGTGGTCTCGCGAATTGTTGACGTACGGTTCAGGTATGTTATCCCCAGTATCGTGGCGATAAGAGCGGCGATAATCCAGCCCTGATATCCCTTTTGAGGACTTTTAGGACTGAGAGGCCCTCTTTTGTTATCGTTTTCGGACATTCTTTGTTTCTAATTAAGAGGAAATTTATTAAACAACATTCCCGGTCTGGCTTATGTTCACCTGCCGGCCTTTTATACCATGGAATCTTCCAGGTATGTCACCTCTGCATCTCCCCATAGTTCTTCCAGATCATAATGCTTGCGGCGCTCCTTGTTGAAAATATGGGCTACAACGTCCACATAGTCAATCAAGATCCATTCCCCATTTGCCTTGCCTTCCTTCTGCCAGGGTTCAGTTTTGGACATTTTGTAAACTTCGTCTTCAACCGAATTGGCCAAAGCATCTATCTGTGTATCGGAGGTACCCGAACAAATTACAAAAAAATCGGTTATTGAATTTTTAACTTTGCGGAGGTCGAGAATTGCTATATCCTGGCCCTTCTTTTCTGTCATTCCTTTTACAACCAGGTCGGAGAGATCTTTTGAAGATAGTTCTTTATTTTTGCGTTCTTTCATGCGTAATGGATTCCTTTCTAAACCCTAAAGTAAAGCAAAAAAATTGTACAACTCGATACAGGATAGCTTAATAATTGGTAAAAAAGTTATCTATCTGCCATCTTGTCATTCTACAAACGACATTGCGGCTGAAATAGTGCATGCAGGCTTATTCGATGAGGGGACGATTGTCATAACCGACGATCAGCTGTCAGGAAGAGGGCAGAGAGGGACGGTATGGACCGCGAATCCAGGTGAAAATCTGACCTTTTCAATCATTCTCACACCGACATTTCTACCAGTCGAAGATCAGTTTGTCATTAGCCAGGCAGTGGCATTGGGAATACGCGCCTATTTAGCAGAATATATGCCTGATGTCAGGATTAAATGGCCAAATGATATTCAAGTCAGCGGGAAAAAACTTTGCGGCATACTCATTGAAAATTCAATTCAGGGAGCGCAGTTGAAGTCGACAGTTGTGGGTATTGGTGTAAATATCAATCAGTTATATACCGATAATCGTTATGCGACCTCACTTGCAACCGAGACAAACCGGGAATATGTGCTGGCTGATGAGTTTCAAAAGCTGGGGCGTTACCTTGATCATTTTTATCACCGCCTGAAATCCGAAAAGCTAACAAACAACCTCCAACAGGAATACCTCGATCACCTATATGGGTTCAATGAAGCGGTTCCGCTGATGTACAAAGACAAGGTTTACACTGGTAGCGTCAGCGACGTTTCGAGACAAGGATTACTGTCTGTCAGAATGTCAACCGGCGAAGAAATCACAGGTCTGGGACTCAAAGAGATTGTCTGGCTTAAAAACTAGGTTTACCCCATTTTCCGATCACGAGCATCACGATCGCGCAAATTCCCAATCCCAGCGATTCACGGGCCAGCTCAATGTTCAGGCTCCGCATTTGTGTTTCTCCAAAAAACACCCCTTCAAATTCAGGCGGCCATTGAAAAACAGCGGCAATAATGTAACCTGCACCCAGCAGATAAAACACCCAATTCGGCCAGAGATTGCGGATGCTCATAAAACAAGCCAATGCTGCAAAACTGTAAATCCCGATCCAGACGCCGGAATCAGGATCGTTGAGTTGGAAATAGGCGAATATCACGAAGATAATGCCGAAAAATATAGTGAATAGTCTCATCAGATTTATTTGAAGTTGACGGTCAGAATTACATTAATAAGCGTAGGTAAATGTATTATTTACCTACACGAAAATACTATCATTGACAAAATTGCGCCAGTGCAGTACCAGCGTCTCCGTATCCAAGATTAGAAGCCTGTTTCAGATTGGTGCAGCCCAGATCTTTCTCCCCATCATACCATTGCGCCAAACCCAAGCCATAAAAAGCTTTGCCATATTGCGCGTCCAGTTTCACCGTCTGACGAAAGGCTAACGTGGCTTTTTTGAAGTCTTTCTGGCGGTAATAAGTATTTCCCAGGTTGTACCAGGCTTGTTTGTTGTTCGCATCCAGCCGCGTAGCTTTTTCAAAATCAGCGATCGCCTCCGTGTGTCTTTCCATTAATACCAATAATTGGCCGCGGTTCAGGAAAACATCGGCAGTATCCGGTGCGAAGGTGGCAGCCTTATTGTAATCCGCAAATGCCGAGTCGAGCCGGTTTTCATCTGTGTAAAGCAATGCGCGGTTGAAATAGGGGCGATAGGACTGAGGCTGCAATTTGATAGCTTGCCCGAAATCCAAAAGCGCGTTGGGGAACTCTTTGAGTTCGTAGTAGGCCACAGCCCGGAGGTTGAAGGCTTCCGCATTGGAAGTGTTTTTCTCAATGGCGGTATTAATAAATTCAATGGCTTCGCGGGTTTTGCCCTGTTGCATCAATTCTTTCCCTTTTTTAAGGTATGCATCGGACGATTGGGAGCAGGCGTAAAAGACAAATAAAAAAAATAAAGAAAATAAGCGGGGCATACTGGTTCATTTCTAGGTGATTCGCACAAAAGTAGCTCGAAACGCTAAATGAATGTTTTCTTTTTGTTAATAAAATGTCTTTATCTTTGCACCCGGCAAATCGGAACTACCAGCTCCTGCTGAATCCCCCAGGTCCTGACGGAAGCAAGGGTAGGTGGTCGATGCGGTGAGATTCTCGGTTTGCCTTTTTTTATTTGCGCCCTCCTTGCATTCCCCCCTTCTTTCTTTTTGC
Organism: Dyadobacter sp. UC 10; assembly: GCF_008369915.1. Classification (NCBI taxonomy): domain Bacteria; kingdom Pseudomonadati; phylum Bacteroidota; class Cytophagia; order Cytophagales; family Spirosomataceae; genus Dyadobacter; species Dyadobacter aurulentus. Next base: position 1,095,444 of record NZ_VSRN01000001.1, on the reverse strand, counting down.
ATTTGACCAGGGTTTTCTACTTTTGTGGAATATTCTAACCAATAAATTCCCGTTATGAAATTTTTTATTGATACTGCCAACCTGCATGAAATTCAGGAGGCACAGGCGCTTGGCGTTTTAGATGGAGTTACTACCAACCCATCCCTGATGGCGAAGGAAGGAATTACAGGTAAGGATAATATCATGCGCCACTATAAAGCGATCTGCGATATTGTTGACGGAGATGTGAGTGCAGAAGTAATCTCGATCGATTTAGAAGGAATGATTCGTGAAGGAGAAGAGCTTGTGGAAATTGATGATAAGATCGTGGTGAAAATCCCGATGACCAAAGAGGGGGTTAAAGCTTTGAAATATTTCTCTGGTAAAGGTGTTCGTACCAACTGTACGCTGATTTTCTCCGCAGGCCAGGCGCTTCTTGCAGCAAAAGCAGGCGCAACCTACGTTTCTCCTTTCATCGGAAGATTGGATGATATTTCGACAGACGGTATCGGTTTGATCGAGCAGATCCTTACTATTTACAGGAACTACGGATTTGATACGCAGGTGCTTGCAGCATCCGTCCGTCACCCGATGCATATCATCCAGTGCGCAGAAGTAGGTGCAGACGTGATGACAGGCCCGTTGAGTGCGATGGAAGCGTTATTGAAACATCCGCTTACTGATATTGGTCTTGAGAAGTTTCTTGCCGATTACAAAAAAGGAAATTCCTAAGATTATTGTTTTTTAATAAAATCTATGACTGAGTCGTCAGAGCCGATTATTGTACTGGAACAGGCGGATATTTATCAGGGTGACCGCCCTGTTTTGAACGATGTCCATTTTGAAATTAAGAAAGGTGAATTCGTCTATCTGATCGGTCGGACGGGAAGTGGTAAAAGTTCTCTTTTGAAAACGCTTTATGCGGATTTGTGGCTGCATACCGGCTCTGCCAAAGTTGCAGGATATGAGTTGCACAACATCAAGAGAGCAGACATACCTTTTCTGAGACGCAGGATTGGAATCGTTTTTCAGGATTTTCAGCTTTTGTCAGACCGTTCTGTTGAAGACAATCTTGCTTTCGTTCTTAGGGCAACCGGCTGGGATCAGCAGGCGAAGATATCCAAGAGAATAGCAGAGGTCCTCATGCAGGTAGGGTTGGGTACAGCGCACAAGCGAATGCCGCATCAGCTTTCCGGTGGAGAGCAGCAGCGTGTGGTAATAGCCCGGGCAATGCTGAACGAGCCTAAGATTCTGATAGCTGACGAACCTACCGGAAACCTCGACCCCGAAGTGGGTGATCAGATCATGAATGTTTTCAGGACGATCAACAATGCAGGAACGGCGATTTTAATGGCGACTCACAACCATGATTTCATTAAAAGGTTTCCTGCCCGCGTCCTGAAATGCGAAAATGGCAACGTTACGAGCAGTTAATCTGATCAGTTATAAAATCAAAAAAGCGAATGCATCTGATGCATTCGCTTTTTTGATTTTATATTAAACCGGAAACTATTTGGAAGTCATATCGATCACCGGAATGATCATCTCTTCCAGCGACACGCCCCCATGCTGGAAAGTGTCCCGGTACAGGTTCACATACTGGTTGTAATTGTTTGGATATGCAAAGAAATAATCCTCTTTCGTGAAAACATAAGAAGTTGAGACGTGCGGCTTAGGCAGGAAAATACGTTCCGGCTTGCGGCACACCATCAGATGGTTATCATCGAATCCGAGATTTTTTCCATGCTTGTACCTGAGGTTCGTGTTCGTCTCGCGGTACCCGATGATTTTCACAGGTTTCTGTACCCGGATCATGCCGTGATCGGTAGTTAAGATCAGTCTGCATTTCTTCTCAGCTACTTTCTTGATAAAATCCAGAAGCGGCGAGTGCTGGAACCAGGAGCGGGTAATCGATCTGTAAGCCGCCTCGTCCGGAGCAAGTTCCTTGATCATCTGAACATCTGTTCTTGCATGTGAAAGCATATCCACAAAGTTATAGACTACCACATTCAGCTGGTTATTCAACATATTGCTGAAATTATCGATCAAAGCTTTCCCCTGATTGGTGTTCAGGATTTTGTTGTAAGAAAACTTGATGTTGAAGTGGTTCATTTCCAACTGCTTTTGAAGGAAGTCCTGCTCGTGATTGTTGAGGCCTTCTTCTCCTTCCGGCGTGTTTTCGTCACTGACCCACCATTGCGGATGTTTGCGCTCCATTTCACTTGGCATTAACCCAGAGAATATCGCATTACGCGCATATCCGGTCGTAGTTGGCAAAATTGAGTAGTACGACGATTCTTCTTCTATATTAAAATACTCCTGTAAAATAGGCTGGATCATTTTCCATTGATCATAGCGGAAATTATCAATCAAAAGAAAGAATACCGGATCATCAGAGCCTTTAAGGTGTGGGAATACCTTCTGTTTCATCAATTGATGGGAAAGGACAGGCTTATCTGATCTTGGATCGTTCAGCCAGTCTTCATATTCTTCCTCAATAAACTTGCAGAAATTAGCATTGGCCTCACTTTTCTGCATACTGAAAACTTCCGCCATTCCCTGGTCTTCCGAATTTTCCAGTTCTAACTCCCAGTAAATCAATTTTTTGTAAATATCCGCCCATTCCTCGTGACCGATTCGGTCCTGATATTGCATGGCCAGATTTCTGAATTCCTGCTGGTAGCTTAATGTTGTTTTCTCAGTAACCAGCCTTTTGTTATCCAGAATCTTTTTGACAGACAGCAATATCTGGTTTGGGTTCAAAGGTTTGATCAGGTAATCGTCTATTTTAGAGCCAATTGCATCCTCCATAATGTGCTCTTCCTCGCTTTTAGTGATCATCACTACCGGAAGGCTGGGTTGCTGTTGCTTGATCTGCGCCAATGTTTCAAGTCCCGTCATTCCGGGCATCATCTCGTCCAGGAAAACGATGTCAAATCGGTCATTTTCAATACGATCAAGTGCGTCGGCCCCGCTGTTGACAGGGGTAACGTTGTACCCCTTGTTCGTAAGAAACATGATATGTGGTTTAAGAAGATCTATTTCATCGTCGGCCCAGAGAATGTTATATTGCATAAGCTTGTTTTTTCATTGATGGTTAAATGGAAATGCCTGTAAGGGTAACGCGGTAATCAGAAAGTGTGGTATAAAAAAGGCTGTTTTAACACTTTTTAAGATAATTACACCTTACTCTATACGTTTCAGGAGAGGCTAAAAAATGCATACCACGCAGCCAGGTTTTAAGAGCGTTACAAAAACTTTTTGGTCACTCTATCCAGATCATCGGGCGTATCTACACCGTGTGAATCATCGGATGTGATTACCGCTTTGATTGCATATCCATTTTCAAGCCAGCGCAGCTGTTCGAGTGCTTCGGCTTTTTCGAGCGAAGATACCGGCAGCTTGGTGATTTCGGCTAAAACGTCGGTACGGTAAGCGTAAATACCGATGTGTTTATAGAAGGTGTGAGTCCGTAGCCATTGCTCTTTTTCTGCGTTTCTCAGGTAGGGAATAGTCTGACGGCTGAAATACATTACTTCGTTCTTTTTATTCAAAACCGCTTTCGGTACATTAGGATTAAAAAGTATTTCTTCCTGATCAATAATTTTAACCAATGTCGCCAGTTCCGTTTTCTCATCAAGAACCTGGGCGAGATGGTCGATGGGCTCAGGGCTGATGAAAGGTTCATCGCCCTGAATATTAATTACATAATCGAAATGGCTTGCTGTTTTTATCAATGCTTCGTAGCACCTGTCCGTTCCGCTTTGATGATCCGGGGAAGTCATTACAACAAAACCGCCGAAGCTTTTCACGTGGTCCTGGATCCGCTGGTCGTCGGTCGCCACGATAACCTGATCTAGTTTCGTAGCTTTGGATGACTGTTCATAAACTCTTTGGATCATACTTTTACCCCCGATATCCACAAGTGCTTTGGCCGGGAAACGGGTAGAAGCGTAGCGGGCGGGGATTATTCCTAATATTCGCACGAGGTCGTTGTTGGTTTGATAACATTCTATTTCGTCCCAAAATAAAGCTAAAAATTGCAAAAACACTTTTCACACCTTTTTTCACAGCATATTTGGAGGGTTATCCCTGATGCAAATCCTGGGATTGACCAGTGGGCAATAGAATTGCGTGACACCGAGGAAAAAGTAGCCTCGGTAGCGATTGTGGACCAGCGAACAGAAACGCTGATCTGGCAGGGAGTTCCGGAAGGAATGGATTGGTGGGCCTCGGTGACAGCATTCTCAAATAGCAGATTTTTTGTGCATCATTACCGGTATCCGGATCTCCCGGAGCCTACCGACTTGTCGGCATATTTGGCGGAAACCGGGGCGCTTTTGTGGAGCCTGCCCAACTATTTGATGGTGAAAGTGATTGATGACGTCACGATTGAAGTTGCGACTAAGACCGCTGTCCAGTTCACTTATCAGTTCTGTAACGTACTTACAGGATTACTTTCACCCCAACAGGAAAGGCACCAGAGCGGGGAGCAAATAATTTTGACTGAACCTGTTCGTTACAAGACAGGTAATCGTTTTTTTGAAAAGCTGGCGTCGTTTATAAAAAGCGAATCCGGCGGTCACGAACCCATAGCTATTGATTATTTGGAGAAAAGACCCTATATTATCTTTTCTTATTATATTTACCAGCAGGATAAAACAGTGCAATATCTTCTGATTGTGACAGATCGGGGGCAACTTGTTCTACACGAAAAACTTTCTGAGGAACGCGCTGGCATAGGCCGTGCAACCATGATATTGAAAGAATCAACGCTGGTTTATCTGAAGAACAACAATGAATTTTCGAGTTTAACACTTTCATAATAAATGAAATATATTTTTTGCCTGACTTTAATGGCAGGTATTTTATCAGGAATGGTCGGTGCCCGGGCAACGGGATTTAATAACGTGGATTCGGTTGGAGTTGAAAGGGTAGGAGGGAAAATATTTGTCTTACATAGGGTGAATCAGGGTCAAACTATGTTTGCGGTGGTACGCCAATATGGTACTACTATTCAGGCATTGCGAGAAGCCAACCCGGGAATGAGCGATCAGATCCAATCTGGCCAGACGATACGGGTTCCCTACACGAAAATGACTAAAAAAGAAGTCAAGAAAGAAGAACGGGAAGCGAAGAGAGAAGAAAAGAAAGAAGCACAGGCACAGGCGGCCGAGGAAAAAAATGCGAAACCTGCTGAGCCTGTAGTTTTACCCACCACAAATACTACACCTGTCACTGCATCAGCACCGAGTGCCGGAGCTGCGGTTTCGGTATCGGCCAATGGAAAACATATTGTTGCCCCGGGGGAAACACTATATCGCGTTGCGGTTAAGTATGGGGTTTTAATGGCCGATCTGCGCAAATGGAACAATCTTGCGGATGATAACCTGAAAGATGGCCAGGAATTGATCGTGAGTGAGAAAGGTGTTGAAAAGCCCGCTGCTGCCGTGGCCCCGCCTGCTGCGCCAAAGGTAACGACCACTACAGTCGTGAAAGATTCGGTGAAGGCAAAAGCAGTGGTGCCTGAGAAGGTTGTAAAGCCGGTTGAAGAAGCCGTGGAAGCTCCTAAGGTTGTACGTGGCAAGAAGAAATCAGAATCGGGACTGGCGGAAGTAATTGAAACGGATGAAAGTACCAGCAAGTTTCTGGGGCTTCACCGTACAGCACCTGTCGGAGCATTGGTGGAAGTTTTGAATGAGTATAATCAGGAAAAGATCATCGTAAGAATAATCGGGCGGATACCGGATACCAGCGTGAATGATGATATTGTGATCAAACTTTCATCCCGCGCATTTGAAAAGGTTTCCCCTAATAGCAAGCGTTTCAGGGCGGTTGTGAGTTACCTGGAATAATTTTGTTAGTATCGTTGCTATGAAACATTCACCCGAATTTCGGTCTAAAAGAGAAGAGGAAAGAGCCGAACTAAAAAAGACAGCAGGCTACAAAGTGTGGAGCGTGATGTTTACAATACTCTATCCCTTCATTGCCGTTTTTACTTTTATATTTTCGGCGATAGTCATGTTTTTTTCAGGTATCTCAAGGATAGTGGCTTACCTGTTTGGAGGAAGTCATGCCGAGCGCTGAGTCCCCCGTTTCTTCATACATTGCTGATCTCCTGGAAGAAAAAGTAGGGCAATATAACCGTCCCGCCTTCATTCCATACGATCCGATCAGCATTCCCCATCGGTTTTCAGTTAAGCAGGATATTGAGATCATGGGCTTCTGGGCTGCCGTGCTTGCCTGGGGACAGCGGAAAACCATCATCAATAAGTGCCTGGAACTTGCGGCATTCATGGACAATGCGCCTTATGATTTTGTGAAAAATCATACTGAGAACGATTTGAAGCCGTTCTTGAACTTCAAACACCGGACTTTCAATTCGACTGATACACTTTACTTTCTTCATTTCTTCCAAAATTATTACCGCCAGCACGACTCGCTGGAATTTGCATTTAGCAGTTATCTGAAAACCGGCGATGAAACGATAGAGAATGCATTGATAGGATTTCACAATCTGTTCAGCGACTCTGAAAACTTTCCGGCACGTACCCGGAAACATATTGCCACCCCAATTCGAAAATCTTCCTGCAAAAGGCTGAATATGTTCCTGCGATGGATGGTAAGGAAGGATTCCAACGGGGTTGACTTCGGAATATGGCAGCATATCACACCAGGACAGCTGGTCTGTCCCTGCGATGTCCACGTAGATCGCGTTGCGCGCCTGCTGGGGCTGATCAAGCGCCCCGTCACCGACTGGCAAACCGCGCTTGAACTCACTGCTTCCCTGAAACTGCTGGACAGTTCCGACCCTGTTAAGTACGACTTCGCGCTATTCGGATTAGGTATTGAAGGGTTTGCGAAGTAGTGTTACAGGTTGATTTCCAAATAGTTAATTTGCGACATTTTGCATTTCCGCAGGGTCATTTAAGCTACCCTTTGAGTCATTTCTTTTGTCCACCTGCTCTTAGCTATTCAAATTTGATCAATAGGAATATTAAATAATCAAATTCGAACAGTTATGAAAAAATGGTACAAAAAGGCTGCATTAGCAATCATTGCTGCTGCATCGACAAACCAGATACTAGCTCAATCCTACGGCGTTGGTGCAGGAACGCAGGGTTCTTACCACGCTTTTTTCGGAGATGATGCCGGAAAGAAAAATTCAGGTGTTGGGCACTTTAATACATTTATCGGTGGAAGTGCCGGAAAGAGTAATACGAATGGAACAAGTAACACTTTCACTGGGCATTTGAGTGGAGGCTTGAACGTCAGTGGGAAAGAGAATACTTACACAGGCTATTACGCCGGCCTCGAGAATCTGGGTAGCTACAATGTTATGCTTGGGTCTGAGGCGGGGGCGAAGAGCTCGGGAGACTATAACATTTTAATAGGAAAGCGGGCAGGCTGGGACCTTACCGGCACAAACAACGTACTTATCGGTTTTAAAACTGGTAACTGGGTGACGGGATCTGGACGAAGCGTAGTGATTGGGGACGAGGCGGCATCTTATCAGGGTGCGACGCTTTGGGATAATACATTTGTCGGATACAGGACAGGCTACAAATCGAAAACAGGAGCCAGAAATAGCTTTCTGGGCGCGGAATCCGGCTACGCAAATGAAGGCGGAACCAATAATTCTTTTTTTGGTTACTTCACAGGTCATACCAATTCGGGGGGGAATTTTAATGCATTTTTTGGCAGCCATTCGGGATATTCAAATACTATCGGGGCCAATAACGTCTTTATGGGCAATGAAAGTGGTTATTATAACCAATCCGGCAACGGAAATTCATTTGTTGGTGTAAGAGCAGGGTACGAGAATACGGTCGGCGAATACAATGCTTTTTTGGGCACTGAGTCCGGATTTAAAAATACTTTCGGGAAAAATAATACAGCACTTGGATACCGGGCAGGATATTCAAATACTACAGGTAGTCAAAATGTCTACATAGGGAATTCAGCGGGATACTCAAATTTGAGCGGTGAAAACAATACCTATATCGGATCAGGATCAGGATCAAATGTAAGTTTGTTTAATACCACTACAATAGGAGCTCAGGCGAAGGTGACGAAGAATAACAGCGTAGTGATCGGTAACAATGCAAATGTCGGGATTGGCATTTCGGCTCCGGACTATCTGTTGCATCTCGGGGCCAGCTCCGCAGCCAAAGCAGGTTCCTCCACCTGGACGATCGCATCCGATGAACGCCTGAAAAAAGATGTCTCCGAGTACCGGGAAGGCCTGGATCTTTTGAAGCAAGTCAAACCGGTCTGGTTCAGCTATAATGGCAAGGCTGATATGCCGACAGACAAGAAATTTGTAGGTATCATTGCCCAGGATATGCAGAAGATTGCTTCGCACATGGTGGGAACATTCACTTACCAGGATTCTTTAGGCAACAAAACCGAATACCTCGATTACGATGCGAATGCACTGACTTATATGTTGGTAAATGCTGTGAAGGAGCAGCAACAGGTTATTGAGGATAACGAAGGGAAGATGCAGGAAATGAGCACGCAGCTGACCGAGCTGACTAACCGACTTGCACAATTGGAAAAAATTGTGGCAGCCTCCACGATCAAGCCACTAACAGGTATTCCGTCCGCGCGGCAGCTTGGTGAACCCAATGCAAATGGTGTGATACTCGAACAAAACTTCCCGAACGGTTTTTCCGGAAAAACTTCTATCATTTATTTCATACCACAATCAGTGAAGGATGCAGTGATCCATATTTATTCCATTGACGGGAAAAAGATTAGCACACACACTGTTAATCAACGCGGACAAGGCGAATTGCAACTTTCAGCTGATCAACTTAGTGACGGTGTTTTTGTATATGATCTGGTAACTGATGGTAAAAGCAATGGCGCGAAGAAAATGATGGTCAACAAGTGAAATTATGATTTAGCGTAAAATGCGAAAAGCGGGCTTTATCAAAGCCCGCTTTTGTTATCTACATCAATGTAATATCACATTGCTGCTTTGTCAAAGCGAATAGATTCGATATAGAAAAGAGGCTTTGAACCAGCATCAGGGTTTTTGAAAACGATAAAGAGCTTATGCATCTTCCCGTCTGCCGGTACTTTAACGGGCACATTTACAGTCTCAACCTGATTTACTTTTCCTTCCCCTATCCTGGTTCCTGCGATACCGTCCAAACGAACTTCAAAGGTACCCCCTGCGGTTTGTTCTGGTCTGCTCCCGGCGGAAACGGCCAGGTTTGAAATCTCAGTCAAGTCAATATCATTAAAGGCAATAAAACTGCCGTTTTTAAGTCCGACAACTACTTCAACGCCTTGCTCACCTTTGAAATTAATCGTATTTCGCGTAGTGTCTGCCAGACTTGCAGGCAAAGTTGCAGGTCGCAATGCAACGGTTTTTGAGCCAGTCAAGGGCCCCATTGCCCCATTTCCCTTATCGGTATAGCTTGCAGTGAAAATATAGGAACCCTCTTTTTTCTTCGCCTGCGTCACGTAACTGCTTTTAAGAGGTTTTTTATCAACTACTTTGTCATTGGCAAGTGAAAGGATATATTTTACCATTTCATCTATTTCTTCCGTTTTATGCTGGGGATGCCCGGGCATTGCCTGCTCGCCCCAAACGCCACTACCCCCTTTCAGGATCTTGTCACTTAGTGTTTTCAATGAATTACGTTCCTTCGCATATTTCTTCGCCACCTCGCGGTAAGCAGGGCCAATGGATTTTTTATCGATCGAATGACAAGCTTTGCAGTCACTCAGCTCGATCATCCGTTTTCCGGTCTCAAAACCTGTGTTAGCCTGGTGACCCTGTGCGAGCATGGTTTTATCGAAGCCTTCAAGGTAATTGATCGTCAAAGTCACCTCTTCCTCCGGTATCTTTTTATCCGCAATGCTTCCGTCTTCTTTGTCTGAAACAGAGACTTCATAGTTCACCGGTTTATCATTCCAATAAAATGATCTGTTACCTTTAATAGCCAGGTCTACTTTCGGAATCGCATTACCTACCCGTACGATCACTTCGGAGCTATTGGAGTTACCAACTTTGTCAGTCACTTTAAGCACAGCCGAATACTCACCGGCTTTTGCATAGGTATAGCTCGGGTTTGGGAGTGTGCTTTTGGGCAAACCCTTTCCAAAAGACCATTCATATTTTATAGCGTCACCATCGTGATCCATCGACCCTTTTGATGAGAAATTCACTTTCAGCGGAGTAGCGCCGGTTGTATTTGTAGCGGAAGCGACGGCAACCGGTACGCGGTTCCCTGCATTGAATGTAATATGTGAAAGACTGGCTTCATCGTTCTGTGCAAACCAGTTGGGTCCGTATTCCAATGTATAAAGCGAACCGTCGTTAGCGAATTGCATATCGATCGGGTGACTGAATTTGGTATTCGGCATGAACCGCTCTATGCTTTTCAGGTCACCCTGCTCATTCATCGTCACGATATTAATATAGTCGCGGATCCAATCATAAGCGAAGAATTTACCATTATAGTAATCAGGGAATTTTACTTTACTGGGTTGAAAATCAGCAGCGTAATAAACCGGACCTGCCATTGCATTTCGTCCGCCTTTTCCGACAATGGCGCCAAAATCAGGGGAATCGGCATACGGATAGAAAATGAATGCAGGATTAGCAGGCGGCAATTCTCGTAAGCCTGTGTTGTGCGGAGAGTTATTGATCGGTTTCGAAGCATCAAACGGGCCATGAGATGTACTATCGGCAAAATTGAAATCAATATAAGGCTTGTTGTCGGCTATGAAAAGCGGATAACCGAAGTAACCGGCTTTTCTGGCCTGGTTAACTTCATCATAACCCCGAGGTCCACGCTTTGGATCGTCAAGTGACGCATCTGGGCCCACATCTCCCCAATACAAATATCCGGTATGCTGATCGACAGAAATACGGTACGGATTGCGCGTTCCCATTACATATATCTCTGGTCTGGCTTTGGGGTTTCCGGCAGGAAAAAGATTGCCTTCGGGAATGTCATACAAGTTCGTTCCGCCTGGCATATTCGCGCGGCGGTCACCATATCTAGGCTTAATTCTCAGTACCTTACCTCTCAATGAGTTAGTATTGGAAGAAGTGTGCTGTCCGTCGAATCCTTCCCGGCCCGTTCGCTCATCAATAGGTCCGTAACCGTTTGACTGGAAGGGGTTTACATCGTCGCCAGTTGAAAGGTACAAATTGCCTTTGCTATCCCAGGCAATTGAACCGCCGGTGTGGCAGCAATCGGTTCTTTTAACCGGAACCGTCAGTAATACCTCCTCAGTATCAAGCAATAATGTGTCTTTTACATCATCATATTTAAACCGGGATAGATGCTGTGCAGTATCCGCAGCCGATGAAAGCGGCGAATAGTACATATATATAAGTTTGTTGGTTTTAAAATTAGGGTCGATATTAAGTCCCATTAAACCATATTCCTGCTTGGTGTAAACGGGTACTTCTCCTGCTACCTTGATCTTGCCGGTCTTAGGATTGTAAACTTTCAGTTTTCCTTTACGTTCTGTGAGCAGTACACGCTGATCGTCCAGCACAACGAGCTCAGTTGGTTCGTCAAGCTTGGTTGCAAGTACTTTTTTGCTGAACCGGTTTTCCTCCGGACGGGCTTTCGAATAGTCAAGTTTTGTCGCCATTGCCCATTTCAGGCCGCCGATAAAGTGTTTTACAAAAACAGGGTCTACATAAGTTGCATCCTCATGACCGAAATTGGTGTAAAACGCCTTGCCGCCATCATATTCATGGTACCACGACATGGGATGATCGTCGCCCATTTTACCATCTTTATAGGTTTTTTCATCGATCTTAACCAGCACATTTACGTTTTTGTTAAAATCTTTAAAGTCGTAGAATTCATCCTTGATCTTCCATTTTTTTGGAAAACCTTCCATCGATGGGTGCTGGTCATTTACCACATACGCCTCGCCCTCCTGGACATTCGGATTACCCGGGTGGCTTGCGAAATAGGCGCCGGAAAGTTTGTTATACCAGGGCCAGTCATACTCCGTGTCCGTCGCCGCGTGCACGCCTACATAGCCACCACCGGCCTGTATATAGTGCTCAAATGCGTCTTGTTGCTTATCGTTCAGGATATTACCGGTAGTGTTCAGGAAGATAACCGCGTTGTATTTTTGAAGATTTTTGTCGGTAAATGCGGCCGCATTTTCGGTAGTGTCGACAGCAAAACCATTCTCTTTACCCAGTTTGATAATTGCAGCCTTTCCAGCTGGAATCGAAGCGTGTCGGAATGCCGTGGTTTTGGAAAAAACGAGCACGCGGTTGCCGGGCGTAACGGTTTGTGCAGAGGCTGCCAAACCACAGCAGACAAGCGCCAGGGAGCCAAACAATCTGATACGATTTCGCAAGGTTGGATAAAGTTTATCGAGCATTACAGAGCAGGTGAACAGTTAATTTTTAGTTATTTAAAACAGGTAAAAACGAATACTTTGAAAAACGAAAATCAAAGTGTGAAGGTATAAAAAAACCTCCCTTCCATAAGGAAGACAGGTTTTTTTTATACTTGTAGATCGGACATTTACAGCCCTAAAACTTTGCGGTTAAAAGCCTCGTCAGCTCCTGTTCCTGCAAAGTCGTCAAATGCTTTCGTAGTAACCTCAATAATGTGGCTTTCGATAAATGGCGCACCTTCCGCAGCACCTTGTACAGGGGACTTAATGCAGCATTCCCATTCCAGAACCGCCCAGCTATCGTAGTTATATTGAGAGAGTTTTGAGAAGATGCTTCCAAAATCAACCTGTCCATCGCCGAGCGAACGGAAGCGGCCGGCCCTGTCTGCCCAGCCTGCAAATCCGCTGTACACACCCTGCTTTCCAGTCGGGTTGAATTCCGCGTCTTTCACGTGGAATGCCTTGATCCGGTCATGGTACAGATCTATAAATTGCAGATAATCAAGCTGCTGCAACACAAAGTGACTTGGATCGTAGTTGATATTTGCGCGGGTATGACCGCCAAGGTAATCGACAAACATCTCGAAAGTACTTCCGTCGAAAACATCTTCACCCGGGTGCAGCTCGTAAGCAACATCCACGCCATTCTCGTCATAAACATCCAGAATTGGCTTCCATCTGGTTGCCAGTTCTTTAAAAGCAGTTTCAACCAGTCCCGCGGGGCGCTGCGGCCAGGGATATAAAAATGGCCAAGCCAATGCACCGGAGAAGGTTGCGCTCGCCTTCAAGCCCAGTTTCTGGCTTGCTTTTGCCACCAATTTCAAATGCTCGGTAGCCCATTCAGCACGTGCCTTCGGGTTGTTGCGAACTTCCGGAACTGCGAAACCATCGTACATTTCGTCGTAAACAGGGTGCGATGCAACCAGCTGACCGATAATATGCGAAGCCAGTTCGGTAATTTCCAGGCCTTTATCTTTCAATTTGCCTTTCAGTTCATCGGCATAAGTCTGCGACTCGGCACATTGCTTTACATCAATAACCCGCGGATCCCAGGTAGGAAGTTGGAGACCTTTGTAGCCCAATCCCGCCATGTAATCTGCAATTGAATCCAGTGTATTAAACGGAGCTTCATCGCCTAAAAACTGGGCAAGGAATATTCCGGGTCCTTTTATTGTTTTCATAGTTCTTAATGTTGAATGATTGAATGATTGAATGATTGAATGACTTTTTATTTGGTGTTTTTGCGTGCTTTGGAAAGAATTTTAACCAGTTCTTCTGCTTCTGACATTAATGGATTTAGTTTTTCAATCGGAAGAATGCCTGACTCGGCAATTATTTCCAACCAAAAAAGAGATTCATCTGCTTCCTCAATTGTCACACTCAGCTTTGAGAAAAACTCGTTTTGACTCCTGGATCTGCAAACAGCCCGATAGTTAGCTCCAACTGACGACGAAGATCTGAGAAATTGTTTACCAATAATTCGCGCCTCCTCAGTTGAGGGTAAGGCTTTGAACACTTTGATGCTTCTTAATACAAAACTCTTAGTGCGACCTTGCAATAAAGCAACAAATTGGTTCTTCTCAGTTCCTTCCATAAGTCTGTGTGTGTAAAAGCAAAACAATTCATTTCACCAAGCATTCGGTCATTCACTCATTCAATCATTCAAAATTATTTAAATCGTTACCCAAGCCTGCGCTCTGTTACTTTCAAGTATCTTCTCACAAATCAACAACTCGCGATACCCATCTGCGAAAGTTGGGAATGTTGGTTTTTCGGGCTGTTTACCTGCTGCGATCGCGGCGTACACTTCTTTGAACATTTGTTTGGAAGTGTCCGGGAAGCCTTCGTTGTGGCCGCCGGGGAAGGTGATTGTCGAGCGAACGTCCTCGTTTACCAGCGAAGGGTCACGCATCAGAATCTCGTTGCTCTTGTCCCGGTTACCGATCCACATTTCGTTAGGCGATTCCGAAGTCCAGCTGAAAGTTTTTTTCGAGCCCGAAATTTCCAGCGACATGCGGTTTTTACGACCGGCCGACACCTGAGAAACAGTGATCACTCCTTTGTTTCCATTATCAAAGCGCAACAAAACGTTGGCATGATCTTCTGTATTAATAGGTACATCTGCATAATCCTCAGGTTGAAGCATCTTTCCAGAATAAGTTTCAACTGGTTTCAGCGGCTTCTTACGTGTTTTATGAATGGTATTGAAATCCGCCATGACCGCTACCGTTTTCAGGCCGGTAATGTATTCCAGGACATCCATTAAGTGCGACCCGATATCGGCGATCGCACGGGAATCACCGGACTTATCCGGCTCCAGACGCCAGTTATAGTCAGTTTCGTAGAAAAGCCAGTCCTGCAGGTAAGAACCGATGAAAGAATAGATCTCTCCCAGTTCGCCTTTTTCACGCATCGATTTCATCTGACGCGCCAGAGGATAGTAACGCAGGTTAAAATGCACCGCATTGACCAGCCCGGTTTGCGCTGCCAGTGCAACCAGCTCTTCCGCTTCCGCCAGGTCTTTTGCCAGCGGTTTTTCACAAATTACGTGTTTTCCAGCCAGCAATGCCGCTTTCGATTGTGAGTAATGAAGGAAATTCGGCGTACAAATGTGAATAGCCTGAATGTCGTCTTGTTTAAGAAGCTCGTCGAAGGTATAGGAGCGGGCGATTCCAAGCGCATCGGCTTTGTCTCTCGCTAGTTCTGGGGTTACTTCGCAAAGTGCTGCTACTTCAACATTAGGAAGGCGTCTCAGCGCTTCAATGTGCGCGGGGCCGATAAAACCTGTGCCGACAACGCCGACTTTAATTTTATTCATAAACAGGAATGGATATTAGGTGAGAATACAGTCCGCAAGAGCGGTTTTAATTTATGTTAACTTGAATAATGCAGGTCAGAAATTAGTCCATTTCGTTTCCGTTTTGTCCGAGGCGATGACGGCATCAATGAACTTCATACCTCTCAGGCCGTCCTGAGCCGACGGGAAGTCGTAAACAGGATCAGCCTTGCGGCCTTCCCAGTAGGCTCTCAGGTGGATCGCGAAGTTGCGATAAAGATTAGCAAAAGCCTCAAAATATCCCTCCGGGTGCCCTGCGGGAATACGCGTGTGGACCTGTGCTGCTTTGGAAAGGTTACCAACCCCGGTGCGGATGATGCGAACACCCTGATTGGTCTTGTGTATCAATGTATTGGGATTCATCTGTTTCCATTGCAATCCGCCCGTTTCGCCGTAAACGCGGATATTAAGGTCGTTTTCCTCTCCGTTCGCGATCTGGCTGTTTTGCAGGATACCTTTGGCACCGTTGTCAAACCGTAACAGGATATGTGCGTCGTCATCCAGCAGGCGCCCTTCTACGAAAATGGTCAGATCGGCGCATATTTGGGTGATTTTCAGGCCGGTAATGTACTCTGCAAGGTTTTCGGCGTGCGTGCCGATATCGCCTAGTCCGCCTGCGGCACCTGAGCGCTTTGGGTCGGTGCGCCAGGCAGCCTGTTTGTTACCGGTTACTTCAACGAGCGTGGCAAGCCAGCCTTGCGGATATTCAACGATTACCTTACGGACTTGGCCGATCGCACCCGAGGCGATCATTTGACGTGCTTCCTTCACCATCGGGTAGCCGGTGTAATTATGGGTAAGGCAGAAAATCAGCCCGGTTTTTTCCACCAATGCTACTATTTCTTCTGCCTCTTCGGTATTTAAAGTAATAGGTTTGTCGCAAACGACGTGGAAACCATTTTCAAGTGCAAGTTTGGTCGGGGCGTGGTGAACGTGGTTTGGTGTTACTATTGCCACAAAATCCATCCGATCACCTTCCGGCAGCTGCTTTTCCTTGGCTATCATTTCCTCGAAATCATTATAAACCCGGTTTTCAGGCAGATATAATGCTCTTCCTGTCTCTTTCGACTTCGCCGGATCTGAGCTGAAAGCGCCGCAAACAAGTTCAATTTCTCCATCCATGATCGCTGCACGACGATGAACCCCGCCAATAAATGCGTCCAGGGAACCACCTACCATGCCCATTCTGATCTTTCTTGACATTCCAGTTGGTTTAAAGTTTTGAAAAGATTTTAAAGGTATAAAGAGTAGTATATATCACTCTTACTTCTTACAAATATAATTTTAACGGTTAAAATACAGCCCTAAAACGCCATTAAAAGCAGTAGAATCAATCCGGATTTGTTTTTTCTGTGCAATTCTTACATTAAATTCTTGAACAGAATATCTTTCAAATTCAACTAATTCAAATAATTAAACCCTTTAAGTCTTATGACTCAAACAGTTAATGCCAACAGGCTTTTTAACGCCAGTTGTCTAGCGATCATTACGACGGCTTTTTCCTTTAGTATCAGGGCGGGTATTCTTCCTCAGCTGGGATCGGAGTTTAACCTGACTGCCGAGCAGCTGGGTTTTATCAATTCCATGTTCTTCTTTGGTTTCCCGATTTCGATGATAATCGGGGGGATCGTATACCATTCTGTCGGTCCTAAAATCATCATGCAGGTTGCGGTGGTAGCGCATACGCTCGGCATCCTGCTTACGATTTATGCCGGCGGCTACATGGGCTTGCTGATTTCCACATTCTTCATCGGTTTTGGTAATGGATGTACCGAAGCAGCATGTAACCCGATGATTGCGGATATGTACAGCAGCAATAAGCTGAACAAAATGCTGGGCCGGTTTCACATGTGGTTCCCGGGCGGGATTGTATTGGGTAGCTTGATTTCAAAATTCATGACCGACGGCGGCTTCTCCTGGCAGGCACAGATCTGGGTATTAATGCTTCCAACGATCGTTTACGCATTCCTTTTCTTTGGTCAGGCTTTTCCAAGACCAAAAGTGGAAGGTGTTACTTCTCTTGCAAAAAATTTCCAGGCGATGCTTACGCCGCTTTATATCTTCATATTCTGCTGCATGGCACTTACTGCGATTACGGAATTCGGTCCAAACCAGTGGGTTAATGTAGTTTTAAGCAGCAGTGGTGCAGATCCGATGCTGGTACTGGCATTGACTTTCGGTGTGATGACGATCGGAAGACTCTTCACAGGTCCGGTAGTGGATATGTTTGGTCAAACCGGTATTTTACTTTTCGGTGCGGTTCTGGCAGCTATTGGCATCTACATGTTTAGTACTGTAACTGGCCCTGTCGCTTATTTCGCGGCTGTGATATTCGGTCTGGGTGTATGTTTCAACTGGCCAACGGTAATCGGTTTTGTAGCACAACGCGTTCCGTTGAGCGGTGCCTTGGGTATGTCGATTATTGGTGGGGTGGGAATGCTTTCAACTTCTATTTTTCAGCCTTTCATTGGCGGTTGGATCGATTCAGCCCACGCTGAGTATTCGGCCCAAGGCTTAACCGGTTCTGCACTTGAACTCGCGGCAGGACAAGATACACTTTCCACCATGCTGACTTTTCCGATTATTTTGATCGTCGCATTCGCAGTATTGTGGTTCTGGGCTGGAAATCCTAAGCCAGGAGCGAGTGAGGACATTAAAGTGGCTGAACAGCCGCAGTTATAAGGTTTTTAGATTATTAAAAAAGGGGTTGACGATCATTTCGTTAACCCCTTTTTTAATCGAATATCAGGTAAAGAACCTATTTTAACTTC
Source organism: Dyadobacter sp. UC 10 (assembly GCF_008369915.1). Lineage (NCBI taxonomy): Bacteria > Pseudomonadati > Bacteroidota > Cytophagia > Cytophagales > Spirosomataceae > Dyadobacter > Dyadobacter aurulentus. The sequence goes on along the minus strand of NZ_VSRN01000001.1, from coordinate 1,077,459 downwards.
ACAATCGTAACACCCGCACCGCCGCGGTCGGGATGCTCATCCTGCATTTCCCTGACCTGGGAATAACCTCTGAGGTGATTCCTGACCAGCGTTCTGAGAATGCCGTCGCCTTTTCCGTGGACAATTCTCAGCTCATCGTAACCGAGCATAATTGCATTGTCCATAAACTGATCAACAAGTCCCAGCGCTTCTTCGCCGCGCTTACCGCGCATATCGAGATTGAAGCTGAAATTGAGCATTCGCTCGTTCAAGTCAACTCCTTTTGCAGCTGTTTTAACCTTTTTCTCTCCTGTCGCAGCTTTGTAGGTTTTGTTGGAAACTTTCTCAAGCCGGCTCAGTTTGACCGTTGATTTCAGATCTCCAATGCGTATTTCCACATCTTTTCCCCTTATCGCAAGAACTTCACCAATAGCAGTCTGTCCAAGAATCCGAACGTAGCTTCCGGGTACAATGTCGCCAGTTTCGGGTTCGTACACTTCTTCGGCTGGGGCAGTCTCGGTTACTGTTTCCAGTGCCAGATTTTTCTTTCCAAAAGTTTCCAGCGCAGTCCTGACCGTTTTGGTTTTTTCCTTCTCGGCCTTGTTCTCTTTAATCTCACGTATTGTATTTTCAATCAGCTGATTTGCATCCGAAAGCAGGCTCTTCGCTTTTTGCTTTGCTTCATTAACAATTTTCTTCTCGTTATTTTCAAGATGCTCTTTTAAAGCAGTATAATCGGATAGCTGCTTGGCCAGTTTTCTTTCTTTAATACCCACTTCGATATTCTTTTCTGCGAAAACACGTCGCTCGATATCAAGCTCTTTCAAAAGCTTCTCGAAATTAACCTGCTGCTTTCCGAGCTTTTCTTTTGCCCGGTTCACTACCGCCTCCGGCAAGCCGATTTTCGACGCGATTTCAAATGCAAAGGAGCTGCCGGGCCGGCCGATTTCCAGCTGGTAGAGTGGTTCCAAATGCTCGCCGTCAAATCGCATGGCGCCATTTACCAGTCCGTCGGTCTTGTCGGCGAGTACTTTCAGGTTGGTGTAATGCGTATTAATCACACCATAAGCGCCCGATTTCACAAGGTTTTCCAATATAGATTCCGCAATTGCCCCGCCAAGTCCCGGCTCTGTTCCAGTCCCGAACTCATCAATCAGGAACAATGTTCGCCGGTTCGACACAGTAAGGAAATGCCGCATATTGGTCAGGTGGGAGCTGTATGTACTCAGGTCATTTTCGAGTGACTGCTCGTCGCCGATATCAATAAATATATTTTGAAAAAAACCCATGGAAGAACCTTCCTCCACCGGCACCAGCAGCCCGCATTGAAACATATACTGGATTAGCCCCACTGTTTTAAGCGACACCGATTTTCCGCCGGCATTTGGCCCCGAAACGATAAGTATCCGCTGTTTTTCATTCAGTTCGATATTCAGCGGGACCACTTTTTTGCCCTGTTTTTGAAAAGATAAATGCAGAAGCGGGTGCCTCGCATTACGCCAGTCGATAAATTGACGGTTTGAGAAAGGCGGATTGATCGCGCCCATTTCAGCAGCCAGTTTGGCCTTTGCGCGAAGAAAATCCATCAGTCCGAGAAAATTGTAGGCTTTTTGTAAGTCGGGTACGAAAGGACGAAGCTGACTTGTCAGTTCCAGCAATATCCTGTTGATCTCGCGCCTTTCCTCGTATTCCAGCTCGCGGATTTCGTTATTGGATTCAAAAACGTCGGTAGGTTCGATGAAAACGGTTTGCCCGGTTGCGGATTCGTCGTGGATGAAACCTTTCAGCTTGCGTTTATGCTCGGCTGCGACAGGAATTACCATTCGGCCATTCCTGACAGTGAGCGAAACATCGTCGCCTATCCAGCCGCTGCTTCGCGCAGATTTTAATATCGTATCCAGCTTTTTACGAATACCCGCCTGCTCTGAAATCAGCCTTTTGCGGATTTTCGACAGTTCCGGCGACGCCGAATCCCTTATTTGCCCGCGCTCGTCAATAATGCGGTCGATCGCGTCGGTAATCGCTTTATCTATTCTGATCGTTTTCGAATATTCACCAAGAATAGGATAGGAGTCTGGTTCCTGGTTTTCGAAAAATTTAATACACAGTTTAATGGTTTGCAGAGATGCCTTCAGGTCAGAAAATTCTGGCTGGGTCAGAAGCATTCCCTCGATAGCTGCCCGCTTTAAATAGGGTGTTGCATCGATGTAATTTTGGGAAGGAAAATTTTCGCCTGTTTCAAGAACCCGCTGCATTTCGGCAGTCTGACTAACCAGCTTTTCAACCAGCGTAAAATTTTCGGAAAACTTTATCTTCTCAACAAAAGCCTGCCCCAAAGAGCTGATACAGGCCTCTTTGAGCCGCTCCCTGAGTTTGTCAAAACCTAATTTTTGTTCTAATGTATGGGGGTAGAGCATTGGGTTATGGCTGTTGGCTAGTGGCCTTTAGCTGTTGGCTATTAGCTTTTAGCTATTAGTTTTTTTCTTAGTTAATTAAATATGAGGGGCATGATCACAGCTTTTGATTCCAGTCAATAGCCAAAGGCTAACAGCCAACAGCTAACAGCTAATAGCTTCTCAAAAAACCATCCTGATCTCCTCTTTCAACACCTTCAACGCGTGAGAGGCGGGTTGTACTTCTTTTTCTATTACCTGCGAGAAGATCTTTTTGGCAAGGTCCGAAGGCGGGGCTTCAACTGGTACTTCACTTGCTGCCTGATTGATCACAGCCACAGTTTCGTTCATAGCATTCGTAATTTGCTCCCACGCGTTACTACTCATGTAAAGTTGCTGTGCCACATTATGGTTGTATTCATCCCGGATCTCTTGTAACAGGATCTGCTGTAGTTCCAGTGCGCTCATGGCCGACGGTACCAGCCGAAGCAACAAATTGCTGGGTGTGATGCGTTCCAGAAAAAGGCACATGCGCTCATAGGCCTGTAAACGAAGCGGAAGCGTGATTTCAATATTCTTGCCTTTGATATCGAACTTTTGTTTTTGAAAAATTTTATCTGCTACGGTAGTAATTGTCAGGTACATCCCGAAGGTGATGATCGCTCCCAAAAGCAGCACGATCAGTATCATTTGGTATTCCATGGTAAATTGAGTTTCAAGCCACAACGAAATGCAAAATTAGCGGATTGCCAGAATTAGCTAATATTTATTTGAAATAGCGAATGGAACAGGTGGGAAGTGTGTTAAGATCTTTGTCTGAACAAGCATACAATTTATGGAAAGTCCTATCCAACTAACGGAAGATGCTAAGCTGGAAATAAGATCGACGCTGGAAGCGAACAAAATCCCCGACACATATGGATTGCGGGTTGGATTGAAAGGCGGGGCATGCAGCGGTACCTTTCTGCTCGGCTTCGATACAGTGACCGATTTTGACCAGACTTATCTGGTTGAAGGGATTAAAGTGATCATAGACAAGCGTCACCTGATGTATGTGATCGGGGTGTCGGTCGACTACGAAGAAGGTGCGAACGGCAGCGGTTATACGGTTTCCGCGGCAGAAAAAAAACTGGAATAGGTATGCTGTTATTCCTCAATGGTTACATGTTTCCAGTTCTCGCCTGAGCGGATCCTGTTGAGCTGCGTGTGTGTAATGCCAAACTGCTTCGCAATCATTTTGAGGCGGTTATTATCGTTTTTAAGTAATTTTTTGATAATCCGTACCTTGCTTTCTGTAAGCTTGTAATTCTTTGTCCTTCTGGGGATTACCCGATTGATAAAAGCCGGATTCTCGCGATTATGCTCAATCATCTCAGCCTTTGTGACCCACTTCAGATTTTCGTAGTAGTTATTCTGCTTTTCAAAATCGATATGTATTACAAAGTTGTGCTCGGCATCGGGTTTGTCTACAAAATGCTCCGCTACCAGCTTGTGCACATAACGGTTGATCGTTTTGCCACCTGTCACCCTGATATTTAGTGATCTGTATCCCTGAATAACCGATCCTTTTATTACCACCCCTTCTTTCGGGTTGTTTTGAAAGCTTTTCAGTCTGCCATAATTAGATACTTCGTAATGAGGAGCATTCTCAATCTCATCGAATTTAATTTTAGCCCACTTTTCGTTCCAGAAACTCCGACTTACATTTAACTCATTCATTTTGAAAAAAGATATATTATTAGGTTAATATGGCTGCATTCTTAACATCTGCCTTTTTGGGCGCTGTACTTGTACCTTGAAACGAAATCCTTGTATTCAAATGTTATTCCCGGTAAGCGGGAATGCATTTTATTACATTCATTATTTCATCAAAACTAAATACCATGAAACGTACGCTGATCATAGGTGCCACTTCCAATCCTTCCAGATATGCCTATCTGGCTGCCCAAAAACTTATGAATTACGGTCACCCTATCATTCTGGTAGGCCGGAAAAAAGGTTTTGCGCTGGGAGAAGATATTCATCTGGAAAAATCAAATTGGGAGGATGTAGATACCGTAACATTATATATCAATCCCAGCCACCAACCTGAATATTACGACTACATTGTCTCTTTAAATCCCAAACGCGTAATTTTTAACCCCGGTACCGAGAACCCTGAATTTAAAAATATCTTGTTGAATAAAAATATCATACCAATAGAGGGCTGTACGCTGGTCATGCTATCGACAGGCCAGTATTGACCATTACCATCTGATCAAAGCGGAGGCCCACGTAAACCCGCTTCCAAATGCAGCCAGGCAAAGCAGGTCCCCTTCTTTCAGCTTTCCTTCTTCCCAGGCCTCCGTCAATGCAATGGGTATGGAAGCCGCTGTCGTATTCCCAAATCGCTGGATATTATTGACAACCTGCGATTCTTTTAAACCTAATTGCTGCCTCACATAATCACTGATGCGGATATTGGCCTGATGCGGGACCAGCAGATCCAGATCGGCAGGAGTAAGGCCATTTGCTTCCAACGCTTCTCCGATTACCTCGCCAAACCGCACGATAGCATGCTTAAAAACGGCATTTCCATTCATGAAAACATTGTATCCGCCTTCTTCAAGCATCTCCTTGTTAACAGGCCGACCGACCCTGCTGCTGCCCGGATCACGGACATAAAGTTCCTCGGCGTACCGGCCATCGGCATGAAGGTGTGTAGATAATATACAGTGTTGGGGATTGTCCGTGGCGGACACAACTGCCGCTCCGGCACCGTCACCGAAAATCACTGCAGTATTTCTTCCTGCGGTACTTTTGTCTATCCAGGACGATTGTATTTCTGACCCCACCACCAGTGCATTCCTGTACATGCCCGACTTAATAAACTGATCGGCAATGGATAGCGCGTATACAAATCCTGAGCACTGCTGCCTGATATCAATCACGGGCTTACCTTCCATTCCGAGCTCCCTTTGCATTAAAAACGCGGATCCGGGGAAAAAGTAATCCGGTGTGATCGTGGCGTAAACGATCACATCAATTTCATTCGCGTTCAATCCTGCCCGATCCAGCGCCTGGCGTGAGGCTGCTGCGGCCATACTATAATTGGTATCCTTCCCGTGTTCAAAGTACCGGCGCTCCCGGATGCCGGTTCTTTCCTGTATCCATGCATCGGAAGTTTCCATCCATTTGGTAAGGTCTTCGTTAGTCACCACGTTTTCAGGGACATAGTAACCCAGGCCGGTTATTCGAGAAAATGTCATATATGGATTAAAATCTTATCAAAACTACGAAACACTTCGCTTTCTCACGTTTTCCAGAACAGACAGCAATATGTAAATAATCAATATAACAGGTATTGCCAGTATTTTCAAGGTCACTAAAAGTACTAAGGATGTGATAATCAACACAAATCGTGCCTCATTTCCTTTCCATCCGAAGTTTTTGAATTTCAATGCGATCAGCGGGAGTTCCATCACCAGCAAATAGGACATCACCACGGCCAGGATCAGCAGATTATTGGTATTTATAATAACATCTTTCCAGAAAGCGCCTTCCGTATATACAATAATGGGCAGCGAGGCTATAAGCATCGCATTGGCGGGAGTTGGTACGCCAATGAACGAGTCGCTCTGGCGCGTATCATTGTTGAATTTTGCAAGTCGGATCGCTGAAAAAACAGCCACAATAAACGCAGGATAAGCTTTCCAGATGCCCATCAGGTCGGGTATGCTTTGCATCAAAAGCTGGTAAAGAATAATGGAGGGGAGTAAACCAAAGGTCACCATGTCGGCGAGTGAGTCAAGATCTCTGCCGATCGCGGAGCTCACCTTTAGTATTCTTGCCAAAAAGCCGTCCAGGAAATCAAAAATCAACGCAACGCCGATCAGGATGCAAGAAATGATCAGATTATTGTGAAAGGCTTCGACCACACCAATGCAGCCGCAGAGCAGGTTTCCGCAAGTGAGTGCATTAGGTATATTTCTCCGGATCATGAGGCGGCGGATAAGGTATATTTATCTGAAAAAAGGATTGTTTTTCTTTTCAAAGCCGATGGTAGTAGGTTCCATATGCCCGGCATAAACCGTGTAATCGTCTGGTAGTGTGAATATTTTTGTGCGGATGCTTTCTAAAAGTGTGGCATGGTTTCCTCCTGGCAGATCGGTTCGCCCGATACTCAAACGAAACAGCACATCTCCGCCAATGACAAAACGGGCGGCATGGTTTACAAACGCAACGTGGCCCGGAGCGTGGCCCGGGACAAAAATGATGTCAAGATCTGTCGAGCCGAAACTGAAAATTTCACCCTCTTTTAAATAACTGTCAATCTCCGGTTCATCGAAGCCATTAAAACCATAATTGGAAGCGTATGTTTTAACCGCTTTGAGTAGCGGCTCGTCCAGTTGATGCAAGGCAAAAGGGATACTGTATTTCCTTTTCAGCGCCGCGACCCCAAGTACGTGATCGATATGGGCGTGTGTGTTGATAATATGAACCGGTTTCAGGTTGTTCGTATCTATGTAAGCCGCTATCTCAGCTATTTCGGCTTTATCAAAACAGCCGGGATCTATCATTACCGCCTCGCCCGAATCGTCGTGGAGGATGTAGGTGTTTTCAGAAAATGGGTTAAAAACGAAGCTCTTTACGCGTACCATATGTATCGGTTTGTCACATACTGATGAGCAGCGAAGTTACGAAAGACTTTGCAAACACGTTTGCCCGCGTGACACTGATCTGGGACTGAAAAACAAAAGCCGCGCTGCAAGAAAGGCAACGTGGCTTTTGTATGGCATTTACTTACTGAATGTTTTCCTCGCGGGCTGTTATTCTAATTCTATTATAATACAGTTTGGTTAATCCCTCGAAGCCGGAGTCAGTACCGACATAAAACCAGATCGCACCGCTTGCATTCGCCTTTATCATGAAAGGTTTGTCCGCATTTGTCCTTTTGACCAAAACGTAAGTAGTATCCTTGGTTCCGTTGGAAAGGTCTCCCAGCACGATACCATCTGCGCCGCTTTGCGATTGCTGTCCTTTATCAAGTGTGAAAGTATATTCCGTGCCCTGAAGTCTGGTCGCCGGTTCTCTCAGGGAAGCACCTGCTTTTACATACACAGAACTGGCCGGCGACCCGCCTGATCCTACGCTGCCTGCGGCTGCATTTGTTGCCAGATCGATGTCGAAAACGACGGAATAGGTTTCGTTCGGTTTAAAGCCTGTCACTTTCTTTTTTAGATACATGAATATATCATCGCTGTGATTATTGCTTTGAATCATGAATGCGTACTGAGAAGTATCCAAACCAAACGGAAGCCGCGGACGGCCTACTCTACGTGCGAGCGAGGAAGTATCCGTTTTTGTAGAGTATTCCGCAAAGCCGGGTTCCCATCCATCGAAGTCTGTTTCGAAGCTGGAATCAATTGTTGAAATGGCGTCCAAACCTTCATCATTGCAGGCCCACATGGTCAATGCAAGCAGTAAACCTGCGCCTGATATCCATTTTTTCATGGTTAAAGCTGATTGTTGATCAATAAAGTGTTTCTGCAGGAGCAGGTTTTCTGAAAGATAGTTGGATTAGCCTATTAAAAATATAGTGGGCCTTTTGTGCAGGTCGGGCTTGTTTGCTTTCCAGTTTTTGATACTCATTGTTTTAATGAATTCCCCGGCTCCCGTCACATCCGCTGCAATACAAAGCAGCGTATCGGGCATGCAGCTTTCCAGCACACTTTCCAGCAGCTGGTTATTCCGGAAAGGTGTTTCCATGAAAATCTGGGTTTGCTGCCGCTGCCGACCTTCGCGTTCCAGCGATTGGATCGTCTTTTTTCGCTGGATTTTATCAATGGGCAAATAGCCGTGAAACGCAAAGGATTGGCCGCTCATGCCCGAGGCCATCAATGCCAGCAGAATTGAGGAAGGACCAACCAGCGGAACAACTTTTATCCCAAGCCTATGCGCAATCTCGACGGCGACGGCACCCGGATCGGCCACACCCGGGCAACCAGCCTCGGAAATGATCCCGGCGTCACCCTTCAATCCTCTGAGCGCCTCAGCTGTTACATTTTCCGGTGTGTCCTTGGTAAGCTCTATAAATGTCAGGTTATCAATTACCTTCCCGAGTTTCAAGCTGCTGATAAACCGCCGTGCAGTCCTGACGTTTTCAACAAAAAAAACATCAAGGCCGGTGATTGCCCGGATTATCGCGGGGCTCAGCACTTCTCCCTCCGTACCTTCCGATAAAATGGTGGGGATCAAAAAAATATTTCTTCCCGGGTTACTCATAGCTATTCGCACTTATTGTTTTTTCCAACCAATCGAATGAGATTTGGATCATTAGGGTTACACAAACTTTAATAAAATGAAAAGGCTTTTTTATATCACCCTATTTCTATCCGTTCTTATATCCTGTAAAAAAGATAGCGTTGGTGACTTAGCAAGCATGGCAGATGTAAATTCGCTTGGCGGCAAATGGCATCTCTCCGAAATTGAAAAAGCTTCGATCGATAACCAAAATGTCTGGGAGCCCGTCGCGGCTGGCCAGTCCGACACCCTGGTCTTTCGCAGTGACGGTGTCATTCTTCAGACGGACGGACTTCCGATGTGCTGTTCCCCGAAATCGCTTTTGATTAATGGCCGGTTGATGGATATAAAACCCCAGTTTCCATTACCTGCAAATGGTTATTGCGCCACGGTCAATTGCGTATTCTGCCCGCTTTGGGAACTGACGGTAAGCAGCAACGAACTCATTATTTCTTCCTGCAACAGTACCAGGAGAAAATACGTCAGATAGCTTCATCCAAAAAATGCATAAGCGTAGCTACAAACGCTTTGGGCTGTTCGGCCTGAACCCAGTGGCCCGCTTCTGCAATCGTTTCAAGTTTTGCTTCCGGAAATAACTTTTGAATGCCTTCCAGGTCTTCGTCTGTTATATAGTTTGAATTTTCCCCGCGAATAAACAATACCGGTCCTTCTATCGGCCTTTCGGATTTAATTTCCGCTCCAACGTTTGCCATATCAGTTGTGAGGAGCGGCAGGTTAAACCGCCATGCAAAACCACCTTCGTCTGTTCTGTAAAGATTTTTGAGTAAAAATTGGCGTACCGGCAAAATAGGCTCATACTCGCTCAGGATTTCATCCGCCTCGTTCCTGCTTTCGATTTTATCAATCGGAATCGCATTCAATCCCTGTAAAATTTTCTTGTGGTGAATCGGATATGCCTTCGGACCGATGTCTACTATCACCAGTTTTTCAAATGTACCGGGATAGGTTACCGCATATTCCATGACTGTTTTTCCGCCCATCGAGTGGCCAAGTAATATTGGATTGGAAATAGCATGCTGCTGAATGAATCCTTCCAGATCCTTGGCAAGCGTCGGAAAATCCAGTGGCGCCTCATGTGGGGAGCGCCCGTGGTTGCGCTGGTCGACCAGAAATAGCTGATAACCCCGATCGGATATTGCTTTGCTGATTGTGAGCCAGTTATCCAGAAAACCGAACACGCCATGGAGAATAATCATCGGCTTTCCGCTCTCGCCGATCTTTTTATAGTTGAGTTGCATTGATCCTTTTTTAGTGTCAATTAATGCCGGTGGTATTTGATATTAACAAAAGAAGACTACAATTGTTCAGCAGGAAAGCTTTTGGTATAATTTTTTGCAAATCCCGTTAAAGACCGGCCAGATTTCATAACTGAGCATAGACTTTTTGAAATTTAATGAATTGTTAATATTACGTCCTGTCAGGCGTTGCCGATAACCAACTATCAGTCTGAAAAGGTGCTTTTAAATGTCCGAAAACGGGTTAACAGGCGCTTTAAACGGTTACATATTTTTAACAATCACCTCGACTGCAAATGTTGAATTATTGCTTCAATAAAATTGATTATTCCATCAAATCAGGCAGTTGCGTATAGTAGTATTGTATTTTAGTAGGATTTGTGTTTTTGTATCTGAAAATAAAAACTTATTATTTTGTGGTAATAAGGTGCTTTGCACCAGAGAATGATCCACCAATATTACAAACCTAATCATCAGATTTTATGACCAGGAAAAGTTTACTTTTCAGGACTGTGTTTACCGCACTGGTTGCTACAACTTTGTTTTTACTCGGGGGGCAACTACAGGCGCAGGTAACCACTTCTGCAATCAACGGAACCATCACCGATGCTACCGGCGAATTCCTGCCGGGAGCGACTGTAGTAGCGGTGCACGAACCATCCGGGACACAGTATGGTACAGTTACTACCGAAGCCGGACGATATAGTTTTCCGTCCGTACGCGTAGGAGGGCCTTATAAGGTTACAGTTACTTTCGTAGGCTTCTCGGAGCAAAGTAAATCCAACATTTTCGCGGAACTTGGTACGGCAAGCAACATCAATATCGTACTTACCGAGGGCGGGACACAACTGCAGGAGGTAGTGATCACCTCGGGGGCAGGGCAGGTTTTTAACGGTGAAAGAACAGGCGCGGCGACTTCAGTAAACAGCGAGCAGCTGAGAACTTTACCAACTGTAACCCGCAGTATCAGCGACTTTACACGTTTGACGCCACAGGCAAACGGTAACAGCTTCGGTGGCCGCGACGGTCGTTATAACAACTTCCAGGTCGACGGTGCGAATTTCAACAATGGCTTTGGTTTGAATGATAACCCGCTTCCGGGCGGAGGCGGATTGTCGCTCGATGCGATTGAAGAAATCCAGGTTAATATAGCTCCTTTTGATGTTCGCCAGAGTGGTTTCTCGGGCGCAGGAATCAATGCGGTGACCCGCAGCGGAACCAACAAGCTGACAGGCTCGGCCTACGGATTTTTCAATAACCAGGATTTACAGGGACGACATGTGGATGGCGATACCGTCGCGCGACCAAAGGCTACCAGCCAGACGCTCGGTTTCAGATTGGGGGGCGCGTTGATCAAGAACAAATTATTTTTCTTCGTCAATGCCGAACACATTAAAAAGACAGGCTCGGGAGTGGGCGCGGTGAACTTGTGGAGAGCATCTGAAAATGGTGTTGCTGACCCTAAGCAGAATATTTCCCGCACCACCAGAGCAGACCTGGAAGCAGTTCGCAACCATCTGATCAACCGTTGGGGCTATGATCCCGGTGCTTATGAGGGCTATGCAAATGACAATAGCGAAAAGACAACAAGTATCCTGGCCAGGATCGACTGGAATATCAATAACAAGAACAAACTGGCAGTTCGTTACAACCAGGTTGAAAGCTCAGTCCCGTCACTGGTGAATGCCAACTCCGGCGCCAACCCACGGACACCATTCGAAACAGGTCGTGTGAGCGCGCTTTCAATGGCTTTTGCAAATACGATGTATAACACGAAAAACATTGTACGCTCAGTAACAGCAGAATTGAATAGCGAAATCACACCAAAACTTTCCAATCAGTTCTTAGCTACTTACAGCCGGATCCAGGCAACCCGCAGTTCTCCAAGTTCGGAGTTTCCAATGATCGATATCGGTTTTGAAGGCGACAACCTGAGAGATCCGGCGATCACTACTTATCAGAATTATATTACAGCGGGTCATGAATTGTTTACATACGGCAATGACGTGCTGAACGATAATTTCAGCTTTATCAACAACCTTACTTACATTACCGGCAAGCATACTTTTACCGGAGGTGTGAGTTTTGAAATGCAGAAATTCGGTAACCGGTATTTGCGGAACGGTACTTCCTATTACCGTTATGCTTCTGTGGATGAGTTCCTTGCAACGGGTACACCTGCTGAGGTAGAGCCTCTGCAGTTTGCATTGACATATCCTTACGAAGGACAGGATCCCTATGCGCCTGTTAAGTACGGTTTGCCGTCGATCTACATTCAGGATAAATTTGATGTAAACGAAAGACTGACAATTACTGCGGGTATTCGCGCTGAAATGCCTGTTTTCCTGAACGATCTTACAAGAAATTCAGCAGTTGATACATTGCGTCTATTGGGATTGAATGGCAGCGAGCGCACTTACGATACAGGCTCATGGCCTAAAACACGGGTAATGCTGTCTCCCCGTATTGGTTTCAGATGGGATGCAAAGGGTGATAAGTCTCTTATTTTCCGTGGTGGTACCGGTATTTTCGCCGGTCGTGTGCCATTTGTGTGGCTCACCAATATGCCAACCGGACTTGGTGTAATCCAGAACGTAGTCGAGCCTGGGAGTTATGCAGCTTCTGCTCCGTGGATAAAGGATATCCGTTTTCAGCCTGAAAAATATTACTGGTTGAACAATACTCCTGAAAGTGCCCAGAATGTATTTATTAAAAACCCCAGAGCAGGTTTGCCAAGTACGTTATCGCTGGTAGATCCGGAGTTTAAGATGCCACAGATTTGGAGATCGAGCTTTGGTGTGGATTATAAAATCCCGGGAACACCATTCTCTTTAACGGGAGATGTGCTTTATACAAAAGATATTCAGGCAGTTTACCAGTTTGGGGCCAACAGAAAAGCGGCGACGCAGCGTCTGAATTACAGCGGAGATGATCGCGAATTTTACCCGAATTCCGCTTCATACCAATATAACAGCAAAATTGGCGCGAACTCGGTGAGCGTTTTGAGCAATACTTCGAAAGGGTATTCAGTAAATGCAACGATAGGGTTGACCATGGCGGCGCGTCGCGGGTTTTACGGATCGTTGTTTTATTCGCATACCACAGCAAAAGGGACGACGGATAACAGCGGATCCAACGCAAGTTCGGCATGGGGAGCTACTCCGAACATCAATAACCCCAATGACCTGAGCCTTTACAGCTCTGTGGATGCATTGCCAAACAGGGTTGTAGGTACATTGTCTTACAGGGTTGAATACGCCAATCACCTTGCCTCTACATTTTCCCTGTTTTACAGCGGATCCAATCAGGGCAATTACGGTAATACTATTCAGGGAAGATTTTCTTATGTCTACAATGGTGACCTGAACGGAGACGCGATCGGTGCGGATATGTTGTATGTGCCGCGCAGTGCTTCCGAGCTCAACTTTGATAATAATACCGTGGGCGAAGTAACATTCACAGCCGACGAACAGAGAGCCGCTTTTGATAAGTATATCGAGAACAATAAGTTTCTGAAAAGCAAAAGGGGTGGATATGCGGACCGGAATGGCGGTTTGATGCCGTGGCTTAACCGCGTCGATTTTAAATTCCTGCAGGATATATTTACGAATGTCGGCAAAACCAGAAATACATTGCAGTTGAGCCTGGATGTGATCAATGTAGGTAACCTGATCAGTTCAAAATGGGGTGTACGTCAGGAACTTATCTCAGGAGCTAATATGCCGTTGCGCCGCAAGAGCGTAGATGCGAACGGTGTGCCTGTGTTCACAATGAATACTGTTCAGATCGATGGAAAAACTGTTTTGCCAACAGGCGACATTTTCCGTAATCATACTACCACTGCAACTACATGGAGCATGTTATTGGGTGTGAGGTACCTGTTCTAAAATTCACCATTGAATAAACAGAAAGGCCGGGATCAGCATTTGCTTCCCGGCCTTTCTGTTTTAAATAGGTATTGATTTTCAAAAATTCACTCTGTAATCTTCTCTCTACTCAATATCGACTCCATTCCTGCCCGGTAACCTTCCACAATAAGTCTGGAAATATCGTCTGAATTGAAATGCTGCAGGTCCAGATACAAAGGTGCTACCGGCCTGATCACCGTTAGTTTCATCGGTTTGCCGCGCAATATGGAACGGTCGACGTAAGATTCCGCCCAGGCGATGTTACTATTGACGATCTGGTTAACGGTAATATCCCTGACCCTTTCCATCAATGTGATCAGATTTCTCGAGTTAATATCTTCGGGCTGGTAGAGCAGAGGGGAATGGCAGGCGATCAGGACAATTTCCGTGGCCCCGTCCTCGATGGCCTGGCGTGCCGGTGCAACTTCCCGTATTCCGCCGTCAAGAAAGAGTTGCTGGCCTATTTCCACTGCCGGCATCAGCATTGGTATAGAAGAACTCGCAAAAACGAAATCAATATAATCCTTGTCCGCGGGCGAAACGTATTTTATCTCGCCGCTATCAATATTCACGGCACCCACTTTCACCTTCACAGGCGTATTGTTGAGATATTCTTTGTTCAGATTTTTCCTGATCAGGTTATGCAGCGGCACCGGATCTACGATTCCGTCGAAGCGACTCATTAAGGTGTTCATGCCCAGCATAACCCGTGAACGAAGTGTCGAAATGTCCTGCGGTTGGGTAATGTTTTTGATCCAGAATTCCAGCAATTTACGGCTGGCAACCGACCAGTTGACAGTCTGAGTTTCGTGAAACTGCCTACCAGCCTCATTGGCCAGAAATGTGGTGTTCAATGCGCCGACGGATATTCCGTAGATCATCTCGGGTTCAAATCCGTTTTCCAGGATTGCCTGGATCACGCCCACCTGAAATGCCCCTTTCATAGAACCTCCTCCGAGGACGAGTGCTTTCATTTAAGTTAATGAGTTAATGAGTTAATGAGTTAATGACCGGGTTGCAGGTGCAATGAATGACCAAATGACTGAATGACTTCCTCCTTCCTCCTTCCTCCCTTCCTCCCTTTCCTCCCTCCCCAATTCTAAACATTTTCAAAACAAAATAGGTATAAACAGAAGATTTTATTCCAAATTTGAAGATTAGTGTTAGCGGGCGTGTTTCAATTTCAGTTTGTCTGAAAAGTTCGTCGAACATCCTTTTTATTTCCCGGGAAAATGGTCCCTTTTTCATGCATATGACCCTTTCAATAAAGGAAATCCAGCTTCCTATTGCAGACGAAATGAAGGCTTTCGAGCACAAATTCCGTCAATTTATGAAAAGCGATGTGATGCTCCTCGATCAGATTATGAATTACATCGTGCGGCGGAAGGGCAAGCAGCTTCGTCCCATGTTCGTTTTTCTCTCGGCGGGCGTTTGCGGTAACATTACAGAATCAACATACCGGGGTGGGGCGCTCATCGAATTGCTGCACACTGCCACGCTCGTTCACGACGATGTGGTGGATGATTCAAACTATCGCCGTGGTTTTTTTTCCGTCAATGCATTGTGGAAGAACAAAATTGCGGTGCTGGTCGGCGACTATCTGCTTTCCCGGGGCCTGTTGCTTTCTGTTGATCACGAAGAATTCGAACTGTTAAAGATCGTGTCGACTGCCGTGCGCGAGCTGAGTGAAGGAGAATTACTGCAAATAGAGAAAGCGAGGCGACTCGACATTAATGAAGAGGTATATTATCAGATCATCCGGCAAAAAACCGCTTCCCTGATCGCTTCCTGCTGTGCGGTGGGAGCAAGCTCCGTTGGGGCAGGCCAGGAAGTAGTAAAGCAAATGCACGCTTTCGGGGAAAAGGTAGGAATGGCCTTTCAGATCAAGGACGATCTTTTCGACTACGGTGAGGAGGAAATCGGCAAGCCGCTTGGTATCGATATCAAAGAAAAGAAAATGACCCTTCCGCTGATTTATGCGTTGAATCAATCGGGCTGGCTTGAAAAACGACGCATTATCAATATCATCCGGAACGAAAGCCACAAACCCGGAAAAGTGAAGGAAGTCATTGATTTCGTTAAAAATTCAGGCGGACTGCGTTATGCGCAGGAAGTAATGCAGCGATATGTGGCAGAAGCGCAGGTTATTCTCGGCCAGTTTGCAGATTCGCCCCACCGCAGGTCACTCGAACAGCTCGTTCAGTTCACGATCGAGCGAAGTAAATAGCAATTCCGAAAGATATTTCACCAGGAACACAGCTCGCCTAGACTCCGAGTTTTCTTAACTTTTGCAAAATATATAAGTTAGCATAATAATATAACTAGGAATTTAGTTATATTGGCGTACTCACTTTATGCAATTTGTTATGAGATTTTTCCTAACTACTTTTTTCGTCAATGCCTACATGCTGGCATTTGGTCAGCCGGTTATTGTCAGCAGCCATTCTGCCGAGGGCAAGCAATTACAAAAGAAACTGGGGTCGGATTTTTTCATCGAGACTGGTGTCATAGAGACGCCGCACAGCACAGTTTATAATTTCACCAAAGTCTGTGGTGAAATTATAGCCGGTGAAAAATATAAAGATGTGTACGTCAACGGGAGCGCGGTTGTAAATAAGCAAGGCAAACCGGAATATTTCTTCGTCTCAGTTACAAGTCCGTTTCAGTTTAAACCCAACAACCGAAGTGAGGAATTTGATTCTCTGGCTATCGTGTTGGCCACACATTTAAGACCATTTGTAGAAAGCTTCATTTCCAAGCGGACCATCGGAAGAAAGACGGTGGTAACCATGTCCTCAACGGCAAATATCAGGCCAGTAGTGCGAAGCACACGAGATTCAACAATCAGCTCAATTGATGCATTGTCTGAAATACAGGACACACTTGGCATCAAATATATTTCCCTGTCCAAAAGTTTGTTAACCACAATCCCGGCTGCCGTTTATCGCTTTCCAAATGTCGAGGCGTTGCTGCTGAGTGACAACGACATTGAATCAGTAGACCTGAATTTATCCCGCCTCCCTAAGTTGAAACAGATTGATATGACGGGAAACATCCTGCGAGATGGCTCTATCCGATTGTCAAAAAACAAATCGCTTAAAATGCTGATGTTGCAAAAAAATCAGCTTAATGACATTCCTAGGGCAGTTAAGCGTTGCAAAGGCCTGGAAATGCTTTGGCTGGGCAGCAATCGTCTTTCAAAGCTCAGGAGCAAAAGTTTCCGACGTACAAAATCAGTACTGGATCTCAATTTCTACAAATCCGGTCTTACAGTTTTACCAAGCGGCATTAAAAAGATGAAGCGGCTGGAAGTCCTTGACCTTTATTATAACAATCTCAAAAGTCTGCCAAAAACGATTACCAAATTGCGTAGCCTGACACATCTTGCAATCGCTCACAATCAAATTGAAGCCCTGCCCGCGGACATCGAAAAACTTTCCAAAGTACACACGCTTTACGCTCATCACAATCATCTGAGCAAGCTTCCCGAACGCTTCAGCAAAATAAAAAACCTCAAACTTCTCGACCTCGGATACAATTGGTTTGTCCAGTTTCCTGAGCCGCTGACCTCATTTGTGAATTTGCAGGAACTCGATTTATCGTCGAATAACTTCCAGGATTTTCCTGAACAATTGTTGAAAATACAGAAGCTTGAAAAGCTTTATCTGCGCGGAAATCCATTTATTAAACCCGGCTCCGATATCATGTACAGCAAGCAGCTTTCCGTTTTGAAAGACAGGAATATCGAGGTTTTTTATTAATACCTACCAGTTCCACCAATAAGTAAATTTCAACACCACCGCCCGGTTTTTCACCCGGAAATTTTCAGGCAGATAATTGTCTGTATAAACGATAAATAAGTCGGATGCGGGTTTATATCTCCATTGCAGACGCGCATTCAGGTTGATATTGTCGGCCTGATTGTTGTATTGCATGAAAGTGGTGAAAAAGAGCGTATTGGTAAAAGTAACGTCAACCCGCGGGCCGACCAGCCACAATTGCGTGCGTTTCCAGGGCTCAGGCAGTCGGATATCGTTATAATTTCCTGCCATCGTGATCGCCACATAAGGCTGCACACGGTAGCCCAGTTCAGCGCGGAGATTGTTCCGATGCCCGTTCTGGTAATAACCTCCGAATATCCCTGATGCCAGAAATGTGAGCCGGTTTTGCGGTCCCGAAACGATATCAAACCCGGTGGCTTTCCAGTTGTGGACGCTGCCTGTTGGCAATGTAAAGCTGCCCAGATTGGTCGGATCAAAAGGGCGCAGCAAACGAATATCATAGCTTGCGCCCCAAACTGCGATCGTAGCGCGATTGATGAAATTAATATTGTAGGAGAGGGTGAATTCCTTATCACTGACCTTGAATTGGTTATCCCAATACACATTGCTGACCAGCTTTGGGCCGTGACTGATAATCTTCGGGGATTTTATAAAAAACAGATATCCAATGTTGGGACTGATTTTATAATAACCCATTCGAACCGCATTAGGCACATACCCAACTTCTGCATTGTAATTCTTGCCGACGTATTCGTGCTGCCATTGCCAGAAAAAGTTAGCCTTATTGAATTTGAGATCTGCTGCGTGCGTAAAATCGTTGCCCGACTTGCCCGGCGTAAACGATTTCAGGAGCATTACCTTACCTGTCCAAAGGTTTTTGGCACTTGCCAGGTTAAATTCCGCACCGACGTTTCGGTTATATTGATTGCTGCCTACGTGGCGCTCTGCCACAAAGTTGGTTGCATCTTTATTCACAAAAATGAACCGGATATTGGAGCGCGCCAGCACCTGCCGCTGCAATGCGAGCACTGCATAATTGTTTCGCGGCGTAAGCGTATCATTAGATCCCGTCTGCACATCAAGCAAACCCACACGCCAGTTTTTGTTGATTTTTCCACTCACTCTCGCCCCAAACTGAATAGGTACGCCCAAACCAATACGGCGGGAAAAAAATGGACGGATACTTGCATAACCGAAATTGGCGAACAGGTCAGCATTTTCAAGAAAGAACTGCCGGCGTTCGGGGAAGAAGAGTTCGAAACGGTCCAGATTGGTTTGTTGTACGTCTACGTCGACTTGTGAAAAATCAGGGTTGACGGTCAGGTCGAGGTTTAGCGACGGTGTCAAGCCTACTTTCACATCGCCACCAATCGCAGGCTTGTATTTCGGGTGCGCGTCGGTAACGTAATCCTTTGTCATCCGCGTCGCTGCGTAAGGGATCACGGAGATATTCGGGCCGGGATTCGGTGGAGGAGTATCCCAGACTAGCACGCCGGTGTAGGCCAGTGAAGCAGAGGGAAATTGCCTCGGTACCGGTGCCCAGGCCGATTTTTCCGAAATAGTGAGGTCCTGTCTGCTGAAATTGATTCCCCAGCGGGTAATGCCCGGCTTGTAACGAATGCTTTTGAATGGAATAGCCGCTTCCCAAACCCATTTGTCATCGTCGTTTTTTACGGCACTGACCCACTTGTTGTCCCAGCTCAAATCCACTGTTCCGCCATCTCCCTGCTGTCCGTCCCAGGGCGCGCCGGCTGCATTGGCCCCAAAGGAAAATCCGTTGGTGCGGTCGTCAAAAGTGTCCATGAACAACAGGAAATTATCGTTTTTACCAAAAGAAAAATCCCTTTTGAGCGATTCGACGACTATTGCTCCTTTAACCGGCTTATAGTTGATAACCAGAATGTAAAGATTGTCTTTGTCATAACACAGCTTTACATCTGTCATCGCCCGTGAATAGCTGGTGTCCATGGGCGTGATCATAAAGAAGTTATTGGCAGTTTCCGCCGCCGACCATGCCATATCGTCGGCCACTCCGTCTATTTTCAGATCAGAGACTGCGGAATGAATGTGGTATTGGTAATTCTCGTTGGGTTTCTGAGCAGCACTTTTAAAGATGATTAAACAGAAAAAAAGGCAGGTTAGGGTTGCGTTGCGTAACACTTTTTAATTCAAGATTTAGGATTGATTGTGGGTTCGCTAGTCCCGGAACCACTTGGCATCAGCGTAGAATGTTCCGAAAGGAACCAAAGAAGACAAAAACGATAACATCGACTTTTTAAAGGACCAGCTTTTTTCAACTGCCACCTGGACGAGCAGCACAACGAACAGTACGAAAAGCACTCCGTGTGCCATTCCGACAGTTTTTACAGCCTGCGGAAGTCCCGCCAAATATTTAAGCGGCATCGCGATGCCAAGCAATACGAGATAAGAAATTCCTTCGACAAAAGCGATGATCCGTAAACGGCCGAGGGGAGATTTAACCAGTTCTAAAATCATATATGTATTGATTTATTAAAATAGTACATTTTTACTTAAAGATACACACAGAAGCCTTTCACTGCATTCGTATTTGCATTTAAGACATAAAAAAGGGTTCAGTTTGATCCGAACCCTCCTCGTTATATCATGTATGCCTAGACAGTCACAACTTTTGATTTTGCTTTCGGAGCTGCTGCCGAAGCAGATTCTTTGTTTCGCATTTTGATGAAATCTTTGAACCTGCGGATCGTTGCCATGGTGAAGCCGATGACCAGTACGAAAGTACCCAGCCAGAGAATGTTGATCAATGGCTTTTCGGTCGCTTTCATGACGATAAAGTCACGCTGGGTGGTATTGACACCGAAAGTAAACTGTCCGGTTTGCGGGTTGATTTCCTGGAACTGCATACGCATTCCCAGCTCATTGCTGGTCTCCGGCTTGCGGGCTACCATTCTGTCGCGGATCACAAAAGAAGGCGTGATCACGAATTCCTTGTCTTTATCGAGAATGCGCACGATCGCTTTCACCGCCGCATCGCCTTCGCCTAAGGTTACGCCTTCCACTTCTTCCGTCCTGACTACATTGTCGAGAATGGCAACGTAATCGTTTACAAAGAAGGTATCGCGCAGGTTAACGGTAAAGTTCTCAGTCTGGCTCCAAACCGGCTCGGCGGTCGGGTTGGTAACCATTGAAACATAAGTGTACAAATCCTTATCGACTTTGCGCTGAATATCCGGCGACGAAACAATACCGCCCATTCGCGGATTGATTTGTACGCGCGGGAAAAGGGTGAATATCCTGCCGGAAGGCTCGCGGTATTCAATTTCGTAGTAGAAATTCTCCGGGAAAATCTCTATCGTATCTCCTTTTGAATTGTACTTCTTACCATCCACTTCGATATCGCGCAATGCTACTGCGTGGAAATCGCCTTCGATAATATCGACCCAGCTCTTGGGAATGTATCCCGGAATGTGGCGCGGCTCCACGCGGACATCACGCCAGGTGAGCATATAGTCGCCCATTTTCTCGGCCTTATTGAGCCAGAGCGTGATATTCTCTTTATTTTCTTTATTGTCGTTACTGGTAAATTCTTCGCTTCGCGAGATCATCAGACCGGAGTTGTTGATCGAAACAACACGCGTGTAGGCGGAAGAAAAGAGGATTCCGACAAGCATCAGTGCTACACCAATGTGCGTGATAGCGCCTCCCGAAAGTCCGTAGTTGCCGCGGATAATATTGATCAGAATCGTCCCGTTAGCTACAATTGCGAAAATGGAGGCAGTAAGCAGGACAATATACTGGATATCTTTTACGCCTTTGAAAGTGATCACGGCAGCACTGATCAGTAATGTGATCAGCAAGGGATTGTAGAGCGCCTGCAAATTGCCTTTTCCCGTTCTTTTCCACCAGAAATACTGGCCTACACCTGTGAGGACGATGATCAGGGAGAAGAACCAGAGCTGGAATTTATTGTAATGCGCGATCTGGTCCGCAGGTAAGGCCATATTCAGTACTGTGCCGAATGCTTCCGCGATCTTGTTGTAAACCGGAATGGAAGTAGTCGCAAGTATTTGAAAACCCGACAAACAAAGTAGCGTAGCACCAATAAAAATCCAGAATTCCTGAGAGTAAGTAGAAACTTCTTCCTCGTCACTCGGCAGTGATTTCCAGCGATAGATTAACAATCCGATTGCGACTATCGTGAATGTTAACAAATAGATCAGCAGCTGGCCCGACAAGCCCAAATCGGTAAATGAATGCACCGATGCATTTCCCAAAACCCCGCTCCTTGTCATAAATGTAGAGTAAAGGATCAGGATAAATGTCGCGATGGTGAGTATAAAAGAGGTTTTCAATGCGGTCGCATTTCTTCTCGCGATGATCATCGTGTGCACAGCTGCTACCAGTACAATCCAGGGCACGATCGACGAGTTTTCAACAGGATCCCAGTTCCAGTAGCTACCGAAATTGAGCGTTTCGTAAGCCCAATAGGCACCCATCAAAATACCCACTCCCAATACCAAAGCAGAAAAAAGTGCCCAGGGCAATGCAGGGCGAACCCAGTCCTGGATTTTTTTAGTCCATAACCCGGCAATCGCAAAAGAGAAAGGTATCAGGGTAGAAGCAAAGCCGAGGAACAGGGTAGGAGGGTGGATTACCATCCAGTAGTTCTGTAAAAGCGGATTCAGCCCGTTGCCGTCTTTGGGGATAAAATTCGGATCCATTTTATAAACCGGCAGGTCGGGCATTACTTCTTTTAATAGCAAAAATGGAGTAGAGCCGATTTTAACATCCAATCCCGGAATCACTACACCCAGTATCATGGAAGTAAGAAACGCCTGAACCAGTGCAAAAACCGTCATCACCGGCGCTTCCCAGGATCTGTTAGAGAATATCAGGATACAGCCTAAAACCACATTCCAGAAAATCCAGAGCAAAAAGCTTCCTTCCTGATCCTGCCAGAAACTGGAAATCGTATAACCTGTGGGAAGGGAGAGCGAGGAATTTTTCCAGGCGTAGTGGTATTCAAAGTAATGGTTGCCGATGATCCAGTAGAGCGAAAATACCACGCCTATCACCGCAGCCACGTGCACGTAAAAGGTAATGCGTGCAAAGCGCTTCCAGGTCAGGGTTTCTTCAATGCTAGCCGCTGCAATGCCCGATTTGAAATAGGCAAAAGTTGCAAAGAGCGCACTAACAAATGCAATAATAACCAGCAGGTGTCCTGCACTTCCTATTGTATTGTGGATCATGATTTCGCGGCTGTATGTTCAGTGGTTTCCATCTTCCCGTTCTCGTATTTCGACGGGCATTTCATCAGAATCTTTTCGGCGGAAAATGTGCCGTCTTTCATTTTTCCGACAACCACCACTTGTTCTGACTTGTCGAAATCCTGCGGCTTTGAATTTTTATAAACCACCTTTTGCTCCACATTGTTATTATCTACCAATGTAAAAACAAAGAGGTTAGGGTCGATTTCGGGTTGATATTCCATCTCTAAAATCTGGCCCACTGCGTCTTTTTTCAGCTTGCCGACAACGTGAATGCTTTCTTCGTCGCCATCCTGCGCCATTTCACGGGCTTTGTTGAAATCGACATAAGTACTTGCGTCTCCGGCAGTTGACACAATAATTCCTATTGCAACGGCTATAATCAAAAGGCCGAATATCTGGATCTTTTTCATCGGGTTATACTACTTGATATTTAATTCCTTTTCAATTTTTTTAAGCTTGCTGTCTATTCTGAGCATATTGACAGCGATTCCTGCGAAAACAACTGCTATCACAGCAACCACGACCCAGATCTTTCCATCTTCCCGCAGCTTATCGGCCATGGGAACTGCCTGTTCGGAAGCCTGTGCAAACAGCTGATCTGAGATAAATAAAAGAATAGTGAAGAAGAGAAGGATACGTTTCATGGTATTTCGTGAGTAGCTTAAAATCTTAACGAAATTTTGATTTGAATTGTTTACAAAATTTTAAAATAGCCTTAATGCGTAACGTGGCTGGCCGAATCCGGCATTTCTTCACGTACTCTGCTAATGCGTTTCATACGGATACGCAGCTCGGCAAGCCAGAGCCCTAGCAGGATGTAACCGATCACAGCCGGATAAAATACCCTGCGGATGCTGTTGTCAAAGTCATAGGATCCGAAAGTGCTGTTACCGCCGCTTCCCGGGTGCAGGGAATCTGTCAGCCGGGGAAGGATGTAAATGATCGGGATAAATACCGCGAAAGCGAAAATGTTATACACCGATGAGATTCTTGCTTTGCGCTGCTCATCTTCGAAAGAGCTTCTCAATAACAAATAGGCGAGATAGATCAGTATTCCTACTGCGGCGCCATTCAGTTTCGGGTCATTTGGCCAGGGATCACCCCAGGTATAATTGGCCCAGATCGAGCCGGTAAGGCAGCCGAGAATACCGAAAAATATAGCAGACTTTGCCAGTTCACTCGCAATATCATCGTCATTGATCCTTCCTTTGATCAGATAGCGGACAGAAAAAACCATGGAAACTAACAGCAGGGTAGTCATCGCCAGCCAGAGTGCCACGTGGTAGTACGTATTACGGATACTTTCGTTGATGATGGCCAGGTGCGGCACCTCGCCCATTAACCCCATCACGATCACATAGAACATGATCACGATAAAAAGGATTTTCCACCAGATCTTTCTCATTTTGAGTCTTGTTACTAAAATTTTAACCCTGCACGCCTGCGAAAATCAACTTCTCCATAAATAAGGAAAAAGCAGGTAGCTAAGTGTTATTACTATGAGATCAATAGATAATAGTGTGGTGATTTCGTCCGTGCTAACCGACCAGTCGAGGCCGTCGAGCGCGTTTTTGGCCAGCTTGATCGTCATCAGCAGCATGGGCAGGATAATAGGGAAACTGAGTACGGCCATTAAAGTGGCGCTGTTATCTGCTTTGGAAGCAATGCCGGCTATTAATGTCAGAACCGAAGCAAAACCGATCGCTGCAAGTACTATACTGATTAAATAAAGACCAATATCGCCCACCGGATTTCCCATTACCAGCGAATAAATTGCGAATCCAATACCCGACAACGTTAACATAATGAGTGAGTTGTAAATGATCTTGGATATAATGATCGCTTGCGGGCTGCATAAGCTGTAATAGTAGATCAGCCGGCCGTAGCGTTCCTGCGAAAAGCTTTTAGCAACTGCATTGACGGCGGTGAACAATATAATGATCCAGAATAAGGTATTCCAGACGATTGGAGTGAGCTGATTTCTGCGCAGACTGAAACTGAGGTAAGCCACGAAAACAGTGCTGACCACATATAGCAGCATACCGCTGAGCGCATATTTCTGCCTCCATTCCAGCGTTACTTCTTTCCAGATAAGGGTTCTGATCTCGTTCAAATCTTGCAATCGGCTATGGGCGGTCTGCCCCTGCGGGATACTTGTAGATCCGGAAATCGTTACAAAATGATTCCTCGTTTCGAGCTGCAAAAATACGACATAAAGGCCGAGGGAAATAATAAAACGGTCAGGATTTTGGCTGATCAGGGACAAGCACAGGCTATATTCCGTCCGGAAATATTTGAATTGCGGGTGGATAGTGCTTTATTTGTGGTTTAAATAAAATGAATCTAAATAAGGATAGATGCAGCCGAGAACAGTATCACAGCTTCGTAAAGGTGAAACAGGAATTATAAAATCCTTTACAGACCGCGATATGTCCTTGAAATTGCTGGAAATGGGCTGTCTGCCCGGCTCGGAAGTAAGGCTTGATGCAATTGCACCTCTGGGCGACCCGATTTGCATTAACGTGAGTGGTCAGTACAGCTTGTCGCTACGCCTGAATGAGGCTTCCGTGATTGAGTTAGAGTAGGTTTACACGTTGTTTATTAATTGCTCCATTGAAACAAGGAAATATAAAAGTTGCGCTGGTAGGTAACCCGAATGCCGGCAAATCGACATTATTTAATGCATTAACAGGGTTACGTCAGAAAACAGGCAATTTTCCGGGCGTAACCGTCTCCAAAAAATCAGGTACATTTAAAATTCCGGCAAATAACGGGTCCGAAGACAAAAATGTAGTATTGGTAGACCTGCCCGGACTTTATAGTATTTATCCAAAATCCAAGGATGAAACGGTGGTAATGGATATCCTGGCCAACCCGAAGCATCCCGACTTCCCGGATGTGGTGATCGTGGTGATCGATGCGTCCAATCTTCAAAGAAATCTCCTGCTTTTTACTGAAATCCGTGATTTGGGCATACCTTCCGTGGTTGCACTGAATATGCTGGACGTCGCCGAAAGTATGAAACTGGCAGTCAATGCCGTTCAGCTCGCCATGCAGCTGAATGTACCGGTCGTCAATATCAATGCACGAACGGGAAAAGGGATTGACAAATTAAAAGAAGCTGTTCAGCAGGTGTATCAGCGTGATGTACAGCCTGTTCAGGAATATTTTTATGAGCCGAAGGAAAGTGAGGTAAGTCTGATAGGGGAGGTTAGGGAGATCTATAATCTTGATAATGACTATGTTGCGTTGCAGTATGTTTGTCAGCACGACAACTTTTCATTCCTGGAACAACCGGCCAGGACTCGACTGGACAAACTGATCGAGAAATATGGTTTTGATGAAAATAATTTTTTAGCGACTGAGACAATTGCCCGTTACGAGAAGATCAAGCCGATTGTTTCGAAATCGGTGAAATCGCAGGGTGCCACGGAGCAGCCCTACTGGACCAGGAAACTGGATAGTATTCTGTTGCATCCGTTTTGGGGTTACGTATGTTTTTTGATTGTACTGATCATCGTATTTCAGGCCATATTTGCCTGGGCCACCTACCCAAGCGACCTGCTCGATGCAGGAATTGCCCAAATCATAGAGTGGACCAAAGCGACGCTTCCGGAAGGTGTTTTGAATGACCTGATTACCAACGGTATACTTGCTGGAATCGCCGGGATTATCGTGTTCATTCCTCCGATCGGTATTCTTTTCGCATTGGTATCGCTATTGGAGGAGTCGGGATACATGGCGCGGGTGATGGTGATTATGGACAAATTGATGCGCCCATTTGGCTTGAATGGTAGGAGTGTTGTTCCGCTTATTTCAGGCGCAGCCTGCGCGGTACCGGCCATAATGACCACCAGAAGTATCAGCAGCAGGTATGAACGGTTGTTGACAATCCTGGTGACGCCTTTGATGAGCTGCTCGGCGCGGCTTCCTATATACACAATACTAATCGCGCTGGTAATTCCTTCCACCACTGTTTTAGGCTTTCTGAATCTGCAGGGACTGGTTTTACTGGGTTTATATGCAATGGGATTGATAGGCGCGCTGTTTTCAGCCTGGCTGCTTTCACTTTTTATTCCTCGAAAAGAACCCAGCTATTTTATGCTGGAAATGCCTTCTTACAAATTGCCACGCTGGGGACACGTCGCTTTTACGATGTATGACAGTGTCAAATCCTTTGTTTTTGAAGCGGGAAAGGTGATTATGGCGATCTCGATTATCCTTTGGGTATTGGCCAGCTACGGACCCGGTGATCGTATGGAAATTGCGGAGGAGCAGGCTGTTGCAAAAATGTCTAATGCGCCTCAGGAAGAAATTGATGCCGCAGTTTCCTCTGCTCGTCTGGAACATTCCTATGCAGGTCATTTCGGTCGGTTTATCGAGCCTGCGATCCGGCCTCTGGGATATGACTGGAAAATCGGCATTGCATTACTTGCTTCCTTTGCCGCGCGGGAAGTTTTTGTTGGTACAATGGCGACCATATATAGTATCAGCGGAGATTCGGAAGATGTCCCAACCGTGAAGCAGCGGCTTTTGCAGGAGAAAAACCCGGAGACCGGCGAAGCGATGTTTACGCCTGCGGTTTGTTTTTCGCTATTGATGTTCTACGTATTCGCTATGATGTGTATGAGCACGATCGCCGTAGTACAACGCGAAACCCACGGCTGGAAATGGCCGATGATCCAGCTGGCATATTTAATGATACTGGCTTACGGATCGGCGTTTGTGGTTTATCAGTTAATGAGTTGAGATGGTTCGCAGATCTTTTAGTTCGATTTTCTTATGACGTGAAAGGAGACAGACTTCGGATAAATCGCTTTCCAGGATTCTGTCAAAATCTTTAAGCCTGACATTCTTTGGAATGTCCCGGACAAAGAAAGCGTTATCCTCTTTTGTTATACATTTCCTTTTCTTTTTGCCGGGCAGCTCTTGTCCCGATGATCCTGACTTTTCCATCTCTGATTATAAAATATGAAGTTAACATTCTGCTGAGATAGCTTCGACCGATACAAAGGAAACGAACTTCTCTCGATCTGTTGCTAATAATGACCAGTTTAGCTGGATCTTTAAAAATGCTTTCTGCTTCCAGGTTGCTGATGCAATGCTTTTCCTCAGATTTACTTTTGTTACCCGTATCCCAAATAAATTTAAGTGGCGCCAATTTAGCTTCAATAGATTAGTTTCTATTGAGACGCTCAGTCCTTCATTTGGTAACAATTTTTTTAGGAATATTACCACCCCAGCCCCTCAACCAGATCCGACGCGATCATTGCGATTTGTCCTTTTTTCGCGGCGGCGCGGTCTCCGGCGATTCCGTGTTGGTACACACCTAAGATAGCCGCCTCGGCTGGGCTGTATTTCTGAGCGAGCAGGCCGGTAATAATGCCGGTCAACACATCGCCGGTACCCCCGGTTGCCATTCCCGGGTTTCCGGTAGAGTTGAAATGGACTTCTCCGTTAGGAAGGATCACTGCGGTATTTGCTCCTTTCAGGCAGATAATAACCTGATACTTTCCTGCGAATTCCCTCGCCAGTTCCAGGCGTTCATATTCGTCACTGCTTTCTCCGGCCAGTCGTTGAAATTCCTTCGGGTGTGGCGTGAGAATGGTATTGGGTGGTAATTTATCAAGCAAATGTCTGTGGATTGAGAGAATATTTAATGCATCTGCGTCAATAATAAGCGGTACTTTGACCTGATCCAACAGCTCTTCCAGCATTGCAATCGTTACCGGCTCCTGACCAACCCCGGGGCCAACGCCCACAGCCGAGTACGAACCCAGCTCCGGAAACTGACTGACATGCTGGTCGTTTTTATCGATCGATGCCATTGCTTCTGGTGCGGATATCTGCACGATTTCGTAGCCGCAAACAGGGACGTGCATGGTTAGCAACCCAACTCCCGAGCGAAGACAAGCTCTTCCGGCAAGAATCGCCGCGCCCATTTTACCAAAACTGCCAGCCAGCAGCAATGCATGGCCGAAGGTGCCTTTATGAGAAAACTTGTCCCTCGGCTTAATGATTTTTTCAGCCCTGGTTCTGTCAGTAAAATGATAAGGAGTATGCAGTTCCTGAATATATTTTTCACTTAACCCAATATCCACAATATGCCAATCGCCTGCATAACGCGCATTCTGGGGTAACAAAAATGGTAGTTTCGGCAACTGGAATGTAACCGTGTGATCAGGCTTGATGATAGGATCATTTTTTGAATTTGCCTTGTCCATGAAAAGCCCGCTCGCAATATCAACGGCGACGACTCTATTGGGCAGTTCGTTGATCTTCTGAATAATAGCTGCCAGCAAACCCTCTACTGGCCGCGACAGACCAGAGCCAAGTAGTGCATCAATTATGACAACATTCGGCGCAAGTGCAGGAAATTGATCGTCGGAATGAATTGTAGCTGGCTTTAAATGCGCTTGCAGCCGGTTCAGATTTTGACTAAAGTCTTGCGATTCATTTGCTGTGTAGTCGGCGATGATCACTTTTACGTCGTAACTCAATTGATTAAGCAGCCGCGCAATTGCCAATCCGTCACCGCCATTATTTCCTTTTCCGCAAAAAACGCAGACGGGCCGGGTATTCACAAATTGATTACGAAACCAGTTAACAAATGCATTGGAAGCCCTTTCCATCAGATCGATTGATGATATCGGTTCATTCTGTATCGTATATTGATCGATCGATCTAATCTGTGCGGCAGTGAGTATTTTCATATTAATAATAAAATCCTTTTCAATATCCGTCCTAAATCTCTGTGCCAATCAGTTGTGCCTCTCAACTTACTATACCTGAAAAACGAGGGAATTTTTAGAAATAATGCTTATCAAAACTTTCGGATAAGCAGAAATAATCTTAGCTTTGCACTCGTTTTTCCCAAGGTTGTTTTGAATGAAGGGGCGTCACCCCGTCCGCTGAGAACAAGCTATCACTTTAAATTCAAAAAGCATTCGTCATGAGTGAACTTATTAAACTCGTAGAAGCTACGATTGAAAATCGTAAATCCGAGTACCCTGATTTCGGATCAGGCGACACAATCAACGTACACGTTAAGATTCGTGAAGGTAACAAAGAGCGTATCCAGCAGTTTCAGGGTACCGTTATGCAACGCCGCAATCTTAGCTCAAGTGGTGAAACCTTTACAGTACGTAAAATATCAAATGGCATAGGTGTTGAACGCGTTTTCCCAATCCTTTCACCAAGTATCGCAAAAATCGAATTGATTCGTCGCGGTAAGGTGCGCCGCTCACGTTTGTTCTATCTGCGTGGACGTCAGGGTAAAGCTGCTCGCATTAAAGAGCTTAAAGTGACGAAGTAATAACTTCTCGCTAAAAATTTAAAACCCTGCAGGTGATTATTTCTTGCAGGGTTTTGTTTTTAAATAGCCTGCCGGTTTAGACCGAGGAATCCTCGCCATCACTACCCGTCGGTTTCAACCGACGGCCAAGCCACAAAACAATGAAAATCGCTTTTTATAAATACCAGGGTACCGGAAATGACTTCGTGATGGTCGACGACCGGAATCTGCAATTTCCGGTTTCCAAAGAATTTATCGCATCTATCTGCCACCGGAGGTTCGGAGTAGGAGCCGACGGGCTGATCCTGTTGCAAAATGCAGCGGATTATGATTTCAGAATGGTGTATTTCAATGCCGACGGAGGAGAGGGAAGTATGTGCGGAAATGGCGGCCGCTGTGTGGTTCGGTTTGCGAAAGATCTTGGGTTATTTACAGATCAGACCAAATTTATCGCCGTAGATGGAGAGCACGAGGCAAACGTCGAAGGCGACATTATCAGGCTGAGAATGTCGGGTGTAAAGGATTTGGAGCGCTACGACGAGTTTGATTTCATGAATACCGGCTCGCCGCACTACGTGACTTACGTGGAGGATGTTACTGATGTAGATGTTGTGAACATCGGCAGCGAGATCCGTTACGGATCGGTTTACGGACCGAAAGGTGGTACTAATGTAAATTTTGTTGAAGTAATTGAAGGTAACCACCTCAGTGTAAGAACTTACGAGCGCGGCGTAGAGGATGAAACTTACAGTTGTGGCACGGGCGTGACTGCCTGCGCATTATCTGCTCATTTAAGAAAAGGCTGGGAAAGTCCGGTGAAAGTGGAAACGATCGGCGGAACACTGGAAGTTGCCTATTCTGTGAATTCAGAAGGAGAGCTCAGTGATATTTATTTGATCGGCCCTGCGGAAAGGGTATTTGAAGGGGAGCTACTTGCCGAATCCTAAGATCCGGCAAGCTCAATCTCCTAAAATGCCTCCGTGAACGTGCAGAATGGATTTTTCACTCCATTCCGGCACCCGGCAATAATCCATCGCAGCCACTTTGCTGCGAACACCGTTGGTGCAGATCACTATAATTGTATTGTAAGGTTCCAGTAAATTGCGTTGCTCACGAATTTCTGCGAGCGGAATATTAATGCCGCCTTCATTAAACTCTTCAAATTCCCACGGCTCACGAACGTCAACAAGCACCGAACCAGGTTTTTTCACTAGTTCGAGCGCTTCCGACAATTCTATATCCGAATAACTGCGGCGCATTTTTACAATGCAAATGGATGATCGTTTTCGACCGGAATGTTCTTGGCAATCAGTTTGTGAATGTCACGCAAGAAGAGCTTTTCTTCCCTGTCGCAAAACGAAAACGCAATTCCTTTCGCTCCTGCACGACCAGTCCGGCCAATGCGGTGAACGTAAGTTTCCGGAACATTGGGGATTTCGTAGTTGATCACATGAGTCAGATCGTCTACGTCGATTCCTCGTGCAGCGATATCGGTTGCAACCAAAACCCTGGTAGTCTGGCTTTTAAAATTCTTTAATGCAGTCTGACGTGCATTCTGGGATTTATTTCCGTGGATAGCTTCCGATGTTACGCCTGCTTTTCTCAACACCTTCACTACCTTATCTGCACCGTGCTTGGTGCGTGTAAATACAAGCGCTGTCGAAATGGACTGATCTTTAAGTATGTGAAGCAGCAGATTATTCTTGTCTGATTTATCAACAAAAAATACCGATTGTCTGATGGTATCGGCGGTTGAAGAAACGGGTGTTACCTCCACTTTAACAGGCTGATCAAGTATGGTATTGGCCAGCGCTACGATTGCCGGAGGCATTGTGGCGGAGAAAAAAAGCGATTGCCTTTTCTGTGGCAATAACCGCAATACTTTTTTTACATCGTGGACAAATCCCATGTCGAGCATGCGATCGGCTTCATCCAGTACAAAAAATTCAAGCTGGTTCAGCTTTATAAATCCCTGATTGATGAGGTCAAGTAAGCGGCCAGGTGTTGCTATCAGAATATCAACTCCCCAACGCAATGCATCGGTCTGAGGTTTCTGACCAACGCCTCCGAAAACAACAGTGTGCTTCAAGCCGGTATGGCGTCCGTAAGCGGCAAAGCTTTCTCCGATCTGAATAGCCAACTCCCGGGTCGGGGTCAATATCAACGCACGAATGCGTTGCCTCTCACTATTTCCAACCGGTTTGTTATAAAGCAGCTGGATCATTGGTATCGCAAAAGCGGCCGTTTTACCAGTACCCGTCTGCGCGCAGCCCAGCAGGTCTTTCTGATTTAAAATAATGGGGATTGCTTTTGCCTGAATGGGGGTGGGGGTGTTGTATCCTTCTTCTTTCAGAGCCTTCGTAATAGGCTCGATGAGTTCTAATTCCTGAAATGTCATTTGTGTTATTTAGCGGCCGGTTCAAAATTGATTTACGGCCAGGATCATACTTTTCGGCTAAGAGCCGTCCGTATAACAGAACTTCGGATTTTAACGTTCATTCAAAAAAAACCAATTTCTTTTGCAAGTTTTAATTAATTTGAGATAATTCACTAACCTAGTTTAGCCATGTTAAGAATCACTACATTGACATTTTTGTTATTCCTCGTACTATCTGCGGCTAATGCCCAGGATGTTATCGTAAAAAGGGACGGAAAAACGATTGAAGGAAAAGTCACCGAAGTTGGGGTGGACCGGATTACTTACAAAATCAGTAATGCGGAAAACAGCGCAAACTTCCTGATACTCAAAAATGAAGTGTCGCGCATTGAGTTTGATAACGGACAAACCGTTTTTATAAACGACCGGCTCGTTCGCAGTCGCGACAGATCGGTGATGACGCAGGAAAGAGAGCCGCTGGGTAGGAATTTGATCAATATATCACCTTTTAAGGCACTTGACAGCGGCCCGGGATTTGCGCTCAGCTATGAAAGAATACTGGATAAGAAAGGCTATTTCGGTCTTATTATACCTTTCACCATTACTATTCCGGGAACAAGCGTTTACCTTTTCGATGTAGCTGATAACAACGGTTCTGCGATGTTTTACCTCTCGCCAGGTCTTAAAATCTATCCGTTCGGACAGCGAAAAGTGACTTATGCAGTTGGCCCGAGCTTTTTCTTTGGTAGAGGCGAGGATTGGGATAATGGCAGCAGCTACGATCCCGTGACCGGAATGTACGTCTCCGGAAGACATACAAACACAATGACGCGCGCCGGATTGCTGGTCAATAACTATATCAATTTTCAGGTTACCCCCAAGTTCCAGATCGGCCTGAATGCCGGGCTGGGTTCCAGGTTTGTGGATCGTGAGGAATATATGTCAAGAGCAACCTATATCCGCGGGTTGCAGGTAACTGGGGAGTTTAATTTCAACCTGGGATTCCGTTTTTGACAGTAGCAACTATTTAAGAACCCTGAAAACCGGGTAACGCAGGTATTCTTTTTCCCGGTGTGCAGATTGATCGTAAATGAAGTCGAGTTGGGCATTTGCACTCTTTGCGAATTCCGGCTCGGCTTTCTTTTTGGCTTCCAGCTTCGCGTTCAGTTCGGGGGATTTTTTCAATAATTCAGCAGCCAGATCTTCAAAAACATAATTTGAATAATGCTCTTTGGCCTGCAAAATCGTATCAAAGAAATTCCATTTGAAAAAAGAATCGACTGCCTTCGGTTCCAATGTCTCGACAATATACCTATTAGTCCATTGATTTACAGGAATATACCAATCGCCTTTTTTGAATGTAATCCTTTGTTTCTCAGTTCTTAAATCCACACTGGTATGCCAGTAATGCCCTTCAAAAGGTATTTTAGGCGATTCGCAATTTTCAATATAATAGGTTTCGACTTCCATTTCCGTGTCTTCGTCGAGCTGGGTTACCTCTACCTGATTCAGTTTCAGCAATGCGATCACATTGTGCCATCCCTGCGGGATAATGTAGGCTTCGGGCTTGGTTACTTCATCAAGCGGCACGTAGGTGTCGTAAAAAGGTATTGTTTTGGTAAAAGGCTTCGCGCGGTCATAATGCAGTCTTTTTTCGCCGGTTACTTCACTCGTAATATATTCCGGCTCGTAACCTTTGAACTCGATCGGTGTATTCTTTTCCTTATTAACCTGCCAGGAAATGGCAAACCTTTCCTGAGTTTTTACCGATTTTTTTGTCTCCCGCCGCAGCTTTAATAGTTGTTCCCGGTGTGCGGCGAGAAATTTTATATTTCCGTGCAAATAGGAATAAGTAGCCTTAACCCGCTGATCATAAGGTTTTAACATATGCGTTTCGGTCATTACCCCGATCGTGTGAAAGAGCGCAGCATAGCCCGTCGAATACCTCGGCCAGTCGGGAAATTGAACAAAACCTTTGTCAGGAGTCTGGCCCCAGGCATTCACGTAGGGTGTCGCTTCGAAGCCGGTTTCTTTGAGGTGTTTGTGCATATAGGGTAAAAACACTTTCTCACTAAAATCCCCGAGCGGCCCGCCCAATTTGTCTTTCTGTGCATAATCCAGCGTCATGACATACTGATAATCAGCGCCGTTACTCACGTGCGTATCCGCAAAAAGATCCGGATCGAGCTCGTGGAAAATAGCCGCGAAACTTCTCGCATTCCGCGTGTCACTTTTGATGAAATCACGGTTCAGATCATAATTTCTCGCATTACCCCGGAAACCATATTCTTCCGGCCCGTCCTGATTTACACGCGTGGTACTGTTCCGGTTGAGCGCGCCGCCGATATTGTAATATGGAATGATCGCCAATACCACATTGTCCAGCTCCGGAAATTTCGCCGGATTAGTCGCAATATCCCTCAGTAGCATCATTGAGGCATCCACACCGTCAGATTCCCCAGGGTGTATTGCATTATTAACCAGCAAAATGGCTTTACCCTGGGCTTTCAGATTTTTAATATCAAATACTTTTGTTTTTGAATACAGCACCAAATGAAGCGGCCGGCCGCTGTCGGTAGGTCCTTTGGCCGTGATCTGTATCTGCGGAAAAGCCTTTGCCAGTGATTTGTAGTAGGCAATCCCTTCATCGTAAGTAGGTGTCTGCTTCCCGCCGCTCAGCTCGAAGCGGGTTTTATATTGCGCCTGGACCGGCAGATGAAAAATAAGGATGAGTGCAAAGGTAAAAACGCGCATGGGGGCGGTGAGATTAATATTTGTATCGATCCATCAGATAGAGATAAGGCGCCGTAAGATGGTGAATGAACATGGTCTTGTCGGAATCTGGGAACTTCTTGTAATACTCAGCATCGGGCAGCAGCATGATCGTAGGGCCAATGCGGACATAATTGCTCGTTTTTGCGTAAACCGGTGGCTCGAACTCAGGCAGTATCTTCTGAACTGATTTGGAAGCATAATTGCCGAGATACTTCACATAATTCCGCTGTGCTTTCATACTCGGATTTCGCATTTTTTTATAGGCATGTTTCATAGCAATGCGCGCGATCAGCTTCTGTTTTTTTACAACTGCATCGATATCTTTAAAAGGATTGGTTTCATTAAAATCGTCAAGTGTTTGCACCGAAAATGGCACTTCGGGGATCCAGTCAGCCGCATTGATTACATTATATCCCCAGCCTCCGTCGATCAAATGTTCGTATTCATAAGCATAATAGGTATTTCCAGCTTTTGGCGAGGCGCTGCAATAGGTTTTAAAACGAATGTCTTTGGGAAGCTTACCCTGTTTTTGAAGTGAATACAAATGTGAAGTAAGCAAATAAGTGATGGCGCCGCCCTGGCTGTGACCCATGATCAGAAATTCCCGGATACCTGTTTTATAAGAAGAATCAATTTTAGGGACAATATCGTTTGCCAGAAATGCAGTTCCGACCAGCCAGCCCACGTGCACCGCAGCTTTCGGATGTTCCGCCAGGTCATATTGAAATGTAAAAGACTTCGTGAGTTTCAGTTGACCCTTGGCTGGTACCATGGCAGCGTAAAAGTTTTCCAGCCAGCCCACCGGCTCCTGCGTAGTACCCCGCACATTGATCGCCGCCGTTGTTTCATTCTTTCTCCACAAAGCCCATTTATTATCCAGCCCCATTACCGGCGACTGGTAAACCTGTTTGAAATGAGCGGGCAGCGGCGTAACCATTTTCTCACGCCCTATGTCCGTTTTGCTCGAATCATACAAAAGGACGTGCATATAAAACAACTCCAGGTACTCCTCTTTATCAAAACCGGGGCGCAGTTTTTCCTGCGCAATCAGGGGAGAAGACAAGAAGAGTCCGCTGATAATCATTGCGAACAGGGAGACAATCCGGGTTTGTGATACAGGCATCAGATCGGACTTTTTATGGAGTGTTATCGCACCGGAAATGTAACCGGCACTTCGGTTTTTAAATGTAAGAAAGAATCCGGTGAAATGCTCAGCAGGACCCGTTTGCAGCACGATTTCTGGCTAAAACAGATTACTATCAACACATTAGAATACCGTTAGAATTCCTCGTTTGGCCCTCAACCGGTTGAATTACGTGGTAGAGTTCGTTATTTTTGGTTAGCCTAAAAAATATTTTCATGGAGTTATATTATTCTTTTTCTGTTCTCATTGTCCTCTCTGCCATCTTTTCCTATATCAATGCAAGATTTCTGAAACTGCCTGCTTCCATCGGGGTTATGGTGATCGCCTTGCTTGTTTCGATGGGATTAATAGCAACTGACAGCCTCTTTCCACGTATTTTCCTGGGAATTTCAACCCTCATTGCCAGCGTCGATCTGACCGAAATTCTCATGGGCGCGATGCTTAATTTTCTTCTGTTCGCAGGCGCTATTCATATCCATTTGGAGGATTTGCGGGAGCAGCGTTTGCCGGTGATCATATTCTCAACCGTCAGTGTAGTTATATCCACATTCGTGATCGGTTTTTTGATGTTCAACTTACTGCCACTAACCGGGATACAAATACCTCTGATCCAGTGCCTTGTATTTGGGGCGCTCATTTCGCCCACCGATCCGATCGCAGTTCTCGGTATTTTGAAACAGGCGGGCGTGCCTAAATCGCTCGAAACCAAAATTGCCGGCGAGTCACTTTTTAACGACGGTATGGCCGTTGTGGTTTTTATATTAATGCTTGCCCTGGCGAGAGGCGAGGAAGTAAATACTTCTTTCAGTGGTATTTCAATGTTGCTGATCAAGGAAGCGCTGGGCGGTATTGCGCTCGGGATGGTACTGGGATTTGTCGGTTCTCAAATGATTTACAGGGTCGACGGATACAATGTACACGTACTGATTACATTAGCGATTGTGATGGGAGGGCATCTGGTAGCGCAGGCCATGCATATGTCCGGGCCGCTGGCGATGGTGGCCGCCGGGTTGGTTGTAGGTAATTATGGTAAAAATCTGGGTGGCGTTTCGGAAACCGAGCGGGACTATATTGACAAGTTCTGGGAGCTGGTGGATGAAATTTTGAACGCGATCCTGTTTTTGATTATAGGTTTCGAACTTCTCCTGATCCCTGACCTGAAACAATATGGCTGGGCGGGAGTCATTGCGATTGCCGTTGTGCTTTTTGCCAGATTTGTCTCCATTTATATTCCAGTCAAGCTGATTCCATTCCGGAATAAATTCGGTAAAAAATCGATTACGATCCTCGTGTGGGGAGGCTTGCGCGGAGGTGTATCTATTGCGCTGGCCCTGTCAATAGATAATGAACTGAATAAGGAAATTTTGCTCGCGGTGACTTACTTCGTCGTACTATTCTCAATAATCGTACAGGGATTGACCGTCGGAAAACTGACTGCCAAAATGAGTAATGCTGAGGAGGCGTCCGCGACTAGGGAGTAGCAGCAACCATGCTGTTGATTTCCGTGTTGACTTTGTTCAACCAAAGGTACTGGCCTTCACAAGTCCAGTGAGAATCACCTTTGAGGTAGGATCTGCGTCCCATCTTTCGAAAGTCAGCCAGTATATCAATTGTAGGCATTTTTAATTCAGGATGGTTGTAGACGCGTTCGATCAGCCGATTGTAAACTCCATAATCCGGCTGCAAAACGGAGACTTTGTTCGGGATAATGGAAAGAAAAACGTGCTTGAAGCCCAGCGAGCGGGCAAACTGTTCTGAAATATTAAGGTTTTTCACAATCGTATCTATTTCGCTATCTGCGGCCTCCTTGAAGGAAGAAGTAATCCCTGCGGTGTCCGTGTCCATATAAAAAACCATGTCCTGACCGTCATTCACCAGTGTGACAGACTCATCGACCCGGCCAAAAAGATTATGTTGAAGGTCAGCTTTCCATTCTTTTACTTTGAAAGCGAGTTCATTTTGGAACAAAAAGAATTCAAGCCGGTCGCGCGTAAATGTGCCGTTGAACGCATTATCCAGCTGCCGCATAAAAGGAGGTTGATCAACTACCGAAACGAATGTCGCAGTGTCGGGGATCAGTACCCGGAGTGTGTCCATCATTTTTTGACGGAAATGCCGTTCCACCGATTCCAGCAGGAGAATATTAGTTTCGGTAGTGTCAACTTTAATGTGCAGGAAATCGGCCCAGTGGACATACGTGTAATTGTCTACCGGGAAATCTTCAATACCAACCCGTTGCTTTTCTGTGAAACTATCGCCAATTATGTATAGATGGACCTTTTTCGAATGCGCAGGCCGGGCAGGTGGCGTATAATCTTTACAGGGTAATCTTGGATCCCTGAAATCCGACAGATTGGAGAGCCGGTACAGATCGCCATACTGATAGCCGTCCTTTATCCAATTCCATTCCCCCACCTTGGCAAACAGGTATTGACTTTGCCCCACAGCCCAGATCAGGCATCCAACAATCAGCACCACATATTTTAAAACCTTCATTCCCATCATCTCAGCTTAACAGACCATACCTGAATTTTCTTCTCGGATCGGCTGAATATCAATAATTTGTAATAGCCCGGCTGATACGTGAGCCGCACAGGCATTTCGGAAGGTATGGCCTTGTCGCCCAGCCGTTTGCCACTCATATCAAACACGGTCGTGTAGTTGCCCGACTTTATGGTGATAAACCGGTTATCCACACCAAAAAAGTGGTACTGGATAACTGAATTCGGCAAAATATCCTTAATCTCAAACAATTCCTTTCCGTCCTTACTAATGATTGCAATCTTCGAATTTACCGATCTCACCAATATCCAGTCAAGTGAATTACGGTCAATTACTGTCTTAAACGAGGATCCGGGTTCTGGCCTCAGAAGTTGCCGGCGAGAAGTTACTTTTCCGTCCATGTTGATCCGCGTCAGCTCGCCGGAGACACTCACACCGACAATTTCGGGTTGGCCGGTTGTCGGGTCCTGGGTCCAGGTGAAGGCACTTTCTGATCTCGTCAGGATATCAACCGGGAAGTTTTGTCGTACGCGGCCATTTTCCTTCACTACGTAAATCTTGCCATTTTTCTGAGTCACAATAAATCCTTTATTGCCGATCTGGTTCAATGCGATTACCGGTCCCTGGATGTTTTGGAAAGAGACCGAATGCGTAAGTTTCCTGACAGGCTTGGTGACGCTCTCCCAAATAAACAGTTCCTCGGCGGTTGTCTTGATGATGAAACGGTTACTTCCATCGTCCCCGCCATCGATCGAATACAATGCATTGATATCCGCCAGCGAAGGTACGATCCCCTTGAAAGTGGTAACTACCGTTGAATCGTCTTCATCGAGTGCATAGACTGTCTTAGCAGTTGCGAAAATCCGCTGCTGCCTTCCAATGTTCAGGAAATCAACTTTATAGGAATTGGTTACTATAGGGCCGTCAAGTCTGGCAATTACTCCTGTTTTTCCCTCGCGCAGGTTGTTGGTCCGGTGCAGGTCATTCTTTTTATCGGTCAACAAAATCTCAGAGCTTCCATCAACCGGATTCTGAAGGGCAGTTAATTCGGTGTCGAAAAGATCAGGCCATTCTATATCGATGTTCAAAAAAGTGCGATTGAGAACTTTGCTGGCAGTTTGTCTCTTCTTGGGCGTAAAACTGATTTCCGGAAACGCATCGTCACCATTGTAGCGGCATTGGAAAGTAACGGATTCCATTTTGGAGATCAAGTCAGAATATTTTTTAAAACCTTCATTCCCGGCCCTGGTTTGCGCTTTTCTGAGATTGACGATCACGGATAGCTGCGCTTCACTGTTTGTTCTGGTTAAAACGCTGTCATATTCGGGTGACTGTTTCCAGGTAATCTGGTTTTCGTAATCGACAATATAATTTTGCAAAACCTGGGAATTGTTGCTGATCACCAGGTAGGGTGCTACATAAGTAAAATAGCTTCTGGGAAAACCCGGGAACATAGGCCCGAAGAGTCCGGAGGGCAACTCAGGAATAGGTACCGAATAGATATCGTAACCCTGATACTGATCGACTGAGGCATTTGTTTCCGAGTTTGACAGCCTCGCCAGCTTTTGAAGAACAGGTCGCAGCTTGTCATAGTTGGAAAATTCCGCCAGCAATATTTTTCCGTCACTTATGCTGTTATTTTCTTCAAGCTGGCATAAAATCAATTCTGATCCAAGATGCTCGATCAGCAAGTTGCTTTCAGACGAAATGTAATAATTCAGCTTATCCCAGGCGGGTGATTTATGTTTTTTATGCCATTTTAAAAACTCCTTTTTAAAAGCGCCTTTATCGGTCACGGCTGATCGGTAGAGGAAAGAAGTCTGCTGCGAAATATGTTTGTGGCCTGCAAACGGCATCCCCGGAATGTCTTTCAGGATATTGGCCATGTAATAGTCGGGCGCGTCGGCTCCCAGGGATTTCAGTGTAAAAGTCCCTTTTTTTGCAAGCTTGGATTCAATGTGAAAGTCCTGGTAGCTGGGAAAGTTTCTTGCAAATTCAGTATAAATCCCGATGGCGTTGTCAGGAGATATCACCGATTTCCATGCATCGTTGCGCAGGTAAATGCTTGTTCCGAAATCCGAATCGTCAATGCCGGAAAACTTCGACCGCAGTCGGAAAGATTCAATGCTGAGGGAAGAGGCACGTATTGCGTCCTCAATCAGGTCACCATAATAACTCACGATCAACAGATTGTCCTGAACGAGGTAGGAGAACAGCGGGCGCGAGTTACTGTCAATAATATCGGTAATGCGATGGTTTTGAAAGTTGTGGTGTAAAGCCCGGATATTAGCGTTTTGCGGACTGGAAAGCCATTTTTGTTCTTCGGTGCTGACCGGAATATACATCAACACACCCCATTCTGTGCTGGTGCGGGGGTGATAGGAATAGGATACAGTTTTCGATTTGAGGAAATTGTATAGCCTTTTTTTATCGGTCGTAAGCAGATTGAGGAGTGAGAGATTATCACTGGCCACGTCAAGCAGCGGGAGGCGCTTGATATCCATGCCCGCCTCCGTTGCAACGTAGGTAGAGTCTTGTAAATGTTCACTCGTAATGACTACAACCGCATTTGTCGGAATAAATTTCCAGGCAGCGGTAGATCCACGGGTCCATCTATATAACAAATATCCTGCTGACGCTATGACGACAATCAACAGGAGTATAAGAATTCGTTTTTTTGACACCAGCTTATTGATTAAGCACGTATCGCCTTAACTTTTTTGTTCAGTTCGAGACGAAAACGCAACAGTTCCTTGAAGCTTCGTATACAAACTTTCCAAAGGTTCCATTTAACGATGGATACAGTTCCGGTTTCCCGGTCTTTATGAGTTATGGGTATATCGAACGTTTCCTGACCTGATTTTTTCGCCATTACGGAAAGAAATATGTTGGGCGCAAATGGTTCGGGATTCGGTAGCTGATCCATCAGTTTTTGCAGGAAGCTCCCCTTGATCAAACGGAAGGGAATATTGCTGTCCATAATGAACGTCCCGTATACCATGGAAATAGTCCCGCGAAGGAATTTGGTGATAAAGAGGCGGACACCTGCATCATGCCGTATTTGCCTGAAACCCAAAATGAACTGTGACCGGTCACGCTTTTCCCACAATTTCTGGAAATCAGCCGACACAAACTGGTCGTCGCTATCTGTCTGAAATACATATTCTGAGTTCAGCTCCAATGCTTTACGGTAGCCGTTTACCACTGCATTACCGTGTCCCCCATTTTTTTGGTTGATTACCGTGAGGTTGGAAACTTCTTTTTCAAGTTTATCCAAAAGAACCTTGGTATTGTCTTTCGAACCGTCGTTGATTACAATCAGGGTTGTTTTTTCGTTTGGAAAAGTTTGTTTCAGGAAGTCTGTCCAATTATAAACTACTTTTTCAATACAATCCTGTTCGTTGTATGCGGGCATTACTATACTGAGACGGTATGACATGCAGAATTTGATGGTATGGTTATGCGAAATTAATAAATAAAGCCTGTAACCGGTATATGCCGATTGATTATTTACTTAGCGTACTTGTCCTTCAATGCATTGATCGGCTTTTCAAAAAAATGCCAGGAGAAAGATGCTACTGCCACAGTTAAAGTCATAACAACCAGGGCTTCGAAAACTACAGAACCTTTTAGATCGGGCACATACTGATATATTTTTCTGAAAA
The DNA here is from genome assembly GCF_008369915.1 of Dyadobacter sp. UC 10. Classification (NCBI taxonomy): domain Bacteria; kingdom Pseudomonadati; phylum Bacteroidota; class Cytophagia; order Cytophagales; family Spirosomataceae; genus Dyadobacter; species Dyadobacter aurulentus. The sequence continues at coordinate 1,034,850 of NZ_VSRN01000001.1, read as the reverse complement.
GCCGCACAGTAGGGTGCATTGGCCCGCTATGAAAATGGTTAAATACAAAATTATGGTAGAGATACAAGCCATAACTAATCTTACCCAGATAAATACTTACCGGATTTTCGAGAAAAGAGGCCATTAATCCATTGTACCCCATTACCGCTCTCCCTATGAGGAAAAACCCGAAAATGGAGGATATCGTTCTGTCAAATACAACAAAGGAAATGTTGAAGCGGTTGTCAAAAGATTTTGACCAGATCTGCAATAAAATCCAGCCTGCCAGCGCCAGCACTACCGGCCAGCTTTTGCCGAAAAGCTTGCTGAAAAGATCGTTTTTATAGACCTGCAACCAGGCCATCAAACCGCCTAATGCAAAGGAGTCCAGACATGCAGGCGTGCTTACATAGGTGACAATCCAGTCGTCTATACCGAAATCCTGATGCGTGTAAAAATAGTATAACCGGAACAGGATGCTCAGAACACCCATAATGCCCAATACGGGAATGAGCTTATTTTTGGGAACGAAAAATATCAGAAAAGGAAAAAACAGATACACCTGCTCTTCCACCGCGAGCGACCATAAATGGTCCATAGAACCCATCCATGTTTTGTAAACGGCCATATAGATGTTGGTGCCGTAAAGTGCCAGCCAGCCAAGCTTTTCGCGAACAGGAGGGACATTAAAGATAAAAAGCAGCAGGATCACCAGATAGTAAACCGGGAAAATCCTGATCGTCCTGCGAATCAGAAATTTGCTGAGATACTTTTTAAATCCGCCGGGAGTATCATGATTCTTGTCCCTGCTTTTCAGCAGGATACGTGAAATCAAAAAGCCACTTAATACAAAAAATATGGTCACGCCCGTCGCGCCTACGGGTACGGAGTTTACTTCAACAAAAAGATGTTCAACAAGGACCAGCGCGATCGCAATGAAGCGGATTCCGTCCAATTGAATGATATGTCCCGACGAATTTGTACGCATGGTTACCAGTTTACTCGCACTTTATTATCCTTGATCTGATTGATGGTAACCTTCTGATTTTTGAACAGAATACCAGTCCGCTCACCATCCTGGCGGATTAATGCAATATCATAAGTGCCCTTTTCCAACGGTTCCGTAAAAGGAATATCGACATAAAAGCCCCTTGAAAAGTAGTACTGTTTCAGAAACAATTCCTTGCGGCTCTTGTTCCGGCTCCGGTAGGCAGGAAAAATGTAATATCGTTTTTTCGAGCTCAATAGGATATACACCCCGCTATCCTGTAACCGCTGACTACTGAAAACGCTGTTTTCGACGGACAATAAGCCAGGGGCGGCCTTAAATGCGGTTTGGTCAAAAAGCTGAATCATGCCGCGGGAACCGCCTGCGTAGGTCTGACGATCTGCAATGGAGATTAGCGACAGCCATTTGTCATAAATGACGGGCGTTTTTTCAATGATGTTAGCAGCGAACGAAGTATCGGTTGGGTAGGCGAGGGCCTTGTCCTTGAAAGTCCAGTTGAACTGGTCTGTAACCAGCATTTTCCGCAGGTTGTAAGCTTCTACCAAGTGGTAATGATAGCTGAACACGTTGAAGGTTACGGCCAAAAATACAATGGCAGTAATGTATGGCGACAAAAACGTGCCCCGGATCGGAATAACAACGTAGAGATATGCAACGAGCAACAGCAGCACAGAATAAATCTTGTACCTGCTGGTAATCAGTGTCTCAATCCCAAAACCGGCTCTTGAGTAAACGACAATGAGCGCAGTACCGAGAATGAACAGAACTGTGCCCAGACAAAACAGATCAGTAACCCGCTCGAATTTGTTTGTGTACTTATTTCTGATAATCCTGAAAAGTGTAGTCGAAACGATCGAAACAGCGACGAAAAATAAAACGATACCCAAAAAGAAGCAGACCTGGTAATGATCGAGGACAGGAAACGATTCGGCAAAGGAGCCAAGAAACGACATGTAACCCTTGAAAAGCTGAAAAAGGGTCGCTTTGGATTCCGGGCTGTACTCCGGTTTCTGGTAGGTATAAAAGTAGGCAATTACAGCAGTGGCGCTCCATACAAGCCACAATGCAAACCGTTTGCGGTTGCCTGAAAGGAACAGGAGCAAGGCACCCAGCGGAAGTACGAGCAACCCGTTTCCACTTGTCAGTATGGTTACTACGGCCAGGCCCAGTGAGGCGATAAATGGTGCGGTTTTAGGCTTTACGCATAAAAACAGGGTCCAGAGCGTGAGCGTAACAACCCCAAAATTCTGGATCGCAGACATTCCCCAGAACATATTTTCGTGAAACGCGAGCGTAAGCCAAAGGAATGGGACAGGTACCAGCGCAAAAAGAGGCTTTTTGTTCTTTTTCAAAAGCTCATACCACAACGGGATCACTGCAAGCAGCAACAGGTTTCCCGCTATCATCAAATGCCGGTAATTGAGTGCTCCGAAAATCTTGAAATCAATCCACGTAATGAGGCGGGTCGTAGCGATCCTGTGTTCATTATGCTGCCTCATTAATGCACGAAGCTCGCCTTTCCAGTCAGTCGCCTGGCTGAATTCTATGATGAATGCTTTGAAAGTATGGTCATCCCACTTGGGGATATTGATAGCGTAGTAGTTCCAGACCGTAAAATAAATGAGGACCGGTAACAAAAGGATCAGGCTCAGAATGATCGTTAAAGCCTTTTTTGTCATGCCGGTATCATTAATTGACTCAAATGGGATAAAATAGAATCCGGATCAAGTCCTGAAATCTTCTGGTGATAGCTCTGGCTTCCGTAGCGGGCATTCGGATAACCCTCTGCCTTCAAACTTTTGAACGCGCGAGGGAAAATACCCTTTTCCAGCAGCTGAACAGACAATTGCTGCGCAAGTCCACCGGTGCTGATATGCTCCTCGGCCACCAGGATAGCGGGTGCTTTTTTGATCAGCTCGCTCAGGTCTTCATTGATTTTCAAAGGGAAATGCAATGCAGTAACTACGTTTACTTTGGACGCAAGTTCTTCGGATAGTGAAAGTGCAGAAAGTACGTTATTCGCGATCGGCCCTAACGCAAAGACGGTAATGTCGGCATGCTCAGGTTGATGAATAATCTTAAATGAACCGGTAGTAGTGCTGTTTTCAGGGGTGGTTTTTCCGGCTCCGAGGCGCAGGTAAGCCGGACGCGCATCGCGTGCAATTTGTTTCACAACATGATCTACCTCGTCAGCAAATGCAGGCACCCAGACATTGGCATTCTGCTGTCCGCTCAGGCAAGCCAGGTCTTCAATAGTATGGTGGCTGCTGCCCATAATACCATAACCATAACCACCTCCGTTTCCCACTAAAAAAACAGGCAAGTTGTTGAAACATACGTCGTTGCGGAATTGTTCCAGGCATCTGTAAACGATAAACGGCGCGATGCTGTAACAAAATACCTTATAACCTTTGTGCGCAAAACCTGCGGCCACTCCAACCATATTCTGCTCAGCGACGCCTGCATTGATAAAACGCTTGCCAAGTTTCGCCTGTAAATTTTCCAGTGCATTATAGCCAAGGTCGCCCGTGATAAAGACGATAGAATCGTCTTCCACTGCTAACTGTTCCATGGCATTTGAAAATTCTTTTCTCATTGTTGATGATGAATCAAACTGCTATTTATGATTGACTTAAAGCAAATATGAAGCTGCGAAATTATTTCGAAAAATTCAATCTTATGCCAAGTTAAATTGCTGATTAGCAAACCTTTAAAATTACTTCCTCAATTGCTTCACTAAAGCGCGAATCTCGTCGGCGGTTTTGTATGATTTGGCGCCACGGCGGATTCTGGTGCGAATGTATTTGGGTCGCTTTTTAGTTTCTTCAAATATTTTGGTGATGTATTCTCCCAAAAACGAAATTCCGAGGATTGTTAATCCGCCAAAGAATACGATCAGGACTATAATCGTGGTAACCCCGTGCGGCGTATCCCGGAAGAAGAAAAATTTGGCGAGTATCTGCCAGATTATCCCCAGAATTGAAAGCCCTGTCAGTGCAAATCCGGCATAACTCATCAGTTCCAGCGGCGCAAAACTGAATGAGAATATCGCCTTTTTCGCCCACCAGATATTCTTGGTCCAGTTATTTGTCGAAACTCCGAACATTCGTTCAGGCCTTACATAAGGAACGCCAGTTTGCTTAAAACCAACCCAGGCGCGAAGACCTCTTAAAAACTGCTCGGTTTCAGGCAGGTCCACTAATTCTTTTACAACTTTCCGATCGATCATCGAAAAATCACCCGCATCGCGTGGGATAGGAATGTAGCTGAGTCCCTGGAAAAGCTTGTAAAATGTCTTATAGAAAAAGTGGATATGCGGCTTCATTTCCCGCTGTACCCGCACACCGTAAACCACATCATTTCCTTCCATCCATTTTTCATAGAATGCAGGAATGATCTCCGGCGGATCCTGTAAATCTCCGTCCATTAAAACGACACAATCGCCCGTTGATATCTCCATTCCGCTTAGAAAGGCAGATTGAGAACCAAAGTTCCGCGAGTGACTGATCCCTACCACATTCGGGTCTTTATCGCAGATTTTATTAATTACTTCCTCCTGATTGTCCGGCGAGCTGTCATTTACAAAGATGATTTCGTACCGAACTTTCAGGTCATTAAAAGTTTTAACAAGCCGCTCGTACATGAATGGAATCGCCTGAGCGTCCTTGTAGCAAGCAATGATCGCAGTAATAACCGGATTTAACTTCGGATTTTCAAAAGCCGGGATCACCTTGTATTCGTACCGGATTTCCTCCTGCCACTGACTGTATTTCGAAAGGCCGGTTTCGAGCGAAGTACGGGCCTTCCACCCAAAATCTGCTTCAAAAGAATGCGGGTCGCCAAACCAGCCAGCCAGGTCCCATTTCCTGTTCGACATACTGCCCCATTGAGGCTGCTGTGTAATCGAGAATGTGGAGCGGGTTGTCTCGACCAGGTCGCCCATGGTCGTTTTTTTACCAGTGGCGATATTGTAAGATCTTCCGGAAGTTTCTTTGCTGACCTTCAATGCAGCGTCCAGAAATGCTTCAACACAGTCTTCAATAAAAACGAAATCGCGGCTGATATCCGGTGAAACCAGCGACGGCAGCTGCTTTTTCCGCGCGTTTTCGATCAATTTCGGAATCAGCCTGTCAGGCTCTTCCCAGTAGCCATATATTGAATATAACCTCAGGTTCAGTGTTTTGAGATCAGCTACTTTGGCATAATATTCAAGCAGATACGCAGCTGAAACCTTGGAAACGGCATAATGACTGTTCGGCTCTACACGGTCGGTTTCCTTTGGAGCTGTGCAATTGAAACCATATTCGGAGCTGCTTCCTGCGTGGATATAAACCATTTCCGGCGTACAGTTTTGCAGGATGTTGACCGTTCCTATTACATTGGTCTCGTAGGTCAGGTTAACATTACTTTGCTTGCTGTAAGCACCGTAAGCGGCCAGGTTGAATATGGTTTGCGGTTTATATTTTTCAAAAATCTCCTGAACGGAGTTATTTGAAAGGATATCGCAGTGGATGATATTTTCAAAAGGCACATCGAGCAATTTCAATCTCCATGCTTTGGTTGCATCGTGTGTTAATGCAAAACAATCCTTGCGGATCTTGAAAATGTCATTAAATAGATTGGCGCCGATGAAGCCGCTGGCCCCGAAAACGAAAATTGGACCTTTTAAACTCTCAATTTTCTCGCGGTAAACCGGTAAATGATCAAGCATTCGTTAATTCATTAAAATAGCGCTCCTTCACTTCAAGGGTTGCCTGCTCATATTGATCTTTATTCATTGGCAAGTAGTGCCACTCCAGCTTGTTTTCCATATAGGAAACGCCCTTTCCTTTTACCGTATTTGCAATAATAGCTTTTGGAAGACCATTTTTGTGGCTTTTCAGCTCATTGATCGCAATGCTGACAGAAGCCACATCATGACCGTCGAGCTCAACCGTTTCAAATCCGATCGCAGTCCATTTTTCAACAGAAGCTGTTTCGCCTAAAACCTGATCCGTGAAGCCAAAACCCTGCAGACCATTTTTGTCAATGATCATGATCAGGTTGTCCAGCTGGTTTTGTATCGCATAATGCGCTGCCTCCCAGGTAGTTCCTTCATTTGTTTCGCCGTCAGAAAGCAATGCGAAAGAATAGGTATCCTCTCCGCTTACTTTCGCGGCGTGCGCAATTCCCGTAGCAATAGGCAAACCATGGCCCAATGAGCCTGTTGCGAAAGGAATACCTTTGTATTGCCGGGGTGCAGGGTGGGCGGGAAGGGTGGTACCGTCGAGGTAAAAAGTGTCCAGCTCTTCGTCAGTAATTTCTCCCAGCGTATTCAGGCAGGCGTAGAGAGCCGCTGCTGCGTGGCCTTTGGATAAAATGAATGTATCGTCAGGTGATTTTTGAAGAAAAAGTACCGCCACCATCAGATCGATGCAGCTCAGAGAGCAGCCAATGTGGCCGGCATTTGCTTTATGGTATAATCCCAGGATTTTCAGACGAAGCTCCCCGCTTATCTGCCTCGGGTCATTGAATATCTCTTCTGCGGTCATGCGTGCTGTGTATGTCGATGTAAAAACCTGCTCACAAAATAACGGGCAAATCTGGTGTTTTAAGTGCGCAATATACGAAATCTTATTGGACGGCTCTGTAAAGGCCAGCTATTGAAGCCGACTGAAAGCCGACTGTCAGTAGCGGACACCTTTGAGATTCCCGATTTCAACAGGCTGAACCTGACCGGATCTTTTGATCCAGATACGGTCGGCTTGCAACGTGTCGAGTACCTGGACATATTGTGCGTTTTTTGGGAGATAGATATTAGTGAGCTGTGCGTCCTGAACGGAAACCGGCAGAAAGGTTTTATCCATTTCCCGCATTGCAACCAGTCTGACAGCCGGATAATAGATCGTATCGCCAGGCTGATAAGTACTTTTGATTTTCTGAGCTGCCGCGTAATAAGGATTCGGTTCCCTCGGATTTGCGAAATAGCCGTATTTAGTCGACCTATCCTGGTAAAATTCCCTCAGTCGTAGCCCGACAAATCCAAGCTGAATAAGCAGGAATCCATAAATCAGGACTTTAAACTCAATGTCAAGCTTGCGGAAATATTGTAATAGCAGGCTCAGCAAAATAATCACATAAGGAAAAGAAAACCCGGGATAGCGCTGGTTGAGACCATAGGTGTGCCCTGCCCGAAATGCCATGAAAATCAGAAAAAATGTTGGGATCAGGCCCATTAAATACAGCATCCACAACCTTTTACGCTTTTCGGGACTTGCCTGCTTATGAATATCAGGAATAAATGACAGCGCAAAAATACTGATCGAGAAAATCGTGAATTGTAATTTGTGATGGTTGTAAAAAAAGCCGGCCGCAATAATCAGCAAGAATGGAAATCTGTGGATCAACCAGCCCGGTGTATTGATTTTATGTTTAAACCTGAACCAGAAAATCAGTAAAATCCCTATTGCCAAGGCAAGCAGCACATTTCTTTTGCCCGATAGTGCATCGGTAAGACCGTTGGTGAATATGACAAGGTCAGTAAAAATAGGCAGCGCCCGCTCAAAAACGTTGGCAGGAGTGGCAGGCAATATGAGCCCGTAAGGATTATTAAAAGGGTTTGTTTCCGCCATCCTTTTATAAAGAAGGGCCTGGTCATTCAATGTGTATAAAGTATAATACCCTCCTCCGAAAGTGAGCCACCAGGCCAGGCCTGAAAGTGACAAAACTGCCGCGATCGCCATTCTGATCCAGCCTTTAATACTGCGCAGAAAGAACAATGCATAAGCGGCGTGCGCGAGTAGAACGGAGATGGTCAAAAAATGAGACAGTAATCCCAGTCCGGCCGACAGGATATAACCTGCGTAGAGCCAGAGCGTTTTTCGCGTATCGTATTTATTTTCAATGATTTGCAAAAAGAAATACGTAGCGAGCAGTGTCAGAAGGAAGGTAAGCGAATAATTGCGCGCCTGGTGACTGTATGCGACGAAAAACGGTTCAATAGCCACAATACCAGCCGCTATCAAACCTGTATTGACGCTAAAAAATCTTCTGGCAAAAAAGAAAGTCAGTGCGATGATCAGGGTACTGAAAATTACTGAAAGGGCGCGTGCCGAGAAATCGGATAACCCAAATATATCCATCCATAAATGCAGGATTACATAATAAAAGGGACTGTTCCCGATATCGCTCCGGGTAATTGCATCGTAGTAATCCTGAATGCTTTTCGGCGCCCAGAATTCTGCGGGCGTGAAGGCGCGGAGGGTAGGTATCTCGTCGTAAGTGAATGATCTGATCACGCCTACCGGCGGTTTATAATCCAGTTTCGGCGCTTTCCAGAATTCCTTAACTGCCAGTCTTTGCGTGGAATAAACTTCTTTTTGATTTGCTCCTTCGAGTACAATACCCTGGCTGACAACCATCGTACTTTTCTCGTCGAAAAAGATGCTGAAACGATCAAGGCGGTAGAACCTTAAAGCGAGGCCTGCTATTAGAATGATAGAGAAAATTAGCCAGGGGCGCAGATTTCCGCTTGTGGAGTTTTTGGACATTAGATATTAGCTGATGATTTCTGTATTCCGCTTTAAAAGCAGGCGGAAGTAACATATCCAGTTGCCGCGAAAATAAGCAAATTTCCTTTTATAGGATATTTTTTAGATTTTAAGAATTGTAAATTCAACCCTGCGGTTCCGCTGACGCGTCTGTTCGGTCGCGTTACTGGCAATAGGTCTCGCTGGTCCCCAGGCTTTTGTCTGAATACGTTTCCCCTCTATTCCTTTTGATAAAAGGTACTTTTTCACCTGCTCGACGCGGTCGGCCGATAACTTCACATTTTTTTGGACTTCACCCTGATTATCAGTGTGCCCTTCCAGCAAAATTTCCATCGCCGGGTAGGAATTCATTGTGGAAACGATCCTGTCCAGCTCCGCAAAAGAGGAAGGAACTACCTCGGAGCTGCTTTGCATGAACATTGTATTGTTAAGCCTGATTTGCTGACCAGCCTTGATCGGCTGCAGATATAAATTTTTACGGATCGTCCTGAAGGTAGAATCACCGGAAAGGTCAATATCTTCTGAAACTGGAAAATATCCCTCTGCCAAAGCGGATATTTTATAAATTTCTTTCAGTGGAAGCACTAGCCGGTATTCGCCTGTTTCTGCGTCGTAACTGGCTTTGGCGAAGGCTTCATTGCTTTCTTTGATGTCAGCAACAATGTCAGATTTGACAGGTTTCGTAGTTTGCCCCTCAAACACATTACCAGACAACACAGCCACCGGCTCCGGCTTGATCTCTGGCGACATTCTGATCCTGAAAATATCTTCCTGCCCCAGCGATTTGTCACTGGCACTGAAATAGGCATAATCGCCGGTTGCCGGAATATTGATAAATGCATCCCAGAGCGGGGAGTTGATCGCCGGTCCCAGGTTCTCAGGTTTTGACCAGTTCAGCCAGGTATCGTCAAGCCGTCGGGTAAGAAAAAGGTCTGCTTCCCCGTAACCGCTGTGGCCCTGGGACGAAAAGTAAAGTGTTTTGTTATCAAGTGCCAGAAACGGTGTGCCTTCGTCGTCTGCACTATTGATCACCGGCCCAAGGTTACGCGGCTCCGACCAGGTGTTATCTTTTTGAAGGAACGAAATATAAAGATCGCGCGAACCCTCCGTGTCTGCTCTCTGAACGGCGATAATGAGCGTGTTTTCAAAAGGTGATACTGTCAATTCCATGGAAGTAGCGTTTTCCATCAGATTGAAGATTTTCGATTCTTTTGGAAATGACCAGCCGGTTTTTGTTTTAAAAGAGCGCGAAAAACCGAAGTACATGCTGCCGTCGGGACGATATACATTGATGAGGTAAATGGTCTTTCCATCCGCAGAAATGCTCGTAACTGCATTATGGCCGGCATTATTGATTGGAGATCCGATATTGGCGGCCTTCGTCCACTGGTTTTTATCATTTAAAGTGGAAAACCATACATCCTGACTTTTCGGAGATCCTATGTTTCCTTCAAAATTGCTGCGGGTAAAAAACAATGTCTTGCCGTCGGGAGAAATGATCGGCGCTACTTCCTGGCCTTTAGTATTGATCGCGTCACCCATGTTTTCCTTTTGCGTTTTCAGATTCATTCCCTTCGTCAGGTTGATCTTTGCCTCGATAGGCGTGGTGCTCTCGGAAATACCCACTGCGTCGATCTGATTAAATCCGGACACTTTTCCTGGCTGCAATACCAGCTTTACTGCATTGATCAGCATTTCCTGTTTTGGGAAGACCCTTAACATTCGTCCGGTTACGGTCTGCTGCGCAGCTGGTGTTTCAGCAATCAGGAATTCCTTTCCGGAAGGATCATAGGCATATACCCGGACGATCGCGCCTGGGTTGAAATTTTCTGCAATAGCAATCTGTCTGGCCTGAATGGTTTTTGAAAAACCTACCTTAATCCATTCCTCGTTCCGGCCGTCGGCGTCGGCGGGTGACCATGCGCATCGACTATTGCCGAAAACGGGTAATTTGTTAGGTTCTCCCAGAATTTGCCTGGCACGAAAAGCATGTCCAAACGATTCAGGGCGATATTCGGAGGAATAACCAAGCACCTTGCTGGCCCATAATACTTCCTGGGCAAAACCGGCAGTTGAGAGAATAATCAGCAGGGAAAAAGTTAAAATTCTTTTCAATAAAATCATGGGTGCGCCAGTCCCGGCGGGGCAATTCAGTATTAAGTAATATTATTAAGAACACGGATAAATGTCAAACTTACTGTTTGGAGCCGATCAGTAAGATCCAATCCCAGCCTGGCTGCGAGTCGGGAGGTTGTACAATAGCCTCTTCTTTATTCGTGAATTTCCCGCCGTCCCACCTCCTGCCGGTGCGGGGGCTGTACCAGACAGCGCCGAATACATCTCCCTGCAACTGGTTGAGATCCAGCCTAACCGGTCGGGAAGTGGGCAGGTACAGCATCGACAGTCGCTTGTTGGAGAGCGAAACGATACCAATTTCGGATTTGTCAAGCGAGTCGATCAAAAGGTCCGGCTTATCCGGTTGCATATATTCCCAGGGGATTCCTTTGAGAATTTTCACAAGCTCGTGAATGTATTCTGCGCCATCCTTCCCGATATTGACTTTCCACGTCGGGTTGAAGTTTTTGATCGTGCTCATGTGACAGAAGCCCGCTGCTGAGCTCAGGATCGACTGGTAAGCCTGGTTTCGGATCATCACCGACTGATCCGTCATTTCTCTGGGAAATTCGGAATTTGCGATCAAAAAAGGTCTTAACGCGGCCTCCGCAGAGTTTTTTTGCCAGTTGGCCAAAGCGGCATATTCCGAGGGCGTGACTGTCGAATCGGGAATAATGAATTTGAGGTTGGAATGGTTAGGCGAGCTCTCGTTGATGTTTGTGGGGGAGCAGGTATTGAGCGAAGCCAGTATCTGTCCGTCAGAAACCGACCGTATTCCCTCCGAAATCGCTCCAAACTGTGCGGCGCTTTGGTATTCCTCCTCGCTTACGATCCAGATGATATTCGAATGTTTGGCAAATGCTTTTCCAACATAAACGCCATATTCTTTCCAGGCGGCCTCATCGTGCGCATCGAAAACGGCATTCCAGCTTTTCCGGGAAACCACTATGCCCACGACCAGATTGCGTTCTTTTGCCGCCGCTATAATCTTCTCGAAATAGTCGAAATAGGCCTTATTAGGTTTCCCGATATCGTTATTTATAAATGGGGCGGCTTTGTGGTAGTTGCGCTGTGTAGGCAACATCGGGAGGAGCTGTACCAGCAAAGTATTGAAAGACTGCGACTTTCTGATGTCCATGTACTGCACTGCATCCGTGTAACTGAGCCGCCTGAGCATTTGCCACGCAACATCTGCGACCATCAGAAACGGGACACCGTTGTTGTCCGTAATATGCCTGCCGTTTGGGCTGATTCTTAACGGAAATTTGGATGCCGATTCTTCTGCCGGTCTGACAAGACTTGTAAAGCTGAGGCAAAGACACGCGAATGTCCCGATTAAGAAAAGTGCAATACGCGTGTGACGGCTTGTTTTTTCTCGTAATAGATTCAAAGTGAGTAATTTGGAAAGACTAAGCCTAACTGGTTACTTTCAATTGTTCGATGGTCTCCGCAGGATTTGGAGAACTAAACACGAAACTGCCGGCAACCAGAATGTCAACTCCTTCCCGCACCAGCAGCGGCGCATTATCCAGATTAACGCCGCCATCCACTTCAATCTTGAATGAATAGCCAAATTTTTCACGCAGGCTATGCAGTCGTGCGATCTTTTTATAGGTATTCTGAATAAATTTTTGACCACCGAAACCCGGGTTTACCGACATGATCAGCACCAGGGAAACATCTTCCAATACATCTGTGAGCACTTCTACGGGTGTATGCGGATTCAATGCGACACCGGCCGAAAGCCCCAGTTCTTTCAGGTTCTGAATATTACGGTGCAGATGGGTGCAAGCTTCATAATGTACGGTCAGCCCCCAGGCGCCTGCTTTTTTGAATGCGTCAAAATATCGCTCCGGCCTTTCAATCATTAAATGTACATCGAGCGGCTTTTGAGCGTGCCTGTGAATTGCTTCGCAAACGGGTATCCCAAATGAAATGTTCGGCACAAAAACGCCGTCCATGATATCGACGTGTATATAATCGGCAGCGCTGGCATTCAGCATTTCGACGTCGCGTTGCAGATTCGCGAAGTCGGCGGCTAGTATCGAAGGGGCAATTTCAGCCATGAAAATCTCAAATTATTGAAAAACCATATCCGGCGAAATTAGGGAATTACTTGTTTAAAAATGGAAAAATGGCTTCTGCCTTAAAATCCAGCCCAGGAAAAACAGGCGTTTGTACCAGTTGGTCACCAGTGAAATTACCAAGAAGCTGATATTGACCCGACTGCAACGTGTAAACTTCGATGGAAGTCTTGTCAGGAAATACTATCCAGTATTCTTTTACTCCGTAACGTTCATAGATTTCCTTTTTTACCACGGTATCCATATTGCGTGAGCTTTTTGAAATAATCTCGACCACCATTTCCGGTGCACCGCGAATCCAATCCTGCATAATATGCTCTTGCCTTTTTGAAACAAATAAAATGTCAGGTTGTAAGACATTGAAGTTGTCTTCCAGAATCGTATCAAGGGGTGAAAAAAAGATCTCGCCCAGATCATTATCGTGTATATACTGCATTAATTTCCAGGCTAATCGAGCTTGAATCACCTGATGAGCGAGTTTTGGGCTAGGCGACATAACTTCCTCTCCATTGATGATTTGCGTATAAACAGGATTGTACAATACAGTCGTTTCCATTGTTCTGATGTTCAGTGTCTTTTACGAAATTACAAAAATTTAGACTAGTGTTCATTTGACTTTTCGAACGGTTTTTCAATTTAGACGTCTACATTTCAAATCGGTAACATGAATTCTCAAAACTTTAAATAAATCTTAAATTTGGGTCGAATCCCTAACGCCATTCCGAATGAATCCAGAACAGCAGATCCAGGAGCTTACCGACAAACTGAACCATTACAATTATCGCTATTACCAGGATAGTGTGTCCGAAATCTCGGATTTCGAATTTGATCAGCTTTTGAAGGAATTGAAGGGTCTGGAAGACGCGCATCCCGAATTCCGGCAACCGGATTCGCCCACGCAGCGGGTAGGAGGCACGATCACGAAATCGTTCAATGCGGTATACCACCGCTATCCGATGCTGTCGCTCGATAATACCTATAATGAGCAAGAGCTGCGGAATTTCGATGACCGCGTTCGACGCGGACTCGATGGGGAGGAATTCGAATATATATGTGAGCTTAAGTTCGACGGAATATCCCTCAGTTTTACTTACGAAAATGGCGTTTTGGTAAGAGGGGTAACCCGCGGAGACGGTACGCGCGGCGATGAAATCACGACCAATATCAAAACGATCAGGACTTTGCCTTTGCGGGTGAAGGCTGATAAGTTGCCTCCGGTGTTTGAAATCCGGGGAGAGGGCTTCATGCCGCTCAGCTCATTTCAAAAACTGAATGAGGAAATGGATACACTGGGTGAAAATCAATATGCGAATCCGCGAAACGCAGCTTCGGGTTCTTTTAAATTACAGGATTCAGCTGAAACTGCACGCCGCCAGCTCGATTGTTATATCTATTCATTTTTAACTGATAATGAATTCTTTAAAAGCCACGAAGAAAGTCTGCTTGCATTGAAATCGTGGGGTTTCAATGTATCTCCAGGCTGGAAAAAGGTGACAAATATCGACGATGTGATCGCCTATATTCACGAGTGGGAGGAAAAGCGGCTGACTTTGCCGCTCGCTACTGACGGTATTGTGATCAAGGTCAATTCATTTGAGCAGCAGCGGGAATTAGGATTCACGGCGAAGAGTCCGCGCTGGGCTATTTCATTTAAATATAAGGCTGAAAATAAACCGGCTATCCTGCGGATGGTCACTTACCAGGTGGGCAGAACGGGTGCAATTACGCCCGTCGCAAACCTGTGCGACCTGACCGAGCGCGCGATTCCTTATAAGGATGTAAAAGGTGTGCATTTGTCGGGTACGCGTGTAAAAAGGGCGACGCTGCATAATGCGAATGAGTTGCTCAGGCTGGGTTTGGAAGTTGGGGATACTGTTTTTGTGGAAAAGAGTGGTGAGATCATTCCGAAGATTACAGGCGTAGACGTTACCCAGCGTGAATTGTTTCCAACCGAGCCAATTACTTTCCCTACCAAATGCCCTGAATGCGGCTCCGAATTGCAACGAAACGAGGGAGAAGTCGTATTTTTTTGTCCGAATGACAGCCACTGCCCGCCGCAGCTGAAAGGCCGGATCGAGCATTTTATTCACCGGAAAGCGATGAATATCGAGAGTCTGGGCGAAGGAAAAATTGAATTGCTTTTTGACTTAGGATTAGTAAATACCCCTGCCGATCTGTACGATCTAAACGAAGGTAATTTGTTGGGCATTGAGAAGAATATCCCGAATGAAGAAACCGGCAAAGTAAAAAAGATCAGTTTCCGGGAAAAGACGGTCGAGAACATTCTCAAAGGCATTGATCTTTCTAAAACCGTACCTTTCAAAAATGTGCTTTTTGCATTGGGGATACGGTTTGTCGGCGCGACTGTGGCCGAAAAACTTGCTTCCTATTTCAAATCCATCGAAGCTTTGCGCAGCGCAAGTTACGACAAGCTCACTGCCGTGCCTGAAATTGGCGGGCGTATCGCAATGAGCATTGAATCCTATTTCAGCGTACCCGAAAACCAGCAGCTGGTGGCGCGGTTACAAGCCGCCGGACTCCAAATGGAAAGTGACGAAAAACCTGTTGAAAAAGAAAGTGATGTACTGGAAGGAAAGACGTTTGTAATCTCCGGCGTATTCGAAAATTTTGAGCGGGATGATCTGAAAGACAAGATCGAAGCAAACGGAGGAAGGATATTGAGCGGCGTTTCGGGCAAGCTGAACTACCTGCTGGCAGGCGCGAATATGGGTCCGTCGAAGTTAGAAAAGGCCAGAAAACTTGGGGTGACCATTTTGTCGGAAGAAGAATTTTTGGCAATGATTGAGAATAAGTAAGTAAAAATGACTTAGAAAGCTAACTTTGCGTTTTCAAAAGTCAACCAATTATATAGATTTAATAATGCCATTGGACCAACGTTTCAAAGGGGTAGGTGCAGCTTTGATCACTCCTTTTGATCAACAGAATGAAATAGATTATCCGGGTTTGAAAAAACTGATTGACCTGGTGAGTGAAGGAGGAAGTGACTATCTGGTTGTGCAGGGAACAACAGGAGAGTCGCCAACGGTATCTTCCCGGGAAAAGCGTGAGATCCTGGCATTTACGATTGAAAATAACTACAAATCGCTGCCGATCGTCTATGGAATCGGTGGAAATGATACCAAATCGGTGCTTGATTGCATTCAGGAGACGGATCTGACTGGCGTCGATGCGATCCTGTCTGTTTGTCCATACTATAATAAGCCTACCCAGGACGGTATTATCGCGCATTTTACTGCAATTGCCGACGCTTCGCCCGTACCTGTGCTGCTTTACAATGTTCCCGGCCGGACCGTGATCAATATGAAGGCCGATACGATTGTGAAACTCTCGGCGCACCCGAATATTATCGGAATCAAAGATGCGGGCGGGAGTATTGAACAAAGTATGGAACTGGCTTCGCGCGTTCCTGACGATTTTCTGCTGCTTTCCGGGGATGATAACCTGGTCACTACGATGATCAGCGTCGGCTGGCACGGGGTTATCTCGGTGATTGCCAATGCATTCCCGAAAGAATTCGGCGAGCTGACGTGGCACGCGCTGGAAGGTAGATTTAAGGAAGCAGCCAGATTACAGCTGGCCTTTTTAGAATTTGATACCCTGCTATATATCGAGTCAAATCCTGTCGGCATTAAAAAATGTTTGGAAATTAAGGGAATATGCAGCTCGGACGTTCGTTTGCCTTTACTAAAAGCTTCCCAAGAATTGGGCGAAAAGCTTGAAAATGCAATGAAGCGCGAAGGTTTTATATAATGATTACTTTTTATCCGGGTCCATCCAAAGTTTATCCTGAAGTTAGCCAATACTTGCAGGAAGCGTTCGAAAGCGGCGTGATCAGTGCTAACCACCGCAGTACGGCATTTATGGAAATGCTGGAAGCGACGGTCAGCAATGTCAAACTTAAACTGGATATTCCGGCGGACTATGAAGTGTATTTCGTGTCCTCTGCGACGGAATGCTGGGAAATCATCGCCCAGTCGCTGATATCGGTGCCCAGTGTGCATATTTATAATGGGGCATTCGGCGAGAAGTGGATGGAATATACCCGAAAACTGACGTCAGGCGCAAGCAGCTTTTATTTCGATCATAATGCATTGCCTGAGTTGCCGTTTGCCAGCAAATTGTCAGGTAGCGAACTGATCTGCCTTACTCACAATGAAACCTCTAACGGGACGGCGCTGCCTGCTTCTTTTCTGGACTCGCTGCGATCGGAAAGTGATAACCTGATTGCTGTCGACGCTACTTCTTCCATGGCGGGTGTCGAACTTCCCTGGGAAGCGGCGGATATCTGGTATGCATCCGTTCAAAAATGTTTTGGATTGCCGGCCGGAATGGGCATTCTGGTCGTTTCCCCCAGAGCGGTAGAACGTGCGATCGAGATCGGCGAAAGAAAGCATTATAATAGCCTGCTTTTTATCCGCGATAATTTCCTCAAAAACCAAACTCCCTACACGCCGAACATATTAGGTATCTATCTGTTAAACAGTGTGATGAAGCAGGTGAAGCCTATTCATGAGTTAGCCGAACAAACAGCAGTGCGAAGCAGGGAATGGTACCAGTTTTTATCCAAAAACAGGTATCAGTTGCTGGTAACAAATGAGGCTGCACGTTCCGAAACGGTGATTGCAGTGGTCAATAAAAAAGAGAAGATTTCACAGATCAAAGAAGCAGCAAAAAAGGCAGGTATAACGCTTGGTAACGGTTATGGAAGTCAGAAAGATACCAGTTTCCGGATCGCTAATTTTCCCGCTATTTCTGACCAGGAGATTAGTATTTTGCAAAATTTCCTCGTCTCAGCTGCGCTAAAATAGACAATGAGTAGTAACAGGGGTGGTTTGTATTTAGTAATAAATTCAAAAACCATTTCTCGTAATAGTTAGTTGTGCGATTAGATATCTTAAAGCAATACCAGGCGCAAACCAAATGTCTCGTAGCACTGGACTCCATCATTTTCGGATTCGATGGTGAAGAACTGAAAATACTGCTCGTCAAAAGAGGCATCGAGGATGAAGACCGCAGCTGGTCTTTAATGGGAGGCTGGGTACAGCCCGACGAAAGCCTCGAAGGCGCGTCCTCGCGAATTCTTTACGAACTCACCAGTCTGACTGACATTTACCTCGAACAACTGCACACATTCGGAAGTCCTCAACGAGATCCTGTGGAACGCACTGTTTCGGTCGCTTATTTTGCGTTAATTAATGTTGAAGATTACGCGCACAAGCTTTCTAAAAGCTATGAAGCACAGTGGTTTTCCTTTCAGGAACTTCCCAAATTGCTTTTTGACCACGGATCAATGGTTGAGATGGCGATCCAGCATTTAAGGTATAAAGCTTCCCAGCACCCGATCGGCTTTGAGCTGCTTCCCGAAAAATTTACGATCCCGCAATTGCAGAAATTGTATGAAGCCATTTTTGGCACAGAACTGGATAAACGCAATTTCAGCCGGAAGCTGCTTTCGACGAACCTTCTCATAAAACTTGATGAAAAACAGAAGGGCTACTCCAAAAAAGGAGCTTTCTTTTATAAAATCGATGAAGAAAAATACAAGAAGCAGTTCAATACTTTTCTGAATTTTCTTCCCGGAAGTGCTTCCTGAATTATTTTTTAGTGATTAATTAGATTCAATATGAAACTAATTAATCGCAACTTTGCGGTCTGACCTCAATGCGGACCGCATGTTTAATTTCAAAGAAATCGTCTCGGTTACCCTCATTCTATTTTCTGTGATCGACGTGCTCGGCTCGCTTCCGGTGATCGTTGATTTCAGAAAAAGACTCGGCAAGATCGAATCTGAAAAAGCCACGCTGACCGCCGGTATTATCATGGTGGTCTTTTTGTTTTTGGGAGAAAGGTTGTTAAGTCTTTTTGGGGTTGATGTAGCCTCCTTTGCGATTGCGGGTGCTATTATCCTTTTTTTACTGGGTTTGGAAATGATTCTGGGCAGAAACATTTTCAAACATGATAGTGTGTCTGTGGGCGTGGCATCCATTGTCCCGATCGCATTTCCGATCATTGCAGGTGCCGCTACCATGACTACACTGCTTTCCCTCCGTTCGGCTTATCAAATTGAAAACATCCTGGTCGGTATTCTGTTGAACCTGTTTTTTGTTTATCTGGTATTAAAATCCTCAAACTGGATTGAGAAAAAGCTCGGGCAGGGAGGGACTGATATATTGAGAAAAATATTCGGAATTATCCTGCTGGCGATCGCGATCAAACTTTTTAAAACGAATCTGATCGTTTGAGGTTTTGACGCAGGTTGTTGGTGACAACACCAACAATGGCGGGGACGGCAGTGCCTCTGTTGGTGTTGTCACCAACAGCGCGAGAAAAGCCGGTGACAACACCGGCAAAAACTAAAACAAACAAGTATTCAAATCCATACAAAAAAATGCAACAACTGGACAGTCTCAATCAAGTCGCCGAATTTCATAAAACATTCAAACATCCGATCGTGGCCTCACCTGCTATTCCGTCCGAAGAACGCAGCAGGTTGCGCGTCGCGTTACTGGCTGAGGAGCTGAAGGAATTGGAAGTAGCTATTCTTGAAAAGGATATTGTGGAAGTAGCCGACGCACTTTGCGACCTGCAATATGTATTATCGGGCGCCGTGCTGGAATTTGGTTTGGGGGAAAAATTCAGGGAGTTATTTGATGAGGTCCAGCGGTCCAATATGTCCAAAGCCTGTGAAACAGCAGAGGAAGCCGAGGCGACCGTTGCGCATTACCAGGCAAAAGGTACCGAATGTTATTTCAAAGAAGATAATGGTAAGTATCTCGTTTACAGGACTTCCGATGATAAGACGCTGAAAAATATCAATTATTCCCCCGCAGATCTCGCTTCCATTATCGGTTAAGTCAATAGATTTTATGAAAACATCAGTTCTCGACCGTTTTCTGCGCTACGTGCAGATCGACACCCAATCTGATCCTGGCTCAGAAAGTTTCCCGAGCACCGCAAAGCAGCGCGACCTGAGCAATTTGCTGGTTGTCGAGCTGCTTGAAATAGGTATTTCTGATGCGCACGTGGATGAACACGGCTACGTTTACGCTACCATTCCCTCCAATTCCAACAAAGTCAATATACCTGTCATTTGTTTCTGCTCGCACGTAGATACTTCTCCCGACGTGTCGGGTGCGAATGTAAAACCGATCATTCATAGAAACTGGGGCGGAAGCGATATTGTGCTGCCCGACGATCCTACGCAGGTTTTACGTATCGGCGAGCTGCACGATCTGGATCAGCAAATCGGAAATGATATTGTTACAGCGAGTGGTAAAACCTTGCTCGGCGCGGATAATAAGGCCGGCGTAGCAGAAATTATGGCTGCGGCCGAATTTCTGATCAATCACCCTGAGATCAGGCACGGAGATATTAAAATACTTTTTACGCCGGACGAAGAAGTAGGTCGTGGGACTGAAAAGGTGGATTTGGCCAAGCTGGGGGCAGATTTCGGATATACTGTCGATGGTGAGGCAGTGGGTACATTGGAAAACGAAACATTTTCGGCCGATGGCGTAAAGATTACGATCCACGGCGTGAGTACGCACCCGGGTTACGGATTAGGGAAGCTTGAAAATGCAGTTAAAATAGCGGCCGATATCCTCTCAAAACTTCCCAAAGACACATTATCCCCCGAAACCACCTCTGATATGGAAGGGTTTATTCATCCGGTCCAGATAGAAGGTATCCAGGAGAAAGTAACGATCAGCTTCATCATCAGGGACTTCACCACAGCCGGGCTGCTTGAAAAGGAAGCGTTTCTGAAAAATATATTGGAAGAAGTGTTAGAGCAATATCCCAACTCAACAGCCGATTTCAAAGTACAGGAGCAGTACCGAAACATGAAAGAGGTACTCGACAAATATCCCCAGATTATCGAAAATGCGGAAAAAGCAATGCTGCGCGCCGGCCTTAATCCCGTCTGTCGCAGTATCCGCGGAGGCACCGACGGTTCCCGGCTTTCGTTCATGGGATTGCCGTGCCCCAACATCTTCGCCGGCGAACATGCATTTCACTCGAAACTGGAATGGGTATCCGTTCAGGATATGGAAAAAGCGGTCGAAGTGATTGTGAATCTGGCGGGGATTTGGGAGGAGGAGGCTTAGAGTAGGGAGGAAGGAGGAAAGGGATGAATTCAATCATTCAGTTATTCGATCATTAAAATAAATGTCTAAGAAGACGAAATATTACGTAGTGTGGCAGGGTCGGAAGACCGGGATTTTTACGGATTGGAAGGAATGTGAGGCTCAGATCAAGGGCTTTGAAGATGCGCGTTACAAGTCATTTGAATCGGTAGAAGAGGCAGAAAAGGCTATCCAACGCGATTATTGGGAGTTTGTGACCAAGAAAGACGCTAAGCCCGTATTGAAAGAAGCACCCGCATCAGTGGGAAAACCGATCAAAAACAGTATTATCGTCGATGCGGCGTGGAATACTGCGACGGGCGATATGGAATACCAGGGTATTTACTATCAAACCGGCAAGCGAATTTTTTTGCAGGGACCTTTTCAGGACGGAACTAACAATATCGGCGAATTTCTGGCTATCGTTCACGCCTTGGCTTATTTGCAAAAAAACGAAAGCAGTCTGCCTATATACAGCGATTCCAGAACCGCGATCAGCTGGATAAAAAAAAAACACGCAAATACGAAACTAGCGCTTACACCAAGAAATAAACCCGTTTTTGAAATGCTGCAACGCGCCGAAAGGTGGCTTGCGAGCAATACTTTTCCGAATAAAATTTTGAAATGGGAAACAGAATATTGGGGTGAAAATCCGGCAGACTTTGGAAGAAAATAAGGTTATGGGGAAAAATTCACATTTTCAGTTTAAACAGTTTACCATTCAGCAGGACCAATGCGCGATGAAGGTATGTACTGACGCCTGCGTGCTGGGTGCCTGGACCGACGTTGATAATGCAGACCGGATCCTCGATATTGGTACTGGTACCGGATTGCTGTCACTGATGATCGCGCAGCGCAATACCTATGCGGCCATTGACGCGGTAGAAATTGAAGCCGAAGCGTTTTTTCAGGCTGGTGAAAATGTCCATGAAAGTCCATTCAAAGGCCGTATCCAGCTTTATCATGAGGCTATTCAGGATTTTGAATCCGAGCATCAATATGACCTGATTGTTACTAATCCCCCTTTTTTTCAGTCAGACCTGCGGTCGCCGGCGGAAAAGATCAATAGGGCGCACCATTCCGAAACTCTGGATTTTGCCGGCTTGTTAAATGCAGTAAAAACGCTGTTGAAGGCCGAAGGAAGGTTTTCAATTCTTTTGCCAGTTGAGGAAGGTATTCAGTTCAGGACAATGGCAAATGAGCAGGGCTGGCAATTGCGGCGTGAAATGACGCTTCTTCATAAGCCGGACAAGAAGCCATTCCGGACACTGATGGAATTTCAAAACCAACCTTCGCCAGTGCTGCAGGTTTTAACTGAAACATTGAATATTTATGAAACAAACGGTGTCACGTATGATCCGAAGTTCAGAATGCTGCTCAAAGACTTTTATTTGAAATTTTGATCAGGAAAAAAGCGAACTTTGCGGCATAATTCAATACGGCCGCGCCATTGCAAAAAAATTCATGACCCATTCAGCAATACAGATTTCCGTTGTTATTCCGCTTTATAATGAAGAAGAGTCGCTGCCCGAACTTTGCGAATGGATTACGCGGGTAATGAATGAGAACAGCTTTACTTACGAAGTCCTCTTTATTGACGACGGGAGTAAGGACCGTTCATGGGAAGTCATTTCGAGGTTATCTCTTGAAAATCCACACGTCAGAGGCTTTCGTTTTGTGCGTAATTACGGAAAAACTGCTGCGCTGCAAACCGGCTTTCAAGCCGTCCGGGGTGACGTGATCATTACGATGGATGCTGATTTGCAGGACAGTCCCGACGAAATTCCCGAGCTCTACCGCATGATCGCCGAAGAAAGGTACGACCTGATCTCGGGCTGGAAAAAGAAGCGTTTCGACCCGATCACAAAAACAATCCCTACCAAGATATTCAATGCGGCCACGCGCAGCATTTCGGGCGTTTACCTCCACGATTTCAATTGCGGGCTGAAAGCGTACCGGAAAGAAGTGGTGAAAAACATTACGATTTACGGTGAAATGCACCGGTACATTCCGGTTATCGCCAAATGGAACGGGTTTGCGAAGATTGGCGAGAAGGTTGTTCAGCACAGGGCACGCAAATACGGGCACACGAAATTCGGTCTCGAAAGGTTTATTTTTGGCTTTCTCGACTTGCTTTCGATCGCCTTTGTGAATAAGTTTGGGCGTCGGCCGATGCATTTATTCGGTAGTCTGGGAACCCTTATGTTTTTTC
Source organism: Dyadobacter sp. UC 10 (assembly GCF_008369915.1). Lineage (NCBI taxonomy): Bacteria > Pseudomonadati > Bacteroidota > Cytophagia > Cytophagales > Spirosomataceae > Dyadobacter > Dyadobacter aurulentus. Next base: position 1,011,778 of record NZ_VSRN01000001.1, on the reverse strand, counting down.
TGGGAAGCATTATAGCCTTTTGGCTTCTGGGCAAAAAAATCTATAATATATACCATTTACTGCCTTACCGTAACGTTACCGACAATCCGTTGTTCTTTCTTGCGCTGGTAGCAATTATGGTCGGTTCTCAATTATTTCTTGCAGGTTTTCTGGGCGAACTGTTTGTCAAGCAATCCGTTTCCAAGACAGGCGATTACAATATATCCGAACGCGCCGGAAGTTAATAACTCAATGGTTTATTCTTTAAAATATTAAAAAGTTACTATTACAAATAATGATCGCTAACGTACACAAAGCACATCCCTGGCATGGAATTCCGATGGGTGACAACGCACCCGAACTTGTAACTGCATTTATTGAGATTGTTCCGACTGATACCGTTAAATATGAGATTGACAAGGCGACGGGCTATCTGATGATCGACCGGCCGCAGAAGTACTCCAACATCGTTCCTGCACTTTACGGTTTTATCCCGAAAACATATTGCGCTGAAAAAATAGCATTATTGGCACGTGAGCGTTCCGGGCGCGATGTTACGGAAGGTGACGGTGACCCGCTGGATATTTTGGTGCTTTGCGAGAAGATCATTTCTCATGGCGATATCCTTTGTCAGGCCAAACCAATCGGCGGGATCCGTCTGATCGATGGCGGTGAAGCGGATGACAAGATCATTGCGGTTTTAAAAGGCGATGAAGTTTATGGTGGATTTTCAGATCTGAGCCAGCTGCCGGAAGGTATCGTGGAGCGTTTGAAACACTATTTCCTTACTTACAAAAATCTTCCTGGCGAAAAGGCGCACATTGAAATTACCAATGTTTATGGCAGGGAAGAAGCACATGAAGTGATTATGACTTCAGTGGAAGATTATAAGCATTCATTTTATTGAGCATCTGATTCTCAGCATTAATAGCTGGGCGTAAATAGAATTTAGAGCCGTTTCCGATAGGGGCGGCTCTTCTTTTATTCGTATCTTTGCGGAAATTTTGATTCGCCGGAATCACTGAAATCAGTATCTCAATTGTACATGAGTAATATAGAAGAAATAAAAAAACGGCGCACTTTTGCGATCATCAGTCACCCGGATGCAGGGAAAACGACCCTTACCGAGAAACTGCTTTTGTTCGGAGGCGCTATTCAGACTGCGGGAGCGGTTAAATCAAATAAGATCAAGAAAACGGCGACCTCCGATTTTATGGAGATCGAAAAGCAGAGAGGTATTTCAGTCGCTACGTCCGTGATGACGTTTGAATATAAAGACCTGCTTATCAATATCCTCGATACGCCGGGTCACAAGGATTTTGCGGAAGATACATACCGTACATTAACTGCGGTCGATAGCGTAATCCTGGTAGTTGACTGCGTAAAAGGCGTTGAGGAACAGACCGAAAGGCTGATGGAAGTGTGCCGGATGCGCAATACGCCGGTAATTATTTTTATCAATAAGCTTGACCGCGAAGGCCAGAATCCGTTTGAACTGCTCGATGAGCTTGAAAGCAAACTGAATATCCGCGTCCGTCCGCTTACGTGGCCGATCAATATGGGTGCTAATTTTAAGGGGGTTTACAGCTTGTATGAACAAATGCTGTATTTCTTTAAGATCAATAAAACCAAAATTGAAAGTAACGTTGCAAAGGTGAGTCTGGACGACGAAAACCTGACGGAGTTGGTTGGAGAAAAAGACGCGGAGCAACTGACGGAAGATGTGGAGCTGGTAGAAGGCGTTTACGACGTATTTTCACAAGAAGCTTACCAAAAAGGTGAGCTGGCGCCGGTCTTTTTTGGAAGTGCGATTAATAACTTTGGTATCAAGGAATTGCTGGATACTTTCTGTGAAATTTCCCCGGTTCCGCAGCCCCGCCCGACCGATGTTCGGGAAGTAGCTCCGACAGAGCCGAAGTTTACCGGGTTTGTATTCAAAATCCACGCAAACCTCGACCCGCGCCACCGCGACCGCATTGCATTTCTGCGCATTTGTTCAGGTAAATTTGAAAGAGGAAAATTCTATAAACACGTTAGGCTAGGGAAAGACGTACGTTTTTCAAGTCCGTTTACATTCATGGCTTCGGACAAAAGTGTGATGGACGAAGGTTTTCCCGGCGATGTAGTAGGTTTATATGATACCGGTAACTTCAAGATCGGAGACACGCTGACAGAAGGTGAAAATCTGCAATTTTCGGGTATACCAAGCTTTTCGCCTGAGATATTCAAGGAGCTGATCAATATGGACCCGATGAAATCCAAGCAACTGGAAAAAGGTATTCAGCAGCTGACCGACGAAGGGGTAGCGCAGCTTTTTACATTGGATCTGGGAAACAGAAAGATAGTAGGAACGGTAGGAGAGCTGCAATTTGACGTAATTCAATATCGTCTTGAACATGAATATGGCGCGAAATGCCGCTGGGTACCGATGAACATTTCCCGCGCCTGCTGGCTCACTGCCGACGAAAAACCTGCGATGGACCAGTTTATCAGATTAAAGGGAAACCAGATTGCTTATGATAAAGATCGCAATCCCGTATTTCTGGCAGAGTCCGAATGGATGATCCGCATGAACCGCGAAAATAACCCGGCTATACATTTCCATTTTACTTCGGAGTTCAAGACGGAAATGGCGATTTAAAAAGGGAAAGGAATAAAGGGAGGAAGGAGGATGGAATTAAGGAGGAAGGAAATCAGTGTTGATCTCCCTTCCTCCTTTTATTTTTTGTCCGTTTTTACCTTCCTCCTTCCTCCGTTCTCCCTTTCTCCTTTCATTCCTTTCCCCTAATTCCTAGGCTGCCTCTCGCTGCGATTTCCTCTCCGATCTTCCTGCATAGTTTTATACTTTTCCTGTTGCTCTACGGTAAGTACTTTGGCGATTTCGTTGTTGAAGGTTTCCATAGACGCGCGCATTTCTGAGCGGTCGCCGTTTGATTTTTCCCGAAGTTCCTGCATTTTCTGCGCGCGGGCCAGGCTTAGGTTATAGACCTGTTTTTTCTGATCTTCGGATAAGTTCAAATTTTCTGCCAGGTTTTTAGTCTGGTTTTCAGCTCTCTGCTCCGGTGTCATATTGCCTCCCTGCCGCTGTGCGAAAGCACTTATTGTAGCGAAAGTCAATAAAAAGACAAATACTAATTTTCTCATGGTCATAAAGTTTTTGATACCCGGGTTAGAGTATGAATCCGGGATTTAGTTTAATTGGGTGTTTGGAATTTCAGTAAAACAAGCGGACCAGCAGGGCAATGGCGATCGCACAAGTGTAGCTCATCAGCGTTCCTACCAGTACGTATTCTGATTTTTTGCTGATATAAGCGGGAGAAGTTTCAGGTGCCGGGGCCTTGTCATTATACCGAAGCAGGGATTTGGCCGCGATCAAAAATCCGATCGCTGAAAATTGATTAGCCAGCACAAAAACAAAAATTAATAACCGTTCCGACATTCCGATCCAGCGGCCGGCATTGGCTAGATTATCATCGGCTTCCGGCGCGAGTTTGCTCAATTCTTCACGCCACGGGCGGGTGAGGATGCCTACCAGAAATGAGACAGGGGAAAGTGTTGTTAATGCACCCGCTATTGTTGCTAGCGTTTTAGTAGTTTCAAGCCACGTTAGAAACTGTTGAAAGCCGGGCTGAAAATTGCCGGTCAGCCATAATGCGGCAATTGCGATGGTCAGGATATGGGCAATCTGGTCGGTGATAAACCAGGCTAACGATCCTTTCTTGTCAAATGAGATCTTGATAATATCAATAATGCCGTGCGCAATACCAAGGAGCACTGCCGGGAGCGGATTGGCCCATTGGTGCAGGGTAATGTATGAGACGACGATTACCAGCAGAATATGCCAATAAAGGTATTTTGACCTGACTGACTTTTTCTTTTTGTCTGTTACCCAGCGGGTTGGCTGCCAGTAAAAATCTACTAATACGTGGGCGAGCAGCAGCAGCAGAAATTCAGTCATCATAAATTAGCGTTTTGTGTATAGTGATAAATGTCTGGGAAAAGTACTAAGAAAATTTTCAATTGCCCACCATTTAGCCGCGGCAATCCGCTGACTGGCGGCTGACTGGCTGATCGATAGTTGTTCTGCTATCTGTGTCACTGTTTTTTCGTTTAAGAGCGCGGCAATTACTTCGCTTTGAGATGTTGTCCAACCTTCTATCAATACTTCCAGCAGTCCGAGCGTCGCAGTCAGGGGTTCGGAAGGAACAGGCAGGGCGATTCCGATGCGGGCTTTTTGCTGGCGGATGTTATCAGCCAGTCGCCCCGACAACCTGAACGCCTCGCCGTCGGAAGTTCCCGCACGTTCGGTCAATAATTCTGTTTGTCCGATTCCGATTGCAATGCGCAGATCTGCATTTGGTGCATGTGCGCGCATGATTGCACGGGCTAAAATCGCGGCACGAACAGCCTCATCTGCATTTTTCAATACACCTTGAAAGCTGTCTCCGCGGTAAATTTCCGGTTTCAGTAACCACTTGAATGCTTTATGATCCCGCAGTTTCTGTATCAGTTCCTCTAACCAGCGGGAGGCTTCTTCCCGTGAAAAGCTGGTTGAATTGACCATATCTGCCGTAAAAACGGCGTGAATGCTTTTGGTTGCCATAAGCTTTTTACCTTATAATGGCCAAATATAAGGCTTTTACCTTATATGTGCCTGATATAAGGATAAAACCTTATGTATTCGGAGTGTAATACCCGACCAAATACTCCCTTTCATCTTCTAAGGATCCTTTAAATACCTCAGCACCAGCACGTCTGTACCAATAACCTGCATTCCAGGTGTCGCCTTCAACCCTGTGCAGATAGGCATGTAAACGATCATATTCGCGCGTACCTTCTGCGCTCTGAGCAATGTCATGAGCTGCCTCCCAATCACCCTTGGCGTCGTACCAAAGTGCTTTTAGCAACTCAGAAATGCCTGTTGGCGGGATTTTCAGGGTAAGAGATTCTTGAAATTGAGTGTAAGTCATAGTTCGACAATGCTACAAGAAACATGAAAAGAGCACGCAATAATGTAAAAAAAATGTCCAACATGAAAATTCGCAGCGGCAATTATAACTTCTGAGGATTATGGAAAGCGAAAGACGTTTTGCTGATTTTCATTGTATATTGTCAAATTGATTCAGAACCACCAACCGATGTATGTTTAAACGATTATCAACCTTATTTTCAGGGCTGGTTATTAGCATTTGCTGTCAGGCGCAGCAAACTTTCCCGCAAAACGGGGCCTACGATGAAAGACCAGGCCGGTATGCATTCACCAATGCCACCATCATTGTCGATCCCAAAACAACTATTGAAAACGGCACATTACTGATCGAAAACGGACTGATCAGTCAGGTTGGAAAGCAGGTAAAGCTGCCGGCTGGAACCTTGGTCGTGGACCTGAAGGGCAAATTCATTTATCCTTCGCTGATCGACCTGGATTCGGACTATGGTATGCCCGAGGTAAAGCGTGACCGGCCGGCTGGCGGAAGACAAACTCCGCAGCTGGAATCCAACAAAAAAGGCGCATTCGGCTGGAACCAGGCAATACAGGCTGAAAATGATGCCAGTATGGTATTTACACCAGACACAAAAAAAGCAGCTGATTTACGCAAAATTGGCTTCGGTACTGTACTCGTCCATTCACACGATGGAATCGTCAGAGGAAATGGCGCTCTGGTAACGCTAACCGACGAGGCTGCCAACAAGGCACTTTTGAACAGAAAAGCTTCTGCGCATTTCTCGTTCAGCAAAGGTACTTCCTCCCAGACATACCCTTCTTCTACGATGGGTGTCGTGGCGCTTTTGAGACAAAATTATTACGACGCAGAATGGTATGCCCGCACTTCAAAAGCGAAAGAGGCCAATTTGTCGTTGGAAGCATTTAACCAGATCAAAGCCCTGCCTTCTTTCTTCGAAACCGGAGATAAATACAGTGTTATGCGGGCTGATAAGGTAGGTGATGAATTCGGAGTTCAATATATAATCAAAGGTGGGGGCGATGAATATCAGCGCATTAATGAAATTAAAGCGACCAGAGCCACGCTGATTTTACCCCTTCAATTTCCGGAAGCTTATGATGTAACCGATCCCTGGGATGCAGATGTGATCAGTATGGCACAGCTCAAACATTGGGAAATGGCACCCAAAAATGCCTCGGAAGTAGCAAAGGCGCAGATACCTTTTGCATTTACATCCGCCGGAATGAAGAATAAGGCCGATTTCTGGAAAAACATCAAAAGCGCAGTTGAATATGGTTTACCAAAAGAAAAAGCACTGGAAGCTCTGACAACGCTACCGGCTAGTCTGATCAAAGCGGAAAACCAGATAGGAAGTTTGAAGCAAGGCTTGCTGGCAAATTTTATCATTACTTCCGGAGATCTTTTTGGAAAAGACAATGTGATTTACGAGAACTGGATACAGGGAAAGAAATTCATTTTAGCACCCATTAATACGCCAGATATCCGAGGGACCTACACATTATCGATCAACAACCAACCGGGCGGCAAGCTGCAAATTACCGGCTCACCCGATAAGCCGGAATTCAAAGTGATCGTTCAGGATTCTGTCAAAATCACGCCCAAGGCGATCCTTTCGAATGAATTACTGACATTGAATTACCAGGCTGACAAGAAAGCACCTGGCACGACGCGGCTCACTGGCTGGCTTACCGGGACCACATTATCCGGCGAAGGTATTTTGCCAAATGGTGCAACAGTGCCGTGGAATGCTACACTGACTGAAAAGTTCCAGCAAATTGCCGCGGCCGACACAGTTACTCTCAAACCAAAAGAAACCAGCCCAATTCTGTATCCATTTGTTGGTTTTGGAAATGAAGAGCTGCCGAAATCTGAAACTGTACTGATTAAGAATGCGACTATCTGGACGAATGAGCAGGAGGGTATTCTTCAAAATGCAGACGTAGTTGTCCAGAACGGGAAAATCGCAAAAGTTGGAAAGTCACTGGCAGCACCTTCGGGAGCGAAGACAATTGACGGTACCGGCAAACATTTGACCAGCGGTATTATTGACGAGCATTCGCATATTGCCCTATTTACGATCAATGAAGGCGGCCAAACGAGTTCGGCCGAAGTGAGAATGAGCGATGTAGTGAATCCGGATGACGTGAATATCTACCGCCAGCTTGCGGGTGGGGTAACCGCTTCGCATTTGCTGCACGGTTCGGCTAACTCTATAGGAGGCCAGAGTGCGATGATTAAGTTAAAGTGGGGTGCAAGCCAGTCTGAAATGGTATTACCGGATGTGAAAACGATCAAGTTTGCATTGGGTGAAAATGTGAAGCAATCCAACTGGGGTGATGTCGCGAGAGTTCGTTTTCCCCAAACGAGAATGGGCGTGGAGCAGGTTTACTTCGACCATTTTATACGTGCAAAAGAATATGCGAAGAGCTGGAAGAATTTCAATTCCACATCTAAAAAAGTGCCGGCAAATGCACCGAGAAGAGATATTGAGCTGGACGCGCTGGCGGAAATCCTAGATAACCAGCGATTTATCACCTGCCATTCTTATGTACAGTCGGAGATCAATATGCTGATGCACGTGGCTGATTCATTGAAATTCAAGATCAATACGTTCACCCATATTCTTGAAGGCTACAAACTTGCTGACGGAATGGCGAAAAGAGGTATCGGCGGCTCGACTTTCGCTGACTGGTGGGCTTACAAAATGGAGGTAAAGGAAGCAATTCCTTACAATGCAGCATTGATGTACCACCAGGGTGTAACTGTCGCGATTAATTCCGATGATGCTGAAATGGCCCGCCGATTGAATCAGGAAGCGGCCAAGACGGTTGAATACGGCGGCGTTCCGGAAGAGGAAGCCTGGAAAATGGTGACGCTTAATCCAGCCAAGTTGCTTCACGTTGACAACAAAATGGGGAGTATCAAAGCCGGCAAAGACGCCGATCTTGTACTCTGGAACGCGCATCCGCTATCCATTTACGCCCGTCCTGAATTTACAATGGTAGAAGGCGCCGTGTATTTTGACAGAAAGAAGGATGAGGAAAAGCAAAAATCAATGCAATTGGAAAGAGAGAAGCTGATCCAGAAAATGCTGAATGACAAAGCAGAGGGCAAGCCTACACAGAAACCGCAGGCGGTGCAGCCAAAAATGTGGCATTGTGAAGATATAGTAGGTGTGCACACCGAGCACGAAGGACACAGATAATAGCTATGACATTGTTTCAAATGATACGTAATCCATTTTCCAAGACATTTTTATTCCTGGCTTCGCTATTTGTGCAGGCGGAAATTTTGGCGCAAAACCCAGCCCCCGCACTACCTCAGTCGCGTCCGGTGATTATTATTGGTGCCACAATCCACGTCGGTAACGGGCAGGTGATCCAAAATGGTCTGATTGCTTTTGATAAGGGTTTGATCACCTATTTGGGCGCAGCAGGCTCCGATCCGGGTGTTACGAATGCGGAGACGATCGATGCGAAGGGAAAGCATATTTTTCCGGGGATTATCTCACTGAATACGACTGTGGGTTTGCAGGAAATTGCTTCCGTGCGCGCCACACTGGATTTTAATGAAGTAGGCGAGATCAATCCGCATGTTCGTGCACTCGTCGCCTATAATACTGATTCGGAGGTGATTCCTACACTGCGTGGAAATGGGATCCTGGTATCCCAGGCAGTGCCGCAAGGCGGCGTGATATCAGGTTCCTCTTCTGCATTTTACAGCGATGGATGGAACTGGGAAGATGCGGTTTTGAAGAAAGACGATGGTATCTGGCTGAGCTGGCCGCCATTTCTGGCGAGCAGCTTTAATTATGAAGATTTTTCTGTTTCAGTTAAAAGAAATGAGAAGCGCCAGGAAGTGATCGACCCGATTAAGTCCACGTTTTCAGAAGCGAAGAGTTATAATGAAATAAATGAACCTGGTACGGTAAATCTCCGCCTGGCTGCAATGAAGCCACTTTTTGCTGGCCTATCCAATCTTTATATCCGTGCGGATTATGCAAAAGATATTGTGGAAGCAGTGAAAACTGCGCGGGAGGCTGGTATAAAAAGGGTAGTGATTGTAGGCGGCAATGAATCGTATAAAGTGGCCGCTTTCTTGAAAGAAAACCAGGTTCCCGTGGTCCTTAACCCTACACACAGGTTACCGGGGCGCGTAGATGAAAATGTATACCTGCCCTATGAACTTCCCGGGATGCTGCACAAAGCGGGTGTAAAAGTGGCTATCACATACGCGGACGAATGGTGGCGGACAAGAAACCTTGCTTTTATGGCCGGAACATCGTCAGGGTTTGCTGACGTTTCCCCTGAAGACGCGCTTCAATTTGTCACCAAAAATGCTGCTGAAATAATTGGTGCGGAAAGGGAGGTGGGGACGCTGGAAAAAGGCAAACACGCTTCGCTGATCGTTTCCCAGGGCGATATCCTGGATATGCGTGGTAATGTGGTAGAAATGGTTTTCGTGAAAGGAGGAAAAGTGAATCTGGACGACAAGCAAAAACGCCTTTACGAGAAGTACAAGGGGAAATACGGGAAGAAGTAATATTGAATTAACTGACAATCTTCGCCGGATTCAAATACTTAAGATCCGGAACGCGCAGAAAATCTTTGACATTGTCTGCAAGCAGACTAAAGTGGGTCAAGGCCAAAACTTGTGGAGCGCATAGGATTTTTCTAGGTTTGTGATTTTTAATCAAATCAATTGTTTTGGAGAGTTTCTTGCCCCTGTTGGAGTATCTATTGCCAGATTTTATCCTGGCTTATTATCAATTAAGCAGAGTGGAGAAATCATCGGATTTGCTCCATGTTTATGTAGAAGAGAAAAATTATTCAGAGTCCGACAGCTCCAAGCAGTTTCTCTTATCGAAAGGCTTCCTGCCAGAAATTACGATCCAGGATTTCCCCATCCGTGATAGACGTGTTTTCCTGCATGTCAAGCGTCGCCGCTGGCTTAATACCCGCACGGGGAAGATAGAACAACGAAATTGGGCAGAGGTTGCCGATGGTACGCGAATGACGAAAGAATTCGCGCTTTTTTTAAAGGAGATTGACGGATTTGTTCCCCCACAGTACCAGTAATATTGCCCGCCTTTATGGGGTTAATGGTAAACGTCTCTCGCGTCAATATCGCACTCATTTAAGTGATTTTCAGAGCTGGAACCAGCGTCCTCATGCCTGTAAATGGCTTTTATATCCTGAAAATCTGGGTTCACATCTTTCTATTGATGAAACGAGCCTCTCTCAGGGTGAACTGTATACTATTCTTACAAACAAAGCAGCCAAGGGCGGTAAAGGAAGTATCGTAGCAATCGTAGCGGGAACAAAGGCCGAAACCGTTATTGAGGTCATTGGCAAAATCCCTGAATCGCAACGTAAAAAAGTTACAGAAATAACTCTGGACATGGCCAGTAGCATGACTATGATCGCCAAGCGTTGTTTCCCGCGGGCAGTGCGCGTCACTGACCGCTTCCATGTACAAAGATTGGCAGTCGAAGCCCTTCAGGAAATCCGCATCAAACACCGATGGGATGCGTTGGACCAGGAAAACGATGCCATTGAGCAGGCAAAGGCTTCTCAGACAGAGTATCAACCAGAAATATTAGCTAACGGTGATACCGTCAAACAACTACTGGCTCGCAGCAGATACGCACTTTACAAAAAGCCCGGTACCTGGACTGATAGCCAACGAGAAAGAGCACAACTTCTCTTCGAACGCTTCCCCGACCTTAAAAAGGCATACGAGCTGGCGCTGGAGCTAAGTAATATCTTCACAAACACATCTGAAAAGATATACGGGTTGACCAGGCTTGCCAAGTGGCACGAAAAGGTCAGACAATCCGGATTTAAAGCATTCAATACAGTAGCCCGCTCGATTGAGAGCCATTACAAGACCATTGTCAATTATTTTGATAACCGCAGCACCAACGCTTCGGCAGAATCATTCAATGCAAAGATCAAAGCGTTCAGAGCTCAGTTCCGAGGCGTTCGAAACGTCGAGTTCTTCCTTTACCGCCTTACTAAGTTATATGCTTAATCCAAGGTGCTCCACAACATTTGGTCTTGATCCTTTTTAATCAAACCAGTTTGTTTTGGAGAGTTTCCTGCCGCTTATCGAGTTAATCTTACCGGATTTTATAATTGAGAATTACTTACTGACCCATGTAGAGAAGTCAGAGGAACGTTATCACGTCTATTTGGAAGAGAAAAATTATCCAGAAGCTGATCCAATAAAGGCAGACTTGCTCTCCAAAGGTTATTTCCCCACCATTACCCTGCAGGATTTCCCAATTCGGGGCCACAAGGTATTCCTTCATATTAAACGTCGTAGGTGGCTCAATACCAAGACTGGCAAAGTTGTCCATAGAGACTGGACAGAAGTAGCAGAAGGCACGCGAATGACTATTGAATTCGCGGATTTTTTAAAAGAAATTGGTGGATACGAGGGCTAATGATATTTGGAGCATTGGTCGTTTCTATGGCGTTGATGGTAGGGCTTTGCTACGGCAGTATCGTGATTTTCAGAGTGGATTTAAAGATTGGAAGCAAAGAGGTCATGCAAAAAAATGGCTCTTGTATCCCGAAAACCTAGGATCTCATCTATCGATCGACGAAACCAGTCTTTCGCACGGCGAATTGTATACAATCCTTACCAATAAATCTGCCAAAGGTGGCCGTGGCAGCATTGTAGCAATAGTGGCTGGAACTAAGGCAGAAGCAGTGATTGAAGTACTTCGCAAAATCCCGGAACCACTGCGGAAGAAAGTGTCAGAAATCACCCTGGACATGGCGGGCAGTATGTCCTTGATTGCCAAGCGATGCTTTCCACGGGCGGTGCGAGTGACTGACCGTTTCCATGTTCAAAGACTCGCAGTTGATGCCCTCCAAGATATCCGGATCAAACATCGCTGGGAAGTCCTGGATCAGGAAAGCGATGCTATTGAGCAGGCTAAAATGTCTCAGAATGAATATCATCCAGAGATATTATCTAATGGCGACACCATTAAACAGCTACTGGCTCGAAGCAGGTACGCGCTATACAAAAAGCCCAATACCTGGACAGACAGCCAAAAAGAACGCGCCCTGCTTCTTTTTGAACGCTTCCCCGATTTGAAAAAAGCGTACGAGCTAACGATAGGGCTCAGTAACATCTTCACGACTACAACGGAAAAAATATATGGGTTGACCAGATTAGCCAAATGGCATGAAAAGGTCCGGCAATCTGGCTTCAAGTCATTCAATACCGTAGCCCGCTCGATTGAAAACCACTATAAGACAATCGTTAATTACTTTGATAACCGCAGCACTAACGCATCTGCCGAATCCTTCAACGCGAAAATCAAAGCGTTCAGAGCACAGTTCAGAGGGGTAAGAAACGTTGAGTTCTTCCTGTATCGCCTTACTCAATTATATGCTTAATCCAAGTTGCTCCACAAGTTTTGGTCTTGAGCCACTAAAGTTGCCAGCTAGCGCTGTTGCTGGTATAATAGCATCTGGCAATTTTAGTCTATACAACTGACGGATATCGACAGTTGTATCAATAATAATATCATCGGCGCTTTGATCTTGCTTCTCAATGACGAAATATTGAGCTTTTTGTTAATCACTTTGATTAAATGCATTTCTTCCATATCCATCAAAAGCTTCATCGCTTTCTTATCAGTAATCTCAATTTCGATGGTATGCATGACTTTTCTGTTTTAATCAAAAATACAAAATCAAATCAATCTGCGCTAACCAGATATATGCCGTCCTCTGCAATTCGGATCAGACCTTGTTTGTAGAGGCCGCCGATTGCCTTTTTGAATACTTTCTTGCTGATCTCTAACTGTTTGTAAATATCCTCGGGGGAACTGCTGTCCGACAGGTTCAGGTAACCTCCGCCTTTTTGAACGAGTTCCAGAATCTGTTTTCCTGCTGGTTCGATGGTTTCTGTGGTGCTTTTTTGCAGGCTGATATCCAGCTTGTTCTCCGGCCGGATCTTTTTGACATAGCCTTTCAAGCTGTCTCCTACTTTCAGATTGCGAAAAACCTCATTTCCGTAAATAAGACCCTTGTGATATTGGTTCACGATTGCGTTAAAGCCCAGATCTGTTTTTTGAAAAATCAGCAAGTCGACTTCATCACCTTCCTTAACTGTCAAACGTTCATTGTCCAGGAACTTATCGATTTTCGTCGAAGCCAGTAATCTCGAACTTTTCTGGTCCAGATACAGAAACACAACATGCCACTCGCCGATTTCCATTGGCGTAGTCTGCTCCCGGAACGGCACGAAAAGATCTTTAATCAAACCCCAATCCAAAAAAGCACCATATTCCGAAACATCCTTCACTTCTAAAAAAGCGAATTCGTTGCGAATGATTTTTGGAGTTTGGGTAGTGGCCACCGGGCGGTCTTCCGAATCGAGGTAAACAAATACCCTGATCTCGTCTCCGACCTGCATTTCGTCTGTCAGGTATTGATTGGGTAGCAGCACTTCTTCACCTTCCACATCGCTGAGAAACATGCCGACGCTGGTCACTCTTTCAATGGTAAGGTGATTATATTTTCCGATAAAAAGCATTGTGATTGTTCAGTTGTAAACCGCAAAGGTAATGTTTTCGGCAGGACTATCATTCCTCATCACCACCACCGTCGCTTTGTTTGTCCAGACTTGGCCTTTCTTTTGATCTGTTGAGTCTGTAAGATACTGTAAGCAAAAACTGGCGGGGCCGCCATTGGAATTCTGATCTTGAGTAATAACCGGCGCTTTCGACTATGCTGCGACGTTTGTTAGAATTTAGCAAGTCGCGGACGCTCGCTGTGATCGTTCCACGTCCTTTTAAAATGTCTTTCGAAAGTCCGAGGTCGATGAAATATACGGACAGATCTCTTCCCTGCGTTGTGCGCCGGGGCGCACGGTAGTTGAAAGAACTCTGAAAGTCGACGGATTTGAAAAGGGTTAGCCGGGATGAAAGGCGGCTGGTCCACGAATAGGTGTCGCTTTCGTATAATCTATCGTTATAGAATCCCTGATTCATCGCACGGAACACATTTGCATTGGCAGTCAGCTTCCACCAGGGCGCTGGATCGTATGTGAGGTTGAATTCGAAGCCGTAAGAGTCTCCCGTGGACAAGTTTATAGGCGTAATTGTAGTAAATCCTGTGGAATCTACTGATGTGATATTCTCAACTACGCCCAGCCGGTGACGATAGTACACGCTCGACAGCAGCGTTCCTTTTTCCATATTCAGCAAATGGCCTGCTTCGAAAGAATGCGTGAACTCGGGATTAAGAAGCGGGTTACCGGCGCGAAAAACCCTCGAATCGCTGAAATTGGAAAAAGGCAGTAAGTCCCGGAAGCTTGGACGGCTAAGCCTGTAACTGTAACTCAACTGCAATGTCTGTGCCTCTTTCAATTTGTAGGACAGGTGCAGGCTGGGGAAAAGGTTAAAGTACTGCCTGTGATTGGTTACGGCTGTTTTTTTAAGTTCTGTCAGGATGTCGGTATACTCTCCGCGCAAACCTGCCTGCACAAACACTTTTCCGAACTGGCTGCTCGCCATGGCGTAGCCGGCGTGAATCCTTTCATCGTAGGCCAGCCTGTTATCGAAATCAGGCAGGATAATCCAGTTCATTTCTTCGTTCTGCTGGTGTACTGAAAAATCGTTGTCGAGCTGGCGGATGGAGCTCTTTAAACCTACCTCGATCTTTCCTTCTTTTCCGAGCGGATGAATGTAATCCAGCTGGGCCAGAAAATTCCGCTCATCTTCGGTATTAAATGACCTCTGGACAATGCGGGCGGCATCACTGTCCGAAAACTCATTGTATTTCGCAGCTTCCGTTTCATCACTCAGAATATACTTCGCATCGAAGGTAAGGCTTTGCCCTTTTCGTTCGAATGTCTTTTTGTAGCTCAATGCAGCCTCCATATTATTCCGCGGCTCGGTTTCTCTTTCCTCCCGCACAACAGTACTGGTGAGTATATTATTGAGATCGTAATCGCGGTATTGAAGCGCAGACCTGTTGTCGTTCTGAGAATTGCGGTAGGAGAGTGTGGTAGTAAGCGTGTTATAGTTATTGATAAAATAATCCAGACCTACCATCACATTATTGGAATATCCCGACCTCGTGCGATTGGTATTCGATTCGTAAACAAAACTGGTGTCCGCGCTATTGTAAGCCTGGCGGGAATTCCCGCGTCCGGGGCCTTCCCGGTACATCAAACCGTAGTTGGCTATAAAATTTACTTTTTTGCGACGGTAATTAAGATTAAAAGAGGCGCCGAAATTGGAAGGGTAGCCGGCATTGCCGGTAAAAGATCCGTTGAGCCCGTACCTTATATTTTTCTTCATCACGATGTTCAGGATGCCGACTTCGCCTTCTGCATCGTAACGTGACGATGGATTTGTAATGATCTCGATGCTTTCTATCAGGTCACCCGGGATTTGCCGTAACGCCTCTGCGGGATTTAACCCTACCATTCCGGATTGTTTTCCGTCGATCAGGATCCTCACGTTTTGGCTACCCCGTAATGCCACATTTCCTTCCACATCCACCGTGACCGACGGCATGTTATTGAGGATATCGGAAGCATTGCTGCCGATGTTACTCAGGTCTTTTCCAACATTGAAAACGCGTTTGTCCAATTGTAGTTCCATCTGGCTTCTTTCGCCTGTCACAACCAATTCTTCTAAATTTTGAGCATCGGAAACCATGGAGATGAGACCAACATCTACATTTTTGCCGGCCACATTTATATTTTGAACAAATTTCTCACGCATCGCAAGAAATGTGATTTTGATGAAGTAATTCCCCGGATCGGCGGGAATAGTGAAAACGCCGTTTTCGTCAGAAGTGCTGCCACCTATCAATGTTGAGTCCCTGGAACCGTAGAGGGCAACGTTCGCAAAAGGTACAGGTCGCTTGTCCGAGTCTGCCAGTTTCCCGGAAATGGTAAATGCAGCAGGCTCTTCCTGCGCAAGCACAACATTTGCGAAAAGCGTTAAAAGGAGCAATGAAAGCAACAAATTTTGCATGACGTTTAAGTTTTTGTGACAGCAAGTGTATGCTGCCGCACAGTAAGTTGAAGGTGGCAAGTAGTTTAGACGAGAAAATCGTGCGGAGGTTTAACAGTAATTTTAGTCCTGTCGAAATTTATTAGTAAAAAGCTATGCCACAGAAAGTTAAGGCCCCACATTCAGGTGCGCTGAATGTGGGGCTTTTATTTTTAACCTCAATAAATATCGTTATTGCAAAGTATTGCTCAGCCTTTTCAGCTCTATTTCTGCTGCTTTGGCCGCGTAATTCAGATTGATCAGGCGGTAGCCCGCGTCTTCGAAACTTCTTTGCGCTTCTCTTACATCAATAATAGTAGCCTGGATCAGCTCGAAGCGCTGCAAAGTAAGGTCGAGCAGCTGCTTGCTGAGCGCGTAGTTTTGTTTTTGATTTTCGAGTTGCTGAAGTGAGCTCAGGTAAGTTTGGTACATTTTGACAATACCTGCGTTATAGTCTCTTACCAGAACGTTTTTCTGGATTTTCGCGGTTGAAGTATTGATCTCCGCAGCCTGTTTTTGTCTTTTAAAAGAGGAGCCATTGTATATTGGGACAGATAGTGTGATCCCGGCATTTGGTCCGAGTGAGCGGTTTAGAAGTGTGAAGCCCGCGGCAGTCTGATTGCGGGAATAGTTGTAGGCTGTATTTAGACGCACAGTGGGGTAGCGCAGGGCAGCGGTTTCCCGCACGATCAGCTCATTGATGCGGATCTGGTGATCGGCCGCTTTCAGGTCGGCATTTTGCGAGAGGCGATCAAGGATAGTATCCAGATTTAAATGCTGGTCGACCGTAATGGTGTCGCTGATCGTGACCGCGGATTTTGTATCCAAAGTTAATATCCGCAGTAACTCTGTCTTAGCAACCTGGGCAATCATCTGCTGATCCAGCAAAGTTTGGTTGAGCGTATTTAGGTCGATCTGCGCCTGGAAAATATCCGCATTATTTGCCATACCCGCCTCTTTTCTTACCTTCAAAATTTCCAGCCGCTTTTCAGAAGCCTGAATGGAGGCACGCAGGGTATTCAGATAGCTAAGCTGACGCACCACATCGAAATAGCTTGTCATGACCAGGGCAATGGTATTCTGGATTTGCGAGTTGAGCAGTTCCTGGCTCTGATACTGCAGTTCGGCCAGGCGTTTTTTGGTGGAAACCACCCTTTTGCCATTGTAAAGCAGCAAACCGACCGACAGACTGGCCTGGGTATTGTTACCGGCAGCCGCGCTGCGGTTGATTTCAGTACCGTTGTTCAATTTCTGGTTTACCTCGGTAATTTGTTCGGTATTCGAAGCGTTTGCAGCGACTACCGGCAGCCCGCCTGCAACTCCGTAATTATTCAGTACGGTATTTACTTCGACATTGTTTTTTGCAATCTCAATCTCATAACTATTTTTCAATGCAGTAGCGATTGCAGCATCCAGAGTAAGTGATAGCGTGTCAGTTACCTGGTAACAAAATGCATTGCTCCCGCATAACAGGAAATAAATCAGAAGGTACCTTTTGTTCTTAAAAATGGTGAGCGGGTTCATGCAAAAACAATGTGGATTATATTAAAAAATGGATAAGATGGGAAAGAGCTAGACTGCCAGCTCTTCAGCCATTTTTTCTTCTTCCGTCTTTTTGTGTTTTTTGGGTGAGATGAATGTATAGACAGCCGGTATCACAAATAGCGTCAGAATCAGCGAGAACATTAATCCACCCACAATTACGACTCCCAAAGGAATACGACTCGTAGCAGCCGCACCCAGGCTCAATGCGATCGGTAAAGCACCGAATGCAGTGGCAAGGCTGGTCATTAATATCGGGCGCAAACGCTGCGTAGCTGATTCTACCGCGGCAGCCATTCTTTCCATTCCCTGTTCCCGTTTCTGGTTTGCAAACTCTACGATCAGGATACCGTTTTTCGTGACCAGGCCGATAAGCATGATCATACCGATCTGAGAGAAAATATTGATTGTGAGTCCGAACAAATAGAGGCTGAGCAACGCACCAGCAAGTGCAAGCGGAACCGTGATCATAATAATAAACGGATCGGTAAAGCTCTCGAACTGGCCAGCTAACACCAGATAAACCAGCAATAGCGCCAGCCCAAAAGCGAAACTGGTATTGGACGAACTTTCTTCGAAATCGCGGGAAGGCCCGATCAACGACGTCTGAAAAGATTCGTCCAGCAATTTGTTTCCAATCCTTCGCATAGCAGCCACGCCATCTCCGATCGTTTTCCCCTCTACCAACGAAGCTGATACAGTCGCGCTTTTGTAACGATTGTAGTGATAAATGGTTGGCGGGCCGCTTTCTTCCTGCATTTTCACCACAGCCGTCAGGGGAATATTTTCTCCCCGGTTGTTTCTTACATACAGTTTTGAAATGTCTGCCGGTCTGTCCCTTTCCGATTTTTCAACCTGCCCGATCACCTGGTATTGCTGCCCGTTCATAATGAAATACGCCAAACGCCTGCCACTGAATGCAGATTGAATGGTTGCTGCAACATCGGTTGTGGAAAGGCCAAGGTCACGCGCTTTTAGCCGGTCAATGGTTAATCTGATTTCAGGCTTATTGAATTTAAGGTTCACATCGACGTTCTGAAATGTAGGATCTTGTCTTGCCTCTTCCAGGAATTTCGGCAAAATGTCATATAGCTTCTCAAAATCAAGGTTTTGAAGCACGAATTGTACTGGTAATGAGCCTCTCGAACCAATACCTACTGAAATAGTCTGTTCCTGGGTAGCAAAGATCCGCGCGTCATTGAACCTCGAAAGCTTCTTGTTAATTTCCTGGGCTATTTCATTCTGGCTTTTTACCCGCTCTCCCGACGGAACCAACCCTAGACGGCCGGTAGCACTGTTCATACCTCCGCCGCCGAAACCTGGTGTTGCAGAGAATGTAAATGATTTTTCGGGAATAGAATCGTTCAGGAAGTTGCCCAGCTCATCCGATATCTGCTGCATCTGGTCGAAACTTGTCCCCTCAGGCGAGGAGAGATTGAAGCGAATGCTATTCCGGTCTTCCATCGGTGCGAGCTCACTTTGGAGGTTGGAATACGTGAACCAGATCATTACCCCGCAAATTGCTACAAGAACCCAGGCCATCCATCTCACTTTCATGAATCCTTTCAGGCTGCGGTTGTAGCCATTTTCCATTCCTTCGAAAAACGGTTCTGTTTTGTTGTAAAACCAACCGTGACCCGAGTCTTTTCTATTCAGAAATACGTTAAGTACCGGTGTTATTGTCAGGGATACGAATGCGGAAATCAATACTGCCGAGGCTACTACGATACCGAATTCCCGGAAAAGGCTTCCAACAAAACCTTCCAGAAATATCACGGGGAGGAATACCACTGCGAGTGTGAGGGACGTAGAAATAACCGCGAAGAAAATCTCACGGCTCCCTTCCAATGCAGCCTGCCTGATTGGAAGCCCGCTTTCCAGCTTTCGGAAAATATTTTCAGTAACTACGATACCATCATCCACTACGAGCCCGGTTGCCAGTACAATGCCCAGTAGGGTCAGGATATTGATCGAAAAGCCAAACAGGTACATGACGAAAAATGTCGCTACCAGGGATATCGGAATATCGATCAAAGGCCGTACGGCGACGAGGAAATTGCGGAAGAAGAAAAGAATTACAATTACTACCAGTGCAAACGCGATGAAAAGCGTTTCTTCCACTTCTTCGATAGACTGGCGCACCAACCGTGTATTGTCGATCAGGACACTGAATGTAATGTCCGATTTATTGGATTTTTGAATTTCGGCAAGCCGTTTGTTGAACTCGTCGGAAATCTGGACGTAATTGGCTCCGGGTTGCGGAATAACCGCCAGTCCGACTGCATATACACCATTGTATTTCCAGCTCTGCTCCTCGTTTTCCGGGCCGATTTCTACTTTCGCAACATTGCCCAGTCTGACAAGTCCAGAACTGTCATTCCTGATTACAAGGTCGGTAAAATCTTTTTCGCTGGTAAGCCGGCCCATTGTGCGGATTGTCAGTTCGGTATTGTTCCCGTAAATTTTCCCCGCAGGAAGTTCTACGTTTTCTGAAGCAAGCGTCGCGGAAATGTCATTGAAAGAAATATTATACGCGCTCATTTTATCCGGATTTAACCAGATACGCATGGCTGTTCTTTTTTGCCCGAAAATATTGATAGCACTTACTCCGTCAATGGTTTGCAAGCTTTGTTGGAGTACGTTCTCCGCATAATCGCTCAATTCCAGTAATCCCTTCGACGGGCTTTGCACTGCCAGCAACAATATAAAGTCGCTGTTCGCATCGGCTTTGCTAACCACCGGCGGGGCATCAATATCCTGGGGCAGGTTGCGCTGGGCCTGGCTTACCTTGTCACGGACATCGTTTGCAGCGCCTTCGAGATCAGCCTCGAGGTTAAATTCGACCGTAATGTTACTGGACCCGATCTGACTGGAAGAACTGATACTTTTGATCCCGGGAATACCATTAATGCTCTTTTCGAGCGGCTCGGTAATCTGGCTTTCTATGATATCAGCGTTTGCGCCGGTGTAGCTCGTCCTGACATTGACGATAGGAGGATCAATGGCGGGATAGTCGCGCAGGGAAAGAAAATTGTAACCCACTATCCCAAAAAGGATGATCAGCAGGTTCATGACAACCGCAAGAACGGGTCGTTTTAAGGATAATTCCGAGATATTCATAAAGTGGGGTTCGGATGAATAGTCAATGTAACCGCTACCTGGCTGTAACTTTCAGGTTTCTTACGCTTCTCACTTTCACAGGAGCATCGGGACGGGCGAACAAAACGCCCGAAACAACCACCGTGTCGCCAACATTTAACCCGCTGGTGACCTCCACAACATCTGCAAGGCGATCGCCGGTTTCTACGGTCACAAAAACAGCCTTCCCACCTTTTACGGTAACGGCCTTTTTACCCTGAGCTTCCGGAATAATACTATTGGTGGGAATCAGGATGCTGCTTTTATTGGAATTAGTCTTCAAATATACCTTGGCGAAGGAGCCAGGACTTGTGTCGCCCGAGTTAAGAACGGCCCGCACGGTGATGTTCCGGGTAGTTTGATTTACCTGCGGTTCGGTGGCGATAATGCGGGCAGTGGTAAGGTTTTTACTATTCTGATCGAGCAAAACTTCGACGTTCTGGCCTCTGGTTACATATTTCTGATAGGTTTCTGGAACAGTAAAGTCAATGCGCATATTAGAGAGCTGCTGCATGGTTGCAATAATGCTGGTAGGGGATACATAGGAGCCGGCACTTACTTTACGCAAACCGATTACACCGGTAAAGGGTGCGCGTACAATGGTTTTGTCGATCAGGGCCTGGGTGTAAACCATATCCGCCTTAAAGGTATTGACCTGATTAGCAGCGAGATCGTAATCTGCCTGGTTGATACCGTTGATGGCGACCAGTTGTTTCAGTCGCTTCTCAGTGGTTTCTGCAAGCTGCAGCTGGATCTTAATTTTGTCTAGCTGGGCTACCAGGTCCGCATTATTAATCCTGGCTATGACTGTTCCTTTTTGAACTACCTTACCTTCGGGAACATCAAGAAATGTAAGCAGGCCGCTGACCTCCGGGCGCAGTTCGGCAAATTCATTCGCTACCACAGTTCCGTTCACTTCCACCTTATCACTGATTTTTTCTGATTTTGCGATGATGACATCGACCGTAACAGGTCCGCCGCCGCCTTTCTGCTGAAACGTATCTTTTTTTTCGCTGCAGGAAAGCAGCAGGATAAGTGTACCCGTAACAGTTAATAGAGAGAAGGGATTGATTCGAAAGCTGCCTGAGAGCTCAGACTTTTTGTTAGAATTCATAATTTGGTAAAAATCCGGACTTGATGGTTTAGGAATTATGCGGATCTGTATATGATATGCTTTGGGAGCACTTTCAAAATTATATATTAAATCTCAAACCGATTAGACTTTTTTATATTATGAAAGTTTAATTATTAAAAATATTTTTTATAAACTTTTTTCTATCACTTTCAGCAGTGTATCACATTTAAGCTCGGTTTCCTCCCATTCTTCTTCCGGAATAGAATCTTCCGTAATACCCGCCCCGGCAAAAAAAGTGGCCTTACCATCTTTGAACCGAACTGTGCGCAGGTTTACATATAAACTTGTAGACTCGCCGATCTGAGCAGGCCCGACAAAGCCGCTGTAAAATGAGCGGTCATAACCCTCGATATTTAGTAAAAATTGAAGGCTGGGCTCCTTGGGTACACCGCAAACCGCCGAAGTGGGATGCAGCAATTTCAACATGACAGAGCCAAGCTCGGGAAAGTTAACAGAAGCTGTATCAACTTCGAAGTCAGTTCTGAGGTGGTACAAGTTTCCGGCGAGAACTGTTTTGGGGCCGGTTTCGGTATATTCCCGCAGTCTGATTTTTTTAAAACATTCAACAATGTAGCGGCTCACCAGCGCATGCTCCTCAATCTCTTTTTCTCCCCAGCGAATATCATATCGGGGGATCAGTTCGCCTGAGGCCGTCAAGGCACTTTGTGTACCTGCTAACGACATGGTTTTGAAAATACCCTGGGCATTCTGCCCGATCAGCAGCTCCGGACTTGCGCCAAGCCACATTTCATTCAGCTCCGGCAGGTTGACCAGCGAGACAAATGCGTGGGGGTACAATTTGGAAAGTTGGCAAAACGCCTTTGCCGGCTGAAAATCCTCCGAAAACTGTAGATCTTTGGTTCTTGACAAGACTACTTTCTTGAACTGATTCTGCCGGATCGCCGAAACAGCAAGCTCGACTGTCCGCTGGAATCTGAGTTTGGCATCGATATTCCCAGGGTCGGTAAGGACAAGCGAATTCCCTTCGGAGCTCACTTCTGGTTTTTCCGTACCGGTTTTCTCGGCTAGCTCAACGAGTCTTCTTACTTCCGTGTGTTCTTCGCCAACGGTATTAATTACTTCTTTAAGTTGTGAATCTGTACTGAATGTCAGAATGATATCGCCTTCAAGAAAAAGTACGTCCTCGTTGTCCTTCCAATGAAAAGTGCTGACAATAAAGCCCGGAGAAAGTTTTTCAAGTTCCGGCTGACATCTGGTGATCTGCTCACGAAGTGAAATGAGCAGTTTGATTTCGCTGGTATGAGGAAGCCGCCAGAGCGCGGAAGGGAAACCGAGTTGTTTGGCCGCGCTCCAAATCTGCTGAATCTGCAAACCTTCAAATACTGATAGTGAGGTGCTGGTTTCTAATGAGAGCATTTATGATAATAACTATAAATCGTGTTAGGTTTATTGTTATGCAAATTAATGTCAGCGGTTTGCATTCACAATAGCTACTGTGAGCCTGCTGATACATACGAGTTTGTCAAGGTCATTGGTAATCCGGATATCCCAGATATGCGTTGTTCTGCCAAGATGAATTGGGCTGACAGTTCCGTAAACAAAACCTTCTTTGACCGGCCGCAAATGATTTGCATTGATTTCGAGCCCCACCGCATGTCGCTCGTCGGAGTCAGGCAGGGACAGGTAGGACGCAATACTGCCCAAAGTTTCAGCCAGTACGACCGACGCTCCGCCATGCAAAATGCCGAATGGCTGGTGGGTTCGCTTGTCCACGGGCATTTTCGCTTTAACGTAGTCTGTGCCGATTTCGGTGAATTCAATTCCAAGGTGATCGGCGATTGTGTTCTTACTTAGCGATTTAAGTTGTCCGATTGAAGCTGTTTTAGCGAACATATCTAAAAAATGTATAAATTTGTTAGTGCTTTGCAGTGTAAAAACAAGGTATTTGCAAAATTAATATTTAAATAATCCTATTACGTTGAAAAGAAAATCTATCTATCTGATTCGCCACGGTGAAACGGATTTCAATCGCAGGGGAGTTGTTCAGGGCAGTGGAGTTGATTCCTCGCTTAACGAATGGGGCGAAGCTCAGGCCGCTGCGTTTTTCAATGCTTATCAACATGTACCTTTTGATAAAATATATACCTCTGATCTAAGGCGAACACACCAAACAGTTCGCGGGTTCATCAAGCTTGGCATCCCGCATGAAAGTTACTCAGGGCTTAACGAAATTTCCTGGGGAGCACGAGAGGGACGGGAGCCTAATACCGGCGACAACAATTATTATCGCGAACTCGTCACTGCCTGGCGCAACGGGCAGACTGAACTTGCAGCCGAAGAAGGAGAGAGCCCGGTTGAAGTGAGGGAAAGACAGATTCCAGTAATAGAAACCATCCTTTCGCGCCCGCACGAGAGAAATATTCTCATTGCAATGCACGGGCGGGCCATGCGAGTGCTGCTGACTACACTTTTCAGGCAGCCGCTGGTTAAGATGGATGATTACGAGCACAGCAATCTTTGTCTCTACAAAATCAATTACTCATACGATCTTCAAAAATTCGAGCTCGAAGTGTCAAACGACATCACCCACCTGCTTTCTCTCGAAATCCCGCAAACCTTGTAAAAGCCGCTTGTGTAGATTCGTTTCCTTTGATGTATTTGTGCGGAAAGGATAATTCCGTGTAAATACATTTGTAATTTTCGGAACCAATCAACTCAGCAAAATTCCATGTCCAAAAAACGTACCTATTGGACTCTTCAGATTCTGGGCTGGACATTACTAATTATGTTCGAGTACGTCCCCTATGTGCTGGAATATGGTTTTAAGATAGGGGAATTTTACACAGCACTTGCCAATATCTTGCTGGGGATCGTGTTAACCCACGTTTACAGGCTGGTAATCCGAAAATGGAACTGGTCTTCGTTGCCACTTCCCAGGCTGGCGCTTCGGGTAATCGGTTCGGTTCTTTGGCTTGGGCTGATCATGGCGATGATCAATCAGCCCATGGACCGGGAAATGCTGGAAGATAATCTGCTAAACCAGCCGCTCGTATTCTGGAGTTACTATACCAACTGGTGCAAGAATCTGCTCGCCTGGATATTGTCTTATACCGTTTACCATTATGTTGAACAAACCAGGCTCGCAGGTTACGAGAAGATTATGCTGAAAATGTCAATGCGGGAAGCAGAGGCGAAGGTTTTAAGGTCTCAGCTTAACCCTCATTTTACCTTCAATGCATTGAATAGCATCCGGGCACTGGTATTTGAAGATCCGGCAAAAGCACAGGTTAGCATCACTCAGCTTTCGAATATTTTGAGGAATTCACTGCTGGCGGACAGAAGGAAAACTGTCGACTTGCAGGAAGAATTGAGAACTGTGGAAGATTATCTTGAACTCGAAAAGGTGCGTTACGAAGACCGGCTCAGGTACAGCATCACCGCCGATCCGCAAACCATTTACTGGCAGGTACCGCCCATGATGCTGCAGACTTTGGTGGAAAATGGCATCAAACATGGTGTTTCCAAAGTAATGGGTGGTGGATTTATCGATGTAAAAGCGGAAATTGCCAACGAATTGCTTGTCATACATATTATCAATTCCGGAAACCTTGGTACTACGGAGTCAGGAGGAGTTGGCTTAAAAAATACAGCTGAGCGGCTCTCAATCCTGTATGGAAAGGGTGCTACTTTCAGAATTTATCAGCAAAGTGAAAATATAGTGTGCTCGGAAGTGAAAATCCCCATGCTTTCGGAAGGGGTTTTGATGGCGGGGCAGGAGTCGGGAGCAGGCAATTAATTCATTGTAATTTATTTTTATTTCCGGGCTGAAATCCGGGGCAATTGACTGACAATATTCTAATCCTTGGGTTCAAGCCCGGGGCAATTGACATTATTTAACTTACCTTTTTTGTTTCCTAACTGATCTGCCATGAGAACTCTTATTGTTGACGACGAACGCCTTGCCAGAAATGAATTGAAACGATTGCTGGAGCCTTACACCAAAATCGAGATCATTGGCGAGGCTGCTAATGCGGAAGAGGCGCTGGTTTTGATTGACGAGTTACAGCCTGAGCTGCTTTTTCTGGATATTCAGATGCCGGGAAAAAATGGATTTGAGCTTTTGTCTTCTATTGAAGGCAAAACTCCGGAAGTGATTTTTACGACTGCCTATGACGAGTATGCAATTAAGGCGTTCGAATACAATGCATTAGATTACCTCCTCAAACCAATAGACAACGAGCGGCTTAAAGAGACGATTCACAGAATTGAGGAGAATCAGGCTCAGCCCGAAGCACCGGTACAAGCGAATGAAAGAGCTGAAAAGGTTTTAGGTGGAAATGATCAGGTTTTTGTGAAGGACGGTGAGAAATGCTGGTTCGTCAAACTGGGCAAGATCAGGCTCTTTGAATCTATGGGCAATTACGTACGCCTGCATTTTGATGATCAGAAGCCGCTCGTACTGAAATCCCTGAACAATCTGGAAGAAAGGCTTGATCCGAACACTTATTTCCGGGCCAACCGCAAGCATATTATCAATTTAGGTTGGATCGAAAAAATTGAACCCTGGTTTAGCGGCGGCTTACTGGTAACACTTCAGGGTGGAGACAAGATTGAAATTTCGCGCCGCCAGGCGATCCGATTCAAAGAACTGATGAGCCTTTAACTTAATGAAAAAGGAAGTTTTGTACATGCAAATCCGGAATTTGATAATAATGCTCGTGACGATTGCTATCTATAGTTGCAATCCGGCTGCGAAAAATGACAACCAGGAAGAAGCCAATACGCTTGTCAAAGGGAAGGTCATCAAGGCAGCTTTTGGTCAATGCGATACACTAGGAAACGGGAAGGGCGCGACTGTGCGGGTAGAAATTTGGGAGCCGACGGATTCCGGTAAGGTCGCTGGTACGATGAGAAGCATTCTTGACGAGAAGCTGATCAGCCGGGTCAACCAGCATGGAGACTCAGCCAGCATATCAAAAACCCCCGCTGCTCTCAAAAGTATTGGCGGGGCTTTTGCTGTCTTCGAAAAGAACTACAATGATTTCAAAAAGGATTTTCCTGATGCTCCGGGTTGCTGGGAAGTGGAATTAAAGGGGGATACAGTAATGGCAACTCCAAAGGTGCTCTTTTATCAACTCGATCACTACGCATTTACAGGCGGTGCGCACCCTAATACATTCCGGTCTTTTCACGCATTCAGTGCAGCCGATGGTAAGGAAATCGAGATGCAGGATTTCGTAGCTGATTCTTCTGCTCTTTTAAAATTGGTCGAGCAGCATTTCAGGAAGACAGAGAAGCTTTCCGCAGATGCGGATCTTGAAGAAGCCGGCTATTTTCTCCTAAATCACCGCTTCGCATTGCCGGTAAATTATGTCTTTACACAGCAAGGTGTTTTGTTTTATTATAATCCTTATGAAATCGCGGCATACGCGCGTGGTGTTATTAAATTTACAATTCCTTATCAGGAACTGGGAGATATCGTCAGAAAGTCGGAAGTCTTCTAGCCTACATTTCACCCGAATCTTTGAAGCTGTAAAAGCCGGAATCTGTAAAGATCATGTGGTCCAAAACCGGCACATCCAATATTCTCCCTGCCTCTTTGATCTGCATGGTTAGTATCTTGTCGTAGCGACTGGGAACGAGCTGACCGGACGGATGATTATGCACGAGAATAATACTACTGGCCAAATTTTCTACGGCGAGCTTAAAAACCAGCTTAATATCTACGCTGGTCCCTGAAACACCGCCTGCGCTGATCAGTACTGCGCGAACAACTTCGTTTGCACGGTTCAACAGAAGGATCCAAAATTCTTCATTGGGCTTGTCGAGCAGGTATTGCCGCATTTCCTGATAAACCGCCTCAGAACTGTCGATCTTCCTTTTGGCAACTGGCCTGATGTCGCTTCGTCGCCGTCCCAGTTCAAGCGCCGCGACAATCGAAATGGCCTTCGCTTTTCCAATTCCCTTATATTTCATGAAATCTTTGTAATTCAGCTTGGCAAGCTCATTGATATTTCCGACGCTCGCCATGATCACTTTGGCGAGATCAAGTGCTGACATATCCGGCGTGCCCGCTCTGATAAGAATGGCCAGAAGTTCTGCATCGGAAACCGATGTCCTTCCTTTCAGCATTATTTTTTCCCTCGGCCGATCTTCTTCTGCCCAGCTTTTGATCTTCCTGGGGTTCTCTGGTTTTGTATTTTCGGGCATTATGTTTTGTGACTGAATCCAGCTATTAGACGCGGATACCCCCGAAAAGTCACGAATTATTCTCCTAAATCTGTAAGTGCAGCTCTGGCCTTGTTGTCAATACTGTTTTTGTATTCATGTTTCTTGAAGCGCATCGCCTTTTTGAAGTATCCGATAGACGTCTGCTTTTGGTTTTTTTCCAGATAAATGTAAGCTAGGTGCAGTGCAGAGGAAGCTCCAAATCCCGGGCTTGTATCCTTGGTTAGTTGAAGACAACGTTCATAATGCTGTATTGCAGATGTCGTCTGTCCCGATTTCTGAAGTATTCTTGCTTTTCTGTAATTAAATTCCGCCTTTTCGGGGACGGTTTCGAATGTACTCTCAGAAATGTTTTTCAATGCTGCTGATGCTTCTTCCAGATAACCTCCGTCGAAGGCATACCTTGCTTTGTAAAGTATTTTTTGTTTGATCCCTATTTGTCCGGCCAGGTATTCCCTGCCAATTCTATCGGCTAGTTGGTCTGCTTCTATAATTGTTTCCCCCGCGCCACTGATTTTTTTTGCAAATGCCGTGGCTTCTGAGTCTCTTCCCGCAAGCCAGTGGCACATAAAAAGTTTAAAATAGCTATCCTTCACATAATTGAAGCCGTGATATTGTTTTTGAAAAAGTGAATACTCGCGCGCTGCGTTCATGTATTGCCCTTTTTGAAGTTCAATTTCTCCTTTCAGGTACTGCAGAAAAGGAAAATCGACGTATGCGTCCCCTCTGGGCGCGTTATGGAGGAATGTTAGTGCCTGCTCACTCTGGCCTTCCTTCATTAAAACGGTAGTTGCAAAAAAATGCAGAAGCAAATTATCAGGTTGCTCGTCAGGCCATTGCCGTATTCTTTTTTGCTGGTCCGGTGTCAGTTTCAATGTGTAGGCGTGAATCAGCAGGTCGATCAGCTCCGCTTCCTGTCGAAAAAATGGCTCCTCTTTTTGAACCAGTCTTAATTCATTGATACCATTTTGGATACTGCCCTTCAGACCAATAATTTTTGCCACCCAGGCGTAATTGTCAGGAATAGAACCTATTAAAATGTGCAGCAAGCCGAGTGATTTTAGTGTCGGGATAAAGTCTGGAAATTTTTTCCTGTTTTCCTCGAGCAGCTTGTATGCTTTAATTATTTCCCAGGAACCACTTACCTGATCGCCATATTTAAGTTTTGCAAAAGCCCAGTGCAGCCTGATTTCGGCGAGAAGGAATCTCTTATAGGGCGAATGATCCGACATTTTTCCTACAATATTCAGCCGTAAGCTTTCCTGGGCCGACATTGATTTGTACGCCACTTTGTCCTCGGCGATAAGCAGGTAATGCAGATCGGCATAATTGTCAAGATAAGGTATAAAAGCATTCGCAGGTTTATCCTTCCGCTCCGCTTCGATCAGTTTGCGGGCAGCGGGAAGCCGAAGCTTTTGTATTTCGAAATATGCTTTTTGTAATCTGGGAGTGAAGTCAATATCAGCCGTCAGGTCATCGGCCAGCGCATCAGCAGTGCAAAATGTCAGCAGGAAAAAGTATGTCCGAAGCAGCACTTTGTATCTCGCCGTCAGCTTTTTGAAAACTCTAAACATACGCAGGGCATAAAAAAAGGCTGCCCATGTAAGACAACCTTTTCTTGTTTTAATATCGAAATTTAGCGACGTTGATGCACCGGTTCAACGCTTTCTACGTCCGCAAGAATACGTCCGCAATGCTCACAAACGATTAATTTTTTACGCTCACGGATATCTGCCTGGCGTTGTGGTGGAACGATGCTGAAACAACCCCCACAAGCTCCTCTGGATACGTGTACAACTGCCAGTCCGTTCATGGAATTATCGCGAATCTTCTGATAAGATTTCAACAAACGATCCTCAATTTTTTTAATGTGTTTTTCACGTTCTGCGATCAGCCCTTTCTCTTCTGCCTCACTCTCACTTGTAATCACTGAAAGCTCGCCTTTTTTCGCCTTTAAATCCTCGTTCCTTTCATTCAGAACAGATTCCGCACGGTTAGCATCCTCTTCGATCAACCGGATACGGGCTCTGGCTTCATTGATTTTCTTGTCAGCCAGCTGCATATCCAGCTCCTGAAGTTCTATTTCTTTTGTAATGGCATCGTACTCGCGGTTATTGCGGACGTTCATTTGCTGATCCTTGTATTTCTTGATCAGCTTTTCGCCATCTTTTTGTGCATTTTTGAAATTGTCGATCTCAGTATTCAGATTCGCAATTTCACTTTTAAATTTCCCCAAACGGGTTTCGAAACCGATAATCTCATCTTCCAGGTCCCTTACCTCTTCGGGTAGGTCACCCCGTGTTTTAAGTATTTCGTCAAGGCTTGAATCAATTTCCTGAAGTTTCAGGAGAGCATCTAATTTTTGAGCGATTGTGTTTTCCATGTATGTCTTTTATGGACTTGTTTCAATGCGTAATAAGTGAAGGCAGTCAGCTGAGGGTGTTCAATGAGATCAGACAGTAAATTGGAGAAATTGCTTTCTAGACAAAATATCTGACCGGATTGGTATTGACTTCCGACAAACAGAGTGCAAAATTACTAAATTTTCCTGACAAATATTTATATAGTAGATTTTTAGTAAAGACTTCACTCTCATAATGGCCAATATCGCAGATCATGATCTGACCCTCAGCATCGAAAAATTCGTGGTATTTGTAGTCAGAAGTGACAAATACATCTGCGCCTGCCCGTATCGCGTCTTTTAACAGGAAACTCCCGGCTCCACCGCAAACGGCTACTTTCTTTACTGTTTCAGCCGGTTCCGTATGTTTTATTATCTTCAAATGCATTTTGCTTCGAAGTTGGGTAAGGAATTCGTTAACTGGAATTTCAACTTCCAGGTCGCCCACTGCGCCTGCGCCTACTTCCTGATTTTCATTTTCAAGCGCTGTGAGGTAATAGGCTATCTCTTCATAAGGATGTGTTTGACGAAGTACTGATATGATCTTTGATTGCAGGTAGGACGGAAACATCACTTCTGCCCGATGTTCAGCTACTTCTTCCTGAGCGCCTTTTTGACCGATCACCGGGTTCGCGTCCTGATTGGGCATAAAAGATCCCGTTCCCTTGGTGCGAAAGCTGCAATTTTCATATTGCCCGATTCGTCCGGCTCCTGCCGCGAAAAGTGCGACAAGGATTTCCTGCGTGTTTGCAACCGGCGAGAAAAAGGTCAGTTTGGTTAAAACCTGCGGTTTCGGGGATAATACGCGCACATTAATCAGACCCAGCATCTCGGCGATTTGCCAGTTGACGCCTTGCGGTACATGATCCAGATTAGTATGTGTCGCATAAATCGCAATGTCATTTTTTATAGCTTTGATTACGGTTCTTTCTACATAATTATTTCCATTCAGCTTTTTCAATCCCTTGAAAACAATAGGGTGGTGGGCAACGATGAGGTTACAGTTTCTTTCAATCGCTTCCTCGACAACCTGTTCCGTCACGTCAAGTGTAACTAAAACGCCGGTGACTGGTAAATGGGGAGAACCCACCAGTAAACCTGCATTGTCGTATCCTTCCTGGTAGGCGAGTGGAGCCAGGTATTCGAGCTCCCGAATTATTTCTTTTATAAAAGTCATTATAAGTGCAGCTACAACTATTTCATTTTCAGAATTTTCCTTTCTCAGGCTATTCTTTTTACAAATAAAATAACTAAATTGAAGTCTCAGCTATTGTTATGGTAAATAATAATAGTAGTTTTGCACCACGTTTTCAGTGAATGTGCTGAGAATTTACCTTGGTTTGGTAGTTCAGTTGGTTAGAATACATGCCTGTCACGCATGGGGTCGCGGGTTCGAGTCCCGTCCAGACCGCAAAAAAAGCTCAGAGAGATCTGGGCTTTTTTCTTTTTTGTTCAGCCTGTGGACCATGTCTTCGCGGGATCGAGTCCCGCCGGAGGCCGTACCCCCAGACCGCAACAAAGCTCAGAGAGTTCTTGGCTTTGTTCGTTCAAGGCGATCCCGGTAGACAATTTGATTTAAAGTATAAAACCGGCTCCACGCGAAGACCGGTTTTTGAAATAGCAATACACTAATAGATACTCTAAAAGCCCGGATTTTGCGTCATGTTTGGATTTCCTTCCATTTCTCTAGCAGGAATAGGCCATAGGTAATCCTTGGGTTTGAATGTTCGCGTTTCAACATTAACGGGCTTTTTTGTTCTCGGGTCAATGGCACCTTCGACTACGCCATTCATGACTTTTTCCGCTATTTTCCACCGACGGATATCAAATAGCCGGCTGCCTTCGAACGCCAGCTCAACACGTCTTTCACGCTGATAAAGCTCCCGCATTTTGGCTTCGTTGTTATAAACTTTAATATCTACATTGGGCATTTTAGCCCTGTTACGGATCATATTCAGATATTTGATTACGTCAGGGCTATTCCATTGTCCGCTTTCGACCAATGCCTCCACATACATCAAAAGCAGGTCGCCATATCGGTACACCATATAATCCAGAGAGCCGCGGCCTCTGCCTTTATCAGACATATCCACGTATTTCCGCAACCAAAAACCTGTTTTGGAAGAATAGTTCGCAGCCAGCCTGTTCGGGTTGTTCGGTGAATCATCCCAGGGGTCCAGCTCGCCGTAAAAAGTAGAGCCGGGATAGGCGATAGTCAGTTCCATTCTTGGGTCGCGGTTAGACCGGAAATTCGGGTTCAGTTTGTAAATCGCCGCACTGTCGGGAGAAAGCTCTGCTAGTGTTTTGCCTTGTTTGGTTTCGTAGGTATTGACCAGCGAGCCTGTCGGGTTGAGGCATGCATTGCCGCCCAGGTACCCCGGCGCACTTCTGTAAAAAGTATCATCATTACCCAGCTGCCTGATAAAGATCCGCTCTTCGTTGACCTGCCCTTCGTAATTGAACAGTGTCGCATAGCTCGGGTGAAGTTTATATAAATTCAGATCGATCACCTGTTTGGCGGCTTTGGCTGCTTCTGCATATTGATGGTTGTTCAAAAGCGCAACCGTCTTCATGGTGTAGCAAGCACCTTTTGAAATCCGTTTGATATCATTAACGGCATACACAGCTGGAAGATCTGCAGAGGCGGCGTCCAGTTCAGCAATAACAAAGTCGATGATTTCCTGTTTTGTGTTCTTGATCAGGTCTGTCTCCGTAGGTAATACAACGGTCGTGACATTTGGGATCTCGCCGTAGTAGAGCATTAAGTCCAAATGAAACCAAGCGCGCAAAGCGCGGGCTTCGGCAAAATATCGCTTTTTGAGATTAGGCTCGATTAAGGCCTTTCCGGCATGCTCCAGAAAGCGGTTGGCGCGCCTGATTGCAGTATAGTTTTCCTGCCAAACGGGCTGGATAGCAGCCCATTCCGTTGCCCGCATTTGTGAATTGGAATTGCCGAGCGCGATGGTATTTACCTCTCCAAAAAAATTGGCATACCAAACCGCATTGTCCGTCATCCCTTCAAATGTAATACGGGTATTGTTCTGATATCGGAAACCGCCGCTCGGTACCTGATCGTACAGGATATTAAGGGCTGTATTGATCTCTCCTTCTGTGTTCCAAAAGCTCTCATCCGTGGTTGCGGTAGGGTGGTCTTTGGTCAGAAATTCCTCTGCGCAGGAGGTTAGAAAGAACGTACTTATTGCTAATAAAATGATCTTCTTCATGGTTGTAGATTTAGAATTTGACGTTCAGCCCTGCTGTGAAAACCTTATTCATTGGATAGTTAGCTTCACTTCCGCGCGTTTCCGGATCAAAATATTTCATCTTGCTCAACGTGATCGCATTTTGCGCATTTACAAAAATCCGGAGATTGGTCAGCCTGATCTTTTTCACGAGTTCGGGATTGAAATTGTATCCAAGTTGAATGTATTTTACTCTTAGAAATGCCGCATTGGTGAGCCAGTAATCGGATGGTAATGCATTATTTCCTGGCGAAGGAGCAAGTCTCGGGAACATCGCATCCGGATTTTCAGGGGTCCAGTAATCGGTTTGGTACTGCATTGGCGTTCCCCCGTCGAAATTGGAAGTTACATTGAGTACAGTCTGATAGCGGCCGGTATAGTAGGCTAAGCTTTTGGTGAAACCGGTAACCTGTGTTTCCAGGCTAAATCTTTTGTACGCAAAATTCAAATTCGCGAAGTAGCTTCCCTGCGGGTTGGGGTTACCCATAATCTCTTTGTCATCTTTATCAATATTTCCATCTCCATTAAGGTCAATATACTTGATGTCGCCAATCTGCTGTCCCGGCAGTAATGGAATACCGCTATCCATATCTGATTGCGTCAGTAAGCCGCCGGTTCTATGCAGATAATAGCTTTTGATCGGGTAATTCACTTCATTAATTTCCAGGCCGTTTCCGCCAATGTAGGGCCCGCCGCGAAGCGCTATGATCTTATTGTCGTAGTAAGAGTATCCGACACTGGCACTCATTTCCAGATCCTTGTTGAGCATTTTGGAGTAGTTCATCATGAATTCCCAGCCTTTATTTGATACCGAGCCGGCATTGATGGGAAGCGTACCCACACCTGATGAAAGTGATAATGGCGGTGTAAGCAGGATATTATCGGTTCTTTTGCTAAACCAGTCGATTGTGATGCCCAGGTTTTCAAACAATCTGATATCGGTACCGATGTCCAGCATTTTGACAGTTTCCCAGGTGATTTCCGGATTTCCAATCGAATTTTCAACGCCGTTTCCACCATTGATCAGACTTTGATAACGGTACAGTTCCGCGATGTCGTCATTTCTGCCATTATTCCCCATCAGCCCGTAAGAGGCTCTCAATTTGAAACTGGTCAGGAACTTAGCGTCTTTTAAAAAGTTTTCGTTGTGAACATTCCAGCCCAAAGCTACCGACGGAAATGTTCCCCATTTGTGATTCGGACCGAATTTCGAAGAGCCGTCGGTTCTTACTGTACTTTCCAACAGATACTTATTGTCAAAAACGTAGTTAAACTTTAGGAAATAGGATGCAAGGTTGGCCTGATCGAAATTGGAGATGTAATTCGCTTCCCGTGACAGTCCTCCAATCGCATAGATAAAATGCTTGCCATAAGTTTGGGAAAATTCAAGGTTGGAGGCGAGATAGTTGTAAGTGCTTCTGCCTATGTTTTGACCTTTTGAATTGCTGTAAGTAAATACCAGATTGCCTGTATAGTAGTCCAGAAAGTTATAAGAGTCGCGGTTATCAATAAATCCATTTGAATTAACCCGGTACAAATACTGTCCCCTCAGTTTAAGCTCAGGCGTAATTTGCCAGGTAGGTTGGAAATTGATATTGATCTGATCCTCCTTATTTTGGGCAAAGCCGCCTCGTTCCAGCTCTGCGATCGGGTTCATCATTTCCCCGAAGTTCCCGTACGCCTGATAACCATTGTCGGTCAAAGGATATTTCGGGACGATATTAGGGGGTGTTGTATATACCAAATGCAGCGAGTTGCCGAATCTGACCAGCTCCGATCTTTTTCTAACCCTGTTTGCGACCAGATCCAGCAGCATGGAGACATTTTTTGTCAGGGTAACTCCCGTATTCGCCCGGAAAGAAAATCTTTCATAATCCCTTTTAGGAGTTAACCCGTCCTGAAACAGATAGTTGCCGCTTACAGCAAACCGCGCTAACTCGTTACCGCCCGAAATACTCACGGAATGGTTATGGATCGCAGCATTTTTATTAAGAATCAGTTTAGACCAGTTCGTGTTTGGATAGGAGATCGGATCGCTGCCTTCCCTGGTTTTTTCAATCGCCTCGCCGCTGTAAGGTGCGAGCCCGCCGATGTTTGAATATGCCTCATTAACCATTTCCATGTATTTCGGGGCATCGACAAATTTCGGTAGGTAAGTTGCATTTTGAACACCGGCGTATCCGTCATAGGTAACTGACAATTTCCCGGGAATACCTCTTTTGGTAGTGACAAGAATAACTCCGTTAGCTGCCCTGGCACCATAAATGGAAGCTGCGGCAGCATCTTTGAGAACAGTAATGCTTTCTACAGTGGTAGGGTCCACGGAATTAATATCAAACGGAACGCCGTCCACCAGTACCAGAGGGGAGGAGTTGCCTATCGTTGAAATACCCCGGATCAATATGTTAGAGCGGTCTTCGCCTGCCATCCCGCTACCCTGAGTGACTGTCAAGCCTGTAACCCCGCCTTGCAGCGCCTGTGAGAGTTGCGTGATCGGTTTATTCGCCACTGCTGCTTTCACGTCCAGTTTCCCGATTGCATTGGCCAGATTTCGTGCTTTCTGTTCCGAATAACCTGTTACAACCACTTCGTTCAATGCTGTATTTTTCTCTTTCAGGGAAACCACCATATTTTTCGTGCTTAGAACAGGCAGTTCCTTGGGTTCAAGGCCAATGAAGCTAAAAACGAGCGTATCGCCCAGATTCGCCTGGATTTCGAAATTTCCGTTGGGGTCTGTCGTTACGCCGCGATCTGTTTTCTTTACTTGAACCGTAACGCCTGGCAAAGCCACCGGCGGCTCGCTTCCGTCAAAGACTTGTCCCTTTAAAGTGAGGGTGTCGGCCAGGAGTGCAAATGTCTTTGTTTCTGATGTTTCAAGATGGTTTGCTCTTGCGGTGCCGGTTATTAGCAAAGTGACAAAGCAAAATGTAACGAGGAAAGCGCCCGGCTTCGCACCGGGCGAACTGATTAGTCGCTGTTTCTTCATATTTTTGAATGGGGATTAGGCTTGTTTTAGCAGTGAGATAATCCTTTTGTTCTGCTCCATGTAGGTTTACCAGACCTGGAATCGGAGCACTTTTTCGGATCGGCGATGTTACCAGCATCGTCGATTTTTTTTGTTTCAGAGGTCATATCATAGGCGTGTTTCTTCGATAGGTTACTAGATTAAATTCGATAAATATGCTACGATGAGTATTCGGTTAGCAAATAGTACCCATGATCCTGACAAAAAATTTTGCATTTTTTTGCTAGTTTTTGTCATTATACTGGCTGAGTAATGTTGGGTGCCTGCAATCCGGGTATAAAAATACCTATTCAGATTCGAGGTGGAGCTGAGCTGAGCAACAAGTAATTCAGGGAAGTGGATTTGATCCGCAGTGGTCGTAGCGGAAGGAGAGAATGGAGCTGAAATTTACACGGGCTCAAGACCAAAACTTGTGGAGCAACTTGGATTAAGCATATAATTGAGTAAGGCGATACAGGAAGAACTCAACGTTTCTTACCCCTCTGAACTGTGCTCTGAACGCTTTGATTTTCGCGTTGAAGGATTCGGCAGATGCGTTAGTGCTGCGGTTATCAAAGTAATTAACGATTGTCTTATAGTGGTTTTCAATCGAGCGGGCTACGGTATTGAATGACTTGAAGCCAGATTGCCGGACCTTTTCATGCCATTTGGCTAATCTGGTCAACCCATATATTTTTTCCGTTGTAGTCGTGAAGATGTTACTGAGCCCTATCGTTAGCTCGTACGCTTTTTTCAAATCGGGGAAGCGTTCAAAAAGAAGCAGGGCGCGTTCTTTTTGGCTGTCTGTCCAGGTATTGGGCTTTTTGTATAGCGCGTACCTGCTTCGAGCCAGTAGCTGTTTAATGGTGTCGCCATTAGATAATATCTCTGGATGATATTCATTCTGAGACATTTTAGCCTGCTCAATAGCATCGCTTTCCTGATCCAGGACTTCCCAGCGATGTTTGATCCGGATATCTTGGAGGGCATCAACTGCGAGTCTTTGAACATGGAAACGGTCAGTCACTCGCACCGCCCGTGGAAAGCATCGCTTGGCAATCAAGGACATACTGCCCGCCATGTCCAGGGTGATTTCTGACACTTTCTTCCGCAGTGGTTCCGGGATTTTGCGAAGTACTTCAATCACTGCTTCTGCCTTAGTTCCAGCCACTATTGCTACAATGCTGCCACGGCCACCTTTGGCAGATTTATTGGTAAGGATTGTATACAATTCGCCGTGCGAAAGACTGGTTTCGTCGATCGATAGATGAGATCCTAGGTTTTCGGGATACAAGAGCCATTTTTTTGCATGACCTCTTTGCTTCCAATCTTTAAATCCACTCTGAAAATCACGATACTGCCGTAGCAAAGCCCTACCATCAACGCCATAGAAACGACCAATGCTCCAAATATCATTAGCCCTCGTATCCACCAATTTCTTTTAAAAAATCCGCGAATTCAATAGTCATTCGCGTGCCTTCTGCTACTTCTGTCCAGTCTCTATGGACAACTTTGCCAGTCTTGGTATTGAGCCACCTACGACGTTTAATATGAAGGAATACCTTGTGGCCCCGAATTGGGAAATCCTGCAGGGTAATGGTGGGGAAATAACCTTTGGAGAGCAAGTCTGCCTTTATTGGATCAGCTTCTGGATAATTTTTCTCTTCCAAATAGACGTGATAACGTTCCTCTGACTTCTCTACATGGGTCAGTAAGTAATTCTCAATTATAAAATCCGGTAAGATTAACTCGATAAGCGGCAGGAAACTCTCCAAAACAAACTGGTTTGATTAAAAACACAAACCTAGATAAATCCTATCCGCTCCACAAGTTTTTGATTTGATCCACGCATCTTTATTAAATCCAACTAGTCGTTAGCGACTAAATGGAATAAAAAAAGCCACTCACAAATAAGTTGTGAGTGGCTTTTTATCAAGTGGAGAATAACGGATTCGAACCGTCGACCTCTTGCATGCCATGCAAGCGCTCTAGCCAACTGAGCTAATCCCCCGTTTCAAAGAAGATCCCCTTTCGAGGAGTGCAAAGATGAAACGGAGATTTCTTATAAACAAGCCGGACAGAAATTTTATCGCAGAATGCCTTTCAATACTTTATCTCCTGCCGCCGCCAAATACTCTCGAGAGTAGCCAGATTACAACTGCAATGACAGCAACCACCAGGATTACGCCCGACCATACGCCAGTTTTAAAAATACCGCCGACCACTTCACAGCTGATAAGGGAAAAAGATAAAAGGAAAACAATCAGGTAACTCAGGTAGGCTTTCATAAAAGGACTGTTTAGGTTGAAAATTTAAGTAAAGACTTAAAAAATCATTCCAACCATGCCCCGGTTGTTATTGGTAAAAGTCAATCGGGATCAGCTTCTGCCTGTCATTGATCAGCAGCTTCTCAAACAGCCTGACCGTCGCCTCGGCATCACCATGCGCCCTGTGGCGATTCTCTATACCGATTTCCAGGCTCTGACACAGATTTCCCAGTGAATATGACTTCAGACCCGGAAATATCTTTCTGCTTAGCTGGACAGTACAAAGGAGGTCGCGCTGAAAATACTCATCAAATGCGCCGAATTCCCTTTTTATAAAACCATAATCGAATCTCACATTGTGCGCTACAAACCAGGCATCTTTCGTAACAGCCCGGACCGCATCCTGAACGTCGTAGAATGTGGGTGAATCCTTCACCATCTCGTTATCGATCCCGGTCAGTCTTGTGATAAATGGAGGAATATAAATTTCCGGATTGATAAGTGAGTGAAAAAAATCAACCACCCTCAGGCCATCATGCCTGAAAACTGCAATCTCCGTAATCCTCGAAGCGCCTCCTCCTCCGGTAGTTTCTATATCAACGATTGCGTACATGAATATTCTGAAAAGATCGCATCCGCATTTACGCAATCCCTTTCCTGATAATATGGATTTTGATATTACAAAAAAACAAAAAAATCCTCACCGAAGCGAGGATTTTCTGAATAGCAGAAGGCAATTTACGTAATACCTGTGACCTATCAGTTGATTTGGAAAGCGATCGGCAGTGTAAATTTAACACGCACCGGATTGCCTGCCTGACGGCCCGGTGTCCAGTTCTGCATCATTTTCACAACCCTGACAGCTTCTTCATCACACCCAAAGCCAATTCCCTTCAACGCAGTAACATCTTCAATTTTTCCATCAGACCCAACAGTGAACTGTACAAATACTTTCCCTTGAATTCCCGCCCTTGCGGCAGGAGCAGGATATCTTAAATTCTTTTGCAGAAAAGCAGCCATCGCCTTGGTACCACCACTATACTCCGGCGCTTGCTCAACATGCAAAAAGATGCTTTCCTCTCTCGTTTTCACATCCGCAGCCGCAGTTTTGGCGGTCCCGAATGCTGCCGCAGGAGGAACAATGATTTCCAGGTCTTCAATACCTTCCAGGGTTTTGGCTGCCGGGGCTGCGTGTTCCAGCTCTTCCAAAACCGGAGGAAGGTTTTCCATTTCAACGTGTTCATCCTGCATCACCACAGGTGGTAGTGAGCGCACAGTTTTGGTTGCAACGGGGGGCTCCACCTTTTCGGGTATAGGCCTCGGGAGCTCTCGCATAATATCAATCGGCTTTGCTTCAACCACATAAGCAATATCACCAGGTTTAGATGGTGGCACCAGGCGTGCGTACAGATCCGGGAAAAACACAATCATCCCAAATAAAGTCACTCCAATCAAAACCGACTTCTGAATAGTCTGTTTGTACGATTTCCTTAAATCATACGCACCGTAAAGCTTGTTCCTACCCTCAAATACAATGTCATTCAGAGATTTTTCCATGGCTAACAGATTTTTATGGTCCGCACTCAAGTTGAGCAATGCCTGGTTGTCCGCAGTTTCAACCATGTTGTGATAGATCTGCTCAAACGGTTTCCCGTCCCACAGACACTCCTCAGCCTCGCAAGCCAAATGATCAAGAATCTCCGGTAGCAATTCCGGACTTAGCTTGTTTGACTTTAAATATGATTTTATTAAATCAATCCGATCTTCTTGAAGGCGTTTCATAGAACAATCTGTTTAGATTTTAGCCATGTAACAAATTTATTCGGTTGCTAGATTTTTGGGAGCGAGTAACAATCTGACTGCATCAATAAAACGTTCAAGATCATTGGTCTTATTGCGAGCAGCCTCGTTTCCGGGACTGGTCAGTGAGTAATATTTTCTAAGACGTCCATCAACCTCCACCGACTCGGTAATCAGCAATCCTTCCTGTTCCAATTTATGCAAAACAGGGTAAAGGGCCCCGAATGTCAACGCGATAGCGCCTCCAGTCCTTTCCTTTACTTCCTGGGTTATTTCATATCCATACATCCGATTGTGTTCCGCCAGCAAATTCAGCACTATGGTTTTAAGGGTGC
This sequence comes from Dyadobacter sp. UC 10, assembly GCF_008369915.1. Lineage (NCBI taxonomy): Bacteria > Pseudomonadati > Bacteroidota > Cytophagia > Cytophagales > Spirosomataceae > Dyadobacter > Dyadobacter aurulentus. The sequence continues at coordinate 970,747 of NZ_VSRN01000001.1, read as the reverse complement.
CCCGGACATATTCGTTACTTGTTGTGTTATTATCCATGAGTTAAAATTTGATTAAGCGAATATATATAAGTTTTTTATATATACAATACAAAAGTAGAATAACTTTTTTTCGAAGTCAACAGATATGTGATATTTAACTTTCGGTCAATGGGATTGACCTGTTAATCCTTTCTTCGAGCGAGATAAAAGTCTCTGTACGCTGAATTCCGTTTACTTTTTGAATTTTGTCGTGCAATATTTCACGGAGGTGTCCGGTATCGCGGCACACGATTTTCAGGAAAATGCTGTAAATGCCAGTTGTATAGTGGATGTTCACTACTTCGGGAATCCCTTCCAGTTCCGTGGCAACCTGTTCATATAGTGAGCTTTTATCCAGATAAATCCCAAGGAATGCACTGATGTCCCAGCCCAGTTTTGCCGGATCGATAACGAGCTGCGAACCTTTAACAATGCCCATCTGCTCCAACTTTTTCATGCGCACATGCACGGTGCCTCCAGAGACGAAAACCCGCTTGCCGATCTCCGTGTACGGCAACGCTGCATTTTCAATCAGCAGGGAAAGGATACGTAAATCAGTGCTGTCAATATCTGAATATTTCTGCATCTTGGTATGAAAGTTTGAATTTTTCGCAATCTTACCAACCAATTTATGAGATTATTGTAAATTTTGACAATTTTTAATGAAAATATTTTATATTTAAATCTGGAAAACATAATTTTGCAAAACCAATTCAATGAAAGAACCTTATGGTTGAGGATTTGTTTGGCTCTCACTATTGTAGGGTGATGAAATTGGCAGCCATGCCCTCCTGTCTCGGGGGTGGTGAATAAGGGATAAACGCGGCATAATGCCGACGCAAGTCGACTGGGGTGGACCACCAACAGTATTTGTACCGTAGCTAACCGCACCGTGGGTGGTTCGAATCCCCCTCCTACAGCAAAAAAAACTTGACAAGCGAATTTTTTCGTATTAGTTTTATTTGGTTTTTAGTTTGTTGATGAAGTGTAATTTGACACGCGGGTTCATTTTGAAACCTGCGTGTTTTTATTTTGTGGCAGTCGCTAACATTTCATCTCCCCAAGCGTGTAAAGGATCAAATCAAAAACGGATCAAATCAAAAACTTGTGGAGCGGATAGGATTTATCTAGGTTTGTGTTTTTAATCAAACCAGTTTGTTTTGGAGAGTTTCCTGCCGCTTATCGAGTTAATCTTACCGGATTTTATAATTGAGAATTACTTACTGACCCATGTAGAGAAGTCAGAGGAACGTTATCACGTCTATTTGGAAGAGAAAAATTATCCAGAAGCTGATCCAATAAAGGCAGACTTGCTCTCCAAAGGTTATTTCCCCACCATTACCCTGCAGGATTTCCCAATTCGGGGCCACAAGGTATTCCTTCATATTAAACGTCGTAGGTGGCTCAATACCAAGACTGGCAAAGTTGTCCATAGAGACTGGACAGAAGTAGCAGAAGGCACGCGAATGACTATTGAATTCGCGGATTTTTTAAAAGAAATTGGTGGATACGAGGGCTAATGATATTTGGAGCATTGGTCGTTTCTATGGCGTTGATGGTAGGGCTTTGCTACGGCAGTATCGTGATTTTCAGAGTGGATTTAAAGATTGGAAGCAAAGAGGTCATGCAAAAAAATGGCTCTTGTATCCCGAAAACCTAGGATCTCATCTATCGATCGACGAAACCAGTCTTTCGCACGGCGAATTGTATACAATCCTTACCAATAAATCTGCCAAAGGTGGCCGTGGCAGCATTGTAGCAATAGTGGCTGGAACTAAGGCAGAAGCAGTGATTGAAGTACTTCGCAAAATCCCGGAACCACTGCGGAAGAAAGTGTCAGAAATCACCCTGGACATGGCGGGCAGTATGTCCTTGATTGCCAAGCGATGCTTTCCACGGGCGGTGCGAGTGACTGACCGTTTCCATGTTCAAAGACTCGCAGTTGATGCCCTCCAAGATATCCGGATCAAACATCGCTGGGAAGTCCTGGATCAGGAAAGCGATGCTATTGAGCAGGCTAAAATGTCTCAGAATGAATATCATCCAGAGATATTATCTAATGGCGACACCATTAAACAGCTACTGGCTCGAAGCAGGTACGCGCTATACAAAAAGCCCAATACCTGGACAGACAGCCAAAAAGAACGCGCCCTGCTTCTTTTTGAACGCTTCCCCGATTTGAAAAAAGCGTACGAGCTAACGATAGGGCTCAGTAACATCTTCACGACTACAACGGAAAAAATATATGGGTTGACCAGATTAGCCAAATGGCATGAAAAGGTCCGGCAATCTGGCTTCAAGTCATTCAATACCGTAGCCCGCTCGATTGAAAACCACTATAAGACAATCGTTAATTACTTTGATAACCGCAGCACTAACGCATCTGCCGAATCCTTCAACGCGAAAATCAAAGCGTTCAGAGCACAGTTCAGAGGGGTAAGAAACGTTGAGTTCTTCCTGTATCGCCTTACTCAATTATATGCTTAATCCAAGTTGCTCCACAAGTTTTGGTCTTGAGCCAGAAGCGTTCAGCATTTTGAAAGTATATTTTATCTTTTTGAGCATTGGTAGCCAGTCAATTGTTTCGACTGCGCCTTTTATATTGCCATATCCGTCCCAAACATGATGCAGTCTTCCATACCGCTCGCTATGATCGACTTCATAATGACATTGAATTTTTGTTCCTGGGCGCAATATCTGGATTGGAAATAATTTAAATGGAATCTTTTCTTCAACCCAGCTCAGGGGTGGAAAATCATTTCCGCCATCATAACATGGTTGCAGGCTGTATGGAACCCTACCCTCAGGAAAAGGAAGCATTAATTCGAAAGTAAATTCTTGTCCCGGAATGTTTCTATACTGATTTTGTAAGCTCCAAGATGTGCTCAGCGCTGCATTACAGACGCCCGGCGCTTTCAAATTACTCCCTTGCAATAAAGGCTGTTGACTTCCGTGGTTATGGACATCGAATACCTTTCGCAATACAAAAAATTAAGGTAAATAGCTGATTTTCAATCTTTATTGTGTTGTAAAATGTGTAAATTCACGGATCACTAAATGCATCTGCCCCATGAAAAAATATTTTACTCCTATTCTGTTTTTATTCTGCTTTAAGGCGATGGCGCAATGTCCGTCGACTGGTGAAGTATATTTGTACCAGCAGTCCGACGTAGATAACTACTTTGCTAATGGCGGGTGCGCAGTAGTGGAAAACCTGATTATAGGGGACGGCAGTCCAAACATTACGAATCTCAATGGTCTAAACGGAATCACTACCGTCACGGGACGGATGTTTGTTGGTTGGCTACCTCTGGTGGATTTTACAGGCCTTGAGACCTTAACAAGCATTGGTTCTTTGAGTGTTGAATGGTGCCCTTCGCTCAAGAATTTTAAGGGCTTGGAAAACTTGGAAACTGTCAACTCTCTGTCAGTAAATGAAATGAATCAACTTGAGGCTTTTACAGGCTTTGAAGGATCGACTATCACCAGCGAACTTTATATCGGCGGTTGTCCGGCTTTAACTACACTGGCCAGCCTCAGCGTAGCAGAATCGTTACCTGTCGGGCTGATGATTGTAGGCTGCGCGTCACTTGATAATCTTAGCAGCCTTTCAAACCTGAAGAGCGCTGGAAGACTTTCGATTGGGAATTGTAGCTTAATTGAAGATTTTCAGTGGCTAAGCTCGCTGGAATCCGCGACGGAATTTATAGTAGGGGGTAATGCAAATCTAACCAGCCTCAGTGGCCTGGGGAATTTACAGACTGTTGAAACATTTGAGGTAACAAGTAATACGAAATTGGCCAGCCTGAGCGGACTTGAAAATTTGAATACCGTCAAAACAATTCTGATTGCAAATAATCCCTTACTTACCACGATTACTGCCCTCGGAAACGTTTCATCAAATGTAACTGGAGTTCAGATTTACTCTAATGCACAACTGTCGAATTGTACCGTCGACGCTATTTGCTCAATGCTTTTATTTCCTGCTCCCGGTGAGGCACGGGTAATATTTGGAAATCAAGGGGCTTGTCTGGACAGGGTTCAGCTCGAATTAGCCTGTACAGAAGCATTACCGGTTACTTTACAATCATTTGATGCAGTCCTCGAAAAGCAAGTTGTGAATTTGATGTGGAAGACCTCCGGGGAACAGAATAGTGATAAATTCGAAGTGCACCATAGTACAAACGGGAAACAATGGTCAGTAATCGGCGCGGTAAAGTCAACCGGAACAGGTGGTTTGGGAAGTGACTATCAATTTACACATCATACACCCGCACATGGAAACAATTACTACCGACTGAAAATGATCGATTTCGATCAGAGTCACGCACTCAGCACAATTTCTCATATTTATTATAATGGGAACAGTGAGACAGTATACCCTAATCCAACATCGGACGCCATCCAGATCAGCTCGCTGAACTTGGGCCAGATTGAATCATTTGAGCTGATCAATAGCACCGGGAGCATCGTTATGAAGCGCCAGGGCGGCAAAACAGACGCTATTAACCTGGATAAATTTCCTGCGGGATCTTACACATTGAGAATTTTCAAGAGAGATTCGACTATATCCAACCATAAAATAGTGGTCAGGAGGTGATTTGAGATTCAATTCTTTCCATACTCTTTGTTACAATAAGTCGGTCAGGCGGATGCTGTGATCGGCCCACGATTTCTGCCCGTGCTATCTATGGAAAATTATGAATAAGCTGCCTGCGCAGCCTTGGATGAGTATATGAATACCTGCTGCTTACACGATCAAACTGGTAAACATTTCAATTTTCGCATACAAAACTCCCCAAAAGCTTACCCCGCAGGCTATTTTCCCTTAATATTGCACCGACTTTATTTTAGAAGAATTTATGATGTCAGAGAACATATTCGATTTTGGAATGATCGGGTTGGGCGTTATGGGCCGCAACTTTTTGCTGAATATGGCCGACCATGGCTTTTCAGTTATTGGTTTTGACAAAGACGCAGCTAAAAACGCTGCGCTTGAAGGCTCAGCCACCCCGGGTACTACCGTAAAAGGAGTTTCCGAATTATCCGAAATGATCAGCCTGCTGAAAAGGCCGCGCAATGTCATGATGCTGGTTCCCGCAGGACAACCTGTTGATGACGTAATCGCCTCACTTTTACCACTTCTGGAAAAGGGCGATGTGATCATTGACGGCGGTAATTCACATTATACCGATACGCTCCGCCGCGTGAAATATCTGCGTGAAAAGGGAATCCATTTTATGGGTATTGGTGTTTCAGGAGGCGAAGAAGGCGCGCGCAGAGGGCCGAGTATTATGCCTGGCGGCGATTTGGCTGCTTACGAAAATGTGCGACCAATGCTGGAAGCGGTTGCCGCAAAGGTGGACGGTACGCCCTGCGTTGCTTATCTGGGAAAAGAAGGCGCCGGTCATTATGTGAAAATGGTGCACAACGGGATTGAATACGCGATTATGCAGCTGATCAGCGAATCCTACGCTATTCTGAAGGCGGCAGGGCTAAGCAATCAGCAGTTGCACGAAACATTTAAAAACTGGAATGAAGGGAAACTTAAGTCTTTCCTCGTCGAGATTACAGCCGATATATTTTTGCAAAAGGACGATAAAACCGATGCTCATCTGATTGATGTGATCTCGGATAAAGCCGGTTCAAAAGGTACGGGGAAATGGACTTCGCAGGATTCTATGGAGCTGCCGGTAGCGGTACCTGTAATTGATACAGCCGTCGCAATGCGCACTCTTTCAGGTTATAAGGATGAAAGAGTAAAAGCGGCTACGCTTTACAGCAAGGCGTCCATTGACAGTACACCTACACAGGAGCTGATCGATATGGTCTACGACGGGCTGTACTTTGCGACTATCCTGAGCTATGCCCAGGGGCTCGCGATGCTTTTCCAGGCTTCCAAAGATCTTCAAATGGACATACCACTTCCGGAGGTTGTGAGTGTATGGAGAGGCGGATGTATTATTCGTGCCTCACTGTTGCCGGTATTTGTTAATGCGTACAAGCAAAACGCGGAATTGTCCAATATTTTGCTGAACCAGGAGGTTGCTGAACTCGTTAAGTCAGCAGAAGGAAATATGCGTGCCCTGATCGCCCACGCTGCCCGGGCCGGTGTGCCGGCCGCAGGATTAATGTCGGCGCTTGCATACTTCGATGCATTCAGATCGGAGCGGATGCCGACAAACCTGATACAGGCGCAACGGGACTATTTTGGCGCACATACTTACCAACGTATCGATATCCCCGGTACTTTTCATACAGAGTGGGGTCAACAATAAATCAGAAGTTTTATGCAAAGCAATAAACGTCCTCCTGCCTCAGTCCTTTTTATATTTGGCGGAAGCGGGGACTTGAATTACAGGAAGTTAACTCCGGCACTCTACAATTTATTTTTAGATGATTGGATGCCCGACCAGTTTGCCATTGCCGGGATCGGAAGAAGTCCGTATACAAACGATGCTTACCACGAGCATTTACTGGATGGTGTAACAAAATTCTCAAGGAGAAGAGGCAAGCAAAATGGTCACTGGGCTGAATTTACCCAGCATGTATCCTATCTCCAGATGGATGGTGATGATGCGGCAGCATACCACAAGATCACTGATCTCGTCAAACAAAAAGAGGAAGAATGGGGCGTACACCCCAACGTCATATTTTATCTGGCAGTGGCTCCTCAGCTGGTACCTTCAATTGCTCAAAAGTTGGGCGCATTGAAAATCTGCTCTGATAAAAGTACAACGCGCATTGTGGTTGAAAAGCCTTTCGGACACGATCTGGAAAGTGCGCACAAGCTGAATATCCTGCTTTCTGAAATGTTTGCAGAAGAGCAGATATTTCGGATCGATCATTATCTGGGCAAAGAAACCGTTCAGAATATTCTTGCGCTACGTTTTGCAAACGAAATATTCGAGCCGATCTGGAACCGCAATTACATCGATCATATTCAGATTACTGCCGCTGAAAGTGTAGGCCTCGAAGGGCGGGGAGGATATTTCGAGAATGCAGGTGCATTGAGGGATATGGTACAAAACCACATCCTGCAAATACTCTGTATGATCGCTATGGAGCCGCCGGTTTCTTTCGATGCCAATGAAATTCGCAATAAAAAGGTAGATGTACTGAATGCGATCCGCAGGATTTCGAAGGATCAGGTTCATGATTTTGCTGTGCGTGGACAGTATTCAGGAGGTTGGAAAAAAGGTGCGAAAGTAGTGGGTTACCGGGAGGAACAGGGTGTAGACCCGCAATCCAGCATTGATACTTTTGCTGCTGCAAAGTTTTACATCGATAACTGGCGCTGGCAGGGAGTTCCTTTCTATGTCAGGACCGGGAAATACCTTAATCAGAAAGCCACCCACATTACGCTGCAGTTCAAGCCAGCCCCGCATTATGCGTTTCCGAAAGAAGCTGCCGAAACATGGCGCTCTAACCGTCTGACGATCAGTATTCAGCCTAATATGGATATCAGTATCCGGTTCCAGGCCAAGCGACCAGGGCAAACGATGACGCTCGATCCGGTCGATATGACCTTCGATTACGATGCAGTAGCCGGTGAACATGCGCCGGAAGCTTATGAAACGTTGCTTTTGGATGTAATGGAGGGCGATGCTACGCTTTTCATGCGTAACGATCAGGTGGATGCTGCCTGGAAAGTAATCATGCCGATATTGGAAACCTGGGAATCAAGAAAGCCGCAGGATTTTCCTAACTATGCACCAGATTCCTGGGGTCCCGACGAAGCGGATGCATTGATCGCTCGTGACGGGCACACCTGGATTAACTTGCCGCCGGCGCCTTAATTATGGAAATACACATTGAAAAAGATGCCAGGCAACTCAGCGAAAACCTCGCGGCCTGGCTGGCGGATTATATTCAGGAAGTAGTTGCTAAGAAAGGACAGTTTACATTTGTGTTGTCAGGCGGCAGCACACCTAAGCAGCTGTATTCCCTGCTCGCTGAATCGCCCTACCGGGAGTCAATTCCCTGGGAGGATGTGATTTTCTTCTGGGGCGACGAGCGCGCGGTTCCTTTTGAAGATTCGAGAAACAATGCGAAAATGTGTTACGATGAATTGCTCGATAAAGTGCCTGTGAATCAGGATAATATCTTTGTAATGCGCACAGATATTGATCCTCAGGATGCAGCAGAGGAATATGACCGTATTCTGAGGAAGCAATTCGACGGACAAGAGCAGACCTTCGATTTCGTGTTGCTGGGCATGGGTGACGACGGGCATACACTGTCGCTGTTTCCCGGCACCGAAGTAGTGCACGAGCAGGATCGATGGGCCACTTCTTTTTTCCTGCCTGCGCAGGATATGTACCGGATCACGCTCACAGCGCCGGTAGTGAACCAGTCGGCTTGTGTGGCTTTTTTAGCAGTAGGAAACGGGAAAGCAGAAACATTGAAACATGTATTGGAGGGTGAGCTAAATGTCGACAAGTATCCTTCCCAGATCATCCAGCCGTTGAAAGGCCAGCTTCATTGGTTTATAGACGAGGCCGCAGCCGCCTTGCTGACGAAATAATTCACATTTGATAAACAATACCTAAGCGTCCCGCAATCCGGGGCGCTTTTTTTGTGTGATAAATTGGCGCGTTTAAAATGTCAGGAAACCATTGGATAAAAATAGTTGAGCGTTTGCATACGCTCATGTTACATTTATCTCAACAAACCTCATTCAGTTATGCAACACTTCCTTAAATTACTCGCTGCGATCATTGTGATCACGTATTCTCTGCGCCTTGTGAATGCCCAAAATGACTTGCTGGTTTTCAGCGGTTTGGGGATTATCCTGCTTTCGATGTACCTGCTGCTGAGAGAACTTGACCAGCTGTTCGAACTATTCAAATCTAAACTATAATCAAATGAGGAGAAACATTATTATCGGTCTGGTAGGCTTTATACTTTTAACGATCGTTATCACCGTACAGCCCTTCACTTTTGAGAATATAGATGCAGGAAATGTGGGTATTCGGATCAATTTGTACGGTACTGACAAAGGAGTGGATAATATTACGCTGGTAACCGGCCGTGTATGGTACAATGCCTGGACAACGAAGATCATTGAATTTCCAACTTACACCCAGAGTGTAGATTATGATTCATTTGTAATCACAACCAAAGATGCCGCGGAGTTTAAGGTTGACCCGAAACTCAATTATCATATTAACCCGGACAAAGTCCCGCAGATCTACCGCCAATACAGACGACCGTTAGGCGAAATTCAGCAGGGATTTATGAAGAATACCATTTATGATGCTTACCGGATCGTTGCCAACTCGTTTACGTCGGATAGTGTGATGTCAAATCGGGAAGTATTTGAAGACCGGGTTCAGAATGTTTTAACCAAAACACTGGGAAAGGACGGTTTCATTTATGACCAGCTGACTTCGGCCATTACGCCGCCACCTTCATTGAGACAAATGATCGATGAAAAGAACACTTCAATCCAGGCAAGATTAAAGGCCGAAAATATGGCGAAACAGGCGGAAGCGGAAGCAAAAGTGATTATCGCGCGCGCCGAAGGTCAGGCAAAGGCTACATTGATCAAAGCAAGAGCAGAAGCGGAAGCCAACCAGCTCCGTCAGAAAACGCTGACACCATTGTTGATACAGCAGGAATGGGTGGCAAAATGGAACGGCGTATTGCCCACCACCAATGCAGGTGGCGCCGCCAGTCTAATGCTGGGGATAAAATAACATTGCATCAAGCATCCATTTCCTGGAATTCAACCCGCGAAATGGATGCTTATTTTTTTAAAGAATAGATTTTTGGATCAGGCTGCCGGGTAAGTTGATATGCGCAGAGCTGTCCAGTTTCATCTTAAAGGAACCTATAACATCTTTTTCAATGGAAAATGTGCTGGTTTGCTTCACCTCGGCAGAGACTTCTCCCAACGTATTTCTTTCGTCAATCTTAGTCCAGCTGGTTCCTTTCCCATTCAGTTTTAAATTCCGGAGTTCATTTCCTGAAAACAGGATCGCACCATCCGTCAGATCAACTGATAATTCGTCCGAATTCCAGTTAACGACTTTACAAATCACATCGTGCACTTCAAGTCCGGCCAATTTTGGGGATATAATATAAAATGAAGGTATGCCACGTAACACATATTCTGCCGGGATATCGTCTTTTGGCCAATCGCGGTGATAGGTAAATACAATGGTATCGGCCGACATTTTCCAGCTCAGGTATCTTGCATCCGGCATAATTCGCAATTCGTGCGTTTTTCCGGGCTGAATCTGTGTGACGCCGAAGGCTTTTCCTTCCAATCTAATGTGGTTAAAAGCGGGCAAAGCCTCTCTCCGGTGTCCGGCAAGCGGGTCTTTCTTATCAAGTTTGTCATATTCAGCCTTCAAAATAAAGTTCGCACCCACCGTCACGATCAGGATCAGGGCGAGTAAGGCAGTCAGTAATATATTGCTTGGTTTCATAATCGACTTCTATTTGATGGCGGGAAAGTTTTCAGCAATGAATTTATCGTATCGCACGCCGAGCTCTTCCATACTGATATTCAGGATGTGAAGTGTGCGAAATACCTCGGGCATTTCAATTTCTAGAAAGCGTTCTTTCCGGTAACTGAGAATTTTGGAAAGTGCATTTTCGTCCGCTGAATATCCGATGCCCCTTTTGTTATAAATAATCTCTTTGTTCTGGAGAAAATCATAGGTACGCATGACAGTATTCGGATTCACTTCCAGCATACCCGCCAGGTCCCGGACGGAAGGAATACGCTCGCCGGGCGGCCACTTGCCTAGCAGGATATGCTCACACAGGTAATCGGCTATTTGCAGGTATATGGCCTGTTTATCTTTAAATTCCATGTAATAGTCGTTTAAATTTCCTTTTCACGCAGCCTGAGAAAAGAGGCAATCCAGAGTACAAGAACAATGAACAAGGGGAAGCATTGGATGAGTATAAACAGGGTAGGAGGAAAGTCTACGGTGAAATACGTCGCTGCCATAGCAGCTCCTTTCCTGCTCACATCCCCGTGATTCCAAACCTGCCAGCCAGTGATCGGAAAACTGACAACTTTGGCAGGATTACCGGTGAAATAGTTAGCCAGCGAAATATGAATAATGCCGGTGACCAGGAAGAAAGAAATAAGGGTCGACGCAGTTTTTACGTAAGAGGATTTTTGGAAATACATGGAGCCAAGGAAGGCAGCGCCATTTATTATAAAATAATAAAGCAACGAATATCTCAGCGGCATATCCGGGATTGTATGAAATTTGTGGGAACCTGCTGGTAGCTTCGCATTGGCATATTCCACTGTTCCCAAATGCAGTTTGTAAAAAAGGAACGCGAACGGGATTATAAACAGAAGGTTTAATAGCAGCGAAGACAAAAACTTCTCGGTTGCCGATGCCGGTACCATAATCGCGGCAATACCGGTGGAAGGCGAGCCGTACTGACTAAATGCAGAGCTGCTGTACAGGCTTGAACCAAAAAGTACGATCATAAAAAGCGCAAGGATGTGCATTAACTCTTTGATATTGCTGTATTCAGTGGAAAGTCCAACAGGTAGCATGAGCAATAGCAGCAAAACGAGCAAAAGCGCAGCAACAAAAAGGTAGTTTCTGCCTTTTTCAGCTATTTCAAGTTGGACCGTGAGCACAAAACGGTGAAGGTCAAATGTCTGATTCATTTTGTTAAAATGTTTTCATGGCTAATAGTTGAATATTTTCTGAATGCGGTCCGGATTTTCCATCACCGCATTGAACAGTTGTTCCAGATCTACCCGACTTTCTTCCTGCTCGGAATTTTCAAAAACTGCTTTGTACCCACGTATGGAAGGTTCCGAATAAATCACCCGGTCGTCGTAGGCAACATTGGAAAGTGTGCCAAAACAAAGCCGCTCCGTAACCACGTCCAGGCTGTGTTTCAGCAGTATCCTGCTGTCTTCGAGAATGATAATGGAATCGATCAGATTGTCAAGGTCGCGAACCTGGTGTGTAGAAATCAGGATCAGGCGGTCTTTGTTCAAACCACAGGAAACAAGTTTCCGGAACTGGCTTTTAGAAGGAATATCCAGTCCGTTGGTAGGTTCGTCCATGATCAGTACGCGGGTATTTGTCGCTAACGCAAATGCGATCAGAAACTTTTTCTTCTGGCCAAAAGACATGCCGGTAAGCTTGTTGCTTTTGGGCAGGTCCATTTCTGAAATGTGTTCGCGAAACTGGTGCTCATCGAATTTCGGATAAAATGGCGCGAGCATCTGCAGGTATTTATCAATGGTCACAGAAGGCAGATAAATTTCCTCCGGAATAAAAAAAACATCCTGTAAGAACGCTGGAAGCCGTTTCCGTGGCTCATGTCCGGCTACTTTGATCTTACCATCCAAAGGAAAAAGCAAGCCAACCATGTTGCGCAGCAGACTTGATTTACCTGCCCCGTTTTTGCCGAGCAAGCCATAAATGTGCCCGGGCAGGAGCTCCATGCTCAGGTTTTCAAAAAGCATTTTTTGTTTACTATAACCAAAAGACACACGGTCAAGGTGGATCATATTCTTTATTGTTTTAGTGTTCTAGTTAAATAGTACACTGTAAATGTAAAGACGTGATCCAATATTCCAACATATCTGTGGAAATTTATTTTTTGGAATGTAGGGGATCGGGTGGAATCAGCTGTCTTTCAGTAGGTTCTTGTAATCTTCCTGCGTGTCGATATCGACAGTGCCCAGGGGAAAAGGTACTGTTCGAACATTAGACTGGTGAGCGAGGATCAGCTTTTTAGCGCCTTCGCTGCCTTTGAGTTGGAGCAGCTGGTCAAAGTAAGATTTTGAAAAGAATACGGGCGTGCCGAGGGTATCTCCATAAGAAGAGGCTGCGATCGCTGTGCCTGTATTTGCTTCTGCGATAAGATTTTGAAATATTTCAGCAGTAACAAATGGCTGGTCGCTGACTGCGATAATGCAGCCTGAGATATCGGGATAACTTTCGTTTAATGCAGTAATTCCTTTTACAATGGACGAAGCCATTCCATCCAGCCAATGCCCATTGAATACAGTTTGGCAGGGAAGTTTGCTTACTTCATTTTCTATCAAAGCGGCCGAGGAACCTGTCACCACGATCACTTTTTGATCTGCAATCTCCACCGCAATTTCCGCAATATGCCTAAGCAGGGTTTTGTGTTGAAATAACAACAATTGTTTGGGCTCGCCAAGGCGGGAAGAATTGCCGGCAGCCAGGATAATGATCCCGATACTGGATTGGCGCGTTTCCATTAAGATATAACTGTTTGGACCGCACAGAGAAATTCTTCTTTTTCGTCTCTCGAATATTCAACCGGCTTTCTGGCGCGATTGTGGATAGGTTCCGTTTTTTCTCTCAAAGATTTTCCCGACTTATCATTCAAAACAGCCTTGATTTCGGCGAGAACCGACAATGCTATTTCCTCTGAGGTTTCAGCGCCAATATCCATTCCCACAGGACCGTAAATTTTTGATTTATGCGAATCCGTGATAACAATGCCTTCCGCTGAGAGTTCGCCATACATTCTTTCCAGTTTCTTTTTCGGGCCTAGTGCGCCTATGTAGCGGAATTGGTCCTTCAAAATAAGGCCCTTCAAAAGTGCAAGATCGTAATTGTAATTGTGGGTCATCAACAGAAAAAAGGTTCTGTTGTCGATTTGAACGTGGTTAACTACCTCTTCGGCTTTGGTGACGATCACATTTGTTGCTTTGGGAAAACGCGCCTTCGTAGCATGGCTGACCCTGCCGTCGACAACTGTTACTTCCCAGCCAAGAATGGCGGCCATCTCTACCAATGGAATGGTATCGTTTCCCGCACCGGCGATAACCAGCGAAGGCGGGGTATTGAAGTATTCGATAAAACCGGTCAGCTTTCGTTTGTCGGCACCGAAAACTTTAAAGAATGAATCACTGAGCTGGTAAGCTACCGTCGATTCCTCGAGCAATGCGGCACTATTGAAAAGATCATGGCATTTGTTTACCACAATGTTATCATGCTGTAAGTGTAAGAAGCAGGTGCCCGGCTGTTTTTCCGTTCTTGAAAGCAAGGAAAACAAGGTTATGACTACCGCATTCTGCCGTTTAAGTAAAACCTTTTTCAGCAACTCAACCGGATTGTCAGGCTGTGCGGCATCGATAGGTTCGAAAAGAATGTGCACGATTCCATTGCAACCCAGCTGAACGCCCAGCGTCGTATCACTCTCATCGGTGGTGTCGTAGGTTACCAGTTTGTTTTTTTGCTGGGAAATGGCCAGCAAAGCCTTGCGTAGTGCGTCACCTTCCAGGCAGCCGCCACTGATCGCGCCAGTCAGCTGTCCGTCGTCGGTTACCAGCATGCGCGCGCCTGGCCGCCGGTATGAGGAGCCTTCTACGTGCACGACTGTTGCCAGGGCCATTCTTTTGCCGTCCGCTATTGCCTGCTGATATGCTTTGGTTATTTCAAAAAACTCTTTCACTGCGATGTGCATTTACAATTCTCGATAACACTTTAACACTGTGCAAAGCGTGTTCTTCCGTTGAAAACCGGCCGAAACTGAACCGGAAAGATGTGTGAATTGCTTCGTCCGACATTCCCATTGCTTTCAATACATAACTTGGTTCGAGTGTTGCGGACGTACAGGCTGAGCTTCGCGAAAAAGCGATATCATTGCCCGCTTCGAAAATCAGTTTTTCCCCGTCTATGCCCTGAAATGCAATATTGGTAGTATGTGGCAGCCGCAATCCCATATTGCCATTAACGCTGACACCTTCCAATTCCATTAAAGCTGACTCAAATATGTCCCTGATTTTCCGAAGTCGCTCCGATTCGCTTTCCATTTCTTCCATACACAGTTCGCACGCCTTTCCAAATCCGGCAATGCCCGGTACGTTCAACGTGCCGCTGCGCATATTCCGTTCATGGCCGCCTCCGTCGATTTGTGCCGTCAAATGCACAGCCGGGCTTTTCTTTCGGACAAATAGTGCGCCGATGCCTTTGGGCCCATACAACTTATGTGCACTCAAAGTAAGCAGGTCGATTCCTTCATCCTGCACATTTACCGGGATTTTTCCAACCGCCTGGGTAGCATCGGTCATGAACAAAATGTTATGTCTTCTTGCAATGGAAGCGATCTCACGGATCGGATAAATTACACCTGTTTCATTATTTGCGTACATCACGGAAATAAGAATCGTCTCTTCGGTGATTGCATTTTCTACATTTTGCAGCTCAATTGTACCATCGTTCCTGACAGGAAGATAGGTGACCGTGGCTTGCCCGTTTTCTACATGTTTGCACGAGTCGAGCACTGCCTTGTGTTCGGTACAGACCGTGATTACGTGCTTTTGATGCCTCGGATCGTTTTCCAGCACACCTTTTATAGCCAGGTTAACTGCTTCTGTGGCGCCCGATGTAAATACAATTTCATTCGGATGAGCACCTATCAGTGAAGCAATCTGTTCACGCGCGATATCCACGGCTTCCTCGGCTTCCCACCCGTAAGAATGCGTTCTGCTGGCTGCATTTCCGAACTTTTCAATAAAATAAGGGAGCATTTCTTCCAAAACCCGTGGGTCCATCGGAGTTGTAGCATTGTTGTCCAGATACACGGGTAGCCTGAGAGACATATATTTTAATGTGAGGTATTAGATTTTCCTGATAACCAAATTAAACAAAAAACCGTCCCATTTACCTATCAGGCACTTCGGGAGAATTTGGATCAACAGCTGAAACGGACAGTAAAAACGCAGATTGAATTGCTTAAACATATAGCCTTTAATGAAACTAATTATCTAATTTTGTGTTAAACTCTATAATTTTAGTAGATTAATATATAGTATCCACTTAAACTCAATTTTTATGTCACTTCGACTTGGAGATATTGCCCCAGATTTTGAGGCAAACACTACACAAGGACCAATTAACTTCCATGAATGGTTAGGCGAAAGCTGGGGACTGCTTTTTTCACACCCGGCTGATTTTACACCTGTTTGTACAACAGAGCTTGGTAAAACAGCTCTTCTGAAAGGTGAATTCGAGAAAAGAAATGTAAAAGTACTGGCAGTAAGCGTGGACGATCTTGATTCGCACAACCGCTGGATACCGGATATCAACGAAGTAAATGATACTGAAGTCAACTTTCCGATCATCGCCGATGAAGGCAGGAAGGTAGCGCAGTTGTACGATATGATCCATCCTAATGCAAGCGAGAAAGCAACTGTTCGCTCGGTATTTGTGATCGGACCCGATAAGAAAGTCAAGCTGACGCTGACTTATCCAGCGTCGACAGGCCGTAATTTCAATGAAATCCTTCGCGTTGTTGACTCGCTGCAACTGACAGCCAATTACTCGGTTGCTACTCCTGCCGACTGGAAAGACGGCGACGATGTAATTGTGGTACCCGCGGTGAGTACAGAAGATGCGCAGAAAAAATTTACCAAAGGTTTGAATATCGTGAAGCCTTACCTGCGCTACACGCCTCAGCCGAATAAATAATAGCTTTTTACAACAAAGAGAGGACGTTGCCATCGCAGCGTCCTCTCTTTGTTGTTGGTAGACTATATTTAAGAATACTTAGTTTTCTTCTTCGGTAACTTCCTCGGGAACGATCATTTCTTCTCCATAATAAGTCATATGGCGGGCTCCTTTGTAGTAGTACCATATTGATGCAGCCATTGCGATGTGGCTGATATCGTTATAGTTAAACCAGGGCCCGAGACTGAATTTCAGTGCATGCAACCCAGCTGCCACAGCGCCCAGGAATGTAGCAATAAAAATATTTACGCTTCCGGGATCTTTCTTCTTTTTATAAACATAAATCTCGATCAGGAACAGCATCAGGAATAGGCCGTAGAATGCATGAATTTCAACAACCACAAAATTGAGCGTGATGAAAGTCAGCACAAAGAATACGGTCAGTTCAACGTAATTAAGCCAGCCCAGGATAAGCCCGTTCCGCTTGTGTAACAAGGGTTTAATATGCCAGATAGCCGCTCTTTCAAACAGCGCGACGGCGATCATACTGGCAAACCAGCCCGGGATTTTTCCCCTTTGTCCCGTCATATACAGGAAGCCGTGCCCCAAAACCCCGCCAATAGCAGTAGCTATCGCCATAAACAGGAAAAAGTATTGGATTTGTTTGTACATTCTGTGTGCCCGGCCCAATTTGTTGAGATGAAAAAATGCATAAATGCAGATGGCGGTCATTGCAAGGCTGGACAGCACAGTCGAAGGTTCGAGGATTGTAATACCGAATACTTGTATCTGGTGGACTTTGCTAAAATCAATTACAACATCATTCATGTATAGAAGAGCGTTTGTTCGCGGAATGGAGTGAATAGGGTTTAATCAGATTCATTTGCCAAAGTAAGCTACAAATGGATAATAAATTCATCTTGAAAGTCTGCTTTAACAAAACTATACCAGCACAAATGTGCCTGTAAGCTTAATGTTCGGGATATGGACAGCCAGTAAAATCAGAACATTGCAACCCTGTCGCCGGATTTTTTGTTTTAGGGGGAGGGCTATATGAATCCGCCTGTTAATTGCGTTATTTTGACGGGATATTTTAGCATTTTTACTATATTGTTTTTATTAAAGAAGCATGTTAACCCTGATGAGATGAAATGGTCTTTTGTTATCCAGAGAAAGTTGAGGGCGATGGTTTTGCTTGGGGGAATTATGTTAGTCGTAATACTTGGAACACTGCTTTCACAACGAAATGTAGAGGGGATCGATCAATCGTCCGCGTCTATTTACAATGACAGGCTTGTTCCGGCGACTACCATACTATATATCACCGAAAATCTGTACGGAAAGCGGCTTACGCTGGAAAATCACCTGTTTAACAGCGATGCAAAGGACGCCCGTCCGATCGCCGAGCAGCTGAAATCCTACGACAAGAGCATTGATTCGCTTCTTCGCATTTTTGAAAAGACATACCTGGTTGCGAAGGAAGAAAAAAGTTTGTCGGCTTTCAAAGAGCAGAACGCACGATATACGCATTTGGAAGAGGAAATTTTAAAACAATGCGCGTCTGGCAACCTGGAAACGGGGAAGCAGGTCTTCGCTCAAAATGGAGGGTCTAAATTCTGGGAGGCAATTTCAAGCCTCAACGAACTGACGAATATTCAGTCGGATGTAGGAAAGGACCTGATGAAGGAATCGAAAAGCAATATGGCAAGTTTTGGGGTGATTACTTCCCTGCAAATAGGCCTGGCCGTGATTATCGGCTTAATGATCCTGGTATTGATCTACGACTCGCGGGTCATCGATAAACCCGCATTGAAAGATAAAAGTCAGTATTTCAACCTCAACTGATGTCAACAAAAAAGCCAGCGTCGCTGGCTTTTTTGTTGACACTACTGTCATTTATTGACCTACTTTCCGTCCTTTCAATGTTTCCCTCGAATTTTTTACCTGTTTCAAAAGGTCTTTCTTTACAAAAAGGCGTGCTCCGTTTCCACTTTGGAGATCAAAAGTCCGCTCTTTATAATCGAATTTGTTGTTAGGCAGTACGTCCAGAAAATAGTTCTGTCCGCTCAGGTTAAATTTCATTCCCTTCTTGTCTTGCTGCGTGTCGTCCCAGGAAACATGGATCGACCCGGAATCAGAACCGAGTGAAACCCCGGGAGTAAATGGTAACACATTGATTGTCTGAATGCTTTTTCCGTTGCTCATTGTAATCTGGCCCTCCGGATTAACCTTAATGTCATTTGGATCGGAAACTTCTCTTCTGATATTAATCGCTTTGTCATTAAAGAACTGCACCTTATCCAGCGAAATATTGGCAGCTTCAAGGTCGCGTCGCAAGTCCTCTGTAAAAACGGTGTAATTGGACAGAGGTACCGAATTCATGGTGGTACAGGCCGAAACTGTGCAAAGGAAAAATGCACCCGCAAATGCTTTCTTAATAAGATTCATGTTTGAAATTGGTGTTCGTATGGAACCGGTTTGAGATTCTAGCTGGGTTGTTTACTGATCGCAATATTAAGAAAAAAGCCACTCACATACCAACCGGTTAGTTAAAGGCTCCTCTCACTTTCGCAAACTGACAATGTGTCAGCCAGTGCGAATTTAGTTGTATTTGGAACGCATATTTGATTCGGGTATTGCAACAGCAGAAAAAACAATTCAAAAAATAGAAAACCAAAAAATTGACTATGGAATCAGTGATTCAGGAAAAAGGGAATCTTAGCATCCACACCGAGAATATCTTTCCGATTATTAAGAAATTCCTTTATTCGGACCACGAAATCTTTTTAAGAGAGTTGGTTTCCAATGCCGTCGACGCTTCTCAGAAAATCAAAAAATTGGCCTCCTATGGTGAGTTCAATGGCGAATTGGGTGAGCTGAAAGTCGTTGTGAAACTGGATAAGGAGGCCAAAACGATTACCATTAGTGATAATGGGATCGGTATGACGGCCGACGAGATTAAGAAATACATCAATCAGATCGCTTTCTCAGGTGCCACCGAATTTGTTGAAAAATACAAAGACAAAGGGGAAGACGGAAAAGGGGACAAAGGTATTATCGGCCATTTCGGTTTGGGCTTTTACTCGGCCTATATGGTTGCCGAAAATGTTGAAATCTTTACCAAATCATATAATGAAGGCGCCGAGGCAGTCCGCTGGCAGTGCGACGGTTCGACAGAGTTCGAGCTTTCTCCGGCTGAAAAAGAAACACGCGGATCTGACATTATCCTCCACATCGCTGCTGATTCGGAAGAATTCCTGGATGAGCACAGATTGCGGGGGATTCTCGAAAAATATGGTAAATTCCTGCCGATAGCGATTGAATTTGAAGAGAAAACGATCAACAATCCCAATCCGATCTGGACAAAAAGTCCTGCTGACCTGAAAGACGAGGACTATCTGGCATTTTACAAAGAACTTTATCCGTTCAGTGAAGACCCGCTTTTCTGGATCCATTTGAATGTGGATTATCCTTTCAATCTAACCGGTGTATTGTATTTCCCTAAGCTCAGGAATGATTTTCAGGGACAGCGTGAGAAGATACAGCTTTACAGCCGCCAGGTTTTTATTACGGATGAAGTAAAAGATATAGTACCTGATTTTCTTCAACTTCTGCATGGTGTGATCGATTCACCGGACATTCCTTTGAACGTGTCGAGAAGCTATTTGCAAGCCGACGGTAACGTGAAGAAGATCAACGGTTACATTACGAGAAAGGTTGGGGATAAGCTTTCGGAGATATTTAAAAACGATCGTGAAGGCTTCGAGAAGAAATTTGATGATATCGGTTTGTTTGTTAAATACGGTATCATCAGCGATGATAAGTTTTATGACAAGGCGAAAGATTTCTGTTTGCTGAAAAACACCGACGGGAAATTTTTCACCTTCGAAGAGTACCGCGCCCAGGTGGGAGATAACCAAACCGACAAAAATGAAACTCAGGTCTGGCTTTATACGACAGACGAGAAAAAGCAGGATGCATTCATTCAGTCGGCTAAAAAGCGGAGCTACGATGTACTGTTGCTTTCAACGGTGATCGACTCACATTTTATCAATGCATTGGAACAAAAGCTTGAAAAAATCAACATTAAGCGGGTTGATGCGGATACGCTTGATAAGTTGGTGGAAAAAGATGTGCAGCTGGAAAGCATGTTGTCAGCCGACGATCAGGAGAAGGTAAAAAAGATTTTCGAGGAAGTAGCAGGCAGCAAAAGTGCTCATGTACAGGTCGAAGCCATGCCGGTGGACGAATTGCCGGTTGTGATTACTTTCCCTGAATTTATGCGCCGGATGACGGATATGCAGGCATCTTCGGGACAACGGTCGATGTTTGGAGATATGCCTTTGATGTACACTGTTTCGCTAAATTCGAACCACCCGGTAATTGGCCGCATTTTATCATCGGAAGATGAAGCGGCTCAGAAATCGCTTGCCAAGCAGGTTTATGATCTCGCTTTGCTGTCGCAAGGATTGTTATCTGGAAATGATCTTACACAGTTCATTCAACGTACGGTTACCACGTTGTGATCGGATATCTTATAACTGAAAAAACCCGCTTCAAGCGGGTTTTTTCAGTTATAAAATGCTAGTGAATTTTACCTTCGGCAAGTTGGTCCTGAAAGCGTTCGAGCTCGACCCATTTTTGGTCTTTCGCAAGGATTGCTTGCGTGGGCCATGAAGAGGGGTCCTGAACCTGAAATCTGGGCCCGGCTTTTTTCAATATCCCTACCATTCTGATCACCGAAGTTTCGGCGAGCTGTTCATAGGTGTGGATACCTTCTTTATTAAATAGCACTTCGATTTTAGGGCCTATGCCGTCAATACGTTTAAGATCGTCAGGTGCGTGGTCCGGGCTGGTGACGGGGTAAACCGTTTTAGAAGCATTCGCTGCTGCCGGCTGGTTATTGTGGTTTTCCATAGAAGTTCGGTATTCGGTCAATTCATATTTTTTTTCTTCGAGTAGCGTTCGCATTTTTTGAAGCCGCTTTCTCACATTAACTTTTGCCAGCCACCATCCCAATATCGCTGCCAGCGAGAGCAACGTCACTATTTCTCCGGCCGAGATTGCTACACTTTGAGATTCTATCGGAAAAGTCAGCCTGTTCATTGCTTGGATTTAGAGAAAGCCAGTTCGCGAGTGATCTGATTCAGTCTGTACCTTAATTCACGCGTTTTTCGCGTCTCATAACTGCGGGCGATAAAAAAACTCAAAGAACAAGTTACAGCAAGGATGATTGTGTACTGCACCAGCAGGCCTGGACTAAGATAGAACGTACCCAGACTGATTGTTTTTCCGTAAAAGAGGTCGGCAAAATGAAGCCTTTCCGAAAGAATACCAGTCTCATCAAAAATTTCACAAAGCTGTTTGATCTGGCAAATGTGCCAGTAAATGGAACCCAGGACCCAGGCGGTCAGGCAAGTCCATAACAGCGGTTTGCTTTTTAACATGCAGGCATCAGCTATATTGAAACAGATCTTATTTTAAAAATAGCTTTCGGAAGAAGGATTTGCAATGCAGGTATGAAAAAAGAGCCTGAGTTTTAAATTCAGGCTCTTTTTTTATTATCGGTTCATCGAGATCAGGAACTCTTCGTTGTTCCTTGTTCCTTTCATGTGTTCAAGCAGGAAGTCCATAGACTCCATCGCATTCATATCCGACATGTGTTTTCTGAGTATCCAAACCTTTTTCAATGTTTCCTTATCCAGAAGCAGATCTTCACGACGGGTACCGGAAGCCATCACATCGATAGCAGGGAATACGCGTTTGTTGGAAAGCTTTCGATCCAGTTGCAATTCCATGTTGCCGGTACCTTTGAATTCTTCGAAGATGACTTCGTCCATTTTCGACCCTGTATCAATCAGGGCGGTTGCTATAATGGTCAGGGAACCTCCGTTTTCAACATTCCGGGCAGCTCCGAAGAAACGCTTCGGCTTATGCAGCGCGTTGGCATCCACACCGCCTGAAAGGATTTTACCGGATGAAGGAACAACGGTATTATAAGCACGGGCAAGGCGGGTAATGGAGTCGAGAAGGATTACCACATCGTGACCACATTCTACCATTCTTTTTGCCTTTTCCAGGACAATGCTGGCGACTTTCACGTGACGATCAGCCTGTTCGTCGAATGTAGAAGCAATTACTTCCGCTCGCACGCTGCGCTGCATGTCGGTAACTTCTTCCGGACGTTCATCGATCAAAAGAATCAGCAGGAATACTTCCGGATGGTTACGTGTGATTGCGTTTGCAATTTCTTTCAGCAAAACTGTTTTACCAGTCTTTGGCTGCGCGACGATCATGCCGCGTTGCCCTTTCCCGATCGGGGCAAAAAGATCGAGTATACGCGTAGAGTATTGATCAGGGCGTGAACTGAGTTTCAGGCACTCGTCCGGGAATAGGGGAGTCAGGTATTCAAAAGGAATACGGTCTCTGATTTCCTCGGTGGTTTTGCCATTCACGGTTTCAACCCGGAGCAATGCAAAATACTTTTCACCTTCTTTCGGTGGCCGGATCTGACCTTTTACGGTATCACCGGTTTTCAGACCAAAAAGCTTTATTTGAGAAGGAGAAACATAAATATCGTCTGGGCTGGCCAGGTAGTTGTAGTCAGCGGAACGTAAAAAGCCGTAGCCTCCGTCCTGCATTATTTCGAGTACACCTTCGTTGATGATCAACCCGTCAAATTCCCTGACGTAGTTATTGTAGTTCCGCTTGATTTTCGTTGACGGATCTTCCCGCTGGGGTTGAGGTTGAGCCTGAGGCTGGCGTTCCGGGTTTTCGTTTTGTTGACGGGCCGGCCTTTCTTCCTGGCTTGGCGAAACAACATCCTGAATATTAGTTTCAGGCGTTTCCTCCGTGGTTTCAGGATTCGAAACTGGTTCTGTCACCACCGGGGTGACTGGCTCTTCGCGTCCCAGGTCATTTAATGTATCATTGTCCGAATCATTTTCATCGGACATGTCTATATTTTTAGGAAGTTCATCAAACAGACTCGGTCTGTTACCCTTTGCAGGCGTATCAAACAAAGGAGTTTTTGAATTATCTTTTTTGCCCTTCCCTGATCTGTTATTGCCAGGTTTTACTGCAACGGGAACCGGCTCGGCTGGCCTTCTTGCCCGTTTCTTTTTGGGTTCGTCCTCATCGGCAGAATTGGATTCTGCAAAAGCTGGTTCTGCAACCTGTACAGAGCCTTCCTGGCTAGTGAGGATTCGGTTAATCAATTCTTTCTTAGAGAGTTTAGTATGGTCAGATACGCCAAGGCTACCTGCTATTTCCTTAAGCTCGGACAGGAGCTTAATGTTTAATTCATCAATTGTAGGCATATAAAAAAGGAAAGTAAAGGAACACTTTACCGATGGGATAATAAGTTGTGAATGTAATTAGATTAAATTCGGAGATAACCCGAAGTCATGTGATGGTCATTGATATTGGAATAAATATGTGTTGTAGAAGCCCTGGCAAATGACCTTACTAACTGAAAGCTTTTGATGGATCAATTGTGAAAATTTGCAATTTGATACTATAGAAGTATGACAATAAATCGGCAAGATTTCTTAAACCTAGGCAACGCTGGGCACGATGGTTACCGATAGATGGATTTTTGGATTTATAAGTCGATACTGACTTAGATGGACGAAGGTGCTAAATATTTCTGAAAGTTCCAAACTTTTATCGACAAAAACCGAACTGTCTTCGTATCTCTTACATAATCACCTGCTTAGCAACCAATATCAATAAAGAAACCGGACTGATTTGAATAGGGATTTCATTTATATGATATTTGCAAACTCTTGTTAAAGGCCCTCACATCAACCCATTATGAATATTGTCATCGATTCGGGTAATACCTATTCAAAGGCAGGCTGGTTCGAAAACGAAAAACTGATACGCTATACGACAGGTTTAAGTTTCGATCAGCTGATTGAAACGATCCGATTGGAGCTACCGGAGCAAATCTTGTTTTCTTCCGTAAGTTACACTGAGAAGGAGTTTAGTGAGGCATTGCAGCTGCCTGTTCGGGTACATAGCCTATCTTCTGAGACGCCACTCCCTATATTGAAACAATACGAAACCCCAGAGACGCTCGGAGCTGACCGCATCGCGGCCTGTGCAGGTGCAAATTTTTTGTTTCCAGGACAAGACTTGCTGGTGATAGATATGGGCACCTGCGTTACCTATGATTTGATCGACAAAGATGCCGCATTTCAGGGTGGTTTAATTTCGCCGGGGGTAAAAATGCGATTCAAAGCAATGCATTCGTTCACTAAGCGGCTTCCCCTGATCGATCCTGAAAAAGAGCCGTTCCTGATTGGGAAAAGTACCAAAACCTCTATGCTTAGCGGGGTGATGAACGGTATGCTTGCGGAAATAGAAGGAATAATTGAGCGGTACCGACACAAATACCCCGAATTGCGCGTAGTAATATGTGGCGGTGATATTACTTTTTTTGAAAGTAGCCTGAAACCACCCATCTTTGCGGTGCCGGAACTCGTTTTAATAGGCTTGAACAGAATTTTAACATATAATGTCGCATTACAGTAAAGTATTATTACTTACACTTACAATTACACTGGGATGGAGTTGTGACGGCCTGAAGGCGCAAGGTCTTGGCAATGCACCTTATTCTTCACTCGGTCTGGGTGAGTTTTATGGTGAATCTTACTCTGACAACTCAGGAATGGGGCAATCAGGCGTGAGTACCGCGAGCGGCTTTCAGATCAATAACCTTAATCCGGCCCTATGGGTGCGAAATCGTTTTACAACATTGGACGTAGGGTTGGTAGGACAGTACAAAAGCATTGCCGAAGGTAGCAAAATCCAAAAAAATGCGGGAGGTAACCTGGCGTATGTTTCCCTTTCTTTCCCTGTAAGTCCAAGGTGGGTGATAGGGGCCAATTTAAAGCCTTACAGCTTTATCGACTACGAAAATCAGTCGGTCAGGCCAGTAATTGGAACCGGAGCAAATGCGAACTATATAACCTCCGGAAAAGGCGGCATCAATAAAGCGTCAATTACAAATTCGGTACAGATCAACAAATACATCAGCCTGGGCCTTGAAACCAGTTACTTCTTTGGAAACGTTCGTAAGGCGTCGGAAGTAACTGTTTTTAATGTTCCGGGGGTTCCGGACATCGTCGATAAAGATGGCAACATCGTTAACGTTGAAGTTGTCAGTCTGAACGAAAGAACAATTTTTTCTGATTTTGCATTTCGCGCAGGTGCTGCGGGGCGTATCCCGATTAAAAAGGACAACAAGTTGAACCTGAATTTAGGGGGAGCATATAGCTTCGGTACGAGGATCAATGCCAATACCACCACATCATTTGAGCTTACTCAGGACTCCTATCCGGTAATCCCAGCCGATACGCTTGAAAACGATTTGACCGGCGGACTTACCCTTCCGGAGCAATTTCAGGTTGGTACAAGTCTTGAATGGCCATTTAAACTGGTTTTATCGGCGGATTACAGCCGCCAGTCATGGTCAAAATATAGAAACTTCGACAATGTGTCCGAAGGACTTAAAGATGTTAACCGTTTCCATCTGGGCGCTGAATATCTGCCCAAATTCACTTCCCTGAATTATTTCGATCTGGTGAGATATCGCATTGGTTTCAGCTATGGAAACACACCATACACAGTTAATGGAAAGAACGTTAATGACGCTAATGTCAGCCTTGGATTTACGTTCCCGATGGGAAGAGGTTATCAGAATTTCCTCTCCGCTGCGCTGGTTGCAGGTCAGAGAGGAACTGGTGGTGCGGGGCAGATCAGGGAACGATACGCACGGGTTGTGCTAGGCATAACATTATTGGAAAGGTGGTTTATCAAACAAAAACTTGACTAATCGCTGTGACATGAAACTCTTGCCATTGTTAAGGAATATCAGAAAAGGAGATAAAGTGTTATCTCCTTTTTGTATTGTAACCTTGCTCGCAGTTTTGTTTATGTCTTGTGAAGACAAAAAAAACAAGGTAGGGGCACTTTACACCGGTCCGATTGAGATCGTAAACGATGTTCAGATAAAATATAGTGAACAGGGCAAGATCAAAGTCCTGATGAAAACACCCAGATCGCAACGGTTTCAGAACGAGACACAAATTTTCCCTGACACTGTCAATATCAGTTTTTACGATTCGCTTAGCAATGTCGCCACCAAGCTGCGTTCTGACTCCGGTAGGTACGATAAGAGTTCGGATGTTTACATCGTGAAAGGAAATGTGCGGGTTACCCTGATTGAGAAGTCTCAGATTTTAAATACTTCGGAGCTAAACTGGAGTCCGCGAACCAGGAAGATCTTTACAGACAAAGCTGTTTCTATCCGAACAGTCGGATCCCCGGAAGTGATTTATGCCACAGGATTGGATGCGGAGCAGGATTTTACAAACATCAAATTCAGACAGGGCAGAGGAACGGTTAAATTCTCTAATTCTGACCCTGGTGGCAGTCCAGCAGCGAATTCTGCACCGTCTCAATAGAAGTGAAAGTGCTGTCTTTTCCCCATTTGATAGTTACGTAAGTTACTATTTCAGCCAGCTCAATGTCCGTCAACTTCGGATTACCTGGCATTGGCCTGCTAAATTCCTTTCCATTCACCATGATCGTATCACTCATTCCGTTGCGAATGATACAGGTGATAAGGTCTTTGTTATTTAGTGTTTCTGCTCCTTTTAAAGGCGGGTACAAATTTGATAGACCTTCACCATTGGCCTGGTGACAATTAGCACAGTAGGCTGTGTATAACTGGAAGCCTTCTGCAAAGTACTGCTCGGTTTTAAGTTCTTCTTTGGAACTGCAGGAAGCCAGGGCGAGGCAAAGAGCCAATGCATAAAATCGGCTAATTAGTGGCATGGACAATGCTTTTTACTTCTCATACTCTTTCAGCAGCTTTGCTATATCTTTCATCAGTTTTTCGGTACCTTCTTCCGTCGTACCATCGTACATTCCCCTAACGTGCTTTTCTTTATCTACAAGAATAAATGCGCCGCTATGCAAAAAACCTCCTGCTGCCGCGCTATCTTCCTGTACCACAGCCATATATTTTTTTTGTCCGATATCATAGATCTTTTCTTTTTCGCCAGTCAAAAACTGCCATTGATTTCCTTCGACACCTAAATCCTTCGCATATTTATTAAGTACCTGAGGTGTATCATGTTCTGGATCAATAGAGTGGGAGAGAATCATGAATTCAGGATTGCCTTTATATTGGTTGTATATCTTGGTCATCTGCCGCTTCATAACCGGACAAATTGTAGGGCAGGTGGTAAAGAAAAAGTCGGTAACATATATCTTACCTTTTACGATTTCTTCTGATATCGTGTCGCCATCCTGGTTGACAAAAGAAAAGGCAGGAATGGTGTGGTAAATCGTATCCACAACTTCCTTTCCGTCCACTGTTTTCTTTACCCAATCGCGTTCTCCCATGATGGGTAATTTGTTATCGCCGCAGCTCACAAGTGCAAGCAAAAAGAAAATGGCTAGTGGGCCGAAAGGGTTATTTTTTTTATCAAACTGCATAAATTATTCAAGAAATGTTTTTGCTTCCTTCAACGACCTCAATGTAAGCTGTTTTACCTGTAATATCCGGTCTCTTTCCCCTTCAAAATAAAGCACGGCTTGTTCCGGCGGCAGCTGTTTTGCTGAGTCACCTTTGTATGCATGCATCCAGTCCATCATTAATTTGTCAGATTCATTCAGTTTCTGATTAATGTCAATAGCCTTGATCCTTTGCTCGGCAAGCGTATTGCTGCTCAAACCTACATTATCCAGGCTGTCGATCTCCTTGATTTTTGTGGAGAGTATTGATTTCAAAATCATAATACTATCCATTTTTGGCATTATCTCGTCGTGTACTGCCAAAACTTCGGTCTCCAGGCTGGTAAGCTTATCCTCGCCGGGTTTCGTGCTACACCCCAAAAGAACGGTTGCCAATGTTATTGCTGTTAAAATTTGCTTCATGATCAGGGAGTAGTAGTTACGTAAGAAAAGTTAAAGGTCATCCTTTCAATATCAGCTCTCTTGCATTGAGCAAAACTGCTTCTGATGGATTATGGCCGCCGATCATCTGCGCTATTTCCTGCACGCGCTCGTCGATCGTCAGTTTTTTGATTTTGCTGACCGTTTTATCTGACGAGTGATCTTTATAAACAAAGTAGTGCGCAGTTCCACTGCTGGCAATCTGATGTAAGTGTGTGATAGCAATGATCTGATGGTTTTTAGCCATGTTTTGCATCATTTTACCCATCTGTTTAGCAATCTCACCGGAAACGCCGGTATCGATTTCATCAAAGATAATGGTTGGAAGCATGCGTTTGTCGGCTAATATGTACTTTATCACCATCATTAACCGGGAGAATTCACCTCCTGAGGCAACCTGACGCAATTCCTGTGGCATTACTCCCTTATTGCCACTGAAAAGGAAGGCAACTGAATTGCTACCAGCCGGGGAGGGGGCGGTTTCTGAAATTTGAATCGATAAAGAAGCATTTGGAATTCCCAGTTCAGCCAATCTTTCCAATATCAGCTTCTCGATCGGTTTAACTACCTTTTTGCGGCTTTCCGACAGTATTGTGCTGCTCGCAAGCATTTCTTCCTGTGCTTTTTTCATTGCCTTTTCCGCGGCCAGCAAGTCATCATCGAGATTCAAAACAATCGTGAGTTTCTCCTGAAGCTGCTTTTCAATATCCAGTAGTTCATCAACGGAAGTGACCTGATGTTTTTTTAGTAAATTGTAAATCAAATCCAGCCTTTCCTGCACTTCCTGGCTTCGACCAGCGTCCACTTCAACGGAATTATTGACCTGGTCGATTTCATCGGCAAGATCTCTAAGCTCGATGAGGGAACTCTGCGCACGCTGGCGCAATGCTTCGTATCCGCTGACGAGCCGGGATGCCTGAGCAAGTGCTGCGGTTGTATTTTTGAGCAGATCGAGGACGGAGGTTTCCGGATTATCCAGGTAAGTATAAGCCAGTTGCAGCCGCTCTTTAATCTCTACTGCATTTTCGAGTATGGTCAGTTCCTCTTCCAGTTTTTCCTGCTCACCCGGGCGCAGACTTGCGGTATTGAGTTCCTGAAACATAAACTGGTCGAAATCGAACTCCTTACGAAGCTGCGCAGCCCTTTTTTGAAGGTCGTCAAGCCGCGCGGCAGCTTGCCGAAATGCCTGATAATGCTTTGAATACGTTTTCAGAATTGAAGCGTTCTTGGCAAAAGAATCGACAACCTGCAGTTGAAAATCGTTGTTCCCGAGTAGAATAGAATCATGCTGCGAGTGGATATCCAGTAACTGACTGCCTATTTTTTTTAATGTATCCAGGTTAACGGGCGTGTCGTTGATAAAAGCGCGGGACTTACCAGATACTGCAATTTCTCTCCGGATAATGCAGTCTTCAGCGAAGTCGAGGTTTTCATCTTCGAAATTGGGAGCCAGATCGTACCCTGCCAGATTAAAGGTTCCTTCAATTACACACTTCTCGGCAGAATCATACAATGACTTTACATCAGCACGATTTCCCAGCAACAGACCAATCGCACCAAGCATAATGGATTTTCCTGCCCCTGTTTCGCCTGTGATAATGTTGAGACCGGGATCAGGCGACATTTCCAGTTGCTTGATCAAAGCGTAGTTCTTGATAAGTAAATTAGCAAGCATGTGATTCGGAGAGCCGTTTGCCGGAGATCTTACAATCGGCTTCTAGAGGGAAAATTTCTTTTGTTTCTCCGTTACGAATATACTTAGTGATATTCACAATCAGAAAATATAACCAATAACCGGTTAAGTTTTAATGCGGGCAGCTGAAATCGAGTCATAAACGACTTCATAGAGATCTGCGAAAGCAAAGGTATGACGATGTTGTCGGGGATCTTCCAGCGTGAGATGGTCATTTGTCATGGAGATCAATATACCGAAACATGTTTTGCCGTTATTCAAAACTCCGCTTATTTCATGTTTAAGTAAGAAAGGTAACTGATCCGACAGTTTGGATGAAGCGATGCGAACAAGTCTTTTGCTCATATTATAATGACAGACGCTGGTACAGTTGAGTTTTGGTTGGGTCAAGGCTAACCAGCAACGTATATGCCTTAGCGCGCTCGTCAGGTTGCGCTTCAATCAGGATTTTATAGAGTTCATCAGACTTGGCGTCGAAAAATGAATTCACAACTACGCTTGCAGGGCGAAGCTGGTTAACCTCCTTTAAGGTGGCGAGGAATTCAAGCACTTTTGCCCTGGTTTCGGCAGGATTTTGAGTAGCTACATCAAGTCCTTGCCTGTAATATTTATACATACCTTCCCGAAACGGGGTGAACTGCTGGCTCATCAGATTTTCAATCAGCCAATACCGGTTTCTTGAATCGCCGCCGGAGTCCCACCCGCGCTTGTTTGGTGATGCATTTCTGGCTTGATTAACAAGATTAAAAGCTTTTTGTACAAAAGGTGAGCCGCCCATTTTACTAAACGAATCATAGTCGAAAATGAGGGCTACGTTTGCGTAAAATGCCAGGATATAAGGTAATTCTTCCGTGTAGCTGTTTTCATTAAAATATAGCTGTGTATTCGGCAAATAGGTGAAAGTGAAGTTTTTGTCTATATAAGTGAAAAGAACTGTTTCGTAGTTTGAGTTATAGACAGGCCTGGAAACGACCAGTTGTGCATTGCCTTCAAAGCTACCCTGAGCCAGGGACCGTGTCAGATTGACATTCAGTTTGCATTTAATTTTTTCTTCTTTTGTAAACTGATCATTTGTCCACCTGGTATTGTTCAAAAACTCGTTCATGTAGCTTTGCAGCTGGTTCATGGACTGCGGATCAGTTTTTTGCTGTGCAACAAGCTGCTCGTAATTCAGATTGACGGTGAATTGAAACTCCTGTGCAAACAGCTGATGCGTGCATATTGTTAATAAAAGAAAAAAAGCAGCATATATTTTTTTCATACCTCGTTCCATCTTTCAATTACAATTTCTAAAATATCTTGGGCAACCTCTTCCTTCGTTTTCAATTCGAAGCGCCTTTTGTTTCCTTTCCTGTCAATAACGGTTATTTTGTTCGTATCGTGCGCGAAACCTGCACCAGCATCATTTAGTGAATTTAAAATGATAAAATCCAGGTTTTTACGAGTTAGCTTGTCCATGGCATGGGCCTCTTCGTTTTCAGTTTCCAGCGCAAACCCGATTAGCAATTGTCCTTCCTGTTTGTTTTGCCCTAGCGTCGCTGCAATATCAGTCGTTTTAACGAGTTCCAATGTCATTTCCGAACCTTGCTTCTTGATTTTCTGCTCTGCGACATATTTAGGGGTATAATCTGCCACCGCTGCTGCAAAAATCACTAGATCCTGCTCGGGAAACTGGGCGGCCGTCGCATCAAGCATCTGTTGCGCACTGCCAACCTGTATTTTTTTTACCGCAGGCGATAAACTCTTAATGGCACTTGGTCCGGTTACTAATGTGACCTGAGCGCCGGCATCAGCAAACGCCGATGCAATTGCATACCCCATTTTACCAGATGAGTGATTGCTGATAAAGCGAACGGGATCGAGCGGCTCTAATGTTGGTCCAGCTGTTATCAACACTTTTTTCATGAAAGCAACCGGCCGTTTGGCGAAATGTGTACCAAGCCGCGAGGAAATTGTCTCCGGCTCGGCCATCCTTCCGTCTCCCGTCAATCCACTGGCGAGTTCCCCATATTCAGGCTCAATGAAAAAGTTTCCGAATGAAATGAGCGTGTTGATATTGTGTATTGTAGACGGATGATGAAACATGTCGAGGTCCATCGCAGGAGCAAAAAAAACGGGACAGCGTGATGACATATATACTGCTGTTAACAGGTCGTCGCAATTACCCGTAGCACACTTCGCTAGCGTTTTTGCCGTCGCAGGTGCTATTACAATCACATCAGCCCAGAGGGCAAGGTCAACATGGTTGTTCCATTCACCATTCTGGGTAGCAAAAGCGATGAGTACAGGATTTTTGGAAAGTACCGACAGTGTTAACGGCGTGATGAATTCTGTCGCTGCCTGCGTCATTACCACCCGCACCGACGCGCCCGCTTTAACCAGAAGCCTCACCAACACTGCCGACTTGTAAGAAGCGATGCTGCCGGTAACTCCTATCAGAATTTTCTTGTCTTTCAGGTTCAACTTTTGAGAGTTTATGTCTGACTGATTTGAATTATTAAAGTGGGCAAAGTAAGCACAACTTTCTTAAAAATTTCTGTATATAAATGACAAACCAGCCACAATGTAAACTGAGGCTGGTTTGCTATTTTTCTGACAGACTATTCTTCGTCGCTGTTTGTACGGTAGCTGTGGTATGTTTTTCCTTCGATGAATTCGTCAATTGCGATACTTCCTGCTTTTGGCATACGCTCGTAAAATTTCGAAATCTCGATCTGCTCTCTGTTTTCGAACACTTCTTCCAGATTGTCAACTCCTGAAGCAAACTCAGCAAGCTTATTATTAAGCTCCTCTTTCATTTTGCTTGAAATCTGGCGTGCTCTCTTCGAGATAACCGAAACAGATTCATATAGATTGCCGGTAACGTCAGCTATTTTGTCAGTATCCCGGGTAATGATCGATGGATTAGTTGCCATGATTTTCTTATATAGTTTGAAAAATTTTAAAACGGTATTATTTCTGCTCACTGGCCCTTAGGCTCTGCGATCGCAGGTGTTGTGACTTTCGTCGGTTGGTTGTCAGGATCAGGTTTGGACTCTTTCAGTTTTTGCTTTTCAAGTTCCAGTTTTGCGATCACTTCGATTTGCTTCTGACTGTTGTCAAACATTCTCTCGGCATCGCGGCTGAATTTGCCGGTAGGATATTTGTCGACAAGTTCCTGGTAAAATTTGACAACATCCTGATACCTTTCTTTTTGTTTGTCAATAAAACTATAGGTAGCCAGGTTGTATTGCGATTCTACCTTCAGAAAAGCAAGTTCTTCATTGTATTGTGAATCAGGAAAATCTCTCTTAAAATTTTCGATCGAGATAACCGCCGATTTAAGCGACATCAGGTTGAAATCACTGATCTTATGGTATAGTTTGGCACGTTCGTAGGCTTTCCTTTCCAATTTCGATCTCAGTTCCAGGATATATTTCGTACACTCATCGCGAAACGGGCTGTCAGGATACGAATTAATGAAATCCTGCATGGCTGAAATCGCCGTATGCGTACTCGTCTGGTCAAGGTTATACGGAGAGGAATCTTTATAAAGCGAAAAAGCGTGCATATAATAGGCTTCCTGCGCATAATCACTGCGCGCATAAGTATCGTAAAATTTCTTGAAAAGAAACTGACTTGTATTGTATTGACCCTGTTGATACTGGGTATATGCGTAATAAAACTGTGCAAGCTCTGACTCAGTACTACCTTTTAATAAAGGAATCAATTCCTCGAATAAAATGCCAGCCTTATAGAAATCGCCCTTTTTGTAGTAAGCCATTGCGGCATCATACTTCTCCTGATCTGTACCTTTTTTCTGTAATCTGGAGAACTTGCTACACGAGGTTGTGAGAAAGAGAATTGAGATAAAAAGCAAGAAATAGCTTGCAAGACTGTTTTTTCGCATATTGGCTGCAAAGGTAATAAAAAAAGCTACACCATCCATAACGAACGCGTAGCTGATCTAGTGTTAATTAGTAGCCTATTGCTGATGACGTACCAGCATTTTTTTCGTGGCTACTTTCTTTCCGTCAATCGATAGCTGATAGAAGTAAAGCCCGGTTGGCATATCCTTCGTGTTGACACGTAATTTCCTTTCATTCTTGTTCAGCGTCAGTTCGTTCATCTGAGAACCCAGCACGTTGTAAAATATCAACTTCGCTTCCCTGATTCCCGGAGAAATACTGAAATCGAGTTCGGCATATTCACTTGCAGGATTGGGGTAAATATTGGAAACGGTGATTTTATCACTCACATACAGCTGTTCTTCTGCTTTCAGGTGTGCCTCAACTGCTGTTGATTTTCTCTCGCCGTTCTTCTCAACTACGTCAGCAGCGAGCATATTGTTGCTGTCGGCGTTACTTGGAGTAGAAAATAAAAAAGACGTATAAAATTTATTTAATGCTTTTGGATTTTGCAAAGATAGTGGCTTGTAGCTCAGGCCATTCGGCATGACCGTAAACTTTAACTGCTCGGAAGCCGCTGGCTTTTTCTTGGCAACTATATTCAATCGGCTCCCGCCAGAAGCCGATTGTGCGTTTGCCCCGCCCAGAGACAGGATTGTCGCAATCAATATATAGAAATAACGTACATATCTTTTCATAGCTTCAATTGATACTTTTGACTAACTGATGAATAATTTAGCTGAAAAGTACACTACAAAAATATAGAGAATTAATTGTATCCTCAAAATATATTGTGTGACCGGCTAACTTTATTTTTTTAAGGTAAATAATCGTGCCGATCTGCATGAATATTTGTCTTGCACGGTTAAAAAATTACAGTTCTGCCCAAATAGTCTTTTCACGGGTCGGTTTTTCTGAAATTCGCCAGTTAAATCCATCCAGTTGACGTTCCGGCTGTTTGATTTTTGTGGGAGGGATCAGTTTACCGTCCGGTTTTCCCACAAAAGAAATTTTCTCTACCCGGTTTTCTTTAAAAATCAGGTTCATCCTTCCGCATTCCACCCGGTTTAGGCCAATATTTTTCTGCTTGTCATCGACTGCATAATAAGCACTTTCACCATTCCCCTCCACCAGAACCTGTTTTAGCTTATTACCACTATCAAAGTAAGCATTGATAATCCGGCCTTTCACTTGGTTGAACTGTCTTACAAGGGTGTCCTCTGTTATTACAAATGCCTTTCCTTTTAGCAACATCCGGTTAATCTCATTGTTGACAAGGAAAGCAGTGATAGAATCAGCCTCCATTTGGTAATGCTGGTCACTCCATAAAATTGGTTGACGAAAAAACCTGATCACCGAATCGGCTGTATTGTAGCTGATTGAGTCACATTTGCCCTGGAAATCAGATTTGTAAATAAAAACATTTTTATCGCCAATAAGCTTTCTGGTCGAATCCCTCGCATTTTCAAATGAATACAGCGTGTCGGCCCTGATATATAGTGTGTCTTCGGAAACTACATTCCTTACGTAAGCGTGACCATATATTTTGGAGTAACCTTTTGATTTCCAGTAATATCCCTCGTCACCATTGAGCACTGTTTTATCTTTTTTTGCCACGATGACCACATTTCCTTTCCCCCGGC
This sequence comes from Dyadobacter sp. UC 10, assembly GCF_008369915.1. Lineage (NCBI taxonomy): Bacteria > Pseudomonadati > Bacteroidota > Cytophagia > Cytophagales > Spirosomataceae > Dyadobacter > Dyadobacter aurulentus. The sequence goes on along the minus strand of NZ_VSRN01000001.1, from coordinate 935,109 downwards.
CATCGTTGCTTTTTCCGTCTACGATCAGAGAGTCTGCGGTAAGCGTATACGTTTCGTTATCAACAGTAGTTCTCTTGTGAAAAGAAGACTGGGTAGATTCGGTATTATATTGCCCCTTGGTACCCACCACTGTACCATCCTTGTTAACGATCTTCGTCGGCCCGTTGAAATAAGACCATTTCGTTATGGAATTGTAAAGCAGCGTGTCTGTTGTCAATGTATACTTTTTATTGACCAGCTTGACATTGCGATAATAGGTAAACTCCTTTGTTGCTGTGTTATAAAAACCCTCTTTACTGGTCAGGACATTTTCTTCGTCAACCGTTCGTCCGGGTAATTTATAATAGGCAATTCCACTCGCCATGTCATATTCGATTTTGCGTGTGGTGAGTGTTCGTTTACTGTCTTTTAATACCGTCTTACGGCCGCTTACGATTGCCAATCGGGTATTACCATAATAATAAAGGGTATCGCCGGTTACCGTAACAGTATCGCCCTGCACGATTTTCACGTTTCCAAACGCTTCAATCACATTTGTCGTAATATTCTGGATCGCAAGATTACTATACAAAAGCGCTCCTTTATGCTTAAAAACACCATTAGTAACGCGTCGTGAATCGACTCCGTTAGCATTAATAATTTCAAGTTGGTCAGACTTCAAAATCTCAATGAGATCCTCATTAGCAGTACTGGTGTTTTGTGCTAATGCGTTGAATGACAGAAAGGTATAAATGGAAATCAGTACGACAAAGAACGCCCGCAAATATTTATTCGTTTTGATATTGATGACGCGTGAAAGTTTAAAAGAGTTGCAGCCAGCGTGGTAATTTTTTTTATCCATGTTCCTTTTCTTTCTTTTACCTTTGAAATAACCGTCAACAAAATGTTCTGTCTGCATGCGGTTTTCCGAAATTTATCAGCAAAAGCAAATCCGATCCTGTTCACGCCAAAATTACATCAATTACATCTAAGAGGTTCTTTGTGGATTCTTTTTTAACTTTTATTAACCAACAAGGTTGGGACCTGAATGGAAAGAAATCGCTGCTGACAGTAAGTGGGGGAATTGATTCTGTTGTTCTGGCGCATTTATTTCATGAGAACAAGTTTAAAGCAGGTATTGCGCATTGCAACTTTAAACTTCGCGGTGAAGAATCTGAGACAGATGCTCATTTTGTTCGCGAAATAGCGAACCATTATGGATTCGAGTTTTTCTCGACCTCATTCGAGACAAAATCGGTAGCGAAGGAAAAGGGCGTTTCCACGCAAATGGCTGCGCGCGAACTGCGTTACAAATGGTTTGAAAATTTACGGCAGGCCGAGCAGTACGATTGGATTGTCACCGCGCATCACAACAGCGATTCGCTTGAAACCGCCATATTGAATCTAACGCGTGGAACCGGGCTCTCTGGCATAAAAGGTATAATGCCGCGGGTCAACGCAATCATCAGGCCGATGCTTAGGATGACCAAGGAGGAAATTTTAAAGTATGCGGCAGACCATGCTTTGCAATGGCGTGAAGACAAGTCCAACTCGTCGGTTGATTATAAGCGCAATCGCGTCCGTCACCAGATCATCCCGGTGCTGAAAAAGTTGAATCCATCGGTAGAAGAAACTTTCATCAATACTTCGGAGCGGTTGTTGGCTTCTGATAACTTATTGAAAGAGCTGCTCGAAAGTTGGAAACAGGGGGCTATACATAGCGAAAGCGGATTGGTATATATCGACAAAAGGCACTTGCTCAATTCATCGGAACCTGCACTGAGGTTATGGACGGTTTTGCAGGATTACAAATTCACGTATCCCCAGGTCAAATCGATCTGCACAGCACTGAAAGGCACGGTTGGAAAAACCCTACATTCCATGTCGCATGATCTGCTAATTGACAGGGATTATCTGATACTCCGCCCAAGTTCGGATTTGCGGGGGAAATATGAGATAGAAGTATTTGAATCGGATTTATCAATTGTCGCGGATCATTTGCTACTGAGTTTTGAGGAAACGTCCGATATCAGAAGAAGTGAACTTGGAAAGGACAAAGCAATAATTTTCATTGATACGGAAAAGCTGAAATGGCCGCTTAAAATACGCAAATGGCAAACAGGGGATAGTTTTTTCCCCTTTGGGATGGGGGGAAAGAGAAAAAAATTGAGCGATCTGTTCAATGATTTAAAAATCAACCGGTATCAAAAAGAAGAATCTCTTGTACTTGTCAACGGCAATGGAGACATCATTTGGGTACTGGGAATCAGAATGGACGAGCGTTTCAAGGTGCCTGAAACCGCTTCGAAAGTCTTAAAAATAGCATTACTTGACAAGTAGTGTCGTTACCGATCAGCAAGAATTTTTCCGGTCAGATATTGCGCTTAAAGATTTTGTTTTTACATTTGCACCACGTTTCGCATTCGGCGAAACATATAGAGAGATGGCAGAGTGGTCGATTGCGACGGTCTTGAAAACCGTTGACTGTAACAGGTCCGGGGGTTCGAATCCCTCTCTCTCTGCAGGACATGATGTCAAAACATTCAAAAACCCCGTTTAAACGCTTTAAACGGGGTTTTTGCGTTTTTGGACTATACCAAAATATTCAAAAATTCCCGATAAAAATGTAGCAATTCGTGGAAGTAAGAAAATCTCAAAAAAACTTCCCCGATTAGGTAATTAACTAGCTGGTTATCAAGATGTTTACCACGTAAACATCTTGCGTTTCAATGGTAACAATTCGATTTTTGTTCATCTTAAACATTATGTACTATGTTAGAAACAAGCTTCGGGTTGATTTTCTTTTTGAAAAGACCCAACCCAGAATTAGCAGACGGAATGCGCTATGTTTATTGCCGTGTCACCGTCAATGGAGTTCCAAAGGATATCTCGACCAAACGTATTTGGCATCCGTCCAAATGGAGCGTAGGTGCAGGGCGGGCGACTGGGAACAAGGAGGATACTAAAACATTGAATGCCTACCTAGATACGTTGACGTCGAAGATTTACGAGGCAAAGCGATCATTGATTGAGGCGAACAAAGAGATCACCTCGGAAGCTATCAAAAATATTCTCTTGGGCAGAACCGAAGGCGGGAAAACTATCCTGCCCATTTTTCGAGAGCACAACGATCAGATTGCTGCCTTAATCGGTGCCGATTTTGCACCAGGCACCTTGGAGCGGTATGAGACTTGCCTTAAACATACCCGTGATTTCATCAAATGGAAATATCAGGCAGACGATTTCGAAATCAAGAAACTCGACTACGAATTCATATCACAATATGAATTCTGGCTCAAGGCAGTCAAAAAGATTAGTCACAATACGACGATGAAGTACTTGGCTAACTTCAAGAAGATCGTACTTCTTTGTGTTAAGAGAGGATGGCTGCAACGTGACCCGTTCTATGCCTTCAAGTTTTCGAAACGAGAGGTCGACCGGCAAGCATTGACCGAAGGCGAGATGAAGAAAATATGGGATAGGGATATGGGTGACGGCCGCCTTGCGCTCGTCAAAGATATTTTCCTTTTCTGCTGCTACACCGGCCTTGCTTACGCAGATATTTATAAATTGAAGCGGACTGAGGTTGCGGAAGGGATAGATGGAGGAAAGTGGATAACAACTAAGCGCCAAAAGACTGACACTCCATCTCGCATACCTATTCTGCCAATGGCTATGGAAATTATGGAGAAGTACGAAGATCATCCGCAATGTGAGAATGAGAACAGGGTGTTGCCAGTGCTGTCTAACCAGAAGATGAATTCTTATTTGAAAGAGATTGCGGATTTGTGTGGGATTCGGAAGAATATCACTTTTCACTTGGCTCGGCATACTTTTGCGACAACCGTTACTTTGACTAATGGGGTTCCGATTGAGAGTGTATCCAAGATGCTGAGGCATCGGAATATTAAGACTACTCAACAGTATGAGAAAATTGTTGATAGGAAGATTAGTGATGATATGGCTAGGCTGAAGGATATCCTGCAACCATAGAAATAAGGTACAAATGCTTGCAATAGCCTAGGCAGATCTCGATTTGTCTGGGCTATTTTGTTACCAGGCGATTTCGAGAATTTCATCAGAAATAGACCGTTAAATAATTTTTGCTTAAAAATATAATAATTAACATATTTTGTAACCATGGAAGTAGTTAGATTTAGCTAGTCGTTCGCGTTAACCCCCCCTTAAAATTTCTTGGAATTAGTAAAATTTATCCAAGAAATACCATAGTATGATAAACTCTTTACTTGCCAAGCTCGAATCAGCCCGGAAAGAGCTTCTTGACTTGGGAATGCGCAATTCCCTACTAAATTATAAGGTCCCGCAGGCTCGCGGGCTACACATTGTTCAAGAGAAATCCAGTTCAATTTATAACTTACTATTCAGGCAGTCGAAGCCAATGTCCTTCCTAGGGCGTGCGGAAAAGGAGGACGAACTGGACTTTGGTGACTTACCTGAGCTTTCAGAAGAGGAGCTGTTGGATGCTTATAATGATACACGCCTCCAGACCAATGAAACTGAAAAAAAGCTTCAAACGAAAATCCTAAATACCTATTATTTCGCTAGAACCAGCATCGAAGAGCAAGGTGTCAATATCTTATACCTTTCGCTTGGCATGCTTAAATGGTTTGAGGAAGGTAACAAGGAAAATGTAAGACAAGCTCCTTTGGTCCTAATTCCTGTTTCTCTTGAAAGGTCGAGTGCAAATGAGCGTTTCAGAGTTCGCTATTCCGGGAGTGAAATCGGTGGTAATCTTTCTCTGCAAGCGAAATTATTGGCAGACTTTAACATCACCATTCCGGACCTTCCGGAAAGTGATGACCTCGATATAGACGCTTATTGTGCCATAGTTTCGGAAAGAATTGCCCATCTACCGGCATGGTCGGTCGAGAAAGATGCCATTGAACTGGGCTTCTTTTCCTTTGGAAAATTCATGATTTATAACGATCTGGATAGTACTAAATGGCCAAATAGTAAAAAGCCATATGACAACCCCACTCTAAAATCACTTTTTGAGACAGGCTTTCGAGATACTCCGCCTACATCAACAGAAGAACACAATCTTGACACTGAAACGAATGCCGACAGCTTGCTCAGCGTAGTGGATGCTGATAGCTCCCAGGTACTTGCAATGCTAGCGGTTCAGGAAGGCAAGAACATGGTAATTCAGGGACCTCCGGGAACAGGGAAATCTCAAACGATCACAAACATCATTGCAAATGCCGTCGGACAGGGCAAGAAAATTCTTTTTGTCGCCGAGAAAATGGCCGCGTTAGAAGTTGTTAAGCGGCGGTTAGACAAAGTTGGTTTAGGAGAAGCTTGTCTCGAATTACACAGCCACAAGGCAAATAAGAAAGAATTACACGAAGAACTTAAAAGAATCCTTGACCTTGGGAAGCCAATGCTGATGCATCTGGAAAGGGAAGTTGCGCTTTTAAAAGAGCACAAAGAAGAGCTCAATGCATATTGCGACGCGGTCAATTCGATTGTTTCCGACAGCGGACTCTCAACCCAGCAAGTCTTAGGTCACCTGCTGAGAATAAACCAGGAGTCTGAGGGCGTCACTTTACCAAAATTAAAAATCGATTATATACAGAACTGGAACCAGGGGACCATGCTAAGGGCGGAAGCAATGTGCGACCGGATCCAGGCGAGGCTGTCCGATATTGGAATGCCCGTCAACCTGCTTTTCTGGGGATCCAAATTGAAGGTGCTGCTTCCCGATAACGAGGAAGAGCTTCGGCATGCTTTGATCCAGACCCAGGAGAATCTGTTTGATCTGAATGCTGAGACAATCAGAATAGCTGCGGAGTTTGGATTACAAATACCAAGCAATCTACAATCCGTCGATACCTTGCGCAACTTTGCCGATGTGGCTGCTGAAAGTCCGAATCTGAAAGAATTGACAATAGACGACTTTGGCTGGTTACAAAACAGAGCCGACCTGATTGAGCTTTTGGATAGTGGTGAAAAACTGACAAAGATTCGCGCCGATTACCAAAGCATTTTCCTGCCGGAAGCCTGGGAGCAAAATGTCCTGGAAATAAGACAGGACCTGATCGCACACGGTTCAAAATGGTACAAATTTGTGATTGGATCTTATAAAGCTAGCAACAAACGACTCGCCTCCTTTTGCATTTCCAGTCTACCGGACAACTTACAAACAAAGGTGGCGTATACTGATGCGATCCTGGAAGCCAAACGCCTGCAAAATACTATCAAAGACTTAGAGCCAATCGGCCATCGACTATTTGGTAGCAGGTGGTTGCAGCATAGATCAGATTGGTACGGCTTGCGTAAAAGCGCAGACTATTTAAAAAATGTCCATGAACTTGTTCAGTCGAATGGTATTGATACTTGCATTTTAAGTTTTCTGAAAAAGGACAATGCATCCGAAACCGCTCGCACAAGTTCGGCCCCTATCTCGGTAAAGCAGAAGAATTATACCGAAAGTATGCGATCGTTAAACCTTATGCTTCGGATAGATGAAAACGTTGTTCCTTCCAATTCGGAGCTGTTCGGAACGCAGCTTAATAAGTTAGAGCAATGGAATAATAGACTTGCTGAAATACATCAGGTAATTGCGTGGAATACACTGGAAGAAACTGTTGCATATGAGAATTTACATTTTCTAACGGAAGCATCTCTTTCATGGCCAGAAGCATCGTCTCATTTGAAATTAGCACTTCAAAAGACCTGGTATGTGAAGCTTTTAGAGCTATCATTATTGTCCAGCTTGGCTCTAAGGCGGTTTGAGCGCACTAGTCACGAGGAAGTAGTTGAGAAATTCAAGAAAGCAGACAATCTGAAATTTCAGTATAACCGGGCGTTAGTTGCATTACGGCATTGGGAAGGAGTTCCTAAGGGCGAAGCTGGCGGGCAAGTGAATATCCTTAGAGCTGAATTCAATAAGAAGTCCCGACATAAACCGATTCGAAAATTAGTGCAAGAGGCTGGGCTAGCAATCCAGGCAATCAAGCCAGTTGTGATGATGAGCCCTATGTCGATAGCCAACTTTATTCCTCCCGGAGCAATACAATTCGACCTTGTGATTTTTGATGAAGCTAGTCAGGTGAGGCCGGTTGAAGCACTGGGCGCCTTATTACGAGGCCGACAATTGGTCGTTGTGGGAGATACCAAACAATTGCCTCCGACAAGCTTTTTTGATAAAATGACCGGCGAGTCCGAAGACGAAGACAACGTGACTGCTGATATGCAAAGCATTTTAGGAATGTGCAATGGGCAGGGAGCTTCCGAAAGAATGCTGCGCTGGCACTACCGAAGTAGACACGAATCACTGATTAGCCTTTCCAACAAGGAATTTTATGAGAACCGTTTGGTTATCTTCCCAAGCCCTGGTGCAAAAACACGTATGGGACTTAGGTACCACTACTTTCCAGAAACTGTTTATGAGAAAGGCACTACCAGTACAAATCCAAAGGAAGCGGAGCATGTCGCAGACGCGGTTATCGAGCATGCATTAAAACATCCGAAGCAAACTTTGGGCGTTGTCGCATTCAGCTCCAAACAAATGCAAGCCATTCAGTTTGCACTTGAAATAAAAAGGAGAAAGAATCCTGCCGCCGAAGCCTTTTTCACTAGTCATCCGAATGAGCCCTTCTTTGTCAAGAATTTGGAGAACGTTCAGGGTGACGAAAGAGATGTCATCTTCATAAGTGTAGGTTATGGCCGGATTGAGAATGGATCTGTTCCACAAAGCTTCGGCCCACTCAATAATGAAGGTGGGGAACGCAGACTCAATGTACTAATCACCAGAGCAAAGCTAAGGTGCGAAGTATTCACCAATCTAGTTTCTGATGATATTGACGCTTCCGGCAAGAAGTTTGGTGTTAAAGCGCTCAAAAGTTTCTTGTACTTCGCACAGCATGGAAAGTTCAGCGAAACCAAACCTATAACCTTTCCAAAATCAACGCCTTTTGAAGACTTCGTAGAAGCAGAACTGACTAAATCAGGCTATACGCTGCGGCGACATGTAGGATCTGAGGGCTACAATATCGATCTCGCAGTTGTTGATCAGGAAAATCCCGGACGCTACTTGCTTGGCATTGAGTGTGACGGAGAAACCTATAAAAATGCCAAATCCGCTAGAGACCGTGACCGGCTTCGCAAGGAAGTATTGGAGGCGATGGGTTGGAAGATGTATCGAGTATGGAGTACTGATTGGTTTCGAAACCCCGAGCGGGAATTGCAAAGGCTTGTCGATGTAATCGAGAAGGCGAAAGAACAGGTCATTCTTGACGATGTGGTCGAAGAAGAAATCCAGAAAGAGCTGGCTTCTCTTATCAGAGAAGATGTTACAATAGAAATCCTTCAACCTTTTTACCAGCTCGCTGAACTACCGGCAGAAATCAGCAGTCAAGAGTTGCATCTATATCCTGCCGGAAAACTGGCGAGCTGGATCCATGAAGTTGTTAAAGTTGAAAGCCCGGTTCATTTTGACGAAGTCGCCAGGCGTATTGCTGATGCCGCGGGAGTGTCGAAGGTAGGATCAAGAATACGACAGTCACTTGAAAGTGCCGCAGTTTATGCTGCTGGGGCTGGTCTAATTGCTATCAAGGAGGGCTTCCTCTGGCTTCCTGACATGACAATCCCGGTAGTAAGAGAACGCAGTAACATTCCGGCCGCTTCAAAAAAGTTGCAGTTGATCTCTCCCGAAGAAATTTTGCAAGCCATTCAAAAGGTAACTGAAAGTGCCCTTGCAATACATTCAGATGCAGCTGTGCCACTTGTTGCCAAAATGTTTGGCTTTTCGAGGGTTACTGAAGATATGCGAAATGGAATTCTAACCTTGATATCCAAGGGGGTAAAGGATAGAATACTTAGGGAGGAAGGCGGATATCTGAAAGGTAATAATTCTTAAATGTGAAGATCAATCTAAGCAAAAGTTTAATCGATTATTTAGTTATATACAATCAAAGAGCGTAACAATTATGGCAAGCTTTAATGACTTAGAAGTAGGAGATGTGCCTGAGAGCAGAACATTTCATCAACTTGGAATTCTTCTTTTAGACGGCAGTAATTCAATGAACCGAATAGGGGAAAAGAATAGAAGAATTGCTGAAAACTTGAACCATGGCATTCGGGAATTCTTGACATTTTTTAAAGGCAGTTCCATAAGGAATAATTTTTCCATAGCAGCAATCACCTTTGGTTTGGATGCGAAAGTTTACCTTCCGGCAACAGAGTTAGAGTCCATTGATGATTATGCCGACTACGACCCAACAACTACAGGGGTAGATGGGGATGGAACTTTCATAGGTGCAGCGCTTTTGCATGCTGAGCATATGGCAAATGAGTTTTTAATTGACAGAGAAGGAGATGGCCTTAAGAAAACGGTAAGCATTATTGTCTTCTCTGACGGTTTGTGTCAGGCACCTGATGCAACTAAAGAGATTGCTGAGAGAATTAAAAAAAATCCAGACATCTCTATTTGCAGCACACTCTGGACTGCCAGGGAGGACATAGCGAATGATGATGTAAAACAAGCTAAGTCGGTTTTGCAGGATATTGTAACAGATATCAAGTTTTACAAGACGAGTTATTCGGAAGCCGATTTGAGACAGTTTTTTATTGCTTCGCTAAGTTCACAACGTCATAAAAATGTCTGAGCATCAAAAAACAATAATTGCCTGCGCTACCGCTACGAACAAGCAAGAAAACCAAGATGCATCTAAATCATACCAGTCGGCGTTTTTCAATGCTGTCTTCGTCGGGGATGGGTTAGGCTCCTATCTACTTGCAAAGGATGCAGCTGATACGGTAGTCGACTTTTTTCACGAAAAGTGCAACACAACCGAATTGCCTAATGAAGATAGGATTGTCGAACTTTTTAAAGAGGCTCAACAACTCTTAGTAGACAAACGGAGTATCAATGGTGATCACTATGATAACTCGGCTCAACTGTATGCAACAACACTCATCTCTGTATTCGAAAACGACGACAAGTTTGTGATCGCATATACTGGAAATGGAGCTATATGGCATATAAGGGGCAGTTTCGATGAATTTCCCACATACTATCATTTTCCTTGGAATGCATTAAATGTATTAAATCCACACACAATCCCTCAGGATGGCAGGGAGGTTTTATATAAACTTATCAGCGACGTGCCAATGGCTGAAGAGTGCTATCCCTCAATAATTACCATAAAAAAGGATGTGTTTCAAGGTGATATTTTATTAATCTGCACAGATGGTATTTATTCAGCTGATCAATTATCAGCTGGCAAAAACGATAAAGGAGTCTGGGTTAAGTATGAACCTAAAATGCTTACCTTTTTTAAAGGCTTAAGAGAGGAGTTTTCAAAGATTGAAGATTACGATTCAGGTAAACTAGGCGACTTCTTAGGTAAATACTTAAACACTATTCAGGCAAGTCTTGACGACGATGCAACCGTCGCAATGCTAATTACTGATACGACAATTGCATATCATAAAACCAAGAATCTTGCCAAGCATGCCTCTTCTGAAGATAATTAAATTCAAGACCTCCAAACTAAATCTTGAATATGCTAATATAAATTCAATAGAACTTTCGCCAAAGGTACTTGGAGTGGGTGCATTTGGTAAAGTTTATTGCTCCGAGAAGGTTGATGGTAAAGAAAATCTTGAACTGGCAATCAAGATTTTTGAAGATGACGGGCATGGCAGCGCGGTCCGAGGAATAGCAACGATTGAACAACTACAAAATAGTATTATTGAATATCAGAAAACCACGGATAAAAACAGAGAAAAGCCATTGAATGAGGTGTCAGGTTTGGCAGCACTTCCCCAATTCAGTTTTTATGGAAAATATGACGGAAAAGATGTAATTGGGTATGCGGCCAAACTTTTAGGTAGTGACGAATGGATTGAGTTTTCGAGGTTGTTTAATGAAGATAACCTCAAAACAAGGGAAATGCTTAAGCAGAAATTTTATAATCATCCGATCAGCAACAGGTTCAAATTAGCTTATGATCTTGTTGAGGCGTTTAGCTATTTAGAGAAGATGAAATTTATTTATGCTGACCTCAATCCCAAGAATTTCTTTATTAATCTAAAAAGTAGTCGACTTTGTCTAATAGATTTTGAAGGAGGTGCAGTAAATGACAATCCCGAGGTTTATGGAAAGCCAGGCGAGTGGCTTGCTCCGGAAATTCAAGATCAGATTTTAATGAACAAAGAACTTATAAAGGTAGACACTAGTACTGACACATGGGCGGTGGCAGTTGGCATTCATTTTTTGTTATTCCCTTTTCACCCATTATTTTTTTTAAAGGTGCGTGGGAAACTTCAAATGAAGGAATATTTCAACAGTTACAAATGGCCATCTGGCGACAAATCCTCATCAAATTTCCGGCTTCCTGAGCATTACAAGTGGTATCTCAAATATTTGCAGGAGAATGTCCCAGATTCCATAAGAAAGGCGTTTAGCAATACCTTTAACAGTGGCTATTATAATCCGAATCTACGCGTAAGTTATAAACAATGGATTAATATTATTGGAGCATTAATGAAAGCCCCGGTAATTGAAAGCTTCCTTTTCGAGGAGCAAGCTGATCGAAAATTTCTCCGGTGGAAAATAGAGGGTGCATCAAAAGTCACTATTCAAACCATAGGTGATGTGACAACTCGCTCAAATGTAGAAATTTTCCCATCTCAGACTAAGGATTACATTTTGATAGCTGAAAATGTATTTGGAAGATCCACAAAAAGCGTAAGCGTAAAAGTTACTCCCGCACCAGAAATTCTGATATTTGAATTAAGTAGAACAAGAGTTAAATCAGGTAGTTCCTCAGAATTGACTTGGAAAACAAAATATGCACACGCTGTTTTCCTGGACTATGGATCAGGAAGGGTCGAAGTTCCTTCATCTGGGAAAAAAATATTGACACCGTTGGATGATCAAAAATGCGAAATCATACTAGTCGCTCTTGATGGTTTGGTAAAAAAACGTCAAACCATACTTCTAAACGTAGTAAAACCAGTTACAATCGTAAATTTTACATCTTCAGAAACACACATAAAGAAAGGAGAAGTAATAAGATTGACTTGGGGCATTTTGAATGCTAATTCAACAATCCTGTTACCGATAAATAGAGATGTATCTAATCAGTCATCTATCGAGCTCCCTATTGATAAATCATCAGTGTTTTCTCTCACGGCAAAAAATGAATTTCATTCGGAATCTAAAAATATCGAGGTCACTGTAATACCAAATCCTGAAATTATAGGTTTTCGGCCAAGACTTAAGTCCCTGCCTGCGAATTCGTCAACTGAACTGGTTTGGAAAATCGAGCATGCACATTCTGCAAAGCTCGATGATGGTATAAGCACTTCAGATATCCCATTATCGGGGTCGCTTTTGATTACCCCGTCTAAAAGTCAAAAATTTAAGCTTACCGTTCTCTCACTGGATCTTAAAACGACAGTAGAAGAGACAACCTCAATTACAGTTATCCAACCTGTCAATATTCGCCAATTCGGTGCAGTACATAGCTTCGTGCAAAAAGGGCAATCAACAAACCTTACCTGGATAATTGACAACGCGGCTGAGGTTATACTGTTGCCAAACCACGTCGATGTAAGTGGGTTAGAAAAATATGAAGTTAGCCCCGATGATACCACTATATATATCCTAACGGCGAAAAACGCAATGCATTCTGTTTCTAAAACCTGCCAGATCGACGTGGGGCGTGCTCCTACTCCCTTGTGGAAACCAATTTCTATTTTTTTAGGAGTAATTGTGTTGACGGTTTTGGGATGGTTCTATTATAGCTATCAAAGCGACAAACTCGTAGCAGATGAAGTCTATAAGTATTATCGCGATGGCCAAAAACTTGCCTTTGACGATTGTGACCAAGCAGCCGAGGCATTCCGGCATGCATTTAATTTAAACTCCACGTTACCTACACAATTTCGTCTTGATTCGCTGAACATTTCAGCCGAGCAGTATGAATCGGACGGCAATAATAGGTGTGCGGCATATGGGCGTTCATCACCTAAGATTAGATCTATCATTGAATGCAATTACAAATTAGCTGCTGCTCTTCGCGGGAGTGCACAACCCAAAACATGCAAATGAGAATACTCTACCTCCTGTTTATATTATCGTTAACTAATTTGAAAGCTGTTAGTCAGGAAAGACTAGACAATTGGCAATGGGCAGAATGGGAACAGACTGCTAAGCATTTGGAAAGTGGTGAATTCAACTCGGCTATAGCTATCTGTAAGCTTTACCCACGTAATCAGGGATTTACAGAGCGGCTGAAACAAATTCAAAATTTGAAGCAGCTGTATTCGGAGGGAGAACAGCAACAGAAGTCTGGGCATTATTTAGAAGCGATCGCCATCTACAAAAAGCACAGATCTCTTTCGGGCGTCGGCAGTCTGACTGTTTTTGAAAAAAAGATTGACGAGTGTGTTGCGAAAATGGGCACGCCGAACGTAGCCCGCCTCAAAACGCTTGAACGGCAAGTATTCTCTGCCGAGCTCCTGTTCCGTGCTCAGCGGAAATTGGACCAGCAGAATTCATTGGGTGCATTGAAGGACTTTACGCAAGCGAAAACCGTTATTGGCAATATATCGGGCAATATCAAAACACAAATTGAACGTGGACTTGCCGCAACCAATGAGTTTATAGCATGGGAGCGGCAATATCAACTTGCCAAAAAAAATTCGATAAGTAGGGAACAAGAGCGGGATCTGCTGGTTGAGTTGGGCTACATTCCAATGGTCAAAATTCCAGCATTGAACCGGCGGTTAGCAACACTGATTGAGGAAATAGAAGGCAAGAATTCGATTGAAGAGGCAGTGCGAAATTGCGAGATCGAGAGGCTAGTTGAAAACCTTGCTAGTGTCCAGCCTTCTGCTAATCCTGAAATTGCTAGCCAGCGGCAGCAGTTCAAAAGCATCTATAATAAAATCGATACGCTAAGGATTAACCGAAGAAATGATTCTACCATTTTCAGCGGATATAAAAGTCTATCGAATCTTGTTAAAGTATTTCCCATTGAAATTCAGAGTGGCATTGAGCGCTGTATCTACGAAGGAAGGTTAGCTGCGTTGAAGGCGTTTAGAGAACAGGCACTCACTGAGAATGACAGATCCGCTGTGATTTTATACAATAAGGCCATAACAAAGGAGACCGGCAAGGAGGATACAAATGTCAGCCGGTGCGAAGGAATAGAAACGTTCAATGCAGCCCTCGCCAAAGTGTCCGACTTACTGTCCAAATGCAATGTAAAAGAGGCTCAGCAACTTTGGATTGAGGTAGAGAAGGTTGCAGATTGTGATGAAAAGAGGTTACTCTTAAAAACGCATGGCGATTTACGAACAAAAATAAATGAAAGGATGAATGTCGAACGCCGGTACAACATCGTACTCAACGAAGCAAAAAAAGCCATAGTTGACGGAAAGTATAGTGATGCCAAAGCTAAATACAATCGCCTCCGTGACATAGATATTTGTGACGCGACAAGAAAGGAAGCCGATGTCAAAAAAGGGCTGGACGAACTACGAACATTGGAGGGCAAGCAAGGAATCAGCGTAGAACTCGTGGTAGGCGCTGGTGCCAATAAGCCACTCTACAAAGTAAATTCAGATAGTCGCCCGATGAATTATGGCGTAACATTCGGGGCCGGATTTCAATTTGCATATGTCAATCCCGCAAGTCCGGCTGATCTCGTTTTAGGTGTTGAGTATCTCAATACAAACTACTATTCTGCTGATAATAGCGGGTATTCAATTGAGAAATTTACAGTGAATGGCGTCAGTGGATCTTTGGCCATCAAAGTGAATCCATTTAAGAAACGGAATATAAGACCTTATTTTAAGATAGGTTTTGAAGGGACTGTGCCTGTTTCCAATCAATATAAAGCTTATTCTTCGATAGGCGGACTTGGAAATAATGACCAAATGAAGAAATTTCTACCATCAGTCATTGGTGCGCCGGGAGTAGAATTTAAGGTTGGCAAAACCTATCTTTTCTTGGAAATAATGGGGAGCCTGGGCGTGCAAAGCATTTTTGAAAGAAATCAAAACAATGGTTCCGGACCTGCGAATCGAGAAGTGGATGCCCGGTTTAGAAGGGGAACAGTGAGGGTCGGAGTGAAATTGTTTTAGTTGCTGAATCCGACCACCAATTAATGCGGAATGGCTAATGTCAGGTGGGCGACAGAAATGGTAAAGAGGAACGAGAGTAGATAATGCAATTCACATCGGGAAAGCCCCGATTACTCAATTACTTTTCTGCTCATTTTCCCTGAAACTTTCAAAGAAAAACAGCAGATTGCGGAACGACCAGAAGATGTCTGCCGAGCAGGGATTGTAGCCGAGAACAGGCTGGGCGAGCCTACGCGGCCCGGCATAAAGCCGCCGTAAATCTCCCAGAGGTTCTAACGATAGATCGAATAAGTTGATGTTAGCTTATAATGCCAACACTCTTCAACCATTCGAGCCATATTTGTTCACTTATTTCTCGCACGGTCATCCTCACACCCTTGTTCGCAGAATAGTAGTCCTCACTTACCCAGAACAAATCATAGTCATCGAACTGAAGATTATATCCTCTGTCGCTCACACTATTATTTTCTCTTGAAACAGAATAGTTGATTCGACCATCTCCCCTGTTAGAAAACATACGAGTTCTTGCATCGTCCTTTGCAATTGAAATTTTCAAGCGGGCCTCCGTAGCAATTTTATTCCTGTTCACAAGTATAATTTCTATTTCCTCATTAGCTTCCTTAGTTATACGAGATCTTAGAGGGTGTTTGGGAATTAAGTTTTACTAATCGGCTTTATTCGTTGTAACATCAACTGAATATTGGCCAGAAAGAGCCAAGAAACAGAAGATGATACGGTATATTCATAATCTTTCACGATTCTACGAAAGAAATTAGTCCATGCGAATGTCCTTTCGACGACCCATCTTTTAGCGACTGGTATAAATCCACTTGCAGATTCTGGCTTTGAAGCTTTCTCAAAATCGATACCATTTTTCCTGATTTCATCCGCGAAAACGCCGTTATATGCTTGGTCTCCGTAAATCTTTATTAGACGTTCATCTTGGCAGATAAGGTCAGCCATGAAAGCAAGGGATGCGGGACCGTCGCCCTGATTTGCGGCATGAATATGTGCAAACCAGATCCGACCTTCGCTGTCAACTAGCACCTGCCTTTTACGTCCGTTTACTTTTTTATTGGCATCCGTGCCACGTAATTCACAAATCATAGGGGACAACTTAACGCTCTGGCTGTCAATACAAAGAATCGACGGATTTTTATCCCTATGAGCATTTATCCGGTCCATCTGGTTAACTGCCCGATTTATTTGCTCAATTACATTTTGCTTTTTCCACTGGCTGAAATACCAATATACTGCTTGCCAATGAGGAAAACAGGAAGGCAAATTTCGCCATTGGCAGCCTGTACGAAGTATGTAGAGAAGTGCATCCATCACCTCCCTCAAATTCAGTTTTCTCTTTCTTTTTAGATTCAAAAATGGTGATATTGCCGCCCATTGGAGATCGGTCAGTCTAGTAAACTGTTTAATCAATGCTTTAATGTTTCGTCACTGCAAAGATGGTACGATCTCCATTCCTTGCAATTCCCAAACACCTTCTTATATTTTCAAGCTCGTTAATTTCTTGTAAATATCGATTAATGTGCTCTTTTATTTCTTTAAAGCTTTGTTCGATAAATTCCATTTTTTGAATAGAGTCAAAGTCCTTTTGTACTCTATAATTTCTACCGGTTTTGGGAATTTCAGAATGCTCCGGTTGACTTGGGATGTCGTCGGTTAGCCCTCCATTTTCTATCAATTTTCTTAAATTTTGAATTACATCAACAAAAGCAGTATTCTTATTCTCCCAAGTGGTAATAGCTTTACCGTCTTTCGGTAGTGCCTTAAATTGGCTGAAAGGTGTGTTCAGCCAATCACAAGGCTCAACTATCGTCGGAACAATAACCAATTTACCCTCTTCTTGGCGCTGTATTGCCCTTACGAATTCTTTCTCATAGCAATAGGTAGAAGCTATGTAACTTGGACTAAGCAGCGCAATGAAAATATTCGAATTGTTAAGAGACCTAGAGATCGAATCATTCAGATTTCCACCGGCGAGTATTTCTCGGTCGGTCCAAGTGCTAACTAGTCCATCTCTTTGAAGTTGTGCTAAATGCGTATGCAATAAAGTTAGCATCTCGGCATCATTGTGGCTATATGAAATAAATGCATTCATAATTTATCGTTTAGTTGAAGATTTAAATCTCTTCATCCCTCTTCAAAGTAGTCACTATCTAGCCTTTTAATTTCATAAATTTTTTGAGGCGAAACTCCAAGATTATAATCAATCATTAATTGCGCAAGCTGCTCTCCATCAATTAATACAATCTTAGTCTCATTTCGAGGCATGTAGCTTAATGCATCTTTTGTAAATGAAGAGGTTGTTATAAAAATACCCTTCTTAGCACCCTGGCCGGCGAGTGCTCCGACAAATTTATGTAACTCAGGTCGTCCAACTGTATTTCCCGCTTGCCAACGCTTTGCCTGAATGTAAATAATATCCAAGCCAAGCTTATCTTCTTTAATCGTACCATCGATTCCTTCATCATTTGTTTTACCAACTGCGTTACCAGCATCTTTTTCGGAACCTCCATATCCCATTTTTACAAGGAGCTGGACGACAAGACGTTCAAAGAATGTAGGAGAAAGACTTCTTACAGTGTCTATTATTTCCTGAGCCAGAGATTTACGGATCTTTTGATATGCTATTTCAATAGTTTCTTCCGGTGTGTCAGTTTCAACTTCCTGAACTGTATTATTGCTGGTAATTCCTCCATCATCCTTTTTACTGTAGAACTCAACAAACTCGGGATACTGCTTTAAAATACTGTTATCCAGCTTACTTGGATTTTTGCCTAATAAATCAAGTCCGCGCGTTGTAATCAAAATGCTTCCTCTTTTTGGTGAGGTAAGTAAGCCTGCTTTTTTCAAATATGTCCTCGCCCAGCCAACCCGATTGGAAAACAACAGCCCCTGACCGCTTGGAAGTAACTCACTCTTTTCTGCATCGGATAGCTGAAATTGGTTGGATAAAACCTCAACGGCTTCCTTCAAGGAATGTTCTTTTTGATCATCGGCTAATTTTAGCACAGGTAACATAATCGTTTGATAATCTGGTATTGGCATGAGTTAATTTTAAATAATTGTAGCAAGGTCTTACCCAGCTATCGCCTTCCGATTTGTATCCTCAACAATCTCAATAATCCGCTTAGCATTCAATTCAAATACTCCCGCCACACCACTTTCATGAAATTTGGTGAATGGTTGATGAAAGAGCATATGAGTGTCAATTGAGCCATTTTTTGTCAAAAGCCTTATAATATCATTTACGAATTCTATTTGCACGGAATTGAGAGGGCTATTGGATAGAAATTCTGAAAATGCCTCTTGTACTGCTGCCTTGTCCAGGCCTAGAATTGACCTAACAAAAACACCGACTGGTTTATCTCCTAATGCCTTTTTGAAAGCGTCCTGAGTTTGACAACCCGATTGTTCAAAAAGCATTCTGTCGAGTTCGTTCAACTCAGAAGTTGTGATAGGTTGATTGTTATGAAGTCGGCTAATTGTCAAATGATTGACATTTTCTAAGATGATTTTTTTAAGCTTCGAATAATGATTATTGTAGTCACCAAAACTGCCCATGTAATCTTCAAACTGGATGGGCGCTATTAACTGGTCCTCGAAGTTTGTGTAGAAGATTTCTTTACCAGAAGACATGTCCAGTAACTTCGCAAGCTCTCTCATTTCCACACGAAGTTTCTCGATAGCAGGAACTCCCGCGGCTGCCCAAAATTCTGGTTGTAGAACCTGCCTCAGTGTTTCCTTGCGCTTCGCGATCGTAGGAACGTTATCAGCTTTTCTTAACAGCTCTCTCGCAACTCCTTGTAGCTTCTCCACATAATTGGGTTGCGAACGTTCACTCCTGATGACGGCCAGTTGTAACTTAACCATCATTAAGTCAAAGCGCTTCACTTGCTCGTCCGTCTCTTCGTTTGCGACAAGCGGCGCGATGTGCTCCGCCAACTCTCTGACATGGGTATCGCGGATGTTATTCCACGAAGTCAGGCTGGCATAACGTTCAACCTGGCGCAAATGTAGGCCCACTTCAAATGCATTCGAGTTGAGGTCAGCTACTTGCTTGCTCAATATTTCACAGAGCGATTTGCTCGTTTGAAAGTCTTCGCTTTCAGGAAGCGGGCTGCCTTGTGTTTGTAGAATATGAATAAGCTCTGCGCGTGCATTGAATGTGATTTCGCTTAGCGACTTTGCTTTTGAAGGAATAATACCCTGCGGATTTTGGTCGAAAAATTCGAAAACCCGGCAAACATCAAAGACATAGAAATCCTCCTTGTCCATTAACGGTCCATACAGGTCGGTGCTGAGACGTGTGCCTCTGCCGAGCATTTGCCAAAACTTCGCAGCAGAATATACCGGTTTGAAAAATACGAGGTTCACTATTTCCGGGACATCAATGCCGGTATCCAGCATATCGACAGAAATGGCGATCTGCGGATATTTTTCTTTGATTTTAAATTGCAGGATCAGGTTTTCCGGATTGTGCGCAACATTATCAATTACTTGCGCGAAATCCCGATGGATTTGCGGGTAAAGCGCTCCGAAACGTTTGAGAATAAATTCGGCATGCCGGTGATTTCTGGCAAATATGATCGTCTTACCCAATTTCTCATTGCCTTCGACCTTGTGCCCGAATTCCATCAGGGATTGCAGCACTTTGTCTACGGTATCCTGGTTAAAAAGCCACTGATTGATTGCTGTTCCATCGATTTCATTGAGCACCGCACCTGTTGCCGGATCGTAGAACTTACGTTCCCATTCCATTTTCTCCTCCTCTGAAAGATCGTTGTACCTGATTCCCTGAGTTGGAAATCTCAATTCCAACTTCACCTTTTTGATCGGAACCAGGAATTTATCATCTACCGCGGTGGTGTATTCGTAAGCATCGGTAGGTTCGCCCGGCTTATGATTAAAAATAGCATAAGTATCCCTATCAGTTTCACTTTTCGGCGTGGCGGTCAGGCCCAGGTAAAGGGCATCAAAGTAGTCAAATATGGCACCATATTTATCATAAATAGAACGGTGCGCTTCGTCAATAATGATCAGATCAAAATGCCCGACGCCGTAATACCGTTTTCCATTCCGGTAGTCGGAGTCAATGCGATTGATGATAGTTTGATATGTTGAAAATACAACCCTCGCAAACCCCTGATCTGTTTCTTTGGTAAGATCGACGCCGGTAGAACTGGGTAGATATTCGTTATAATTTTTCAGCACCTGCGTGACCAATGCATTACGGTCCGCGAGAAACAACACGCGTTTGACCCATTGCGCCTTGGTAAGCAAATCTACGATCGCCGCAGAAACTCGGGTTTTCCCAGTACCAGTTGCCATCACTAGCAATGCTTTGCGTTGGTTTTCATCTTCGAACCGTTCCATTACCCGGCGAATCGCCCGTTCCTGATAGTAGCGCCCGGCGATGTACTGATTGATTTTCTGCTCGCGAAGGATTCCTTTTTGATGTCTCCTTGTCATGAGCCGCATCAGCTCCTCCGAATTTAAAAAGCCGAATACCTTACGTGGCGGATAGCCCAGATCATCCCAAAAGAATGTGTCAAAACCATTGGTATAGTAAATAACCGGTCTTCGACCATACTGCTTTTCGATGGCGTCGGCATAATTCTTGGCCTGATATCTCCCACGCTCTACCTCTTTACTTGTACGCTTTGCTTCAATAATAGCCAATGGCTTCCCATCGTCGCCCCACAGGACGTAATCTATTTTCAGACTTTTGGCAGTTCCAGACTCTTCATCAATCGCCGTGACGGGGAATTCCTGAACATTAGCTGCTTCCACATTCCAATCTGTTTGCCACAGCAACACATCACATCAATACAAAGCTTTCGTGTTTCTTTTTCGGAAAGTACAGCCGGTGCTGTTACCTCACCATTACCCTGATGATTATTAGTTACATAGAGAATGAGATTGCGGCAGGCCAAGCCAATATTTTATGAAGATTGCCGAAATGCCTGACAGAGTTTCTTGTACCAATGATGCACTAAGATATGTAAAAGGCTACGGTGAATAGTGGAAATTTAGGCATAAACGAGTTGCTGCCCTACCAACTTAAACACTGCAAATGTCACCAGGCTCCTATATAAGCTTTTGTTGGAAAAATATTATATCTTGAAACTATTGTTATATACTAGCGTCCAACATATCCAAATGTATTTATGAAACTCTCCAAAACATTAATTGATACTGCCGGGAAGTCGCTCTCGCGAGATACCGAAACAGACGTCGACAAGTACATTCTACACACTGATGCATTCGATGAGTACAGAAAAAATCACTTAGAGCCACTTTCTAAAACAACAATCGAATTACAGCAATGGCTTGCCCAATTCGGTAAGGAATACTTTATAGCTCAGCGCCTCAAAAGAAAACCTCAAATTCTTCGAAAATTAAGGCGTTTCAGCGCCCGACTATCTCAACTTCAAGACATCGGAGGAACAAGGGTAATAGTTGAACAGAACAAAGATGTTGACGAACTCGTGAATTTTCTCAAAGAAAGATTTGAAACTCGTACAGACTTAAAATTGGTCAAGCTTACCGACTATCGTGGTGATGGAAGAGAGGATTCTGGTTACCGAGCTTACCATTTGATCCTTGAAAGAGAAGGGTATCGGATGGAATTGCAAATCAGAAGTAAAATTCAACACTATTGGGCTGAGACTATTGAGCGAACCTCTGTAATCTATGGATATCATTTAAAGGAACTTGAAGGTGATCCATCGGTAATTCATTATTTTAAAAGACTTTCTGATCTATTCTATGAGATTGAGGCTGGAAGAACACCTTCCGCACAATTAAAGACCAAAATCGAGGAACTAAGAATTAGATCGGAAGAGATTATCCAGGCAGCTGACGAAAAAAATGTATTTAGTAGTTTTGTTAATGAAGGTGTAACAAAGGATTTAGAACGGAAGGAAAATAGCTCAGGAAGTTCTGGTCTGAATTATTGGATATTTGTGTTTAATTGGAATATTGGATCATTCGTTGTGTGGGATCTTATAACAAATGATCCGGATGGTGCTATTAGAAAATATGTTGAATACGAAAATAAGTATACTTCTGATAATGGATTTGAGGTTGTCTTGGTTGGATCTTCGAAGGTTTCAACTTTAAGGCAGACCCATAGTCATTACTTTGGCTTAAATCACGCAGATGGGCCCATTCTTGAAGATTTGAATTCTTCGATCGTCGGTTTTTCGAACGCAATGGACATTGACGTCGGCGCGAGGGAAATTCTCCGGACTCTTGAAAGACGACATTTTTGGGGAACAAAGGTTGTGTCGCTAGATACATTAAAAAATCATTTTTGCAAAGGAGTGATAACTTTCGATTCGTCGTTACAGGCGCTTACGGAGAAGAGATTAGTGCTGAATAGTGGTTACGGCATTTCACTAAATATTAAAATGAAGGGAGTGATAAATAAGTATGTTAGTTAAATGCATTTTTTTGATTGAATCTAATGAGTTGTAATACCTGTTATAAAGATACTTAAAACAAGATCGATGCCGCTTATACTGAAACCATTCACAGGCTCAAAGTATATTGTTTAAATTCCAAGTTTCTAAAAATGATGAGAAGCACTGACCAAATCATTTCCGATCTAAAAATATTGATTAGTACTAAAGGATATATCTATTCACTCTGTCTCATTCTGTTTGAGGATTTTCATGGTGACTTGAATAAAGTTCATGAATTCGATTATAGGTCAACTCTTAGCGTAAAGGAATGTTCCATAATCATCGGATTCCTTATTCAGAAGAAGTTAGATTTTAGTATACCTGAATCTCCTAATGATGTTGTCGATTTGAAAGCTAAGACCTATGTGTTAATGAAAGAATTACAAATATCTCTTACGACTCCTCAGGCTGAAAAATTTCAAAAGATGCGAATTTATCAAGAGAATGGTGAAAAAATAGGAAATACACGAGAAGATAGACTAGATTTCTTCGTCAGAGACAAAGGGATGGTAGAGCCGATGTATTATGCGAGCGATGGTGCCTATGATTTTCAATACCTAGACTATCTGGAGTCAAAATATAAGTATGACAAGGAGTGGTTGAAAGATACGAGAAGGTTTGATATAGACCACGCAAAAGCGATCACGACAAGAATAAAGGAAGTTCGGAAAAGAAAAATCCAAAACGTACAACTGGTTGACGTGAGTGAGATTTTTCCAGAGATTACGGAGACAGAGAGTAAGGAATTCAGGAAGCAATATTCTTCACGTCAGATTGAAGAGATAGAACGCCAGCGGCTGGTTGCTACGACTTTCTATCGATATTTTTCTCTTTTCCCGGATCCGGAGGATACAAAATTTAGTGCTAACGAAAAATGGACAACTTTTTATGAAAACCTGTTGGATTTGTTTATCATAACTCAGGACGATATGGGTGATATTGATCCGGATGCAATTAAGAGTTTCTTCGATAACTTTTCATTTGTGCCCGGTTGTAATCACGCTTACCAAGGTTTCGGTCATTTCAATATTCTCAATTCTCGTCCTTTGGCTCAATTAGAGGACGGGCGCTATTTTGTGGGAATTAACTATCTCGTGCCCGAAGCAGTTTATGAAAGCCCGTATTACTGGATGATGGAAGATGAAAAGTATCGAAATAAACTAGCAAAAAATAGAGGCATAGTTGGCGAAGAAATTGCCTTCGACCTGCTATCTCGCATATTTGGGCCAAATAACACCTTTAAATCTGTAATTATTAAAACAAAAAAAGGACAACCAATTACTGATATAGACGTTTTTTGTCTGCTAGGTAATAAAGCAATATGCGTACAAGTGAAATCAAAAAAGCTTACGATGTCCGCGAAACGTGGGGATTTCGGCTATTTGATGAGGGATTTTGCAGGGGCTGTTCAAGACGCTTATTATCAAGGACTAGTGTCAAGAAAGGCGGTTATAGACAAGTCGGCTAGGTTCTATGACGAAAATGGAAAAGAGATTTTTTTGTCTAATAAGATAGATGAGGTATATATCATGGGATTAACTACTGAAAATTACCCTTCGTTGACACACCAAGTCTCTATGATGCTTGTGAAAAAGGAGGAAGATCCTTATCCATTCGTTCTTTCAGTGTTTGATTTGGAGATATTGGTACATTATTTGAAAGATCCATATGATTTCCTCTATTATGTTCGGCAGAGAATTAATTTAGCAGATTACTTTTTTGCGGATGAAGAACTGGTCTACCTTGGGTATCATATAAAACAGAAACTATGGAGAATCGACCGCTGTGACTGGGTTACGCTGGAAAATGACTTTGCAGGTATTATTACTCGCAACTACTATCCTTATAAACTAGGAATTTCGCATCAACTAAGTGATGGTGATGACCCCATTAGCAATCGATGGGTTAACCCAAAATTTGATTTGTTTATTGAAAAAATAAAATCCATAAAGAACCCTGCAACTGTTGATATCATTTTTCATTTGTTTGACTTGTCTTATGACGATCGCGACAAAATTGTGGAGCATATGGAAAGTCTCAAAGATATTTCCCGCCGAGAAAGAACAATGAAGTCTATGGCTATTGCAAGCTATCCTCATTTTGGTTTAAGCTACATTGCGCTAGACTGTTGGAATATATCTGAGCTTAAACATGACGTACTGACCTACGCTATGTTAAGGAAATATCGTTCTAAGTGCAATGCGTGGCTTGGAGTTGGAAGTTTTGCAGCTAGTGATAATCTGGTCGACGTCTTCGTTTACAGTCATGAAGCTTGGCAATTTGATGCCGCCTTGGAGGAAGAGTATGGAGAAACATTATCAAAAATGAGCGAGAAATTACATTGATTTGTTCTATTTCGAAATCAACCGCTCCAAGCGCCCCATCATCTCATCCTTCTCCTTCAACATCCGCTCATACAAAGCAATCTTCTCCTCATGAAGCTGCATTAACTTATCGATCGGATTGTTATTAGTTTGGTAAATAGCTGATCCATTATCAAAGGTGTTCGAGATAATGTTTATCGCTTGATTCTCATCAAAATTCCGAATCGCCTCAGCTGGTATTTTCAAAATCGCTGCAACTTGCTCCAAAATGTCGGAATCGATCTTTTCTTTTTGTTCGAGCAAAGAAACTTTCTGCTGGTTCCAGTCTTCGCCAAGCTCAAACGCGAGCGCGTCTTGCTTCACGGACATCATCTCCCTGAAACGCTTTAAGTTACGACCTTCGTGGATCTTTGGATTGGAGGTAGTATATGCCATTGCGGAAAGGTGTTTTGTTAAAAAAAGCAATTTAAATAAATCTGATGGGAAGTGCCCGGATATCTTACAGGCAATGTGATGTAAGTTACCGGGCATGACCCGAAATTTTCCATTGAAAAACAGCCGCTCAACCAATCGGAGATAGAACAGCTGAAATCAGCAATGGAATTACTGGCACGGTTTGAGGGAATGCCACAATTTGGTTGGGTGAATGAGCTGATGCCCAAACTGCAACAGTCTTTCCTGTTGGAACCAAATCATGCGCCCATCATCAGTTTCGACAACAATCAGTATCTGACAGGCATTGAACGCCTGGGCATGTTGTTTCAGTGCATTTTGTATAAACAAGTGTTGCGCATTCAGTATCAACCATTTCATAATGAGGAAACTTCTGAGCTTATCATTCACCCATATTATTTGAAGCAGTACAACAATCGCTGGTTTCTTTTTGGGCTAAATAGCAAATACGAGAAAATCTTCAATCTGGCTCTTGACCGCATTGTCGAAGTCAGGGAGGAAGATGTCCCTTTTATAGAAAACACACTCTGCGACTTCAACGAATATTTTGACGACATCGTCGGCGTTACGAGATTGGAGGAATCCGCTGTAACCGAAATTCTGCTTTCATTCGATTTGAAAACCGCACCTTACATATTATCGAAACCATTACACGGCTCACAAAAGGTCAAGTCCAGGACAGATCAGGAGTTGGTGATCTCCATAGAGGTGAGCCCAAATTATGAATTAGAAAGCGCATTGTTGGCCTTCGGTGAAAAGGTCAAGGTATTGGAGCCGGAGAGTTTCAGGACGTTAATCCGGGAAGGTTGAAAGCAGCTGTAAGCATGTACTGATTGTTGGGAGGCAAAGCGAACAAAGCTTCGTTCATTGGATCAGCTATCCGCAAACCCCGCAATCCGCTCCCTGCAAATCCGTTCCGTCAAATCTTTCAGCAATGTAACCCGACTGCCAAGGTATTCCAATTCCTCTTTTTCAATCTTGTAATTCTTGTTGTAACACGCATCGATGAAGATTAAGCTCACTCTTGACTTTTAGCAATTTCACTCATCTCTTGCGAAGGGGTAGGCCCTATTATTGGCATTTAAAACGCGTTCTGGGAAATACGTTGGGGAAGCCTACGAGGCCATACTTTTCAAAGGCTCAATCTTCTTTTCTTCAAGGGCTTATAGTTCTAAATAAAGTCGCAACCAGACTACGCAGCCGGTTGATTTTGTAAGCTACCAAGATCGTTTCATATTGATCAAAAGCACTGAACCTATTGGTGTCGGTTGGAATGCTTAAATATTTAACAATAGTTTGACAGCTTGTGGAAGGTTACTCCTGGATACATAGATCTAGACCTTGGAGCAATTTTACATAGTTGACATATGTATCCTAAAACATTTAGCTAGGCGGCTATTGTATCCCAATACCCCGAACATAAGCTCCACCTAATTATTTTGAGGACTTTAATCTTGCGTGGCTGTCAGTAGCAAAATACTCGACTATATTTTTAACAATTTCGCAAAGTGTCTACCACTTAGAAATCATAATTTTGAAGCCATTCTTGAAAAATTCCACGATTTACGACCTGCTATTTTTTCTTACAAATTCTATGTTTTTATTTTATCTTGAAGAGGAATTGTTATTCATTGATAATCAAATAGTTAACTAGGTTGTTTAAGTTAGTATTTTCGACCGTTTCGTACATCATGGAGTGCATTTTAGAGATTTTTTATCTGGTTGACTTTCAATCATTAAGTCAATCGTTCGAATCTCTCTCTCATGTTAAGGCACAAGCTCAGCCATACAACTATATGTAATTATGCATATTTCTATCCTAGATCCTTTAACTGTTTGGGTTTGATTTCGAAAGGCTTTGCTATTGGTTTAGACAGCGCCGCTGGTAAGGGACATATCAATCTCTGTGTCAGATAACTGCAGGTGCGTGATGAGTTAAGTTAGAATCCCTTGCTCACATGCAAGCTCCTACCCTTAATTGTGCTTCATTTTGGCAGCAGTCAGCTCATCCTTAAGTTCACCATGCTGTTTCATTAGTTCAAGATTCTCTTTTTGGAGGATGGTCATTCTGGTCTTTAAGCTTGCCAGCGTGGTGTCGGCCGTTTTACTTTTAACAATTTCATTAAACAGGTCCACGTAACTACTGATGATGCTTTTATAAAATGGTTGCTGATAAGCAGTCTGCAAATCTCCTGTCCATTTGAAGAGCGGAGCGAGTGCCTCAGCTTTGACTTCGGTCGCTTTCTGAATCTGGATGACCAAAGTGTCGGCGTCGTCGGTGTGGCGTATCAGTTTTTCTACTTGCTCGTTGGTCACAGCGGTTAACTCGTTTTGCCTTTTTGGAACTTCAATCAGGGAAAGATAGAGCAGGAAGCCGACAACCAGTAGCATCGTGACATAGCATAGTAAGAACCGGAGGATTGTGGCAGTTCGCTGGGCGGAATTGATTGGTCTCATGGAGTGTCGGTTATGGTAAGCTCAGCAGGACTTGCCTGATCATTTGATTCTGAGATTTCAATTCTGCATTTTGCTCTTCTAGTTTGGAAACCAGCGAATTAACGCGTTTTATCTCATCGGCCTGGTCAATTCTCCTGGACAGTATGTGTTTGTTCAGCAAGACCCTGACCTGATAATTGCGGATCAGCTTGGAGGCCAGCAGGGCGGGGGGCGTCTGGCCGGAGTATTCTTTTTTTATCAATGCGAACTGGGTTTCTAAAACGGCATCTGAGCTTGCAATCGCAATCTGGTCGCTCGAGCTGAGCGCTGCCACGTGTTTTTTGTACAAACTGTCGAGAATGATTACTTCTTTCCTGAAATTTCTTTCTTTTTCCTGGCTGATCAGCTTTGTATGATTACTCTTGCGGAATTTGGGAGTTGTGTAGTAGAACGCGATGGTTCCGAAGAGCAGCAGTGCAAGGTTGGTCAATATATACCATTGTGATCGGTTCATATGAAGTGCAGGTTAAGCAATATCCCATTTTCCGGCATCAACGTATGGAAGCGCCAGAAGATTCTGAAAAACGAAATCAATGAAATCCAGGTAACCTTTCACATTGTCCAGCAACAGGCTGCAATCATTGTGATAGTAGGGGCTTGTCAACACCGAATCGATCATTGAATCCATCACAGACTTAGTCACTTCTCCGTAGTGCGTGTTGAATTTCGTTGTTCCGGCTACATTGTTCCGCAAATACTGATAAAAACGATTGGCATTATTTTCCGACAGGCAATCGATTGCGGTGCGCATCGTGCGGGCATATCTGATCAGCTCCTGGATGAAATGGATAGGGGGGAGGTCTTTGGAAATTAAACGGTAATGGTCGATAATTTCCAGTCCTGCGAAGACCAGCTTTTCAGAGATCTGGTAAATGTCCCTTGCTACAGGCGATTGGTTCTGCATCCCGTTTATTTTTTTCAGGATCAATATCGCCGTCTGGTGAATGCTGTTGATCTGTTTCCCGCAGGTTTCATAATACCAGAGCAAATTTTCGCCAAACACGCCTGCAGACGGAGGAATGTAATCGTAATCGGGCGAGAACATTTGTCCTTCAAAACGTATCCTGAAAATGGGCATACTATAAGCATCCGAAAGCTTTTCATGAACAGAAAGCAATTCCAGCATAGGTTTCAATGTCACGAATGGCTTACGAAGCGGCTGCTCTTCCAAATCGTATTCGCCGGTTTCCGTCAGGCTGGACAATGAGATCCGCAGCACCACATAAAAGATACCTGCATTGCCCAGGCGGTTTTTATAATCCATCAACGACAAGCTTACGCTGTCCGGATCCGCGCCCGCGTCCCATTCCACGCGTATACCGCCTGGCGTTATCGCGCGGCAGGACAACATTTGAATGGTGTCGCCCAGGACCCGCAGCTGGATTCCCGCGCCCGAGTTATCAACGGCTGGCAATAACCCGTAATTATGGCCATTCAGGAAGATGGCAGTTGCATCGCGTATGGCATCGCGGATCGCATGGTCGTGAGCGACGAGGTGTCGCTGGGTGATTTTCATCCCATCCCGCCAGTTCAGAAATGGATAAGTAATTTCTGGAAGTGTCATGACTGGGTTGGATTAGTGCTGATTGCGTAAATAATATCATTTCCCTTTACATCATTTTCAAAAAGGGTTTTATCTGTATCCAAAATGATCCGCTTTTTTTGAGGAGAATATTTGAACAACATCCATTCAAGCGGAAGCTGATTATTCGATAAGAACTGGATCGGTTTCTTGCGATATTCCCTGTGCTTATTGTGAAAGGATATAAAGTAATGGAAAAGCTGTCCCAACGACGTGTTTCCGGGATATTCTACTTCATAGCCTTCAAATGCCTCATTCTTCCCGGGCACAGGCGTAAAATGCATCATCACCCTGACGGTTTCAACAGGTACCAACCTCGGCACCGGCTCACTTACCGGATAAGTCCAGGTCTTGTACCGGAATGCAGGGATTTTCATCCAAAGTTTATATGAAACAGAAACCAGCGCCGGGAGAATGAATGCGGGAGAACCGGAGAGCAAAAGGTATCGGAAAGGGTTTTCGTGTTCCAAAAGGTTGTATGTGATAATGTATCCGGCTATGCCTGCAAAATAAAGTGACAGGCCGGCTATGAAAACATCAACTAGCAAATCGCTGCTCCACCAGGGCAGGGTCCTCGCTGCCAGAACCAGATACAGGATCCCCATTACAAAGGACGAGACAAAAAGTATGGTGAAAGCGCTTGTGATCGAATCGGTTGTTGAATTGACAAATCCTAAAATTGCAAAGAGAAGAAATGTCCAGATCAGCCAGATCGCCCACCTTAAAATGGACATCGCGCTTCCTTTCTCATACATTAAAATACCGGTGAAGGCCAGCCCGGATAAAAGTGCTAGCAATGCTGGTAATATTTTATAGAATAACTCCATAGGTCCGGAAATCACAAAATGGTTGAATAACCGAGGACGCCTGTTTCCCTGGTTTTATTTATGGTGAAAAACCCCTTTTCCGCGATAAGCAACATTTTCCAGGAAATTTCCGCCGGTAACAGTAAGCCGCACAGGAATATGAGGATACGATAATGTTTTCCAAACGGTTCATCGCTTCTGAAATGGTAAAGCTCGGAATCTGCGACGGGACCGATACGGATATCGATGTGATCCGGGTCGTGATAGCTCCCATGCAAAATCCATTCGACTCCCAATATGCTTTTGCCCAGCGGTTGCAGAAAGTCGATTTCAATGCTCTGATTTGTTTTTTGGCTATTTGTTTCAAATGCCACCTTTTGTCCCAGGACTCTTTCAAAATAGACTTGACAGGCCTGCATATTGCCCACGATCAAATGAGCGTGAATGGTAAGCTCCAGAATTGCCTCCTTCTGTTCCGGAGAAAGTTCCAGATCCAGATCAGGCCATAAATAGTTAAAAAGAGTATCGTGGTAACAGGCAAACGGATCCACCACGGAATGGTGCTCATGCATTTCAATCGCAACACGCTGCCTTCCAAATTCTATATCAAAAGGTGAGAAGAAGGTTCTGGCCTGATTAATTTCGGTTTCGTAGTCACCAATGTCTTCCAGCACAACTTCGGCAGAACGCTCACCCCGGCTGATCGTCGGCTGGAAAATCATTCCCGGTGGAAGCATATCAAAAATCCCCTCCCGTGCCATGTGCACTTTGGCATAAGGTGTCTGCAGGTCGGAATTCAGGTTCTCGTCCGTGATGGCCGTAACATCCCTGGATCCCGACCGGTTGAAAGCTCCGACAGGTGTTAACAAAATATTTTCAGGGGAATGGATTGCAGCTTCGGTAATCTCTCTTGCAATGGTCTCCGCGCGCAAGTCAGCTTTTAACTCGAGCAGTTTCTCGGCAATCTGGTATATCTCCATCATATTTTCCAGTTGAATCCGTGAACAGAAACATACAGAGGTATCATCCCGACAGACTTTTGTAACAGGCTGTTCTTGACCAGTCGGGCCCGCCGCATCCAGTATTCGTCACTCTGGTCTCCGTTTTTAGGGAATATCAGTACATTCAGTGCGAAGCGAAGGCCCTCTTTTTGCCCTTCGCCTATTCCCAAACCTTTTTTTACTTCGACTTTTAATGCTTCCTGACCTAAATAGTTCTGTGCAATTGTGCGGTAATCTTCGATGGTGACGGCCCGCCCGCGTGTGAGCAGTGTTTCTTTGAGCGCAAGCTGCATTTGCACGTCGTCCATCGGCGCGCGACCGCCTGTGGTAGGGAGCATTAAGAAGGAAGCTTCGGTTTTAAACTGGTTGGAAGCAGAAGCGTTCAATTTCGTTAGTGCGCGCAGGCCGTTTGCCTTTTCACCCTGGCAGGTCCAGAAATACACATCAAGGATGGTTCCAACAGATCTTGTTTTGACCATTATGTAAACCTGCGGCAATGCAAAGTCGAATGTATCCAGGTGCTCTTTTAATTTGCTGACACTCTGGTTGATCTTATCCAGGTGGTTGGAGACAATGGAAATGTCAAGTGCGTTAAATGCAGCCAGATCATCACGCATTTTGGCCGTAACATCATTCAGGCTTTGAAAAGCGTCACGCTGGTCAAAACGGGCGACACCTCGGTTGCGTAGCGCGTACACATTCTGACCGTTCACGAATTTATTTTTTTCAGTTGACAGGAGCGTTTCCCCGTCTCCGTTCACAACTTTTTCGACGGCCATAAAACCATCGTCATCTTTCAGGCCAAATACATTGAAAAGCGGCTGCAATCTGCCCCGCTGGTGTACCAGTTTTCGGTTGAGGACGGGAACACAGTTTGTGAAAACCTCCATTTTGTCCAGAGCATCGGGCGCAATGGAAGCCGGGCAGCGCATTTTGATCCAAAGCAACTTGTCAGGGAAAAGCGTTTTAGCATTCGCTTCCGGAATAATCCCAGCCCATTCCCTAGGATGATTTTCAAGCTCATATCCTTCCTTAAGTCCGGTAACTGTAATGAAGTGCGGGTTGTATGCTTCCCTTACGCTCTCTTCGATGGGTTCAAAAAAATGCCTTTTATTTTCAGCAGTTTCAATAGCAGTCATACCGTCCAGCGATCCGTAATGCAGGACGGGATCTGTAAATGTGCCTGGCTTGCTGTTGGAAAACTTAATCAGCGGAACGTAGGGGAGGTTTTTGGATTGATCAGCGATGGCGTTCCAATTGAAAAACAACGCCAGTTGATCAGGCACTTCTTTTTCGGGTATGTCAATGGCGATCCAGCAGATTTGCTGTTCAATTGGCTTGCCGGATATCCGGAATACAGTTTCTCTCTGAAAAGTGGCGCTGATCTTATCGATTTGCGAGCCGGTTGCGATGAAACGGACATTTGCGCCCGAGAGACGGAAAGATCCGGCCGGGCTCATTGTAATCGGGTTATTTCCCTGGGTAGTGAACTGGTCCGAAGCAGTGATGTCGATGGGTCCGGAAGTGGTTTTTAGCAATAATACGGAGTGTGCGGGAATAATGCCTGTCATTGTTTCGGGTAGCACGGTTTCCGCCATACGCTTTACAGTATGGGACTTTGAAGACTCGATCTCCTGCCAGATTTTCTCTGTTTCGGTTGCAAACGCACCAAACAGCAGATCTATGAGCGGGTCGAACGAACCATTTTTCAGGTCAATTTCATCCACGCCCCATTGCCGGGCAGCTTCCTTATGCAATCGGTTTTTGATCGACTCTTTCGTTTCTAAAATCGGCATCGTGTTGGATTTCGACTGACGTTTTTCAAACCACCGTGATCGGCCCGAAGAACATTAAAAATGTTTCGTCAAAGTTTTCCCCGGATTGTAGCAAAATTCCTTTGACCCTTATATTGAGACGATTCCTGATTCTCATAACTTTATTTTCCTTGCTAAGTTCCTGTAATTCATCTCTTTGTACGTCCACGTCGTGGATTTTAAGACGGGTTTCATATTTGTGAACCGAGAGCCTTATATCGTCTCGCACCTGATCCAGCCAGATGTTCAGGTTATCGGTTTGTTCAAAATCTTTTTCCCACAACAAACACTGGAACCCGCTGTCATAGCGCCATTCACCGCGCTGAGTCAGCAGCACGAGGTAAATATATTCCCGCACCGACGCTTTTATCGTCACCTGCGGCAATGGCTTTTTTTTAAGAAGCGCACCAAAATCAACCGGGATGCGATAATGCTTCGTCATAGTTTTAATTGATCATTACCATCGCCGCTTTCAGGCTTGCCTGTGCACCGCCTTCCAGGGCGAGTTGTGCATTGCCTTTGATACTGGTCTGCGACTTGCCTTCCACATTCACAGTGGCGCCGCCAATTTGCATTTTAGCTTTGGCTTCAATGCTTCCTTTGTTAGTTTCAACAGTCCAATCCTGCTTGGCATTCATACTGATCTTGTCGGCCTTCATTTCAATTTCCTTCGCTTCCAACTTGATTTTGCCTTCACTTTTGACACTGATCACCGCTTCGCCATCCAGGGTCAGTATCACTTCGTTTTTATTGTCCTTGTTATAAATTCGGATCGCTTCTTTTCCGCTTGAATCGTCGATAATGATATGATTACCACTTTTGGTAATGATACCTTTGATCATATTGTCCTTCTCATAAAGGTTGCTACCTGGCATTGAGGAACCCGTGAACATCGATCCGCGCACAAATGGCAGATCAGGGTTACTAAACTCAAAATCGACAAAAACCACCTCGTCAATTTCAGGCACAAAATAAACGCCGCGCCCATCGCCGCTCATCAGGTTGGCCACCCTGAGCCAAGGTGTGGAGTCACCCTCTTTTTGCCAGTAAAACTGCACTTTCACGCGTCCCATCTGTTCCGGGTCATTGGTATCAATCACTTTGGCCGGTTGGGTTTCGGCTTTGGGTTGATACACGTTGTAAGCCGCGGGCGGATAGTCGATGTCCTGCGGAATTGCTTCGAAATTGTTCTGGTAGAAACCGCGGGAATCTACATAATGCCTGATGTTTGTGATGATAAACGAACCATAATCGTCCGTTCGAATGACTTTGCCGTTTTCTTTAATATCGTCTTTAACCTTGATAGGGCTTCCGACGCTTATTTCCAGGCTAGTCGAAGAGCCTTTAAGAACGGCCAGGCCGGTGGCAGATTTGCTTTTATTATATTTTACTGATTTACTAATCAACGACTGCTCATCATCTCCCGAAAATTCGATTTTGAGAGCCTCTTCACTGAACGTGCTCTCCGATTTGGATAATGCTAATTGAGCGAAATCTGGTAAAGTGACAGTCTCACTTTTCGACGAAACTTCAAATTTTTCATCTTGTAAGTAATCATAATACTGAGCCTTAAAAGTCAATGGCATCATTTTTAGTTCATACTCCATTTGCGTGAGGTTCACACGGTATTCCAGGCTTGATGCTTTGGTTTTGGTCCGTGCAGATTTTCCGAACAGCAACTCCTCTCCGTCATAATAAAACCACTCTCCGTATGTATCGGCGAGGCGTTGCAGAAAATGATAATTGTCTTCCTGATATTGCGTGATATAAGGGATCTTTCCTTTGAATTCTGGTGAAATTTTAGCTTTCATCAAACCTTTAAAAGGCTTTATAACCTCACCTGCAATATCTTCCAGCGTTTTATCTGAAAATGCCCGCGTATTGCTTCCCGTTTTAAACAAAATCGTCGGACAGACGCCATAAATAACCAGTGTATTATCAACGGCATCATTCATCTGAATTTGCACACCTTTGACGATCCCGATGAACGTATGCTTGGTTTTCTCCTTCAAATTGTTGGACGTATCGGCCTCGCCCTGCATGATCGTCGCTGTCACTTTTTCGCCGGCCCATTTCTGCGTGAGTTCTTTAAGGCTCACGTGGCTGTCCATGCTTTTGCCGAGCAATTCATTGATATCATCAAAACGCACATGAATTTCCAGACTGTGCTGGCTTTCAAAGGGCTGTGACAAGTTCAGAAAGTTGAACTTTTTAAGCGCCAACCCGCCAAGGTTCACATCAATCCGGTTTATCATTGAGGTAATGGTTGACTTGGATAGAATGAGATTAACAGCTTTTTAAATCATTTTAAGTATTACTGAATAAAATCCCAGTGGAAACTTCGACTGATACAGCAATGTTACTTATCATCATGGTACATCACCATTTAGACTCCACAAATGAAGCTTTGGGTTTATTGTCAATGCCAACCCAACGTGCCCAGTCGTTTCTGTTTTCTAATAATTTTCCAATATTTTCATTGAGCCGCTTTCCAGTATACAAATGAAAGTCTTCAAAATTTCTATCTTGGAGCATTTGTGCAAGTGTACTTTTAAAATTAGCGTTTTTCAAAGAATTGGCAGCTAAATTTTGAGTTGCACTTTTGTAGATAATCTGATAAGCTTTTTGCGTTTTTATATAGTATGTTAATAAACTATCTAAGTCTCTGATTGTGTTTGTGCCTTTTCTCTGCAGGTCGGTATAAAGTGTCCTAATTCTATCCTGAGGTAGATCTTTATTTTCGCTTATAATTTTTGCTCCAAGATAGAATGGCCCTTCTGAAAATACTCGTTTATTCAAAATGGTGTCATTTATTATATGATCAGAGTCCTGGACAAATAGATCTATTTCCTTTGTGAGTTTGTCGAAATTAACCTGGACTTCTGAAAACTCCAGATTTACTGCATCCATTACCTGAAACAGAGTTTGAAAATGTACTTCGTGAATTCTGCTTATCAGCTTTCCAATTGGATTTTTGTTAATAAAAAATATGATGCTCTTGTACAGTTTAATAAATGCTAACGTGTCACGAGGGTTTATATGTAATTCATATATTGCCACAGCACCGTTAGCTGCATTTTCAAAGTTTTTTCGTTGTGCACGACCTTTGGCTACAACTCGCCGAAAATCTCGGTAGGGTTTCGATATGTCGCTCATTTTAATATTTATAGAGGTGAGCTTACAGTTTTAACAGGAATTTCAACTTTAACATGGTGTCATAAGGCGTGAGCTGACTTATTTGTCAGTAAATTAAGGCTATTTCAAAAAAATAGTTTCCTTTGAAATAGCCTTTCATTTACTACCACTTCTTCTCAAATGAAACGTCATCTACAATCAGCTTCTTCACTGAAAGCGTCACGTTCTCAGTTGTCGTTCCGGTCGATCTTGCATCAAGAGATTCGCTGTATCCGATTACGG
This sequence comes from Dyadobacter sp. UC 10, assembly GCF_008369915.1. Taxonomy (NCBI): domain Bacteria; kingdom Pseudomonadati; phylum Bacteroidota; class Cytophagia; order Cytophagales; family Spirosomataceae; genus Dyadobacter; species Dyadobacter aurulentus. The sequence goes on along the minus strand of NZ_VSRN01000001.1, from coordinate 898,630 downwards.
CTGCATCTTCAAATGAAACAGTTTTGAATGTCTTTTCTTCATCTTCATCCGACTTAAAGATGATTTCACCCTTAAATCGCTTGGTCGGGTGAATCGCGTATTCCCAAAATTTCGACTTATTTACAGATTCCACTTCAAGTGTAATGTTACCGGCAAAGACTTCGGACGTTGTTTTTCCTGTAACATAATCGGCGCTTTGGGACACGGAATAGGAAGCATGAAGTATTCGTCTTTCCGGAGAACCATCGAAATTGATTTTAGCATCAAACGGCATAATGTTGAAATTTACGGTTGAAAAATTACTATTTGTATTTACTTGATCTCAGTATTCCACTCATCTCCACCATCCATGCCGGAAAGGCTCACCAAAAAGCTCCGGGCAGAAAAATGCGGGGTAATGGAAATGTCGAGGATGATGTTTTTGATATCGTTCGGGTCACGCCGGATGTCTTTGACGGTGTAGTCCTTGATCAGCTTTTTTGATCCCGTAATGCTGTTCAGGAACTTGGATATCTGTTTGCGCAGGTTATCATCCGTATCGTAGGTCCAGTTCTGGAATGCATAACGGTCCAGAAAGTCGACCAGCACCTTGTTGATCCAGTCGAAAACGCGTACAACGGAATAAGTTTGCAGTCCGACATTATCGCCATTGAACATGGTCCGGTCCGAAAACGCCTGCACTTTTCCATAAGCCGACAGCATTGGGATCAGGCCCATGCGGTTCATATCCCCAGCCTGGTTACGGTCAATGTTGAATCTGGTCCCCTCGGCGCCCATCAGCATCCCGTATGTTGCGCCTGCCACCGGCTGAGACATCAAAACAGAGTGCATTCTGCCTGCCAGAGCCGTGGAAGGCGGGATATGTAATGCTTCTTCTTCACCCAGGTCGTTGTAAGCCTTTCTGCCGACAAGCCAGTTACAAGCCATTAACAGATTAGCCTTATGATTGCTGGCGTCGGCGAGTTTATTCTTTTCAAACGACGAGATAGCTTCTTTAACGTCCACAAAATCTTCGTAATCGGTGATCATCATTACCTTATGCTTGCTGGCAACACGCGCAAATGAGTCGATTACAGTATTTTTACCCATGTAACCCGGTATGACCATCAGCGAATAATTGTCGCTTAAATCGTAAACCTGATAGTTGCTATGCAACTCTTCGTCAATGGTTTGCAATACTTCACCATCTTTAATATCCGCCACCTGGTCCATGGAAGCATTTACCAATGTAAGTTTCGGAATAGCACGTTGCTCCGTATTGAGCATAAACGTGGAAAGTCCCTGATAGGCGACTTCCAGGTCATGGGAAGCTTCCAGAATGGAGGACTGATTTTTCCTCAGTAAAGCCTCATTCAGTTCTTGTCCGGCCCTGGCTTTTGACTGCATCTGGTCCACGGACGCGCTTTCGCTGATCAGTTCAGCCCAGAGTTCAAGGCGCTGCAGCAGTTCCCTGCGCTCCTGCTCGGTGTCTTCATCCGAGAGGTAATTGGCTTTCGCACCTGCTTTCTGCGGATTAAGATCGCGCACTCCCTCCACCGTCGTTTCGATAAATTTGAATCCGCCCAACGATTTCAACAGTTCCAGGCTATCATTAAGTGAAAGCTGCTGAGGAGCGGTTTGCGCTGCTGATGGCTCCTTAAACGCAGTTTCTGCTCCTATTGGTTGGGTTTCTTCCTGTTGTTTTGCCATGTATGTATGACTGGTTAAGAAATGTTTTTGAAATAGATAACAGGGACTTATAAGCTTTCTCTCAACTCGCCGATCAGCGTTTGCAGGGCGCTCAGGTATGTGGCACGTGTAGCGGGGTCGCTTAATGCTTTCTGTAACTGACGGTTGTTTTTGAGGTTTTTGTAAAAACGGTCATAGTTGTATTCTTTACCCGAAAGCTCTTTTAAAAACGGGCTCTGCTCCAACATTCCCTCTGGCGAAAAATCTTTCATTTTGGTAAAAGACATTGTTTCAAAAACCGGCGCACCATGCTCATCTTCGAATTCTGCTTCAACTTCGGGCTTGAAATGTTCAAAAACAGCCTCCATCGTTTCAAGTCCGGTAACTTTTTCCTTTTCGGGGTTACTGTTAAAAGCCGAGACATACAATGTTCTTGAAGGAGGCAGGGCCTCTATCTTTTCATAACCTTTGTTAGCGTCGGGATCCACGTTTCCGCCCGGGCGAATAAAGTCAAATTGGCCAGCCATAAGCTTCTGTATTTTAAAATGTATGGATAAAATTCCTGAATCAAAAATAACCTATATGTGTATACGTATAAGAGACTAGTGTTTCCATACGTAAGCATTGTCTTCGCCAAGGCTCAGCTTTATATCGCTTCCTTTTCCTATTTCTCCCGAGATGATCATTTGGGAAAGCGGCTGTCGCAGGCGATTACTGATCACCGCCCGGACCGGTCTGGCCCCGAACTGCGGATTGTAGCCTTCCAATGCCAGTGCTTTTTCAGCTTCTTCGGTGATGCTCAAGGTAATGCCCAGCTTATCCAGACTCTTGCGCAGCGGCCGCAGCTGGAAATTAAAAATCTTGCGAATGGTGTCTTCCGTGATCGGCCGGAAAGGCGTGAGTCCCGTAAGCCGACCCAGAAATTCGGGGCGGAAATAACCCTCCATGTTTTGGATCAGATCTGTCTGAGTAGGCACACGTCCTTCGTTGAATTCTTTTACGATAAATTGAGAACCAATGTTGGAAGTGAACAGCAGGATCGCATTCGTGAAATCGCCTTCTCGGTCCAATGTGTCGTGTAACCGGCCTTCGTCCAATATTTGAAGAAAAATGTCGTATACTTTCGGATGCGCTTTTTCAACTTCGTCAAAAAGCAGGACGGCAAAAGGCTGTTGCCGGATCCGGGTGACGAGCAGACCACCTTCCTCATAACCAACATATCCCGGAGGGGAGCCTTTCAGCAGTGAAACCGTGTGTTCCTCCGCGTATTCGGACATATCAAAGCGGATCAACGCTTTTTCATCATTAAACAGCAATTCTGAAACTGCTTTTGCAAGCTCAGTCTTGCCTGTTCCCGTCGGTCCCAATAAAAAGAATGAGGCTGGTTTCCCCGTTTCGCCTACACCTGATCGGCTCTGTCTGATCGCATTGGAAATGATCTCAATAGCCGTGTCCTGTCCCACAACCCGCTTTCTCAGATGGTCTTCCAGCTGCATCAGTTTCTCTTGCTCGTTCACCTGGATCTTACCCAGCGGGATGCCCGTTTTGTAAGCCACAACCGCGGCGATATCTGTTTTATCGACCAGCTCTTTGTGTTGCTGCCCCTGGAATGCAACTTTTTCGAGCAATAATGTGAGCAATTCAATAGCTGTTTCCGGATCTTCAGTGTTTTTGATGTCATTGAGCTCCTCAATTTGTCCCAACAGAACTGGACTCAGCCGATCGTGCAATTGTTGCTCAAACCACCGCAGTTCTTCCAGGAACAAAGCGGGTTCAGCTTCTTTATATTCGTCTTTAATTCTTTCAAATTCCTGATTGAGATAATCGATTTCCCCCGGCGTTGTTTCGGTCATTAACTTGCGTGCGGCCATGGTGCGATCGATCAAGTCCAATGCTGCATCGGGCAGGCGGCGGTCTTTAATATAGCGCCTTGCTAACATAACTGCTTCTTTCACAGCGTCCGTATCCAGGTTTAGGCCGTGGTGTTTTTCAAATTGCGGCACAACCTTCTCGATCATTCTGCGGGCGCGCACATCATCCGGCTCGTCGACTTTTACAATTTCGAAACGTCTGCTGAAAGCCTCGTCACGTTCCATGTATTTGCGGTATTCGTCCAGCGTCGTGGCACCGATCACCGTCAACTCGCCTCTGGCCAGTTCTGGTTTCAGAAGGTTAGCAAGTCCCGGGACACCGCCCTGTGGGTCCATCAAAACATGTATTTCATCGATAAAGAGCAATGCCCTTTCGTATTGTTTTATTTCTGCAATGATATTTTTCAAACGGTCTTCTACTTCCCCTTTGTAGGAAGCGCCAGCTATCAATGATCCCATATTCAGCTGAAAAAGCTGCGAATTGAGCAAGTGAGCAGGCACATTACCGTTGATAATCAAATGCGTTAAGCCCTCTACCAATGCTGTTTTACCTACACCGGGTTCGCCTACAATAATGACATTGGGCTTCGTTCTCCTTCCCAGCGTCTCAACCATCATGCGGGTTTCCTTTTCACGGCCTACGATCGGATCCAGCTTGCCAGCCTTGGCCATGGCAATTTTATCGATACAAAATTTGGCTATTGCTTTCGCTTGTGGATTTGTTGGGGGGGCAATGGTGGCCGCCTGCGCAGATCCGTTTGGCAACGTTGTTCCGTTATTGCCGGAATCCATGGACTGAACTTCTTCCAGTGTTTTAGTAAGCAGGAAAGATTCAGAAAGCGGAAATGCTTTCAGTTCATTTTTAGTGAAAGCAACTTCGGGGCGGGTGAGCGCAATGAGTACGGCAAAGGGGGAAACTTCCTGTTCGCCCAGCTTAAGCCGGATCACATCCGCGACTTCCATGGTTTTCATAACCTTTTCGTCACCGCCCGGTTCTTCAACTGCCCGCGCTGATTTCGGGTATTTTTCAATCTTGTATTCGGCCCAGTCACGGATAAACTGAATGTCTGTTCCCCACGCCACAAGTGTGCTGCCTATCCCCACATCATTATGTAAAAGACCGATCAGTAAATGTGACGGGGAGAATGTTGCATGCCGGTATTCCCTGGCAGTCGCCTGGGCAACCTGCAATGCACGTATCAATTCGTCGGTGAGATTTGAAGTCAGCATGAAAACCCGCTTAAAGGTGTAATAAATTACCGATGCAATGTTATTAAAGATAAAGGGCGGGCGAAATACGTCATTTGACGTATTTTTTAGCACTGGCACTTTTTGCTACTTGCATTGGTCTTGAAACCGGCTTTTGAACTTCATGAATCCATCTGCAAAGCGCATTACGATTGGCCGTAAACCAGGCAACACCATTGTCCTGAACACGCATGATGTAAGTGGCACGCACGCTTCGCTCACTTTGGTAACACCCGTAACCAATACGTGGGAGATTCAGGATCTGGGGTCTGCAAACGGGACTTTTGTCGACGGCATGCGCGTGTACCGAAAAGAAATTACACCTGCAAACCAGATCAGGCTGGGGCAAACGCTGCTGTCGTGGGAGCTCATACTGGATCCTCGGCCGTTGCCGCCGGTGGTTCCGGTGATGCAAACAGCCAAAATCCCTGAGCCCGAAGAGCCTTCTGCAGAACAGGAAGAAATACGAGAGATTGCCTGGAACCTGAAAAAAGTAAGTGACGACTTCCGGGAAAAACGAAACCGGATTGCAGAAATTCAAGCGCAGGAATCCATCAATTCCAGAATACAGGGTTTAGGTTTTCCAATGGGTGCGGTGATTGGTTCACTGGCGCAGGCACTGCCGCCGGACTACAAGGTATTCGGATATGCGGGCGGTGTTATCTCGCTCGGTTTCGCGGTGAGTGCTTTGATTAGCTCTAAGAAACTGAGCAAGGAAAAAAAGAACTATACGGGGCTGGATGATTGGTACAAGATCAATTATGTATGTCCGCATTGTCACACATTCATTCAACAACCTTTTGAACTCCTTGAAAAAACAAAGAATTGCAGGGCATGTAAAAAGCCCCTCATTCCTTAATCCTGTATAGATATCTTATGAACAATCTAGACTTTGAGAAAACGCAGATCTGGGCAAAAAACCTGGCAGCTAATCCGGCACCTCCTGTGGCCTCGATTCCAAAATCATCCTTAAATTTTCAAAAACCCGCTTTTAGTATTAAAAAACCTGTGCTCCGTCCTTTGACAAAGGAAGAGAAAATCACAATAGCGGCAGGGGGGGCATTAGCAATCGGTCTGGGAGCTATTATCATCACAAGTTTGTCAGATGAAGATGTAGAAGCCGCTACGGTTGCACCATCCATTGCGAGCCTGGATGCGCCAAAGCTCGATCTTAACGCGCCCGGGCCAACTATACAGCCAACACCTTCCGAGCCTGTACATCAAACGCCGGCACCGCCAGCAAGACCATCATCCAGGCCTCACGAACCAGCCAGGGAACATTCCAAACCAGACGGTCTTCATGCTTTGATCGAGATTCCCGGGACACCCGAAGTTGCGACTACGCCCAGGGATGAACAGACGTTTATCGATGCATTCAATACTGCCAGAAAGGAGATAGGCCCTGCGGGACTCTTTGCCTGGAGGGATACTTATTACAGCACATTTACCGATAAAGAATGGGAGTCTGTCGCAGACGACAAAAAGTCGTTATGGCTCAATGGTGCCCAACCGATCATTGATCCGCCAGTCGAAAATGCAGTGCCAGTCGCTGAGCAGCATGTTACTGAGCAGCAGCGTGTAATCGTAGCCGAAAGGGGAGCGGTTACCTGGACGGGCATCGACGCAGATGAGGATGGGCAGGCGGAAATTCTCATGGCGCGTATCAACGGACAATCTCCGATGGTGCTGATGGACACAGACGGCGATGGTCTGCTGGATACGCGGTATGATTATGAAGCATCGAGCGGTAGAACTTACGCGTCGGTAATCGACCCCATCTCCATGAATGCGTCCGAGATCGCTCAGCTGGAAGTAGTACCTGTAGGGCCGGACATGGGCTTTTTCAATCAGTCTGCGAACAGTGAATCTTCTCAATCATTGCCTGTTTCAATTGTTGCTTATGGAGAAAGCTATGTGGTAAGTCTGGACAGCAATCATGATGATACGGTTGATGCAATCACCTATTTAGCGGACGATCAGGGCCCGATCGTTGGTTTGGACCACGATAACGATGGACAGATCGAGACAGGTTATGTTTATGATTCAAAGAGCGGAACGATCAGCTTTCGGGAGGCGCCTTTGGAGGATACGACCATAGGCCCCCCGGTATACCACTTGTCGTCGGAGGCTACGGGCCAGGAAGCACATGACTTGCCGGATCTTTCTGATAACGAAGAATTGTCAATGAATGAGGAGGGTGATATAACTGATGATTTTGATTCGTATTTCCAAAACGATCCCGGCTTGTCTGATGAATATCAAAACACCTGAACGAAATTTTTAAAATGGCAATAAAATGGAAATAGCATGCAGAAAGTGCAGCGCCGTGCTATCCGTAGCCAGCACTGCCATACCGATTGTTAAATGTAGCAACTGCGGCTACCCCAATCCCGTAATCGCAGGAGCGCAGCCTGCGCCTGCAAGACCGCAGATGCCTGCCCCGGTTACGCCCCATCAACAAATGGCTGTTCCGCCAGTACCGTCCTCTCCGCCACCCGCGCCCCAGCCACCGCGACCAACAGCGGGCAGGCCGCAGGCAAGCGCATCAGAATTGGGCTGGCTGGTTGTCCACGACGAAAATGCGGATCAGCAAACGCATCCTTTGAGAATTGGAAAACAGGTGATCGGCAGGAAAAGCGTGAGCCGCCCCTGCGACATTATGATTGAAACGGATGATCCTTATATGGGCCGAAACCATTGTGTTCTGGAAGTAAAGCCAAGCAGGACAGGCAGCTACGAATTTTTTTTGTCGGATGTCAAAATGACGAATGGTATTCCCGAGCAGATGAGCACCAACGGAACGTTTATTAATTCACAGGCCGCTCCGTTAAGGCCCAAGGATATGGTTTATCTCAAAGACGGTGATACCATACAAATGGGTAAAACCAAAGTAGTAATTAAGACATTGATCACCGCTGCAAGCGCCCAGGATGCTTCCCGCATTGTACAGGATATGGATTACGCACCGACTGTGATCATCAAATAGGAACAGATAAACTATCATATCAAAGTTTCTTCGGAAATGAAAATATCGATTCATCAGCCTGCCGGTTTTAACGAAATGGGTGGACGCTCCAACAATGAGGATAGCATTTATCCTATTCCCGGAACGGCCACAAGTGCCGATCGGCTTTTTTTGGTTTGTGATGGGGTTGGAGGTGAACACAAAGGAGAGGAAGCCAGCTTCCTCGCTTGTAAACATATCAGCGATTTTTTTCTCAGGTCTGGCGAAGAAGATATTTCGAAGTCATTTGTCCAAAAGGCGGTAATTGCGGCGAGAGAAGCATTTATAGAAACCGAGAAACACGATCCAGATACGGCGGGAATGGCCACAACCCTCACATTGCTGTATTTTGATAATTATGGTGCAGTGCTGGCGCATTTGGGAGACAGCAGGATTTACCATATCAGAAATGGAAAAATTATTTTTCAAACCAGTGATCATAAATGGGTTAATGAGCTGGTCCAGAGTGGAGTGATTACGGAAGAGCAGGCCGCGCTCCATCCGCAGCGAAATGTGATCACAAAAGTTATCACCGCCTCACGGGCGGATGAAGCCGATTATATGCGGATCAGCGATATCGAGGCTGGGGACTTTTTTTTCTTATGTTCTGATGGTGTGCTCGAACAGCTTTATGATGACCTGCTGGAATATCATTTACGCGACAATCCGGATAACCATCCCGAACCAATTGAAATATTAGAGGCAGTAAAAAATGAATGTGCACACCAAACGAATGATAATTTTTCAGCCTATCTCATTAAGATAGCGTCCGTTGGCGAACAAAAGGCTGGGGAAGAAAAGGTGAATGAAAAGGTGGTAAATGCCGTCATGCCTGAGTCTGTCGTATCCAGGCAATCAATAGAAAAACCGCGCGGAGTTTTGTTTGGCCTGATCGCATTTGCAGTCATTTTTTGCAGCGGGTTAATATTTCATTTTGTCAAATCAGAAAAACAAGCCGAGAAAGCTCTTTTCGAGTCGAAAACCAATATAAATGATCCTGATTCGGTTCAGGTCGAGGTTCCTGTCCGAGCAACTGGCGGGCCGGAAGTTGAAGATTAAGTTTGAATATGAGCTGAATTAAGTATCGATCAATATGGATGCTACCGATTTCAATAATCGCTTTGATTACGACGCCGACAACGACTTGCTTGGCGAGGGCGGTTTTGGGAAAATTTTTAAAGCCTGGGACAATGTCCGGAACGAATTCATTGCCCTCAAAATGTCAAAGGTTGTGCCTGGTATGGAGGAATTCAGTCTTTTAAATGAGTATGAAAGAGTTAAGCAATTAGAACATCCGAACATTGCAAGATATATGGACTGCCGCCGGATCAAATTACCGGGCATAGGAACGCATGACATCGCATTGATGAAATACTATGAGCACGGAAATCTTGTTCAATTGCTTAAAAATCACGTCCTCACTAGTGGACAGAAAACCAAGCTTATCGAAGGACTGCTGGACGGAATTTCCTATCTGCACAAGTTGAAGCCCCTGATTATCCACAGCGATCTGAAACCGTCGAACATACTGATTGTGGAACGAAGAGGGTTTTTTATTCCGTTAATTACCGATTTTGGAATAAGCCGCAGGGCAACAGTTGATGATAAATCATATGTAACCAATGTCACAGGCGCAGGGACGTATGCTTATGCGGCACCCGAGCAGTGGGAGGCGAAAGAACTGAGGCCTAACGCAGACTTGTGGAGCTTTGGTATTCTTGCGATTTATGTGTGGTTTAACGGTAAAAAACTTCCTTTCCGCTCTGACGATATTAGCATCGCTACTGAATCAGGGCGGATTGAATATATGAAGCGCGTGATGGCGCTGGACTTTATTCCCGATTTAAAAGGGTTGCCGGAAACATATCAGAAAATGATCGATGTGTGTCTGGTCATCAGTCCACAGAACCGGGCGAGATCCGTAGACCAGCTATATACGATTCTTCGAGGGAACGAGCCGGCCTTGATGGACGAGCAGACGAAGGTTATGCCAAAGCCAGCCCAGGGGAGACCACAGCCTGCGGCCCATGATGAAAAAACCAAAATCCTCCCGCAAATTGAGGAACCAGTGAAGGAGGCTATAAAAGAGGAGTTTAAGCCAGAGCCCATACCAGAGCCTTTGCCTGCTAAAAAGAAGCGTTATATGATACCTGTCGTACTTGTGTCAGCGGCAGCGATTGGGGGGCTTTCGTTGTTGTGGATTACTACGGATCCAAAACCACCGGCTGCTAAACGACTGTCCTCGCCGGTCGTTGCACCTAAGCCGGTTGTGGAAGAAGTACGTCCGCCGGCTTTTGTCAAAGCTGTTGAAAAACCTAAGAAGAAACTTCCGGCTAAGAGTAGTGCCGCCACGGTAACCAGATCAAAAACGGAAAACAAAGCTGTGTACCATGTTGTAGAAGAGAGTCCGAGATTTCCGGGAGGAACATTGGCTATGGAAAGCTGGGTTTCCAACAATATGCAAATGCCCGAAGCTGCTTCACGATCTTTTATTTCCGGTGCGGTACGCGTTTCGTTTGTGGTGAATGCAGACGGCACCCGGGAAGATGTCCAGGTGGTGAGAGGCCTGGGCTATGGCTGCGACGAAGAAGCAATCAGGCTTGTCAAAGCGATGCCCCGCTGGATCCCCGGCAGAACTGCGGGAAGCAGTGTAAGAGTCAGGACGATTGCTGCTATTTCGTTTGACTAGTAATTTCTCCCGATAACCTTGGCGACGGCTTCGCGGCTGCCTCTTACCTGTAGTTTCTGGTAAATGTGTTCGAGGTGTTTCCGGATGGTTTTGTCGGAAACAAAAAGCTTCTCGCTTATTTGCCGGACATTGAGTCCGCGGATCAGCCATTCCAAAATTTCATTTTCCCGCAAAGTAAGCTCTGCAGATTTTGAAACTGATTGGATCTGAATGTCATTGGATCCCTGACGAAGCAGGTCCAATGTTTTGGCGGCCATTAAAGGTGACATCGGCGCACCGCCTTCCAGTACTTCTGATATCGCATTGATGATCTTATGCGGCTTTTCATCTTTCAGAAGATAGCCGGACGCGCCTGCCTTGATCGCCTCAAAAAGTTTGGTGTCATCATCAAACATTGTCAGGATCAGGATCTTTACTGTCGGATACTTTTCTTTCAGCAGGCGGGTCGTGGTGATCCCGTCCATTTCTGCCATTTCAATGTCCATCAGAAATACTTCTGGAAGCGCCGAATTGGCTAACTTCTTGAAAAGGTCTTTCCCGTTTATCGCCTTAAGGATAAGCTCAACGTCATCACTCAGAGACAGTTTTTCCCATAAATCTGAGGCAATCGTGGGATTGTCTTCTACTAGTCCAATACTGATTCTAGGCATAGAACGGAGAGATAACTTCGTGTGGGAACAGAAAAACGCCAAGAGATGGCAGTAGCTCTTTCGCAAAGTAACGAATCACAAATCGTGCAAAAAATACGTCATTTGACGTATTTTGTATATTACAGCGGGAATTCTACCAGTACTTTGGTGCCCTCATCTGAAGAATCCAGGTCAAGCTTTCCATTCAGCTCTTCGGCTCTTCGCCTGATGTTTTCCAGGCCATAACCGGGACATATTTCGTGTCGGCAAAAGCCTTTACCATTGTCGGTAATGAGCACAGTAAAGCTGGTTTCGTCGATGGCAAGACAAACAGAAATCAAAGTTGCCTCGGCATATTTCATTGCATTGTTTATGGATTCCTGGATAATCCTGAAGATGGACGACGCAACATGCGGTGAAAGCAGCACCTCGCCGTCGCCGTACGCAACGATGTTTAGTTTGGGGTATTCCGATTCGCTCGAAATGCGGGTTAGAAGTCCGCGGACGCGCTCGGTCAACTGGCCATAGGGGATTTCCGGCTGATTGAGTACCCAGATCGTCTCCCTTAGCTGTTGAAAGGTTTCACTTGTAAAGTCGCGCAGGTCGGCCAGCTGGTTGGGCTTCACCTGGTTGTTGAAGGCCATGATGTCGAGTCGGGAGATAATGTGTGTCAACTGCGATCCTATACCGTCATGCAAATCCCTCGCAATGCGTTCACGCTGAGTTTTTAGTTGGGAATGCAGTAACGCGCTTTCCTGAGACAAAAATTTGACGGCTGTGTTGGTGTGTCTGTCAAGTTCGACATGCTTTTCGCTGGTCGATGGAATGGTTTTTGTGACGGTATGCAAGGGATAATCATGAAGAAAGGAGACGTTGGTCATAAGGTAGGAGGAGTTACGTTTATCAAATTTCATTTAACTATTTAATTGCTGCAATACTGATCATTCAGTAATTTAGGAGAAACCCTTACTAATACGATGAACGATACTCAGTCAGTTACTTTTGACTTAACCACAATCAGGAAAATATGGAGATCAGATATACTCCAATCAGAAGTAAAAGAAATAGAAGGATATTTAAGAGAAACGCCATTACTGATTGACACCCTTAACCTTCGGAACTCGTCCGTAGCCATTATCGACATTCAGACCATGCGCTACCTTTGCTGCCTGGGAGACGCTGAACAGGTTATTGGATGGAAAAACGAGATTTTGATGCAGGAAGGGGTACGGTTTTTTCTTTCCAAAATTCTCCCCTCGGACTACATTGGATTTGAAATCATGTCGGCTATGACGACTGATTACGTCTGTAAACTGGATGATCAAAAGGTCCTTTCATTCAAATCATTATTCGATTTCAGAATGGTCCGGCCAGATGGGAGTTTAACCAGGATCATGCATCAGGGAGTTGCATTGAAGCGCGATACATTAGGTAATATATCTTTTTTACTTGCGCTGATTTCGGATATCACACATTTAAAGCGTGACGGACGGCAGCACTTACACCTCACGCACGGCTCCGAAAATCTGATTTATGAAGTAAATAATGAAACAGGTATTTCCAGGAAACTTGAAAGCCTTAGTGATCGCGAACGTGAAATTGCGAGACTGATAGGTAAAAAGCTTACAAGCGAAGACATTGCGAAAAAGCTTTTTATCAGTACACACACTGTCAACACACATAGACAAAACATGCTCAAAAAGCTGGATATGGGTGATACCATGGAGCTGATCAACTTTTTAACAGTATATCAACTTCTTTAGACAGTTTGGGTCGTTTCAAATGTGCTCGTACCATTCGCCGGAATCTTTTGCCTGCGCGTTGTCCGTGTTATCGCTGATATCGTCTTCGGAATACAGCTCACTTATTTGCTGGTCGAGAAGCTTGTCTTCTTCAGCCGGCAGGTCGTTCCTATTTTTAACTTCTTCATTTTCATGAATATACTCCGGATCAAGAAATTCGCGGTAGAACATTTCATTTCTATAAACCAGCGGCTGATCGTCTGAGAAGCGCTCGTAATGCATCGAAACTGTTTCCCAGTCTTCATTTAACACAGCCGTAGTCAATTCGGGGAACCTTGCCAGCGAACCGGTATTGTATACATAGTCGAAAAGGATCCCCTTTTGTCTGGCAGACAAGGTTTCCCAATCAATATTTTCCGGCACCGCCTCAGGATGTGTGTTAACGAAGCTGGCAATCTGATCCATTGTCCTTTGTTCATATTCCGGGACAAGAACATGCTCGAAAAGGCTTCGCTGTTGTTGCTCGGTAATAAAAATCCCGCCGCGTTCAGCTACCCAGCTCGCGGCTTCATGGCCCGTTTTTTCAGCGGCGTCTATAAATGCATATGCGGTCTCCGGATCGATACCTGCGGCAGTAAGGTCCGCGTAAATTTCCTGAGGTGTGCGATGTCCCATGTCGTAACCTGGTCCGATGGTAACGCCAGATCTGCCTCCCGGAAAATGCGGGACTAAGCTTTGTCCCTGGTGGCCTATTTCCTGATGATAGGTAAAGGAATATTTTGCCATAGAAGATAGTATTTTACAATGCCGTGATACGAACGGGGTATCCGAAATTGTATAAAAATACGATTGTTGTTCATTATCTACTTGGATTTCCGCAAGTTATTTTACAACGGTTAGTGCGGCTTCACTTGCATGTACAGACCCGGATTATGGAACGGCCTTTCGATTTCCGGCTAGCAGTATAAAGAGCAGTTTAGCCAGCAAAATATACGTCAATTGACGTATTGATTGCCAGTTTTGACCAGCCTATTTTTGGCTTGTCAAAAATGCAGGGTTTCCTTTTTACCTAAACTTCAAGCAGCCATGTACAATCGTTTACCACGGCATATCATTCTGTTGTTTTCGATCCTAATATGTGGTAGCTCGATTGCGCAAACGCCGGCACGTAAGCCCGACAAAATCTTTAAAATTGACCGGACGATCATGGAGGTGCTGATTGAGGAGGTGAATAAAACAGACATTGCCTACAAGAAAATAAGCGATCCGAAGGGGCCATTATACGCCGTTCCGAAGAAAGAAGTTTGGAAGATCGTCTGGAATAATGGTGAGGTTGAGGAAATAAATTCCCCTGCACCTGCAAGTACGAAAGCCAGAAAACCAACCGATCTGATCGTCAGCAAGCAGAAAATGGAAGGGAAATTCTGGGATAAAAGTGGCTTGTATGCCGGTGCAGGAATCGGCGCAGGTCTGTCTTTTACTCCTGAATCAGCGGGACTGGTTACTGGATCCGAATCGGCATACGGCGGTGGCGTTACCGTTGGTTTTCATAAAAAGGCATTGGGGGTACAGATTCAGGCGCTCTATACGCAGGTAGGATACGGTGTCTCGGTGCCGACGGATGAAGTAATCAGCATTAAAGGCACACAATCCCAGCTGCTTTTACCTTTAACTTTTATGGCTTCCCAAAAGGCGGGTCCGGTGCGGATTGGAGTTTCCCTCGGCGCATTTGGGGTCATGCAGGTGGGGGCCGGCGGATTAAAGATCCGCCAAACGAATGGAAGCGCAACAGTGAAGAATTGCGGGACCTGTTCGGATAAGAGCTTTGGGTTTGGTGTAACCGGTGGAATAGGTGTAACGATATTGGAAGGTCCGCGCCACGCCGTTTTTATCAATGCAGACTGGTATCACAACCTGGGCAAAAACAAGGATTACAGGCCCGGCGAAACAAGCGTCAATACGCATTTAGGTTTGTTAAGCGCAGGAGTGCTGTTCCATTTTCCAGGCCAGCACTGATCAAAGATCTTGATATGAAAATGAAGTCTGGTACGATCATTCTATTTCTGGCCCTGCTCGGCAATTCCTGCGCATTATATGCACAGGAGCGCTTCTATTTTCGAAATGGCAACACATTTCCGCACCGGATCGTGGAAGCAAATGATAAGGAGATTAAATTTCTGGAACCAAAGGGTGATGCAACGATCAGGCGTGGTATAGACCGGGAGAATGTAGTTGTCGCATTTAATGCACATGGACTTTTTATCGTCATAAAAGACCTAAGTCCCGATCCGGAAATTTCCAGAAAGTCGCTTGAAAAATTCTACAATGCGACTGGCCCGTCAACAGATCTGCTGATCAAGTCGACGCCGATCGAAGTCATCCCCGCAACGATCAGGATGGAAAATGACGCCATCAATTACCTTACAGAAGACAATAAACCTGCATCCATCAATAAAAATGACCTGGTGGCCATTATTTATCAGGACGGCAGGCACCAGTTACTGAAAGATGCTGAGGAAGCCGAAAATCTGTTGAGCGCTGCCGCTGACAAAGTACTGAAATATAGCAAGCCAGCATCCAGGCGCAGTAACGTCCCGCCTGCCAAAGTCGCCGCCGCTCCGCAGCCGATCTCGGAAAAAGCCAAACAGCCTGTTTTGTCTGAGCAGGAATATAAGGAGTACCGGCAAAAATCAATTACCAAAGTAGAACAGTTCAGCGACTATCTGCAAGTGATCGTGGACAGGAGCTTTTCCATGAATGAAAGGGATTTGGCGATTAAGAATGCATTGCAGCTTTTCCTGCCTGAAACACAAATTGAGGTTTCTTCAAAAAACAAAAAAGGGGTAACAAAGCTGCCGTTGGAAATGTACCTCAAACGTCTGAAAATGCTGCCCTATGGCAACGTTCAAATCAAATGGAGTCAGATCGAATATGTGAGTGAATTGAAACAGGAGCAGGATGGCAACTATTACGGGACCATAGTTGGTAACCAAACGTTCACCGGTTATGGTGAAAAGAACCAGAATATTCTTTACAGTGACATTACAAAAAAGAGCGTTCGCGTGAAACTTGAAGCATATCAAAAGGAAATTGACGGTCAAAGCAAAACCAATTGGACGGTGCTGCTCGGGAACATCGGCGTAGTGGCTGACGAATAGTGATTCAATTATATTAAATGAAACAGTTTCTGCTTTTGTTGCTGAGTTTGGCAGCCTGCGACGTGAATGCGTTGCCTCAGCGGCTGCGTATTATCGGCCAGACCAATGATGTCCGGTCGGGTGCGAGCGTAGCAGGTGTTTCTTTTTATATCGAAAAAGAGAATCGGCGCACGTTGCTTTCATCAACAAACGAACAGGGACGGTTCAGTCTCGATTTACTTTCAGATGCAACAAAGCTCATTATAGAAAAGAAAGGTTACCGCCTGATCAGCACCGGTATTACTACATACAGAAATAAGGGAAACAAGGTCGACTTTTTTGTTAAAATACCATTGATACCACTTGATGCGCAGGCGAATGACACGCCTTATATGCAGAGCCAGCAAACGCAGTATACGGTTGAAAATGAGCAAAGGAAAAAGACTGCTATTGTGCGAAAATTCTTTGTTTCCGACGCAATCAGCGGTTCGCCGGTCAGAAATGGGACATTGTGTTTTGAGTTTACCAGAAATGCAAAAAGGGAATGCAAGCAGCTTTCGGAGGAAACGGTTATGTCTTTTGGCGAATCAGATATCGTAGGATTTACTGTTTCAGCCGAAGGTTATCAGGAATACACCGGCAACCTTATTCTCGATAAAATAGATGAAAAAGCAGGTACTTACGACATTAAACTGACACCGGAAATCACCATGCTTTCTTTAAATATCAGCGGAAATTCAATGGTTGCTTCGTGTAAACTTACAGCAGATTCGGGCAATGAAATTGTGTTGTCTCCTTTGGATAAGATGGCGTACTCGGCATTGGTGCACGCAGGCAACTATCGGCTTACAGTTTTTGACAGGAAAATGGCATTGATTCATTCAGAGCAGGTTTCTGTGGTAAAAGGACTGAATTTCATAGGGCTCGTAGTAGGAAACCGACCCGTCAGCGTTCCTGAAACCACAGTGAAAAAGACAGAAACTGAATCTGTGAAGGCAAAGGGGCTGGATTCTCTGGAAACGCTCACGATTTACTTTAATCAAAGCGATTACACCTTTAAATCAGATGAAAAGGCCAAGCTTGATGCGCTTGCAGCATGGTTGAAACAGCATCTCAACAAGAAAGTGCGGGTTGTAGGGCATACGGATAATGTCGGCAGCTCAAAGCTAAATATAACCCTTTCCGAATTTCGTGCGAAAGTGATTCGTCACTATCTACTGTCCAGAAAGGTGAGCGAAAATCAGATTTTATGGGCGGGAGTAGGAGGAAAGTACCCGGCAAGGAAAAATGATACAGAGGAAAACAAACGATTGAACAGGAGGGTGGAGATTTCAATGCTACCCTAAATCACAGATCAAAAACACTAACCGGCATAGCTTATGCGATTGATTTTTACCACCTGCCTACTGTTACTCGTCCGGACTTTGACCGTAGCGCAGACCCAGGAACTTGCACCCGCAGACATCAAGGAGATCCGTGCAGAGGCCAGGAAGGTCATAGAAGTGCAGCTCAACGACCTGCTGAACACCATTGCGCTGGACAATATTACCGAAAGCAACAAACAACTGTTGATATACGACAGCTATTTACCAAGCCAGAACCAGGTGTTTTACGGGGACAAGGCGATGGTAGAAGATGATGTTAACCCCGATAATACGATCAGGAAATCAGGGCCGGACCTGCCGATCCGCAAATACCTGGACGACCTGAAATTGTATTACAACAAAAGTCCAAAGTACAGCATCAAAATTTCCGAGGTATCGGTGGGCCAGGTGCAGCAAAAAGAATATCCGTACGTCCAGGTCACATTCAAAACACAATTCACCAACACGCACCGACAAAAAACGACCAAATACGAAAACGTATATAGGGTAGCGGAACTTCGCGCAGACAAGCCTGACAAGCAGTGGATCGTGCTCATCACGAGGATCGGTTATTATCAGCCTTCTGCAAATACAGTGGCATCCGCACCGGCCGGAACATCGACAGCGCCCGTTGTTGCAACAGCTCCTTCCCCGGTTAAAAAAACGGATGAAGTGAAAAAAATGGAGGAAGTCATAGGGCATGAAGAGCCTAAAAAAGCCGCTTCTGCCACGCCTGATAAAGCAACCGTAACAATGGTTGCAAACAAGGAGCCCGAAAATGCGGCAAAAAAAGAGGTGCCGGCAAAAAATGCAATAAAAGAGGAAGTTCCGGTGGCTGAATTGAAAAAGCCGGAAGTTGCTGAGAAGAAAGAAGCGCCGAAAACAGAACCCAAAAAGGAAGTGGCTGCGAGTGTAAAGCCAGTTGAAAAATCTCCTGAAATGGCTCCTGCCAGTTCCAAAGACAGGCGAACGGCAACGCTGAATGCAGAATTGGCCGCTCTCGGGAAAAAAGCAACAAAGTACAAACGGGAGGGCGCGCTGATGCGGGCAGGTGCGGGCATTGCGGTGGCGGCATCCGTTGCTACCGGCGTGGTCCTATACGGTGCCTACAATGATTATAAAGCGGAGATCGACAAAAAGAACGCTGCTTTTGATGTATGGTATGATACGGTTGTGGACGGAGTAGCAAATGGGGAAAAATTTAATTCCCGTACAAGTTATCATGCCAAACCCAACAGCCTCATCTCTTTCGCAAGTCCGGGGGTTTTTGTGGCCGGCGCTGGTATCATTGCGGGAGGCGTGCTTTGGTTTGTCGGCAGTAAGAGTGCGAAAAAAGCCAGGCATTACAACAAACTGCTCGAACAGAAAAGAAAGCAGCTCGTTGTTTCCCCCCAATGGAATGGTGCCCGACAATATGCAGGTTTTCATTTAACATACCAGTTTTAACGGACTAAAACCATACGAAATGATCTGCAAAGTAGTACCCATATTCGTTGCTCTGATAACCGTAGCATGCTCCATGCAAGAGCCCGCTGCTCCGACAGCGCGTTTCGAAATGATGAATGCCAGCTGCAAGGCGCCATGTCAGGTCAACTTCAAGGACATGTCGGAAAATAAGGGTGTTTACAAGTGGCAGTACGATTGGGCTTTTAAGGATAGCACGCACTTTTCGTCCGAGCAGAATCCGGTTTTGACTTTCGCCAACGCAGGGAAATACCGGATCGTTTTGACCATTAGTAATTCTAAATACGGCAGCAGCAGCACGGAAAATACTGTAACTATCATAGCACCTATCGTTCCGAAAGCGGAATTTACTATTACGGGCAACAATTGTCAGGCGCCTTGTGAAGTAAGTTTTACGAACATCTCAACTAATGCAACGAGCTACAAATGGGAATTCGGCGACAGCAGCGCAGTGAACAATGAACATTCGCCCAGGCACAAATTCAATAAAGCAGGAATATTCAAAGTAATGTTGACAGCCCTCAACGAAACTGTATCTGACACCGCTACCCATATCGTGACCATTCTGGCAGCTTCTAAACCAATAGCCGATTTCGATATTGTACTGACTGACTCAACCCGAACCGACTCTGTCGTCTATTCATTTGTCAACAAGTCAAAGTTCGCTTCCGCTTACGTCTGGAATTTTGGAGATAACAGCAAGCCCGTCGTGCTTGATTCGCCCGTGCATGCCTATCGACGTACCGATAAAGATGTTCCTTACACCGTCTCACTTACCGCCATTTCAGGTGTTTCGACGGACGAAAAAAAGAAAACCTTTTCTGTCAAAAAGAAGTAGCAAACAAAGCTCATGAGAAGAATTTTAATTCAGCTGTTATTATTGGTCAGTGTGGTGAGTTGTCATATGGAACTTCCCCCGCAGCCGGTGGCGAAATTTACTGTATCGAATGATGGTTGTACGGCCCCTTGCCTGGTGACATTTACAAGTACCTCTGAAAATGCGAAGAGCTTTGAATGGGATTTTAACGTCGCTGGTGAGCCGCTTGGTGTGGGCGCCACCGTGACCTATAAATATATGAAGGGAAAGAGATATGCTGTGAAGCTGATTGCCAAGGGTAAAGACGGAGGGAGTAGTGGGGCAACGCAAATGGTGGAAGTCAAACCCGAGCCTGCCTCGCTTCCGGAAGCTGATTTCGAATATACGCTGAGCGATGATGGAATTGCACCTTCAACAGTGACATTTGACAACCAATCGGGCAATGCAGTCACCTACAAGTGGGATTTTGGCGACCCCAATGCGACGTCTGCAAATCCGAACACGAGTACCGATCAAAACCCGAAACATACTTACAGCGCTCACGGGAAATATACGGTAACGCTGACAGCCTATAATGCAGACGGGAAGTCGGATACTCAGCAATACACTATCGAAGTGAAAGCCGAAGGCCCTAATGCGAATTTTACAATGGATAAAACTGAATGCGAGGCGCCTTGCGAAGTGAGTTTTACGAACGGCTCGATCAACGCTGATACCTATTCCTGGGACTTTGGGGATAATAGCGGGGCGAATAACGAGACCTCCCCGAAGCATAGTTATAATGTGCCCGGGACATATACGGTTGTCCTGACCGCCACCGGTGCAGGAGGAAGTGACAAGCAAACAATGACGGTGACAATCAGGGTGAAGTCAGTAAGTGCGATCCAAATTAAGAGTGAATATAATTTTCCTACTGACATTGTTTCTGATGCGAGCGGTAACATTTACGTGTGTGGGTCAACAATGGGAACGACGATTTTTGGTAATGGAATAACAGGATCAGCCGGGTATATCAGTTCGCGCAATACGGATTTCTATGTTGCGAAATATAGCCCGTCCGGCGAATGCCTCTGGGGTAACGTCTATGGAAGTGCAGGTGACGATCATGCGAGTGGCATTACGCTCGACAATGCCAGCAACGTTTATGTCACAGGTTATGTTGGCGGCGCACCCCGCATAACCGGTTTCAATTTTAGGGGAGATCGTGACGGGTTTGTCATGAAAGTGAACACGAACGGGGGATCTGGTTGGTTTAAGAGCTTTGGTGGTCCAGGGAACGATCGGGGACGTAACTTGGGCTTTTTTCAAACATCTGATGGACCCAGGATATATGTGACCGGAATAGTAACCGGTGATGGACGACAGAGTAATATCTATTTTGATACGCAGCAGCGGTCTGCCGATGGCCAGGACTTTTTTTTAGTTTTCTATGATACTGAGAACGGCGCGGTTGGACAGCCCGCAATTGGTGGCGGCGCTGGGTCGCAGTCAGTCGAGTCAATGGTCATTGACGATGAAGGAAGCGCATATCTCGTAGGCTCTTTTGAAAGTTCGATACAGTTGAATGGTTCTCGCAGCTCTTTTGGCCAATCCGATATGTTCGTGGTCAAATGGGACAAGTCCTTTTCAACGTGGCTAGGACTTGTTAATGTTGGTTATGAAGCTAATGATTATGGTTATGACATTGTTCTCGACAAAGACAAAAATATTTACATAACCGGAATGACCGAAAGTACTTCCTCATCAGGGGTATTTGATATTCTGGTGACAAAGTTAGTTGATAGCAGAAGTGGAAGTATCAGGCCAACGTGGAGTCAGTTTGGCTTTGGGTCGGGTAATGATTATGCCGGGGGTATTGAAATTAACACGAACGGAAATTTACTTGTCGCCGGTTCTTTTAGCGGGCGCGGTGGATATCCAAGATTAGATAATGCTCCATTCGAATCGGAAGGTTCAACCGATGCTATTATTTGCGAATTAAATAAGGAAAATGGGGAATCCACCGGCAATTTCAAAGTCAGGGCCGGAGGAAAGGGTGAAGATCGCGCAACTCGCATCTGTGTAGCTCCGGACGGCACAGTTTATAATGTTGGCTGGTTTCAAGGAACTGCTGCATTTAACGGCGTTGAACTGGTTAACAATGGTATCATGCCGAACACCTACATCGCCAAATACAAATACTGAAATCACTCCACATGGGAAAACCAGCAGCAAGATTAGGCGATATGCATGTCTGTCCGATGGTAACCGGGCTGGTGCCGCACGTCGGCGGTCCGGTCGCTGGGCCCGGTGTTCCGACGGTTCTGATTGGAGGAATGCCCGCGGCTGTTTCGGGCGATATGTGTGTATGTACCGGTCCGCCGGACACGATTGTGCTGGGTTCGACCGGTGTTTTTATAGGTGGAAAACCTGCGGCGAGGATGGGTGATACGTGTGCGCATGGCGGGAAGATAGTCGTGGGGTTGCAGACGGTTTTGATTGGGGAGACGTATGTTGGTAGTGGTTTGGCGGGGGCACCCCCGGGGGCTTTGGCGGTAGGATTAAAAAATATGGCTCCTGAGGTCGCGAACGCGGTTACACAGGCGGTAACCATGAAAAAGGCAGCCGATAGCGGCGTACCGTTTTGCGAAAAGTGTAATTCATAAAGAAGAAGGGATAAAGCTAAACATTGGTCTTGCATGTTGATAATTAAGAGCCAGCAAATCAAGGTAATGGAACAGGTGCTGCTGAAAAGGATAGAAGAAAACGCGCTATCCTTTTTCAAGTACAGGACCAAGAACCGGATAAGGGAGAAGGAGGCCAGAATGTATATAGGCCAAGTGATTTCAAAAGTATCGCAGTATAATATCTTTGAAGAAAAAGATATTTTGACCTTTCTGAATCTTTGTATCTTAAATGGATTGGATTTTGAGTACGAAGAAGAATATAGCTGGGCGATGGAAATTCTAGCAACCTGTAATCTGTCCGGCGGGGAAAAAGTGTACAGAATTGAAAAAGGCTTTTCTTAAACTGATCTCTGATGCCCATAGGAAGCGCAATACAGTCTTGTCCGCATGATAATTATAAGCAAGAGCAGCAGCAGCCGGACAACAAATGGATTCAATTTAATATTGAGGATCCAAAGGGTTGGCCGGTGGCCGGGGTTACATTAAAGGTAAAACTTTCAGATGGTACAATCAGAGAGGCTATCTCGGACGAAGATGGCATAGTTTACATAAGTAATGTTCCAGCAGGGGTGTGCGAAATCATATCTAATTGGAAAAATTTTGATGTTCATAGTAGTGTCTTTATAAATTAAAGGGTATGCTGAATATTGCCCAAGTCGTCAAGTATAAGGTGAAAGATGGCGACACCTTGGAATCTCTGGCGAATTCTCATGGAATGACTTGGAGAGAGCTTGCGAAGTACAATTTTGGTACTGTTGATCCTGACGAGATTAATGAGCTTTTACATAGTCAGGTAGGATGCATCAAAAAAACAAAAGACAATAAAAAATTTATCTTCACCGGAGAGGATAAACCTGGCATCATCTATATTCCTAAAAATCTAAGTCAGCGAACCTTTGAACCTAATGATGCTTATACACTGGTTGTAGAGCAATTACATAAGAAAAAATTAATACCATCTAAGGTAATGGTCTATTTCAGGCCCACTTCTGATTGGGATGGTAAATTTGGATTTGATTGGCTACGCGTGAACGGCGACGTTATTCGTGATGAAATCGGCTATGAGTGGCCGATTGACGGGGGATATGATGTACAGAAACCAGGTTCAACGGGACTTACGAAAGAACAAGCTTTTGCGGCTTTCAAAGCCGAATATACAACCATTGAGACAGATTTCGTCGATAAACCGGAATATTCTGTGCCCTATCTGAATCTGTTTCGGATGGCCGTGCAGGGATTGGAATCCGCATATACAACCATTGAGACAGATTTCGTCTACAAACCGGAATATTTCGTACCCTATCTAAATTTATTTCCGATGGGCGTGGAGGGGTTGGAAGCCGCACCATGTACAGCCGAACTTCAAATTGGCATAGGAATTAAAGATGAGGAACCGTCGAACATAGAGTTGGAATATGACAGAAACTTATTTTACATTGATAAGGATATTTTGAACGATAAAGCCGTTAGCGGCAAAAGAGCTTCTAAGGATGGGTCAATCAAAATAACTTGTATTCATCCATTCAGTACCGAACAAAAAATAGATGTTTTGGCTTACCCCAAAACCTGGCAGGAGGGAGATCCTATCCCATTGGCAGGAAGGATAATTGTATGCCCAAACAACGATATTAAGGAGATTAAGCTAGTATTAATAAAGGTCAAAACAAAAATTACATACAGAACTAGAATTGGTAGTTTTGATGACATAGAATTGGCCAGGCTAAAGAACACTCTTTTTCAGGCGCTCGTAGTAGCTCATTTGGAACATTATCAGGAAGTTAAAAAAGAAAGGTACTTAATTGATCAGGTTATTGATTATGTTTTTTCATTGGATGTTGACTGCTTAGATCTGACGGAAGACCCTAATTTTAAGGTTATAAACGACTCTCCCGGAAAATTCATTGACCCTAAGTCATTCTGGTTAAATGAAGATTATCCAAATAAAAAGTACGTTGATCCTGAAATGTTTGAATATTTACGGCGTGCTTTCGCCGCGAAAAAAGGAGCAGACAAATATGCCGGATATTTTTTAGTTTTTTCATTTGATGAAAAAACTTTTGATGGCGCTATTGGACAAATAGAAGTGAAAAATGAGGTTTTTCTGAAAAACGCGGTGTTATTCGCCGCCCGG
Organism: Dyadobacter sp. UC 10; assembly: GCF_008369915.1. Taxonomy (NCBI): domain Bacteria; kingdom Pseudomonadati; phylum Bacteroidota; class Cytophagia; order Cytophagales; family Spirosomataceae; genus Dyadobacter; species Dyadobacter aurulentus. Next base: position 874,200 of record NZ_VSRN01000001.1, on the reverse strand, counting down.
ACTCCATATACCCTTGCTCACGAAGTTTTGCATGGGCTCGGTTTAAGACATACACATAAGGAAGCCGATGACGAGGTTCCCTTCGAAAAGTTTTGTCCTGATCAACAAGCGAAATACACTTTTAAGTACAAAACTACTGATAACGTCATGAGCTATAGCAGAAATGCATTCACTACTTGGCGCTGGCAATGGAAGATATTGCAAGAAAATTCAGTTAAAAGGGAATGATGAGGTATATCATATTGGCCCTGCTATTGATATTTAACAAAGCCTGTAACGGTCAGAAAAAAGCGCAAATGGAGAGATTCGATATTACAAATTTTAAAAAGAAGGCTGTCAAAGGAGAGCATATTTATATCACTGAAGATAAGATCAAAGTGCGGCAATGGCAGTCTTCATCAGAAGTTTTTATTCAGGAATCTTCTGGGATTAATTCAACGGAGCTGCTGTATCAAGAGTTCTACTCGGACTCGGGATTTCTGAAATTATCAGGCAAGGAATTTCACGGATTTTCAATTGGTCTCTGGAAGGAGTTTTCGAGAAGCGGCATGATAACTAAGGAATGGAACGAGGATGAAGGCTACGAGTTTACCATCGAGGAACTTGACGTCAAAATGAAGGCCTTGGGAGTCAATATTAGATTCCTGCAAAGTGGCGTATCTGTGATGAAAGCCAAAGTGGGCAGGCCTGAGTATGTAGTGACGTATCCAGTCGATGATAATCCGTATGAAGTGCGCAAGTTATCGATTGACGGGATAACTGGTCAGACATTAACCGAAGAGATTGTCAAAATTCGACACTAATACTCCCAAGTTTAATTTGCACGCATGCCTACCCACCTCCTCCTCGACGCAGCCCGAATGGAAGAAGCCATGTATCCGGCACGTAGCCTGAACCCGGTCCACTCGTCCCTGTACCGCGCTCGGGAAGGACAGGACGAGATACTGCCTTCGGTAGCGCCGTTTTTATTTACTTACCCTTATCGGGACGATTTTGCGGAATTTGTGCTTGAAAACGGCTGGGGGAATTCCTGGGGACTGTGGGTGGAAAGTGAAGCTGATTTCGAAGAATTATATAAACACTTTCGCCGTTTCCTGATGGTGGAAACAGAAGAAGGGCAGGAGCTTTATTTCAGGTTTTACGATCCCCGTGTGCTGCGCATTTTTCTGCCGACTTGTGATTTGGCTCAATTGCAGGAGTTTTTTGGACCGGTAAATCAGTTCATAATGGAGGACGAGGACCCTGCGTTTTGCGTCATTTTGTCGCTCTGGAACAACAGTCTTTTCGTCGACAGGCAGGACGCTGCTCACATCCGTTATATCCTCGACAGCCAACCGGGCAGCTAGCGAAACCCATAATCAAACTGGTTGCTTTACCAGGTTATATTGTACAGCAGGTCCGTCTTGAAAGTCCGTTTAATACGTTGCGTTCCAGGTCTTCAAACATTGCCTTTCTAATTAGTTTACGGTTCAGGAAAATTGCCACTTTGAAGTATCTTGTGAACTAAGATTGCACATCGATTTTGTCCTACATTGCTCAACTCCTCACTCAAAACTCATGGAAGTAGAACAGAGAATAATTGAAAAAAAGCACGGCTTCGCTATATATCCGTCAATATTTGTTAAAAACTTCAAAACTGTCGGAGGTGAACGAGTGTTTTCCAATGTTAAACATCTTTTGTTTGGCGATTGGATCGGGCTGGAACTTGAAAACGAATTGCCGGTTTACGAAGTGATCGAAGGCAAGAAATACGTCAAAGTTCATGCCCGTAATCGTTCCGGCTACATCTTGCCAAATCAGATCCAGTTTGACCGTATCCTTGAAGTTAATTTTATTGACGTGGGGCAAGGGGATGGATGCCATATTGTTACCCCAGACGACAAACATTTTATCGTCGATGCAGGAGCTTCCGACAATATGTTCAGGTTTCTGAAATGGCGTTTTAACAGAACAAGGTCGCTTAACGGATTTCCAAATTTTGACGTCGTTATCTCCCATTCCGATTCAGACCATTATGGTGGCTTTGCGAGAATCTTTGCGGATCCCGATGGCAATGCAGTGTTTAAGATAAACAAGATCTTTCATAACGGAATCGTTGAAGAAACTGGTGATTATGTTAATTCTTTGGGTACATTGATCGAAACGGAAGGCAGGCAGTATTTGACTGATCTCTGTGAAAACCAGGATTCGTTTGATAGCCGTGTAAATAGTGCTACTAATCCCGGCGGCTATATTGCCCTGTTGAAAAGCTGCGACGCAGAGAAAATTGGGCTTAATTCCAATAGTGGGTTTCTACATCAGGATGAAAGGTGCAATATAGAAATCCTGGGGCCTGTCATCAAGGTTATCGATGGAAACCAGGCTCTGCCAGTATTTGGCGATTCCGCCATTACTAAAAAGGGTAAGACAAAAAATGGACATTCCATTGTTTTGAAACTGAATATTGGGAAAGTCCGAATGTTACTGGGAGGGGACTTAAATGAGCCAGCAGAAGATTATTTACTCCAAAGTTATACAGATGTGGACATCGCGATGCTGCGGGAAAAGCTTAACGACGATGACATATCCGGGGAGGATCGTCGTCAGGCGCTGGAACAGCTCAATGAAGGCATTGACATTGCGAAAAGATTTTTCGAAGTAGATATTGCAAAATCATGTCACCATGGTAGTGCGGACTTTACAAGTGAATTCCTGCGGGCGGTTAATCCACTAGCCACCATCATATCAAGTGGCGACAATGAGCCTCACTCACATCCGAGGCCAGATACGTTAGGGACCATCGGGAAGTACAGCAGAGGAGAAAGGTCTCTGATATTTTCGACCGAGCTGGCACGATCAGCAACTGAATTTATTGATCTTAAAAAATTGAAAAAGAAACTCGAAGCGAATCCAGAGCTCACGAAGGAACGTGCTGTAATTGTTTATGGGATGATTAATGTGCGTACCGATGGCAAAAATATTATTATCGCGCAAAAGTTGGAACGGCCGGCGCCAAGAGGTGAATGGGATATTCACAAGCTGGTATGGAACAATGCAAGCGAAGAATTTAGGTATGTTTTCTAGTGTTGGCGAATGTGTCGTCATGTGGCGCTGACTTCTACAATTATGGTAGAAAAGCAGCTTTTCTGAAACCCCGTTACCCATGATAATTATCCGGGTAAGGAGTTTCATATTTAATTCCTGGCCAGCAATCCTGCGCTAACGAATTCCGGATTGATCGGATGGGTTTACAGCATTCTTAATGATGCGTTCTGTTGTTGTGAAATTGAAATACCTGTAAGAGTCCAGGACTGATAGGTCAATAGAGACATTATAAGTACCCCAATCATACTTAGCCGCTGCTTTTACAACTTGCTTTTTAAATTTTCCGGCAGGTTTTGTGGTCTTTTTAAGGTGCTCATGCATCACCCGCCCGTCCATTTTTGATGGGATTGGTAAGCCGTAAAGGGCCAGTACGGTGGGGGCAATATCCACGTTGGAGGTCGGCAGTTCGCTGGCAGATACATTTTTGAAGTCAGGACCGTCGGTAAATAATGCAATGTTGATTTCATACGGGCTGGATCCGCCATGACCTGCCACGCCGCCGGAGAAATCGGTTCCCGCATAGCCTTTGTCATTCTTGTCATCATTCCAGTTAGGTGCCACCAGAATGTCGCCCGAGCGGGTCGGATGGTTGTAGTGGATTGCATCAAATGACAGGGTCCCTTCTACCCAGCCTTTCATATCTCCGCTTTTTCTGGGTTTAGTAAAAACCGCCCCGATCCACGCCGTTTTGTGCAGCGTAGCGACGATTTTCCTGATGGTGTTTTCATGGTGATCTTTCACGTAGACAGCACCCTCGGAAATCACCACATCATCGGACTCTTTGTCCTTTTTCAGACCTGCTGAAATGAGCAGTTCGCTTAAATTCTGCTTTCCGGTGTGGGTTACAAATCCGTGATCAGTCGAGATCAGAATATTATAATTTTTTCTTAAATCCCTTGCGTCAAGAGAATCCAATATCCTTCCGAACTGGGCATCTACGTACTTAATCGCTGCCACAGCCTGCTCAGAGCCGATGCCATAGCGGTGCGCCGCGCCGTCGGGATCCGAAAACCAAACAGCGCTAACAAGCGGACCACCGTTTTTGAGGCCGTATCGAAGCAATGCATCTGCGATCCATTTGTGCTTCATATATACATCACCGGTTCCTTTTTGGAGGGGTCCGATGTCGGATATAACCTGTGCTTTAAAAGAGTCGGGCAGGATCAGTTCCTGATTGATGATAGCGCCTTTGCCGATTTTGTGATTTTGCAAATATGCCTGCCCGGTTGTGCCTGAGCTGAAAATCATCATTTGTTCGCCGGCAGCGTCCAGTGCTTCGCCGAGTGAAGTAGCAGTGAGCAGCTGCCCGGACTCTGATTCCTGTACCTTGATCAGGTCAATATAAGTGGTGCCGATCGCCTTGTTAGGGCTTACTTTCGGGAAAAAGATAGTGTTACCAAGCAAGCCATGCGTCCCGGGATAGGAACCTGTGGCATACGATGAGGAGTTCACGCGCGTTACTGTGGGAAATACGCTGTGATGGTGATTTCCCCGCGAGGCTTTTTGCGCAAAAGCGTAAAGGTTTGGCATTTGCTCCCGGGTAATGTAGTCAGGGCGAAGACCATCGAAAAAAACGATTAGCGTCTTATTTTTGTCCTTTCCGGTTTCAGGGACGACCGCTTTTCGTCCAGCTTGCTTTGCATTTGCATAAGAGGGAACAACCGGCTCAATTCCGGCTTTTTTTGCCGCAGGCAGGAAATCTGCAATGTTATTGACCAATGCAAAATCAATACCCCCTGCAAACAATGCGCCCAGTTCATCGGGTGTTTTTGCATAGAAGTAATTGATTTTGATATGGTTATCCTTCAAAGATTTTATTAATGCAGTCCTGTTTTCGCCCGATTCGTTACGCAATAGCTGGATGAAATTTGCGTGGTTATCGATCGTAGCCTGCACATATTTGGGCGTGTTTCTCCGGTAACTATTCTCCCCGTTGCAGATCAGAATGCCTGGAACAGCATTTCTCGCACCTTCGGCCGCTTTTTCCGAACAGGTCAGAAAAGCCTGATGCAACCTGCCAGACTTCTCCAGCATAGCCGCCGCTTTTGCCCCGACAGCTTCATCGCCTTTCAAATGACAGTTGAGCCACACGTTATCGGGCATCATGGCAAGCGTTTCTTCAAAAGTCGGTACCCGGGTTCCTCTGAATTTCTCCGCCTTTTTAACTCCGGCATCCAAAACGCGGATCTGGGCATATGTAAGCCCGGAAACCTGGCCATTTCCGTTCGTAGTGCGATCAACGGCATCGTCGTGCATGATCACCAACGCACTGTCTTTGGTAAGCTGAATGTCGAACTCGATCATCTGGGCGCCTAACCTGACAGCCTCAGCAAATGCCGGCAGTGTATTTTCGGGGTGGGTGTCCATACAACCGCGGTGTGCGCACAGGCCGCGCTCGGGCATTGTAATCTTTGATTTTTGCGCCCGGGCGAAATTTGATGCCAGGGCAGCCCAAAGAAAAAGGACTGCCCAGAGTGCAATTTTATTTTTACAGATCATTTTGGAAATCAATCAGATATATTAGCTATTTATCCCACCAAACCTTGATATCACTGTCATCGCCGCCCATCGACGCCACAGCCCCGGCCAGTGCTTCCGGGTTTAGCGATTGCAGATAGGTAGGATAGGGGACCCGTGACGGGAAAGTATTTTCTGCCGGAATCCCATTGCCGCGTGGCAATACCGGATAACCCGTTCTGCGCTTTTCAAACCACGATTGGTAGTCCACGAAAAAGTAAGCATAATACTTTTGCAACATGATCTGCTCCAATTGTTTTTCAGCAGTGGCAGTTGGGTTGAACAAAATGCCCGGCTGCCTGGTAAACCCGGATGGCATGGTCACGCCCCACTGTGCCATCGATGCCGCAATGCCCGATTCGTAATGTTTTTCGGCGGTTGAACCAGTCGTGTACCCTTTTACCACCAGTTCTGCCTTGATAAATTCTACTTCCGCCAATGTCATCATCGTGCCCAGCTGGGGTAATGTTTTCAACGCGTCCGAATAGCTCGAGTTGCTTCCTACCGCATATTCCAGTGTGGTCGGGTAGCCGCTTTCTATGCCCCGAAATACGTTTTCAGTGCCGGATTTAACCTGCGTTGCCCAGGCTGCGCGGCGTGGATCGCCCAGATCGTTCATGCAGTCCATGAAGAACTTGGTATAGTAATTCCCGTCACGCCAGTCTACTTGTCTTGCGTTGTAGAAAGGATTGAAAAAAGGAAATGTCCCCGGATATCTGAAAATCGCTTCGTCGGCATTGGTCGTAAAAACGGGATTGGCGATTGGATCGGCAAGGATAGCTGTGATCTGCTGTTTTACATTTACTTCCCCTTCTTTTTTCGAAATCCGCAGCAGTAATCGCAGCCGCAGGGAGTTGCAGAACTTCTTCCATTTCAGGATTCCAGGATTTTTTCCGCCGGATAATGCATTGGAATTATAAAGCATATCTCCGCCGTATGTCAGCGCCTTTGTTTCATCAAGCAGCGTATTGGCCGTTTCCAGATTTTTCAGGAGCTGGACGTAAATGTCTTTTTGTTTGTCAAACGCAGGTTTAAAATTTCCTTCAATCGCTTTGGTAGCCTGAGAATAGGGCACATCGCCATATAGGTCCGTCAGAATCGAGTAGCTCCACGATTTGTAGATCAGCGAAATGGCCTTATAATTATTCTCATTCAATTTGTCGGCGATGATGTAAATGTCTTCGATATCATTGAGATAAGCGTAGAAATTACTCCAGACGCCGCTACCCGGATTTACAATATAACGGTGCAGCCCGCCGCCGCCTGCACTTGCGCGTGGTGCATCCACCTGCATGAGCTCGTGGGTGAAATTGCGGCTTGCATTCACGGTACTGTTCACGATCTGATATTGTAACTGTCCCAGCATTACGCCCGGAGTAATTTCCTTCGGCCGGTTGGGGTCGGTGTTAAGCTCGTCGAAGTTATTGGTGCAGGAGCCTAAAATGGTCAACAGCAATAGAAGCGGGATATATTTTTTCTTAAACATGATTTCTTTGGATTAAAATTTCAGGGTAATATTCATTCCCATGGTCCGGGTGGAAGGAAACTGCGCCAGCTCAACCCCCGGTGTGAGTGTGCCGTTGTTCAGGTTTCCACCTTCGGGATCAAATCCAGGGAATTTAGTGAAATTGAATAGGTCCCTGCCAAATACAGCCAGGCTGGTCTGGCGCACACCGATCCTGGAAAGCAACGCTTGCGGAAGGTTGAATTCTACACGCACTTCCCTGATTTTCAGGAAAGAAGCGTCGAAAATGTTGGTTTCTGCATTCGCGATCTGGTAATAGTTGTCATAGTAAGAGCTGGCAGGAACTTTTACAGTATTCGGGGTGAAGCTTCCGTCCGGCTGTTTTACGACGCCCTGACCAATGATCCCGTCTTCCCGGCCGGGCAAAGTAACCTTTGTTTTACCCAAGGTATTGTTCTTGTGGCTGGTCTGCGAAAACATACTGCCGCCTTTTTGTCCGTCCAAAAGCAGGCTCACACGGACGTTTTTGATCGTAAATTCATTAGAAATGCTCGCTTTCCAGTCGGCAAATGCATTTCCCCATTTTTTGGCAACGGGATCTAATGCGGCCGGTAGTCCTACTGAGGAATAGATGATCTGACCGTCGGGGGCGCGCTGAAAACCGCGGCCATACATGTCGCCCATCAGTCCGCCTACGCGCGCCTCGATGCTCACATTGGTATTGTGTGCGTAAATCACCTGATTGGTAATCCCGGACGCAAGTTCCCTTACGAAACTCCGGTTCCTTGACCAGAGCAGTGTCGTGTTCCAGCTGAAATTTTTAGTAGTAACCGGCTTGCCTGTAAGCTTGACCTCCACGCCTCGGCTATTGATTAATCCCGCATTGATTAATGCATTGGAATATCCTGACACGGGATCCAAAGGAATGGCCAGGATCTGGTTTCTGCTGTTGTTGTTATAATAAGCCACATCCAGGCCAACCAGATTTTTCAGCAAACGAACATCCAAACCAAACTCATAACTGGCCGTGATCTCAGGTTTCAGTTCCGCATTGAAAAGTGTAGAGGAGTTGGTGAAGCTATTTCCGTAAACCCGGTCGTAATAACGTGCGGTCTGATATGGGCGGGTATCATTGCCGACCTGCGCCCACGACGCACGGAACTTGGCAAAGGAAACGGCTTGTGGAAGTGTGAAAAGTTCATTGAGAAGGAAGCTGGAACTTACCGATGGGTAAAAGAAAGAGTTGTTTCCGTAAGGCAGCGTGCTCGACCAGTCGTTACGCCCGGTTACGTCCAGAAATATTTTTTCATCCCATGAAAACTGGGTCGCAGCATAGATACTGTTGATCGCTTTTTTAGTTTTTAACGGATCTGCCACTGCCTGATCGAGACTGTTGGAAATCTGGTAAATCCCCGGCTGTGCAAGCTGGTCGGCGTACATACCTGCAAAATCGTAAGATTGCCGCATGGAATTGCCGCCAACCGAAGCAGTAACATCGATCAAACCGCCGATCTTGTCCTTGTAATTGAGCAAAAAGTCGGTATTTGACTCATAGGTAAATACATTCTGCTCCCGGTACATGCCGCGCGGGTAGCGTGTCATGCTGAATGGGCGCTGCTGCGAACGGAATTCGAAAGCCATGTCCAGACCGGAGCGCACCATCAGGTCAAACTTTTTGGAGATCTCATAATTGGCCGACACATTTCCGATAAACCCGTGCTTGTTCATTTTGTTGAGCATTTCGTACATCCCCAGATACGGGTTGTCGGGAGTGGGGTTGAAAGGGCTTCTCTGTTTCACGTTCTCTAGCCCCGGTTCCCAGTAAGGCTTAAACCATTCCGGTTTAATGTTCGGCGTTGTGCCGAGGATCAGGAAATACATCAGCGACTGGTTGTTATATCCCGCCATCGGCAGGTTGTCACTTTTCTTGTTAGTATAGTTGGCCTTTCCGTTTATTTTTAGTCTTTTCGATACACGCTGATTGATCGATAATGCAGCATTCAGCCTCTCAAAGCCTGTATTTGGGATGATCCATTTGTTTTTCAAATGCGTGAGTGACAGGCGAGCGGAGCCGTTTTCACCGCCGCCTTCAATTGAAACACTGTTAGAAAATGTAGTTCCGGTCTGGAAAAAGCCGGAAATGTAATCTTTGTTGGCAACCCAGGGCGTGCGAACGGTCGGCCTTCCATCGGGCGCGTCAGGGTTATACTGGAAATAGGATTGACCGTCAAATCGAGGTCCCCAGGCTCTTCCGGCTGCAACTGTTGTAGCTGTGTTTGGACCGTCTTCGCTGTCGAGATAAGAGAAGTATGCGCTGCTTCTTCCCTCGCCATATTCAAATTGATAATCCGGATAGCGGTTGATCTGCTCAGCACTGAAATTGGAATTGACCGTTACGCCAATACCCTTATCCTGGCGGACGCCTGACTTGGTCGTGATAATAATCGCCCCGCCGGCGGCCCGGCTACCGTATAATGCTGTGGCCCCGGGACCTTTCAGCACCGTTACTTTGTCTATATCGTCAGGATTAATGTCTGACAGGCTCGAACCGTAATCCACCGGGCTATCGGCCGAAAGGTGCGAGTTGAAGCCTGTTCCGGTGATTCTGCTGCTTACCGGCACCCCGTCGACAACGATCAGCGCCTGGTTATTGTCGAGGTTCAAAGACGATTCGCCGCGCAAGGTAATACGGGACGAACCCATAGGCCCGGCTCCCGCGCCCTGAATATTAAGCCCTGCCACTTTCCCCGAAAGGGTATTGACCCAGTTATTGGATTTCGCATCTTTCACCGCATTTTCATTGATTGTCTGTGCAGCAAAGCCGAGTGATTTTTCCTCTCTTTTAATACCCAATGCGGTTACTACCACTTCATTGAGAATTTTGGTGTCCTCCTCTAATATTATATCCACAACACTTTTATTGCCGACCGGCTGCTCGCGGGAAAGGAAACCAATGGCTGAAAAAACAAGGGTTGCATTTTTTGAAGCAACAGCTAGCGTGTATGCTCCGTTGGCATCGGTAGTAGTGCCAATACTGCTGCCTTTCACGAGGATGCTGACACCGGGAAGCGCGTCGCCGGATGGAGCGGTTACCTTACCGCTGATGGTGATGGATTGGGCGGATAATTGTAAAGTCACACAACATCCAATCAGCAAAGCAAAAAATGCCTGCAGTAAATTTACTTTCATTTGTAATAAGCGGTTAAGTGGGCCGGCCGGTGTAGGGGTGACCGGCGTAGTTTCAATCAAAAAACAAAACTACAAGCGGTCTGCCGGAGGTGTTTTAAGCCAGTATTATCCAATCGTTAACTTTGTGATCAGGGTGCTGCTGATTTTTTTATTGTTCAATTGCGTAACGAAAGGAGAGCGCTTTTGTTAAAGCCGGGGTTTCGTGGTGCTTACGGGTACGCTTTTTGATAGTAAGTATCGACTTTGCCGGTATTGTCCGGCACTGTGAATTTTATCACCACTTAAACACGGAATACCAATGAAAATTGCATCAACATTCTTAACTCTCGCAACCGTAGCAATGCTATGGGGCTGCGGGTCGAAATCGACTGACACAACTGATTTTGCCGACAGTACCAATGAGGCAGTGGCAGACAGTACCGACACCGACTCCGGATCTGCCGTCGCCGAGGACGATGCCGAGTTTGCTGTGGAAGCCGCAAATGGCGGAATGGCAGAAGTAGCATTAAGTAAAATTGCGGAAGAAAAAGCCACGGATCCGAAAGTGAAAGCATTCGCAAAACAGATGGTCACAGACCATTCGAAAGCAAATGAAGAGCTGAAAACACTGGCATCAAGTAAGAATATCACATTGCCTTCGGCGCCGAATGAGGAAAAACAAAAGGCAGCAGCTGACCTGGGAGGCAAAAGTGGCAGCGATTTTGACAAAGCTTATATAGCGCAGATGAAGAAAGATCACGATAATACGGTGAAACTTTTTGAAGACGCACAGAAAGAAGTGAAAGACGCGGAACTGAAAGCCTTCATCGACAAGACTTTGCCGGTGATCAAAGCGCACGCTGAACACGTAAAAAGCCTTGATAAAACGAAATAAGGTATGTGCCGGGCTAAATACCCCGCATTCCCGAAAATGCCGCTTTGGACTCCCGAGGCGGCATTTGTGCGTTAAATTCCTACTGATTTGCTCCAATAGCAATCTCATTGCCCAGTGTCCGGAGTTATGAATGCTACCTCGGTCGTTGTGAATGCCCGGCGGAGCCTCCTGTAATTTTGGCTGGCCGCAACCTTTGAAATCAAGGCAGATTAGTTTAAGAATTATCTGGAATAACCCCTCTGTGGTCCGGCTATTGTTGCTTCGATGGGGCATAGTACAGCAAGACGGCCCCACTGGCAAAAGTGTGCGTCTTTATCAATTTTAAAACCACTCCGTCTGTCAGTTCTTCAAATAAGGGCAAGCCTTTTCGCGCCACCACCGGGTGGACCATCAGCTGAAATTCATCTACCAGGCCCAGATTCATCAGGGCCATAATAATGCTGCGGCTGCCAACCAGAATGTCACCGCCATCTTCTTCCCGGAGCGCCAGCGTTTCCGCTTCGAGGCTGCGGGTAGCAACCTTCGCGCTTTTCCAATCCACACTTTGCAAGGTGCGAGAAAAGACGATTTTGGGAATAGCGTCCATATTCATTGCAAAATCATCCATCGATTTTTCTCCACTGGGGTGTTCCGCCAGGCCTTTCCAGAACTCCATCAGCAGGTAGGTTTTCCGGCCATACAAAGCAGTGCCGGCATTTTTTAGTAGCTCACCGTAGTGATCGTGCACTGCTTCGTCGGGCGAAACCGCCGTGTGATCGCAAAAACCGTCGAGCGTCATATTGATAGCGGCGATTATCTTTCTCATACGTGATCAGATTTGTTGATTAGGTTTGGACTGTAACAAAATTAGCTAACTGCCAATCCGTTACCGCGGCCATTTGAAACATATTCGGGGGGTATTTGAGACAAGTTGAAACTTTAATCGGATTAACCGCGGGTCAGCTATGAGATTCTTGGTCCAGGGACAAACATCGAGCCTTGCTACTCACAGTTGTGTAGTTCGTGCGTGGTCAGGGTGGCCAACAAAAATGGCGGGATGCAATCGCATCCTGCCATTAAAAACTACAATGAAATGTTATGCTGGGCACGTGCCCGTTAATCTTCCGGATTAAGCCGGTACCAGCTTAGTAGCGATGCCGATCCTGTTCCAGACGTTAATCGTAATAATAGCCATCATCACCTGAGCCAGATAAGTCTCATCAAGTACATTCGCAGCTTGCTGATACGTGTTGTCGGTAACGTGGTTGTGAATCAATGTTACTTCTTCGGTCAAGGCAAGTATAGCCCGCTCATCTTCTGTATAAAAAGGAGAATCGCGCCAGGCATTCAGGGCGTAAATGCGTTGCTCTGTTTCACCTGCCTTGCGCGCTTCCTTCGTGTGCATATCTATGCAAAATGCACAGCCATTGATCTGGGAGGCGCGGATCTTGATCAGGTCTTTGTGTACCCTGGTCAATGGCGTGCTCTCGATGAATTTTTCAAGGCCAAGTACTGCCTTATATCCTGCTGGTTCTACCTTGTCGATTCTGATTCTGGTTTCCATTATTTGTTTATATTAATTTTTACGCTCAATTCCGTTTGATACGCTCTTTCTGTCAGTTGCAAAGTACAGACCTGAATTGATAAATTCTTCAATATCCGCTCTGGCCGTCTCAATCGAGTCTTGCAGCTCTTGCGACGGCGTCGATGCACCGTTGATCGGGATTACGTGTATATCCGTGATCCCCATTATGTTGAAAATCATTTTCAGGTAGGTACTCTGAAAGTTCATATGATGGTTATATTCCCCGGCTTCATAACCGGCAGATCCCCTTGCTAACAACAAGACCAGTGTCTTTCCCTTTAAAAGACCTGTGTATGGGTTTTGAGGGTCAGCCTTGTTGGGCTTCCAAGTTTCATGTATCCGCATAATCTGGTCGATATAGGCTTTCAAAGGGCTTGGGATTGACCAGTTATACATAGGCGAACCGATGACGATCACATCCGCCCGGTGCAGCTCCGAAACGTATGTATCGCTGAGAGCAAGCTCACGCAGATCCTGCCCGTTTCTGTCGGCTGCGGGTTTAAATGCTGCCGATATCCATTCTCCTGTCATGTGAGGCACATTGGCAGTACCTAACTCACGGAATACAACTTGTGAACCCGGATTAACTTTCACCCAGTGTTTCACAAAAGCCGCAGTGAGCCCCCTGCTGTGGGAATGGTTGCTCCTGGCGCTTGCATTGATAACTAGTAGTTTGCTCATTGTGATAATTTTAAACAAATTTACCGGCACATTGGACTAGCTTTGTAACCCAGTTCAAACAATTCATATAGCCCAGATGCTGCCTTATAAAACGCTGATCCAGCTTGATAGAAACTCGCCGGTATCCTTGTACCTGCAAGTATGCAATTGCTTCATTTCCCTGATTACAAAAGGGATGCTGAAGCCCTCCGACAGTTTGCCCAGCACCAGGATCCTGGCAGACTTAATCGGAATAAACAGGAACACAATCAAACTGGCGTATGAAGAACTGATCAATCAGGGTTGGGCCGAGTCCGCTGAACGGAAGGGTGTTTTTGTACAATCGAAGCTACCCATTTTAGCCAGGGCTGTAAGTTTGAGCGGGACTGTAAATGAAGGTAATGAACACGCCTTTCACTGGACAGACAGTTTTAAAGGTGCCCTGCCGAGTAAAGACCTTCAAAAGGCTTCTCTGGCGATTGACGACGGGTTCCCCGATGTGAGGCTGGCCCCCATTGACCAATTGATGCGGGAGTACCGGAGTATTTCCAGAAAGTTTTATGGCAAAAGCTTTTTACGTTACGGCAGCGCGATGGGATCAGAGCGGCTGCGCGTTTCGGTCAGCAACTATCTGTCTCACACCAGGGGCGTGGCCGTGTCGCCGGAGCAGATCCTGATTACCAAGGGAAGCCAGATGGGCATATATCTCGCCTCGCAATTGCTTTTGGGGCCTGATACTTATATCGCAGCCGGCCTTTCGAACTATTTACTGGCAGACGAAGCCTTCCGGCATGCTGGCGGATCGGTCGTCAGGATACCGGTGGATGCAATGGGGATGGACATTGATTACCTGGAAAAAGTGTTGGAAACAAAACCAATCAGGGCTGTTTATGTCATACCCCATCATCACCTTCCTACAACGGTAACCCTCAGCAGCGACCGCCGCTTAAAGCTGTTGGCCCTTGCAAAAAAGCATCGGTTTGCCATCATTGAAGACGATTATGATTTCGACTTCCACTATGAGAACAAGCCGTTTTTGCCGCTGGCCAGCATTGACCATAACCAAAATGTGATCTACATCGGATCGATTTCAAAAACCTTTGCTCCTGCACTCAGGATCGGCTTTATGATAGGCCCTGCCGATTTTATAACAGCGGCGTCTTCACTGAGGCAGCTCATAGACCGGCAAGGGGATACCTTGATGGAAGAAGCTTTTTCAACAATGTTTGAAAACGGTGAAATGGAACGGCATTTCCGAAAGTCCCAGAGAACGTATAAAGCAAGGCGTGATCATTTTTGTGGTTTGCTTCAAACAGAATTCGGGGAACACATCACGTTTTCAATGCCAGAGGGCGGGCTTGGGGTGTGGGCCAACTTCGCAGAGTCCATCGATTTGCATGAGGTATCCCGCCTGGCAGGGAGGAAGGGTCTTTACATAGATGATGGGGATTTCTATAAAAACGAAGCTTTTTCAGCAAATTCCATGCGGTTGGGGTTTGCTTCCCTGAATGAGGTTGAAACAAAGAAAGCACTAGGCATTTTGAAGCATGTGTTGTCCGCTGGGCCATAGGAATTCTTATAATTGGCATAATCCGGGTAGAAAGGCCTTTCATAGATTTGACAAAAAATCAGAAGAAATGGAAGACCAAATTCAAATTAAGATTGTAAAAACGGAAACTGAAATTGATCAGTGCTGGGATGTTGCATTTTTGTTGAGACCACATTTGAAAAGGGATAAATGGGTTTCGATGGTCACTGAAATGATGAAAAATGAGAGATACTTCATTGCAGGCATTTTCCAGGACGACAAGTTTGCCGCATTTGCCGGCTATCGTTTTATGACCTCTTTGCACACGGGCAACATTATTTACATTGACGACCTGTGCACGCTAGACGCATACCGGGGAAAAGGCTTTGCCTCCAGATTAATAAAATACGTAAGGGAAATTGCCAGGATGAACCAGCTCGATGCGCTTGTGCTGGATACCGATTTTACGAATAGCAGTGCTCAGAAAGTTTATCTGAAAAGTGGGTTTCAATTGGCGGCACTGCACCTGGCAGCCGGCCTGCGCGGGAATGAAGAACTTTAAATGATGCAGAACTGAGCCATAAACCGGCCCGGTTAAATGTTTTAAAGTGTAGTTTTAATGGCGGCCGGGCACGTTCCTCGCCGTCATTTTTTTGCATTTTGATAAATTTTATTGGACTTTCAAGTCTGGTACTACCCGGCATCGCTCGTTCAAAAGGGTATGGCGGAGGGTACCTGTCCTCAACAAAAAATCCTCCAATTGAAATTTATGACATTTGGCCAGAACGTTATCCGGTTTCATGAGCAGTTGATTTATTCTGGTCCAGACCTCCCGGCGGGTATCCAGGTTATGAATCCATTTGTCGATTCGATGACCGCAATGGATAATCTCCGGTTGTTTGCTGAAAAGTATCTTCACGATCAGAACCGACGCCGCATCATTCTGGGCATCAATCCCAGCCGGTTGGGCGCTGGGGTAACTGGTGTCCCCTTTACGGATACCAAACGATTGGTAAGCGAATGCAAGATCCCGTACCATGGGAAGCCGACACATGAGATTTCCTCGGTCTTTATGTATCAAATGATCGACGCATTTGGCGGTGTGCGTGATTTTTACAACAGATTTTATATTAACTCACCGTTCCCGTTAGCGATCATCAAAACGGATTCCCAGGGAAAAGAAACCAATTATAATTATTACGACAGTCCGGTACTAATGAAAACTGTTTATCAATTTATCATTAAAAGTATACGGCAATTGATTGATCTTGGAATAGTTACAGACACCTGCTTTTGCCTGGGCACGGGGCAAAACGCGAGGTTCCTGAAGAAGTTAAATGATGAACATGGTTTTTTTGGGAAGATCATACCTTTGGAGCACCCGAGATTCATCATGCAGTATAAAAGTGCGGCAAAGGATCTGTACATTGAAAAATATATCAGGGCTTTGGCCGGAATTGATCCCTGAAAATAAAAAATAAATGACCGTTTTCATTAAGCGAATATATGAGCCACAGACAGCTCAGGACGGATATCGGGTCCTGATAGATCGGTTATGGCCAAGAGGTATTAAAAAACAGGACGCCCGGATAGATGAGTGGCTGAAGGAGGTGGCGCCTTCCACCGAATTACGCAAGTGGTTCAATCACGAACCTGAAAAGTGGAAAGCTTTTACAAAAAGATATGCTGAGGAATTGCGAGCGTCGTCGGCTTATCAAAGTCTGCAATCGCTGATCGAACAACACGGACGTGTAACGCTGGTATATGCAGCACGAGATGAACAGTTCAACCATGCTGCAGCACTGCAGCGAATATTGCGGACTGATAGTTAACCGAATGTCAGGTGAGGCTGGAAAAGCTAAGGCATAGCGTTTAGGCAACAAGAATTGTGGCCCGTTCAATAGACACTGTATTTCGTGACCCGATAGGGAAATGACGAAATACAGTGTCTTTTTTTTAACTGGTGGTTTGGTTTTGTTCTGATAATCAAGTTATTAGTTGTTGGTACGGGTATTGACGCTCCGGGAGTATCCTATCTAAAACTCAACTTAATGAATCGCCAACTCCCAACGGACGATGAGGCCCGGCCGATGCTGCGGTCCGTCTCGCAGGCCATCGCACTGCTCCGTGAAACTGACTTTGCTCCCGGTTTCACCTCCGAAGAAAATGCCTCCCTGCTGCAATTATTGGGAATCCGTGCGGGAACTGTTGGAGCCGGTCGTGTTGCCGGGATGAAACAAGTTTCCAGGTGGCGCGACATTGTTTCCCAAACCGGCTTGGAACCGCTCAAAAACCTGTTTTCCCAAAGCCGTGTCATTCCGTTTTCCGACTGGACCGGCGTGCATCAGGCGGCCGATCTTTGGTATGGTCTTCTTGCAGATGTAATCCGCCCCATGGCGCGCAAAGACTGGGAATTTATTTTCTACCTCGGTAACCCTGCCAACCGTCTTTTTTTCGACGTGGATGAAATACTGGATGTAATGGGTAGCTTCACCCGCAGCGGTAATGTAACCCTCGCTCTGGACGAACGGGAAGCGTGGGAAGTGTGGTCTATGCTTTTTCGGGGAAAGGATGTGCAGGAATTTGGCATGCACGATCCTGATGCGAAAGGATGCTACCGGGCTTTGTTCCAATCTTTGGATATCCGCCGTTTAATCATCTATTCCGAAACCCATGCGGCGCTGGTCATGCAGAATAGCTATTTTGAGATCGCCCGGCCAGCAGTACCCGCATCTATGCACAATGAACGCGAACGCGACAATTTTATCGAAGGCTACTCACTGGGACTGAAAAACGGAATGGAACCTGCGCATTCCCTCATACTCGGCATTGCCACAGCTGGCTCGGTGTCCGATGCCGGGCTGAGCAGGTCTGCGGTACTTACCTTTTTGTCGGAATGGCTGGACGGCATCTAGGCCGAACATGCCGCCACCTGCCAATGGCTGCCCACGCACGGGTAGCCTTTACATACCTACTTTTATTAAATTCGTATAACAGCTACCGTCACGCAGCCGCAAAGCGGCAGACCAGCAACCATTAATCATGAAAGAAAATATCGAAAACGGCCACGACTTGCAGGCAGTGCAGACCAAGGATCCGGAAACAAAGGAATTTCTGGAAAAGCAGCGGAAAATTCTCCTGGACCTGAGCGACGACATCACGCAGATCCGCGACAAGAATGACCTCATCGTCCTGTTTTCCTCCCGCATCAAAAACCTTTTCTATTTCAAACACACGATAGTAACGCTGATCAACCCGGAACGGACGTCGTACCGCCCTTTTTTACTTGATCCAAAGTCGTCCCCCATTCAGACGCACCCGGTCTACGCCACGCTGGTCGATTCCGATTTCCCCCTCAGCGGCCCGTTCATCGAAGGGGTACTTGATGCGGGTAAACCGGTTTTGTATCAGATGGAAAACGTAATGGACTTGTCGGGCAGTCCCACATTCCTGCGGGTAAATTATGAGGGAGGCATTCGTGAAATCCTGATGACGCCTTTAAAAAGCAAAAATGAAATAATGGGCTTTCTGCACATGTACACGGATCGCCCCGGCAGTATTACGGAAGAATTCATCAGCATTATTGAAGGCATCGCACCGCAAATTTCCAGCGCGGTTACCAACATTATCAAGAACGACGAGATCAGGGAAAAGGAGTGGATCAATGAAATCCTGCTCGAATGCAGCATTGGCCTTGCGGCGGTCCGTAACCGTCAGGAAATGGCCGATGCGGTGCGGACTACGCTGGTCCGGTTCAACCTCATGCGCGGATTCGGCATCCGGCGGATCAACCCCGACCAGGAAACAATGACAACTTACGTGCATGACCTGGGGATCAACGACATTTCCACTGACGACATGACGGAACTCACGCAAAGCCGGTTCCCTGTTTTCGACGGCTTACAAAACCGCGTGCTCGACAGTAGCATACCATTGCAGGTCAACATCGACGCTGAGATCAGCAGAGGCGTTACGAGCCGGTACCTTTTCATCTGGCAGGCCATGGGGCTGAAAACGATGGTGGGTATCCCGCTGCGGAACGGGGACGTAGAGCTCGGTATACTTTGGCTCGGCATCGAGCAGGCTAATCTCTCACTTTTGCAGGCAATCGGCTCTCAGATTTCCGTGGCGATGTCGAATGTACTGGCGGCGGAGGAAATTATCGAGCGCGAACGGGAAAAAACCTTCCTGCTCGGTTTCAGCAACGAAGTAGCACGCGTCCGCACGAAGGAAGACTTGAAGAATGCGGTTTTCAAAGTGCTGAGTCGCGTCCTGAATGTCAAGCTCGCGATGATCAATCTCATCGCGGATGATAATTTTACATTAGTGCCTTTCATGTATGACCGGACGCTTTTCGAAAACGCACCCGAACATTTCGACGGGCTTGTGGAAGCTTCCAATAGCATTCATGGACCGCTTCCGGCAAGGGTACTGGCGTCCGAAGACCATTTGATCCTGAAAGTAGCAGAAGAACTGGAAGCCTGTCCCGACAATCCGTTCGTGCAGCTCTGGGCAAAGACGGGGCTCAAATATATGTTTGCGGCGCCGCTGCGAAGCGCCCAGGCCGACCTCGGCACGCTCTGGCTGCTCACCGACAGCCTGAAAAGCGAGCTGCTTCAGGGTATCTGCTCGCAGATCTCGACGGCAATTGCCAACATTCAGGCCAATGAAAAGATCCTGGCTTACAAAAGGATGCTTGAAATGGAGAACAGTCAGCTGAAAGAGCAGATCAAACGGACGTACAATTTTAGCGAGATCGTAGGCAGCGGGCCGGAAATGCAGCAGGTGTACGATCTGATCAGCATGGTTTCGGAATCGAACTCAACCGTACTCATTACCGGCGAGACTGGTACCGGCAAGGAGCTGATCGCCAGGGCAATCCATAGTACATCGCCGCGAAAGGACAAATTGATGATCAAGATCAACTGCGCCGCATTACCAGCCAATCTGATTGAAAGTGAGTTGTTTGGGCACGAAAAGGGTGCGTTTACCGGCGCCCTGGAACGCCGCATCGGTAAATTTGAACTAGCCGATAACAGCACGCTTTTTCTCGACGAAATCGGTGAAATGCCGCTCGAAGCGCAGGTGAAGCTTCTACGCGTTTTGCAGGAAAAAGAACTGGAAAGAATCGGCGGAAAAACGACCATTAAAGTGAATGTCCGGATCATTGCTGCTACCAACCGAAATCTGGACGAAGAAGTAAAAGCCGGGCGGTTCCGCTCCGACCTTTATTACCGCCTTAACGTATTCCCCATCCACCTGCCACCGCTTCGCAGTCGCCGCGACGACATTGAACCGCTCGCGAATTTGTTTGTAGACCGTTACAGCAGGGCCACTGGCAGAAAGGTCAGAAAAATTTCACCCAAAGTATTACATGAGCTAGCCAGCTACCCGTGGCCCGGGAATGTACGCGAGCTCGAACACCTGATAGAAAGGAGCGTGCTGCTCTCGACGGATTCCATGATACGGGAAGTTTACCTGCCCAATAAAAATGTAGAAGCAAAGTCCGTTTCCATGGCCGGTACGCTCGAAGACGTGGAACGAGTTCACATTATCGAGACCATTAAACGGTGCGGTGGAAAGCTGGCGGGCCGCGGCGGGGCTGCTGAATATCTCGGGATGCCGGCCACAACCCTGCATTCGAAAATCAAGAAACTGGGCATTACCAAACGCCAGTACCTGGCAGAATGATCTGGTCCGATCTAATCGCGCGATATTTAAAGCCATCTTATGTCATTAGACGAAATATCGTGTGATTTTCATTATGAATAAATTAGCAAACTATTCATTATCAGTGTTTTAATAGTTTGGCACGGCGATTGATCCTTATGAAGTGTTTTCAAACCAAAATCTTAAACACTCATGAAAATCGTTGTAATCGGCGGGAGCGGCCTTATTGGTTCCAAAGTCGTCAATAACCTTACCAACCTGGGGCACGAGGTGATCGCAGGCTCACCGGCAACAGGCATTAATACCATCACGGGCGAGGGCCTTGCAGAAGCTTTGAAGGGTGCCGACATTGTGATCGACGTAGCCAATTCGCCTTCTTTCGAAGACCAGGCGGTGCTCGATTTCTTCACCACTTCGGGCACTAACCTGCTGGCAGCAGAAAAGGAAGCAGACGTGAAACATCACATTGCATTGTCGGTGGTAGGTACGCAGCTGTTATCGGAAAGCGGCTACTTCCGGGGCAAAATTGCGCAGGAAAAACTTATTCGCGAATCGGGCATGCCTTACACGATCGTCCATTCTACACAGTTTTTCGAGTTTTTGGGAGGCATCGCCCAGTCGGCTACGCAGGGACAGATCGTACGGCTTTCGGCGGCTTATGTCCAACCCATTTCGTCTGACGACGTCGCCTCGGCTGTGACGGAAGTGGCGCTCGGTACGCCGCATAACGGTGTGACAGAGATAGCCGGACCGGAACGTTTCCGGCTTGCTGAGCTGGTCCAGAAATTCCTCAACCTCAAAGGAGATACCCGCTCGGTGGTCACCGACAGCCAGGCCCGCTATTATGGCGCACTGCTTTCGGACGTGGTCCTATTGCCTGCGGGTGATGCGCGCGTCGGATCCGTGAATTTCGCGGATTGGTTTAAAGCGACCAACGTATAACACTTACGGTAAGTTTTTTTAATGATTTCTAAACCAAAACAATTACGGCTATGAACCTGTTTATGCAAATGGTGCACAACCACGACAATGACGATTACAAACACGAAGTCGAGATCCTTTCGACGGAAATCCACCACCATGAAGACCATACGTTCGAAGGAAGTGAATTCATGGACGATGCGCTCAGGATGCACGAGCAACTGCTGAAAGACGACGAGTAACCAGGCTGGCCGCAAGAGAGCCTGCATTTCCAGACCGGAACATTCCGATCCGAATAGTTTAGTATAGTTTTTTATATCAGTCATGAAGCATTTAGAGGTATCCAAAGTATTTCAAACCGTCAATACGGGCGACCGGCAGTTTGCTGCCAGGAAAGTACGCTCGATCCATTTCAACGGACTTCTGGATCCATTGATCGGCTTCGACCATTTCGAGTTGACGACCGATGTTTTCGGCCCGCATCCCCATGCAGGCATGTCGGCAGTGAGCTATCTTTTTGAAGATTCCGGACATTACCACAATCTCGATTCGTCCGGGACCGACATCGTGATCACTCCCGGCAGCCTGATGTGGACCTGGGCGGGGCGGGGCATTGTGCACACGGAATTTCCGATGCCCGAAGGTGCCCGCGTGCATGGTATGCAGGTGTTCGTCAACGCTGCAGCGAGCCGGAAACAGGAGCTTCCGCAGGCGTTGTTTATCGACAGCCGCGACATCCCTGTAGTGAGCCGGGAAGGGGCTACTGTAAAAGTCGTTACAGGAAGTACTCAGGCCGCCGGCAACGCTGCCGAAACGCCCGACCGGCTTACATTCCTCGACATAGTCATTGAAGCCGGGCAGTCGTTCCGGCACGAACTGCCGACAGGGTGGACGGCGACCATTTACATCGTGTCCGGAGAGGCAGTTTTCGCCAACGGCCACAAAACCTGGACCATCACGGAGGGCCAGGTACTGGCTGCGGGACGCTCCGACCGGCAGGAAACCCTTCTGCTAACCGCCGTTTCAGACGCCCGTATCATTCTGTTAAGCGGCAAGCCTCTCGGCGAGCCGATCTTCTCCGCTGGTGCAATGGCCATGGGTTCAGAGGAGGAGCTTGGCAAGGCTATTTCAGATTTTGAAGAAGGCCGGATGGGGTTTATCCGGATTGAAGGGGACACCAGAACAATTGTTTTAGCCACCTAAATTTTAACCAGACATGCAGCAATACAAGGTAACAGTGCTACCCGGCGATCGCTCGGAGGCAGTCGTCAGCATGCTCCGGGACCTCGCGCTCCGGCATCTCATCGAACTCGATCAGGTTTCATCCAACTCAACACCCAGCGACGACCAGGTGTTGGAGATGATCGAAGAAGCAGACCTTACCGCACATTATTCGCTTGAAGAAGCAAGGGACATCCTGCATATAGGAAATCGTCGGTAGAAGTACGCATGTAACGCCCCGTATCATGCGGGGCGTTCTTGTTTCATGAAGTTTGGAAAGGGTTAATTGCCTCGCAAGACCTCTACTAATCCGCCGAGCAGCAAAATGGGGCAATCCCTGGCAATTTCCACCGCCTCGGCATAATTGCCGGCCTCAATGAAGATCAGTCCTTCTACCGTGACACTACTTTCGACCTTTTCTTCCCTGCTGACCGTAACACCCTGGGGGGCCAATCGTTGAACGGGCCTTGCCAGTCGCCGGCGGGCGGCAAGGCTCAGGTACCAATCCTGCCAATGCTTGCGGTACATGAGCAGATCCTCCTCTTCCAGCTGCGGGGAAGTGCTTTGATGATCTCTCCTAAAAACCAGTACGAACTCCATTGTTTTCGGTGTAACTCGTGATCTTAGTTCACAAGCCAGCAAGCGCTGTGCCATGTATTCAACCGGCTATTTATAAGGATGTTACCAATAATGCATAACTCGATTTGACACGCTATTTAGCCATTTAACGACGATAAAGGCGAAATACCGTGGCAAGTTTCCTTCGTTTCAGAAGTAATCTGCTTTACTGATTTTTAGTTTTTTGATTTTGGAATGTAGCGTCGTTGCCGGAATATCAAGAAATTCTGCGGCGCCGTCGAGGCCTGAAATTTTGCCCTGAAATTGTCTTAGTACCTCAATGATATAAGCACGCTCTACCTCCGAAAGCGTCTGGGTTGGCAGTAATGGCTGTGCCTTTTCCTGCGGCTGTTGTCGGGGCAAATGCATTTCAAGGATCACGGTATCGTCGTTGAGCAGCACGCTGCGTTCGATGAGGTGTTCCAGCTCCCGGACGTTGCCAGGCCAGGAGTATGCCTGCATTTCCCGAATGACTTTGGGCGCGAAGCCTGAAACCTTTCGGCCGGAATTCTTACTATACCGGTCCACAAAGAAATTTGCCAGCGGAATGATGTCGTCGGGCCGGTTACGAAGAGGAGGGAGCACGATGGGGAATACATTGAGACGGTAATAGAGATCGGAGCGGAATCGGCCAGCCCTCACTTCCTCTTCCAGGTTGCGGTTGGTGGCAGCTATAATGCGCACATCTACCTTGATTGTCGTTTTCCCGCCAATCCGTTCCAGTTCTTTTTCCTGCAAAACGCGCAGAAGCTTTACCTGTGCCTCCAAAGGCATTTCACCTATCTCGTCAAGGAATAATGTGTTCTGGTGCGCGAGCTCGAACTTGCCGATGCGCCGCTCTACCGCGCCGGTGAAAGCGCCTCTTTCATGTCCAAATAGTTCACTTTCAATAAGATTAGCCGGCAATGCAGCGCAGTTGACTTTGATCATCAACTTGCTTTTGCGAGGCGAGGCATTGTGAATGGCGCGCGCGATGAGCTCCTTGCCGGTGCCCGTCTCCCCGAGGAGGAGCACCGTCGAGGCCGAATCCGCGACGAGGGACATTAAGTGGTACACATCCTGCATTTCGGGACCGCTTCCTACGATCTCCGAGAAGTTGTAGATCGTCCGGATCTGTTCTTTCAGCTGGTCATTTTCGAGTTCGAGCAGCTGTTTATAAGCCAATATTTTTTCGTTGGCCAGGATATTAGAAATGGCAATGGAAATTTGCGCGCAAAGGCCTTTGAGCACATTCAGGTTAAGCTCGTCGGAAAGGAAAAACATCGTCCCGACGTTTTGCCGGCCCACCCGCAGAGCCGATGCATATACATTTTTTAAACCGAGTCGTTTCCAGAATGTGATATAAGCCGGACTGTTGCCTTTACGTTCCTCCGCCTCGATATCGATAACAATGGGCTCACTGCTTGCGAGTACCTGTGCAAAGAAATACTCGTCCACCGTGGCGGTACGGTTCGTAAGCTGATCGAACAGGTCCATTACATTAGCAAACAGCGAGATGTCCCACAAATACGGGGTCAGGGTCTTGCCGTCGTCCTCGATAATACGGATCATCGCGAGGCGGGTACTCAGCAAATGTTGCAAAGCTTCGGAAATGGCCGCTTCAAGGTCCTCTTTTGTTCGCACGGCGGCGATATTCTGACTAAAATTCAACAGAAATGACTTTTCGCTTTCCCGGTTCAGAATATCTTCATTGGCAGTAATGTTGCTGGCAGCTGTGGACAATTGACTGGAAATGCGCTCGATAATATGCACCGCACAATCATCGAACGTACCCGTTTCGTCGGAAAAGAGAATGAGGCTGTGCCTGCGGGCATCTTCTCCGGGAAGTGCTTTGATCATCATCTCCCGCGCGCCGGCAGCGTAATGCAGCTTGAACCAGACCGGCGCATGTTCAATGTCAAAATCGCGCAGATCGAACAAAACCGGCCCGTCGGATGACGCGGCGACGTCGTAGATTCCGTCCGTTACGGGGTAGGGTGTGCTGATTGCTTCATTATACGCATCGTAATCCCTGGATCGGGAGTCGGGGTCCGTCAGAAAAGCATTATATGTCTGGTGCGCGTCGTCGAGGATCGTCATAACGCAAGCGGTGAAGTTGATGACCTTTCGTAAGCCAGAATTGATGACGTGCAACAGGTCTTTCCTGTTGCGGACTTTCACCATTCTGTTGCTCAGTTCAAGCAGGGCTTCATTGATCCGCTCCTTCTCGGCGAGTTGTTCGTTTCCAAGCATAGTACTTTGCCTATCAACAAGTCCTGCATCCTGTTCTCCTCATCCGCACATCGTTAACCTGTTGCTGTGGAATATTTTTTCCAATGATTGATAGTATTACTGGTAAAGATACATGATTTCCGGCTGTTGAAGGTCATTGGTCCATTGATCAATGTAGTCGAAAAGCTGCTGCCGGGCAGCATCGAAACGCGCCAGACCGGCCCCTGCCTCACTTCGCGAACCGAAGACGATCAGACCCAGGGCCACGCACCGGACCATGTCCATCTGCTGCGCCAGGCCCATGCAGAACCCTTCGATGAAATGGTCCCGGGCTTCCGGCGCCATTTCAAATTGCTGCGCCACCTTTTTTCGGGCAAGCAAAAACTGTGTATGCCGTGTAAAAAGCATCGCCTGTGAGGCAGAATACACAAGCAGGCGTTCGATATTGATGCTCCGGAAAATGGAAGCGAATTTCTTTTTCAAATCCGGGAAAGTCTGGTTAACGACGCTATCGTAGTTGTGCACGCCATTCAGTACCATCCAGAGTTTAATGGACTCGTCTTCGTCGAGCGCGACGGTAACCTGGCCGTAAGCCGAAAAACCGGCAATAATATCGATAGCCTCCTCCACCTGAAACGAACGGCGGGTCAGGGCATCGCCCAGGTAAAAGATGAATTCCAGGCCTTGTGTGCCAACGGGCTTGATCGTGTCACGCAATAGGCAGCTCCAAAGCCCTGAAGCGCCTGAAAGGCTGGCCCAGTCCTGGAATGCGATAGCGCGGCAATTCCTTAAAAACGGTTGCATTACCTCCGTTACGGCATCGCTTGTAAGGTAACGCCATTTGTCCGCATCGTTGCCGGTGTGCGGGATACCGCCGCTTAGGTTATAAAGCGGGCTCAAGTCCTGGGCAGCATTTAATGTGAGGCTGCGGATGCCTAACAGTTGCAGCACTTCGGGCAGGGCCGATTCGCGGATACCGAACGGGTTAATACCGAAATTCCACACCGAAAAAACAGGCGAACCGCTCGCCGTGGGGCGGCGCAGGTAGCTATGCAGGGAAACTGCCGGTTCCTGCAATTGTATTTTCAGGTCCGCAAGGATCGGGCCCGGGTTCAGAATTTCGAGGTTAAGTGTTTCCATTTTTGCGTTTGATTCAGGTTTAAAGAATAATATTATTACGAGGCTGCAAATCCTGAGGCAGCTTGCTTTCGCCCAGCATTTCGCGGAGCTCGATATTAAGCTGCTGGCTCATCTGCGAGATCGGAACGTCGTTTGCGCTTCCTTCAAAAGGATTCTCCGTGCTCTCACCGACCTGTTCAAGTGAAATATACATCCATGAAATAAGCATGCTGAATGGGATCGTCACCCACGCCATATATCCGCGCAGCGGCGCGCTCACGACCTCATTGAGCAGGTCGAAATCGTGAACGATCCCGAACGGCAGCATAAAGCAGAACGTCCAAACGAAAAAGTGGTTAATCACCGCATATTGCCTTGGATAAGGCGAATCTTTCAGCTGCTCACACTTAGCCTGGGCAGCGTAAAAGTCTTTGATCATCTGCTGCATCGCGGCATACTGCGGCGCGATCACCTGCCCGCTCTCATTCAGCGATTTGACGGTCTTGCTTTGCAATGCAAGAATTTTCCCCATCCTGTTTCTTGACCGGAGCACGAGTTCCAGCTCATCATCGGGCAGGAATTCTTTCAGCCCGGTTTCCAAGGGCCTCATGCGTTCCGGAATATGAAAAAACTGCTGGTACTCCTTATTATGGCTTTTTTCATTACTCTCCCACACGCGGTCTTCGCGCAGGTAATAGCGCAGGGCCGTAAGCCAGGCGAGGTGGCGATAAACCAGCTCCTTACTGTGTATGGGGTTATTAATAAAATCGATGCTGATTGTTCCCCAGAACCGGCTCAGGCCCAGAATGTCGGTCCATATCCGCTGCCCCTCGGCTGCCCGGGCGTAGGTCTGGGCATTTTTGAAGCCTACTGTAAATGCGGTTGCCGTTCCCAGCAGTGCCACCACAGGCCAGGGAACGTTGAGCCATTTCAGCCCCCATATTTCATGGATGATCACGGGGAAAAGCCCTAAAAAAAAGAGGATGTAAGTGTTCCGTCGCGTCCAGCGGAGAAATTCACCCAATCGATAAGATTTACCTATGTGCATCGTGTTTTATTGTTTTGGTCTTAAAACAAAAGATTCCTGCAATTCCGGCCATCTTGTCTAAGAAGTGAAAGATGACCGGGAATTTTTGAAATGATAATTATTTGGAAGCTAATCCCTTGCTGCCCACATGACCCGCCGCACGGGCGATGAAAGCGGCGACTTTTGCAGGCTGTGAAAGCATGGGAACGTGGCTGGAATTTAGTTCGAGCGACTGCGCATTGATTTTCTTTGCCAAAGTGCGCTGTAAATCGGGGTTGATCATTCTGTCTTTCCCGCCCACGATGAACCACGACGGCTTCTCGTGCCAGGCAGCCTTGCTTACTTTTTCGCCCGTGGTCAATGCTGCCCATTGGCCTTGTGTGGCGAGTATCAGCTTGCGTTCGGGCATTGGCAGGTCTTGTGCGAAATCTTCAAAAATACCTTTGGGCGTGAGGGTGAGAAAACCGGTGGCATCAGCCCGGACCTGCTCGTTACCCGGCGCGGGGGTAGCCGTTTTGGCTACGTCGTTCAGAGACTCACCATTGTCAGGCGCGAACGCTGCTACATATACGAGACCGGAGACTTTCGGATCATTACCTGCTTCGGAGATTACGACCCCGCCCCACGAATGACCTACCAGCAGGACTGGACCGTCCTGCAAAGCGATAATGCGTTTGGTAGCGGTCACATCGTCGTTCAGCGAAGTAAGCGGATTCTGGACAGCAGTCACTTTAAAGCCTTTTGCTTCCAGTAGCGGGATCACCTTCGACCAGCTCGAACCGTCGGCGAATGCGCCGTGTACCAGCACGATGTTTTTGACACCTTTTTTGGGATCTTCCTGCCGCTGCCGGGATTCGATTTGAGTGCGGGAAACGAATGCAACCAGCGCAGTAGCGAGTGCCCCGATCAGTATTGTGTTGAATTTTGACATGATTAAAAATGATTACGGGTGAAATAAATTGGTGACTAGACAAGGTAATTTTTGAGTTCCGCTCCGATCTGACGGATATGCGAACGTACCGCCGGCAAGGTGGCCAGACCATTGAGCAGGCCGAAATCATGGATCATTCCGTTGTAGCGAACCGTGGTCACGGGGACACCGGCTTCGTCGAGCTTGCGGCCGTACGCTTCACCTTCGTCGCGGAGTATATCATTTTCAGCGGTCTGGATGAGTGCTGGCGGCAGGCCTTTCAATTGTTCCAATGTCGCTTGCAGCGGTGACGCGTAAATAGTTTTCCGTTCCTCGGGGCTCCCGATGTAGAGGTCGTACATCCATTTCATTAGTGAGGTGCTCAGAAAACGGTCCTTCCCGAATTTCTGGTAGGATTTGGTTTCAAAATCGGCATCCACGATCGGCCACATCATTACCTGAAGTTTAATCTCCGGTCCGCCTTTTTCCTTGGCCATCAGGCAGGTTACTGTGCTCATATTACCGCCCACGCTGTTGCCCACAACAGCCAGTTTGCTGCCGTCGACATTAATCTTCTCCCCGTTGGCTGCGACCCATTTCGTAGCCGCATAAATTTCGTTGATCGCCTGCGGATAAGGCGCTTCTGAGGTGCGGGAGTAGTTGACGAACACAGCCGCCATACCCGATTCAAGTACAATGTCGCGGACCAGCCTGTGATGCGTCGGGAAGTCGCCCAATATCCAGCCACCGCCATGAATGAACATGAATGCCGGCAATGTACCGGTAGCAGTTTCGGGACGGACAATGTGGAGATCCACGGTGTATCCGTCGCTCGTGATCGTTTTCAGGTCTATTTTTATACCCGAAACATCTACTTCAACCGATGCCTGTGCACTGGAGAGTCCGGCCTGTGCGTCGGCCAGCGGGAGCGTTTCAAGGGCCGGGCCACCGGAAGTGTTGACGATTTTCAGAAACTCCCTGACTTCTCGGGACAGGTTGGGGTCGGTAGCATAGTCCCTGACGGTCCGCTTTTTTTGCTTCTTTTTCATGTTGGTAAGGTTCTTTTTAGTTAATCATCAAAATTTCCCATCCACTGAATCACCGTGTTGCTGATCGGACTTCGCGGGAACGGCGCGCCGACGTTGGTTTGTCCCATGCACGAACGGATGGAAAGTGCACACCCCTTACAGCAGCCTCGGCGAGCTGGCATCCGTCATCTTCGTTTCGATGAAAGGGAAACCGGCCACATAGCCTTATTGCCAAACGATACTTGTTATACGTTTGAATTGAATGCTGACCGTACGGTCTTGGTTTTGTTGCCCAGGCAATTTTTTCAACTGTATCACCTGCGAAATATGCCCGAATGATATACTTATTGCAAGCAGTGTGCCATTGTTTTAACCAATTGATATGCAGTTGGTTAAATAATTCGAGTGGTAAATTCTATGACGATATTTCGTGCAATTACTTCCTGCAGCACTAAATACAGTGCGCAATGCGCGCACTGTATCAAATCCGGGTCGCTCTGTGCCCCAGATCCGGTTGCGAGGTAGTCATCACGTTGCAAGTGAGCGTGATATCAGAGATTCGGGAAACGTGCGTTCGTTACCGATTTTCCTTTTGGACAATAATCTTCTTCGTCTCTCCGCCAACCGTAATAAAATACAGCCCACCAGGCAGATGACCTACTTTTACTGCGTCGCCGGATGACCATAGTTGTTTGTGCACAACCTTGTTATCAGCATCTTTTACAACCAGGTTTTGCGCTGTGGATAAACCCTTCAAATGCAAAACGTTACTGGTCGGGTTGGGATAAATAACAATTTTTTCCTTCGGCTGTTTTACCGAAATAATTCTTGAATATTCAAACTTGCCGTCGGAACCGTCGGCTGTATAGTCCAGCTGTTTGAGGCGGTAGTAGGTAGTCGGTAATGGATTTATATCCCTGAAATGATACATCTTCCGAACCCTGGAATCTCCGGCCCCATCAACAAAACCAATTTTATCAAAGGTCCTCGCATCGGCACTTTTCTCGATTTCGAAACCTGCGTTGCTTGTTTCAGAGGCAGTTTCCCAGGTAAGCAACACGCCATTCTCCTGCGATTTGCCGGTGAATGAGATCAACGTTACCGGCAAGGCCGAGCAATCTCCACCTGACGCGGCATCCCCGGTGAATGTCCAGCCCTTCGTGACGTCAAGGTTGGTGTGGGCTGCCACGGCATTGGTCCCATATAGCCTGCCGGTTGCGCCGAGGGAGAGATTATTGGGCGTGGCCGGGTTATTGTTCCAGCCGAGCAGTGTAGTACTGTAATGTTCGCAATCCATACCGGAATTGGTCAGCATATTGTCCAAAGCTACATTGGAGGCTAGTGGCCAGTTACCAAGGGATTGGTTAAAGGAGGTCGCACCGTTGAACATATCGTTCATAAGAACTACACTCGCGGTGTTCCAGCTGCCGATGGGCTGGTTAAAGGCGGTCGCGCCGTAAAACATGGCAAGGGTATAATTTACCTTGGCAGTATTCCAGTTACCAATTGGCTGGTTAAAGGCGCTGGCACCACCAAACATATAACCCATCGAGGTTACATTTGCGGTGTTCCAATTTCCAATCGGCTGATTGAAGGTGACTGCTGCGGTAAACATGTAGGTCATATTCGTCACATTCGCTGTAACCCAACTGCCGATGGGCTGGTTAAACGAGAGAGCTCCTTGAAAAAGAGAGTTCATATCGATCACATTTGTGGTATTCCAATTACCGATGGGCTGGTTGAAGGCAACAGCACTTAAAAACATGGCGTTCATATAGATCACGTTCCCGGTATTCCAGTTCCCGATCGGCTGATTGAAGGCAGGGGAATTTGAAAACAAGCCGCTCATATTGGTAATATTAGCAGTGTTCCACTCACCTATGTTGGACGGGCCATTCAGAATAGTGCATCCTGCAAACATAGCCTCCATACTTGTCACTGCGGACAGATTGGGCACGTCGGTGGCGCTGATATTCAAATTAGAGCACCCCCAAAAAGCTCCAAACATGGAGGTCCAGGCTATGTCTCCCCATTGCGCAACATCAAGCAGTTTCTCTTTGTCATTCAGATTGGAAAAATATATCCTCGGCACAGCACCACGGATACGGATGGTGTAGGTACCGGCCACCCCAAAGTCATGGGTGACATTGCCCGTAATACCCGACTGGTCATAGATACCGTCATTGTCCCAGTCAACCTCGTAATTGGAGCCGGCGGCAAATATCGGGATGGTAATGGATGTACTGTTTGATGTGCCTGGATTGTCGGTTTTCCAAGTGGTGATGAAGGGTCTGGAGCAGTCAGTTCCAGAGGCGGCATCGCCGAAGAATGTCCACCCTTTTGCGATGTCCAGGTTGGTGCGGGCGGCTACGGCGTTGTTCCCATATAGTCCCCCTGTAGCGCCGAGGTAGAGGTTATCGGGCGTGGCCAGGTTATTGTTCCAGCCGATCAGCGTGGCACTGTAATGGTCGCAATCCATACCGGAGTTGATCAGTATATTATCTAATTCTACACTGCTGTTTAGTGTCCAGTTACCGAGGGACTGGTTAAAGGCAGTGGCACCGTCGAACATGTAGCTCATCAGTACCACATTGGCAGTGTTCCAGTTACCGAGGAACTGGTTAAAGGCGGTGGCAGCGTTGAACATGTAGCTCATACGTATTACATTGGCGGTGTTCCAGCTGCCGATGGGCTGGTTGAATGCCGTCGCCAACGCGAACATTTGCCCCATATGGGTCACATTGGCCGTATTCCAGGTGCCGATGGGCTGATTGAATACCGTTGCCCCCGCGAACATTTGCGACATATCGGTCACACTAGCTGTGTTCCAGGTGCCGATATTGGCAGGGCCGTTCAGGCTGGTGCAAGCGTAAAACATGCCGCTCATATTTGTTACCCCGGACAGAATGGGCAGGTCGGTGGCGCTGATATTCAGGTTGCTGCACCCGGCAAAAGCCAATTGCATACTTGTCCAGGCTATCTCTCCCCATTGCACGACATCAAGCAGCTTTTGTCTGTCGCCGGTGTCGTTAAAAAAAATCCTGGGGAAGCTTCCTCTGATCCGGATCGTATACGTACCTGCCGCGCCGAAGTCATGGATTACATTGCCCGTTATGCCGGACTGGTCGTAGGTCCCGTCATTGTTCCAGTCCACCTCGTAATTGTAGCCCCCGCCAGTTGTCGGAATGGTGATGGTAGTACCGTTCGAGTCGCCTGGATTATCGGTTTTCCAGGTGGTGATGAAGGGTTGCTGCGCGAAGGCGGTGGTTGCCGCTAATATTATCAGGCATAGCAGCGCTAAACGCAAGAGTCCATTTGCGGGAAGTAGTACCTTGTTTTCTTTTGAGATAAGTAGTGTTTTACGCATATGTAAATTAATTTGAAAACAGAGTGAGATATTAATTGCGGATTTCCTTTTGCACAATTACCTTTTTTGTCTCACTACCAACCGACAGCAAATACATTCCATCGGGCAGATGACCTACTTCTAATACATTGCCGGATGACCATTGTTGTTTGTGTACCACTTCACCCTCGGCATTCCTCAAAACCAGTTTCTGATCTTTGGTCAAACCTTTTAAATGTAAAACACTGTTGGTTGGGTTGGGATAAACCACAATTTGTTCCTCTGATTGTTTTACCGAAATAATTCTTGAATATTCAAACTTGCCGTCGGAACCGTCCGCTGCATAGTCCAGCTGTTTGAGGCGGTAGTAGGTAGTCGGTAATGGATTTATATCCTTGAAATGATATGTCTTTCGAAGTTTCGTATCTCCGGCTCCATCAACAAAACCAATTTTATCAAAGGTCCTCGCATCGGCACTCTTCTCAATTTCGAAACCTGCATTACTTGTTTCAGAGGCAGTTTCCCAGGTAAGCAACACGCCATTCTCCTGCGATTTGCCGGTGAATGAGATCAACGTTACCGGCAAGGCCGAGCAATCTCCACCTGACGCGGCATCCCCGGTGAATGTCCAGCCCTTCGTGACGTCAAGGTTGGTGTGGGCTGCCACGGCATTGGTCCCATATAGCCTGCCGGTTGCGCCGAGGGAGAGATTATTGGGCGTGGCCGGGTTATTGTTCCAGCCGATCAACGTTGAACTGTAATGCTCGCAATCGATGCCGGAATTGGTCAGCATATTGTCCAAAGCTACATTGGAGGCTAGTGGCCAGTTACCAAGGGATTGGTTAAAGGCAGTGGCACCGTCGAACATGTAGCTCATCAGTACCACATTGGCAGTATTCCAGCTCCCGATCGGCTGGTTAAAGGCAGTGGCACCTAAGAACATACCGCTCATGTTGGTCGCGTTGGCGGTATTCCAGCTACCGATGGGCTGATTAAACGCCGTAGCACCGTAAAACATAGTTGCGATTTCATTCACGCTGGCGGTGTTCCAGTTACCGATGGGCTGGTTGAAGGCCGCAGCTTCGTAAAACATATCGCTCATAGCTGTCACTTTGCCAGTGTTCCAGTTGCCGATGGGCTGGTTGAAAACGGTTGCACCAAAAAACATAGAGCTCATATCAGTCACATTCGCGGTATTCCAATTACCGATAGGCTGGTTGAATGCAGCTGCACCTAAAAACATGCCTCTCATGTTGGTCACGTTCGCGGTATTCCAACTACCGATAGGCTGGTTGAAGGCTTCGGCTAGTGAAAAAGTTGAGATCATGCTAAGCACGTTGGCTGTATTCCAATTACCAATGGGTTGGTTGAAAGCGGTGGCTTGGCTGAACAATGCGCTCATATATTGCACATTCGAAGTATTCCAATCGCCTATGTTAGCCGGGCTATTCAGACTAGTGCATCCCTGAAACATCGCTGTCATAATAGTCACCCCCGACAGGTCGGGCACGTCGGTCGCGCTGATATTTAAATTAGAGCAACCCGAAAAAGCTTCCTGCATCGAGGCCCAGGCTATGTCTCCCCATTGCCCGACATCAAGCAGCTTTCTTCTGTCTCCAAAACCCTGGAAATATATTTGAGGGAAGGCCCCCCGGATCCGAATGGTGTAATTACCGGCTACTCCAAAATCATGAGTGACATCGCCAGTGATGCCCGCCTGATCATAAATGCCGTCATTGTTCCAATCCACCTCGTAATTGTAGCCAACGTCTGTTGTCGGAATGGTGATGGAGGTACTGTTTGAGGTGCCAGGGTTGTCGGTTTTCCAGGTGGTGATGAAGGGTTGCTGTGCGTAGACGGTGGTTGCCGTCAGGAACGTCATACATAGCAGCGCTAAAGAAAGAAGTCGATGCGTGGAAAATAGTACTTTGTTTTCTTTTGAGACCAGTAGTGTTTTACGCATATACAGCTAATTTGACAGCAAAGGTGAACTTGTTTGTCAAATCAAGGTAAAACAAACCATAAAACAAAGTAAATCATTGATTTAGCATGCGTTGTGCTTAGCCAAATACTAGAACGTCGGCGGAGCTGTATTCAGGTCAGAATCCAGGAAGTTTTTAACCATGGGAATCAGTATGTCAGTCTGGGAAATCATACCAATATGCGTGGTACCTGGCAAAATGGCGAGCCGCGATTTGGGCAATCCATTGATATCACCCATTTTCCCGCCGCCTTTCGCCCGAAACAATTCCAGCGCATGTTCGTAACGTACGCCATCGGCATCGCCTATCACCATCAAGATGGGAGCTTTTATATTTTTGACTTCCTTCGACCAATCATAAGGCTTCCGGTCAATACTGATCACTTTATCGATGAAGTCGTCAAATTTGGCCGGATCATTTCCGAGGCTATCGTATTGTTGCTGAATGGGGCTGCCCTTGAACATATCCGCATTCATGGTTTTAAAGCTTTTTTCAACCTCGGGCCACCAGCCGTCATTTTTATAGACACCCGATAAAATAACAAGTCGCCTCACTTGCTCGGGGTGCCGGATGGTCATCTGAAAACTGACCGCAGCGCCCATGCTGTAACCCAGTACGTCGACACTATCCAGCTTTAAATGTGTTATCAATCCGGATACATCGTCGGCCATATTCTCGTACGTAAAAGCACGGGGAATATCTTTCGTCCGTCCGTGTGCCTGCATCTCTGCCACGATCACTTTCCGGTCCCTGGCCAGCATCGGGATAATTTGTGACCAGTTCATCGGAATGGTCATAAAAGAACCGTGTACCAATACCAGCGGTTTACCCTCTCCATAGACCTCATAGTACATTTTAAGTCCGTTCACATCGGCGTATCCACTTTCACCTGGCTTTATCTGCTGGCTGGCGGTCGAATCGGTTTTGTTCATGTTTGTATCGTTATGTTCTCTGGTTTTCTGTTCGCATGAAATGGCTCCCAATAAAACCGCCAAAACAGTTAAGCCGCTCAAAATGTATCGTTTCATGATCCTGTCCGTTGGTTGAATTACAAAATTCGCTTACTAAACTGTAATTATCGCTGTGTGATTGCGACAGTTATGCTGGTAGAAAGCGACACTATGTTGGTTTAATAAAAGCATTTGTGGTTGACTGTGAAACTCATGACGCTTTCATTGTAAAGCGACGCGAACAGTCCATGTGAATTGAACTTAAACTAAAAAAGATAATCAGAAAATGGAATTCTCCCCCTTCAACAACATCGTAAAACTTTGTCTTCAAGGTATGGGCATGGCGGAAAAAGGCAGGCCTGAAGAAGCGGAAAAATTATTTCGGCAGGGCTGGAACGAGGCGACAAATGATTTTGAGAAATTTCTTGCAGCATACTACATTGCCCAGCAGCAAAAAGCTGTTGCCGACAAATTAAAATGGCTGGAAACAACTTTACAGTTTGCCTTAAAAATCAAGGATGATTCCGTTAAAAGCGCTTTTCCTGCGCTCTATTTGAACATTGCCAAATGTTACGAAGAATTAAATGACCATAACAAAGCAAAAGAGCATGCTGAACTGGCGATTTCTTTTAAGAATAACCCTTCCGATAAAGGCCCTTTTTATCATGGCACAAGAGCAGATTTACAGGTTGGCGATTTGCTGATGGCAGGCGGCAATTCTAATTATAAATCTGAGCTAAAAATGAACCATATCTATTTCACTGCGCTGGTTAATGGAGCCGGGCTTGCCGCTGCATTGGCAAAAGGTAATGGAAAGGAGCGCGTGTATATCGTCGAACCCACAGGGATTTATGAAAATGACCCCAATCTTACAGATAAAAAATTTCCCGGTAATCCGACCCGTTCCTATCGCTCCGAAGCTCCATTGAAAATCGTTGGAGAGGTAACAGATTGGGTTCGGCAAACTCCCGAAGAACTTCAAAAGTTTCGTGACAAATTGGAGAACAATAAAGGCGAAATAATTAATTAGTGATCGTTTCCCTCACATTTGCAACCTCGGTTTCTGTGATATACGAAGACGATTTTCCGAACCTTTGACGGATATAGCTGCCTATTCCGGCGAGCTGAGCGTCGGTCAGGAAGCTGAATGCAGGCATTGCTTCACCCGTCGGGGCCAGCGAGCCTTTCATTATGAAATGTAACAATTCCGCTTTGTCGCCTGTAACCCGCTTCGAGGTTACGAGCGAAGGAAATGATCCCGGCACGCCTTGTCCGTCGGCCTTGTGGCAGGATTCACAGAAACTGGTGTACAGCGTGGCCGCGTCGCCAGTTTCTGTTTCTGCCGTTTTTTTGACGGTTCGGGCGGATTTCGGAATAATGCCTGCGCGACTGATCCGAATAATGCGGTCGTCGGTTTTGATCGGAAAATCAGCAGGCGGGTTCCAGTCACGGTTACTGGTAGAAATATAAATATCCCCGGAAGGTGACACGCAAACGTCGCGCAGGCGACCGTATTTTTTGCTGAAAACAATTTCCTCGCCGATTACCTTTTCCTGATTTTCATCCAAATGCAAAACACGCAGACTCTGGTCTTTCAAGGTCGTCAGCAACACTGCATTGTTCCATTCCGGGATATTACCTTTAAAATACGTCATGCCTGCCGGCGCGATCGTTGGCGTCCAGGCTTTGACGGGAGAAATTGCCGAGTCAGCACCCAGTTTTTGCTCTTCCGGCTGATCGCGAAATCCGGCGATCCGGGGCCAGCCGTAGCTTTTTTTCTTCAACACCAAGTTCACTTCATCGTCGGTTGCGTCGCCGTGTTCAGCGATGAAAAGGTTTCCGTTTGAGGTGTAGGTCAAACCTTGCGGCACGCGAAAGCCCATCGACCAGGTGGCGCTGCCGGGGTAGGGGTTATCCTTTGGAACGCTGCCGTCGAGGTTCAGTCGCAGCACTTTTCCATTTGCGAATGCCGGATTCTGAATGGTTTCTTTCTGTTTCAGATCGCCGGTTGCCCACAGGATTTTCCGGTCTTTGCTGACCACCAACCTCGAACCGTTATGCCCCAGGTAACCCGGAATCTGGTGAAGCAATTTCGGTTCAACAAGCGTTTTGCCATTGTAAGTGTATCGCACCAATTTGGAGACAAT
This sequence comes from Dyadobacter sp. UC 10, assembly GCF_008369915.1. Taxonomy (NCBI): domain Bacteria; kingdom Pseudomonadati; phylum Bacteroidota; class Cytophagia; order Cytophagales; family Spirosomataceae; genus Dyadobacter; species Dyadobacter aurulentus. Next base: position 836,169 of record NZ_VSRN01000001.1, on the reverse strand, counting down.
CACAGAGTCCTTTTGAATGTGGCTGTAATTGATAAAAACATGCGGAAACTGTTTCCAGTCGGGATGCAGTACGATACTTGCGAGCCCCAGTCGCTTTCTGTAATAATCCTTGATCTGCAAAATATCGACGATCTGCCCGGTCTCTGGATTGAGTCTGCTCACTTTTCCGTCCTGATCGGTGAACCAGATCCAGTTGTCTGGTCCCCACGCCATATCCCAGACTGCATTGAGATTGGAAGCTACGGTTTCAAGTTTTAAAGCCGTAGAATCCAATTCGTAATTTTCACTTTCGCCCGGACGCCGGTCGACGGGAAGCCGGTCGCCGGGAAGCCCGTTGGCAGGGCTTTTGTCGTCAAATGATCTGTAACCTGCCAGTGAAAAGCAGATAATACCAAACAGCAAACTCACCGGAATCCATTTCATTTGCCTGTCTTTTCTTCAAAATAGTCATAAAAAACATTGGGTAACTGACTTCCCAACAGCAGCCAATCCTTCGCCAGCGGTGCTTTTTTCAAACCTTCCACCCATTCGTAATTGAGCTCATACACAGCCGCTTCAATACCGAAGCGTTCCATAAAACCTTCGCCCAGTGTGCCTGGATTTCGGAAACCGGGTTTGGTGGAGCCTTCGGTGTACCAGGTATGTTTTCTCAAAAGCGAGTCCAGTTTGGCCATATTCGACAGGTAAGTGGTAATATCACCATCGGGGCGACTCAAATGCAGGTTACCGCCGTTGTCATTATGTACATCGAGCGCCAGGTCGGGCTTTTTCTTTTCATTGATCATCTTCCGCAGCCATTTTTCCAGATAAAAATTCTCCGGCGCGATCAGCGAGTCGGCTGCCTTGTCCCATTTACGGTTGAGATCGTAGCCATTTGCATTGAAACGCGTTTTTCCCCGCGCGACGCCATCTTTATTGGTCATCGGCAAAATGTACACACAATATCTTTTGAACCACCTTTTCGATGCTTCGTCATTTTGCAAAAGCCGGTTTACAAAACCTTCCAGCGTCCAGTTACCGCCTGCCTCAAATGCATGTGCGCGTCCCCGGAGGAATAATCTTTTAGGCGCTTTTTCATTTCCGATCCGCACAATTTCGAGCGAGCGGCCCTCCGAAGTCTGCCCGATCTGCGTGATATTGACCAGCTTGTTGTTTTTGATTTTGGCTAAAAACCTGTCCAGATCGCTGATCCGGTAAGGTTCAATGCTGGCAATATATACGCTTGGGCCGTTCATTTTGAGCTTGATCTGCAAACGGTTATCCCGCAGGAATTCTCCAAGCTGCGTTTCCCAGGTTTTATTATCAAAAGAAAAAACAAAAGGCGACTGCTTCGAGATCGGACTCGCGTGGATGTTGTTCCAGATATTATCGAAGTTTTGCAAAATCACAGTCACCTCCGTACCAGTCGGTGCCTCTACCTTAAAATGCCAGTGGTTATTCGCACGGTTTTGCGAAAAACGTTCGTGATCGTAAACCAGGCTGCCGATCACGCGACCTTGCGCGTCAATCTCCCAGTTCATCGGCGAAGCATTTTCAAAACCCGTATTCACGAATATCTTCGGAGCGATAACCGTATCCGCTGACCACGCTTCCCCTGCATTAACAGAAGAAAACCCACCAACAAAAGCAACCAGCAAGACAAAAAATAACACCCCCTTCGACAAGCTCAGAGTGGCAAAAGATACAATCCCGAACCATTCCGAACAATACCGAACCCCCTTCGACGTGTTCAAGGTGATAACCCTTCGTCTGCGCTCAGGACGAACTACCTCGAACCACCCAGAACCACCCTGACCCCAAACTCGCTTTAAAATATCCCCCTTCATAAAAATCGCTGATTTGTATTGATCAAAAAGTATAACCGGGATTTTGCTTGATCCCCGCCGGATTTACATCGATCTGCGTTTGCGGGATCGGGAAAACGGCATTGAAATCGGCTACCACCGGCGCTTTGAAATGCGCATTCATCACCGCCACTTCACGACCGGTCCGTACAAGATCAAACCAGCGGTGACCTTCAAAAGCCAGTTCCACCTGCCGCTCGTGCTCGATCGCCAGCGCGAATGCTGCTTTGGACAAACCCGCAGGCAATACCGCCAGTTTCGCACGTTTTCTCACGGCGTTGACCGCATCAAAAGCTTCCGCGTTCGGGCCGGTAGTTTCGTTGACCGCCTCGGCGTACATCAATAGCACGTCGGCATAGCGCAAAACCATCCAGTTATTATCCGCGTCGCCCTCCGCAAATGGCGTGTCGCGGTATTTCAATGTGTACGGGTCGGCGACATATTTTCCGGTTACGTTATCCGTGTAACCTTCTGAAAGCGAGGCTGCCTTGCGTGCGTCGCCAGCTTCGTAAGCAGCAATCAGGTCTGCGGTAGGAATGTTTCTGCCGCCCGCAAATCCGATCTGAATGACCGAGCTACCCGAGTTTCTCGGAGAAAAGTTATTGTAAAAACTGCTTCCTGTGCCTGTGCCGCCTTTTTTAAACTGAACCTCAAAAATCGATTCTTCATTGTTGGCATTCGCTGCCGGCCACAATGCTGAGTAGTCCGCAAGCAGCTTGTAGTTGCCCTGATCGATTACTTCTTTAAGGACATCTTTTGCTTTGGCAAAATCGCGGTTCGTCAGGTATACTTTGCCCAGCAATGCTTTGGCAGATCCTTTTGTGGCGCGACCGATGTCTTTGCCGGAATAGGAAACGGGCAATGTAGAAGCTGCGTCGGTCAGGTCGGCGATGATCTGTGCATACACTTCGGATTGCGCCACACGCACCTGACTGTAACCGTCGTCCACAGACTTGGTTTCTTTCAAAACCAGCGGTACGTCGCCGAATGTGCGGACCAGGTTAAAGTACTTCAATGCACGCAAAAACCTGGCCTCAGCAATAAACCGCTGGCGCAGCGCATCGTCCATGTCCGCACCGCCGATATGCTCCAAAACCGTGTTACAGGCCAGGATTCCGCGATACGTGTCAATCCACATTAAGCGGATGATTTCATTGGTAGACGACATTTTGAACTGGTCCAGCTCAGCGTCCGGCAGGTTTCCGCCGCCTTCCCAGTTAAAAGTATTGTCGGAGCGAACTTCGGAAACGTTATAATAGGCGTAGCTGTATTCTCCCGGAGAGGCCAGCATGCCATAAGCTGCGTCGACCGCCGCCTGCATATCGGCCGCATTTCTGTAAAAATTGCCAACGTTGGCAGTATCCCGGGGGGAAAGATCAAGGAAATCGGTGCAGCCGGCTGAGAGAAAAATCAGGGAGGCGAGCGTTAGTTTATGGAGTTTCATTGTTCAGATGTCGGGTTTAGTTAAAAGGTCAGGTTTACGCCCAAAGTGTAAGTCCGCGCCAGCGGGTAGCCGTTAAAATCCACGCCGGGCGTCAGCGAACTGCTGCCGTTCAGGCTTTGCTCGGGGTTATAACCCATATACTTGGTGAATGTCAGCGCATTTTGCACCGAAAGGCTCACGCTTGCCTGCCGCATAAAAATGGCCTTGGAAGCCTTTTCAGGCAGCGCATACCTCAGGTTGACATTGCGGATGCGGAAAAAAGAAGCATCTTCCACCAGCAGGCTCGACACATAACTCACATTCCCGCCGGTTGGCGACACATTCGCGCGGGGTGTGCGGCCGTCGCCCGGATTTTCAGGCGATTGCCAGCGGCCGAGCACGTCGGCGCGGCTGTAACTTCCGTTGACCAGACCAATGTTCCGTCTCGAACCATTCAGTAACTGAATGCCCTGCACACCGTCGGCCAGAATGCTGAGACTCAGCGGGCCATAGCTGAAATTGTTGGTAATGCCGTAGAAAAAGTCGGGGTTATTGTCTCCGATAATCGTTACGTCGCTCGGGGTAATTACGCCGTCGCCGTCGATATCGCGGAATTTAAGATCCCCCGGACGCGAGCCTGCGCCGCCTTGTACGACCGGGTTGTTTTTGACATCTTCGGCATTTTGGTAAACACCGATCGCCTCATATCCCCAGAAGCTGCCGAGCGGCGAGCCGATGCGTGTAATGTGCGTATTGGGGCTGAATGAAGGACTTTTGGAGATGATCGCATTGCCCGATGGCCCGAGTCTCTTTACTTCATTTTTGTTAAAAGAAATATTAAAGCTCGTCGACCATTTGAATGCGCCGGTGAAATTTTTGGAATTCACACTAAACTCCCAGCCGCGGTTATTAAGCTTTCCGATGTTTTGCAGCGCGGTTTCGTAACCGGTAGAGCCGGGCACGGGCACGTTCAGCAGGAGGTCGGTGGTGTTTTTGTTGTAGTAATCAATGGTGAACGTCAGCCTGTTTCTCAATAAACCAAAATCAATACCAATATCCATTTGGTGCATCATTTCCCAGCCGAGCTGCTCGTTCGTAATGGAACCGGGATAAAGTCCGTAAACCACGCTGCCCGTGCCCGCCCCGAAACTGTACCGGCGGTTGGTCAGCAGACCAATGTGGTTATAATTTCCGATCGTATTATTTCCCGCCAATCCGTAGCTGGCGCGTAATTTCAAATCCGTCACTACCTGCTGGCCCTTCATGAAATTTTCTTCGGACAAAAACCAGCCCACCGAAGCCGACGGGAATGTGCCCCATTTATTTTTTGAACCAAAACGGGAAGAACCATCGCGGCGGACTGTGGCCGAAAGCAGATATTTACCTGAAAGCGTATAGTTAACCCGTCCCAGGTACGACAGCAGCGACCATTCGGAAATGCCGGTGCCGCCGGAAGTTACCTGTCCCGCATTCAATGTGGGCACAAGGTCGGTAGGGAAGTTGGTGGCGGCGAGGGAATTGTATTCAGACTTGTTTTTCTGAGAGGTAAAACCGGCCAGCAGGTCCAGCTCGTGTTTTCCGCCGAAGGTTTTTTTGTAAGATAAGATGTTTTCATTCAGCCAGTTTACGTCACGCGCGGTAGCGGCGGTTGCTCTTGCCTGCACAGGCGCGGGAACACCGTTCCAGCCCAGATCGGAAGGGTAGTAGGCAGCCTGGCGGGAGTCGGCGTAATCGAGGCCAAAAGAAGTACGGAATTTCAGTCCCTCGATGATATCAATTTCAGCATAAACATTGCCCAGCGTCCTGAAAAAAGACTTCTTGTCCTTGATCTTATTGGCAATCGCAACCGGGTTGTCGATCACGCCCAGGTTGAATGGAGACGGGCCGAGTAATGTCGTATATGAACCGTCGGGGTTGTAAACCGGCACGGTAGGAGGCAGGGAAAGCGCCGAGCCAAGGATACCGCCTGTGAAGACCTGATCTTCAACGGGCAACAATTTATTTGATGAAAAAGAAGGCGATAAGTTCATGCCGATTTTTACATGCTTCGACACTTTGTGATCCACATTGATGCGGGCCGAGTAGCGGTCGAAGCCTGTGTTCATCACAATCCCGTCCTGCCGGAAATAGGCTCCTGAAAGAAATAGCTGCGTTTTATCATTTCCGCCGGAAACCGAGAGTTGGTAATTCTGGATCGGTGCGGTTACAAAAACTTCGTCCTGCCAGTCGGTACCTTTGCCAAGCGATTGCGGGTTCTGGAACATTTCAGGGATTTGCAAGTTGGCTGGCCTCGCACTGTTCGGGTCGCTTGCATTACCGCCGCGATCTACCCATGCATTGTTCCGTGCCTCGGTATTGAAAATGGCGTATTCCCGTGCGTCAAGCATATCGATCTTAGCTGCCACTTCCTGCACGCCAAAATAAGCGTCCAGTGTCACGGTCGATTTGCCGGATTTGCCCCTCTTGGTGGTAACGAGCACCACACCATTACTGCCGCGCGAACCGTAAATCGCCGCCGCAGAGGCATCTTTCAGTATTTCAATCGACTCAATGTCACTGGGGTTAATCGTCGAAAGTGCATTGAAGGAGCTGTTGAAATCGGCTGAAACCGGGAAACCGTCGATCACGTAAAGCGGCTCATTTCCTGCGCCGATCGAGCCGGTACCTCTTACCCTCACCGAAACACCACCGCCGGGAGCGCCTTTGGTTTGGGCTACATTTACCCCCGCGATCTGTCCGCCCAGCGCCTGGTCCAGACTGGTAACAGGTTGGTTAGCAATGCTTTTGATCGGCAGTGAAGCCACCGAGCCGGTAATGCTGCTCTTGGCCTGCGTTCCATAACCGATCACCACCACATCATTCAGCGACTTGGTGTCGACCGACATATTAAAATTGATCTCCTGGCGGTTACCCACAGCGATTTCCTGACTTTGATAACCCACAAAACTGGCGATCAGGGTCAGTTCGGCTTCGGCCAGCGCATCGGGCACATTGAGCCGGAATGTACCGTCTGCATCAGTGGTAGTGCCTGTCTGGGAGTTTTTTACGAGAATGCTGACACCGGGAAATGCATTACCGCTTTCGTCGGTCACCTTTCCGCGAAGCAGCCGGTCGATGCTCTTTGGTGCCGGCTCTTCAATGGCAGGTTGATTGAAAATGACACTGGGTTTGATCTCCGGCGTTTTCATGGGCTGCACGCTTTCCTGCGGCTGCTTTCTCACTACTTTTTTTAATACAATATTCTGATTGAATATTTTGTAAGAGACAGGCACGTCCCGGAAAACGGCGCCGAGGGTTTGCTCAATATCTGCGTTTTTAATCTGTACAGTCACTTTTTGAGTACCTGGCAAATCCAATTTGTCATAGAGGAACAAATAGCTCGTCTGTTTTTCGATGGTTTTAAGCACACTGGAAAGCGGGACGTTCCGGGCATTCAGCGAGATCTTCTGGCTAAATCCATCGGCCGCCACATGCGAAAGCGTCACGATCAGCACTAGCATTATCCGGGTCATCGCAAATAGAATTTTTGCAGCAAGATACAGCCGCTTACGACCTGCCGGGCAGGGTAAGTAGTGATTTTTCATAAAAAAATTAAGGGTTTGGAATTTGTATTAACGTAGTATTATATACGCACTCAGGGTTCAATGATGATCTCTTTCTCTTCCATCCGGCAGTTCACTCCTGCAAATTGCAGCATGCCGGTAATCTCTGACAGGTTTACTTTCCGGGAAATGCGGCCTGAGAACTGTTTCAGCGGGATTTGGCCCTTGTAAGTCACCTCCACATTGTACCATCTCGAAAGCTGCCGCATCACCTCTTCCACACTTGCGTCCTGGAAATAGAACTCCCCGTTTTTCCAGGCAACCGCCTCTTCCACCGGTGTGAATTTGGTTTTGATCTGCCCCGAAGATAGTACCGCCGCCTGCTGGCCAGGTTTCAGTTTTGCGTTTTGATCTACATTTTTAATGGACACCGAACCTTCCACCAACGTCGTTTTGGAAGCGCCTTCCTCGGGGTAGGCCATGATATTAAAACTGGTCCCTAATACGAGCACCTCCGATTGGTTGAACTTCACTTTGAATGGTTTATCCTTATTTTTGGCCACCTCAAAGTAAGCCTCGCCGGTAATCTCCACATTACGTTCATTGGCTGCAAAAACCGAGGGAAACCGAATAGATGAATTTGCATTCAGCCAGACCTTACTGCCATCGGGAAGCTGCACCTGGTATTGTCCGCCTTTTGGGGTTGTTATTTTATTAATAGTTAATTCACTGGAACTGACATTGTTTTTTGCATTGTAAATCAATATTCCTTCCTGCGACTTGCTGATCTCCGCGTCGCCCTGCCGCGCCACAAAACCGCTTCCCACTTCATCGAGGGCGATCGCCGAGCCGTCGGACAGGGTGAGCAATGCCTTATTACCGCCTGGTTTCACGTCTGCAACTTCGGTAAGTTGTCCGAAAATATTCAGCTTATTCCCACCTTTCTGGGCATTGTACCAAATTCCCAATCCCGCCAGCACCAGCACAGCCGCTGCCGCGTAACGCACCCAGTTGAGCCGGAGGATTGTCGTTTTTTCTGCCTTTTTCTGCCCGGCCGAACCGAGGATCGAATGCAGGATCGCACTGCTTTTTTCCTGTGAAAACAATATCTCGCCTTCGCTGACATGCAACCAGTTGTCCTTCATGTACTGTTCGAGCAGCGCATCGTGCCCTCCCTCGCGGACGAGCGACATGAGCTCTTCCTTTTCCGTTTCGGAAGCGGCCCCATGATAGTAGCGATCGATCAGATACTGCAACCGGCTCTCAGAATTATTCATTGTTTTCTTGCTTGATAACCTTCACCATTAGGACAACCGGCCTGGGCGAAAGGGGCTATTGTTTCGAAATTATTTTAAAAAAAATATTTGGCGGCAATCAAAAAGCTGATTACCAATCTTTTGCGAATGTGAGAAGTAATTGATTCTGTCGCGATTTGCAGGTATTTCTTTACCGTTTCCTTGGAGATCTTCATTTGCGCGGCAATTTCCGGATACGACAGCCGCTCGTGCCTCCTGAGCAGGTAAACCTGTTTCTGCTGAGGCGGCAGCCGGTCAATAGCCTCGTCGATCAGCAGGTAGCGATGATCTTCCTCTATGTTTTCGGCCGCAATTGTGTCGGCCTGCGGGTCGAGGTCCACAATCCTTGCGCTTTCGTTGGCGACTTTTTTCAGACAGTTCAGTGCAGCATTTTTTGAAATCACATACAAATACACCCTGAAATTATCTATTCCCACCAGAAGTTCCCTGTTAAGCCAGATTTTCAGGAATACATCCTGCACTACTTCCTCGGCGAGTTGTTCTGATTTCGTGAATTTGAAAATATGCAAACCCAGCGGCTGGTGAAAGTGATTAAAAAGTGCCGCAAAAGCCCGCTCGTCGCCTTGTGCTATCTGCTGCAAAATCTCGTTTTCCCGATGCATAGCAGTGAGGTAGGGCATCCTGTGGTGGTGTTTTGTTACTTTGTTTCGGGTCAGTTTGGGAATATAATCAAAGCCGGAAGATTTTTCATTCTACTAACAGATATTTGTCCTGTGGTCGCCGGATTTGTAGCAAAATCATATGAAATGTCCATGCTGTTTTTAGCCAGGGATACTCAAAAAATAGCCCCGACCATTCAGGGCAGGGGCTATTTCACTCTTCTGTTCCGGTCAATCCGGATCGGAAGCGCTTTTTTTATCTTTCCGTTTCTTTTTCGACTTTTTATCCGACATGTCAGATTTCCCTGCGTCGTTGTTCTCTGTGCTTTCGTTCAGGTTGCTTTTCGTTGAATCCGTTTCGCTGGCAGGAACCGGACTGCCGGCGGTGCCTGTTGCCTGAGGCCAGGCAGATGTGCCGCCCGCGCTATTACCCTGAGTCTGGGTGCCGGTGGGATTACTTGTCTTGTTAGTGTTGTCCACGGCCGGAGTTTGTGACTCGGGTGTAGTAGCACCTGTTGTACCGGTTGCCTGAGGCCAGGCCGAAGTTCCGCCAGCACTACTGCCCTGAGACTGGGTACTGTTGCTGCTGGCACCCTGCGTACTGCTATTGGTTTGCGTTGCCGGATTAGTATTACTCTCGCGCTGCCCCGTAGGGTTAATGGCGTTATTGGTAGTACTGTTGTTCTGCTTTTCCATAGTTGAGTTGTCCTGCGTGCTATTGCTTTGAGGAGTATTACTACCGTGCGTACTGTTACGCTGTCCCGTAGGATTGATGGCGTTGTTAGTAGTGCTGTTATTTTGCGTCTCGGGAGTCTGGTTACCCTGCTGGGTTGTCGAATTTGTTCCCTCTTTCGGCTTGGTCTGATTGGTCGTGCTTTGGGCGTAAAGCGTGCCGCCTGCTATCAGCATGAGTGCGGCAATACCTGTTGTTATTTTTTTCATATTAATTAAATGTTGATGAATGCAGTAGCTTTATCAATTTCCGTTCCAGCAACGCTGCTGCGAACACGAATTGTCAGCGTTAAAATCAATAGCATCCGGTGCGACATCAGGTTCAGCCGCAGCGCGGCTTCGGGTTTCTGACAAGGAATAGTTCATTCGGGGCATTGGCCCCGGCGGGGCAGGGAGCTTCACCAGCTTATTCGAAAATCTACGATTCGCGAGATGATAATCGCTATAAAAACGGCGGCTATATGACTTGGGATAAGACAGATTGGAGTAAACTAAGGAAGTCAGTGGTCTTTTAGAGGTATCACTAACCACTTTCACATATGGCCAAATTTGAGATCAAAACCAGAAAAAACGGAGAATTCCAGTTTGAGCTAAAAGCCTCTAACGGACAAAACATTCTTTCAAGTGAAGGATACAGTACCATGGCAGCCTGTAAAAACGGCATCGAGTCGGTGCAGAAGAATTCGCCTGACGACGGTCGGTACGAACAAAAAGAGTCGTCGAATGGAAAACCTTACTTTGTACTCAAAGCAGGTAATGGTCAAATAATTGGGAGCAGTGAGATGTATGAAAGCAGGTCGGGCATGCTAAACGGAATAGAGTCAGTTAAAAAAAACGGGCAAACCGAGGAAATAGAGGATTTAACAAAGTAGCTGACTTCCACGTACATTTGAGAGAGGCTTAATGCCTCTTTTTTTGTGGGGAGAGGTCTGGGCATGCACCCGGTGACGTCATGTAAGCTAATATATTGACATTAAATACTAAAATTTTCCTATTGTCCGGGTGCAATGTTACATTTGGGGGTAGTTATCCTTATTCCATTGAAAACAGATGTGTTACATATCGGAACAGAGTTGCTTTCAAAAGTGGCTTCGGGTAGCGAAAAAGCTTTCGCCGAATTGTTTCATCTTTACCGCGACAAGGTTTACTCGGCTGCGTTTCGTCTTACGGGCTCCGCGTTTGTTGCTGAGGAAGTTGTACAGGATATTTTTCTCAAACTTTGGGTTAGAAAAGAAATGCTGTCCGGCATTCACGACTTCGAGGATTACCTGTTTATCACCACCCGTAACCATGTTTTTTCTGCATTAAAAAAAGCGGCACGGCAGCAAAAGCTTGTTACTGACCTTGAACTTCATATGCCGTTCTATGAGAATACGACCGATGACCGGATCATGGACCAGGAAATTGAGGCGATTGTGCAGCAGGCCGTGAATATGCTTCCTGCCCAGCAAAAGCAGATTTATTTGCTAAGTAAGGAACAGGAATTAAAAAGGGACGAAATCGCTAAAATGCTTCAAATTTCTTCCGAAACTGTTAAAACCCACCTCTCACGCGCCCTACGGCATATCAGAGCTTACACTAAGTTGAAGCTGGACATCTCTGTTTCCTGGCTCCTGTTTTTCCTGCTAAATTAATTTTTAAACTTTTTTTTGTCTCATTGTCACCCAAAGCAGGTCGGCGCGCGTCTTTATGGTCGAAGGTATGATACCAATCAGCCATTAGCTTTAAATGCATATGCCAAACCAACGCCTTGAAGATTTGTTTTTTCGGTACTGTCAGAAAAACGTAACCGAAGCGGAGCGGGATGAATTGATGACATTGATATTGCTGGAAGAAAACCGTGAACAAATCAACAGGTTAATTGACGGTTTCATTCGCCGTGACGATTCGGGGGACAGACTGGCGGAAGACACGGCCGACGATATTCTTAGCTCTATTTTCACTGCTACAGTCAATTCCAGGCCCGATTTTGGCAATAGTATAAATGAACAAACCGGAGAGAATGAGCCACCGTCGCGTGTACGGCCATTATGGGTTTTCAGACTTGTGGCTGCGTCGCTTGCATTATTACTCGTGTATGGCGGATATGAGTGGATGAATAAAAAAGGAAAAATTAAAGAGCAGGCCCCTGCGATGGCGAGCATTTACGGGCAGGATGTACCAGCAGGAGGAAACAAAGCGACATTAATACTAGGCAATGGTCAAACGGTTGATCTTACGAAGGTTACAAGTCAAAACCTCATTGAACAAGCTGGTGTTACCATTAATAAATCAATAGGGGAAATCAGCTACAATAGAGCGGGGGACGGGCCGGGGCAGGCAGCGTACAATGTTTTAAAAACACCGTTGGGCGGTCAGTATAAAGTGGTTTTGCCTGATGGTTCGCGCGCATGGCTGAATGCAGGTTCCAGTTTGAAATATCCTACGCTGTTTTCCGGTAACCAGCGTGATGTGGAAATGAGCGGGGAAATCTATTTCGAGATAGAGCCAGACAAGAAAAAGCCTTTTCACGTGAAGGTCCTGGACAAACATCAGGGTGGAAAAGATATGGACATAACCGTTTTGGGAACGCATTTCAATGTTTCCTCTTATGGCGACGAACCTACCATGGAGACTACCTTGCTGGAAGGATCTGTGAAGGTTGAAAAAGGAAATGTGGCCAAAATACTGAAACCGGGCCAGCAAGCCAGTGTCCCGGGCGGCAAACCCAAGGAAATCGCCGTCAATATGGTCGATACGGAAAGCGTCGTGTCCTGGAAAGAGGGCCGTTTTGAGTTCAATGGCAACATCAAGCAAATCATGCGGCAAATATCCCGCTGGTATGACCTGGATGTAGTTTACGCGGGGAATGTTGACAAAATGGCCTTTGTAGGGACGATTTCAAAGAAAAACAATGTATCCGAGGTCCTCAAAATGCTTGAAATGACCGGCGGTATCCAGTTCCGGATTGAAGATCGAAAAATTCTGGTCAAGCATATTGAGTAAAAAATCAAGACTAAACTAACCCTGAACTGTTCTATGAAATCAGTGGATACTTCCTGAAAGCGCTTCAACCCAATCAATAAAAAGGCCGGATACGTTGCAACCGCATCCGACCGAAACCTGATTGGTTCAAAGATCATTGGAGAACGATACATTAACTTAATCAAGCATACAAAAATATGAAATTTGTATACAAGGGCAAAACCGCCTTCCGGGGGACGTATATTATATATCGTTCCATGAAGGCCCGTTATGCCATAGATAGCAAAATTGATCTTGGCAAAGTATTCCTTACCATGAGAATAACCGCGTTACTGTTCCTGATTGGTACCATGCAGGTGTTGGCCGAAGGATCTTACGCCCAGCAGGTTTCCATGCAAAAAAAGGACGCCTCTTTACTGGAAGTACTGAAAACTGTGCGGAAGCAAACAGGTTATCTTTTCATATGCGATCTTCAAATGCTCGAAGAGGCTGAAAAGGTGAACATTAAGGTGACCAATGCCCCGCTGAAAGAGGTGCTGGACGCTTGTTTTGCAGGTCAGCCTTTGACCTATAATATTGTGGACAAGACCATTATTGTCAAAAAGAAAAAGGAGGTTCACAAAAAGTCCCGGGACGAGGCCGGCCTGATAGAACCGGTTTTATATTTGCCCGACCCGGGTTTGAAAAGCCGGATGGCAGATGTAATGCGGGAAAAGATCAAGGCAGAAACATTGTTTGACATCACCGTAAGCGGTAAAGTTACCGATGGTAAGGGCGAGACCCTGGCTGGCGTGAACATTGTCCAGAAAGGAACGCAGCGAGGAACTTCTACGGACGCAAAAGGAGCTTTTAGTATTGATATCACCGACGCGGATGCCGTGCTGATCTTTTCTTTTGTAGGCTATATTTCTCAGGAAATCACGGTAGCGAGAAGGAGCAATCTCGACGTGGTGCTGCAAGTCGATAATAAGGCCCTGGAAGAAGTGGTTGTGGTGGGTTATGGAACGCAAAAGCGCTCTGATCTCACCGGTTCGGTATCGTCTGTGAAAGCTGAGGAAATTAAAAGTCTGCCTGTAAGAAGTGTGAACGAAGCTTTGCAGGGACGAGCCGCCGGTGTCCAGGTAACCAGAAATGACGGATCGCCGGGCGCTGCTTCTGACATTGTGATCCGGGGTATCGGGTCGATTGGCGGCATGTCGCCACTTTACATTGTGGATGGGATCAGAATGTCGGCGGGCAATAATTTTAACTTGCAGGATGTAGAATCCATCGAGATCCTGAAAGATGCAAGTGCAGCTGCCATTTACGGCGCGCAGGCAGCGGGCGGGGTAGTACTTGTAACAACGAAACGAGGCACTAGCACTGATAAAATGAGCATTAATTTCAATGCTTACTATGGGGTGAGAAAGCCCGTAAATCAGTATAAACTGCTCAATACGGCCGATTATTTTGCTGCCAAAAACGCATTTGGCGTAGCAACCAACAGTTGGGGCGACCCGGCCAGCCTGCCGGACCATGACTGGATTGATGCATTGTATACCAACGGAAAGGAGGAGAGTTACTCGCTTTCGCTGTCAGGGGCCACCGCGAAAACCAACTATTATCTTTCGGCCAATTATCAGAAAGAAGGTGGGACGATTATTGATAATTATTTCAAAAGATATGGCCTGCGGTCGAATGCGGACTATCAGATTAATTCAAAATTCAAGGTTGGAGAAACGATTTACGCCTGGATGACAGAAACCAACCCAACTGTAAATACCACTTATCCGTTTCGCACCGCGCCGGTTGTGGGCGTTTACGATCCGGCAAATTCCTATGGCGGTTGGGCAAAGACAGGCAGCTTTTTTGGTGGGCCGAACATCGTCGGACAGGAATATCAGAGTCACATGAAAAATCAGACTTATGCATTGGAAGGCAATGTGTACGCGGACTGGCAGATTTTTTCGGGCCTTAACTTTCGGTCAACATTCGGTGCATCTGTGTATAATGAGAAAAATATGCGTTTTAATGAGGCTTTTGATTACGGAATTGTTGCCAATCGCGTTGCTTCCCTGAGCCGCGATATCAACAACCAGCGCAATTTGACAGCTAATTTTGTGTTGACTTATGCAAAAATCCTCGGTCAGCATGATTTTAAAATAATGGCGGGTTATGAGGCCTATAAGTCGGATCGCAGCACGCTGCGGGGCGAAGCGCAGGGCTTTCCGTATGTAACCTATAATCTGGGGTTGTCCAACAATCCGAGCAGTTATGTGACCATGGGCGGTGACTTTCCGCAGACGCGCCTGTTGTCCCAGTTTGGTCGTGTGAACTATACTTTTTCCAATAAATACCTGATATCGGCAACCGTTCGCCGCGATGGGTCCGACCGCTTCGGTCCGGCTAATAAGTGGGGGGTATTTCCCTCGGCATCCGTTGGCTGGAAAATTAGTGAGGAAGATTTCATGCGGGACAATGTTTCCTATGTTTCCAATCTGAAAATCCGCGCCAGCTATGGGAAGCTGGGCAGCACGAGCAATATTCCTCAGTACACGTACCAATCGTCCTATGGCGGCACCGGTGGGACCAACTCGCAGGGACTGCCCGATGGCAGCAGGTCCAAAGGTTACGCGCTCACCGCACAGCTGGCCAACCAGAATATTAAATGGGAATCCGTGCTGCAGACCGACCTCGGGATAGATATTGGTCTATTCAAAAATGCCGTTAACCTGACCATTGACTGGTACAGCCGTCAGACACAGGGCATGATCTACGCAGTTCCAATTCCGCAATCAACGGGTTTTGGCTTCACATCTGTTTTTACAAACATTGGTCAGATGAGTAATAAGGGACTTGAACTCGCGGCAGATTACCGCGGACGAAAAGGACAGTTTACCTATTCTGTTGCGTTGAATGCATCATTTAACAAAAATCTGGTGAAGCAACTGGACGGGAATAACAATAATCCGATCAGTGACGGAGCGGCTGGAAACGACCTGGACGGGCCAGCAGGACGCACGCAGATCGGCCACCCGATGAGCCAGTTTTTTGGTTATGAAGTAGAGGGTATTTTCCAGTCGACCGATGAGGTGGCAAGCCTGAATGAGCGCGCCCAGCAGCAGGCGGGTTCTACCGGTATTTTTTACCAGAATTCCGGGACCTCAGCAGGGGATCTGAAATTCCGTGATGCCAACGGTGACGGCAGGATCACGACTGCGGACCGTGTTTTCATTGGTAATCCATGGCCCAAACTGACCTACGGCTTAACATTAAATCTGGGATGGAAAGGCCTGGAACTGACCGCGCTGTTCCAGGGAATTCAGGGTGTGGATGTTTATAACGGCAACAAATATTTTACTGAATATCTATATGGTGATTACAATACGACAAAGGATATATTTAATGCCTCGTTTTTCAACGGAAATGGCCTGACCAGCAGTCCACGGGTAGGGGTGAAGAACCCCGCTGGCGCATTTGCGCGTGATCCAAACTCCAACTATGGCCGTATTTCGAGCTATTTTGTGGAAGATGGCTCTTTTCTGAAACTCAGAAACCTGCAGATCGGCTACACGGTCCCGGGCAGCATTACCAAATCGGTGAAAATTTCCGATCTGAAAATTTATGTGCAAGGGCAGAACCTGCTCACATTCACCAAATACTCGGGCCTCGATCCGGAGGTTTTGGGGCGAAATGGCACCACTGCCAGAGGGATCGATACGATCTTTTCCTATCCCCGGAGCATGCTGCTTTCATTGGGCTTGAATATGAGTTTCTAAAATCAAAACTTTCCTGATAATGAACATATTAATAAAAATATTGCTTGCTGCTACCATCCTGTTGGGGCTGGCTTCCTGCAAAGAAGAATTCGTGAATGTCGATAATCCGCTGGCTATCTCTACCAGCAGTTACCCGGCAACCGTCGCTGATCTGGAACAACTGCTTACCGGTGTTTACGCCACACAACACGCCGGCGGCGTGTTCGGCCGGGCGATGGGTCCTTACAGTACGCATCTCTGGGACCACACGACCGACCTCAGCTGGCAGGGTTCGCCCAACTGGATCCAAATGGGGCAGAACAATGCATTGCCAAGCGATAACTTTCTGATACAGATCTGGCCGGATTTATGGCGGGGCGTTCAGCGCAGCAACACTTTGCTGGCTGCGGCAGATCGGTTAAATGCGACCGCATCCGAGGCAGATAAGGCCAGTATCCAGCTCATTAAGGGACAAACCTTGTTTTTAAGGGCCTGGTATTATTCTTACCTGCTGAGTTTTTGGGGCGAAAGTTTTATTGTAAACGGGGCAGGCGATGAAAAGATGGGCGTACCGATCATTACAGAAGTTGCTGCTGATCTCACCGAAACACAGGTGACAAGGTCTACTGTAAAGGAAGGCTGGGATTTCATTATCAGCGATCTGAAAGCAGCTGAATCCTTGCTGGAAGGCAAAAACTGGACGTCGGCGACAGACAAGCATAAGGTCAGCCAATGGGCCGTGAAGGGGTTTTTGGGGAAAGTATATGTGTATACTGAAAACTGGACCGATGCAAAGACTTATCTAAGCAATGTTATAAAAGAAAGCGGCAAGTCACTGGTGTCTTTTGAAACCTACAAAACCATGTTCAATGGACAGAACGAATTCAATTCGGAGTCTTTGTATGAGCTCAATATGAATGTGGATATGACCTACCCGGGTGCAAATGACCTTTCAATGGGATCTATGATGGCAACGCTGACAGCTCCCTCTTATGTTGGCCCGACGGGCACACCCATTGCGTCCGCGTGGTCGAACGTATTTCCGCACGCCAAAAATATTGCCCGTTTTGGTTTCGACCTCGGACATTACTTTCCCGCCGGCACGACAACCCCGAACATTGCAAACGTGGATAAGGCCTACATTACAAAATCGGTTGCAGCGAGGGCGAACAAAACCGTAGACCCGAGGTTATGGGTCGCGTGCTTGCAGCCTTATGTGGATTCCATGATAGTAGCAGGTGCCAAAAAGCCAGTTTCGCATTATCTGGACGTTACCGAGCTGGATATGGAAGCATGGAGCTTTCGGAAATATATCAACCTGGCGGGCACCGAACTGGAGATCAACAGGGCAAACGGTTCCAATATTCTCTGGCTCCGGCTGGCTGACATTTATCTCCTGTATGCCGAAACGCTGGCCAAAACCGGGGACAATGCGACGGCCCTTGAATACATTAACAAGGTAAAGCGGCGTGCCTACAATTACCCGGTGGACGCACCGTCGCCTGTCGACTATAAGAGCCTGACTGACGTTACCAAAGCACCCGACAATGTGCTGAAAAATGATCCCCTTAAATACGAGCGCTGGGCCGAGTTCTTTGGCGAATTCAACTGGTGGTTTGACGTTTGCCGCTGGAAAATCGGCGATAAGGAAGCAGCATACTATCAAAAAATCCGCGGCGGAACGATCCAGTGGGACCCAACTGAT
This sequence comes from Dyadobacter sp. UC 10, assembly GCF_008369915.1. Taxonomy (NCBI): domain Bacteria; kingdom Pseudomonadati; phylum Bacteroidota; class Cytophagia; order Cytophagales; family Spirosomataceae; genus Dyadobacter; species Dyadobacter aurulentus. The sequence continues at coordinate 818,307 of NZ_VSRN01000001.1, read as the reverse complement.
TATGCGCAGCCTATACCCATCAATGAGATCAATGCCAACGCCAATATGCGCCAGAATCCGGGTTATTAACTGATCGAAATGACCAGAAAACGCGAATTGGTTTTAAAAATGATTACAATTCTATCACCGATGGCCATGCTCGCGGTGATAGAGTTTGTATTGCGTTTGGCTGGTTATGGTCATGATTTAAGTCTTTTCATAAAAGACCCGATGCGAAAAGGTTACCTGGTGATGAATCAGCATGTTTCCGAAAAATACTTTTCGCGGCAGCAAAATGCCACCATTGGCAATTTTGAGGCTTTCAGCGAGAAAAAGCCGCCAGGCACTTTCCGGATTTTTGTATTGGGAGAATCTACAACCATTGGTTATCCTTACATGCACAACGGCTCGTTTCACCGCTGGCTGCAGTACCGGCTTATGCATACATTTCCTGAGAAGGATTTTGAGCTGATCAACCTTTCACTTACTGCCGTCAACTCGCATACAGTTCTGGATTTTGCCAAAACCATCGTCGATTATGAACCTGATGCCGTACTGGTTTACACCGGGCATAATGAATATTACGGTGCGATGGGTGTCGGCTCGGGAAACAGCCATATTGCATTAACCCGGCTTTTGATGTGGCTGCGGCAATTTCGGATGGTACAGTTATGCTCGGCTGCTATATCCGGAGTCGCTGATTTGTTTTCGGGATCAAAAATTGACCTGCGTGAAAACCTGATGAAGCGAATGGCGTCCGACCAGCAAATCCCTTACGGGTCTAAGGGTTATCGGGCCGGGATTTCACAATTTACGACCAATATGAATGCACTTTGTGCAATTTTCAACGATCGGAAAGTGCCCGTTTTTATCAGTAACCTTGTCGCCAACGAAAAGGACCTCAAACCTTTAATGAGTGCCGTCGGCGGCGCGGATGTCTCCGCTGATTTTCATTACGAAGCCGGGAATAAACTATATGCACAAACGGATTTTAGAAAGGCAAAAGAAGCGTACAGGCAAGCCAGCGAGCTGGATGTTTTACGATTCAGAGCCCCGCGTGAAATCAATGCAGCCATTGATGCGCTTCCGGGAAAGTACAGCAGCGTCAAGCTTGTGGATACAAAAACATGTTTTGAACAGCATTCAGCGCATGGCATTCTGGGTGCCGAATTGCTTGTGGATCACGTCCATCCGAGCTTGTATGGGTACGGGCTGCTTTCAGAAGCATTTTACCAGGCTATGAAAAAAAGCGGTATAATTCCTTCCAGTGAACAGGAGCTTTCTTTTGATAAATTAAGGTTAGAAATGCCTGTCACCGCGGTGGATTCGCTGAAAGGAGTTTTTGAGGTAATGATATTAAAGGAAGGATGGCCTTTTAACGTACCCATGCCGCCAGAGGAAAAGCGTCGGAAAACCGTGGAAGAACAGCTTGCAGGAGCTTTGGCTGTAAAGCAGATTTCCTGGGCGGAAGCAATGGGCCGGCTGCGTAATTATTATGCCCAAAATCTGGATACGGCCGCCACGCTCAAAGTAATAGAAGCGCAGATTCTCGAAAATCCGCTTGAACTGGCATTTTACGATCAGGCCGGGAAGCTGTTTTTAGCAAGTAATAAAAACGAAAAGGGAATCGTGTACCTGACCCACGCATTCCGTAAGGAAAACAATTTCGATCGCGCCAAACAGCTTTTTATCGCGCTCCTGAAAGCAGACCGGCCGGATGCTGCATTGCCGTACATTCAATTTGCAGCTGCAAACAATCAATCAAAGTTCAGCTTAAATGAGTTATTGACTTTCGTAGAGCCGCTGGTTGCTTTGAAAGAGAAATTCAAAAAGGATAGCTCAAACGTATATCTGAGCAATCAGCTGGCTGCCGGCTATCTCAAATTTGCCAATATCCAGGTAGCCCGTCAATACATTAGCAGGTCATTGGCAATCGATCCCGACAATGCAGAGGCATTGAAGCTACTCAAATTAGCGCAAACTGAATAACTGCGCCGGATACTTGCCAATATTTCATTACCCTGTAAAACCAAATGTGAAACCAGCTTGTTCTTTCAGGGAAAAACACAATAGCGACGTGTAAACCCGCACAGCCTTTTATTAAAGTGTAATTCAGATTTAACATTGGCAATTCAACAAAAACGCTGATTTTTGACGGCTGTTCATTCACTCAGCGCGCTGTAAATAAAATAATAATGGAACCGACTATTATTGATGTAATCCAAGATGCACCATTCGGTCTCCAGAAAATCGACTCTTCCATCTCTTTCAGAAATTTTATCAACTTTCTGGAAGAAAAAGCAGGACAGGAAAAAACAGTCAAAAAAACTTTCTTCTCTATGGTGCTGGACAGGCTGCGGTCAAATCCGGCGTTTTCCGCAGACATCGATATTAACAATATTGCGGATTTCAGAGAAGAATTAAGTTTGGTTTATGGCATGCTAATGCCACCCGTTACAAATGAAGAAGAAGTTTTTTGGGCACTCAGTACGCCTGTCAGTCCGGTCGTATTTTACGGAACATCAGGTTTCTACAACCTGATGACCGACAGTTCGGGCGATGTCCGGTGCGAGATCGCCGACAAAACGGGGCTCAATGTGAAGCAGAAAATGAAAAAGCTGTATTCCTTTATCCTGGAACGGCTTTACGACTTCCCACCCTTGCATGAAAACGATTTGATCATTGCGCTGGACGATGACAAAACAAGGTTGAAGCGATATTACCGCGCCCATCTGGATACCCGGTTTGCTGACGTATATGCCAAAGGCAGTCTGCCCGAAATCGATCTGGAAGAAATACGGAAGGAGTTACAGGAATCGGATGATATAACTGTACTGGCGCGCCTGTTGCCGTTGTCGTCATTTCGTTTTGAGGGCTTTTCGGTGATCATGCTCACCGATGTAACCCCTGAGCATGCCGTCGATAATATCAAAAACGCGATCCTCGACCGGGCTTCCTATGACGCAAACACCTATTTCAGGAACGTGACGGCCGCCTTGCAAATGCTGGCCTGCAACCCGGACATTGATTTCGGACTATTGCCAGTTCTGCGGGTCAACAACAAGCTGGTTTTTGACCGCAGTACGGTGGTTTTCAGTAAACTGATGAGCGCTGCGCTCGTGGACGACCGGGCAGAAGAAATGTACCTGTCCATGGCCAGCCAGTATTTCCAGGCGCCAAAGGTAGTGCTGATGCGAAACCTGGCTTTGGAGGACGACAGCAGGCAGGATTTCATCCGTATATTGAAGGCCGATGGCGTGGAATCTTACGCCCTGCTGCCGGTTTATTACGATCGAAAGGCTATCGGCGTCCTGGAAGTGTATTCCAGGTCGCAAGAGGCGATTGACGAGCGCGTGCTGGCGCGGCTGGATGCGGCACTTCCGTTCATCGGTCAGATGATGAAGTATTACATTGAAGAATTCAATGTGGAGATCGATAATGTCATCAGGGAAAAATTCACCTCCTTACAGCCTGCAGTGCAATGGCGGTTCCGGGAAACGGCCTGGCATTATCTGCGCGACAAATCGCTGAAACTGCCTGCCCCGACTATCGAAGCCATCCAGTTCCGCGATGTGTATCCGCTATATGGCGCCATTGATATCAGAAATTCTACACTGGAGCGAAATGCTGCGCTGAGGGATGACCTGCACTTACAATTTGACTTATTGATAAAAACCTTTACGAAGTTAAAGCAGGAATCGGGTTTCGGGCTGGCTGATGAAATGATCTATAAATGCAGGAAATGGATCCAGGAAATCGACGATGAAAGCACGGACAGTGATGAAATGCGTGTCCGCGATTTTCTCGAACATGAAGCGCACCCGTTCCTCATTCATTTTAAAGAAACAAGGGTTTCCCAGTCAGTTTTGGACGCTTCCGGCGAAGAAAAAGACGAGCTGGCTGATGTTATTGATAAATATTTCGAAGTAACAGATGAGCAAACAGGGGCTGCTTACTCAAACCGGCGTGCGCTGGAAGCTTCGATGCAGAAGGTGAATTCGTCCGTTAATCTGTATCTGGATTTGTTCAGGAAGGAAATCCAGCAGTCTTATCCGTGTTATTTTGAGAAATTCAGGACCGACGGAATCGAATATGATATTTACATCGGGCAATCTATCGAGCCACAGAAAAAGTTCAGTGAGTTATATCTCAAAAACATCCGTCTGTGGCAACTGACCTCCATGGCAGCCATTGCGAAAATTACCAATTCGCTCATTTCGCAAATGGATAGGCCGCTGCAAACCACGCAGTTGATCTTCATCAACTCCGGCAGTATCGACATCAATTTCCGTGACGACGAGCGCAGGTTTGATGTGGAAGGCGCTTACAATATCCGGTATCAGGTCATTAAAAAACGCATTGACAAAGTGCACGTGAAGGGGACAGGTGAACGCCTTACCCAGCCAGGCAAAATAGCGCTGGTGTATTTCAATAGTAAATCAGCCGAAGAATACGTAGGTTATATCCGGTATTTACAGGAAAAAAACACTTTGAATAACGACCTGGAATTTTTTGACCTGGAAGAACTACAGGGTGTTACGGGGTTGAAGGCGCTCAGGATCGGCGTGAACCTCGACTCCGAATGGATCTGATGCAAAATGAAGTGCGCCATTAAAACTGACATTTTATGAATTACAACCATCGGCTAGATAAGGTCAGGCATCACGTCCGGCATTTTTTTGGTACAAAAGAACTGGCGCAGCTGAGTTATCATAATCTGGCCCATACCGAAGCTGTTGTGGCCAATGCGGTGAGAATCGCGGACCATTACCAGTTGGATGATAAGGAAACTTTCATTGTGGTAACAGCGGCCTGGTTTCATGATACAGGTTACAGCAGCGGCCAGGCTGCTGGTCACGAACAAAGGGGGGCAGCGATGGCTGCCGAATTCCTGCTAGCCGAAGGGGTAGACGAACACATTATTTCAGAAGTGGAGGGGTGTATCCTGGCGACTATCTGGCCGCAAAACCCGCAGAATTTCCTTCAGGAAGTCGTGTGCGACGCCGATGTGTTCCATTTCGGAACGCAAGAGTTTCCCGAGTGGAACAAGCTTGTGCGCAAGGAAGCGGAGCAGCGTGCAGGTAAGAAGATAGATAAGGCGCAATGGCGAAAAAGCGCCATTGCATTGCTGGAATCGCATACATTCCATACCGATTACTGCCGCGACCTGCTCAGTAAACAAAAGCAAAAGAACCTTGAAAAACTGAAAGAAAAAGAGCAGGAAACTTCGGGAATAGTTGAAGAACCAGTAAGAAAAGCAGCTCCCGAGCCATTAACCTCCGATACCACACCGGATGTTTCCGACATTAAAAAACAAAAAAGCGACCGTCCGGACAAAGGGATTGAGACCATGTTCAGGATCAGTTCCAATAACCATCAAAGGCTAAGCGATATGGCTGATAACAAGGCACATATCATGATCACAACCACCTCTATTATCATCTCCGTCCTGCTCAGTGTCCTGATCCGGAAACTGGAAGACAATACCTATCTGATCGTTCCGACCATGCTTTTGCTGACTGTTTGCATGGTTACCATGGTTTTTTCCATTCTTTCCACCCGCCCCACGATCCCACACGGCACGTTCACGCAGGAGGATATTGATACCAAAAATGTGAACCTGCTTTTCTTCGGGAATTTTTACCGGATGTCTTATCAGGACTATTCGAGTGGTATGCAGCGCATGATGAACGACCGCGAGTTCCTTTATGGAAGTCTGACCAAGGACGTATATTCCCAGGGCGTTGTCCTGGGCAGAAAATACAGGCTGCTGCGCGTTGCTTACAATGTGTTCATGTTCGGTATAGTCATATCCGTGATTGCCTTCGTGCTTGCTTCCGCACTTTTCGAGCATTGATTTAACTATACTATGACTACATTTTTACAACAAATCGGCCTGCTTGCCCTGCTAACCTTTTCCCTGGGCGGGTGCGACTCTGCAAAAAAAGAGCAAGTCTACAAAGATTACGATCTGAGCAAGCCCGACAAATTCAATATGCCCGAAAGCCTTTTCGAGATTTCAGGCATCGCCATGAACCAGGGTAATCCGGACACGATTTACGCAGTTCAGGATGAAGACGGGCGTCTGTATCGCCTCGGCTGGGACCATCCCAGGCAACTGAATGTAAAATTTTCTAAAAAAGGTGATTACGAAGATGTTACCATTGTGAAAAACCGGGTTTTTATCCTCAAAAGCAATGGTGTGATTTATCATTTCCCATGGTCGGAAGCGGTTTTTGAAGAAGTGGAGGAAATCAAAGAATACAGGAAAATCCTGCCGAAGGGAGAGTATGAAGGCATGTTTGGGGACGAAGCTTCGGGTAAGATCTATGTGCTCTGTAAAAACTGTGAGCAGGACGATTCCAAGAGCAGTGTAACCGGCTACATATTCGAGCCAGGCAAAGATTCCACACAAATTGCAGGCACTTTTTCCATCCATGTGGACGAGATTAAAGCGATTACGGGCAAAGTGGAAAGAGGTTTCAGGCCCTCCGGCCTTGCCAGAAATCCGCTCACAAACGACTGGTATGTCATTTCGGCTGTAAATAAGCTCTTGGTCGTGACCGACAGTCAGTGGAAAGTGAAGGAAGCTTTTACGCTCAATGGGAACACGTTTATCCAGCCGGAGGGCATTGCTTTCGACAAGCTGGGAAACTTGTATATTTCCAATGAAGGCGATGACCTGTTTTCAGGTAATATTTTGAAGTTTAAAAAAATCACCCGATGAAAAGTGCGTTGCGGGTTTTTGCTTTTTCGGTTTTGCTGATCGGCGCTTTTTCGTGTGCAAGTTATAAAACACAATTTTCCAGAGAAGCATTATCGTGGGAGCGGGATGCGCCTGGGGCTGATCTGGTTTTGAAACACACCATGTATCTGATCGGAGACGCCGGAAATGATTCGCCGGAAAGCCGCGCCCCGGTTTTGGAGTATCTCAAAACCAAGCTGGCAACCGAGTCAAAGAATAGTTCAGTACTGTTTTTGGGAGACAATATTTATGAACGAGGGATGCCGCCGTCGGAGGATTCGGCTGCAAGGAAAGTTGCGGAATTCAGGATTACGTCCCAGCTCGAAACGCTGGATAATTTCAAGGGACGCCCCATTTTCCTTCCCGGAAATCATGACTGGCATGGCTGGGGCGTGAAAGGTCTGAAAAGGCAGGAGAAGTTTGTTGATAAATATATCAATGAAAAGCGGGGCATCAGGGACAAGGACGATTATGAAAACTATTTCCTGCCCCTCGACGGCTGCTCCGGCCCGGAAGTAATAGAACTTAATGATAATGTGGTGGTTATCGTCGTGGACTCGCAGTGGTGGCTGACGGATTGGGATAAAGATTCAAAGATCAACGACGGATGCGAGATCAAAAACCGGGAACAGTTCCGCTTTGTTTTTGAAAATGTGGTCAGGAAATACCGTAACAAAAACGTGGTTTTTGCTATGCACCATCCACCTTACACCTACGGCCCGCATGGGGGACGTTTCACCATTAAGCAGCACATTTTCCCGCTTACAGAGCTCAATCCCGACCTTTGGATCCCACTTCCGGGGTTAGGCACGATCAGCGCATTGTTCCGCGCCACCATTGGTTCCAAACAGGACGTTGCCAACAAACAATACAAGGATTTGCGTACAGCAGTAATGGCAGGCGCAAAGAAGAACGGGAAATTTATCTTTGCCAGCGGCCACGAACATGCTTTGCAGTTTATCGAAAACGACGGACAGGAATTCATTGTCAGCGGAAGCGGCAGTAAAAATAGCCCGGTAAGCCTGGGAAAAGGTTCTCAGTTTGCTTCGTCAAAACTGGGTTATTCAACGATTAACTTTTACGAAGGAGGCGAAGCATGGACCAATTTCTGGGAGGTCAGCGCAGACGGGAAAGACGCAAAATTGGTTTTCCGTAAAAAAATAAAGGAAAAGCAAACCGTCGAATTACCCGATCCGGCCATCGCATTTACGGAATACAACCAGCATAATGATTCCACAAGCCGGTTTGTGACCAGCCATGAAGTCAAACCCACCGGCGCGTTCCATAACTTTCTGTTGGGAAAACACAATAGGGATTTATATGTACGTAAATATTCGTTTCCGGTTCTGGATCTTGCCCGGTACCAGGGCGGCGTAACGCCTGTGAAACAAGGCGGAGGCAACCAGACCAATTCTTTGCGCTTGCGCGACGGACAGGGAAAAGAATATGCATTACGCGGCCTGACCAAAGACGTGAGCCGGTTTTTGCCGTTTCCCTTCAATCAAATGATCGCCGCCAAATACCTGGTTGAAGATAATTTTTTGTCTACCAACCCATTTGCGCCGCTCAGTATGCCTGTACTGGCCGGTGCTGTCCAGGTTTATCATACCAATCCGAAACTTTACTATGTCCCGTCGCAGCCCGGTCTGGCCAGTTACAATGCGCTTTTCGGGGGGACGATGAACTTGCTGGAAGAACGGCCTGACGGAAAAAAATGGAAAGAAGCCGCGTTTTTCGGGAATCCTGACAAGATCGTAAGCACACCCGAACTGGTGGAAAGCATACTGGAAAATGGCAAAAATAAGGTGGACGAAAAATGGGCCGTCCGAACGCGCCTTTTTGATTTTGTAATCGGCGACTGGGACCGGCACGACGACCAATGGGCGTGGTCTTCGGTGAAACAAAAGGACGGTACCACATTGTTTCGCCCAATTCCGAGAGACCGAGACCAGGCATTTTCCATGTACGACGGCCTGCTGACCGGCGTGGCAAGACTGACATTGCCGTTTCTTCGGCAGTTGCAAAGTTTCAGTCCTGAAATCCAGAGTATGAAATGGACCACATGGAGCGCCCGGCTTTTCGACAGGACGTTTTTGACACAGCTTACCTGGGAGCAGTGGGAAGAGCAGGCAAAATTTATCCAAAAAAACCTGACGGACGAGGTAATCAGCAGTGCCTTCGCTGCCTGGCCCGATGAAGCCAGAAAAATATCGTCGCCGGCATTGATCCAAAACATAAAGACCCGCCGTGATAACCTGCAAAAGATTGCCAGAACGCATTATGAGTTTGTGAGTGAAAGTGTGAATGTGATCGGGACGGAAGAGGAGGAACGGGTAGTGGTGGAAAGACTGGACGATAAGCGGACCAAGGTTTCGGTATATGAAAAGGGCCGAGAAGGCCGCATTAAACATTTAAACTACGAGCGTATTTTCGACGCGGATATCACCAAAGCGATCAATGTTTATGGCAATGGAGATGACGACGAGTTTATTGTAAAAGGTGATGTAAAAAAGGGTATCAAGGTGAGGCTGATCGGCGGATTGGGAACGGATGTGTTTGCCGACAGTACAAGCGCGGGCAGAAAAAAAACCATTATTTACGACGATATGCGTAAAAATACAGTGGTTTTAGGTCCCGGTACCAAAGACAAACGCACGAACCTTTATCGCTACAACGTATACGACAGACGCAGCGCGGACAGCAACTATGACATTGCCATTCCTGCTCCGATCCTGGGTATTAACCCTGATGACGGCTTATTGCTCGGTGCGGGCGCAACCTGGATGCGCTATGGTTTCAAAAAAGAGCCTTATGCCTCTTCGCACGTGTTTGGCGGAAGCTACGCCTTTGCTACCAAGGGTTTTAAAGTGAATTATACGGGTGATTTTATCAACGCATTCAGGAAGTTTGACTTTTATCTCGACACCTATTACCACGGCCCGACTTATGCATTCAACTACACCGGACTGGGCAATGATACGGAAAGGCCGGTTGATGACCCGGATTACTACCGTGTGCGGCAGCGTGCGTTTCATATTTACCCGGCTTTAAAAAAGCGCTTCGGGGGTACTGCCGGTTTCGTCACGCTCGGCCCGTTCTTTGAACTATCAGACATTCAGCCAACAAGCGGGAGGTTTATCACCAGTGCGGAAAACGGGCTGGACGATGATGTTTTTGAAACCAAGAAATTTGCCGGGGGAAAGTTGATGTTCGATTTCAGCAGCGTGGACAACATTTTTTCACCGCATACAGGCATCCGCTTCCATGCGGGTTTCAACTGGACCACTAATCTGGCGAACCAAAATAACTTCGGATCATTCCGGGCCAAATTTGCCTACTATACCAGTCTGGACCCCAAGGAAAACATTGTCTTAGCTACGCAGATAGGCACAGGACTTATTTTTGGGGATAGTTATGAATTCTTTCAAATGCCGGCACTTGGCGGAAAGCAGGGTTTACGGGGCTATCGTACCGAGCGTTTCTATGGAAACAGCAGCATCTGGCACGATACGGATCTGCGGATAAGGCTCGGCAGCAGCTATAACCCGACATTACCACTTACCTACGGACTGTTCGGAAGTTTCGACTATGGCCGCGTGTGGCTCGAAGATGATGACGAATCAAAGGCATTGCATTACAGCTACGGCGGAGGGCTGTGGTTTGCACCGGTCGACATTCTTACACTCGCCGTGGGTGCATTTATTCCAAAAGAAAAAAGGGAAGAGAAACCACGCATTGCGTTTCAGATCGGTTTCTGGTTTTAAACCAAAAAGCTGTTATACCGGCGCTTGACCGCAGTATAACAGCTTTTTTGGCTGCGCTGATGATTTTAGATACTTCCCGGGATCTGGTTCATATTATACCAGGCTTCCGTGCTCCAAAGTTCGGCACCGCTTTGGCTGACAATGGTTTTTTTATTCAAATGAATATACACTACGTGTCTGGCTTTCATGCCTGCCAGCTGCAAGGTTACTTTTTTGCGGTCGGCTGATACTTTCACAGATTTTACATTCAGATTTTCATCGTCCAGTTTCGGCCCGCCGTAATCGCCGGTTGGTTTGAACCACCATTGCCGGATTCCGTAATCAGACGCTTTCTCCCCAACACCTTCTTTCAAAGGTTCGGTAAATTCAATCTCCACACCATCGGATTTGGCACGGACTGCCAGCATTTCAAAGGCTGCTTTGTTGTTGAAAGTCAGCTTTTGCAGCCCATAACCCAGCTTGCCGGTATGTCCCCAGTTTCCGGTTGAACCCACGCCGCCAATGTAAAGTGATCCATCAGGCCCCCAGGCCAGGCGGTTAACGCCCGCTTCCAATCCTTGCGTGAACCGGAAAACGGCTCCCTGGTAGGCGCCATTTACTTTTTCGGCAAACACGCGTTTAATACCACCGTGGGTTACATCGCCATGGATCATCTGGTTTTTGTAAGGTCCCACATTCAGTTTTGCAGGCTGGCTGGGTGAGTTACCAATCTCATCCTGCGTGAGCCAGACTACCGGCGGCGCTTCTTTTTTGTTGGCGGTACCTTCAAAATCCACCGAGCGCGAGCCGTACCAGGCGCCTTCCTGCAAATGAATGATCTTGTTCGCAGGCAGCCAGTCGCCCTGGTTATCGGCGATAAAAATTTCATCATCCACACCCAACCCGATTCCATTAGGGGTACGAAGGCCGGATGCCGCGAAGGTGAATGAACCATCTTTTTTGGAGATTTTCACTACTTTTCCGCGGTCCGGAATCTGCGGCTTGGTACTCGCGCCACCCGGATTAATGGCGGTCGCCAATGTTCCATAGAAGTAGCCGTCTTTGTACACCAGCCCGAACGCGAATTCGTGGAAGTTGGCGGAGACTTTCCAGCCGTTGCAAATGGTTTGGTACTCGTCGATCAGCTCGTCTTTGTTGAGATCCACCAGCTTGGTCAGCTCCTGCTTTTGCATCACATAAATCTCGTCGTCGACCACTTTCAAACCCAGCGGCTCGGCGAGTCCGTAGGCAATGCGTTTTACTTTGATATCGTTTGGAGAAACTGCTTTCCGGCCATCGACAATGTAAACCGAACCCAGCGAATCCCAGGTACTTACCACCATTCTGCCATCGGCCAGAAAATCCATTCCGCCTACTCTTGGCTGGAAGTTATCGGGGCGAGCCTGCGATAATGTAAAGCTTGGGTGCACTGCTGCGAGCGGCGACCCGTCGCCGGGAACGTCAGTTTTTTTTACCTCGATAGCAGTCTGCCCGGTGCGCTTGATGTCCGCGCCTTTGTAGGTGAATACAGAAGGCGGAACGACCGTAAATTCTTTGCTTCCGTATGGTCTCCATTGCAGTGAAAGTCCTTTGCCGAATCCGCCCTGGTAATATTCCACCTTAAACGGGTGTTTGCCCGGTTTCAGGATAATTTCTGCGTCGGTCGGTTGCAGTGGGTGGTTGACGCCGTTGTCGGCGACGAGTTTGTTATCGATAAAAAGCTTGCCGCCGTCGTCGCACACCAGCCGGAAAACGATGTTGGTCGTCTTTTTGATATTGATAGTTCCGCTCGCGTAAATGGCAAAATTATCTTTCAGGTCGCCAAAGTCCTGGTCATCTAAATGCAGTGCATTGATCGAGCCTGACTTAACAGGCAGCATTTCGTCGTTAATCTCGGGAACGCTGCCAATTCCGCTGGCAAACTGGTAGATGTTCACCGCGATACCCGGTCTTTCAGTCGCAGTCGCAACCTGAGTCGGGTTGACGGTTTTGATCGCAATAGGGTAGGCGGGTTTGGGCATCAACTTGCTTGCTGCCTGCGCTCTTTCCTTTGCCGCATCGAGCTCCAATATATAGGTTACCATCGTCTCGGCATCCTCTTTTTTCAAGTCCGGGTGCGGCGACATGGCGATTTGTCCCCAGTTCCCCGCGCCGCCTTTGATCACTTTGGCGACCAATGCATTTTTATTCTGATCGTTGTTTTCGTAGCGTTCGGCGATTGCCTTATAAGATGGGCCTACCGTTTTAACCTCCTGATTGTGGCAGGTATTGCAGTCACTTTTAGCGAAAAGCCCGGCTACTATGTCGGCCTTGCTTTCCTTCTGCGAAGCCTCTGCCTGCGCCGGTTTTTTGGTCAGACTAACTGAGATTGTCGTTTTACCCTGCGTATTGAGCACCAGTTTTCCGTCAATAGCTTTGAAGGACTGATTCTCGATATGCTCGTCGCGTTGATTGGTCACTGAAAACTTGCCGTCCGTTTTGTAATCGGTGGCAGTTGCAAGGGAGTTCAGATGCACATTCAGCGACAATGTAATGCCGGCGGGCGCATTAGTTACTGTAAATGCCCGCTCAAAGCCTGCCTTACCGTTTCCGGCATCAAAAAACTCAGGTTTTTCTTCTACCAAAATCTTCTTACCCTGGTATTCCAGGTCGTACTTCAATGTCACCTGATTGTTTAGAATCGTGTGGCCTTTGTAGCTGATCCCGGGCGTAAGTTCCTTTCCGTCAGCTGTAATCCGCCATGGATTGTCGTCGGGTTCTTCCATATAGGTGACCCCATCGGAAACGGGCTGCGGGCCATGGGAAGAGGTGTAAACCGGGCCACCAAAGTTGATCTTGCCGGTCCAGGCTTTGTATAATGAAGCCGTTTTGGTATTGTAAGCGAGCCAGAGCTTGTCGCTCAACGCTATGCTCAGGATCCGCGGCTTCCCGTCGAGCACAGAACGCAAAACCCAGGCTTCCCTGGGACGTTCAACGGCAACATGGTTTTCTGGCCTGGTGCCGGTAAATGCGGCAGAACCAAGTACCGCGAACAATGTCGCGGCACTTAATCCTGCCAGGAGTTTGTGAAATCTCATTTATTTAAAAATTAATATCCTGGGTTTTGCTTCAATTGTGGCGAAGCGTTCAACACATTCTGTCCGATCGGGAAAATGTCTGTGTGGTTGTCTGCATCAGGTCTTTTGTCCCACCACGTACCGGTGCTGAACACGCCCCAGCGAACCAAATCGGTTCTTCTTCTGCCTTCCGCCAAAAACTCTCGCATCCATTCGTCCAGCATTTCCTGCTCGGTGAGCTGGCTTCCGTCGGCTTTGTAAAGGCTTGGTGAGCCGGCAGGGTAGTAGCGTTTGCGAACGGTATTCAACAAGGTCGCAGCACCCGCTTTGTCGCCAGCCCGGTACTTACATTCAGCCAGGGAATAATAGATCTCCGCAAAACGAATTTCCGCATAAGCCGAAGAAATTTTGTTCGGATCATCACTGGGGTAGTATGGATATTTTACCGGATACAGACCTGAGTTATTGTCCCCATTGTTCATATCGGAAACCTTGTCGGCAATTTTGGTACCTGGCTTTGCATCCAGGAACTTACCAACCTGATCACGGAAAAACAACGCATACGGACCTTTGAAACCTCTCACCGTATCCGCTTTTCCCTGCGGATTTGTGTAAGGTAAATACCCGTACAGGAACATTCCCTCGCGTTTACTGTTACCCAGGTTTTTATATTTTTTCAAACGTACGTCGTCCTTGTACTTCTGGAATTTGATAAAAGGCTTACCCAATGTGAAGTTGTACTCTACACTATCCACGTCGCGGCCAGGCTGCATGGCATATTTCGGATTGGCAGTACCAAAGTCGGTGAACCCGAAATAGTTTGTCGCCAGGTTTGGCAGCATCCAGAAATACATACCCCCATCATACTGCCAGTGCGTCTGTGCGAAACTTCCCGGGAAGCCGAAAATCGTCTCTTTCGAAGTTGGGTTCGTGTAATCAAATGGCGCGTCCCAGCGGCTTTCCAGTGCATAAGAGCCATATTTCCCATCGATCATCTCCTGCGCTATTTTGGCGCAATCTGCAAAACGGTCTGTGCCCGTGTACACTTTTGCATTCAGGTAAAGACGGACCAAAAGCGATGCCGCGCCGCCCTGCGTCCAGCGGCCTACCACATCGTCGCCCAGCGTAGTATTGGTCGAAAGTTTGGGAAGTGCTTCTTTCAGTTCCTGCTCGATGAATGCAAATGCTTCCTGCGGCGGAACCTGGTCCCCGCCCGTTGTCTGCCCTTTTACTTTGGTAACAATCACAATATTGCGGTAGAAATCCAGCAAACGAATGTTCAGCCACGCACGGAGCACTTTCAGCTCGGCGATCATGCCGTCCAGTTCTTCACGCGACATATCGAATTTGGTAGGGTCGGTAATGCCTTCCAGATCTTCCAGCGAGTTGGTCGCCAGCGTTACGCCGCCGTAAAGCGCGTTCCAGGGGTCGCTTGTAAAACCGTCCTGCGGCGTCCAGGTGTGGTAATGTACGCGCTGGAACTGCCCGCCGTCGAACCAGTCGCCCTGGCGGTTGATGGTCATCATTTCGTCGGAGCTGTTTTCCTGAAGCATAAATGTATTACCGCCCTGAATGCTCCAGTAGCTGTGTTCGAATGCGCGCAGAAAATCGCGTATCACGTCTTCACGCGTCTGAAGGAAGTTTTCCGAGGTGATACGGTCGTATAGTTCTTCGTCCAGGTTGGTACAACCGGCCGTCACCGAAAGCAGTGCGCAGGCAGCAAACCTGAGTATATATTTTGAAATTGGGTTCCTTTTCATTTTGTTCTAAATCAGGATATTAGAAAGTAAGTTGTAGTCCCAGCAACAGCTGCGTAGTCGAAGGATAGTAGTTCAGCGTACCGTTGTTATCCCCATTGGTATTCACGCCCGGATACAGTCCGTTGATCTGGATCAGGTCAGGATCGCCGCCTTTAAACTTGGTGAATGTCGCCAGGTTACGGGTGGTAGCATAAATGCGCGCCGATTGCATGAATTTCGATTTGATCGGCTGCGTATAGCTGAGCGTAATGTTGTCCACTTTCAAAAATCCGCCTGGTTCCAGGAAGTAATCGGATAGTGAAGAGTACGTCGATGTACTGGTCAGTTTCGAGTATTTGCCACCGTCAAAAGCCGAGGTAAGCAAGTTAGCATTTTGCTGTGCAGCGGGTGTACCCAGATAAAATGCATAAGTATTGAATAGTTTGTACCCGAACGCACCGCGCAGGAACACGCTCAGATCCCAGTTTTTGTAAGTGAAATTATTGGTGATACCAGTTGTGAACTTAGGAAGTCCGTTACCGATAAACTGCTTGTCGTCGTTGTTGGCTTCATTGGCAGGTACGATCTCGCCGTCTTTGTTATACACCAGCAATGCACCATCATCATTTACGCCGGCAGATTTCAGCGCGTAGAAGCTTCCGATACGTTTGTCTTCCTGCAAACGCTGCAGCGTTCCCGGACTTCCCGGCGCCGGCATTCCTACGACATCAATGTATTTCTGACCCTTGAAAAGGTTGTTGGAGAACGAAACGAATTTGTTGTCGTTAAATGCGCCGGTAACTGAAAGGTTATAGCTGAATGCCCCTTTGTTGATCACCGCTGCACTCAATTGCAGTTCCACGCCGGTGTTGCGCATGGTACCTACGTTCGCAAATGTTTGTCCCTGGATATTTGGCGGGTTGGCTACATTGTAATTACCCAAAAGATCCTTGTTGGTACGTACGTAGTAGTTGACGCTACCCGTAATCTTGCTGCTAAGTACCTCGAAGTCAAGGCCTACGTTGAAGTTGGCCGCTTTTTCCCAACGCAGATTGTAGTTGGTATTCTGATTGGGTCCCCACACCTGGTAGGAGTTTCCGTTGTAAGGATAATAACCGTAGCCGCCGTAGGTATCCAGCGAACGGTAGCTGTCAAAATCCTGATTACCCGTTTCACCATAATCCGCACGCAGTTTCAGCTCGTTCAGCCAGGGCAGACTTTTCATAAAATTCTCCTGCGTCAGCCGCCATGCGAACGATGCAGCCGGAAAATATCCCCATTTGTTGTCATAGCCAAATTTGGAAGAACCTTCCCTGCGAAGACTGGCTGACAGGTAATACTTTTGGTCGAAATCGTAGTTTACACGCCCGAAGAAGGCGATCAGTTTCGAGCTGTTTTTGTAAGAATTTACGTTGTTAATCCCTTTTTCCACGTTCCATAGTCCGGTTCCGAGTGCATTGTAAGTGAGCACATTGGAAGGGAATTTTTCATTTCTTGCATTGAATCCCGAGGCAGTAAAATACTGGAAGGAATAACCTGCAAGCAGCTTCACGGAATGTTTGTCGCGGTCCAGGAAATAGTTTCCTAACCATTCAAGGCTTTTCTGGTCTTTTTCTTCCAGTGCCTGGTATCCTACGTTGCGACCGTTTCCATTGATTACCGGTGTAATATTGGAAGGTACAAAGTCCATGATACGTCTCGATGAGCTAACCTCTCCGAAAGTCAGGGTAGTGTTCAGGTTTTCCAGAATGTTGAGTTTCACGGATCCGTTCAGGTCCAGCGATTTCTGCTCACGGTCCTGCAAAACGTTGGTAGCATACTCCACCGGGTTGTTTGCAAAAAAGCCCGAGTTGATGTAGCTGTATTTGCCCGTGGAATCCCGCAGCGGAATGGTCGGGTTTAGCGTCAATGCGTAGTTGAATGCGCTGTAATCGGCCTCACTGATCTTCGCATAACGCGGTGCTACGCTGAATGTAAGTGCCAAAAGGTTATTGGTGGTGGTATGGTTGATATTCACCCGGCCACCATATTCTTTCTTACCCGACCGCAGGTCAATGCCGTTTGCATCGCGGTAATCCACAGAAGTAAAATAGTTGGTCTGCCCGGTCCCACCCGAAAATTGCAAAGTATGCTTGTGGGAGAATGAAGGCTGGCGGCTTACTTCTTTCAGCCAGTCGGTGTTTCCTCCAAAATCAAATCCACGCTTGTTGGCCAGGAACTCATCTTTGGAGAGTACCGAAAGCTCATTCGCCAGGTAATCAAAAGTAGTGTAGCCGTCGTAAAACAAACGCGGCTGCCCTGAGCCCTTCTTGGTCGTAATCACAATCACCCCATTGCTGCCGCGCGTTCCGTAAATCGCAGAGGCTGCGCCGCCTTTCAGCACGTCGATCGATTCGATCTCGTTCTGGTTGATGTTGTCGATATTACCGCCGGGAATTCCGTTCACGACAAACAATGGTCCCAGGCCTGCGCTGCGCGAGGATGCGCCGCGCAGCTGAATGTTGGGCGAGGAGTTTGGATCGGCCGTTGAAGTGTTGGTTACCGTAAGCCCGGCTACCTTGCCCTGGATCGCCATCATCGGGTTGTTGCCGCCCACGCGCAGCAGGTCTTTGGAAGAAAGGTGGGTAATGGCGCTGGAAACCTCTCTTTTGTTCAAAGATCCATAGCCGATTACAACTACCTCGTTAAGTGTTTTCTGGTCTTCTTCGAGTGTGATCTCCACCGTGGATTTATCGGCTATATCCACATCCTGAGATACATAGCCTACGCTCGAAACCGTGATCGTTTTTGCTCCCGTAGAGAGCTGCAGTGTAAACTTACCTTCGGCATCGGTGGTAGTTCCGTTGCTTGTGCCCTTTTCTACAACCGAAACACCGGGCAAAGCGCCTTGTTTATCGGATATTTTACCAGAAATTGAGGTGCCGGTCTGGGCCTGGGCTACCCCCGAGATGGCCATCAGTAAGCCGAATAGCATTGCGATGCCAGTCGTCGCAGACCAGCTCACCCGCATTCGCCTTTTAGCGGCTTGCGCCATTTTGTACAAATTATTTTTCATCAAAATTGTTGTTTAAGTGGAATTTGAGTTCCGGACTTGTTACTATCTGATTAATTAATTGGACTTATTTAAAGTGTTGCGAATTTCCTTCTTTGCCGATTAACGGAATGATCTGTGAGTCTCAATTTCAGATCAATCCGTCTCAACATTGGTTTTTATTAATTACCGGTGATTTTACAGGGATATATTTATAAAAATGTTCAACAAAAAAAGCGTCAGCGGAATAGCTGACTTATTTCAAATGCCCGGGTGAAAAAGCTGCTTGTGATGTTCTGCTGCCTGTTTTACTGCCTGACTTGTCTGGCCCAGGAGCCTCCGTATTATTTTAAAAGCTATAAAGTTTCCGATGGGCTGTCAGGCAATGCGACCACCGATATTATTCAGGATAAAAAGGGTTTCATCTGGATCGCCAGCCGTAATGGGCTCAACCGGTTTGACGGCAATTCTTTCAGGATTTTCAGGAGTATAGAGGAGGATTCTACCAGCCTGGGCAGCAATTCGGTTTTCTCACTTTATGAGGATGGAGACGAAAAGCTATGGATCGGTACGCACAAAGGCGTTTACCTGTATAATCCTATTTCCGGGCAATTTTCAGCGTTCAAACTAATCCCTACCGGTGAAGTACGCCTGATCAGGGGCGACAAAGAAGGCGGCGTCTGGATCATTTCGGATAATCAGCTGTATCGGTTTGATCCGGAAAGAAATACAGTTACAGCACTTCCCGACGCTGCAAATACGGTTTCCGTCCATGTTTCGTCCAGCGGAAAAGTGTGGGCTTCATTCAGTAACGGAGTAATCCGGCAGTATCATCCCGAAACTGGCGGCGTGGCCAAATATGACCTTTCGGGCCGGGTGAATGAGATATTTTCCAATATGCGGCTGCATTCGGTTTCCGATTCGACCCTGCTGATCGGGAATATGAAACGGATCCTGCTCTTTAATTATCGCACTGACACGATCACGGATATTTCAGAGCAGACGGGACAAAAACAGGACATTTACATCCATGCATTTTTCGAAAGCGGAAAGGACGAATACTGGCTGGGCTCCGAGTCGGGGCTGTTCATCCTCGATCTGAACAAGAAGAAAATGAAGCAGATCGTGAAGGAAAAGTATAATGCTTATTCGATCACGGACAACATTGTCAACGCGATTTTCAAGGACCGTGAGGGCGGGATCTGGATCACTACGCAGTTTGGCGGGGTCAATTATTATTCTTCTGAATTCAACCGTTTTCAAAAATACTTTCCGCAACCGGGCAATAGCATCAGCGGAAGCCTGGTCCATGAAATTACCAAAGATCAGTACGGTAAGCTTTGGATAGGCACCGAGGACGCCGGCCTGAACCAGCTCGATTTGCAGACTGGCACTTTCAAAGCGTTTCTGCCCGACGGTAAAAAAGGCAGCATTTCTTACCGCAACCTGCACGGCCTGGTGGCAGACGGAAACGAATTGTGGATCGGTACCTACGAGCACGGGCTGGACGTAATGGATCTGAGGACCAACAAGGTAATCAGGCATTATACGACAAGCCTGCCCAATTCCTTTGGGAGTAATTTTGTTGTGACACTTTATAAAACCCGGGCAAATGAAATCCTGGTAGGTACCTGGTCGGGGCTATTTAAATATAACCGCGACACGGATAATTTCACGCCGATGACTTTTGTGAATACTCAGGTTCAGAGCATTCACGAGGATAAGGAGGGAACGCTCTGGGTGGCGAGTTATGGCGGCGGGATTTTTTATTTCAACCGAAAAAACGGCAAAAAGGGCCGGATCCAGTACGATGCCAAGAATAAGTCAGGGCTGCTCGATAACTATATCAACAGCCTCTACCAAAGCAAAAACGGCGATTTGTGGTTCTGTACCGAGCACGGACTTTCGCGGTACAATCCGGTTACCGCAAAATTTAAAAATTACCGCATTGAAGACGGACTGCCGGATAATCAGGTTTTTCGGGTTTTAGAAGACGAACCGGGCAATTTCTGGATCTCCACCTCCCGCGGCTTATCGATGCTGGATTCGAAAATGGGGAAATTCAGAAATTACAACGAAGCCAATGGATTGCCCAGCGAGCAGTTTAATTACAATTCATCATTTAAAAATGACGACGGAACACTGTTTTTCGGCACGGTAGCCGGGTTGATCAGCTTCAAGCCAGGCACCTTTAACAAAAACACTTACGTACCGCCCGTATACGTCACGGCTATTCAGGCCAACAACCAGGAATTGCGTATCGGCGGCAAAGACTCTCCCCTTACCGAATCGCCGGTTTATACAGAATCGATCCGGCTGCCCTATGACCGTTCCAGTCTCAGTTTCGATGTGGCTGCGCTCAGTTATTTGATCCCTGAAATGAATAGCTATCAATATCAAATGGAAGGGCTTGATCCGCAGTGGGTTACAATGGACGAAAGTAGAAAAATCGCTTTTTCAAAACTACCGCCGGGTCATTATGTGTTACGGATTAAGGGGTCGAACAACGATCAGATCTGGAATAGCCGGGAAAGACGGATCAATATTGATATTCTGCCGCCCTGGTGGGCGACGGCCTGGGCTTATTTTCTGTATGTGGCCGTCGTGGCGGCAGTAGGCTTTACTTTGTTCCGGTATTATCACCTGGCTATGGGCGAAAAGAACAAGCGCAAGATCGAAGCCATAGAAATCGGGAAGGAGCGGGAGATTTATAATGCCAAGATCGATTTTTTTACAAACGTCGCCCATGAAATCAGAACGCCGCTGACGCTGATCAAAATGCCGCTGGACAAGCTGCTGGCCGATCAGAATGCAGATGCGGAAACATTTGAGAACCTGACTATGATCAATAAAAATGCCAATCGCCTCATTGATTTAACCAATCAGCTGCTGGATTTCCGGAAGGCGGAGGCGAATAATTTTAGTCTGAACTTTACAAAAACAGATATCAACGAGTTGCTCGCCGATGTGTTTTCTACATTCAAACCGGCCGCTGAGCAAAAAAATCTAGGTTATAAAATTGAGCTTCCGAGAATCGCATTGCAGGCATTTGTAGATATTGAAGCCTGCAAGAAAATCATCAGCAACCTGATCAATAATGCCATTAAATATGCCGATGAGTCTGTGAAAATCAAGCTGCTGCCTTTCAGCAGCGATGATCTGCTTTTCCATATTGAATTTACGAACGACGGTCTGATCATCGGGGACGAGGATAAGGAGAAAATTTTTGAACCATTTTACCGCATGGAAGCCGGTCAGAAACAGGAGGGAACGGGCATTGGGCTTCCACTGGCGCGGTCGCTGGCCGAACTGCATAAGGGCAAGCTGGAAGTCCGTCGCAATGATGCGGGACAGAATACTTTTGTGCTTTCGCTGCCGATTCATCAGGATTATGAAATGGACCTGACGGGGGAAAGTGAAGTGTCTGCCGGCGATGATCTGCTGGCCGGTGAGCCCAATGAGGCAGTGGACCCGGCAAAACCGGTGATTTTGCTGGTAGAGGATAATGTGGAGATCCTTAACTATCTGAGCCGGGAGCTGCATGTGACTTATAATGTGATGCGCGCCCTCGATGGTCAGCAGGCTGTTGAGATATTGCAGCGCGAAAACGTGCAGCTGGTCATCAGTGATATCATGATGCCGGTGATGGATGGGATCGAGCTTTGCCGGAAAATGAAAAACGATGTGCAGTTCAGCCACATTCCGATCATTCTGTTAACGGCCAAAAATTCGATCAATTCAAAAATCGAAGGGCTGGAAGTAGGCGCGGATGCTTATATTGAAAAACCGTTCTCACTCGATCACCTTGCCGCGCAGATCACTAATCTGATCAACAACCGGAACATTATTAAAGAATATTTCGCTCGCTCGCCACTGACGCACATTAAAGGAATCGCGTTCTCCAAAGCCGATAAGGAGTTTTTGGAACAACTTAATACAATCATCTCCCAACGGATCGCCGACAGCAACCTCGACGTAGACCTGCTTTCGTCGATGATGAACATGAGCCGGCCGACTTTATACCGGAAGATCAAGGGTATCTCGGACATGACGCCCAATGAACTGATCAACTTGTCGCGTCTGAAAAAAGCGGCCGAGCTGCTGGCCGAAAACAAATACAAGATCAACGAGGTGGCCGATATGGTAGGATACAGCATTCCTACCAACTTTTCACGCGATTTTCAAAAGCAGTTCGGTGTGAGTCCGACCAATTATATTTACAAGCTGCAAGGCCGGACTTAATTGATTCATGCCTGATTTGAAAGCTGCAAATGTTTGAAGTGAGGTTTGCCCACGAAATGAAAAACGCCTGATCATGGATGCAAAAGAGATTCTGAAACAGCACATTGCCAAGACTGCTACATTGACCGATGAGCAGTTTGATTATGTGTTTTCTCATTTTAAACCCCAATCGTACAAAAAAGGGCAGGTGGTCATCTCTGAGGGAAGCGCTGTGGATTGTGAATATTTCGTGGTCTCGGGCTGTCTGAAAGCTTTTTTTGTCAACGACGAAATCAAAATGTATATCCTGCAATTTGCGATGCCAACCTGGTGGACGTCGGATTACGGTGCTTTGTACAACCAGACCAGGGCTACCATTCATGTCGATTGTATCACTGACGCGGAAGTACTTTGTCTTTCCAATCACGATCGCGAAAAGATATGCAGTGAGCTGCATCCTGTGGAGCATTTTTTTCGCTGGCGGACCAACCGGGGTTACCTGGCATCCCAGAAAAGGCTGTTGTCATTTATGAACAACGATGCCAGGGCGCGTTACGAAGAATTGCTTGCCTTGTACCCCCAACTTTATAACCTCGTTCCCAAACACCTCATCGCCGCCTACCTTGGCGTTTCCCGCGAGACGCTCAGCAGACTTTACAATACACATAAATGACCTGCCTGCGAAAGTGATATACATCACGTAATGCCCTGCGGATACCTGTCCAACTTTGTGCTATCAAAATTTAAAAATTGATAACAGAAAGAAAATGGAAACTAAAAGATTTGAAGTCGTAAGTGCTGAGAGCAATATCGACTGGACAGGAAAAAAAGTAACAGGCGCCCACAACGGTACCATCGACATCAAAGCGGGCGAGCTCACATTGCACAATGGAAAGCTCAGCGGAGGCAGCTTCGTGATCGACACTACTTCAATCAAGATTCTGGACATTACTGATCCGGATACCAATGCCCAATTCGCCGGCCACCTGTTTTCGGAGGATTTTTTCGCAATTGAAAATTTCCCCGAAGCCACATTCGTCATTACCAATGCAGATCATCTGCAAAGTGACAGCTATCAGATCACGGGCGATCTGACGATTAAAGGCATTACCCACGAAGCGAGTTTCCCTGGCGGGGTGCATGTTTCGGGCGACAGGGTTACTGCTTCCGGCAAGATCCTCGTGGATCGTACCCGCTACGATATGAAGTTCCGTTCCGGTAACTTTTTTCAGAATCTGGGAGATACGCTGATCTACAATGAATTTGAACTTGAAGTAAAACTGACCGCATTCGCCACCCTTTAAATTACCCGACCATGCCATTTGTAAAAATTGAGGTAACCCGGGAAGGTGTTACCCGTGAGCAAAAACAAAGATTGATAGCAGGGGTTACCGAACTCATTACCGAAGTATTGGACAAAGACCCCAGCCTGACCCACGTGCTGATCCGGGAAGTTGAATTGGACGACTGGGGTTATGCCGGAGAGCAGGTCTCGGTACTACGCGAGCGGGGGATAACAGCTCAAAAACAAGCCTGAAAAGATCATGAAAAGACAGACCGTTATCATTACCGGCGCATCCACAGGAATTGGCAGGGCCATCGCCGGTTTATTTTTACAACACGAGTACAACGTGGTGATTAACTCCGCGAATGCTGCGAATCTGGCAGCGACGTTTAACGAACTGGGTTATCACGAGCGGCTCGCAATGGTAGCCGGCGATATCAGCGACCCGGACACTGGTCAGCAGCTTGTGGACACTGCGGTAACGCGGTTCGGGACTGTGGACGTTTTGATCAATAATGCGGGAATATTTGAGCCAAAAAGCTTCCTGGATGTAGATGAGCCTTATCTGGACCGTTTTCTGAGTATCAATTTAAAAGGTACCTTTTTTACGAGCCAGGCGGCGGTCAAGCAAATGCTCAGGCAAGGCGAAGGCTCTATTATTAATATTGGTACTGTGCTGGTGGACCATGCAATCGGCGGCTTTCCGGGCACTGCGCCTATAACCAGCAAAGGCGGAGTCCACGCGCTCACCAGACAGCTGGCCGCTGAATTTGGGAAAAACAATATTCGCGTAAACGCCATCGCGCCAGGTATTATCAGGAGTCCGCTTCAGGCGAAAAATGGGATCAGCGATGCAGACAGTCTGGCAAGCCTTCACCTTGTGGACCGAATTGGTGAGACCAGCGACGTGGCGGAACTGGCACTGTACCTTGCAGGCAGTCATTTTGTAACCGGCGAAATCATCAATCTCGATGGCGGCCACGTTGCAGGTCACCATATGTAATGAAGTTATTAATATCCACCAAGGTATGCGCGGGACAAGTATACCCGCGCATACCGGCTAACCTGAAAGCACAATGAACAATTACACAGAACACGCAGCAGCAATTACAACTGTCTTGCAAGACTATTTCAATGGGGTTTTTAAAGGAGACACCGACCTGCTCCGCAGCGCATTTCATCCGCAAACGCTGATAGCAGGTGATGTGAATAGACAACCGTATTTCAAAACGCTGGACCAATATCTGGACGGAGTTGCGAACAGAAAGAGCCCTTTTGAGCTGGGCGAGAGTTTTCGTATGGAAATTTTATCCATTGAAATTATCAACCAGATTGCGGTTGCAAAAGTCCGTCTGCCTATGTTTGAGTTTAATTACTACGACCTGCTTTCGCTGACCAGAATTGACGGAAAGTGGGTCATTATAAACAAGCTGTTAACGAATGTAACCAACTAATGTCATGTGGAATCAAACCAGCATAACACAGCTCCTTGGCATCAGATATCCGATCTTTCAGGGGCCGATGGGTGGCGGTTTTTCGACGCCGGAGCTTTTGGCAGCAGTATCCAACGCCGGAGGATTGGGAAGCCTGGGCGCCTACACACTGGATCCCGGGCAGATTCGCCAGTTTGCTCAGACCATCAAATCGCAAACTGACAAGCCTTATAACATCAATCTTTGGGTATCGGATGTCGATGCGGACCTCACTAGTCTTTCGGCGGAAACCCTGGAACGGGTAACGTCTCTTTTTAAACCTTACTATGACGCATTAAGTATTCCGCTACCGGAACTTAACCCAAACATCGCTTCCAGATTTGAGAGACAGGTGGAGGCAATTTTCGAGATCAGGCCGGCTGTGTTCAGTTTTATTTTTGGCGTTCCATCTTCTGACATATTGAGTGATGCGCGGAGACTTGGCATTAAAACAGTAGGGGCAGCTACTACACTGGATGAAGCCCTGCTGCTGGAAGAAGCAAAAGTCGACGCCATTGTGGCGGCCGGATTTGAAGCCGGCGGGCACCGCCCGTCTTTTCTGAGGCCGGCCCTTGATTCGTTAACCGGAACCTTTTCGCTGGTCCAGCAACTCAAAGCGAGTATAAAAACACCCGTTATCGCCGCCGGCGGCATCACCGATGGAAAGGGAATTGTGTCTGCATTAACGATGGGCGCGGATGCCGTACAGCTTGGCACTGCATTTCTGGTGACCGACGAGTCCAATGCGACGCCACTTCACAAGGCGGCGCTGCTTTCGGGGGAGTCAAACAACACGGTGCTTTCCAAATCGCTGACCGGTCGCTTGGGCAGGATGATACGTAACACGATTTCGGAGGAAATCCCGAACCAGGTTCAGGTATTGCCATTTCCGCTGCAAACGCGACTGGTCGCTCCGCTGAGGGAAGCGGCCCTGGCCCAGGGAAGAAGAGATATGGTGAATTTCTGGTCAGGACAAAGTCCGGTCCATTTCAAACACAAAACAGCAGCCGCATTGATGCAGGCCCTGGTTACTGAAACGGAGCAGATACTTCGGTCAGGTCCCGGTTTGTAATCGCCGCGACAGTTTCGGCTTGTTAACGCCCATGAAAAAACTGTTTGTAAATCACGTCCGCTAAGCACAGGAAATAACAATCGTAAAATCGAATGCCCTGATCGATAATTCACCAATTTGCGCACGATTTCATAACGATCCAGCCAGCTTAAAATAGCTTACACTTGAACACGGACAATATCTCAATCAGGCCGATGAGCCTAACCGATGCGGACGACATTTTAGATATTATCAACTATTATGTCACCCATTCAACATTCTACTTTTCTGAAATGCCACTAAAAAAGAGCGATATATCAGAGATGTTCAATGAAAAGAATAAGCTTCCGAAATATGTAGTCCAAAGCGGCAGGGACGTAATTGGATTCGGATATGCTTATCATTTCAGATCTGAAAGCACCTTTGCACCAACGGTGAAACTGACATATTGGTTAAAAGACGGCTTTACAGGGAGAGGATTAGGAGGCAAACTTTACAATATGCTTGAAAGGGAATTGAGGGGGCTGAACATATCAAATGTCTTGGTTAATATTTCATCTGAAAATATCGCAAGCTTGAATTTTCACAGGTCGTTGGGCTATAAGGAATGTGGGAATTTTGAGAAAATTGGCTACAAAAACGGCAGGTATTTCGATCTGATCTGGCTGCAAAAACGACTGAATTGATTTGAAGCGGCGATGGAGCGTTGGCTTTTTTGCGCGGATCAGTAGTCTTATTTACCAAAGTGCTTCTGAGGTATATGCACTTTACTTTATCTCGAAATGAAAACGATCTTTATGACCATGCTGCTGGCGGCCCAAATCACGCAGGTTGCACTGGCCCAGACTAAAAAATCAACTTCGGCCCCGCAAGTCAAAACTGCCAACGGAACCGTGGAAGGCGTGACGGAGGCTTCCGGCGTAAGGGCCTTCAAAGGGATTCCATTTGCTTCTCCGCCAGTCGGCGAATTCCGCTGGCGTGAACCGCAGCCGGTAAAGAACTGGCAGGGCGTTAAGAAGACGGTTAAATTCGGTCCGCGTGCGATGCAGAATGCGGTTTTTGGGGATATGGGATTTCGTTCTGACGGAATGAGCGAGGATTGTTTGTATCTCAATGTGTGGACGCCCGCGCAATCCGCGAATGAAAAGCTTCCTGTTCTGGTGTATTTTTATGGCGGCGGCTTTGTAGCTGGTGACGGTTCCGAAGGCCGCTATGATGGTGAAAGCATGGCGAAAAAGGGTATTGTAAGTCTCACGGTAAATTATCGCCTGGGCGTGTTCGGGTTTTACGCCTCAGCGGATCTGACCAAAGAATCGCCGCACAAGGCTTCGGGGAACTACGGTTATCTGGATCAGGCGGCTGCTCTGGCCTGGGTAAAACAGAACATCGCCGCTTTTGGAGGCGATCCTAACCGTGTTACCATTGCCGGAGAATCTGCTGGTTCACTGTCGGTGAGTGCGTTAATGGCCTCGCCGCTTTCCAAAAATCTGTTTGCTGGTGCAATTGGCGAAAGCGGATCGGTATTGGGCACGCTTCCTCCCGTACCACTGGCACAGGCAGAGCAGGCTGGCGCGAAATTCAACGAACAGGTTGGTAAAAAATCATTGGCAGAAATGCGGGCTATACCTGCCGAGGAATTGCTGAAAGCGACCGCTGGGCCAGGCGTAGGCAGGTTCATGTCCTCGGTTGACGGTTACTTTTTTCCAGAACCGCCTTTGAAAACTTTCCAGGAAGGAAAACAGTCGCAGGTACCGTTACTTGCGGGCTGGAATACGGAAGAAATGAATTACCGCATGATCCTGGGCAAAGAAACGCCGACGCTTGAAAATTATACGAAAGCGGTTCAAAAGCTCTACGGCGAGCAGGCCGACAAAGTTTTGAAAGAATATGCAGCTGCTTCGGATGCCGAAGTGGAGCAAGTGGCAACCGACCTGGCCGGCGACCGTTTTATCGGTTTTGGTACCTGGAAATGGATTGATATACAGAGCAAAACGGGAGGAGGCAAACCTGTTTACCGCTATTTGTACGGTCGCCCGCGTCCAGCGATGGCCGCCGAGGCAGGCAATGTGACTGCGAACCTGGCCGGTGGCGTTTCGAAAAGTACAGAACCTGCTGCCAAAGCGCCACTACCCAAAGGTGCGGTGCATTCAGCTGAAATTGAGTACGCTATGGGAAACCTCGGGTACAACAAAGTTTACGCCTGGACGCCGGAAGACCACAAAGTATCCGCCACGATGCAGGAATATTTCGCCAATTTCATCAAAACCTACAACCCTAATGGAAAAGGCCTGCCGGAATGGCTGCCTGTGAAACCCGAGGGCGATGCGCATTATATGTACCTGGATGCAGACAGCAAGCTGGAAACAGACAAGCACAAAGGAAGGTATATGCTGCTGGATACGATGGCTGGAAAGAATTGAAGCTTGTAGAATTGAAGAAGAGAGGCTTTTCGACGGTCGTCGGGAAGCTTTTTTTTGATTTTTCAAGAGATGGTTACAGAATATCTGCCCATCTATTTTGAGGTCGCGGATGGAAGTCACTCTTCCAGCCTTCTTGGCCTCAATGCCGTTTCTTTCATTGGTGAATTGCTCGAATCTTTCATTTCAAATTCTTTCCGTCAATCGTCGTTGATCCTTTTAATATTTCCAATAAGTTCTGGTCTTAGGCGCCAAAATAATTTCTTCCCACTTATTGAAATTGCGTCAGCATCGCCAATTTCCCAGCCGGCAAAGTCGGCCCAATAAAATATTTCAGAAGTCAAAATCAAAGTTGCATCCAACAGTACTGCATTGGCATCCAAGGGTTTGAAATTAAAGTGTTGTAATTCTTCAAACTTCAATTCTAAAACGGTAGACTGTCTGAACTGCCTTTGAAATAGGAGTGAAGCTGTCAATTTATTATCAAAATGCATCGTACGTTTACTGTCAACAAATTCCCTCGTAGATATGTAGATATCTCTCAAACTTCCGGGAAAGCACTAGAAAAAATCAAAAAAGAAGCCTCAGCTGCCGCTAAGCAGCATGAGAATGTAATCGTGCAGAAAACTTTCCGAATGGCGGAAACTGTGAAGAAATATCCGCTGCCGCGCAAATAGATATTTTTTCGATTTGATATAGTACAATAGGCAACTGGCTCAGGCTGGTTGCTTTTTTTGTTAATCATGGCAAGATAGGTAGAACCCGACTTTTCATACTTTCACTTGAAACCTCTACAAAACAAACCTACTCAATGAATCCAATCTGGGCGATCGTGGCCATTATTCTTGGCGTTACTTTGTATAAACAGTTCGATTTTTCGACCATGCAGTTTGAGAAGCCGGCTATGGCGGTCATTTATGCGATCACGTTTATTGCAGCAATTTTCTTTTTAATAAAAGGGAGAAAGCGGCGGATCGAGTAAGTTTGCAGCATGAAAGTGTGTATTGCTGAAAAGCCAAGCGTTGCCAAGGATATTGCGGGAATTATCGGTGCCAACCAGCGTAAGGATGGTTATTTTGAAGGAAGCGGGTACCAGGTTACCTGGACTTTCGGGCATTTTTGTACCTTAAAAGAACCCCACGACTACACCGAACGCTGGAAATCGTGGCGGTTGGAAGACCTGCCGATGATCCCGTCGAGTTTTGGCATTAAGCTCATTGATAATCCCGGCGCATTGAAGCAGTTCGGCATTATCGAAAGTCTGGTTAGCCAGTGTGAGGAGGTGATCAACTGCGGGGATGCGGGGCAGGAGGGGGAGCTGATCCAGCGCTGGGTGTTGCTGAAAGCGAAATGCAATGTGCCTGTAAAGCGGCTCTGGATCTCGTCACTGACCGAGCAGGCGATCCGCGAGGGGTTTGAAAAACTCAAAGACAGCGAACTTTACAATAACTTATATGCAGCCGGAAGTGCCCGCGCCATCGGCGACTGGCTGCTGGGTATGAATGCGACGCGGCTTTTTACCAAAAAATTCGGGCAGGGGAAAATAGTATTGAGCATTGGTCGGGTACAAACACCGACGCTCGCGCTGATCGTGCAGCGGCAGAAGGAAATCAAT
Organism: Dyadobacter sp. UC 10; assembly: GCF_008369915.1. Taxonomy (NCBI): domain Bacteria; kingdom Pseudomonadati; phylum Bacteroidota; class Cytophagia; order Cytophagales; family Spirosomataceae; genus Dyadobacter; species Dyadobacter aurulentus. Next base: position 787,953 of record NZ_VSRN01000001.1, on the reverse strand, counting down.
GCATTCGTTTCGGAAGAATACTGGGAATTAAAAACCATTTACCGCGAAACAGAATTCACCGCCACCATCGACCGGATCAGGAATGAGGAAAAAGCGCAAAAAGGGCTTGCGTACCTGTTGCAACACGATTTTGAAATCACTTCATTTGAAAAGAAAGAGGGAAAAGAAGGTAACCCCAAGCTTTTCGACCTGACTTCCCTGCAAGTGGAGGCCAACAAAAAATATGGTTATTCGGCCGAGGATACATTAAAACACATTCAAAACCTCTACGAAAAGAAGTTTGTGACTTACCCGAGGGTAGACACTACTTATCTTTCGGAAGATCTGTATCCAAAGGTCGAGGGCATATTAAGAGAACTTACGTATTATGCCCAATACACCGCACCACTTTTAGAAAAACCAATTCCGAAATCGAAAGCGGTTTTCGATGATAAAAAAGTGACCGATCACCACGCCATTATCCCGACCGGCGTTTTGCCCAATCACATTAGCCAGGACGAAAAGCGCATTTACGACCTGATCGTCCGCCGGTTTATTGCTGTTTTTTATCCCGAATGTAAAGTTTCAAATACAACTGTCTTGGGTAAGGTAGGCCAGGTGGAATTCAAAGCTACCGGAAAGCAAATCCTCGAACCCGGCTGGCGGGCGGTTTACGCCAATGATGCCAGTGCGAAAAAGGAAGCTGCCGAAGAAGAAAAGTTAATGCCGAACTTTGAAGTAGGGGAGCGGGGCCCGCACGAACCGCGCGTACATCAGGGAAAAACGACGCCGCCTAAAGCCTATACCGAAGCGACATTGCTAAGGGCAATGGAAACTGCGGGTAAGCAAGTGGAAGATGAAGAGATGCGTGAGCTGCTGAAAGACAATGGGATAGGCAGGCCGTCGACACGTGCAAACATCATCGAGACGCTTTTCAAAAGAAGATATATTGAGAAAAAGAAGAAGAACATTTTCGCCACCCAAACCGGCATGGATCTCATTGATACCATTCAAAATGAGTTGCTGAAAAGCGCAGAGTTAACCGGTAATTGGGAACGTAAGCTGCGGCTGATCGAAAAAGGCGAGTATTCGATGGATACCTTCAAACAGGAACTGATCCAAATGGTAGTCGACCTGACGCATGAAGTAAAAAGCAACCGAGGACGCGCGATCAGCATTGCCGAAGAAGCGCCGCCTCTGGAAGTTGAAAAGGAAATAAAAGAGAAGAAACCCGCAAAACCCAAAGAGCCGAAAGAAGAGATTGATATCGAGTCGCTGACCTGTCCCAAATGCAAAGAGAAGTTACTCAAAAAAGGAAAAACGGCTTACGGTTGTTCGAATTTTAGTGTTTGCGGTTTTAAGATCCCGTTTGAATTTTTAGGTAAAAAACTGACCGATAAGCACGTTTACGATTTGTTGAGTAAAGGAAAAACGGCGAAAATCAAGGGCTTGCAAATTCCCGGTAATCCTGAAACTACCGACGCAAAACTGGTGATGAACGGCGATTTTAATTTTGAAGTGGGTTGAAAGTCAATCCGCTTACTGGTCTTCCAATGCCTGGCGCAATATCCGGAGTGCTTTTGTAATGTGGGCTTCAACCGTCTTCGGTGATAGCGATAATTCCTGCGCTATTTCCTGGTATTTTTTTCCTTCAAACCGGCTTAAAATAAAGATCCGCTGCACAGCCGGGGAGAGTGATTGAATAGTCTGCTGCACTTTGCGGTAAAGATCGTCGTACTCCATCATTTCTTCCGGCGACGCCTGGAGGGCTATCAGGGTTTCTTCCAGGTGAGCGGAAAGGGTCGCCTTCCGGTTAAATTCGCGCTGAAGATATTTCAAAGATTCAAGCCGGACTGCCGAAAACAAATAGGCCCGGAACGACGTGTGGATATGCCTGTGAAGTTCCTTTTGCAGGAAAGAGGAAAATATATCTCCCACTAAATCCTGGGCGATTTCTTTCGAGTAAATGAATCGGACTGCATGGCTGCATAACACATTATAGTATTTCCTGAAAAGCAGTTCACAACCCTTACGCGGATCCTTTTCAAACGTCTGGCGGATAAACCATTCTTTGTCATCTGCCCATGACGACCGCACTTCCTTCTGAGAGCTGGTCTGAGAATCGAAGGGATCCGGTTGAGCAGAAGATTGTTGTTCTAACAAGGCGCTTGACAGATTAAAAGCATTGAGACTGAGGTCGTCACTCCTACGATCCAATTTGCACACAATACCCTAATCCATTCGGGATATTATTTAAAATACTATAAAATTTTGCATTTTTTCCATTAAGCGTTAGGGTAATCTTACAGTTGCGGATCCTATGGGTGCAAACTATCAATCCATATGACCATCACCAGAAATCTTCTATGGCGGTATTTTTCGGGTAATGCCACACTTCCGGAACGGCAACGGATTATTGAGTGGTTACGGGATGAATCAAACCGGGAATCATATTTTCAGGCGATAGAGGAGTGGGAACTGGAACATTTGCAATTTGAAACCGACACGGATGCAGCTCTTCAACGTTACTTGTCGCCGGCTGAAAATAATGAGGACCGGTCCAATCCCGAGCTCCAACGTATAGGGGATACGTCTGTTAGCCGGAAGGTGCAATGGCTTCGCTGGACAGCAGCGGCGGTACTGGTGCTGGTTTCGATCAGTACATATTTACTTCGGGACTCCCTGCTCTACCAAAGTTATGCGACCGGCAACGGGCAGGTACTTTCTGTAACGCTCGATGACGGTAGCCGGGTAACGCTTAATGCCAATTCCCACTTGCTGATACCGCGATGGAAGTCAATTGACCGTGAAGTCCGATTGAATGGTGAAGCAGAGTTCTCAGTTGTCCATACCCGCGACCATCGCCGTTTTCTGGTGAAAACCGACGACCAGCTGCAGGTGGAAGTGCTGGGCACCGAATTCGTCGTTTACTCGCGGGAACGCGGTTCCAAAGTGGCCCTGATGAAAGGGAAAGTCCGGTTAAGCTCGCTGAAAAGCAACGATATTACCCCATTGACGATTGCGCCCGGTGATGTGGTTACCGTCGATTCGAAAGGGGCTTTTGATCTTCGTACGAAACAGGAATTGACACAGCATACAGCCTGGAAAGATCATTTATTTGTCTTTGAACATACGCCGCTGCATGAGATCACGGCTCAAATCGAAGAAACGTTTGGGCTTTCTATCCGGATGACGGATACCGAATTAGCGCAACGCCAGCTTACAGGGGCATTCGAAGCAAGGAATGCTGAAGAACTGTTGCAGGCACTGACCAAAGTCATGAACCTCAGGCTGAAACAAGAAAACAACCATATCCTTTTAGAGTCAGGCCAGTCGTCGAATAATGCCGCCAAGTAGTTATTGATTTTACTATTCCGATCACCCTTAATCTTGATTTCATGCAAACCTTTAGAGCCCGCCATTGCATATGGGCCGTCCCGCTTCTCCTATGGCTACATGTTGCCCCCGGCACGAATGCGCAGACGCTCGCTTTTCAACAGACAGAGCGACAAACGACAGGTAAACGGCCTGCGACGATCAAACTACGCGATGCAATTTTACTGCTCCGTGACAGGTACGGGGTAAATGTACTTTTTGAGGAAAATCTCCTGGACGGACGCAGCGTGAGCGAGGATGCGATCAATCTGAAAAAAACCATTGATGAAAATCTCAATAACCTGCTTAACACGCATGGGTTCCAGTTTCAGCGGATCAAAAAAAAGACATACCTGATTTTTTCCGCTAAAAGTTCGTCGGCGCTTGGTTCCGATCAGATCATCGAAGGATTGAATGGTATATCAAAACGTCAAGGCAACTTATCGATGCTACCCGGTCCCGCACTTCGGGGCATTTTACCCGTCAGAAATGAAACCGCGCAGGTGCAGGTGAGTGGCCGCGTTACAGACGACAAGGGCCAGGCTTTGCCCGGGGTCAATATTATTGAAAAGGGGACGATCAACGGAACGTCGACGTCGGCAACAGGAGAGTACAAGTTAACCGTAGCCGGGCCGGAAAGCAGTCTGCTGTTTACATTTATCGGCTATAAATCCCAGGAGATCGTAATCGGTGACAGGAGCGTAATACATATTTCACTGAAGCCAGACGAGCAAAGCCTGAAGGAAGTGGTTGTCACTGCGATCGGTCTCGAACGCAGCCGGAAATCACTGGGCTATTCGGTTCAGAAAATAGATAGCAGGGAGCTCGTTAATTCCCGCGAAACGAGTGTGGCTTCGGCGCTCAGTGCCAAAGCTGCCGGAGTGCAGGTAACTACTTCATCGGGCGCGGTTGGCAGTGCGGCCCAGATCCGGATTCGGGGCAGTGCCTCGCTCACCGGCAATAACAGTCCGCTCTTTGTGGTCGATGGGGTTCCGATTGATAACGGACAGACGCGGACCCTGGCCAGCGGAGATGGCAATGCAGGGGTGGTACATTCGAACCGCTCCATCGATCTTAATCCCGACGACATTGAAACCATGACAGTACTGAAAGGACCAGCCGCGACTGCCTTATATGGTATCCGGGCCGCCGCGGGCGCGATTATCATCACTTCAAAAAGGGGATCCCGCTCTGCTGGTAAACAATCGAGAATTTCCTTATCCTCTTCGTACATCGTCAATGAAGCTAACCGCTTTCCGAAATGGCAGGACAAATATGCCCAGGGAGCGGAAGTCAACGGATCACCACAGTTCCGGGACCCGAGTACCGGTGTTATAACATCTTTCGGTCCGGAAGTCAGCTCATTAACCTATTCAACTCAGCCCAGCAGGTTTACACCGGGCTTAATCGTTCCCCGTACAGACCCGACCTCGAACGGCGTACCACTTCATACTTTCGATAATATCGGTAACTTCTTCGTAAAGGGCAGCACGTTTGATAACCACCTCAGCTTGTCGGGCGGGTCCGAAAATTCAAACTACTATTTCTCTTTGGGGAAACTGAATCAAAAAGGGATTATTCCGACAGAAGAATTTGACCGTTTGACCTTCAAAATGAGCGGAGACGTATCCCTCACCCCGAGGCTCAACCTCTCCGGGTCGGTTACTTACAGCAAAACCGGCGGGACGCGTGCCCAGCAAGGGTCTAATTCTTCCGGCGTTATCATGGGCATCCTGCGCGCGCCTTTTACTTTCGATATTGCCAACGGATTCAGCGATCCGCTTCACGAGCCGATGGCATATTCTTTCCAGGACGGTACCCAACGGAATAGCGGAGGCAATGTAGGCGGTTATGACAATCCATTCTGGTCGATCAACAAAAATCAATATAAAGACGAAGTAGACCGGGTCATTGGATTCTTACAGTCTGACTACGAATTTTTGCCCTGGTTGAAACTGATGGGACGATTGGGCCTCGATATGTACAGCGATAACAGGCTGGAAGCATTCAGCCGATTTTCCAGGGTGCTGGTAGCAGGAGGGGTAAGTCAGGAAAATTACCTGCAACGTTCTGTCAATTCCGACCTGATCCTGACTGCCAACCGCAAGTTGACCGATGATCTTGATCTTACTGTTTTGCTTGGGCACAACTACTTCAACCGGACGGACCGGCGGCAGACCAATACCGGCTCAGGGTTGAATATTCCGGATTTCTTCAATCCATCAGGAGCCTCCACCCTCACGGGAAGTACCAGTATGTCGCGTCGTAAACTGAATGCAGCCTATGGCGACCTTAGGTTGACTTACCGAAATTTTCTGTTCCTGAATTTTACAGGGCGAAACGAATGGTCGTCGACCCTGCCGAAAGAGAACAGTTCTTTCTTTTATCCATCCGTCAGCGCCAGTTTTGCCTTTACCGACGCCTGGGATCTTAAAAGCGACTGGCTGACTGCCGGGAAATTGCGCGCCTCCTATGCCCAGGTGGGTAACGATTCGCCTATTTACTCGTTGTACAATACGTACAACCCAAGTTCCGCCAACGCTACGCTGATTACTTCCGGCGGAATTTTGTTCCCCTTCCAGAACCAGATCGGATTGTCTGTTGGCAACACTTCGGGTAATCCCAGGCTCCGCCCGGAAGTCCGGGTTTCCAGTGAATACGGGGGCGAGTTCCGGTTTTTAAAGAGCCGCCTGGGGCTGGATATTACCTATTACAACTCAGTTAGCAGAGACCTGATCGTTTCGGTACCGATTCCGAACTCGTCGGGATTTACCAGTACGATCCGGAATGTGGGAAAGATCTCGAACAAAGGCTTGGAGATTGTGATCGATGCAACGCCGGTACAAACGGGGAAGTTTACCTGGGACCTCGCTTTGAACTGGAGCCGGAATATCAGCCGGGTCAACGAAATTGCAGATGGGGTTGAAAGCATTGGTGTGACCTCGGTTGGTCCGTTGGGCCAGGTCCGTCTGGTGAAGGGCCAGCCTTTCGCTGTAATTTATGGGAATGATTTTATCCGCGACGCACAGGGCCGGGTGCTCATCGATGATGCGCGTTTGATGGCCGACGGAAAAACGCCCAATGCCAATTACGGTTTCCCTTCCCGCAACCCGAATCCCAAACCCATCGGGAATACAAATCCATCGTGGATTGCCGGATTACGCAACACCCTTCAGTATGGTAATTTTACATTGACCACCCTGCTGGATGTTCGCTATAAATTTGATATTTACAACGGCACCAGAGGTTCGATGAATCAATCGGGGACCTCCAAAGAATCCGAAGACCGCTATATTCCTACTGTATTTGATGGTGTAAAGAAAAGTGACGGAGCTGTCAATGACATCTCGGTCGTGAAAAGCCAGTATTGGTATACGGGCGTAGGCGGTGGTTTTGGCAGTGGCGTCAATACACAGTTCGTGGAAGATGGCAGCTGGCTTCGGCTGCGGGAGTTGAACCTGAGCTATCGCCTCCCGGCCAACTGGCTGAAAAAGATCAGGATTTCCGGCGCCACTTTTACGCTGACAGGCCGAAATGTATTCCTTTTTACCAATTACAGTGGGGTTGATCCCGAAACAAACCTGAACGGGGATAACAACGCAGCCGGATATGACTACTTCACCATGCCCAATACGCGAAGCTATGGGGCAGCCTTTACTCTAACCTTATAGCTGCTTTTTTATGAAACGACTGACTACTTTACTCATATCCGGTTTTGTGCTGTGCTGCGTGTCTTCCTGCGATTACGGCGACCTGAACCTGAATCCCAACCTGCCGTCGAAGGCGACCTTGCCGAGTCTATTGGCTGGCTCAGAGGGAGTGATAGCCTTTTCTGTCGGGGCTGATGTAGGACAGATGACCAATACATTCACCCAACATCTTTCAGGTATCGTTTTACAGGCGGCAGCCTGGGACCGCTATAATGTAGATGCCGAAGCAGGCACAGCTTTCAATACCTTTTATGCCGGTCCGATGCAGGACCTGAGCACCCTGATCCGGCAGGCGAACGAAAATCAGGCCAATGGCTATGAAGGCATCGGAAAGATACTTTTGGCATACTGCCTGGGCACCATGACCAGCCTTTATGGGGACGTTCCTTATTCGGAAGCGTTTCAGGGGGCTATTAATCCTTATCCCAAATTCGATAGCCAGGCCGACATCTATACCGGTATTCAGTTGCTGCTCGACGAGGGGGTTGCGCTCCTGAAGACTGCCGGTCCGTCAAACAGCCCTGGCAATGATGACCTGATTTACAAAGGGAATGTTTCCAAATGGATTGCCGCGGCCTACACTTTAAAAGCCCGCTATGCCCTGCACCTGAGTAAAACCGACAGTGAGGCGGCTGCAAAAGTGCTGGCGGCTTTGTACGACGGCACAACTTACCGCGGTATTGCCAGCAGCGCCAATGACCTTGAATTTGTTTTTGGCTCGGGAACGAGTGAATCCAACCCCTGGTTTCAACTTGTGCAGCAACGCAATGATTTCCGGCTCGGGAAACAATTCGTGGATTTGTTAAAGGCAGTACCGGCTGATCCGCGCTTGCAGGCATTTGCGAAACCTGATGCGTCCGGCACGTTTTCAGGGAGTGCTCCCGGGCAGGGACAGGCCGCAGACTCACAGATCGGACCTTATTATACGACGGCTACCACTCCGGTTCCTTTCATTACTTATGCAGAAGCTAAATTCATAGAAGCCGAGGCCCGCCTGCGCCTGAACGGCCAGGATGCAGAAGCCGGGAAAGCCTTGCAGGAGGCAATACGGGCATCTGTTGACAAGGTGACTAAAAGTACAATCCCGGCAGGAGAAGTTGCCGCATTTATCGTCAACCGGGGCACATTGACGGGCGATGTCACCAACCGCCTGCGACAGGTGATGACCCAGAAATACATAGCGTTGTTTACCCAGCCGGAAGTGTGGACCGACTGGCGCCGCGCCGGTTTTCCGGCATTGCAGCCTTCTTTTGGGGGTACCAACGGACTGAACCCGGATGGTCAGATTCCCCGGCGTTTGCCCGTTCCGCTTGGCGAGCGGCTTAATAACCCCAATGCTCCCAAGGAAACGCCAAGCGTTCAAGCCCCACGGTTTTATTGGGATAAATAGGCTATTTATTTTTAATACCTTAAAAAATCATGACGCAATCTATTATTCAACTCATTGTTGTTCTGGGCAGCCTGATATTGGTTCCTGATGGAGTAGACAGAAAGATACAGGAATTGCAAATTACCGCTGACTTTCCGGGTGGCAATATCATCGTAGATTCTATACAGGGTTCCACCGTTTACCTCCGGCCCGACCTGCGCGATACGGACCACGATTGGTTTTATTGGTACTACGCCGTAAAAAGCAATCGAAGTGACAGTATCCGATTTGTTTTTAACAAAAAAGATTGCCTTACCATTAAAGGGCCGGCCGTCAGCAGGGACGGAGGGAAAAGCTGGAACTGGCTCTTTGAGGGAACCGTGTCGGACAACGAGTTTACAGCATATATTAAAGCAGGGGAGGATGTTCGGTTTAGTATGGGAATGCCCTACACCCAGGCTAATTTCGATGCGTTCATGCAGCCATACCGGAGCCACGCTTCCGTGAAAATTGATACTTTGTGCATTACGCCGAAAGGCCGGGCTACCGAAAGGCTGGTCATTCATCCTTCCAGGAAAAAGAGCATAAGACGGAAAATCCTGATCACGGCCCGGCACCATGCTTGTGAAATGATGGCCAATTATGTGATGGAGGGAATGGTTGCCGCGGTTTTGTCCGATGACCCGGCCATGAAAGCCCTGCGCGAATCGACCGAGTTCTGGATTATTCCTTTCATGGATAAAGATGGGGTAGAAGACGGGGATCAGGGCAAGTACCGTGCGCCGCGTGACCATAACCGGGATTACGACGGGAAAAGCATTTATTGCAGCACTGCGGCGCTTCGCGAACAGGTCCCCGCCTGGGGCCAAAACCAGCTAGAAGTGATGATGGACCTGCACTGCCCCTGGATCAAAGGCCCTCTCAACGAAGTGATTTATCTGGTAGGTTCCGCCAAACCGGCCATTGAAAAACAGCAGCGGCTGTTTATGGATCAGGTTGCCGCTCAAAACCGCGGATCGCTCAAATTTGATATGGCCCAGGGAATTGTAGCTTACGGAACAGCCTGGAACACCTCAGCGAATACCACACAGGGCATGTCCTCGTCACAATGGGGGGAAAGCATTCCGGGTATCCGATTGGCCAGCTCGTTTGAATTTCCGTATTCGGTGCATAACCGTGAACCTATGACTGCCGAAAAACTACGGCTTTTTGGCAGGGATATGGCTTTTGCTTTAACTGAATATCTCAAACGGGAGTAGCGTTTTGTATTGGTTCAGCCTGCATTGAATACCGGATTACCATTTCGTCCCAAACTATTCGATACTTGGCACTTTTTATTGCGGGGTAAGATGGTTCATGCTTGTTTTGGAGCACCATCATCACTTCGCTATGCAATTTCCACGTCTCGCAATCTGGCAACAATGGCTTCTTCATGCACTGCTTATATGGGCGGGCACTGAGTTAAGTGACGCGATCGGTTATTGGTATGAAGTCAGTACCCACGGCGTTTACCTGATCAATCCTGACGGCTCAGGGGTTACGCAGTGGCAGCGGTTTGTTAATCACAACTACTATCAGACTGTCTGGCTGGTGATTTTGGCGGGCACCTTGATCGCAGAACTTAACTATCATTTTATCTTCAGGAAAAAGCCACTCTCGTATTTCATCGTGAGCACCTGCCTTTTTTCTGTTGGTTACGTATTCCTTCTCGCCGTATATAGCCAATGGAAATCAGGCGGCGAATTCCGCCCGGTTTGGACAGCTTCCCTGGTTGTCGCCGGTTATGGTTTTTTCTATGCCATGTTCAGGGATTTTGTATATCAGCGCGCAAGAAAAGCGCAGTGGCAAATGCAAAAGGTAGAGGCTGAACTTAGCACGCTGAAAGCGCAGATCAACCCGCATTTTTTCTTTAATACCTTAAATACACTGTATGGGATCGCGCTCGCCGAAAACGCGGACAAGACCGCCCAGTGTATTGAAGCGCTATCCAACATCATGCGCTATACAACAACCGGCGCGCAGCAGGATTTCACACCGGTTGAACAGGAGTTTAGTTTTATAGAAGATTACCTCCATTTGCAACGGATGAGACTGCCCGATCGCGACACGGTCCGGTTGCAGACAGACCTTTCCTACGATGGACTTTCCGCACGCATCGCACCGTTCCTTTTGGTCCCGTTTATTGAAAATGCATTTAAATACGGTATCAGAATCGACCAGAAAAGTTTTATAAAATTGCAGCTGACTGTTCGCGACCAGGAGCTTGATCTAAGCATTGAAAACAGCCTGTTTTCCCCGGGGTCAGGGCAGGACGGATTGGGTACCGGTATACAAAACACGCAGAAACGTCTTCAACTTATTTACCCAGACAGGCACCACCTGGCTTACGGGGAAGAAGCCGGTCGGTACAATGTCCGGCTGCATATCCGTCTACACTAATTCAAATTTGTCTATGAAACTTCTCTTTTTATGCGCCGCGCTTTCGGCGTTCAGTGCTTGTTATGCCCAAATAACGGTGTCAGGGAAAGTCCCGGCCAGTCAATCGGGAAAAGCATTGGTCTTCAATGTACCCTTCGATTGCTGGAACCACACAGTCAATTCCCGGGAGGTAGTTCCGGATAATGAAGGGGAATTCTCGATTCAACTGCCCGTAGAGCAGCCGCAGATCATTTTTCTGACGTATGCCGGGCAGCGTCTGCAACTGTATACAGAGCCGGGTAAAACACTTGTGATAAAAATGGGCGATTCGACGAAATCGATAAGGTTTGAAGGTAGTTTGGGCCGGGAAAACCAATTCAGGCAGAAATTGGGTTTGATAACCTATAACCTTGGGAAACAGACCTGGAACGATACCCTGAGCCAACCGGAGGAGATGATGGCTGATCTGAAAAAAGCGCAGCAATCTGCATTAGCGGAACTCAATGATAGTAAGTTCATCCGCTCGAAAGCCTTTTTCAGCATGACCCAGGCCGATATTCAATATTTTGCGGTGAGTAAACTCTGGGACCTGATCTGGAAAAATGGTGTATGGACTCAACAGAACCGGTCCCGCTACGGGCGAAATGAATGGCGACAAGCCTTGAAAACTGCACATGAAACGGTACCGCTTTCGAATGCAGCGGCACTGGACAGTTATCATTATCAAACGCTGGTTAGTTATTACCCGCGTTATCTCCAACATCTTGCTTCCAATAAAGAAGAATTTGCCAGGATCGCAGAAGCTGTTTTTAAGAAGCCATTTGCGGAAGTCAACCAGGAAGTTCGTCAAAAAGGGGAAAGGTAATGGGCATATGCTGCCCTGCAATATGGGTTTACCGGGCGTGCGCTGGAATATGCCATGGCATCTTTTTTAATCAATGGGATCGATCAGGGCGATCTTGAATACCAGCAGGAAGCATATCTGGATTTCGTAAAACGTTTTCCGGAAAGTACGTACATGCAGCGGGTACAGGTAAAAATGAAACCTTTCCTGGCAAGTTTGGCCGAAATGAAGTCCGAATCAGAAGGGATCCGTTTTGTACCGGATTCTCTGACTATTCCTACACTTGACTCAGTCATCGCGAGGCATCAGGGACGTGTGATTTTTATAGATATGTGGGGAACCTGGTGTGGTCCGTGCAGACAGGAGTTTGCTTTCAACCAGGCACTGAAAGACCGTTTTAAGGACAAACCTGTGGATTTTGCCTATATCGCGGTAGAGCACCGGCCGGATCCTGAAAAGAGCTGGCGCGAGATGATTGCATTCTATCATCTGATAGGATATCACATTCTTGCGGGCGAGGAGCTGCGGGAGGATTTGCGCAAGATATATGCACAACAGGGCAACCTTATATTTCCGTCTTATATATTAGTAGACAAGTCTGGCAAGATCGTCACCATCCACGCGAAGCGACCTTCCGACCGGGAAGCTTTGTATAAACAAATCGAGCAATTGTTGTGAAAAAAGATCCGTCGCATATTCGCTGTATTTTCGTAGACGACGAACCCATCGGTTTGAGCGTCCTGCTGTCCCATGCCAGTAAAGTGCCTGGCCTGGATGTGCTGGGCACTTTTGCCAGTGGAACAGAGGCACTGGCTTTTTTAAAAAGTAACACTATAGATCTGGTATTTCTTGACATTCAAATGCCGGATTTGTCGGGACTGGAAGTAGCCCGGATGCTTTCTCCGTCGATCCATATTGTTTTCACAACCGCGCATGCGCAATATGCGGTAGACGGATTTGACCTCGCAGCGACGGATTACTTGCTGAAACCAGTTGGCCTCAGCCGTTTCCTGCAAGCAACCGACCGGGCTGTTGCAAAAATTTCGGGCACCGCGAATAGTGCGAACCCCAATAATTACATTTTTGTCAAAACGGGTTACGACCTGACACGCATTGATCTCGACGCATTGCTTTACATTGAGGCCGATGGCAATTACCTCACCTTTCACACCGCTGAACGCCGGGTTTTGAGCCGGATGAAACTGGCAGAGATTTTAGAGAAATTGCCTCAGGACTCATTCTTTCGCATCCATAAGTCATACGTCATTGCTATATCCAAAATCGACAAGATCGAAAGACATCAGATTACCCTTGCCGGTAACCAGCTCCCTTTATCGGCTACTTTTAAGGACGATCTGTTTGCCAGGTTGGCCTGACCCTGCATGCTTCATGAATGTTTTTGCACCATCTAAACCAGACAACTCAGGCATTCCTGCGGCGGCTTGTAACCAACACCAGCAGCACTCACATCCTCAAATCTCCACTTTGCAGACAGTTTTGCCGATTTGGCAGAGCGCAAAAAGTCAATGAAATCCGGGTTTTTACATTTGCAGCGTTCACCAACGGATCTGCAACATGTACATTTTAGAAACCATCGGCTTATGTCACCAGTTCAACCGGGGCGACCGGGTGGTTAATGAACTGAACCTCCGGGTGCCACGGGGCAGCATTTATGGATTTTTAGGTCCGAATGGTGCCGGAAAAACAACGACGCTCCGGCTGGTTCTCGGGCTGATCAAACAGCAAAGGGGACAGATTCATATTTTTGGCAAGCCGCTGGGACACAACCGGGTGGCTATTCTGAAACAAATCGGATCCCTGATCGATAGTCCCTCTTTTTATGGGCATCTTACCGCAGCCGAGAATTTAATGGTTTACCAAAAGCTCTACCAATGTCCGAAAGATCGTATTCGCGAGGTGCTCGAAATGGTGGGGTTACCCAACACCGGCAACAAAAAAGCGGGCCGTTTCTCACTCGGAATGAAGCAGCGGCTCGGGATCGCGATAGCGCTGCTGCATAATCCGGGGTTCCTGATCCTGGACGAGCCTACAAACGGCCTGGACCCGAACGGCATGATCGAAATCCGCGAAATGCTGATCAGGATGAACCGGGAACATGGTATTTCCGTACTGGTTTCCAGTCATTTGCTCGCGGAAATGGAGAAGCTCGTAAGCCACGTCGGTATCATCGACAAGGGACGCTTGATTTATGAAGGTACCCTGGGTGAGCTGCGGGAAAGGAGGCACCAGGCATTACAGGTAAGTTGGGAGGTCAGTGACGCGGCCAGGGCAATGGAAATTTTGATGGGCAGGCACCTCGCTGAAAAATTGAATGATAACAGGCTCATCACGTCTGGTTTAACGAAATCGCAGATCGGTGCGATCAATCGGGAGCTGGTGGAAGCAGGGATTTCGGTGTCCGGAATCAGCGGTAACAATAAAGACCTTGAAAACATTTTCATCGACCTGATCGGCAAATCATGATGGTAATCTTACAAAGTATTCAAAGCGAGTGGATCAAGAAAAAACACAGTTCCGCTTCCTGGCTCACCATTGCAGGCGCTCTTTTCATTCCCGCCATCGTGCTGTTCAGAAGGATTTTGTACTCGGAAACATTGGTGCAAAGTAATTCTTCGGAGAAAATCTGGAATATGCTTTACAATCAGTGCTGGAACTATATGTCCATTTTTCTACTGCCCATAGGGATCATTCTGACGGCCAGCCTGCTTGCCCAGATCGAATTCCGCAACAATTCCTGGAAGCAGGTGCATACGACGCCCCAGCCTTTCACGGTGTTGTTTTTTGCCAAATTTTGCATTGCGATCACCATGCTGATCCAGTTTTTTCTGCTCTTCAATGTCGGCATCGTGCTGACGGGCATGATACCTGCACTGCTGTTCCGGGATGTACCATTTCCCAAACAAAATTTCCCTTACCAGGAGTTTTTGACCGGGAATGCCAAATTCTTTCTTTACAGCCTTCCAATTCTCTCTTTGCAGTATTTGCTGAGTATTCACATCCGGAATTTCATGGTGCCGATCGGCGTAGGTTTCGCAATGGTCATCGCATCCCTGATCGCCGTTTCGTGGAAGTATGGTTATTTCCTTCCCTACACGTATTGCTCAAAACAATTTTTGATCCATGATAACCGAATCGATCCGGACATTAATATTTTCGGCTGGTCTGTCGGGTATTTCCTGCTCTTTACCACTTTGAATTATATACTTTATATTAACCAGAAAAGCAGGGGCTGAGCGCTTTGTATCAAACTAACATAACCTTCTAACAGCTTTGGTTCACATGAAAAAACCAGTCAGCACATTGATTCAGATCGGTTACTGGGTGTTATATGGGATGCTTTTGGCCGTATTATTTTTCCTTTTGACTTTATCTCAAAGGCAGCAGATGCGCTTCGGTAATTGGTGCAGGATCATGGCTGGATTTGCGGTTACTCCGGGCGTAATAGGGTTTTATGCCTTTTATTGCCTGCTTTTTCCTTATTACCTGCGAACTAAAAATTTATTTTCCACATTGCTGTTGTCCCTCGGCGTTGCCCTCCTTTCTGCACTCACAGGCACCGCTGTGCTCACATTGCTTTTTGATACGAAATTTTTAGACAATGACGGCATAATCGGTCTCATTGCGGTGGTGCTCCCGCTGGCATTCATCGCCCTCGTGAACGGATCGATCGGTTTTATTATAAAAGGTTTCGAAACATGGTTGCGGGACATGAAGCTGAAAGAGGAGCTGGACCAAAAGAACTATGAAATGGAGCTCGCCCTGATCAAATCACAACTCGACCCGCATTTTCTTTTCAATACTATTAATAACATCGACATCCTGATCGAAAAGGAAAGCGCCAAAGCTTCTGCCTACCTGAACAAGCTTTCGGATATCATGCGGTTTATGTTGTACGAGACTAAAACAAACCGGATCCTCTTAACGAAAGAACTTGCTTATATTGAAAAGTATATTGCCCTGCAAAAAATACGGACTGCCAATGACAATGCATTGACATATATCGTCGACGGTGACCCCGGTTCCAGAATGATTGCCCCCATGTTATTCATTCCTTTTATTGAAAATGCATTTAAACATGCGGATTTAACCACCAATGGAGCTGTTCGGATTAAGTTTGTACTAAATGAAAGCGTTGTTGCATTCGAATGTGATAATCTGGTGAAAGCGGGCCGAGAGGCCGAGAAGCATACGGGCGGTCTCGGAAAGCAGCTGATGGAAAGGCGCCTGGAACTGCTCTACCCTGGAAAATATCATTTATCGACTAGCCTTGAAGGTCAACATTATCGGGTAAAACTAACGGTGGACGAATGAAAATCAGTTGCATTATCGTAGAAGATGAACCGCTTGCGATGGAACGGACAAGAGGTTACGTACTCCGCCTGCCCTTGTTGAACCTGATTGGCGCATTCGACAAGGCGGAAAATGCCTTTGCTTTTTTAAAATCCAATCAGGTCGACCTGATCTTCCTGGATATTAACCTGGGCGCACTTTCCGGGATCAGCATGCTGGAATCCACCCGCGTTGAAAGTCAGGTGATCATCACCACGGCCTATCATGAATTTGCATTAAAAGGCTTTGAATTAAGCGTTACCGATTATCTGCTCAAACCGTTTACCTTCGAAAGGTTCATGATGGCCGTAGATAAGGCGAGCACCAGGTTAGCCGGTAAAAACCTCCGTGACAAACAGTGGATCTTTGTCAAAACGGATAACCGTTTGGAGAGAATACCGCTGAACGAGATATTTTACATTGAAGGAATGCGGGACTATCGCAGGATCCATACTACCCAAAAGAAGATCATGACATTGCAGACCTTTACCGATTTTGAAAAAGAGATATCCGCGCACACCATTTGCCGGGTGCATAAGTCCTTTATGGTTTCTCTCGACAAAATCGAGATTGTGGAAAAAGAAAAAGTGAGGGTTAATAACATCTATATCCCAATTTCTGCGACCTACCGCACGCAATTTTTAGAGCTGATCGGTAAATAATATTAACGGCACTCACCGCTCACCGATCGCTTTTTCGAGCTCATTCCTGAAATTTCGGCCTATAGGAATCTGATGTCCGTTCAGAGCGATCCGGTTTTTTTCGATCAGGGTGATTTTGGCGATGGAAACAATAAAGGATTTGTGGACGCGAAGAAATGCGGCTTTTGGAAATATGTCGAGCATCGCCTTAATGGAGCCTTTGATTACGATTTTTGCCGAATGGGTATAAATGATCGCGTAGTCTTTCAATCCCTGGATATGCGTCACGTCATCAAATTGCAACCTGATCCGCTGCACGCCGCTTTTGACAAAAACAGATCCGTGCATTTCACCGGCGTTATCCTCAATGTTGACATTCTGATCTTTCAATGCCAGAAAATCCCTTGCTTTTTCAATAGCCTGGGTAAATCGGTTGAACGAGATCGGTTTGAGCAGAAAATCAATGACGCCCAGTTCAAAACCTTCGAAGGCATAATCCCGGTAAGCCGTCGTAAAAATGGTTAAGGGTGGTTGTTCCAATGTTTTAAGAAATTCAATCCCGGTCATTTCCGGCATTTCAATATCCAGAAAAAGCACGTCGGCTTCGTTTGTTTCCAGATATTTTTTGGCGTCCGAAGCATGGCCGAATTGCACGATAGATTCAATAAAGTCCAGCCTTTTTAAGTGTCCTTCCACAACTCCGCGCGCAAGCGGCTCGTCGTCAATGATCACGCATTTTAGCATATGTTCTAAAATTCAATTTCCAGATTAACCAGGAAGGAATTTCCCTTGTCTTCGGTATTCAATGTGTGTCTCGAGGGATAAAGCAGGTTCAGCCGTTTCCGTAAATTGTCCAGCCCGATGCCGCCCTTGCCCGCAGGTGAAACAACAGCCGGTTTGCTGTTTTCAATATCCAGTTTGACAGACGACTTACTCACCCGGAGATCGGCATGGAGCCAGGCCGTGCCATTTTGCCTGCTTACGCCATGTTTCATCGCATTTTCGACGAGCGGAAGCAAAAGTAACGGGGCGATAACCTGGCCGTTTATATCCCCGCTGACATGCAGGGTAATGTCGGAATGATCCCCAAAACGCAGTTTTTCCAATTCCAGGTAAGTGTTCAGATACCCAATCTCTTTTTGCAGCAGCACGCGCGAATCATCGCTGTCGTAAAGCATATACTCCATCATTTCGGACAATTTCAGCACCACATCCGGCGCCAGATCCGACTTTTTTAATGTAAGCGCATACAGATTATTCAGCACATTGAACAGGAAATGCGGGTTCACCTGAGCGCGCAGAAAATTGACCTCGGCCTGCAATTTTTCAACGGTTATTTTCTGTAAAACGCGCTGCTGCTCGTACCAGTCGAGGCTCAGTTTCAGCGCGAGCATAAGTCCGACATACCAAAGTGTACTGAAAAAATTATAGGACAATGTTTCCACCCAATCGCTGTTGCGCATCGGGCCGATGACGTAGCCGTAAAGGTAAAAATCGAAAACGCTCTGCATGAGCAGGTACCCCAATATCGAAAGAAAAACGGCGGTTGCGTATAGCAAGTAGCGTTTCTTTAACAGCAGGTTGGGCAGGAAAAAATGGAGGTTTAAATAGGCGATCACGATCAGCATTAAAATCCGGCCCACTACACAGAGCAAAAAATAAGGCATACTGGCTTTATAGATCAGGTAGCGTTTTTCGTAGATGAAAAAACCGGTGATGAATAGCCAGTAAGCAGCATGGAGCAGCGCGTATTTGACGGATATCTCGCGTTTTGAGAACGGGATTTTGACGTTTCTGTCAAAGAAGTCCATTTGTTTTTCAGTTAAAATCGTGGCGCATGATTGCTTTAAATTACTGGAAATCAATGTATATTTTGACCTCTCGTAAATGAAAAGAAAAGCATTTAATCTGCGAAATATAGTCGACTAACTGCGTAAAAAGTAGAGGAAGCATCACCCGGGATTGACGGGCTGAACGGTTGTCTACTAATCACGTCGTTGCTCTACTATTTTTTGAAGTGATGAATACTTGTGGTTTGTTTGTTTCGAAAACCAAAACACATCAGACCATGAAAGCGCTAGCGTCCTTTTTAGTGATAACGATTTCAGTAACAGCCGGTTTTGCGCAAAATGAAAAGGTAGGAGGTCCTTGCGAAGGCTGCGAGGCGATTTATGAAAATACGGTCCCTTTTGAAAAATTGCCCTCATTTGTTGAGCTCCCGGAGGTTAGCTGGGACGGAAAAAAGCCGATGGGTATTAATGGAACGGTATTCAAAGCGGATGGAACGCCGGCACGGGATGTCGTGCTGTACCTTTATCACACGAACGAAAAAGGCGTTTATCCTAAAAAAGGAGATGAAAAAGGCTGGGCCAAAAGGCACGGATATTTGCGTAGCTGGGTAAAAACGGACCAGAAAGGGCAATA
This sequence comes from Dyadobacter sp. UC 10, assembly GCF_008369915.1. NCBI lineage: Bacteria > Pseudomonadati > Bacteroidota > Cytophagia > Cytophagales > Spirosomataceae > Dyadobacter > Dyadobacter aurulentus. The sequence goes on along the minus strand of NZ_VSRN01000001.1, from coordinate 768,843 downwards.
CAAATTCGGTTGCCTGCGTCCTGCACCTTACCCCGGCGGCGACGAACCCGCGCACATCCACGCTACCATCAAAGAACCGGGCATCAACGAATATTACATTGACGAATTCGTATTCTCCGATGACCCGCTCTTAACCCCCGAAAAGCGCGCGAAACTGGAAAACCGCGGCGGAAGCGGCATTGTACAGATCCACGACGTGGGCAATATGTACAAAGGTGAGCGGAATATTTACTTAGGTAAAAACATCCCGGATTACCCCGTAAAGAAGTAAAGCTACCCGCTTCAACCATTTATATTAACCGAAAGAACATGAGAAATTTTGTGTTCGTGGCATTGCTGTGCGCGATTTGTACAATAAGTTCATCAGCTCAGGATGCTAATAATAAGGATACTAAGGTGGATACGTTAAAGGCAAAAACGCTGGAAGCCGTAACCATTCGCGGACAGAAGCCGCTCGTCGAACAACGCGCCGATGGCATCACTTTCAATGCGGAAAGCCTGCCTTCCCCGGCTGGTTCTGACGGCGCTGATATTTTGAGAAAAGTGCCGATGTTATCAGTCGATGCGGATGGCGGCGTGACGATGCGGGGGAGTTCCAATATCAGGGTTTTCATCGATGGCAAACCGTCGGAAGTTTACGCCTCATCGGTTTCTGACGCTTTGAAGGCAATAAGGGGAGAAAATATTGTAAAAGTGGAGGTGATCACCAATCCATCCGCCAGGTATGATGCCGAGGGAACGGACGGTGTCATCAACATCATAACCAGAAAGATCCGAAAGGACGCCACCAACGGCAGTATTACCGGTGTCCTGGCAAACAGAAATGAAAGTATCATGGCCGAGGTTCACAGCAAACGCGGCAAAGTGCTCGTCAATGCAGACGGTTATTATCAAAAATATTGGAACAAAAACGGTGCTGAACTGGAAAGGACCACGGCGCAATTGACACTTATTCAAAGAAATGAATCGAGGCAAAAAGGTGATTACTTCTTTGGCGGAGCAAATATGCTGTTCAGTATCGATTCTTTAAACACATTGAGCATCGGTTATCGCGCGCGGCGTATGCCTAATCAAACAGTAACGGTTTCTGACAATTTTACGGAGGTTGACGACGAATTAATCCCTGCATTCCGACGAAATATCATCACGCCAATGGACAACAAAGGCAACTCATTCAATGCCGGATATAATGGCGCTTCACAAAACGGACGCCAGGAAATTTCAGTACTCGCAATGTATGCCATGTTCAATGGGACGAGCGGATATGACATGGAGCAGGTTCAGCATGAATTGATCAGTTATCGGGAAAATTTCAAAAGCAACATGCGCCTGCGCGACTTCACCTTTCAGGGAGATTATACCAATTCCTTTCATGAACATTGGAAGCTGGAAACAGGCGTAAAGCTGACGCGGAAGAATATGAACAGCGATAACCGGTTCGGAATCTATCATTTTGATGAGTCTGAATTTGTGAATGATGCGGCGCGGGGCAATCATTTCAGTTACCTGAACAACATTTACGCAGTGTATGGCAGCGTGAGTTTGAAACTGGAAAAATGGGCGATCGTGACAGGGATCCGCTATGAGCGAGCTAAATTAAATGCTGTTTTTCAGGACACCTCACTGCGGGTTCCGTCTTATGATCATGTCATTCCCCAGATCTTGATCACCCGGATGATCAGTGAAAAAACCAGTCTAAAGTTCAACTACACGACCAGAATTGCCAGACCGTATTTTGGTTATCTCAATCCGACGGTAAACAGAAGCGATTCATTAACGGCACAATATGGCAATCCTTATCTGAGACCCGAGCTGACCAATCGTTACCAAATCAGCCTCACGCAAACGGATCCCAAACTGTTCAAAGACTTTGCATTATTTTTCAACGACAACAGAAACAGCATTGAAAACATCCGTACACCCTTATCCGCGGGTTTATTTGAGAGCACATTCAGGAACGTGGGAAAAAACCGCAGGCTGGGTTTATCAGCAACATTAACCTGGAAACCAGCGCCGAAATTTACGCTTGGCAGCACATTTACCGGCCAATATGTATGGCTGAGAAGCGCCGCGCTGGGCATTTCGAACTCCGGGTTAATGCGTCAGCTGGTGATTAACAGTAGCTACAAGATCGGAGCCGGATTCAGTGTGGATTTTTACGGGTTCTTTGACAGCAAAAACCTCCGGTTGCAAGGTTATCGTTCAGGCTGGAAATATTATAGCATGACTATCAACAAAAAGTCGAAAAACGAGCGGATTAACCTGAGTTTAAGGCTCGATGCATTCTTGACACCACACACATTTATCAAAGAAGAAGTGATCAGCCAGGCCTATCGCCAGATCCAGACATTCCGTTACCAAAACCAGAACATCAGGTTTTCTGCCTCATTCAAATTAGGTAAGAAAGAAATTGAAAATCCGAAGATGAGGCAGTTAGAAAATTCGGATTAAGGTTTCGGCACTGTTTTTATGTTAGTTATTGCCCTCGCCGCCTTTTTTATCATCATTACTGATCCGTTTCTTCTGCCGCGGGCCGCTCGTCATTTGTCCGAATTCGTATTTCAGATTGATCCGCCAGCCCCTGCGGTACATGGCCACATCCTGTATCTGAACAAAATTGGGCCCTACGAAATCATTTCGCCATTTGATTCTCCTGTTAAATGGATTATCATAGCCAAAACCGATGGTGCCTTTCTTTTTTAGCACTTCTTTTTGCAGCACCATATTATAAAATCCAAAGCCGCCATATTTTCCCTGCAGGTTAACGCGCGCAGAGTTATAGAACCCGAAAAGCTGCGCCTTGATCCCTTTGCCGAAATCAATGCTGGAGTTGAGGTTGATCCGATACATCCAGTCTGCATTGCGTGTTTTCAGTTCTTCACTTTCTAACACATTGTAAAACACATTCAATGAGCCGTTTACGCTCCATTGTTTAATAATTTTCGTGTTAGCGCTCAGGTTTAAGCCATAAGCGGAATTTTGGGCAACATTCTGAAAGATCTGTTTCAACACACCGCTGGTGTCGACCGTGTTGATACTTTCAATCGCATTGTTGGTCTGGCGCAAAAAGAACGAGGCGTTAAAGCTGGTTTGCTTAATAGAAACACTGTAATTGGCTTCAATAGAGTGCGTTAGCTCAGGTTTGAGATAGGGATTTCCACCATATTGATTTTTAGAATCGGCCTGGTTCACGTATGGGTTCAGATAGTAAAATTGCGGCCGCTGGATGCGCTGCGTATAGCTCAGCCGCAGTTGCTGATCTTTCTTTATGCTGCGCGACAAGCTGACGCTGGGGATCAGATTGCCGTAATTGTTTGAAAATGAAGTAGTACCGTTCAGGAAATCGGCCTGGATAAATGTGTGTTCGTAACGCGCACCCAGGTTAATGCCCCAGCGCTTTTTGGGCGTGCGGGTATACACCACATAAGCCGATGTTACCTGCTGGGCATAATCAAATATATTGGCCAGCTCGGGCATGTCCTTGAAATCCGTTGAACCCTCTAGCGCACTGGAAATGCGGTAATCGCTCAGGATCTGACGAAAAATCGTTTTCGAACCCAGTTCAAGCATGCTGATGCTATCGAGCGGATTGGTGAAATCCAACTGAATGGTCCCTTCCTTATTGTTGCTGATGTTGTAGCTTTTTTCACGGTAATAAACCGTGTTTTCGCGGTTAAGCAGGTTGGACGAGTAATCGCTGTCCTCGCCTTCAAAGGAATACATCATCAGCAGGTTTATCTCCTTTTTGGGCTTTTTGAACAAACGCGTATAATCCAGGTTCACTGTCGCACCAGCCCAATCGTAAGTGCGGCTCATGTCCCGCTGAAAATATTGTCCGACTACATCCTGGCTGCTTTCCGTGAATTCAATATCGAAAAAGTTGGTGTTGGCGCCGTTGTAATAGTTGAGACCGGCACCGATCCTGTTCAGTGAGTCCACATCCCAATCCACATTCACCGTCCCGTAAAAATTTTTGCCTTTGCCGGTGATCTTTTGTGGCTGATTTTGGTCGGTAAGCGTGTCGCCGTTTGTGAATGAGCGGCGGAGCTGCATGAAGCGTTTGTTTTTCCAATCATTAAATCCGCCGTTGGCAGAAATGTTGATGGCTTTCATGCGGTGGTTAATGCTGGCGTTTTGCCAGTTGTTCCATTGTCCGAAATTCGGGCTGACCGAGCCGCTTGTGCCGCGCAGCGTATTTTTCTTGGTAATGATATTAATAATTCCTGCCGTGCCTTCAGCGTCATATTTGGCCGATGGTGAAGTAATTACTTCCACTTGTTTAATGATATCCGCCGGAATCTGCTTCAACGCATCTGAAACGCTGCGCGCCACAATGCTCGACGGTTTGTTATTAATCAATACCTTGATATTAGAGCTGCCGCGCAATTGAACATTTCCTTCGATATCCACAGCGACGGAAGGAATTTTTTTGAGTACATCTGTCGCATCGCCGCCCTTGATGCTGATGTCTTTTTCAGCATTATAAACCATTCGGTCAGCTTTTTCTTCAAACAACGCTTTCTGCTCGGTGACAGTCACTTCATTCAGATTCTGCACGGTTGGGGACAATTTGATAATACCTATTTCAATGTCTTCGCCAGCGGCCACGATTTTATCAACAGTTTTGCTAACGTAGCCCAATAACGACGCCTGAACGGCATATTCACCCTTTTCTACTTTGTTGAAAATAAATCGTCCTTTGGAATCGGAATTGACGCCCTGTATGGGCTTGCCGTTTTTCAGGAGCGCTACGGTGGCAAATTCAACCGGTTTGGTGGCCGTAGAATCCAATAGCAGCCCTGAAATCTTGATTTGCTGAGCGAAGGAGAGGTAACTGGTTGCTGTAAACGCAGCAATTAAAGGCAAAAGTCTTTTCATGGCATGGGTTTCCGTTTCGTGGTATCGCAAAGACGAGCCAGCTTCGGAAACGTGACAAATTCGGAGCAATTTTTTTAGCTGTCAGTACTATCCCGACCAAGACTCAGCTAAACATGAAAGTGCAATAATTTGTATATCAGGTATTTGCTCTTGCTCAGGCAAGAATCGTCATTTCGTTTCCCATTAAGTAGTTGGCAAATTGTAATATCCCGGCCCTGAAACTTTACTGAACCGTAAAAGAAACAGGTAAATGCAGGCAGGATATACATGGTGCATGAGCCGATCAATCGAAGCTCCCAAATGCCAGTCAAGATCATTAGGTGTGATCAGATAGATCGCAAAATAGCCTGCAAATAACAGGCTGACGACCAGAAATGGCAGCGTTCTTGAAAATGGTTGTTTCCGTATAACCAGAACGACAAAAGCTAACAGCACCACCCAATAATACCGGGTAGAGGTCGACGACATATGTTTAATAATCAGCATATATCTGTCAACGTCCAGGATCAGGTCCGGAACTCCGGCCCTGTCGGAATTAACCAGATCATTTCCGGGTGCCAGCTTAATTTTAAAAAAGACTAACGCCAGTAATGGAAGTATTCCACCGGCCAGGAAGCCCAGGATTACACGAGGATTTCTGTAATTAAAACAGACAAACAAGGCCAGAAATATGACAAAGAACAGAAGTCCCTCGTTTTTAACCCACATTGCGCTGCCCGCAATAAACCCCGTTATTAAAACAATTGCTATTCCACCTGCCTCTTCAATTTCTTTATGGAGAACAAAGGTCATCAGGATAAAAAACGACAATAGCGTATCAGCATATTGAGATCCTGCAATCTGTATAAATTTAGCATCCAACGCGAACACAATCAGCGATATCAGTGCAGCGAATTTGTAGTTATACCGGTTCAATGCCAGAAAAATAGTCGCAGGTATGGCGATGAAAACGAAATTCGCAATGACGATAGGAACCAAGGGGGTTATCAGGCCGATGCCTGGCCAGGTGAATGCAATCAACGACGGCAACATCAGAGGGTAGTCGGGGTGAGTACCGGAAAGGTTACTGGTAAACATATTGGTCCAAAATTCCGGGTAGTAGAGGAATTTTGCGTGCATGGTCCATATCGCAAAGGCGTCCCAATCTCCCCAGCGACGCACGTAAATCAGAAACCTTATCGTGAGAAAAAGGATCCCGATAACCAGAATAAACAGGTTGCCGGCACCCTGTATCCGAGTAAAACTGAATTGCCGAATGTCCCGATCCTTTTTGTTTAGCAAACCCGATAAAGTGGCGGCGATAATAATACCAATCAATACATGCTCATAACTAATGCTGAAAATCAGGCTTAAATAGTATAGGTAGGAAAAAAGAGAAATTGATAATGCAAAAGCCACCATATAATTCAGGTGCCTGCCTGAGGGGTGTTTTTGATGGAGAAAGGCGTTTATCCTGACAAATGCAAAAGCGATGGAAATCAGAAAAGTAAAAATAAGCATATCAGTTTTTGATACGGAGCAAGCTGTAAGTCAATTTCGTGTTTCCGCCATTTTTAAGATGGATGTATTTATCAGTGGATAAGGCGGGAAGGTGACGGTCCTGTATGATCAACAAGGTGTCGCCTGGCCCGGGCTTTACCACTGCCGGAGCCAGAATAAACGCGGATTTGAAATACAGATCAATATCTCTTTCCTGCGCTGTGTTGGTTTGAAACCCGATCGTCGATTTTGGTGCAAGGTGACTTTTTACGTCTTGTAGCATTATTTCCAGACTGTCAACCTCATTGTAGGATTTGGCTAACGTTACTTTCCTGTATTTGATAAAAACAATGACGCTTAAAATAAGTGTTAATGCAGCCAGAAAAATGTAAAACGGTTTCATCATAGCAGGGTAATTAAAGCGACCGGCTGTTATGCCTTTTCTGCATTAAATAGGTGGCTGGCGCAAAATGTGCTTTGTCCATTCATAATAACCAGTAAATAAAGCGATGTTAAATGCGGAATCAAAAATTAAAATCCTCCATTGTGGAGTAGTTTTACGATCCTATACATCCCATTCACCTATAAAGCTGAGTTCGTTTTTCTCCGCCTCATAATAGTAAAATGCGACCAATCGCTTTTTGCCCTTCGATGCACCGGGGTCCGGATCGTGGCCGATCCAGTCTGCGCTTTTTACGATCGTTTTCAGCTTTTCGTCAATTTCATACGTGAATCCGCTCACCGTCCGGACAGAATCGATCTGGCGGCCGGATCCGAATGTGATCTCGTAGATGGCAAAGCTTTTGGAAAGGCTGATTCCTCGCAGCGGTTTGAGCTGATCGCCGAATTCTGCGCTATATCTATAAATAGTAGAGCCGGGTTTATGCTTCTTTTTCAGGACATCCAGCATTGCGAGCTCTCGTCTGGTAGCATGGGAAGGCTTTTTATCTAAAATTTGGTAACCAGAGCAGGAGCCGAAAATATGTTGGCCATCTTCATTTAAGCGCGCGTACACAAGGAGTTCTGTGTTTTTGGGAAAGAAAATATCAGACGTCATCCGCACCTTTCCGTCGCTGCTTCCCTCAATCAGGATACTTGTTATTCGCGGGCCTTTGTAGAGGGTCCGGATGCTTATGTCAGACTTATAGTAAAAGCGGTCCTTCTCGTTCGGGACGACGCTTGTGATGGTTACCCGGGCTATGAAAGCTGAAGTTTCATATTTGCCGATAAATTCAATGGGGATACAAACGGTAGCTGAGGCCGCGATCGATTGAATAATGTACAGGGTCGTCAATATGATTTTCAGTGTTTTTACGGGCATAGTTTAAAAGTACAGTCAGTCTTTAAATATATAATTTAATTGTATATAATAAGCGCTCAGTTTGTAAAAATAGCGGCATTGAAAAAAATCCGCGTCCGGCATAGCGGGCTGTCGTTTGATTTTAGGCTAAAATGTAATAAAATTATGCTTTGAGTAATCGAGGTTGCTGCTCTCCTATACAAGCCTCACCGTAGTAACCCAATCGTCCATTCTGCCTTCCTCAAACATTGATGTAAGAAAAAGGTAAATTTTTATTGGTTAGTTTAAAAATTTTATCGAATTAATTCTATAAAATGGATTTGTTTATCTTGGATTAAAATGTGAATAGGTTTATTTTGGGCAATTAAATTAAAGTTATGACGTCCGAAGGTGCTAAGATTTTAATAGTGGAAGACAATCCGTTGATGGCCAGGCAGCTTGAAGCAGAGCTCAATGGAAAAGGGTTTTTAGTCACGGGGATTGCCCGAAATCTTACCGATGCCGTATCCACCATGAAAGCCCAGATGTGCGACCTGGCGTTGATTGATATGAAACTGGATGGACCGGAGGACGGTATTGCGACTGCACAGGAACTTCTTCGCATCAAGTGGATACCTATTATTTACATTACCGGTGAAGATTCCTATGAAGAGATTGCAGAACGGTCCCAATCTACTTTTCCGGCAGCATTTCTCGAAAAACCGATCCGGCCGAGCGAGCTGATCGTGCAGATCAATCTGGCGCTGCATAATTTTCAGGCTGGTAACCTCCCGGCAACCAAAACGACCCAAAGTGATCATATTGTTTTTTTTACGGACAAAGAACACATTCAGGTACGCCAAAGCAGTATCGTCTTCATCGAAGCCGACGGGCCTTACGCCAAGATCTACATCACAGAGGAGGAATTTAAAAGACTGTATCCCGAAAAAACATACAACTACATTTATGTTTCCCCAAACATCGGGCGCATTTATTCCGAACTGAAAAGCTACTTCTACAAGCTTTCACGCAAACACATTATCAACCTGGATCATATCAGCAGGCTCAGTGCAAATCAGATCATCGCCGGGATTCACAAAATTCCCATCCCCGAAGGCCGCCGGCACGATTTGATCGCCAAATTGAATGTGGTCAAAAGCAGGTAAAAAGCTTCGTTTGTAAAAACAGGGATTTGGAATGGAATTATACCGTATCGGTATAATTCTGAAATTGGCACGTAAGTAATATGACTAGTTTTATATCACGTAAAAACAACCCCTCTTCAAATTCAGTGCAAGTGTAAGGTCAGAATATTGCTTGACTGACCTGTTTTAGATTAAAATTCGGTTGATCTTCGTATCAGCCTGCAAGGGGAACCAAGGCCGGGAGATGGCAGGTTCCCCTTCACTTTTGTTATGGGCAATTAGCTATTAGCTATTAGCCAATAGCATTCAGGTAAGAATAACTCTTCAGGTTCCAGTTTGTACGATGCACTATTGAACCAAGTTGCTCAATAAATAGTATGAAAGCCAAAAGCTAATAGCCAACAGCCAATAGCATTCAGGTAAGAATAACTCTTCAGGTTCCAGTTTGTACGATGCACTATTGAACCAAGTTGCTCAATAAATAGTATAAAAGCTAAAAGCTAAAAGCTAATAGCCAATAGCCAATAGCCAATAGCCAAAAGCCAATAGCCAACAGCCAAAAAATCCGCAAGAGCCTGAACTTAAAATTTTCTGTTTCTGTAATTTGCAATTATGGAACACTTTAAAATTCAGCCATCGCCGGACTTACGCGATTATGTAAAGTACTTCTGGGTGCTGGAAGACCAAAGTGTCAGGGTGTCCCCGCGCAGGTTTAATACCATTGCCGACGGCTCGCCGGGAATGGTTTTCCATGAATCGGCAAACGGTTCTTTTTATCAGTTTGGCAAAAAACTTCCTTCGACGTTTTTGTATGGCCAAAGTACTTCCGCAACAGAAATAGAATCGCCTCCTGCTTTTCGCGCAATCGGTGTTTATTTTTATCCGCACGCACTGAAAACGATCTTCGGACTTTCTGCAAGCCAGCTCACCAATACCTGCGTAGATATTACTGAGTTGAACAGCAGTGGCAAATACCTGACTGAAAGGCTATCAGAAGCCGACAGTGTTTGCAGCAAGGTCGCATTGTTGAACGGATTTTTGAAACAGCAAACACAACACACTTCCTTCACTGCCGACGCCGACATTATGACTGCGCTTTCGCTGATTTACAAGTACAAGGGCGCAATTCCGCTGGCTGCGATACAGGAGAAAACGAGACTCTCGGAACGCGGGCTGGAAAGAAAATTTCAGCAGGTGATCGGCATATCACCCAACCAGTTTTGCAGGATCGTCCGCTTTCAATCGTCACTGAACCAGTTGCGGGAAAATGGCTTCGACAAGCTTTCCGACATTGCCTACGAGAACCAATACGCCGACCAATCACATTTCATCCGTTCCTTCAAAGAATTTGCCGGCGATTCCCCATTCCGGTTTCAAAAGAGGGCGAATGAGCTGGTGGAGAATTTTGCGGAGATCATTCAAACTTAAATCCCTTCAAAATCTGTCCGTAAAACCGATCCCCATTTGGTTTGCGCGATAGGAGGCCTCGGTCCCGAAGAATTCGATAGTTGCTGATTCGCGGTATTCCCCGTCATTCCAGGAATCGGTTACGAGCAATTGCTGGCCGGTGGGCTGGTAAATGGCGGTCACTTTGTAGCGGCCGATCGGGATATCGTGGATGAAATTGTGATTTTGCGTACCACGTTTACCGCCTTTCAGTTGAAGCGTTTTTCCTTGTGAACCGTCGATCAGCGGGCCGTCGGGCTGGAAGGTGAATACAACATTTTCGGTATCATTCAGATCCGAGTTAGGGTCGCGCTGCAACTCGGCAGTCCCGCCGTAAAACTGGTTCAGGCTCTGATCGGGAATGTGACCTTGCAGCTTCCATTGAAAATTACGGACCGGTTTGTCTTTTTCACTGAAAGAGTCCTGATTTTCAGGGTCCAGCAGGATTTTGTAGACGCGGTCATTATACTCTTTTAAAATGTATCCTCTCACAATCCAATGCCCGAGCCCTTCCACCAGCGCGATCCGGTACGTACCATCTGAGCCGGACCTGGCTTCCGCCCCGCGACCGATCAAAACTGTATGCTCGGAATGGATTGTGGCCTTGGAAAGCGGCTTTCCGTCCGGCCCGGTTACTACTCCAGTCACAAACCCCGGTTGGCCTTTCGGTTCACTTTCCGGTGGTACGTCATCGGTAGTACAGGCAGTTTGAGTCAATGTAAAAATGCAAAAGAGTGAGAACGCGCGAAAGAATGAAGTTTTAGTCATGGCTGTTTTGTGTTTGATTAACAGTCACAAAATTGTCGCGCACTTCTGTTTCGCGCATTTAAGATTGTATTGAATTGAGAAAAAAGACGTACTGACTGTGATACAGAAGGCACTGTCTACAAATCTGCATATTCGTCATTTCGAAAAACCATTCAATTGTGGAAGCGACCGGCAAATAACTGCGCTTCTATTATCGGCCACATAACCGTTACCTCCGGCGAATGGCCGCGTCTAAAACTGGCGAATCAATTTACTTTCCAATTCGCACAGGTCAATATGAAGTATTTCTATTTACCCTTCCTGCTACCGGTCTGTTGGTGCCTGAACAGTTACGCACAGGGCAGTAACCAAAGTAAGATATCACCGCCATCGCCACAAGCCGCCTCTTTTCAGCGATACGGCGATCATCCGGTAGGACATGTAACTGGTGTACCTGAGATCAGTATTCCGCTTTACACCATTAATACGAGTAAACTATCGCTGCCGATTTCCCTGTCTTATCACGCGGGCGGGTTCAGACCGAGGGAGAGTAGCGGTAATGTAGGTTTGGGGTGGTCGCTCCACGCAGGCGGACGTATTTCGCGCACCGTTGCCGGCGACCCGGACGAGCTGGCAGGTACTCCCGCCAGTATCATTCCGGCCGGTCAGCTTGCAGGGACAACTGCACAGAACGCGGATGCCAGCAAACGCTTGTACCAGATCCTGCTCGCCGCGGATGAAACGTTTTCGGGGACGGATTTGCAGCCCGACATATTCTATTACAGCTTTCCGACGGGTTCGGGTAAGTTTTTGTTAAAGAATATCTTCGATGCGAACGGGATTTACACGGGGTCTAACAAGCCGGTTACCGTTCCGTTTCGTCCGCTGAAAATTGCTTCCAACACACCAACTTTCAATGCAGCATTTACCTATTTTGAAATCGTAGATGAAAACGGCGTAACCTATCGTTACGGCCGTTCGGTAGCGAGCATAGACGCGATCGAAACGACGATCCCCGATCAGAAAAATGCAGGGAGGAGCTTCACAACATCCTGGCTGCTCACTGATGTGATTTCACAGGGCGGCAAGGAACATATTATACTGAAATATGCAACGGGCGTTTACAGCACCTCCAACTCGCGGACCGACATCGGCAAAATTAGCAGCTACGATAATCAGAACCCGCCGCAATCCATTGGAAGTTTTGTCACTGCCGGTGCAAATGCTTTTCCGCACATCAACATCTCGCAGGGAATTGTTAATTCCACGCACTACGTGACGATGCTGAAGTCTATTGAGTGGGAAAATGGCAAAGTGCTTTTCAGTTACGAAGACGGCGGAAATTCACCTGGTGTATTTGATGGAAACAGGTTGAAATCGGTTGAGGTATTTGACGTTGGCAGTAATCTGGTTCAGAAACATTCATTTTCGCAGGCCTTTTATACCGGTGACACCAAGCGCTTCAAACTCACCAGAATCGACCGGCTCGGGGTACCTGCGGGGGCCGCGACTGAAACGCATCTTTTTGAATACAACGAGCCGCCGCAGCCTGCCCCGAATAACCCTGTTGATCTGAAAGGGTTGGATTACTGGGGTTTTTACAATGGTCAGAATGCAAACACAAGCCTGATACCCGGTCATTTTAAAGTACTGGTAACTGCAAAAGGCGGAGGACAAAGCAGCTATTCTTCCGGGACGGCAAACAGGGAGGCGGATGAAAATGCGACCAGGTATTATGTCCTGAAAAAGATCACTTACCCTACTGCGGGCTTTACAGAATTCGAGTTTGAAGGCAACAAGGTATGGTGGGGTGGCGCAGCCAGGAGCGCCGGAGGCTTACGAGTAAAAAGGATCATCAATAATACAGATGGGCAGCAGGAGATTAAATCCTATGAATATGGTGGAGAGCAATGCGATGGCTGCGGGTTTATTCGCCTGAACCCATTTCAGATCGAAAGCTTTTGGACGTTGGGCTACACCAACAGGCATGCGCCACTGGTCAGCGGCTGTGAAGCAGAAAATTTCTATGTCGTAAAAGTGTCCTCCGATATTGTTGATGGTTCGTCTTATTTCCAGACTAGCCCGGTGATCTACACCCTTGCTACTGAATATGTTGGAAATATAAACTCGAACCAGGGCAAAACGGTATTCACGTACGACTCGCCAAGTCTGGGCTTTGCAAACAATCCGTTTATAAGGTATCTATCCAATGTGGATTTCTGGAAAGGCTCGCATCTGCTTTCCCGTGAGGCAATGGCGTATACTGGCGGTAGTTATAGCACAATCTGGAAGGAAAACTTTCTATATACGCAGGTGATCCGTGACTCCCTGCAGGCGCAGTACATTGAACCATTTGCCACCGACGCCGACACGGGCGAGCCTTCTTTTGCACATTTGATTTGCGAGCATACCAAGGATGCATTTCATCTTTTCGATTACAAGATCAGAACGGGTTCCGCCCTGCTTACCCAAAAGCAGGTGATCAAAAATGCAAATGCAGGAGGCGGCATTACAACTACCGAAACTTATCAGTACCCCGCCGATTATCTTCTGCCCAGGTCGAAGACTTTTACCAACAGTGAAGGGCAGACTGTTGAAACGAGCTTTACTTATCCGTTTGACGATCCGGCTTATGTCAATATGACAAATGCCAATGTGGTGAATCCTATATTAACCGAGACGGTAAAAGAGGGTAATTCCGCTTTGAAAACAAAAACCGGCTACATCTGTGCATCCGGTCCCTGGGGTACTTCCAATCCCTGCATATATGTCCCATCGGTGATTTCGACGCAGCGCATCGACAACAATGTGGCGGGCCCGGTGGAAACTGAAACTACCTTTAATAGCTATTCGGATCGGGGTTACCCGCTGGAAATCACTTCCAGGGATGGTCTTGTCACCAAGCTGGACTGGTTTACCAGCGGGGGTAATGCCAATATGCTGGCTTCTGAAACCCTGGGAGCGAATACGGCTTTTCCACAAATACGTACCTACCAGTACTATCCGCTGATCGGCTTAAAAAGTATTTCGGATGCAAATAGTAAGGTAACCTTTTATGAATATGACAGATTTAACAGGCTGAAAACGGTACGTTCAAATACCGCCGCAGGGCCGGTGAGGGCTTCTTACTGCTACAATTTCGCCGGACAACCGATCGATTGTGCACCCGTGGTGCCGACGGGGCTGGTGACGCCGGTTTCTTTATTTTTAATATCCGATTCACAAAGCCCTCCCTTGCCGGTCACGCTCGTTTCTTTTGTTGCTGTCAGACAGGAAAACCAGGCGCTGCTTACGTGGAAAACTACGTCTGAAATCAACAGTGACCGATTTGATATTGAGCATAGTATCAATGGTAAAGACTGGAACCTGATTGGGAGTGTCCCGGCGAGAGGTGAGCGTAGCGACTTCGAATTTTATTCATTCCGGGATTTAAATCCGGCCGGGGGCGAAAACCTGTACCGCCTGAAAATGGTGGATAAGGACAGTAGTTTCGCTTACAGCCAGATTGAAAACCTGCGGTTTGAAAGTGAGGTTGTATTGTATCCAAACCCTGTTTCCGACGGCAAGGTTTATCTGGAATCCGCTGCAAAGATCCACCAGATTAGAATCTTCGACTCAAGAGGGAATTCGGTTGTAAACTGGCATTTAGCACACGGATCGCTCGATGTGTCCCGACTTCCTGCCGGGAGCTATGTCATTCAGATTAGCAGTGCGAACGGTCTGGTGAGCGTGCATCGTATTGTGAAGAATTAAGAAGAGAGATCAGTTTCAATCCATACATACCTCACTATGAAACCTGCATTGTTATTTATACTTCTCCTCCTGACCGCCAATGCAGTCGCGCAGTCCGGAAACAAAAATTACATACTCTCGCGACATTACAAGCAAAGCGGAGCCAATGCCAATGATATCAGCAAAGTGTCTGTCCAGGTCGAATACGTGGATGGGCTTGGGCGACAGCAGCAGCGGGTAAATGTTGGCCAATCGCCGACAGGAGCCGATTTGGTGCAGCCGTTTTCCTATAACGAATTCGGGAGGCAGGTGAAACAATATCTGCCTTACGCCGCCGCAGGCAGTGGCGCATTTCAAACAGGCGCGGACGCAGGACAGGCGGCTTTTTATACTGCTAACACCGCCGGGCTGGATGCGTCGGATCTTGGCAGGCCATTTATAGAAACCGGTTTTGAGCTGTCGCCACTTATTCGCCCGCTTTCAACCCGGTCGCCTGGAAACAAAAGTGCCACTGCAAACCTGGCTTACGGAACGAATGCGGCCAACGAGGTGAAACGGTATGATTATGTGAGCAATGCCAACCTGCTTTCAACCGTCGCCGCCAATGGAAGTTATGCAGCAGGAGCTTTGGAGCGTACACAGAAAACGGATGAGAATGGCAAGGTTGAAACGGAATACCGGGATAAACAGGAGCGACTCGTTTGCAGAAAAGTGATTGCTTCCGCTGGAGAGAGCTTGTTTATTTATTATGTGTATGATGATTACGGGCAGTTGCGAGCAGTTTTACAGCCCATGTTTCAGGATAATGCAAGTTTGGCGGATTATGCTTTCCTGTATGAATATGACCAGCGCGGGCGGATAGTCTCGAAAAAGACGCCAGGAGCCGGAATGGACTGAACCCCAAAAGTTGGACGTTTTATAATTTAACGATTAGTGTGATGAGCCCGGTATTGTGCCGGGCTCATTCCATTTAAATTAAGCCTGATCCTGTCGTTGTTGTAGTAGTCGATATATTCCTTGATGTCTTCTTTCAGCTGGTCGGTGCTTTGGTATTTGTTCAGGTAGAACAACTCTGATTTAATGGTGCCAAAAAAGTTTTCAATAATCGCATTGTCCAGGCAGTTGCCTTTTCTGGACATGCTTTGGATAATACCCTTCGATTCAAGTATTTTTTGATATTTACTCATTTGGTATTGCCAGCCCTGGTCGGAATGCAGTACCAGATTTTCTGGCTTATTGATCTTTTTAAATGCCGTTTCGAGCATTTGTGTTACTTGCTTAAAATTAGCTGATTCGGACAGGTTGTAACTGATGATTTCTCCATTAAACAGGTCAATAATAGGAGACAGAAAAAGTTTTTTGTCTTTCACCCTGAACTCGGAGACATCCGTCGCCCATTTCTGTGATGGTTTTTCAGATTTAAAATCCCTGTTGAGAATATTGGGCGCAACCCTGCCTGTCTGGCCTTTGTAAGAGCGGTACCTTTTGAGACGGATCAACGATTTCAGGCCCATGGACTTCATCAGCTTTAAGACCGTTTTATGGTTGAGCTCGCTGCCCATCTTCCTGATCATCATTGTGATGCGACGGTAGCCGAACCTTCCCTTATGCCGATCGTAAACTTGCCTGATCTGCTTTTTCGCCTCCTTATACTTGCTGGCCTGAGCGCTATTTTTAATATGGTAGTAGAAATTGCTCCTGGGTATTTCAAAGAGCTCCAAAAGCAATTCAAGCGGATATTTCTGCCTTAACCCATGGATTGTCAACGCTTTTTCTTTTGCGCAGCTTCCTTCTGGCGGATTAAGGCATCCAACTTTTTTAGCAAGTCATTTTCTGCCCTCAGGCGCAGGTTTTCGTTTTCGAGCTGCTCTAACCGGGTCAATGGACCGTATGTTTTTATGATCTTGGGTTTGTTTTTCATAGACCTGGGCCTGCCACGGGCCGTGCTAAAACCATCTATACCAAACTGCTCATACTGCCGGACCCAAACATGTAAAGTACTTTTACTGGGTATTTTAAATTTGAAGCAGCACTCATTCAAAGATAAACCCTGTTTCTGATAAGCGAACACAACTTGTTGCTTAAATTCTATTGTGTAATCGCGCCCGTATTGCGGCAAAAGACTTGAACCGCCGCCTTGTTTATAGTGTCCCACCCATTTCTGTATACAGGACCTAGTAATCCCAAAGCGTCTGGCCAATTCATTAATACCACCTCCGCCTAAATAAGATTTTACAACCGCTAACCTCAACTCTGCACTGTGTTTTCTGTTTTTACCCATAAAAATACCCCCAAGAAGTGTCTAACTTTTGGGGGGCAGTGCAGAATTGTCAATATCGTTTACGACAAATTTGACAGGCAGGCGTTGACACAGGACGCGGGGCAGCAGGCACGGGGTGTGTGGGAGTTTACCAAATACGACGCATTGAACCGTATTGCCATGACCGGGGAAGTACCTTCCGCATTAGCCCGCACTACCTGGCAGGCGAACTTGAACGCAAGCCAGGCACATCATGAAGACAAGCAGGGAAGCGGACTAGGATATACCCTCGCGAATACGCTGCCCAATGTTGCAGAGGCGAATGTGCTGACGGTACTATACTATGACGATTATACATTTCCTAAACCCGCAGCGCTGGCATACACGAGTACTTTTGGCGCCACTGCATTATCAAACGCAAAAGGGCAGCAGACCGGAAGCCGTGCGAGAATGCTGGGCGGAGCGGCTAACTGGCTCGTCAGTGCTGTCTATTTTGATGCAGAATACCGCATTGTTCAAACTGTACGCGAGCTCTACGACCTGGGTGCGGGTGCATTGGAGCGAACTTCCCTGCAATACAAATACGATCTCGCACCAGTTGTTGCCCAGGAAAAAACGGAACAGATCACCGGATCAGGTACGAATGTTCATTTAAAAACTTTTGAATATGATCATGCCGACCGCCTGCTGAGTGTCCAGGAAAAGATTGTGAATGGAAACAAATCACGGGAGGCGGTAACGGTCGCGCAGCGCTATAATACGGTCGGACAGTTGCAACAGCAATGGTTTCATTCTGAAAATGCAGTCCATTTCCGGAGAAGGACAACCCATTCGAATAACATTCGTGGCTGGCTTACACAAAGCAAGACCTCCTACAAGGCCAAAGACAACGTGCCTGAATCTGTTTTCTACAATGTTAACCTTGCTTATGCCAGCGGGAACAACTATACCAATGGCAATATCAGCCAGATGCAATGGAGCGGAAAAGATGAAAATACATTTACAAAGGGTCTTTCTTTAAGTTATGATGGTGCAAACAGACTTTTGGGGGCGTCTGGCCTTTACAGCTACAAAGAGACTGAAACCGGAATCACCTATGACAAAAATGGTAATTTTAAAACGCTGATCCGGGCGGGTACTGCGGTAGATAATCTGGTATATGCCAGCACCGGAAACAGGATTTCCAGCGTCACCGACGGCTCAGGAAATAATACCGGCGTGAAAAGCGGAGCGAGCGGCTACAGTTATGACGCGAACGGGAATATGACCGGGGACGGCAGTCGGGGCGCTGTGCTCGCCTATAACTACCTCGATCTGCCCAGGACGGTTGCTATTGGCGGGAAAACATTCAGTTACGATTACGACGCATCTGGTAGAAAACATAAATATGTAGCGGATACACTGACGGTTAAATACGCAGGAGATTTTGAATACGATCAGAGTAATGCACTCAAACGGATTTCGGTTACGGGCGGCCAGGTTGTGCATCGCGGCGACAGTCTGCGGTTTGACTATTTTCTGAAAGACCACCTTGGAAACGTTCGGATTGTGTTTGATGAAATGGGCCGGATTCTGCAGCGGACGGATTACTATCCATTCGGATTGGAGATTGACAGGAATGACCCAGTGCAGACGCCAGCGGCAAGAAATGATATTAATCGCCTGACGTTTATCGGCCGCGAAAGTCAGGTTGGAACCGGATATATCGACTTGCAGGCGCGCTTTTACGATCCGGGAATTGGGCGGTTTATGGGGGTGGATCCTGATACGGAAGGACAATTGGAGTTTTCACCGTATCATTACTCCTTCAATAATCCAATGCGTTTCTCGGATCCTGATGGAAGATTTCCGGAATGCTGTGGTGGATTGGGAGATTTTTTTACCGGGTTTGGCAATGCATTGACTGAAAATATTGCCGGCGAAGCGCCGATAAGAGCGACTCCGGGCTACATTAAGGCATACAATAGCGGAAGAGCGGCCGGGCACTATGCGGCTCTGGTTATCGGTGCTACCGAAGTGGCAGCTGGAATAGTGGGTGATGGGGCAGCAGTTGTTGGCGAGATTGGCAGCGCAGGCCTCGCAACCCCGCTTGCAGTGCCTGTTGCGTTGGTATCAACGGGTGCCATTCTGCATGGTTCGGCAACTGGTGCCAGAGCAGTCGAAAATTTGAGGAACGATAATGGAAGGGTTAATATCGAAGGCAGGAAAGGAAGTGAAGGAAATCCCCATCATTCTTCCAGAGCAGCCAGGAGGGAAGCAATGCGAGAAGCTGGGATACCTACTAGTAGTCAGCCCAAATCACAATCTAAAAATCAATCGGGGCGGGAATACAATTATGGTACTAAATCTGTACAACAACAGACAAAGGATCGAACTCACCAGGGAAAACCACATTGGGAGGCTGGTAAGATCAAACAGAGGGACGGAAAAGTTCAGACTAATCATTATGGAAGACCAAAGCTTGAAAATGTGCCAAAGAAATCTAAATCATACTACAATGAATAATCGATTAAATTTTTTGGTCAGAAAAAATAAGGGAAAAGAGTTGATGCCTGAATATGAATCTGAGCTACGTAGCCTGCTTATTTCACCGGTTTTTGACATATTAACATTAGAAGAAACAGATGCAATTACTGAAAGGATAAGGCAAAGGGATTTAGGCAGGAATGAAAAGAAAATTCTTCGTATTCCTTTTCAGGATAAAAGCGCTTTGAAACGCTTTTGTCTGGCAATTGAAAAAAATGACTCGTCGAAAGTGTTTATAAGCCTCGGATATACAGAGTTTTGTGGGATCGCTTCAGTTAACGACATTCGTCAATTTAATCCGGAATTTTCATATCAAGATGAACATTCAGGGCTGATAGTTTTGTATTCTGAGGACTTGAATAACCGACTAATAATTGATTTTTACGCCGAGAATGATCTGTATTTTTATGATATGGAAATCGGTGGAAGAAGGTGGACAAATTTTGATTCCTTTAATACCTAATTGACCATTTGTATTTAAAAGCCCCCCCTGTCGGTTTCGTTCTATTTCCCACCATCCCTCGCTACTAGTTTTGAAGAAAAAAACGAAAAACCATGATAGCGATCACAGGAGCAAGTGGAAATCTGGGAAAGGCGGTACTTTCCTTCTTATTACAAAAAACGCAGGCAGCGAATATCGTAGCAGTTGTGCGCGATCCGCAGAAACTGACGGACTTTGCCGGAACAGGCATTCAAATCAGGAAGGCGGATTATAATGATCCGGAAAGTTTGGATACTGCATTTCGGGGCGTTGAGCAGCTTTTACAAGTGTCTTCTGCAAACTATGGGGAGCAGGCGATCAGAGAAGAGCAGAATGTAGTTGCAGCAGCAGTGCGACAGGGTGTAGGGCATATTGTTTACACCAGTACATTGAATCCGTCCGAAAGCCCTGTCTTTTGGGGAGGACAAACTTGTGTTCGCACGGAAAAGACGATCAGGGAGGCAGGAATGCGATATTCTGTTTTCAGAAACAGTATGTATATGGAAACGATCCCGCTTTTTATCGGAAGCGCCATGGAAGACGGGCAGATCTACTTTTCGGCTGGAAACGGTGCTATCAGCTTTGTGTCCCGGATTGATATTGCCGAGGGGATCAGCAATGTGCTCCTGCAACCGGAGGCAGGGAATCGCGTTTACGAAGTCACGGGTGAAAAAGCATTCACATTTGCCGATGTGGCAGCACTCCTTGAAAAGAACAAGAAAATTTCATGTGCCTATACGGATGTACCGCAAGAGATTTTGAAAGAAGAGCTGATCAATGCCGGTCTGCCGGAAGAGGAGGCTGTCTTTTATCTCAATATGGGTGATAGTATCAAGGCCGGAGAGTTTGCATTGGTGAGTCCTCAACTGGAAAAACTGCTGGGCAAAAAACGGCTGACCGCCGAAGCGTATCTCGCGCAAATTTTAAGAAATAGCGAGGTGAATGCGGGTTAAATGTTAAAAATGCAGTCATATAATCAGCCTGTCGTGTAGTCGGTCAGGCTGATTTGTATTTATAACCTATATTACTTCATCATGAGAGTTTTCCTGCTGCTGATCAGCGTTTTAACCGTTAATTCAATCTCCGCGCAAGATCTTCAGCTCTGGTACGAAAAGCCGGCTGAGGTGTGGACAGAGGCGCTGCCTGTGGGCAACGGGCATATGGGAGCGATGATTTTTGGCGGGGCGGAAGAGGAGCATTTGCAGCTCAATGAAGTCACGCTTTATTCCGGCGACCCGAAAGGTACATTTACATCGCTCGATGTGCGCAAGGATTTCAGAAAAGTGGATTCGCTTTTTAAAATAGGCAAATACAAAGAGGCGGAAAGTCTGGTTGCTGCGGAGTGGCTGGGGCGGAACCACCAGGATTACCAGCCGCTGGGCGATTTGAAAATACAATTGAAACACGACGGAAAAGCAACAAACTATCGCCGCTCGCTCGATCTCGCGACCGCAACTTCTCAGGTCGAATACGAGGTAAATGGTTCCGCATTCAAACGCGAATTTTTTGCCAGTAACCCTGACCGCGTGATCGTGATCAGGCTGACAGCCAGTGGGAAAGAAAAGCTGAATGGGGAACTGCATTTGTCTACTTTACACACACCGTTGGCTAAAATATCTACTAAAAATAATCAGCTGGTCATGTCGGGCAAGGCACCTGGCTTTGTATTGCGCCGGTCTTTCAAGCAAGTGGAAAAGGCGGGCGATATGTATAAATATCCCGAAGTATATGGAAAGGACGGAAAACTGCTGCCGGACGCCTCGCAGATTTTGTATGGAGATGATGCGAATGGCTGGGGAATGGGCTTCGAGGCACGTATTCAGACGACCCATAAAGGTGGAAAAGTGACTTATTCGGGGGATAAGATTACCATTTCGGATGCTTCCGAAGTAGTGGTTTTACTGGCTTGTGCCACGAGTTACAATGGATTTGATAGCAGTCCGGCCACGGAGGGTGTAAACCCAGCAGTATTGACACAAAAACACCTGTCAGCAGTTCAGAACAAAAACTTCGACGCACTTCGAAAGGCGCATATAGCTGATTATCAAAAGCTTTTCAATAGATCGCAAATCCAGATCGGTACTGCGAATGAACAATCCAAACTGCCGACCGATCAGCGGATTGCAGCATTTTCAAATGGGAAAGACCAGCCGCTGACGGGTTTATTTTATCAGTTCGGCAGGTACCTGATGATAGCAGGCTCGCGGCCGGGAGGGCAGCCGCTGAACTTACAGGGAATCTGGAACGACAAGATCATTCCGCCTTGGAATGGGGGGTACACTGTCAATATTAATGCTGAAATGAATTACTGGCCGGCCGAGCTGACTAATTTATCGGAATGCCATGAACCATTTTTAACGGCTATCAAAGAACTGTCTGTCAATGGTTCCAAAACCGCCCGCTCCATGTACGGAAATCAGGGCTGGGTGGTACATCATAATACGGATATCTGGCGTCACACCGAGCCGATCGACCTTTGTAACTGCTCTTTCTGGCCCATGGCGCAAGGCTGGCTCACAAGCCACTACTGGGAGCGGTACCTGTTTCACGGAGATAAGAAATTTTTGAAAAACGACGTTTATCCGCTGTTGAAAGGTGTTGTATTATTTTACAAAGACTGGCTGGTCCCCAATAAAGACGGATACCTGGTGACGCCGGTTGGACATTCCCCGGAGCACCAGTTTAAATATGAAGACGGAAAATCGACGATGAGCCCAGGCCCGACGATGGATATGGCGCTGATCCGCGAATCTTTTGCCCGGTTTATTGAAGCCTCGGATCTTTTGGGTATTCAGGACCAGAAGCTTTACGATGAAATTAAAACAAAGCAGGAAAAATTGCTGCCTTACCAGATTGGTAAATACGGGCAGTTGCAGGAGTGGCAGTTTGATTTTGAGGATGGGGAAAAAGAGCATCGCCACATTTCACATTTGTACGCTTTGCATCCCTCGAACCAGATCAACCGGTTTACCAATCCAACCCTGAATGCGGCCGTCGCCAAATCCATGGAGCGCCGCGGCGATTCGGGAACGGGTTGGGCAATGGGCTGGAAGATTAATATCCACGCGCGCCTGCTCAATGGTGACAAAGCACATACTTTGCTTACCAACCTGATCACACTGGTCAAGGAAAACGACCCGGCTTTGCAGGGAAAAGGAGGCTTGTACCCCAATATGTTCGACGCCTGCCCTCCGTTTCAGATCGATGGAAATTTTGGAGGTACTGCTGGAATTGCCGAAATGCTTGTGCAGAGTCACGCCGGTGAAATACATCTTTTGCCCGCATTGCCGAAAGCCTGGCCCGACGGTAAAATTACCGGTTTAAAAGCAAGGGGCGGTTTTGAAATAGATATGGAATGGGCAGGTGGTAAGTTAAAAACCGCGACTGTGAAATCGGCGCTGGGCGGAAATTGCAGGATCAGGACGAACGAAGAAACCATAGTAAAAGGTGCAGCGGCGAAAACAGCTTCCAATGCAAACCCGAACGCATTGTTTTCTTTTATCAATCCCGAAAAAAACCGAACAGGGGCAGTAGAGAAACTTCCCGTAGGTGTCCTGAAAGATTTTCAGACCGAAGCAGGCAAAACCTATGTGGTAACGCCTGCAAACTGATCGTTTGACTTACAAAAAAGCACCGGATCGTACTTCCGGTGCTTTTTTGTTGATGTGCAAATTAGCTATTTACTCTCAGAAAGCAACATCACCGCTTTGTCGAGCAATTCGTCTTTCCCTGCTGTAATGCCTTGAATAGTGGGTTTTACTTCCAGATCCGGCACAATTCCTACTTGCTGGGTCTCTTTTCCGTCGGGGTAATAAATGCCGACCCCGCTGATGCCGGTGCGGATATTTCCGGGGAGAACAATGGCCGAAAGGTTTCCGTCTGCCCCGGCAGTGGTACTACCGATTACAGTGATATTCGGGGCGGTTTTGAATGTCATTGAAGTATATTCCGCCTGACTTTGGGTGTTTTCGTTGATGATCAGGATGATTTTCCCTTTGTAATATTCCGGGTTGGACCTACCGATGCTCAGGTTTGGGGTAAAAGTGAATATTCCGGGAGATTGAATGCTTCCTATTGTGAATTTAACGAAAGGTTTTGCCTCAGGGAGCAGATATGGTCCAAAGCTAAAAACCATGAAATCAGAAGGGTAGCACCTCATATCAATAATAAGACCTTTGCTTTTGGAGATCTCAGGAGTGAGTTTTGACATGTAAGCGTTTTTCCATTTTCCGGGATACAAATAGGCAATATCCGGGTTGATCATTTTAAAACAGGTGTCCGTCTTATTGTAATTCGCGTAGATATTGACCTGGTTTGTGCCAAATGCCGGGACGGTAAGATCCTGAACCTTATCGTTCCGCCTGATGCTTACAGAAATGGTAGAGTCATTGGTTCGTAACAGGTTGGAGGCCAGTACTCTGAGCTGGGTGGGATAGTTGGACGCCGGTGAGTAGGGCAGTTTTTCCTTAATCAGTTGCGCAATCGTTTTTCCATTGATCTTTTCAACAATATCCCCGATTTTTAGTCCCGATTTTTCACCAAGCGCCGCATTGTAATAGTCCGTCACTACCGGCTTGTTTTCGATAAAAGTAAGCTGCGCCGGGGCGTATTTCTCCCCAAAATACCTGTTAAGCGCCCCCTGTTGATTATACACATTAGCATGTGTGTCCTGCACTTTGCCGATCAGTTCGAGTGCTGCCAGTTTGTAAGAAGTTTCGTCGGTTGCCTTGATGAATTTGGGTATAAATTCAGTCAAAACTGCCTGCCAGTCTTCTTTGATCAGGTATTTATAAGGGAAAAAATATTCGATCATATTCCAGTACCGGTACAAGCCAAGCAGCCTGTAACCTGAGTCGGAATACTGCATTTGCGGGTAGGGGTGTTCATTCTTGAATTCAGGGTTTCCGACTCCCGGATACTGTCCGATATAATAGCTTTCGTCTGTTTTTTGTGCATTTTTAATCGTATCGAGCAAAGCCCGCAGTTCTTTTCCAATCGAAGGATTCGAGAGCCATTCCAGCGTAGGTTTTAATTTTGCGTCTGCTATATCCGGCTGTGCAGTACCTGGTTGGACAGGCCCCAGTTTTTTGATCCATTGATATAAAGCCTTCTCTTTTGCAACTTTTGATTTTGCATTTGTCAGTTGGGGCAAAATCCTGAAAAGCGCGTAATCCCAGTTATGATTGCCGTGTTTTACAGCCGGATGATAATATTTGAGAAAGCCCCATAATTTGCCCAGATCGGACAAATCCGCAACGAGTGCCGGGGTCAAGTTATCGATGACGATATTGGAGCCTTTGTCAAACTCCTTATCGAGCTCAGCCGCAAACGGTTGTTTGGCAGGTGCTTCGTAAAATGGCTTACCGTCAATCAATAATTCCAGATCATCCACCCACAGTTCACCTGGCCCGGTAGTCAGCGCGCCTACATGTATTTTCGCGGCACTGCGGGGGTATGGCAGTTTGATGTGGTATTCTTTCCAGTCCGCCGTCCCTCGAATGCCTTCTTTTTGCATATTATTCAGTTGCAGTGTGCCGGTATTTCCGTCGATCTGCATCACCAATCCTACCCAGCCGCTCGTTACATCTTTGAATTTCAGATAACCCCTCAGCTCGATTTCTTTACCTGAATAAGCTGCCGGTATAGTGGTTGCAACACAACCGAACTTGCCTGGCGGGATAGGAGACGGCGCTTTTATCAGCACTGCGTTTTTGCCGTTGTGCTTCTCCGTGCTGTCAGTAAAAAGCTGATAACCCGTTCCCCACTGAATCCATTTATCGGGCAGGGTTTGTCCGGGCGTTTTTTTCTCAAAGTCGAGATTGAAATCGGTTGCGGCCGGTTGTTCCTGGGCTGCGGAGAGAAAAGGGAGGCAGAGGAATGTGAGGACGATTAAATTTTTTTTCATGGAAGTCACCGTGGTTTGATTTATAAAGCCTGCCGGGCTATTGTTATACCAAATCACCTTTTAATATTTAACACTGGACATAAGAGAACAAGTTTGGTAAATTCGTACTTTATCAGCCCAATACGCTCAAAATCAAGACTTACTCGCTGCAATGAAATTACACTTACCACTCTGTGCTTTGATTCTGTCTATATACCAGATTTCTGTTCTGGCGCAAAGTCCCGTGCCGTCGGCAAAAATAGATTCTGTTTTTGCCGAATGGAATAAGCCGGGTATGCCGGGCGCGGCCGTTGGGGTTGTTCATAAAGGTAAGCTCATCTATGCCAAAGGTTTTGGAGAAGCCGATCTCGAAACGGGCGCAAAGATCACACCTGAGACTATTTTTCATGTCGCTTCGGTTTCGAAGCAGTTTACTGATTTTGCCATTGTACTCCTTGCAGAGCAAGGAAAGTTGTCGCTCGACGACGATATCCGCAAGCATATCCCGGAAGTGCCCGACTTTGGAAAAACGATTACGATCCGACACCTCATCCACCACACCAGCGGCTTGCGCGATCAATGGAATTTGCTGGCGATGGCAGGCTGGCAGCTCGACGATGTGATCACCAGGCAACATGTTTTCAATCTCGTCACCCGCCAGAAAGACCTGAATTTTGAGCCGGGTTCAGCTTACGCCTATTGTAATACGGGCTACACGCTGCTGGCGGAAGTTGTAAGCCGGGTTACCAAACAACCTTTTGACTATTGGATGGAGCGCAACGTTTTCAAACAGCTGGGCATGAAGAATACCCAGTTTTACGACAACCAGGAAAAGATCGTGAAAGGCCGGGCCTATTCTTTTCACCGTACCCCCGGCACTTTCGGGCCGACGATGTTCAGCAAAAGCATACTGAGCTACGGAAATGTAGGTGCGACCAGCTTATTTACAACCGTTAATGATCTGGCATTGTGGATCAACAATTTCAGTTCGCCACAGGTAGGGACAAGAGCTACAATGAAACAAATGCTGGAACGGGGCAGGCTAACAAAGGGCGATACATTACCTTATGCTTCGGGACTAATCCATGGCAAGTATAAAGGACTGGATTACTATGGCCACGATGGCGCTGATGCCGGCTTTCGGGCGCATTTATCCTACTTTCCAAAAGAAGATTACGGATTTATCGTATTGAGTAACCAGGCAGAATTTAACCCGCCACAAAAGGCATTTGCGGTCGCAAGCCTATATCTTGCTCCGTTCATTAAGCAAGAAAAGGCTGCTGATAAGGGTGCGGTTGTTTCAAAAACAGAGGTCAAATTTGACTCCGCATTATTCAACCAATATGCCGGTTCTTATGCATTGACGGAAGCGCCCGATTTCGTGATGACTTTTAAAAAAGAGGGCGATAAATATTTAACCCAGGGTACCGGGCAGCCATGGTTTCCAATGTTTCCTTCCTCCGATTCAACCTTTTTTCTGAAAGTAGTGGACGCTTCGGTTACTTTTCACCGGCCAAAACAAGGTCAGGTGACTCGCATTACGCTGCATCAGAATGGAAATCACCCCGCTACCCGCGTGGAGTCGCGAGCTCCGGAAACGGTTTCCCGCGAACAGTTTGTAGGAAGATATTATAGCCCGGAGCTTGAAACATTTTACCACATTAAGTTAAAAGGAGATACACTCAAACTGGTACATGTTCATCACGGGGAAGCGGATTTGAGGGTTGTGAGTAAAGATCGTCTGCAGGCTCCCTGGTGGTGGGTCCAGCAGATCGATATGGTAAGGGACGAATCAGGCAGCATTACCGGAATGAAAATGACAAATGGCCGGGTCATTAACCTGCGTTTTCAAAAGTTACCTGAGGATTTCGCTGAAAAATTAAAAGCCTCCGGAAAATGAAAAACTGCTTCAAAGTGCATGAAAGCCGCTTTGAAGCAGTTTTAATATCATTACAGAAGGTATTACTTCTGTGCAGCCAGTAACTCATCCAGGTTGGACAGCCCCATTTCGAAACCTTCTTTGAAGCCCATTTCCAGCTGTTGTTCCATATCGGACACGTTATCAAATGTGATATCAACAAAGACAAGTGTCTTGCTCGATTCTTCCTTGAATGTATTCTCCCAGGTTGAGACCGGCATAGATTCATTTACATTTCCATCGGCATCGGAAAATGCGTCTTTGGCTGTAAATGACCGGAGCGGTGAGATTTTTTGGTAATCCGCACGAGCCCAATGTTCTTCACCTTCGGGACCTACCATTGCATATAACCAGTGCCCTCCTTCTCTGAAATCCATTGTTTTGGTCCTGGCTTTCCAGGGTTTGGGCGCCCACCATTGGTCAAGCAGTTCTTTTTCAGTCCAGGCAGGCCACACCCTGGCCACCGGCGCATCAAATTCCCTTTCTACTTTAATCTTCTTGTTTTCCTTGTCGATACTGAAATTCATCAAAACATTACTTTTCATAATCGTCTGGTTTTAAGTTAAGTAATACCTGGTCTAGCTGACTAAAACGATCTTCCCAAAGCTTTTTGAATTGTTGCAGCCACTGATCTACCTCCTTCATTTGCTTTGCGTTAAAATGATACAAAATTTCCCTGCCAGAAAGTTGTTGGGTTACGAGCTGGCATTCGGTCAATATTTTAATATGTTTTGAAACCGCCTGTCTGCTGGTATCAAAATGCTCAGCCAATGCATTGGGTGTCATAGCCTGTAATGCGATTAAACTTAGGATAGCTCTCCTTGTAGGGTCTGCGATGGCTTGAAATACGTCTCTCCTGATTTCTTTAGGCATAAGTGCAATGTTATGGTTGCAAATATAGGCGCAACTTTATAGTTGCGCAAATTTTTCTGAAAAAAAAATGTCGGGAAAATTTCAAGTCAGCTTTTCACACTCTCACGTGCCCATTTTCTGATTTTAGACATCAGCTCCTCCAATTTGATTGGCTTGCTGAGGTAATCGTCCATACCGGCGTCCAGGCATTGCTGCTGTGTCCCTTCCAGTGCATTGGCAGTCAGAGCGACTATAACTGGCTGATGTACAAGAGTTTTGCGTATCAGGTGCGTCGCTTCGATTCCGTCCATGACCGGCATTTGCATATCCATCAGAATGAGATCATAGTTTTTGTGATTGGATGCTTGCAAAGCTTCCTGTCCGTCTTTGGCGATGTCGGGTTCGTAGCCCAGCTTTTGCAGGATCCGGACAATCACGTGCTGATTGATCTTGTTGTCTTCCGCCACCAGCATTTCCAGCGGATAGCGTTTCGAGAATTCAGTTGAAAGCTTGTTTTGCGTCGCGTGTTCCGTTTTCTGAAGGAATTTTTTCTGCAACGCATTCATGATGTGGGTGCTCAGAATGTGCTGACGGATTGGCTTCGAGAGCACGGAAGAGAATAGCTGCCGGTGCTTGTCTTTTAATTCTTCCCCAATAGAACTAAGCAGGATAATAGGTGTTTCGGGCGTATAACGACGGATATTTGCTCCCAGCGTAACGCCATCCATGGCCGGCATCTGCATATCGGTGATCACCAGATCGATTTCCTGGTTACTGAATAGTATTTCCAGTGCCTCAGCGCCGGAGGCTGCAAGCATCGGTTCCAGTTTCCAGTTCTGCATCTGGCGTTTCAGTATGGCCAGGTTGGTCGCATTGTCATCTACCAAAAGTACCTTTTTACCCCGATGCTCGTCCATATCGTGGTCAGTGTAAGACGGGAGTTCCCTGGTGCCCTCCGTGGTTTTGAAAGTAAATGAGAATGTGGATCCCTTGTCAATTTCGCTGGTCACCATGATTTCGCCCCCCATTAACTTTACAAGTTTTTCAGAAATAGCGAGTCCCAGCCCGGAACCGCCGTATTTGCGGGTGGTTGAAGAATCGACTTGTGAAAATGCTTTAAAAAGCCGGTTCATTTTGTCTTTGGAAATGCCTATTCCTGTGTCGCGCACATCAAACCGCAATTGCAGGCTGCCGTCGGCGCCTGTTTTTTCCTGGGTTACAAAAACGCAAACCTCGCCCTGTTCGGTAAATTTCATCGCATTACCTATCAGATTGATCAGGATCTGCCGCAGCCGAAGCTGGTCACCGACTACCTGCGCTGGAATATGTTCATCAATCTGGTATACAAGGTCAAGGCCGAGTTTGGCGGCTTTTCCTCCAAAAATATCCAGTACGTCCTCAATATTTTGCCGCAGGTTGAAGTCCTCGTTTTCAAGTTCAAGGTTGCCGGATTCGATCTTTGAAAAATCAAGAATATCGTTGATCACGTTGATAAGCGTTTCTCCGCAGGTAGCGATTGTTTCAGTAAACATGCGCTGTTCTTCCGACAGTTTCGTTTCCTGCAGCAGGGCCGCCATTCCGATTACGCCGTTCATCGGTGTGCGTATTTCGTGGCTCATCGTAGCGAGGAAAACACTTTTCGCCTGGTTGGCTTTATCGGCTTCCTGACGTGCTTTTTCTAATTCTGCATTACTTTGGCGAAGGCGGTCGTTTGCTCTTTTCTGAATTTCTTCATTCTGTTTACGCACCAGTGAAAGTTGTACTTCTTTTTGCAGCTCAGCCATCTGCATGGTCTGGTCAATATGCATTTTATAAAATTTGTTCAGCATGTAGGACCATAGTCCGCAAATAAAGAAGATCGCTGCTGCGAGCAGAATATGGATCGTGAAGGTCAGCAGGTCGAAATAAGAGAGCCTGGTAAAATAAATTTCAGTGAGACCGGTGTTTTGCAGATACCCGAAAACGGCATGATGTACCAGCACTACAACCATAATAGGAACCTGCAGTTTCCATTTCTGATAGGTGATCAGCACGGCACTGCCTATGAATGCAAAAAAGTGCATTTCGAACAGCCCATGCATCTGATAAATGAACTGCGCCATAAAAATCCCCAGGGCCGTACTCAGAACGTATTGGTAGAGGTCGGAATTCGGCAGGGCGAACTTGATGGAATAGTAAGCAATGAGTAATGTTCCGCCCACGCCAACAGCGATAAACCAGGTGTCATAAAATGCCGCCAGAATCAGGCCGATCAGGAAATAACCGGGCAGGAACAAATTCATCAGATGGTCGGATCGCTCTTTGATCCCGGAAAGAAAATTACCAACCGGCTGGTTGGGCGAAGCGTCTCTTGTTTCCAATATCATTTTATTGGGGTTTTAATTTTTGCAGACCGGCATGGTGCATCCGTAGGACGTAAGTGCCTTCCTGTCCAGGATTGGCAACGACTCATTTTGGAGAAGACCTTCCAGGGCAATTTTTGCGAAAGCAGTTTGTTCGTCCGTACAGTAGCGGCTGGCGTTGTAATTGCCGCGATAATATAACCTATGATCTGTGTCAATCAGTGCAGCCTGAGGCGTTGAATACACGCCGCATTGGGTGGCGAGCGACTGGTCGAAACTGACCGGAATGTCCAGACCGATCTTGTCCTGAATGTCGTCGACAGTGAATTTTTTGTCAGAAAGTACCACTACCATAAACCTTACGTCGCCGCTGAAAGAGCGGACAAGCGATTGAAAGTGGCTTTTATTAAACCGCGAGCAAGGACAATCCGGATTATAGAAATGCAGTAAGACAGGCTTCCCGTCGTGATTTGGCAGCTTTTGGTCCAGATTGATTTTCGTCCCCGTTGCTACGGGCACGTAATCTCGGGGTACCGGCGTGGGAAGTTGATATACCCAATCATGATACCAGAACAACGCTCCGACCATGGATAGCAAAAATGAGAGCCAGGCGGTTACCAGGGCTATTCTAATCATCGGGTAGAAGTTTCTGTGGTCATGTTGATTAACTATGTTATCCTTAATGTCAAATTTACTCGAAAATAATGAATCCGGACTATTTTTATACCCTCAGTTTTCACCATTTAATTGATTAAAAATATGGTCTGATCTTTTGGAATAACGCCTATAATATATAATTTTATTATATATTAATAATTCTGCTTTTATGAAGAAAATGGCAAAGATTACCCTGGTAGTAGTGTGTTTCTTTACAGCACTTCTTGGGGTGCATTACGTTGTTTCGCTGCGATCCGATCCTGAAACAGTGATCTGCGAGTTTGAAGTACCTGTTGAGTATGAAGTAACCCCGAAATTGTTGCCCAATTACCCGGAGGATCAGATCTACGTGGTTCCGGATCAGGAAATGTCACCCGATTCAGGTCTGCGCATTCCCGAGCTACAGGATTCTATTGCTGCCCCGGGGACAGATATACTGCTAAAAAACAGTAAAATTCCCAGCCCCGAACTTTGATTTAAGAACAATCTTGTCAAATCTTATGGCGACTGAATTTCAAACTCCGAAGGACCGTGAATATGTAGATAGTCTGGTGAATGCCGCCCGCAAGGAGGCGGCTGCATTCTTTAATCTGAAACATACCGCAGAGCGGGCAGACGGAGTGATCCCGGTCAAGTACAGGGAGCTGATGTCGGTGGCGGTTGCACTTACGACTCAATGCTCTTATTGCATTGAATCTCACATTAAAAAGGCCGCGCAGGCCGGTGCGACCAAAGAGGAGATCGGCGAAACGGTATTCATCGCCGCCGCAATCCGCGCAGGCGGTGCAGTTGGGAATGGGTTAATGGCCATGCGGATGTTCGAAGAAGAAAGCAAGGCGGGCGGAGAGGACAAAAGCGGGGTGGTTTATTGAGAAGGATGCATTACATCACTTCTTGATCTGCCGCTTGAAAAACGCCCAGGATTCTTCGAACATGTCGAAGTCCGTTACAAATTCGTGCTTTCCGTTCACCACTTTTAACAGCGTCACTTCCGGTTTTCCTTTTTGAGCGTAAGTGTATTTTTCGACGGTAATATTGTTGTTGGGATTCGCGTCGGGGAACATTGATTTCGCTGGTGGGCCGCTGTATCCATCGAGTTTTGCCCAATATTGAAAGGACTCTTCCGTGGGACGTACAGTGCCCAACGTTACTCCCGACGTTTTGACTTCACCACCATTGTAAGGATTCGTTTCATCCGCAGTACCATTGGTGATCATCACGGGCAAGGGTACATGCATGGGTGTGCAATCCATATTTTCTTCGGTAGGCATATTGGCAACGATCGCGGAGATCGCTTTGATTTTGCCCGGCATAGTCAGCGCCAGCTTGTACGACATATGCCCGCCGCCCGAAAAACCTGTCGCAAACACATTTGCTTTGTTGATCTTATACAGTTTAGAGAAATAATCGATCATAGCCGAGAAGAAGGCCTCTTCGTTCACATTCTCTGTATTTGCAAGAGCAGTAGAGGCCTTGCGGCATTCATTCCAATACCTCTTATAGCCCGCGGGATACACCAGTACTACATTTTCAGCTTCTGCCCGCGCCTGTAACTTAGCCGCTTTTGGCACAAGCCCCCTCGGCTCACCTCCCGAACCATGCATGACAAAAACCAGACTGGCGCCAGGTTTTGTTTTTACAGATTTATCGTAAACAAAAACGCGTTGCCTGCCTTCAATGAGCAGGGAATCAGAGATTAGCTGGGCTTTTGAAACAAAAAAAGAAAGTGAGAAAAATGCGAACCAGAGGCAGGAGTAAAGTGGCTTGATCATTTACTTAAAGGATAACTGCGCAAACAGCGCGGAATGAAACGGTTTCAAATTAGCTAAAAACGCATTCAGTTTTTTCCTTACCCTGCTTTTTCTTTCCTGACCATGTCGAATACAAACTCACTTTCCAGCCATAAAACTCGAAGGTCATAGGGGACAAATCCCAAATAAGACTGGTGCATTGTTGTTATAACAAGCTCAGGAAAAGAAAATCTTTATCGAAAATAACCCGATTTCAAAAGAATTTCTCAAATCCTGAACTGTTAAGCTAACCCGGTTTTGGATTACTGCGCCTGGCTTTTTTCCAAATAAGCTTCCAGCTGATCAAACGTACCGCCGAAGCCCTGCTGCATGCTGTCCATGATTGAAAAGTAAGTGTCCTCCTGGGCAGGAGTTGCGTTGATAGGGCGCCCCTGGATCGTCAGGGTTGTGATTCCTTCGTTTTCTTCCAGCGTAATTTTATTTAAAACCTCTAACGGGAAATCCATAGGGAAGGGCGACGTGATGATGTTTCCATCTGCGTCGGCAAAAGAGTTGATGAATTCGAGAAGGTCGGCGCGCTGGATATTTTTGTATTGAAATAACCCCCACATCACGTGGCCATTACCATCCATTTTGTAGTGCGTTTTGCCGCCGGGCTTGAAATCGAAACTTTCTACGGTAAGCCGACTGCCAGCCGGTCCCCACCATTGTGCGAACGCATCCGGTGATGCAAATGCGTCGAAAACCAATGTCTTAGGTGCTTTGAACTCGCGCACGATTTTTAAACCTGCTTTTTTTTCTGTTTGCTCTTCCATCTTATTTGTCGTTTGATTGATTGTTATTGGATTGGTTATTTGCCTGAATTTTGCCCAGGTAGCTTTCCAGCGAATCGAATTGCTGGTTCCAGAACTGTTTGTATTGATCTACCCAATTCGAAACCTCCTTCAAGCTATCCAGTTTTGCCTCACAAAACCGCTCGCGCCCTTCCTGTCTCACCACCACCATTCCGCATTCGGTAAGGATCTTAATATGTTGGGAAATAGCCGGCCTGCTGATTTCAAAATTATCGGCAATCGCATTCAGGTTCATGGATTTCTTCGCGATCAGATTAATAATCTGCCGCCTGGTAGGGTCTGAAATAGCCTGAAAAACGTCCCTTCTCGCTTCGATTGACATAACGTGTAAGTATTTGCTTACACAATAGTACGCGTAAGTATTTACTTACACAAGTAATTTGTGGAAAATCATTTTGAGATATTAAATCAAACAAAAGACAGACGGTGCAGAAACTTGTCGCAAAGGAAGTTAATCTATTTCAGTATCAACTTCTTACTCTCCCCGACAGGTGTGATCAGATAATATCGACTCAAAGATCTTAAATGATATTTTACGGAAACTTGTAACGTAAGCTGGATCACTGGTTCAAGGATCACCGGATTTATTGTCATATCGAAACTTTCCAAAGCCAGGGGCATATAATATCGCGATATAGTCTTTTCTGTCTCATTTACATTGTTTTGCGATCCGTTTTTCCTGAATGCTTTGGTTGAAGCTCGCGAAAAAGCCTGGTAGCTGTAATAACGCGAAGCAGGTGAAATGGTGTTGAACTCTTCCCCGATCGTTTTCCGAAGCGTGTCGAGTTTCAGATTCAATGCTTCGTACGATTTTAGCTTGCCTTTCAGTTCAGCAAGGCACCTGGCTCGCAGGCTGTCCTTGAAGGTCTCCATGTTTGAATGGAAGCAATCCACTTTCACCAGATCATAAATCTCCGCCTGCGCGGCGAGCGTGACGAAATCATCCAGCTGTTCCGCTTTGTGGTAGCGAATGTTCAAATTCTTCTGCATTTCAAAACCAGCCGGAATCTCATTATACGTTTTGCTGAACAGCCTGTTTTCAGTTTGGATGTCGTATTTGGGAACAAACGAGATCATGTCGACGTGCATATCTTTGACATCAACACCCGAGCCAGCAAGCTTTGCTTTGAATTTATTGATCCGGTCCCGCATCAACTGCTCGGTCATTTCCGCCGTTTCGGCAGTTTGCAAAATGTTAAAAGTAGCCACGTAAGTGTCTGGTATCAGGTTCAATAATCCTTTTACAGAAACTGTGACCGTACTATCATTTGAATTGTCTCCCGAAAAACGGGCAGCCGAGGCAGGGTTTGATTTTGCTGCACTGTATTGCGCATTTCCCATTTCGGGATTAGCACTCCCGGAAACCTGCGCATTGATTTTTAGAATACTACAAGGCAAAATGAGGGCAGCTGCAACCATGTATTTTTTCATACTCATAACTGATTAGTTGAATATGAAAATCAAAAGCCCGGCACAAAGTATAGCAATGCGATTATTCTTCGGTGACTAACTTTTATCAGGATGTATATTATCGCGAATTATTAGCTTTTGCTTTTGTACAATGAGTTTGGATGTGATTGTACGCGGCAAAATACAGATGCATGCAGATGCAGAGATGTGATATGAAAATCCAGTAGGCATGTTACGTTCAGTGTTACATGCGTTAATAGTAGCTTAGCCAGAGTCTTTAGTTGAGTTGAAACGAAGCCAGGCATTCTTTTGCGGATTGCTTGGCATTGTTTACCCTTTCACCATGATCACGCTCCTTACCGATTCGTCCTTCATGCTGAGCAACTTTTGCCGCTCTTCGTCGTTGCCGTAAGCCTGCAATCCGGCTTCATCTTCGAAGCGCACGAGGTGGATTTCGTAAGGAGGATCGAGTTCGCCGGCAATGAAATCCGTAGGGTCCGGCCTGATCCGCATCAGAAGTTTGCCACCATGGCGTTGGAGGAGGGGTAAAACCTGCGCTTCAAACGCATGAAAAATGTCCTCCTTTCCTTCGCGGACGTAAACGAATTGCGTGATGTGAATCATGGCCAATCGGTTATCAGTAAAATTTATCTTCTGTTATTTCAGCTTTACCAGCGGATGGTTCAGGCCATTTACGTCATTTTTGACGATTTTATATTTATCCAGGCTCTTGAAAAGTGAGGTCAATGTCTTGAAGCCATACGTTCTGGAGTCAAAACTGGGGTCGATTTTACGGAGCGAGGTGCCTATTTTAGAAATGAATGCTTCTTCTTCCTCATTAGCGGAAATTTCAAATGCCTTATCAATGATGTTCATATCGATCTTCGGGTATCTGCGTTTGGTCTCCTGCTTTTTCGGCTCTTTTTTTATGATTTCCCTCGGGGTAACATCCACTTTCAGCGGCTCGGGTTCTTCTGCAGTCGTTTCAAGTTCAGCCACGAGGTTTTCGCTGAATGTGAATATCTCGCAGGAATTCACGAATGCGATCGGTGTATTTTTCCGCCCGATTCCCATCACAAAAAGTCCTTCTTCCCGGATCCTTTTCGCCAGTCCGGTATAATCGCTGTCGCTGGAAACAATGCAAAACCCTTCTACGCTTTTGCTGTGCAGAATGTCCATTGCATCAATGATGAGCGAGCTGTCGGTTGAGTTTTTGCCTGTTGTATAGGAAAATTTCTGGATCGGACTTATTGAATGCTGGTTCACGATTTCCTTCCAGCTGTTCATGTATTGCGTAGTCCAGTCACCGTAAATGCGTCGAATAGTTGCCTTCCCATATTTGGAAACCTCTTCCAGAGTTTCCTTCATCAATTTGGCCTGCGCATTGTCCCCATCGATCAATACGGCTATGTTAAATTTGGTTTCACTCATAAGTCAGGATCGTTTCAGATTCCAACTTACATAATATTACAGCAGGCAGCAACTGGGACGGGTGTTGGATTTTGGCTGTCGGCTTTTAGCTGTTGGCTGTTAGCTATTGGTTATCTGTTTCATACAGCTGGATCACCAGCACACAACTTATATATTCCAAATGCACCAAAATCCAAAAAGACACCAAGTCGCATCGCGACGTAATATTTGTAGGATGCGACATCGACGGACATTAATGCAGGATTTTCCGGAAGGTCAGATTGATCCGTGCGTTCATCGGTTTGGTCGATTTTGCGACGCGGTGTTCCCAAAACCTTTGTAAATCGCCTTTCATGAGCAGCAATGAACCATTCTGCAGTTGGAGCGAATATTGCTGGCGGTGGTCTTTCTTATTCCGGAAATCAAAATTTCGAGCCTGCCCGAAGCTCACGGAAGCGATTTCTGTTTTCATGCCGGAAATGGTATCCTTGTCGCTATGCCAGGCGACAGAATCCTTTTCGTTGCGGTAATAGTTGAGCAACACACCATTGAAAATCATTCCGGTGTAGTCCTCCACTTTCGTTTTAATCTGCCATAATTCTTCTGTCCACGCAATAGGCGGTCTGCGGTCGCCTTTTACCATCGGACGATCACCAAACCAGGCAGAAAGCCGCGGCGTCAGTACTTCTTTTTCATACATCACCACTTTGGTTTGCTGCCAGGGGGTAGTGAGGACGAATGTTTTCAGATACAAGTCACTTGCCTTTTTATCAAAAAAATCAGGCACGTAATCCATTAAATGTTTCGGAAGCGAAAGATGCTCCCTATCGTTGAATAATTTGAATTGTTCCATCTCCCCGTACCCGCTTTTTTGTTTTAACTACTTCTTCCTGATTTCTTTAAAAAGTGATGGTTTTTGATTTGCTGTCACAGTGCTTTCTTCTGGTGTGTAGAAATGATTTTGTTGGTCTCAAACTTCGAAAAAAGGTTTCATTAATGCAAGTAAATTGATATTATTATAATCAATAATGTGATATTTTAAATATCATTAAAGTATTAACGTTTTTATATTCAGATACTTATATATGTTGCTGGTTGCCGCGGTAGTGCATTTATGGTTGCTGAATATTTTAGGTTGTTACCGGTAATTTTTCTATTTGTAGAAAGCTTGCTGCAAGTCGCTGTTTGCAATTATTTTTGCTTTAGTAGCACGCTGCAAAACTGGGTGGCATGCTTTTACTAGCCAGGATCATTATCAAAAGCTACGCGCAGGAGCCACTGCGCATTACAAACGAAAGCATGAGCCAAATTGAAGTAAAGGTTTTATCATTTGAGCAGATACAGGAATTACCAGATGCGTGGTCGGGAACTGACTATGTAAATCTGCTGAACAGTATGGATTACGATAATCCACAGGAAATCAAGGATGGGGAACTGAAAGAGATGTGCATGATGTCGCTCACAGATTTCGAGCCCGAAGAAGCAGCGAAAATTGTTCTCGATTATGTGATTGACGGTCGGCTGACAGAAGGCCAGATCGAGAACCTTTCACACGAAATATTGACAGAAAAACTATGGGAGGAATATCCTGAGCTGTCCCTGCACCCCGATTTATTCCGTGCGACACAGCTGCTTTACCAGGCTTACAATGGGAAATTTCCGCGTGGTGAAGCTGTTCATTTTCAGATCAGTATCACCGGCGATATCTCAGCGCTGGATGAAAATGCCGCGCCTGCGATCGTCAGGATACTGGCAGAAGGAATGTCCGACCGAAGCCTGATCCGCCGCCTTTTCACAGATCAGCTGGAAGGCGGGAAGTTTGAAGAGGCAAAAGACATTTTGTGGAAGCTGGAAACCGTCTCGCGGGACGAAAACTCAGTAACCTACGATATTGTCAGCTCTGCTTACTGGCTGGAAGAAATCAAATATGCCGACAGTTACCAGGCTGCCATCATCCCGGACCCCGAAGAAGAAGACGCTGAGTAAGTCCTTCGCGAGCTTGCAGACAGCACCGACGTGAATATACCGGCCAAAGATCCTGGCGGGACATTTTGCTTATTAAATTTCCCGCCAGGTTGATTTCCACGAATCTTTTTGACAATTCGATCTGATACCTATTTATTGAATTGACCGAAATGCCACAGAATACCGGACGGATCATGCAGGAAGCACTCTCTGCCCCAGTAATCCGTCCGGATTGGCGTTAACCGCACGCCTTCGTATTTTCCCGGCAGGTCGAGCGTCAGCAAATCGTTGAAATAACGGTCCACATCGTCCACTTCCACGAAGATCATGCTGTTATCTATCCAGTCCTTTATATAATAATCCTGTAAATAAAAGGCTAGCTGGTTGAATTTGAAGACCGAAAAGTTGTCTTTCAATACGGTTTCCTCAAAGCCGAGATCACGGTAAAAGCTTCTGGATACTTCAAAATCCTTTGCTCCGATAAAGGGCCTGATTGACAGTGCGCTGTGGTTCATCGTTTTTTTTCGTTAATGTAAACAAATATCCCGACCTGAGTTGGGACTATGCCTTTCGCCCTGGATTTTTAGGAAAATTTCAGGGATATCCGCTCTGAGATAAATGAAGTGTTTTTTTTGTAAATCATCGAAACTGATTAAATAAGAAAAGAAAAAGTAGCTAATCGAAAAAAAATGAAAATTTATTATCCCATAGTGTAGTATAGATTGAGACGAATAGGCTTATGCTGATAAATAGTTAGATTTTTGGTAG
Organism: Dyadobacter sp. UC 10; assembly: GCF_008369915.1. Taxonomy (NCBI): domain Bacteria; kingdom Pseudomonadati; phylum Bacteroidota; class Cytophagia; order Cytophagales; family Spirosomataceae; genus Dyadobacter; species Dyadobacter aurulentus. Next base: position 729,059 of record NZ_VSRN01000001.1, on the reverse strand, counting down.
TTCCCGAAATCTGCTAGGCAATGAAGCTATTCATCTAAACATCGGGCGCTTATGGAATTCATTACAAAATGGCTGGTACCGACCTTTTTGGTTGTGGTGTTTTTTAGCGTGGGCGAAAGCTACGCGCAGGAAATCTCGGGGAAAGTGACCGGCTCGACCGGCGAGGTGCTGGTAGGGGTGAGTGTAGTCGTGAAAGGCACACAGATCGGAACGTCTACAGACGCAGCGGGACTTTATTCCGTGCAGGCCAATGCAAGTGAACCTGTGCTGGTATTCAGTTATATAGGGTACGCTTCGAAGGAAGTTCAGGCTGGTAACCAGACCCGGCTGGACGTGGTGCTCGAAATTGACAACAAGTCTCTTGAAGAGGTGGTAGTGGTGGGTTACGGTACCAAAAAGAAGAGTGACCTAACCGGCGCGATCAGTCAGGTGAAGCCGGCGGAACTGAAAGCCGTAGCCGCGCCAAATGTAACCCAGGCTTTGCAGGGGCGGGCCGCCGGGGTGTCGGTTTCTACTGATAATCAGCCCGGTGCGCAGCCGGTAATCCGGATTCGCGGCGTAGGTTCGATCAATGCGAGCAATAACCCGCTCATTGTGCTCGACGGTTTTCCGCTCGTCAATGGGAATATGAATGATATCAATTCCAATGATATTGAGTCGGTTGAGATCCTGAAAGATGCATCTTCGGCGGCGATTTATGGCTCGCGCGGCGCGAACGGGGTGATCATGGTGACTACCAAGAAAGGGGCAGTAGGGAAGAAGAACTTTTCATTTTCGTCTTACTACGGCATTCAATCGCCGGCTAGACTTGTGAAAATGATCAACCGGGATGAGTTTGTGAATTTCATCAATGCAGCCTATTTAAACCAGACCGGCAAGCCGGTTTATTCCGAAGCGAAACCCGCCCCGGCGCACGATACCGACTGGCAGAAAGCGATCATCAAAGGCCGCGCGCCTATCCAGGATTATACGCTGACATTCGACGGAGGCAATGCGGATACGCGTTATCTGCTGTCGGCAGGCCTTTTTTCGCAGGACGGATTGCTTCACGACGCGGGTTTTAAAAGGTATTCAATTCGGACAAATCTGGACCATAAATTCACAAAATGGCTGAGCGTAGGCACTCATTTGCAATTGAACCGCTCGGTGCAGGACATAAATCCGGGTGCGCCGACTAACATTTTCCGGTTTGGCTGGCCCACAATGCCTGTCAGAAATGCAGACGGCAGTTTTTACTTCGCTGCCGACGACCCGCAGCATGCGGCATTTGTAGAAGGTCGCTGGAATCCTGTGGCTGATGCCAACGAAAAAACCGATCAAACTACTACCAACAGGATTCTGGGAGATATTTACGCCGAATTCAAGATCACACCGCATTTGAGTTTCCGCACCAATGCAGGCGCAGACGTGTCGGGCTCGCGCAATTTTTACTACGCCACATCGAAACACAGTGCAGGCCGTAACTCGGGCGGGATCGGAAGCCAGCTCCACACGCAGGCGCAAACGCTGATCAATGAGAACGTATTGACCTATCAGAATACCTGGAACCAGCATAATCTGAGCGTAAACGGGGTCTATTCGTATCAGGAATATCAGTATACCGATCTTTCGGTTTCCGGCAGCGGTTTCCCGACAGACCTCACAGGGATTGACAATATTTCAATAGCCAAAAACCTCGATTTACCGAAGTCCAACAAATATTCCAGTAAGCTCATTTCCTGGACCGGTCGTGCTTCGTATGCGTTCAAAGACAGGTACTTACTGACAGCGACGGGCAGGTATGACGGGTCTTCGCGTTTTGGAACAAATAATAAATGGGGCTTTTTCCCTTCGATCGGATTGGGCTGGAAGGTGATTGAAGAAGGTTTCTTGAAAAATGTAAAATCGATCTCAAACCTGAAACTCCGCGCCAGTTACGGACAGACGGGTAACCAGGAAATCGGCAACTATATGTCGCTCCCGAGCCTGAACGCGATCAATTACATTTATAACAATGAGCTGATGCTCGGCTTCCTCGAAGGACTTGGAAACCCGAACCTGAAATGGGAGAAAACCACACAATACGACGCAGGAATTGACATTGGTCTCTGGAACGACCGGCTGGATATTTCGGTGGATTATTACAAACGGAATACCACCAACCTGCTTTACAACGTGCCGATCCCGACGACTTCGGGCTTTACAAGCATGTTGCAGAATATCGGCGAAGTAGAGAACCGAGGTCTTGAAATTACCATGAATGCACGGATTCTGGAAGGTCCGGTGAAATGGAGCCTGGGCGGAAATGTGACGAAGAACAAAAACGAGGTGGTGGCATTGTATGGAGACGTAAATCGTATCCGGCTGGCTGACAACCAGGGTGTTGCCCAGTTTCTGATCGTCGGGCAACCGGTTAACGGCGTCTGGGCGCGCGAGTCGGCCGGAATTATCAAAACGCAGGGAGAAGTGGAGGCGGTGAAAGCTTACCAGCCTTTTGCGGAGATTGGTGCTGAAATGTATGTCAACAAAAACGGCGACAAGAGCATTAATGAGGACGATTATAAAATGATCGGCACGCAGCAGCCCAACTTTTATTATGGCATTACGACGAATGTAGAGTGGAAAAGTTTCAGGCTGGATATCCTCGGACAAGGCGCGACGAATATCGCTTCCACGAGCACGGATTACCTGCTTTACGGCGAAAATCAGATCCAGAACCGAAACTACATTCCTTCCAAATATGCCTACGACCGGATGTGGAGCCCTGAAAATCCGGGCGGTACTTTTCCCAAAGCAGGCGCGAAGGAGGTTTATCTTTCTGACCGCACGAACGGGGGACGTAATTATTTTATGGTCAAAAACATCCGCCTGAATTATGCATTGAATCCTTCTCTGTTCAAAACGAAATGGTTTTCGGGGATCAATGTATACGCCAATGCGCAGAACTACATAAGCTTCACCAATTTCCGGGGATACAATCCAGAGAACGGAAATTACGACTTCCCGCTGGCGAAGGCGCTGATCTTTGGACTGAACGCCAATTTTTAACCGAAAAAATCAAACAGATATGAAAACGATACTTTCAAAATATACGTCCCTGATTTTATTAACGCTCGCCTTTTCGGGCTGCTCGGATCTGACTGAAAAACCTTACACGTTCGTTTCGCCGCAAAGCTTTTACCGCAATGCAGAAGACCTGAATAAAGCATTGACGGGCGTTTATGCATCTTATCAAAACCATTACGGAAGAGGTTCGATCAACTATTTTATGATCCTGGAATCCATGTCTGAACTCGGTGCACCGGCGCGGACGAAGGATAATCCGCATTTGTACAATGTGTGGGCCGATGTGAATAATGCGAGTACCTCCATTTCGAAGTGGAGAGGCAGCTATGAGATCATCAATGCGGCCAATGTGGTGCTGGGCCGGGGAAAGGATATTGAAATGGACGAAGCTTTAAAAAACCGGATGTTCGCCGAAGCGCGCTTTATCCGCGGGCTTACCTATTTCAATCTCGTACGGCTTTACGGCGGCGCGGCCATTCCTGAAACCTTTACGGAAGGATTGGAGGGACTTGAAATTCCGAGAAAAACGAGCGAGGAAACCTTCAATTACCTGCTCGAAGACCTGAAATATGCAGCGGATAACCTGCCTGAAAAATCGGCGCTGGGCAGTGAGTTGTGGCGTGCGAGCAAGGGGGCGGCATTGTCGTTTCTTGGAAAGGCATATCTGTACCGCGCAACCCTGACGAACACGCCTGCGTTTTTTGAAGAAAGCCGGAAGTATTCCGAAATGGTAATGAATTCGAAGGAATATAACCTGGAACCGGAGTTCAAAAACCTGTGGTACTGGTGGAATGTGAAAGCGAAAAATGGGCAGGAATCGATATTTGAAATTCAATTCGGGAATAAAAATGGCGAGGATAACCAGCTGCATATCAATGGCGGGATCAATATCACCGACGCCAGTCTGGGCTCGTATATGTTTCACCGGCACGGGCCTTCCTTTACCGCTTATAACTCGTTTTCAGCGCTCGATGCGCGCAAAGCGGCTACTTTCCTGACAGAAGTGAAGCTGGTCAATGGCAGCACGATCACGTGGCTGGAATCCGATCAGGGCAACTATCCGGGCGCCAAAGGCTGGCCTTCTGCCGGGCCTGGTAATCTCAAATATTTCGACCGCAGCGGCGAATCCGCTTCACTCGGACTGCCGGGCGCGAATGTGTATGCTATGCGCTACGCGGAGGTATTGCTCAATTACGCCGAGGCTGTCAACGAACTCAGCGGACCGACGCCGGCTGCTCTTGAGGCGTTAAATAAGGTGAGAACGCGGGCGAAATTGCCGGCCTTGACCGGCTTGTCGAAGGCGCAGTTTAGCGAGGCTGTTTACAAGGAAAGGTGCTGGGAATTTATCGGCGAAGGTCAGGTTTACTATGATGGTATCCGCACCAATCGCATCGGCAAAGCAGTGCAGGAAGAGATTGCTTACGGTGTCAAAAACAAGACATTTCTATATACCGATCTGCTTTATACGCCTACCAGCAAGTTCCTTTGGAAGATCCCTGTTTTCGATCTGGATTCAAATCCGGCACTTGTTCAAAATCCTGATAATCAGTAATAAAAATTCGTCAGGCGGCGTTAATGCCGCCTGGCTTTTTACACAACCAATTGAAATCCAATGCATTATTTTTCGAGAATCACACTCCTTTTTACATTATTGTTATTAACCTCAAAAGCATTTGCGCAGCAGGCATACCAGGCAAACTGGCAATCTCTGGAAAAGCACCAGGAAGTGCCGGAATGGATGCGCGATGCGAAATTCGGGATTTACTGTCACTGGGGTGTGTATGCGGTGCCTGCTTACAACAATGAGCATTACATTCAGCACATGCACAACGACAGCCCGGACTATTCAAAGCTGGGGACTTACAAGCGACACCTGGCGCTTTACGGACCGCTGGAAAAGTTTGACTACCACGATTTTATCCCGATGTTCAAAGGCGAAAAGTTCGATGCCGAAGAATGGGCGGATCTTTTTGTAAAAGGTGGCGCGCGCTTCGCAGGGCCGGTGGCTGAGCACCACGATGGATTTGCGATGTGGGACAGCGACCTTACCCCGTTTAATGCGAAGGATATGGGGCCCAAACGCGATGTAGTGGGAGAATTGGAAAAGTCGATCAGGAAGCGCGGGATGAAGTTTTTTACCTCTCTCCACCACGAACTTAATTACACCAATGTCAAAATGAAGCCCGGTTGGGCAGGGAGTGACCCGAAATATGCCAAATTGTACGGTTCCACGATGAATAAGGCGGAGTGGGAAAAAATGTGGATGGACAAATGCACGGAGCTGATCGATAAATATCACCCGGATGTGATCTACCACGACGCCTGGCTGGAACAGGTTCCGACCCAGAACATTCAAAAATACCTCGCGCACTATTTCAACGAAGCCGACAAGCGGAAGCAGGATGTGATCGTGACCTATAAAGGTGAAGACCTGCCTGCGGGCGTGGGCATGGAAGATCACGAAAACTCCAACCCCGACAAAATCATCGCAAAACCCTGGCTTTGCGATTACTCGATCGGTACCGGGCTATCGTATTCATGGGGCTATACCGACGGTATGGAAATCCGCCCGGCGAAGGAAATTATCCATACGCTGGTGGAGGTGGTGAGCAAGAATGGGCAAATGCTTTTGAACCTGTCGCCGCGCGCCGACGGGACTTTTCCTGAGGAACAGAAAGAAGTAGTGTACAAAGTCGGCCGCTGGATGTGGTCCTTCGGCGAGTCGCTGTACGAAACGCGGCCGTTTTCGGTATTTGGAGAAACCACGGCTGGAAAGCAGCAGGTTTTTTACACTCAAAAAGGCAAAACGATCTACGCGATCTTCCTCGAATGGCCGGAAGCGGGCACAGCTGTTACACTCGCAGAATTGAATGCAAAATCGCTGCCGGGGAAACTGAAAAGTGTGAATTTGCTGGGGTTGAAAAATCTGGTGAAATGCGAAAGCCAGGTTTCTGCCGGCGGATTGAAACTGACGGTTCCCGCCAAAACACGCGTACCTTCTGACATTGCTTATGTTTTTAAAATTGAAACCGAATAACCTGCTGAATATGAAAGTGATTGAATTAAGGAAAGGTTACCTGTGCCTGCTGGCGGTTTTTTTGAGTCTGGGTTTGCATCAAACGGTTTGTGCAAAATCCGATGCAGCTGCGAAAGAGACGATCGGGATTGTTTTGGCAGGAGAAAAAAACGCTAGGATTGATTTCGGAGTAAGCCGCCTGAAACAAGCATTAACTGCGGCAGGTTATGAAGTAAGTTCTGGAAAATCGGTTAAAAAAGCTACCGGAAAGCAGCTTTTCATTGGGCTATTGGATCAGCCGGATATTCAAAAAATCCTGGCAAAACCAGGCGCTTCGAGGCCTGGTAAGGAAGGGTATATTTTAAATACAAATGGAAACCAAACAGTGATCGCCGGCGCCGACGCTTCCGGCGCGCTATACGGCTGTCTGGATTTGGCAGAAAGAATTAAGCAGACGGGAAAATTGCCCGGGCAGTTGGCTGTAAAAGACCAGCCCGAAATGGTGATGCGCGGCGCTTGTATCGGTATTCAAAAGCCGGTTTACCTGCCGGGCAGGACGGTATACGAGTACCCTTATACACCCGAAAATTTCCCGTGGCTATATGATAAAGCATTGTGGATCAAGTACCTGGATATGCTGGTGGATAACCGGATGAATTCGCTGTATCTGTGGAATGGACATCCTTTTGCCTCATTGGTAAAGCTGAAAGATTATCCTTACGCGCTGGAAGTAGATGAGGAGACATTCAGGAAAAACGAAGAAATATTTAGCTTCCTTACCAAAGAAGCGGACAAGCGGGGGATCTGGGTGATCCAGATGTTTTACAATATCATTGTTTCAAAACCATTTGCCGAAAAACACAATATCAAAACGCAGGACAGGAAACGTCCTATCACGCCGCTGATCTCGGATTATACCCGGAAATCGATCGCGGCATTTGTTGAGAAATATCCGAATGTAGGTCTGCTGATCACATTGGGCGAGGCGATGGAGGGTGATGACACGGACGTGGAATGGTTTACGAAAACGATTATCCCGGGTGTAAAAGACGGGCTGGCTGCATTGAAAACAGATATACAGCCGCCAATTGTGCTGAGAGGCCACGATACCAACCCGCAAATGGTGATGAAGGCTTCATTGCCTATTTACAAAAGTTTGTACACCATGAACAAGTACAACGGCGAGGCTTTGACAACCTACCAGCCGCGCGGGCCGTGGGCGAAAATGCACCGGGAAATGAGCGAGCTGGGTTCTATTCATATTGAAAATGTGCATATTCTGGCGAACCTGGAACCTTTCCGTTATGGATCGGCCGATTTTATCCAAAAAAGTGTGCAGGCCATGCACGACATCCACGGAGCGAACGGACTGCACATTTACCCCGAAGCTTCCTACTGGGACTGGCCCTACACCGCAGACAATATTACGCCTCGCCAGTTGCAGATAGATCGCGATTGGGTGTGGTACAAGGCCTGGGCGCGCTATGCATGGAACTGCCGCAGGGACCGCAGTGAGGAAGTGAAATATTGGTCTGACGAGCTGGATAAGACATTTGGTACCCAAAATCAGGGAGGCGATATACTGGAAGCTTACGAGCAGGCGGGAGAAATTACGCCCAAGTTGCTGCGGCGGTTTGGGATCACGAATGGAAACCGGCAAACGCTCACGCTGGGTATGACGATGAGCCAGCTGGTGAATCCGAAAAAGTACCGCGTGTGGCCCGAGCTGTATAATTCCGATGGTCCGGAGGGCGAGACTTTGACCGAATATGTTGAGAAAAATGTGAAAGGTGAGAAGCACATCGGTGAGACACCTGAGCAGATTATCAGGGAGGTAGTGCAGCATGGAAAGCTTTCGGTAGAGGCGATCGACCGCGCTCAGCCGTTTGTGAAAAAAGAAAAGGAAGAATTCCGGCGGATCAGAAATGATATGTACTGCCACCGGGCACTTGCCGATTTTTTCTCGGAAAAAGTGCAGGCGGCGGAGCTGGTTTTGAAATATAACCATTCGAAAAATATAACCGACTTGAAAAACGCAGTGCCGCATCTGGAAAAAAGTGTGGCGCATTTCAAAGAGCTGGCAGCTCTGACAAAGGATACTTATCTGTATGCAAATAGCATGCAAACTGCGCAGCGGCGCGTTCCGGTGGGTGGAAATGATGGGAAGAATAAAACGTGGGTTGAGCTGCTGCCGTTTTATGAGGAAGAATTGAAGCAGTTTAAAAAGAACCTGGCATTGCTGGAAAGCGGAAAAAGTGCGGACGAACTGGTTGCAAAACTGACGCCGGTTGATGTGACGTTAAATGACAAAAATGCCGAAATGTTTACATTGGCGAAAGGAGAGCAGCTTTTTTCAGATCGCGAATCAAAGATCACGGCTGTTGCGGAGGAGCTTTCGGCGCTGCGTGCAGTGAGGCTGAATGCAGGTGAATTGGCGGAAAAGCAGGCTGCAATTTCGTTTTCAACCAAAACGCCTGTGAAAGTGCTGGTAGGCTATTTCCAGTCGAAGGAAAAACCGTATCTCGCTGTGCCGAACCTGGAAACGGATGCGAGTGGAAACGATTTTGGTCAGGCGGAAGCGAAAATTACTGCGGCGCTTACTGCCCAGGGCCTGCCGAATATGAATGTGCATGCTTACACATTTCCCGCCGGTAACCATACGCTGGTGCCTGGAAAAGGGATTTTTACGGTTCTCGGGTTTATCGACGGCAACACCGAGATCAAGCCGCACGCTGCCGCGATGGGAAATGATGGCGGGGCGCGGAATATTGACTGGTTATTTGAATAAATTTAGCCCCGAAAAAGTAGACCCGATGTTCAAGTATGATGGATTTTTTAATCAAAATGGACCCCAATTCACCGGTTCCCAAATACCGGCAGGTGATTAACTCGGTGATCCATGCGATCGATACGAACCAGCTCAGTATTGGTGATAAAATCCCCTCCGTGGGTGAAGTAAGCGAGCATACCGGGCTGGCGCAGAAGACGGTCGTGCAGGCTTTTGAACATTTAAAAAGGACCGGGGTGATTTCTTCGGTGAAATACAAAGGCTTTTTCGTCGCCAGCTCGGACACGCAATCGCGCCATAATATTTTTGTACTGTTCAATATTTTTACTGCCTACAAAGAGGAGATCTATAACAGCCTGAAAGACAGCCTGGGCGATAAGGGGACGGTGGATATTTACTTTCACCACAACAATATCGAGGTTTTTAATACGCTGGTGGAAAAGAGCGCCGGCAGGTACACGGAATACATTATCATGCCCATCGCCGACCCGGCCGTCGAGGTTTCGATGCGGAAACTGCCTTCCGACAAGCTGTACATTCTGGATATGGGATATCAGGAATGGGGTCAAAAGTATCCCTCGGTTTGTCAGTATTTTGAGGAAGACATATTCGATGCACTGAGTTCCTACATTGAAAAGGTGAGGAAATACGATAAGATCGTGATGGTTTCTGGCGAGCGATACTATAACTCGGCATATAGCGATCGTGGTTTTCAAAAGTTTTGTGAAACCTATGGATTAGCGAATGCGATTACCTTGCATTCAAAAGGCAAAAAGCCTGAAAAAGGCGTGCTGTATATCATTTTTGACGATTACGATCTGGTGGATATGGTACGGCAGGCACGCTTGTACGGCATGCAGGCGGGCAGGGATTTCGGCATTATTTCCTATAATGAAACGCCGTTTAAGGACGTAATAGGGGAGGGCATCGCCACGATTTCCACCGATTTTCAGAAAATGGGGAGGTCGATGGCGAAAATGATTGTCCGGCGGGGCAACGATCACATCAGAAATCCCTGCCGCCTCATCGACCGAAACTCTTTCTGATAAATCGTCAGTTTACCGTACTCTCAGTATTCCTTTCATTACAAATGAATGCCCTGGAAAGCTGCAAATAAAAGGGTAATCGCCCGGCTTGGGCGCTGTGAAATAAACGCTTTGGGAGGCTTCCGGCTGGATCAGGCAGGTGTGAAATAGTACATCGGGCGTCTCTGGGATGTAACCTGCATTGGTCCCGGTAAGTCCCATATCCATGGCTTTTTGCCCTACTTCGTCCCCCTTTCCGGGCTGGGTAATCACCAGATTATGAAGCATATCGTCATTGTTATTGAAGGTCAGCTTCACTTTGCTGCCGGCTGTTACTTCAAGTAGCTCCTTATCAAATTTTAGCCCTGGTTTGGTGGCCATTGCAATCGTAATGTCCGGCCCGCCGTTCCAGCTGGCAGGTTGCTCGCTCACCGATTTGGAAGGGTCGTTTCCGCAGCCGGCTGCCTCCTTGTTCGTGTCCGTTTCCGCCATATGGTGGTGTTGGTGCGCGGTGCCTTCTGGGAACGCATTGATCGTGTAATAAGCCTGCGGGTGCAAAATCGCGTCACCTTCCGCAGAAGTAACTCCATTTATTTTTAATTCATGAATATACCCTTCGCGCAGCCCGGCAACTGTTAGCTTTACCTTCAGTCCGTCTTCCGAAACATCGGCTTTTGTAACCTTGCAGGCTGCCTGGTTGATGACCGGGCTGCCGTATTTTTTGTGGTAACTATAAGTAAATCCAGTCATTTGATATTGGTCTGGCCGGGCGGCGATATCGCGTTTGACAGGCTTGGTGAATTCGAGTTCAAAGCCGGTCTTTGTGATCCGCATCGCAGCAATTTCCATCGGCATTTTACCCGTCCAGGTGAGTCGTTGCAAGCCGTAAGGTTCCTTGCCCGTGGCAGCCCAGCCGCGACTGGTCATGCCCACAAAAAGCGACTGATCGCTTCCCCAGGCCATGCGCAATATCCCCGATGAAAACCCTTCCCGAAACGGAAAGCACGCTCCCTGGTATACGCCGTTTACTTTTTCCAGGAACGCCCGCATAATTTTGCTATGTCCCTGGTCGCCAACCAATAGTTGCCCCTTGAAAGGGCCGAACTGATCTGAGTTGATAGACAGTATCGCAGCGGTGGAAATGCCCATGACCGTGTGCGGAAACCAGATCGTCGGTACTTTAAAATTGGGTTTCCCTTTGGCATAGTCGTAGAGAATGCCAATGGAATCCTTGAAATCAGACCTTTTGAGCTGGATGGGCGAACCCGGTTCCGCTGACCATTTCAAACCCGCCGGGTGACCTGCAAAATCTCCCTGTTTCAAATGCGTGATCCTGCCCGAGCCGATCCAGTCGCCCTGATTTTCGGCAAAAAATATTTCTCCGTTTGCATCCAGCCCGAATGCGGCGGGCGAACGCATTCCCGTGGCGAAAGGCGTCATTTCGCCATTTTCCTTGATCTTCAACATCCAGCCGCGCCACTTGGTCAGACTTTCGCCCCGGCCAACCCAGGAAAGGTTGAGCGTCACCAGCATATCTCCATTGGGCAATAGTAAAGGTCCGTACGAATACTCGTGGTAATTGCCGGAAATCGGCCAGGAATAGACGGTTTTGTATAAATCAGCCTGCCCGTCGCGGTCGCTGTCTGAAATTTTAGTCAGCTCTGATCTTTGCGTCGTATAATAAGCACCGTTTTTATACGCGAGCCAAAGCGGCTCGTGCAATCCGTTTGCGAAGAGGGAATACCGGGGCTTTTTGCTTTTCTTTTGATAAGGATCATCGATCACCCAAATCTCGCCCCTGCGTGTGGCTACCCCGAGCTGGTCTTTTTCGTTAAAAGCCAGTCCGCCCACTTCCAGCTTCACGCTGTCGGGAATAGGGATAGTTGAGATTTTGTAAAACGGGCTTTCTGCCTGGTTAGCAGCATCTTGCGCCGCTGCATTTGTCGCAAAAAATAAAGCGACGAGCGTCAATACAACATTCCACTGCACTACCATACGATCTGATAACTGATTTGAACTGACTGATCTGTTTTCGGCAACTCCAGAATGAGTTGTTCCACATTTTTATCTTTCCTCACAAGCGGCTTGATATCGCCGCAACTGAGTTTTTCGAGGTAATAATTTTTGTCGTCGATCGCGTAGCTGCCGCTTTCCAGCTGCTCGATCTTTGTCCCCTCGGCGAGGAGCACATATAGTTTGCTGCTGCTGTTGCTGATCGTGAGCTTTCTGGCCAGGCCGTCGTTTCCCGGCAGATTAGTGAGCACATCCTGGACCTTGTTTCCTTTTAATGTGTAGAAATAGGCGGGAATACCTGCTTTGTCCAACCGGTAACCTCTGTCTGCGTAAACGCCGTCGGTCGTGGCCACAGAATCCGGCCAGGTATCGTTTGCGTTGGCCAGTATGGCAACAAGCGGCTTTCCTGAAAATTCCATTTTTGCTCCCAGCGGTATTTCCAGCTGCTTTTCACCCCTTTCCGTCCACATATTGGAAACGTCGATGAACTTCCCGTGCCAGGCAGCGAGGAGATTGTACTTGCGCAGGTCGAAGGCGTAGTTGTTGCCGGGGACGGGTTTTTCAGCGATACGAGCTGGCAGTGCAATCGCGGCTACGTATGGATTTACTTTATTTTGATGCATCATAAATCCGCGCTGCATAGCAGGTTTGCTGCTCACTTGATATTCCAGCGGATCAAAACGTTCACTCAGCCTTACAGAAGCTGGCGTGGTCAGCGACTGCCATGGAATCTGCGGGCCTTCGTAATGCAGTACGAGGCATTCATCCGAATTGGAATAGACGATCCTGAATGGAAACTTACCCTTTTTTAATGCAGCTTCATTGTAAAATGCCTTCTCAAAATCCCGCGAGCCGCGATTGCTGATCACCAGTTTGCCGTCAATAAATAACCAGGCGCCGCCTCCGGCTGTCAGCTTGAAAAGATATGTGCCCTCGGCAGGGATATCGATTGTTCCGTCGATGACCAGCTGCGACTTACGGTCGCCGACGCGGTGTGAAATGGTATCGGTACTGCCCGTGCGCCGGGGTTTCAGGCTGGCAAGGGTGTCGGGGTTTTTGTGTAAACCGGGGTATACTTTGAAAGTCATTCCCGACACGCTGATCCGGTTATTCGCATACGTCTTGTACTGTAATTTTTTGATTGCAAATGCTTTATCGGAGCCTTTGATCGCAAATGCAGCATCGACTGATTGTGTGGACGAAAGCTTAGGCAGCTGCACCGGCTGACCATTCAGCAATATGCGCTCAAACCTGGCATCACTGATTTTCTTGCCGGATGCGTCGAATTTTGCGGCCCTGAAATGGATCGCGATGTGCTGCCACAAGCCCGGTGCCTTGTGAGCCGGACCTTCCTTTTTGAGCCACGAATCCTGAATTTTCACCGGATATTTATTTTGAAACACAATCTCAAAAGCAGCCCCTTTCGAAAGCAGGAAGTCCATTTCCAGGTCGATATCTCCGTGTATTACATTGGATAGCAATTCAGAAGGCAATTTGTTTTCGGGCTGGTAAATCAAAATGCCCTGCCCGGGTTGAGATTTAAGGTTCCCGGCCTCATTCCGCCTGGCAATAAGGTTTCCCGCAATGTGCCAGCCGGTTCCATTGATTTTCTGAAAACTACTGAGATCGGCCAGCGGTATGTCGGTTGCCGGAAGACCAATCGTTTGCGCATTTGCAGCTGCATGAAACAGCAATAGCCAAATCGTCAGCAGTGCTTTTGAAAATTTCAAGATTGATTTAATCCTTACCAGCATAGTCGTAATTCAGGAAATAGTATTGCAATTTTAATGATTTTTGTATTAAAATGTGATTATTACTTTCTTTTATTTACTAATATTTTCGTTTTTGGTTTAAGTCTTCGGGCTTATGTTGTGAAATTGATATACATGGTTCAGTCAGTCAAATTTTGCCTCGTCCATAGCCGAACGTGATTTGTTCGATACCGGACAAAGCGACAGGATGCTTCATTCTCTATTCAACTGATTATGAGCGGTGCACAGCATTCTGCTTTCATGGCACATGCTTTTTTGGGCTTATATAAATTGAATCTTCGCAGGGATTTTTCCTTCAATTCTAATATTAATCAGCTCATGATCAGCAACTACTTCAAAATCGCCTGGCGCAACCTGTTAAAGAGCAAATTCTATTCGCTTATCAATGGTACGGGGCTTACACTCGGGCTGAGTGTCGGTATACTGATCCTGCTCTGGGTGCAGGATGAACTGAGTTTTGACCGGTTCCACAAGCAAGCCGACCATATCTATAAACTCGAAAATCTGGTAGGGACGGGATCCAGCAAGCAGATCTGGACTACGACAGTCGCGCCCATTGCCACACAGGGAAAAAATGAGCTGCCGGAGATCAAAGGCGCGGTGCGGCTGTCGTACAATGACTCCTATACTTTATTCAGGTATAAAGACAAGGTTTTCAACGAGACGAATTCACTTTTCGCGGATCCGTCGCTGTTTTCGGTATTCGATTTCAAGCTGGTCAAAGGGGATGAAGGCCGCCCTTTTACCGATGACAATACCATTGTGCTAACCGAGACCACGGCGAAAAAATACTTTGGAAATGAGGATCCGATTGGTAAGATTTTGAATGCAAATGATCGGGTCAGCTTCACAGTGAGCGGCGTGGTGAAGGATTTTCCGAAAAACTCAACAATTCAGGGCGATCTTTTTCTGCCGATCGGAAAACTGTTCCGCAATAGATACGGCAGCGGTCAGGGGCGGAATGAGAACAATGACTTCCACGAGTTCAATTACAGTACCTATTTTTTACTGCAACCCGGCACGATAGTAGCGGGCCTGGCGGATAAGCTCCGCGATATTCATTTACGCAACAAACCGGACGACACCGACCTGACTTACCTGTTGCACCCGCTTACGAAAAAACATCTTTATCAGGCCGATGGATCGAATGGGGGTATTGAAACCGTGCGGATGTTTGTCGTGATCGCGTTGCTTATCCTGGGAATTGCCTGTATTAATTACATTAATCTTTCAACTGCCCGCTCGATGCTGCGATCGAAGGAAGTAAGTATGCGCAAAATCGTCGGCGCGGCGCGGAAGCAGCTCTTTCTGCAATTCATTATTGAAACAGCACTCGTTTTTGTAATTGCATCAACGGTCGCGGTGGTGCTTATTTATTCTTTGCTGCCACTTTACAACCAGCTATCCGGCAAACAGCTCGTTTTTGATTTTACCAATATTCAAATCTGGAAGGTAATCGGGCTTACACTTATGGGGACACTGACCGTTTCGAGCATTTACCCGGCGATTCTTCTGTCGTCTTTCGAGCCGCTCAGGGCTTTCAAAGGCAAAGCTTCGGCTAAGATCAGCGATGTCGCAATGCGTAAAGTGCTTGTAGTTACGCAGTTCGCGGTATCCGTGATCCTGATTATAGGCACCTTTGTGATCAGTACCCAGCTTGACTACATTCATTCCAAAGCATTGGGATACGATAAAAACCACGTGTTATCCTTCAATATGCGAAGTATGGGTGAGCATTTCGAGGCAGTGAAAGCGGATCTGCTCAATCAGCCGGGCATTACGGCCGTGACCCGGGCAGGTAGTAATATTGTCCGGATCGGCAGTCAGACGGGCAGTAGCGACTGGGACGGAAAGGAAAAGGGGGAAACGATGATGATCCGCCCGATGGCGATCGAGAAGGATTTTTTGTCATTCTTTAAAATGCAGCTGGTTGAAGGGCAGGGGTTTACGGGTTCTGTATCTGATTCTACCCATTTTATATTGAATGAAACCGCCGTTAGAGCCAGCCGGATGAAAGACCCGATTGGAAAACGGTTTAAGATATGGGACCTGGAAGGTACGATCATCGGCGTAGTGAAAGATTTTCACACTACTTCAATGAGAAAAAGTATCGACCCGGCTGTATTTTATTACAATGCGGATCATGCCAACCAGATTTACATTAAAACAACCGGCAATGACGCAGAGAAAGCTATTGCAGCTGCGGAACGTTCGTGGAAAAAGTACAATGGAGATTTTGAGTTTTCGTATACCTTTTTAGACCAGGCATTTAATGATCTGTACAGATCCGAACAGCAGAGCGGCACCTTATTTAATCTTTTTGCCGGTATTGCAATTATAATATCCTGTCTCGGACTGTTCGGTTTGGCAGCATACACTGCGCAAGTTCGCACCCGCGAGATCGGAGTCCGAAAAGTGCTGGGATCGAGCGTGCCTGCTATTGTCAGCCTTCTTGCGAAAGATTTTATCCGGCTTATTCTGATCGCTATCGTGATCGCAATACCAATCGCCTGGTACGGCATGAACAGCTGGTTACAGGATTTTGCTTACAAAATCAGCATTTCCTGGTGGATGTTTGCTGCTGCGGGCGGAATGGCACTTGCGGTGGCCCTAATTACCATCAGCTACCAGAGCATCCGGGCAGCATTGATGGATCCGGTGAAAAGTCTGCGAAGCGAATAACAAACGCAGATCTCAGGTTTGCTTTCCACTTTTGCGATGTGGCTGCGTTCGTGAGAGCGGAAACTTGCCGTGCCCTGGCCGGTATCACCCGTCATTCAATCGTAGTTTTTGTATTGATGTAGTCGCATGCGCCGTTTGGTGAGAATGTGAAATGTCGGTGATCTGATTATTTACAGTAAAATAGCCTTTTGACATTACTAAGGAAATTGAATTCGACGGGTCTTTACCCATTGACGTATCAGGCGCTTTGTGATTAAGGTATGGTCTTTTTACGATAACTGTTTTTAATCCTTGTAATCAATAGATTGCAGGGAGATAATCGATTTATCTAAACATTTAAACCGGGAAGATCATGAACATTAAATTGGAGCAGGCGGAAGCTATCATTGCATCTGCAAAAGCAAAAGCTGCGGAGATTAACACAAAAATGAATATTTGTGTGGTTGATACCGGGGCCAATATGGTGGCTTTCGCACGAATGGACGGTGCCTGGCTGGGGTCGGTTGATATTGCTTTGAAAAAAGCAAAAACGGCTGTCTGGTTCACTATGGACACCGCCGAGCTGAGCCCGCTGGTACAGCCTGGCCAGCCGCTGTTTAACATTGAGCATTCCAATGGAGGGCTCATCACCTTTCCGGGCGGTGTGGTTATAAAAAATTCCGGCGGGGAGATTATCGGCGCAATAGGTGTGAGCGGAAGTACGGTGGACGATGATCACGAAGTGGCGGCGGCAGGCGCGGCTTCGCTATAAATGAATGTCCCGGCCCGCCACTGCGGCCGGGATTTTTAAACCCCAATCCGTTATTTTAGCGGTGGTAGTAAAATTTATTTCTGAAACTTGTCCGGAAAAAGCGTCGGTGATATACTATATCATAAAATCCAAAGTATGAAAAAGTTTCTATTGCTTATCCGTGAGGACATTACCCGGCTTTCGCAAATGTCGGAGGAAGAAATACAGCAAGATATCGCCGAAATGAACAGCTGGGTCGAAGAACTGGTCCGGTTCGATACTTTCATAGCCGGCGAGCCGCTTGAAAATGAATACAGGATGGTTGGAAAGCAGGTCGAAACCGACGGGCTGCTGATGGACGCCAAGGAAGGGATAAGTGGTTATCTGATGATCCAGGCTGAAAGTCTGCAGCAAGCCGCAGCAATTGCCGCACAGTGCCCGCATATTATTCAGGATAAAATCAGCATTGAGGTACGTCCGATTATGGAAATACACCAGGAACCGTGACCGCGGACATTGCCAATTTGCTTTCTGAGCTTCACCGCAGCCTTTTTGGTAAAATGGTCGCGGTGTTGATGTATCATACCGGTATTGAAGAGCTCTCTGTTTCGGAGGATATTGTGCAGGAGGCGTTCGCAATCGCGGTGGATAAATGGCGCGATGCTGTACCTGAACAACCCGACGCGTGGCTTTTTGCAACGATCAGAAACCTTGCCTATAATCATTTAAAAAAAGAAAAGCGCAAGCAATATCCGGCAGTTGATCAAATTGCTGCCGATCAGTTGCTGACCAGCGACCGCGATCTGCTGCGCGTGCTTTTTTCCTGTTTACAGCCTGCCTATCCGCCCAGGGTGCAGCTGGTGGTGGTATTGAAATATGTCTGCGGTTTAAAAACAAAACATATTGCGGCACTGCTTGCTTCCGGGGAGGATACCATTTCAAAAACGCTTTATCGCTGGCGTGTGGAACAATCACGCAGTGATTTTATGGTAGCGGAATCAGTAGGTAACCCTGATGAACAAAAGATAAGAATGGCGCTCAAAGTACTGTATGTGATGTTTACGGCAGGGTACCAGCTTTCCGAGAAGGGCACGCTCACCGACGAGCAGCTTTGCGAAGATACATTGAGTCTTTTACAGGAAATGATGAAGATGAATATTGTAGCCAATGGAGAGGTTAAAGCATTGTATGCGTTGTTGTTATACAATCTGGCAAGGGCGGAATCGAGAACTGACCAGCTCGACGAACTGACTGCACTTGCCGGGCAGGACCGCAGGCGCTGGAACCGGGAAATGATCGTCGTGGCCAATCATTACCTGTTGCTTTCTCAAAAGGAATCTTCCGTCGCCAGCGCGTGGCAGCTCGAAGCGGCGATAGCTTACAAACATATGCACGCGGGTAGGTTTCAGGAAACCGACTGGCAGGGTATCGCGTCGCTTTACGAGAAACTTGTGGCATTTAATTCGTCGCCGTTCACAAAAATAGGACAAGCCGCTGCTCTGTATTTTGGCGGAAATGAAGCCGCTGCAATTGAAATTTTAAGTCTGCTGCATGCGAACCGGTTTTTTCGTAACTACCATTTGCTCCATTGTTTCTGGGCAAAAATGCATGCGGATAGGAATGATACTGAACATGCTTTGGCAAGCTACAAAAAAGCACTTTCCTGCCCGGTCAATGCTTTCGAAAGACGGTTTATCGAAAAGGAAATAGGTATATTGATGAGAATTAAGCACTAAGAATGAATGAACCGAAGCAAATACAGTATTTACTCACCGACATGAGTATTCCTGAAAGCGAACAGGGTGACTTGCAGCATATTCTGCTATGCTGCATCAACAAACCTCTCTGTTTTCTATCCAGGCACTGGAGGAAGCTGAAGTTTTGGAAATCAATTGGTAAAATTGAGAGTGCGCTCGGCTTACAGATGTTCGAGCTTACGAGACCTATTGGGGTTTCCCTTCAAACCTCCTCATCCTCAACCCCCTCAAAATAATTCACAACCGTCATCAGCGGCAGCGTTGTTGTATCCGCAGCATTAGACATCTGTATTACAGCGCGGTCGATGTTTTTTTCATCGAAGCCTGAGAAGTAGCCTTCTATGACCTCGCCCGGGCGGACTTTATAGCTGATCGCTTTGTCGATGTATTTGGAGGCTCGCTTTTGGAGGCCGGTGAGCTGTCGTTGTGGCACGATTTGTTATATTAGTGGTACGCTTTGTATACAAATATCTTTCCAAAAATCTTAAAATGAAATCCCATGGCAGTGGCGCTGATTCTAGCAGGCATTTTGTTGATCTGGTATTGTGTAAAAGCTGTGAGAGCTAATCCGGAAAAGCCGGATTGGACCCGGGCGATTGTAACCGCCGCATTCTGGCCACTTTCCCTTTTAACAAAAAGAAACAATTTCAAATAATCTTTGAATCCCCGGGCTGAAGCCCGGGGCAATTGAGGGATTTTATTTCGGGCTGAAGCCCGGGGCAATTGAGGGATTTCATTCGCGCTGAAGCGCGATGACTTTGCTTTTTTTACCAGCGACTTTCTTCGATTTCTTTTGCCAGCCTGCCGTTGATATCGACTTTGGCATCCAGAAACAAAAAGATTGTGGCGCCGCGTTCTCTTGCATACCGGTTGGTAATAGAGTCCGTGATAATCGCTTGTGTGAAAAGAGGCGACGTTTCTTCTATCTCCGCCTCCCTTTCCCACGCATTTTTGACCCTGACCACGTGCTTATATCTCTTACTGAGGTCAAACCAGTTTACATAATCTGCATTGAAAGTCACCGCGTCGATTCCTTTTTTCGTATAGTAATTAATGGCGCCTGCCTGTCCGTAATTATCACAGAGAACCAGTGTATTGCCGGGATCGGGCGAGCTGGCGTAGGCGGCGTCGACCTTTTCGGCCAGCTCTTTCCAGCCAATCATATCTGCAAAATCCTGCGGAATTTCGTGGTCTTTCCCGTCCTCCCAACGCAGTAATCCGGCATTTTTGAAACGCTTTGCATTTTTGACGATCTGCTCGGGAGTTTGATTGGGAAAGGCTACCATTGCGACGGGAATAAAGATCGTCACCGGGATAATGATAAATGCAGCACGCAGCCAAACCGGTTTTAATTTAACTGAAACAAAAACAGCCCCAAATGCAATATAGACCGGATAAATACCGATCGCGTAGTATCCTTTCGCCCTCAGAAAAACGAACACCGACAACGTAAAGACGATCGAAAAAAAGAAGAGACGATATGCCTCAAATGGTTTGTAGACCAGCAATGCGTACCATCCCGGAATTAGCACGATCATAGCGCCGACGAAGTATAAAAATTGCTCTTTGAAAAAGTCGGCCCGGCTCATATTGACAAGTTGCGTTTCGGCCAGTTCTTTCATATGGTGAAATACGGGGAAGTCGTTTTGGTATTGCCAGAGCAGATTCGGCGAGATCAATATCAAACCAATTAACACGGCAACGAGGAATGGACGGGTAACTAAAAGCTGGCGGTGTTTGGTTAGTAAAATGGAAGGAAGTAACCCTACAATCAGGAAAGCAACATTGTATTTATTTAAAAATCCAAAAGCAAAAATGACCGCGAACAGGTACAGCCACTTCGATTTTCCCGACTGAATGTATTTGATCAGAATGAAATAGAGCGTTGTCCAACACAGCACGTCGACTGAATTTGGCTGGAAAAGCTGATTCAATCGCATCAGAGCAGAAAATAATGTACAGGTAGCGGCGAGGGCGCAGGCGTATAAACTGCCTTTTAAGGTCTCGACTGTTTTCCAAACCACCAGCATGGTCAATACACCGCATAGCGCGGGAAAGAAACGTACCCAGAAAACGCCATTTCCAAGCCACTTGATCAGGGTAGCGATCCAGGAAGTGACTGGTGGGACCGAAAGATAACCCCAGGCGAGATGATTTGCCTGATCCAGATGCAGGTATTCATCGCGATGCAGATCGTATTCAGGGATGATCAATAAATATTGAAGTGCAAATTTTAGAACGATGAAACCACATAGTAGAGCATTCGCTTTCGTCATAAATTCGGAGTGTTAAATCTGCTTGTTTTGTGCAGATTTTTAAAGTTAAAGCAGTGTCGGCCCAATAAACTAATTTTTGGAAGAAGAATATTCTGCCTTGTTATATTGTGGTTCTAAACTCAATCTGACAGAAAAGCAAGATACGATGCCTGTACACGTCGCCATTGCGCGGAGAGTTCTTCCGGGAAAACAAGAGGAATTCAAAGAGGCACTTCGCCGGTTTCTGGGAGAATCTTTTTTGCACAGGGGCGTGAAGGTGCAGGAATGATTACGACGCTGCCGCGCGACGACAGCCGGGAAATTGGTATTCTCCGAACCTTTAAGATGAGGCCGAACGCGACGCATTTTACAATTCACAACTTTTCAGTGATTGGGAAGCTTTCGCGTCTACATTGACTGAATCGCTGAATTACCGGCAGCTTACCGGTCTGGAAGCATGGTTCCGGGCACCTGTTCCACCGCGGCGCTGGAAAATGGCAGTTGCGACTTTGTGCGGCGTTTTTCCCATGAGTTTATTTCTGCAATTCACCGTCGGGCTCTTGATAAAAGATCTACCCCCGTACTACTGGCATTGATAATCGCTACCTGCATGGTGGGGATATTAACCTGGATCGTCATGCCGAATATCACGAAACTGCTAAAACCCTGGCTACGAAGCAAGGGCAAAACGGGTAGCTGCTGTCGCAAAACTTTAACCATGCATGACTCACAAACCAGATGAAAACTTTATGGCATGGTTTCGGCAAATCCTAATTTGTATAACCAAAGTCTTTCAATTGCTTGATTGGCTCTGTTAATTTAATGGTTCGCCCGTCCATGTTTAGTAAATAAATATAATCGCTAATGGTTAGTACATCTCGATAATAGTGATCTGTTACCAGAATACCTTTACTCCTTTTTAGTACCGAAAGCCAAGCTTTGACTGTTTCAATATGGAGGGGCATAACATTTGAAAAAGGCTCATCCAAAATAATAAATGATGAAGGAGATGAAATAACCATTATAGTTTCGATCAAACGCTGCTGACCACCAGATAACTGGTCAAAACGAAGAGACAGCAATTGCTCAACCTCAGGAAAATAGTTGAGCGCTTCGCAGATCTGAGATTTATAAAGCATGAATGCTTTCTTGACTTCTAAATGGCCGGGAACAAACGGTTTCTGCGGCAAATAGGCCATCAAATCCTTGTGGCGGTAGCGTTGCTTATGAAGTTATTATCTACTCTGACGGAGCAATTTTGTGCGGCTCGAATGCCATATATCACTTCTAGCAAACTCGATTTGCCACTTCCGTTTCTGCCCAGGAGACCGATAATTTCTCCCTTTTGGACTCGCAAATAAATATTTTGAAGAATTTTACGATGCTTGTACTCGAGCAAAATACTATCAACTTCCAAAATCGTCACATCGCGATCAGACTTGTTAAAAGGATCCATAGTGCAAAAGTTAAAAGATCTAGCAGGTATACCGCAAACGCAAGCTGAATCTCCGATAATCCAAAATGATGGTAAAAGACAAAGCCTTTTGGATTGAATGACCGAAAAAGATACCAGATCAGCAATTGGCAGAAACTCCGAAGCCACATAAAGGTCACAACGAAAGCAGCGAACTTATCTGATGAGAGGGATGGGTAACCAGCCAGTACCCACATAAGCAGGGAGGTGGCTGTGGTTATAGGCCATAGTTGTTTATACAAAATCAATAGGATATTCAGTCGTCGCATATCTGTCTTTTCGGGAAGGTAGTCGACTTAATTATCAATGATGAAAATTTAACTGATTTTAACTAAGGATCTTATGGTGATTTTTTCTTAGAAAATGTGTCAGATACGCGGCAGTTGCGTAATACACACACACCTGTTTTGCTGATAAAGCACGAACAAAAAATGAGGCCGATCTTCTGAACCGGCCTCGCTTTTCATTTTGTTAAATATCGTCTTTATCGACTGGCTTTTGCTGCTCGTTCATTTGCTTCGCAGCAATACTGTCGGGCGTCACAGCCGACATGGCCATTTGCAGTTTGTTTTTCAACCCCGAAATAACTTTATCGTCGCCGGCCATTAAAGCCTTATAACCATCCAGAGCCACGTCGGCCGGGTCAGCTTTGGCGCTTTCGTCCTGCACGGCCTTGCTGTCCTGCATATCTGCCTTATTGAAAAAGTCAGTATCGGTTACGCCGGGCATCAATGCGGTCACGGTAATCCCGGTATCTTTCACTTCTTCCCTGACGGCCTCCGAAAAGGATAGGACGAATGCTTTGGTACCATGGTAAACAGCCTGCCACGGGCCGGGTACCTTGCTTGCGATGGATGCCAGGTTTAAAATTTTGCCAGAGTTTCTGGCTACCATGTCTGTCAGGAAGCATTTGGTCAGGATGACCAGTGAGCTGATGTTGAGGTCGATGATCTGTAATTCGCGATCGATATCAGTCTGATCAAACTTTCCGTAAACTCCCTGTCCTGCATTGTTGACCAGCACGTCAATTTCAATGTCGCGCTGCTTCACTTCGGCGTATAGTGAAAATGCCTGCTCACGGTCAAACAGATCTTTCGCGATCGTGACGACCGAAATGCCATTCTGTTCCAGCAACCCGGCGGTTTCATGCAACTCGGTTTCATCCCTTGCCGTGATCACGAGGTTATACCCGTCTTTTGCAAACAGTTTGGCCAATTCCAATCCGATCCCACTTGTCGCGCCCGTTATCAGGGCATATTTTCCTGTATTTTCCATGATCTTCCGTGTTGTTTGTTGATTTAGAATGCGTGTAGAGTTAAAAACCGTGCCACCTGGCGCTGGCATATTTCTTTTTGTGTCCGGCCAACTCTACAATAAAAGAACGGAAATAATGGACGAGAAAAACTACACCGGCGCGGTTCCCGAAAATGAGGAAGGAGCTGTCGTCAATGCAGAAAGCAAAAGGGATTTCGTTTCGGCCGAACAAGCCGCCGCGCTTTACCGCGTTGCAAAGGAAAGGCTGCTGGACGTGAACAGCTGGGGCAACCTGGGAGGCGCCGGAAATTTTGCATTAATGGACGCAGCCGGAAACCCTGTGACGCAAATGGCGGAAAAAGGCTTGCTGATCCGGATTGATGTACCCGGCCCCGGCACCAGGGCCGCGGAAGGATTCGACTGGGTAAGGATAGAGCAGGTTAAAAATTTTGAAACGCAGGATGTGCAAAGCCTCGCTATCCGTGTGCGGCCGGTGGCTGCGCCTACCTCCGATGAACAGGCTCCGGCGCATTTTTACTCTGAAAAATCGACCAGCACATTCACGATTACAAGAGAATTCCAAACGGTTACAGCCGGCATTTACGACCGCAATCTGGAAGAAAATGAGGAAGCGGAAAATTTCATCGATAAGATCCGGAATGCTGTCACAGGATTTTTCGGGAAGGAAATTTTTTCCAAAATCCAGTGGCAGGCTTTCGCAGAAGGGCTTATTAAATGAAATGGGATTTGGTGAAGGGGTTTTTGTAAAAAAAAGGCAAGCTTAGCACGGGGTAGTGTCTTTGAAAATTTGCTTTGTATATTAAGCTGATTTCCATACATGCCCATACGCAGGGCTATTCCATTTACTAACCTTTTACCATCTACTATGAAAGATTTTGACGCATCAGAAAGTGCGGGTTCAAGACGGGACTGGCTGAAAAAATCGGCTGTGCTCGGTTCCGCGCTGCTTACCGGATCGCTGGCAGAAGTAACTGCCGCAGTAAAGCCTGCAGTAACGCGACGCCTGCCGATTGCCGTTTCGACCTATTCCTACTGGCCACTGTCAGGTCCGAAGTATCCAATTAAAAACGTGATCGAAGACGCAGCCCGCCTTGGGTTTGACGGGGTGGAGATCCTGCACCGGTCCATGGAAGAAGATACGGTCGTCTATCAGAATAAATTGAAGCGCATTGCCTTTGACAACGGCATGGCGCTGCCGCTACTCTCAATTCACCAGAACTTTTTGCAGCCAGATGTCGCCAAACGCAAGGCGGATATTGAGCATACCTACAAATGCATCAATATGGCGTCGCAAATGGGTATTCCCTGCGTGCGGATGAATACCGGCTCCTGGGGGACGGTCAAAAATAAGAGACAGACAGACTATTATACCCACGGCGTAGAACCACCGATTGAAGGATATACGGATGAGGACGGTATCAAATGGACGATTGACGGAATGGGGGAGTGTCTTCAATATGCTGAAAAAGAAGGTATTGTACTTGCACTGGAAAATCACTGGGGATTATCATCCAATATCGACTACCTGCTGAGAATGTATAATGCCTTGAAAAGCTCGCCTTCTATGGGACTGAATGTGGACACGGGCAATTTTGTCGGTGAGCCTTATGCAGGCCTGGAAAAGCTAGCTCCCTACGCCACGATCGTACAGGCTAAAACCTATTTCGGCGGCGGTACATTTTATGATAAGGAAATGGATTATACCAGGATCGGGAAAATTTTCGAAAAAGCGAATTATAAAGGTTTTGTTTCGCTCGAAATGGAAGGGAAGGAAGACCCCAAAACATCTGTTCCAAAAAGTCTGGAACTGCTGAGAAAAGCATTTACTTTCACCGCCTGACAAACCCGAAACTTCCGTATGGCCTGCCGCGTGTAATCAATGCGGCAGGCCATTTTATGTATTCTCAATCGAAAAGCAGGAAGAAAATAAGGGTACATTTCAGGGTTTTTTGTCTTTGAACAGGAAGACACTACGATCCTGAAATGAAAACTTTTTCCCTTAACGCCATCGAGGAAGATGAGGTCGCGCACCTCTGGTACCTGGCGCTGGCGGGAGACAGGAGTTCCTTTCAACAACTGCTCGAAACAACCTACGACCTGATGTTTCAATATGGTCATAAGTTCAACAAGGATACGGAGCTGGTGAAAGATGCGATCCAGGATGTATTTCTTGAAATACTCGAAAAAAGGCATGTTTTAAATCAGGATATTCCCCCCAAAGCCTATCTGCTCGCATCCCTTCGCAGGCGGCTGAACAGGCTCGGAAACCGTCAGCGCTGGCTTTTGTCCGGCGATCCGGTGATGGAGTCGGCCGATTTCGACGTCGAGTTTAGTGCAGAGGATTGCCTGATCCAATCCGAGTATACCAGAAGTATCGGCGATCAGATGGCTTCGCTGATGAACGGGTTGCCCAAAAGACAAAAAGAAGTCGTGTACCTGCGCTTTTTCGAGAATCTGGAAAGGGATGAAATCGCTTATATGATGGAAATCCGCCCCCAGTCCGTATCCAATTTGCTTCAGACCGCTTTCAAATGGCTCAAAACCCAGTGGAAGCCGATTATTTCCCTCATCCTGCCCGGTCTGTTTTCAGACAAAATAATTTTTTAATAAAAAAAGTCCGAATAATACAGTATCGGATTCCGGGTAATGTCTAATGGTATTTGAAAAGATACGCATGAAACATGGATAGTTACCTGTCTTTCTCGGTTGAAGATTTCGTTTGGGACGATGCATTCCGTAACTGGGTACTGCGGCCCACACGGGAAGATCAGACCAAATGGGAAACCTGGCTCCGCGAAAATCCCACAAAAGCCGAAACGGTTTTTCAAGCCCGCGAACTCGTCCTGGCATTAGGGCCGGGTTCCGTAAAGCTTCCGCCCCTCGAAAAGGAGAGGGCAGTTTCGAGGATCATGGACCAGTTTGATGAGCGGCTGGATAAGGCAGCTACCGGCGCTGTGTTCTCAGGGTCACGCTGGCTGTTGGCCGCCTGCTCGGTTATTTTAGTGATGGGAATCGCCTGGTTATTTAATAAATACGATAAAAGACCGGTGCGTTACGAGCAGCTCGTCTCAGCAGCCGAAACAGAACTGAGAGAAGTGCAGAATGTGACGGACAAGGTAATGCGCATTCAGTTACCCGACAGCAGCTCCGTACTGCTTGATCCCGGAAGTAAGCTCAGTTTTCCGGATCAATTTGCCGCAGGTAAGAGAGAAGTGATCCTTTCGGGCAGTGCATTTTTTGATATTACCAGGCAGGCCAACCGTCCCTTTTATGTGTATGCCGATGAAATTGTCACGAAAGTGCTCGGTACCAGTTTTCACGTAAGGTCTTTTTCGGATGAAAAAGATGTTTCCGTGGAGGTCAAGACCGGGCGGGTGGCCGTATTTACTGCTGAATCTGCGCAAATACAAAATCTCCCGGCCGGCAACGAGCTCTCCGGGGTGGTGATCGAACCCAATCAGCGTATTGTTGTGGCGCGTGAAACCGCGAAAATGACTAAAACACTTGTTCCTAATCCCGTTCCTATTACCTCGGAGCATATATCCCCGGATTTCAAATTCGAAGACTTTCCTGTTTCTGAAATTTTTAAAACCCTGCAAAAAGCCTATGGTATAGAGATCATTTTCGATGAGAATATTATGAAAGATTGCCCGGTAACCGCCACGCTGACCGATTTGTCCCTCTATGAAAAACTTGACCTCGTCTGCAATGCAGTCGGAGCGAAATATGAAGTAATAGATGGGCGGATTATTGTCGAAGGAAAGGGTTGCCAGGATAAGTAAAGAAATGGCCGGTGATGTTGGAGCATCACCGGCCGGAATCACCCTGTGTTGCGCAGGCCAGTCGTTCCCGGAAGCGCACGCGGGGAGTTTATTGCCAGTCTTAACACTAAACAAAAACCTTTCAAAACTATGGAAAAACCGGTTTATCTCCGGCATCAATTGCTGATATTCATGAGGATAAGTCTATTACAGGTAGTGTTGGCTGTCTGCTTTGCAGGTACCGCAGCTGCGGTTGAAGTCAGGGCACAGGAGTTACTGGCCAAAAAGGTA
The DNA here is from genome assembly GCF_008369915.1 of Dyadobacter sp. UC 10. NCBI lineage: Bacteria > Pseudomonadati > Bacteroidota > Cytophagia > Cytophagales > Spirosomataceae > Dyadobacter > Dyadobacter aurulentus. The sequence goes on along the minus strand of NZ_VSRN01000001.1, from coordinate 701,175 downwards.
ACCGTGAATGCCAGCGGTGAACAGATCTCGCGGGTTTTACAGCAGATCGAAAAGCAAGCCGACGTGCGGTTCGTGTTCAGCTCGAAGCTTATTCAGGCCGGGCGCAAGATTTCTTTATCCGCCCGGGATATGCCGCTTTCTGAGGTATTAGATGCCGTTTTGACGCCTCAGGGATTAGTATTTGAGGTCAGGGGAAAGAATATCGTTATAAAACCCGGAGCAAAAGCCCGCGAAACGGGAGCGGTTTCCGAACCGGCAGGAGTCACTCCGCAGGGTATTGCCGATCTCACTGTGAAAGGAAAAGTGACCGACGCACAGAATTCTGACCCGCTGCCCGGTGTGAACATCTTGCTGAAAGGAACACAGGTAGGAACGTCCACGGGGACCGACGGCAGCTATTCAATCCAGGTACCCGACGCCAACGCGACGCTCGTTTTCAGTTTTGTCGGCTACATCTCGCAGGAAATCAAAGTCGGTAATCAGACAGAAGTAAATATCAGCCTGAAAACAGATGACAAATCACTGGAAGAAGTGGTGGTGGTAGGCTATGGAACGGTGAAAAAAAGCGACGTAACCGGCTCCGTATCTTCCATTAAGGCAGAGGAAATCACAGCTTATCCAGCGCTTGGAACTGTACAGGCATTGCAGGGCCGCGCAGCGGGGGTGCAGATCCAGGCGAACAATGGCGAGCCGGGTTCTACTTTTAAGGTGCGTGTGCGCGGAAGCAGTTCCATTAATGCCAGCAGCGACCCGATTTATGTAGTCGACGGGTTTGTAGGCGGCGCGCTGCCGCCTCCGGAAGATATTGCGTCTATTGAAGTATTGAAAGATGCTTCCGCCACGGCGATTTATGGATCCCGCGGGGCAAATGGGGTCATTATGGTTACGACTAAAAAAGGTGTTTCGGGTAAACCGAGGATCGAGTTCAATACTTCGTTTTCGTCGCAGGAAGAGATCAACAGGCTTAACCTGCTCAATGCGGACCAGTTTCTGAGCTATGTGCAGGAGGCGCGGCCCAATGTGGTTTCGGCAGGCGGGAATACCGACTGGCAGGACCAGATTTTCAGAAAAGGCGGGATACAGAATTACCAGCTTTCGCTCGCAGGTGGAAATGATGCGGTGAAATACTATGTTTCCGGTGCGCTTTACGATCATAAAGGGATCATTATTAACTCGGGATACAACCGGTTTTCGGTGACGAGCAACATCGATATCCAGGCGTCGAAAAGACTCAAATTCGGATTGAATATGTTTGCGCAGCGGGTGTCCCGCGATCAGTCCAAAACGCAGGAAGGCTCTTCGGGACTAACCCCCGGCGTAGTGGCTGCTGCATTCAAGTTCGAGCCCGACCAGCCGATCCGCGACGCGAACGGACGTTTTACAGTGGCGAGATTGAATGACCCGATCGATAACCCGTATGCAATCGCGACACAGCTCGAAAACCAGTCGTTGAATGACCGGATCCAGGGTAACCTTTTTGCGGAATACAACATTCTCGACGATCTGAAACTGAGGGTAACGCTTGGCGCCACAACCAACAGCGGCCGCGCTGGCAATTACCTGCCCAGCACGTTGAACGACGGTCGGAATATCGGCGGCAGGGCTTCGGTGAGAGGGACAAAAAGTACTTTGCTCCTGAACGAGAACTACCTGGTTTACAACAAAAAAATCGGAACAAAGCATGATCTGTCGGTGATGGCGGGCTATTCTTACCAGACTTCATCAAGTGAATTTTGGGAGGGTGTAGGGCAATCGTTTATTACCGATGCGGTTTCGTTCTGGAACCTGGGCGGCTCTTCGGTTTGGCAAAGTCCTACTTCCGGTCTGACCGAGTGGCAGCTTGCTTCGCTCTATGGCCGGGTTACCTATTCGCTTTCGGATCGTTACCTGTTTACAGCCAATATCCGCCGCGACGGCTCATCCAATTTTAGCAAAAACCATAAGTGGGCCATGTTCCCTTCGGGTGCATTTGCCTGGAAAATGTCGAGCGAGCCTTTTATGGAAAACGTGCGGGCGATCAGTCAGTGGAAATGGCGTGCCAGCTATGGGTTAACGGGTAACCAGGCGATCGGGCCTTACCAGACCATGGCGCGGTTCTCGAATGTGTATACGGTAATCAATGGCGTGGCCGTGAATGCAGTTCGCCCGACTACCGTTGCCAACGACGACCTGACCTGGGAAACGACCACGCAGTTTGACGTAGGTACCGATATCAGTTTATTCAACAACCGGCTAAACCTCGTGCTCGACTACTATCGCCGCGTGACCAACGATCTGTTGTTCAGTGTTCCGCTGCCTCAGTATTCCGGTTACACAGACCAGCTACAGAATATCGGTACTGTTGAGAACAAAGGTTTTGAAGTAACGCTGAACTCGCGCAACCTGAACGGAAATTTCAAATGGAGCACGGACCTTAATTTCTCAATGAACCGGAACAAAGTGCTGAAACTGCCGAACGGTACCGACATTTTTTACAACTCGGCGCCAGGACATATGGTAGGGCTTGGTCAGACACAGATATTGCGCGAGGGCGAGCCGGTAGGAAGTTTCTACGGCTGGTTGTATGACGGCGTTTATCAGCAAAATGACAATTTCATCCCGGGCGGCGGTTTCGAAGTGGCTGCGGGCGGAGAGAAATTCAGGGACATCAATGGTAAAAAAGATGCAAACGGAAAATTGACCGGCGAGCCCGACGGCCAGCTCAACAGCGACGACCGGACTATCATCGGAAATCCGCACCCGAAATTTACCTGGGGGCTTAATAACGATTTCAGCTACAAGGGTTTTGACCTGAATGCATTCTTCCAGGCTTCGCAAGGCAATGACCTCCTGAGTTATACGCTTATGGAACTGAATTTGCTGTCGGGGATCAATAATGCGACGACCGATGCATTAAACCGCTGGACGCCAACCAATACCAATACGAATATCCCGAAAGCGATGACCGGCCGTACCAGAAGGGTTTCTACCCGCTGGGTGTATGACGGAAGTTTTGTGAGGTTGAAAAACCTGGCGCTGGGCTACAATCTGCCCCGTCCGGTATTGGAGAAGGTTCGTCTGACAAAGCTGCGGGTTTACGTGAGCGCCCAGAATATCCTGACATTCACCAAATACAAAGGTTATGATCCGGAAGTGAATTACTCTTCGGAAGGGGATACGGACGGTAACCGCAACCTTGGGCTGGATTACGCAAGTTATCCAAACGCCAAATCTTACACCGTCGGTTTAAATATCGGATTTTAGTCTAAAACCCTATTAATCAGAAATTACAATGAAAATATATATCAGGAGATGCTTCCTTTTTTTGTTGCCGGCCATGCTGCTGAGCTGCGCCGACCTGAATGAGAAGCCAATTGGTTTGCTAGCTCCCGAGGCCATGTTTAAAAGTGCCAAAGACGTAGAAACGGCTGTATTCGGGGCTTATGGATGGATCGCCTCTGAGCGGTTGTACGGTCGCCAGTTCGTGTCGGCGCTGATGCTGCGTGACGATATGAGCGATATCGGTGACCGGGGTACGCCGGCGGAGCGGCAGCAGGTCAACGACTTCAATATGGACGACAACAATAACATGGTCAATCAGTTCTGGCCATACTGGTACCAGGTGATCAGCGCGTCCAATGCGGCGATTGCCGGTGCAGAGCAGCTGGGCCTGGCCGAAGCGGAAATTAATCCGCTTATTGCAGAGGCGAGGTTTGTACGCGCATTTGCCTATTTCCACCTCGTACGGGTTTTTGGGGATGTGCCCTATATTGATTTCTTTATCAATAATCCTGAATCGGTAAAGCAGCTGACGAGAACACCCGCGGCGACGGTTTACACTGGAATTATTGCGGATTTTGAGTTTGCCAAACAATGGTTGCCCGAAAAGCAGCCCGCCGACGTAAGGAGCCGCCCGACGAAAGGGACGGCCGCCGCGTATCTTTCTACCGTTCACCTGACTTTGCAGGATTACGCAAAAGCTTACACGGAAGCCAAATGGGTGATTGATAATAAGGACAAATTTGGCTACGGACTGGAAGCGGATTTTCAGACGCTTTTCCGTGCCCCGCAGGCCAATAATATGAAGGAACATATATTTGCGATCGATTTTCTCGGTCTGCAATCGGGAGCTGGCGGTGCCAATGATGACATTATGCCGCCAATGACGGGTGTCCGCGGGGGCGATGCGCCCAGAAGCGGGTGGAGCGTGATCGTACCTTCGCAAAAAGTGTTCGACACCTGGGATGCACGCGATTACCGGAAGCATGTAAGTTTCGACGATTCGCTCCTGATCGGCGGCAAACTGGCACCATACACGGAATTTCCGAATACAAAAAGGCCGCATATTGCCAAGTATGCACGTTTTGCGGGAAATTCGAATGCAGAAGGCCGCTACTCCGACCATAACTATGCGGCCATGCGCTACGCAGAAGTTTTGCTCGTGGCAGCAGAAGCGTCGGCGGAAGTGAACGGGCCGACGGCGGAGGCAATCGGTTATGTGAACGAGATCCGGGCGCGCGCCAGAAACTGGGCGGGAACCGCGTCGGCCTTCCCGGCTAATGTGACTGCGGGGTTGACAAAGCAGGCTTTCATTGATTTGATCATGGAAGAAAGACGCCTGGAACTGGCTTTCGAATACAAGCGCTGGTACGATATCCAGCGCAGAAAACTGGGTGATGTCGTTTTTAAAGGGCCTAATTCCCTCGAACCACACCCAACCTTCAATGCACAGCGCGATTATCTGATGCCGATCCCGCGGACTGAGCTGCAGATCAATCCCAACCTGGCACCACAAAATCCGGGATACTGATTTTTTGAGAAGATATATTAGCGGCTGTCTCTGTTAGCGGAGGCAGCCGCTTTTTTTTGATCCGTTACTATATTGCGTAGAAATGAACTAGTCGACCGCACAATGCTTGAAGTTCTCGTTGTTATTACCTTTTTCGGTTATATCTATTACCTGCGCAACTACGCCGACCTCCGCTCAAAATCTGAAAGAGAGGAGAGCGAATTTGCTGCCGGGATTGAAATGTACCGCGATCAAAATTTCGAAGGAGCATTCCGGTATTGCAATGATCAGGTTGTGAAAAACCGGCGCTCGAGCATTGCGCACTTGTACCGCGGACTTGCTCAAAAAGGCTTAAAAAACAGGAAGGAGGCATATGAGGCTGTGCAAACCGCCGTCAGTCTCGACGACGATGTGTACGAGGCGCATCTGGAATTGGGCCGGTTATTTCTGGAAGACGGCGATCCTAAAACTGCACTTTTGCATTTCACTAAATCAGTCTCAAAAGCGCAGGGAACTTCGCCCAAACCTTACCACTGGCGGTCGCAGGCTTATGTGGCTTTGCAGATGGAGGCCGAGGCGCAGGCGGATCTGGTGGAAGAAAGGTTGATTTCAGACAAATCAGCGAATCAGCAAAATACCCCGGAACCTATTCAGGCGCCATTTGTGGACAAAAAGCTCATCGCCAGTCTCGTCATGGTCGTTTTTACAGGCGTTTTACTTACGGTCGTGGTAAAGCGGGCCGAGAGTGTGCACCTTCCTTACCTGGTTGCGGTTTGCGCCGCTATCGCGATCGGGTTTGCGGAGCCCAGAAAAGGCTGGTTTCTGGCATTGGTGCAATGTATGCTTGTACTGGGCGGGTATTTTCTTTTCACCGAATTGCCGGAAACAAGCAGCGAAACCGAATTGGAAAATTTCAGTCTGTACGGTTCATTAATCCTTACATTCGTCGCCAGTTTCCTGGGTGGGTTTATGAAGAGGGCGCTTAGTATGGATTAAAGCGACTATCAAATGCAGAACAAAGATATTCAACCTGTTATTGATCATTTTTTGAAACGCATTCCACTCACTGCGGAGGAGCAGGAATATGTGCGATCGCTGGTGAAGATCCGCCATCTATTGTCCCGGCAATACCTGGTGCAGCAGGGCGAGGTCTGTCGGTTTGAGTCTTTCGTAACAAAGGGATTTTTGCGGTCATTTTATGTCGATTCGAAAGGCAATGATTTCACGCTGCATTTCGCGATGGAAGATTGGTGGATTTCCGATTCGGCGAGTTTTTTGAGAGAAGTTCCGGCAACCAGGAATATTGTCGCCGTGGAACCAACGACGGTGTTACAGCTGGACAAAGCTGCTATTGAAACACTCTACCGGCAGGTTCCGGTTTTCGAGCGGTTTTGGCGGATTATGAATGAAAATGCCTGTCTTGCGCAGGATGAGCGGATACTGAATGCAATCATGCTATCCGGGGCTGAACGTTATGAGGCACTTTTGTATAAATATCCAGGAATAGAACAGCGGCTTCCGCAAAAGCACATTGCTTCCTATCTGGGCATTACGCCCGTTTTTTTAAGTAAGATCCGAAAATTGCCGCTCACCGGCCAGCAGAAAAGTTAAACTAGTTTAACGGCCTTTCTTAAATTAGTTATTCCCCGTCAACGCCCGTGCGCATTGAAATTTGTATAAAAAAATACAGATCCAATGAACACGCAGCAATCACCTTTATTTAAAGCCTATTATATTCAAAACAAAAGGCTTTCCAATCGTTTTGTCGTCGCCCCGATGACCCGCACCAGCGCCGATTCAACCGGCGTCCCCACGTTACAAATGCGCGATTATTATGCATCGTTTGCGCGCGGTGGTTTTGGAATGATCGTCACCGAAGGTATTTATACAGACGATCTTTATAGTCAGGCCAACCCGAATCAGCCTGGTTTGGTAACCGCCACGCAGCTGGCAGGTTGGAAGGAAATTGTACAGGAAGTGAAACGCGCCGATGTCTTGTTTATAACCCAGTTAATGCATGCGGGCGCATTGTCGCGGTCTCTTGAAAACACGATCGCGCCGTCGGCGATCCTGCCGCTGGATACGCCGGAGCCTGAAACGAACGAAAAACCTTATCCATTGCCACGGGAAATGGGGGTCAATGACATGGAAAAAATCAAGAGAGGTTTCGTGAAAGCCGCATTGCTGGCGCAGGAAGCTGGTTTTGACGGCGTAGAGCTTCACGCGGCGAACGGGTATTTGTTCGATCAGTTTATCACACCTTATACCAATAAGCGCACAGATACTTACGGTGGAAGTGTCTCGAACCGCCTGCGGCTGCTTGCTGAGATTTTTACGGAAATCAGGAAAATAGTACGGCCGGATTTCATTGTAGGCATCCGGTTCTCGGAGGGGAAGGTCAATGATCTTGCTTACCGCTGGGAAGGCGGTGCAGAAACAGCTCGCGCGGTATTCAGTGAAGTTGCCAAAATCCATCCCGACTATATTCATATTGCCGCGGAAGGGGGCAAATGGGCACGGGAATGTCAATATCCCGACGGAAGTTCATCCAATTCCATCGCCAGGCAGCTCACAGGCGTACCGGTAATCGCAAATGGCGGTATGCATGATCAGAACCTCTCCGAAAAATTACTGTCAACCGGTCACGCCGACTTTGTATCTATCGGCCGCGCTGCCATCGCAAATCCTGATTTCCCTGATAAAATCAGAAGAGGAGCAGAAGTATTCTCCTTCGCGCCGGGAATGATCAGGCCGGAATTGACACTTACGAATACGGAGGAGTATTGGGAAAATGCAAAAGGAAACTATGTAGCACCCTAGTTTTGATTCTTAGTCAGAAGGTAGATTTAGTTCAGGAACTTCTTATTTTGCGGCTTACGATAAGAGTAATTTGCAAACTATGAGAAAATCGATCATTGCAGGATACCTGGGTTTATTGCTTCTGCCGGCTGCGTTCGTCACCCATGCCCAAACCACCAAACCCAATATCATGATCATCATGGCCGATGACCTCGACAGCCGGCAGTTGAGCTGCTATGGAGGCCGGAATCTGAAAACGGTCCATATTGATGCATTGGCAAAGGAAGGATTAAAATTCTCCAATATGATCGCTTCGGAAGCGATGTGCGTGCCCACGCGCGCTTCGCTTTTTACAGGACTTTACCCGGTTAAACATGGTTCTTTTCAGAATCATAAGCCGGTTTATGATCATCTGAAAAGCGTCGGACATTACCTTGCAGACCTGGGATACCGCGTCGGGTTGACCGGCAAGGACCACGTTACCAAGCCCAAAAGCGTATTTCCATTTGATATTATCGAAGGTTTTGAACCTAACTGTGTCGCACCAACTGATGCATATCAGCTAAGCGATGTGAAAAAATACATGACTGGTTCTGAAAAACCCTATTGCCTGTTTGTCATGAGCATTAACCCGCATACGCCGTGGACGGTTGGGGATACAACTGAGTTCAAAGCGGAAAATGTGATCCTGCCGAAAGACTGGGTCGATACGCCGGTAACGCGGAGACAGTACGTAAAATACCTTGCCGAGATCAGGCGGCTGGACGATCAGGTGGGGGAGATTTCCGGCTTACTTAAAGAAACGGGTCAGGAAAAGAATACCGTGCTGATCTTTCTGGGCGAGCAGGGCGCACAGTTTCCCGGAGCAAAATGGAATCTGTACGATGCCGGGCAAAAAAGCTCGATGATCGTGAAATGGCCCGGGAAAGTGAAACCCGCAACGGAAACAGCTGCAATTGCGCAGTACGAAGATATTACCCCGACCCTCATTGCCCTTGCGGGAGGAAAGGCGGTCGACGGTTTGGATGGAAAAAGCATTTTGCCGGTTCTTTTAGGTAAAAGTACCGGCGAGAGAAAATATGCGTACGGAATTCATAACAATATTCCCGAAGGAGACCCTTATCCGATCCGCAGCATCCGCGATAAACGTTACAAGCTAATCCTGAATCTGACAGCGGATAAACCATACTATAATAAATTCATGATGAACCGCGAGCGGCAGGACCGCAATACGGTCTGGTTCTCGTGGGTGGCAGAATCAGAAACTAACCCAGCTGCAAAAAAGCTGACAGACCGCTTCGAAAACCGCCCGCCGGTCGAATTTTTCGATTTGGAAAAAGATCCTTTTGAGCTCAATAATCTCGCCGGTGATCCTGCTTATCAGAAGAAAATCGAGGATTTACGGAGCGAGCTATACAAATGGATGAAGCAGCAGGGCGATGCGGGCGCGGAGATCGATCAGGTTTATGCTAAAAAAGCAGTAAAGTAACCTGGCTACACTTTTTTCTCCTGTTCCAGGTCGGAAATTGCCTTTTCAATGCGCTTGTTCCTCGTCTCGTCGGTTTTGGCTTGTTCGATCGGAATTACGAAGCGCTTTTTGTTGCTATTGGAAAGTGTTTCAAAGAATGTCCTGGCCATCTGGTTACTGTGCAATGCTTTTTGAAAATCGTGGGGTAAGGTAACTTCGCGTGGTTGCATATCGAGTTGTAACGTCACTTCGATCGTTTCTCCGGCCTGGACTTTTGCATTCTGGCGAACTTCGGCACTAACCGGTAGCATAAACATCCCGCCCATTACAGCAATCGTACTCGGATAAGTGTAATCGTTGATCGTCACGTTAACCGGGGGGCGCTTGCCCGAGCCAAGTTTTTCGACGATCTCGTCAGGTACCTGAATGCCGGTCGCCGTTTTCTTTGCCAGCAACAGGGTAGTTTTGAATGTCAGTTTCTGTGCGCTCATGATTTGCTCTTTTATTTTTACAAATATCATGAGATTGAATCTGTTGCACCGGTGGTGGTTACGACATTATCGGGGTGCTTTTGCGTAAATGGCGGTCTGAAACGACCCCGGCCGCCTCACAAATACTTCTTCAAATAGCTCACAATATGCTTCCAGTCCTCCGGCAGTACACCGTGGCCGCCTTCGTGCATGTAATAACCCAGCTCGTTCAACAGCAGCGAGGTATCCCCGGCAGCGGGCATTTGGGGCGTTTGCGGACCTTTTTTGTTGAAAAGTTGATAAACCGGTGCCGCCGCGACAGCGGAAAGGTATTCGCCTTTCGGGTCTGACCAATAATCAGTACTGCCCGTTTGCAGCAGGAGGGGCCTCGGTGCCATTAATGCTACCAGGGCGTGGGCATCGAAAGGCATTTCGTTCACCCTTTCTGCGAAGGTGTGATAATTGGGGGCAAATTGGTAGAGGTACCTCGAAGGGTCGCTGATGTGACGGATCGTTTCTCCGTAATTTCTGCGGCTCAGTGCAGCCCCGCCTTCACCCGAGATACTGGCCACCACTACCTTGAACCTTTCGTCACGAATGCCCGCCCAAAGCACGGTCTTTCCGAGCCGCGACGCTCCCTGCAATGCGACGCGTTTTGCATCGATCTGCTTTTCGGTTTCAAAATAATCCAGCGCACGGCTCAGTCCCCACGACCAGGCTGCGATTGCACCCCATTCGTTATCAGCGGTTTGTGTCTGTCCCGGTTTTAAATACTCCTTCCGGATCCCGTAGTTGATTCCGTCTTTAAAATCCGGTTCAATATCTCCGTAATACACGGTGGCAAAGCCGATTCCTGCGTCCATAAATTGCTCGACGTCCATTTTTCCAAAGACACTCGGCTTATCCGCCTTTATCTTTTTTCCGTCCTTCCAGATATTTCCAACCAGCAATCCCTGGTCGTCAATGATTTGGTTATATGCGGCAAAAGAGATATTCAAAAGCATCGGAACCGGCTTTTTGGAAGCCGCAGGCAGGTAAATCAGGAGATTCATTTTGTGGTCTGAGGTGTCTTTCGTCAGATACACCGTAACCTGTTTACGAATTGCCTTACCGTTCAATGCAGGCGTTCCTTTGTCAAAAGCATTGAATTTCAGGTCTTTGGGGGCCGGAGGCATTTTTCCGAATTGGATTTCCTCCACCATCTTTACCAATTCAGGCCGCCGCTTTTGTGTCCAGATCTTCGCGCTGGTTACGGCTTGTCCGTCGGTGCATTTCAGGAGGTCGGGGAGCGTGTAGTTGCCTGCTGAATCTTCGGAATAATTAACAGGAAACCCTGCTACCATCGTGGGCCGGTTCGCCGCCTGCTGGGCATTTGACGTAAAGGAGAGGGCCGCGAGCAGCAGGGTTGATCCTATTTTTTTCATCTGAACGAATGCTTTAAGTTTAATGATTCACTGAAAAGCCTGAGCATGGCGCGTTGCTACTCTTTGGTATCAAATACAAGGCGGTGTTTTCCATTTTGCTTCAACTGCTTGCTGTCCAGTACAATACGGGTGACAGGCCTGTTGTCCCATTTGGTTTTGAAACTCTCATATTCCATGCCGTCCGTAGAAGGTTTTTCAGTTGATACTGACCACATTTTCGGATCGTAGGATAGAGTCAGGCTGGTATTCCCGGCACCTTTTAACTTTACTTTTCCGGGTTCAGAAGAATCCACATCGCACACCGTCATAAATATTTCCTGAATGGACTTTGGCTCCGATTTAAGCACATAATCTTCCGTGATCTCCACCTGATTTTTGGTCCGGTTAAGAGCTACCAGCCGTTTCCACGATGTGATCCCCGCTTCCGGCGGGTAGGCTGCGGCAATGTCCATTTGCAGACTTGCTTCTTTTCCGTTGACATTACTTTTAACAGCCGTCGCCTCAAATTTCCGGCCTGCTTTCTGACCAATACCATTCACGATCGGGAGATTATGGTATTCAGATTGCGTGAACCAGAGCTCATAACGCTTGTTGGAAAACGTGCGGGCCGTATAATTCCCTCTGCCCGCATCCACGATCATAGGCTGGCCTTTTACGTAAATAATAAAATCACCAACGTCATTATGGTTATGGCTTTCCGCATTGTGGCCGCCATGGGTAGCCAGGAAAAGTCCGTCGCCGGCGCGGGCGGTCAGTACCTGAATATCGCCTATCCAGGCCTCCTGTACAGGGGTTAGCGAAATTTTTCCGCCGTCGATCTGATTGATGGTCAGGAGGTTTTCGATTCTTCTTGGCCGGTGAAAACCTTCTGGGGAAGTCGACACAGCAGTGAAATTCTGGAATGCCCATTTCCCCATTTCAACCAGTTTCTCATCTTTTACCGCCTTTCCCAGCCTGTACAGCAGCAACCCGTCGGGCCGGAGTTTGGGGTCGGCGTCAGCGAAATTGACGAAATAGTGGCCGTCGATATGTGTTTTGTAGACGTAAGAGGCCATCTTTTTGATGATATCCTCCTGGTAAATATCAATTTTCGAATTGGTAGCACCTGCCAGCAATTCAAGACAATCATACACGCTGGCGCCAGCTGCAAACCAGTAGCTAGGGCCTTCATCGCAACCGCCGTCGGCGCCCAGACTATTGATATAGCGGTCGAGGCCGAGCATAGATCCCCGAAGCATTTCAGACCGGCGCTTTTCGTCCGGTTCGAGCAGCAACGTCGCGGCAATCCAGTTGGACATGATCCAGGGATTCCAGTTGTTGACCTGGCTGGTTTTGCTCATGTATTTGTAAGTATCACCTTTTGTAAGCATGGGTACAAAAAAGCGCCGGTTTGTTTCAAAATAGATCCTTTTACGGATCTGTGGATTGATTTTGTCAAATTTCTGACCTATAAAATAATCCGCCAAACCCAGCAACGCGCCCGTTTCCGCCGCGAACAAATCGACCACAGGATTATCGGGATCGGGCAAACCGGTGTCATTGATATGCGCTGGAACACCCCAAAAACTCTCCTCGCAAATCGACCATACCCCATTCAAAATGGTTTCGGTAAAACGGTCTTTTCCTTCGATACTCTCAGCGAGAATCAGCTTCATCAGCACATTCCTTTTTCCGAAAGATATCCCCGAATGCCGCAACCGATCGCCAGAACGCACAAAATCCAGCGAAACCGAAGCGGGGATCGGCTCAAATTTGAAATCAATCAGCTTTTCGGCATCCTTTACAACCCGGCTCAAAGTAGTATCCGGCACAGCCTGCTTCCAGGCGTCGGGCGTAGCAGGATAAGGTTTCCACTGATCCTTCGCCACCAGCATTTGCGTAACTGCATCGAGTGGGTAGGCTTTGGCGAGGAGATTGCGTGGAGTAATTTGGGCTTGTAACGTTAAGGCAAGAAGAAATAGGGGGAGTAAAAGAATTGGTTTTTTCATAGGGGTTTGGTTTAGGGGGAAAAGGGAAAAGGGAAAAGGGAAAAGGGAGGAAGGAGGAAGGGAGGAAGGATGAAGGAGAAAGGGGGGGGAAGGGAGGAAAAAGGAACCATCCTCCATCCTCCTTTCCTCCATCCTCCCTTCCTCCAAAAGCTAAAAGCTAAAAGCTAACAGCTAACAGCAAAAATTTACTGCCAGCCGGGATTCTGCTTGATTGCCGGGTTTTGTGCCAGGGAGTTCAAAGGAATTGGCCACAGATAATGCTTGGCTTCATCGAAAACAGGCGTAGCCCAGTCGGTGCCCTGGTAAACGTCGATATAAGTCTTTTGCGACACCGGATCTACTGCCGTTTTGATCACCGCTCCCGGATATCTGGCCTGCGCAGCTGCGTCCCAGCGCATTCCCATTGTTGGAATGAGCAGCTTTTTACCTTGTTTCCAGCGCTTGATATCGTTGTATCTGAAACCTTCCATAAACAGCTCAACACGACGTTCGCGGCGGATTTCCGAGATCAGCGGGGACACGCCGTCGCCGGTATAGCGCGGGTCCACAGGAATTTTACCAAGCACCATATGAGGCATACCCACCCTGTCGCGCAGCTTGTTGATGGTTATATCCAGGTCGCCTTGTGTCAGTGTGTTCAGCTCTGCTTTGGCCTCGGCATAATTCAGCAGTGCTTCGCCGAAACGCAGTGTAATCGCCGGAGACTCAGCGGTATCGAATGCTTTTCCGATCATATCATCTGCATTATAATGCTTGATAATGTGGTAGCCGGTTTCGGTTGTATAGCCGCCCGCCATGCCTACAATACGCGGATAAGTGCGGCCGTCGCCCAGGTGATACTTGTACTTTGCAGCGTCGGCAGGGTGCAAAACCGTCTGGCGCAGGCGAGGGTCGCGGTTTTCAAATACATCCTCGATCTTGTCGTCGCCTTTGTAGAGTTTGGACAAAGTAATGGGCAAACCATCCGTGCAGAGGTAATCTTCTACCATACTTTTGCTCGCGCCTCCGGTATATTCAAAATACGACTGAACGTGGTTAGTATATACGCCGAGCTGATATTTGCGCCAGTACATCACTTCTTTGTTGCCTGCCAGGTTCAGAATGCGGTGGTAGGCATTGTAGTCCGAAGTCGTGTCGCCGGTCACGTGCAGCGAGTAGGGACCCTTGTCCATTAGTTCCTTTGCGGCCTCAGCAGCGGCGGTCAGCCATTTTTCGGGATCGGTACCGCCGTGGTATTTCCGCCAGGTTCCTTCAAACAAACAAACGCGCGATTTGACCAACAACGCGCACCAGCGGTTGAGGCGGCCCGGCGCATTGCCGTCATTCCAGCTGTCAGGCAGTTTGGCAGATGCAAAATTGAGGTCTTCCAGAACTTTGTCCATCACCTGCTCACGCGGCATCCTGGCGGCAAAAAGCTCTTCCGACGTTGTGTTTAACTCTTTTTCAACCCAGGGAGCGTCGCCAAACTTGGATACTTTATCCGAATAGAACCAGCCGCGGAAAAGCCTCGCCTCGGCGATGTAACGGTCTTTGATATTGTCGGCGACGATAGCTTTATTATAATTGGCCAGGCCGATATTGATTGCGCGGACGAAGTTCCATCCTTTATAGCCAAACTCCTGCGCACCCGCCGGAACAGTATGTTTTCCCGATCTGATTCGCTGAAACAAAACGTGACGCGCGTGCTTGGGCGCCATATTGTCGGCAAATTCGTCCTGGAACCAGATACTGCCCCAGTTGCTTTCGAAACCCTGGTAATGCCCCATCATAATGGGCACATTATCGTCGTTGCGGGCGAGGTCGTACAGGCCGTTGTTGTACACGCGCAGATCATTTTCCGTGTTCCAGAAAGTTTCGTTGGTGACGCGGTCGAGCGGTTTGCGTTCGAGGAATTCGTCGTTACAGCCATTCATCAACAGCGCCGCCGCAAGCATGGATATTTTGATATATTTTGTCATTGTAAAAGCTGGTTAGAAAGAAACATTTAAGCCCAAAGTGCCGATGCGTTGCATGGGATACTCGATCGCTGCTGATTGAATGGTCTCAGGATCAAGTGGTTTTCGCATTTTGGTAAACTCCCAGAGGTTCATACCCGCTACGAAAATCTGTGCCCGGCCAATGCCGACTTTTTTCAGCAGGTCCGCAGGCAGGTCGAAGCTCAGGTTGATATTTTTCAGACGGATATAGGCAGCATTTTGCAGGAATCGCGACTGCGTCTGAACGTTCTTTTTATCATTGGTTGAAATGTGCGGTGCCGCAAAATAGGCGTCGCGGTTGGTCTCGCTCCACGAATCAGCAATGTAATATTTCTCTACATGACCTGCATTGAAAGGGAAGAACCAGGTCCAGTTGTCCGAGGTGGGCCAGTGATCTTTTTTACCAATACCCTGTAAGAAAAGGCTCAGACGCACATTTTTATAACTGATACCGCCGTTCAAACCGAACGTGTAGCGGGGCGTCGAGTTACCGATGATCTTGCGGTCGCCCGGATTTGCCAATGTGTTATTGCCCTGGGTGATCACCCCGTCGCCATTCAAATCGGCATACTGAATGTCGCCCGGCCGCCAGTTGGCACCGATGTTGTTTTGTTTCGGCGCAGCTGCCACTTCATCGGCAGACTGAAAGATGCCTACGGTCTGATATCCCCAGATTTCACCAAGTTTCTGACCTACATAATAGTTATTGCCGCCAATCGCGCCGGTCGGATTATTGTATTTGGTGATTGTGGCTGTCCAGTCCGAGAGGGCCAGGGTTACATCGTAGTTCCAGTCGCGTTTGATCTTGTCGCGCCAAGTCAGGGAAAGCTCCCAGCCTTTGGTTCGCAGGTCGGCCGCATTCTCTTTTGGGGCGGCAGTTCCAAGAATGTCGGGATAGCTTACGTCCATCAACATGTCTTTGGTATCGCGGGTAAAAAGGTCAAACGAAGCGTCGAGGCGCCCTTTCAGCATCGTAACATCCAAACCGATATTTTTGGAAATAACTGTTTCCCAGGTCAGGGTTGGGCTTACCAATCCGGCGGGCGACACGAATGGAATGGCTCCGTTGGTAAACATGTAGGGCGATTGGCCTGTGCCCATGGTAGCAATATAAGGATAGTAGATCTGGTTGCGGCTGGCATCCATAATGATCTGATTGCCAAGTGTTCCATACGAAGCCCGGATTTTCAGGTTGTCGAGCCAGGAAGAAGTGGACGACATGAATTCCTCCTGACTGATCCGCCAGCCGGCAGAAAAAGAAGGAAAGAACCCGAAGCGGTCTTCTTTTGGAAAACGGGAAGTCCCGTCATAGCGCCCGTTCAGTTCGATCAGATAACGGTCTTTGAAAATATAATTCAACCGGTAAAATGCACCCCGCAATGCCGTGTGTGCCTTGGATCCGAATGTTTGCTGTACGCCGGTGGTCGCATTAATGTCGGTGACCTGGGGCGTAATAAGACCTCTGGCTTGTGCCCCGGTGTAGCGGTTAAGACCACGTTCCTGGTTAAAACCGACCATTGCGGTGAGGTTATGCGCAGCAGGAAGCGGTAATTTGTACTCGGCATAGGCATTGAAAACATAATACTGGTTGTAGTTGTTTTCAGTCCTTATCCAGTCATCACCACTGAAACCATTGCTGATCAGGTTGGCAGCCAGCAAATTAGCATCCACGATTTCAATTTTGCTCTGCACATCCTGATACATTCTGTTAAAAATGTTGTAGGAAAAATCGGAACGGATTTTCAGGCCGGCGACCGGTGTCAATGTCAGACCTTGCGTAAACCAGAAATCGTTGTTCGTGTAAGTCGTGCGGCCCCCGTTGAGCAGGTATGGGAAAAAGTTGGTGCCTCCGAAATACTTGCCGATATGAGGTGCATATTTTTCACGGTCGCCTTCGGTCACATAAAAAGGCAGGTCCGGAAACTGAATGGGTTGGATGGGCGATACCCGCGCCAGGGAATTGATGTTCACATCCCAGTTATAAAAGTGCGGTTTGTCGCTGTTAGTCGAGTTGAAAATGACCTTTTCATCCAGTGACAGCCATTTATTAACCTGAAAATCAGCCTTCAAGAGAATGTTGTAACGCTTGAATGTCTCATTTTTGGCCTTTTCGCGCAGATATCCGTCTTTCGAGAAATACCCGAGCGAAGCAAAGAATTTTGACTTTTCATTACCACCCGAAACCGACACATCGTGCTGGCTTGTGGGCGCATAATCGGTCATAATGCTTTTTTGGTAGTTGTTAAAACCGTAAAACCGCAGCGAACCGTTGACCACCTTCCATTGCGGTGCCGTCGCCGGATTTTCGGAATAGGCCTTGGTGCCGGCCACCATGTCGTCGTCGAAACTCGGCACGCCGCTTGTGCGAATATTGGCGATATTCCGAGCCTGCACGAATTCATACGGATCGGTCACCACGTCCATATTAAAAATCGGTTTCGCGAGCGAAAACTGGGTGCTCAGGTTCACGCTGATTTTACCTGCTTTGCCGCTTTTCGTAGTCACCAACACGACCCCGAATGCAGCCCGTGCACCGTAAACCGCCGCCGCCGAGGCGTCTTTCAGTACGCTGATGTTCTCGATATCGTTGGGGTTAATGCGGTTCAGGTCCATCGGCGCACCGTCGACCAACACCAACGGCGCACCGCCATTGATCGACTCGTAACCTCTGATGTTAAACGTAATGGGCTGCGACGGGTCACCATTACGCACGTTCACGTTCAGGTTGGGGATCACGCCCTGCAAACCCTCGCCGACAGAGGCAATAGGCCTGTTTTGAAGTCGCTTAGCGTCCGCTACGCCCACAGCGCCGGTCAAATTTACCTTTTCCTGTGTACCGTAGCCCACCACCACCACTTCTTCGAGGGCTTTGTTATCGGCTTCCATCACGACATCGATCACAGTCCTGCTACCTACGATGATTTCCTGCTTTGCATAACCGATGTAACTGAGTACCAGGGTGCTGTTCGCATCGGGTACTTTAATGCTGAACACACCGTCGTTGTCTGTGACGGTTCCCACGCTGCTGCCTTTCACCAAAATACTAACACCGGGAAGCACAGCTTCGTCCGGGTCTTTAACAGTTCCTTTGACGACAATGTCAGCCAAACCGTCAGGCGAATACGGCGTTTTTCCAACGCCTGGCGGGTGCATGGCCAGCAGCGCAGACGGCGCCAGCGCAAACAGGAGAACTAAAATAACATGGGTACTCCTGCGCATGCGGAAGCAGACCCGATCTGTAAAGATTTTGTCCATAAGCTTGAATCAGTTAAGTGAGTAAATACCAAGAAAATAATGCGTTGCAGACCTAAACAAGCCTGTAACGCATCTATTTTACTCTGCAAATGATTCAATTATTTATGCTTATAGTCATACTATCTGCCGCGACGCTAATATTCCAAAAAGTAGCTTTTGGTGACTTAATGAGCGTGCCCTTCTTCTCCGGAATTTTTGAGTTTGGAAAGCAATGCGTAGGCTCCCCCGATCACAATGCGGGCGGTCTGCATTTCCTTGCTTCCGGGTGATTTAATCTGCGTAAAACCGTTCTCCGAAATGCCTCTCACTACCTCCCTCATCTCGAAATGCATTTCAGGGCCTGCTTCTTTCTGTTGGATGAAAACGTAAGATTTGCCTTCAAAATCGACGATCGCCTGATCAGGAAGTGCGGGTAATTGCGTCGCGCCCGATTCGATCATCGCTTTTACAAAGTTCTGCGGTAAAAGGCCGGGGTCATCTTTTTCGAGATGACAATGCACGCGTACGGTGCGGTCCTCATTGATCTTTTGGTTGATCAGGTAAACTTTGGCCAGATGCTCTTTTTGAGGATTGTTACTTACCGTAAACCGCACCAGCTGGCCTATTTTCAGTCTTGGAATATCCTGTTCAAAAACCGAAAGCTCTACATGCAGGTGGTCCGTATCCACGATTTCAAACATCACGTCTGTCGGATTTACATATTTACCGATATTCACATTCACCGTCGTCACCGATCCGCTGATCGGTGCATAAATCGCGGCCTTATTACTGATCGTCCCCTTTTCGAGTGCTGCCAGGCTGATACCTGCCGTTTTCAGCCGTTCTGTCAAACCGGCCAGCCGCGCCTGCTGCGTTTTTACTTCCGCCGCAGCCAGTTGCAGAATTTTCTGCGCATTGATATTCTCTTTGCTTAATTCAGTCTGCCGGTTCAAATCGAGCCGGGCATATTCCAGTTTACCCTGCGTTTCGAGGTAATCCTGCTGTATCTGAATAAAGTCCGGGTTTTCTATCGTCGCGATCAGTTGTCCCTTTCTGACCTTCATACCTTGTAAAAGGTCCGTTTCACGGACAAATCCACCCAGAGGCGCCGAAATGCTCACCAGATTCTGGGGCGGGATATCGATCACGCCATTCGCGGTGATCACGTCACTGAGGCTGCGCATACTTATTGTACCTGTCTGGATTTTTGCGCTTTCGTATTGCGCCTGCGTCAGCTCAACTACATTGGTTTCTTCTTCATGGTGCTCGTGTTCAGCACTTTCAGGTTCTTTTTCTTCTTTTTTGGTACAAAAAGTAAGTGTTGCCAGCAGGCAGAGAAGCATTAATATATTTTTCATAAGAAAGTCTTTTACCGGATTCATTGTTTGTCAAGCAGGAACTCTATTTCAATCACAGACTGGTTCAGCGAATCGATCAATTCCAGGTAGTTAGCCCGGATCTGAAATGCTCGGGAAAAAGCCTGGGCGTATTCCACATAGCCGATCTCGCCGGACTCATAAGCTTTCGCTGCACTGTTTTGGATTACATTGGCAAGTGTCAGGGATTGCTGTTCGTAGCGTTCAATATTTTGTTTATCAGTTAAATAGCTATTGAATGCCTGCTCTAATTTGCTTTCCAGCTGTAATCTCGCCACATCCGCCTGGTTGCTGGCCAGCTGCTCACTCACCACGCCAGCTTTGATCCTCGCTTTGACAGCGCCATGGAAGATCGGGATCGCAATACCCGCCTGTACGCCCTGGAAACGCTTCCCGGCACCATAGAAAATCTCGGTACCGTTCGGATTCTGAAAGCCCGTCAGCGACTGGTTGAAATAACCCACCGAAAAATCGGGCAGCAGGTTCGCGCGTTGCATCGCAGTGGATCTGCTTTCAATGGTTACCTGCTGTCGCAAAAGTCGCAGGTAAGGGGAGTTGCCGAGCGCGGCTGTATCGGATAATGTAACGGTCAGGTTGCGTTTGGTCAGACTATCGGCCGCAGCTTCGACGGGTTCCGAGCTGTTCAGGAGCAATTGCAGTTCCCTTTGCAGGTTTTTCAGGGCAGTCTGGTTCTGCTTAAGTCGCGTCTGGATCTCGCTTTCACTGCTTTTGGCCACTGCCTGTTCCAGCTGGTTAGCTTCGCCGCTCGCGAACCGAAGTTCCGCCGCCTTCGCAAAACGTGCCGCCCGCTCACTTTCCTGAATCAGCAATTGCTGACTGCTTTTTACAAATAGCTGTCGGTAATACACGCTTTTAATGCGCCTGATCAACTCCGCTTTCGTGATTTCCTGTCTGGCCTGCGCCCCATCGACCTGCGCCGACAGCAGTTCACGCCGCTTCTTCGCTACGCCCGGATTGGGGAGGGATTGTGACAGGAGAAAATGGTTATCAAACTTGCTGCTATTGTATTGCCCGCCCATCCACGTCAGCTCCGTTTTGGGAATTTCTACGGCTGTTCCGAGCAATGCTTTTTGGTAATCCACTAAAAAAGTACCCGAGCGGATTTCCGGATTCTGGGCGATACCCTGCTGGATAGCCTCCGCCAGAGAAAGCTGCTTCGCAGGTGTATTGTTACCCTGCGCAAAGGCACCGGTAAATGCTAAGGCTAACATTAATGTGCATAATATCAATGTATTAATAGCTAATTTTTTATTAAAGCGCGTCTCGGTCAGCCAGTATAAAACGGGTAGCACCAGCAGCGTGAGCAAGGTAGCCGACACCAGTCCGCCGATGACGACGGTAGCGAGCGGGCGCTGTACTTCGGCTCCCGCACTGTTGGACAAAGCCATGGGTAAAAAACCAAGAGAAGCCACCAGCGCTGTCATGAGTACCGGCCGCAGGCGCGTTTCGGTTCCCTGAAAAATGATCGCTTTAAGATCCGGGATACCTTGTTTCCGAAGAAAATTAAACTCTGCAATCAATACGATCCCGTTCAGTACCGCCACGCCGAACAGGGCGATGAACCCGATCCCGGCCGAGATACTGAAAGGCATATCACGCACCCAGAGCGCAAAAACGCCGCCGATCGCCGAAAGCGGGATCGCAGAGAGGATCAGGAAGCTTTGTCGCAACGAATTGAAACTGAAATAAAGCAGTACGAAAATCAACAGGAGCGCAATCGGTACCGCGATCGCCAGCCGGGTATTCGCTTCTTTCAGGTTCTCAAATTGCCCGCCATAAGTGATATAGTAGCCGGTGGGCAATTTGAGCTGACTGTCAATTTTGGATTGTAATTCGGTCACCAAACTTTCCACGTCGCGGCCGCGGACGTTGAATGCGACGATGATCCGCCGCTTCGCATCCTCGCGCTGGATCTGGTTCGCACCGGTTACCATGCCAATTTCAGCGATTTGTCCGAGCGGGACCTGCTGTCCGTGCCGGTTTGTGATGAAAAGCCCTTTTACATCCTCAACCGTTTGCCGGCTGGCCTGAGCAAGTCGGACCACGAGGTCAAACCGTTTTTCGCCTTCATAAACCAATCCAGCGCTGCTGCCTGCAAATGCAGTATTGATCGCGCGGTTGGCGTCTTCGATATTGATCCCGAAAGTCGCCATCCTGCTACGGTCGAAATTGACCACGATCTGCGGCAGGCCGCTTACTGCTTCCACATACAGATCTTCCGCGCCTTCAACTGTGCCGGCCAGCTTTCCTATCTTTTTGGCCTGGTCGGCCAGCACATCCAGGTCCTCGCCAAAAATCTTAACGGCCACATCCTGTTTCACACCCGAAATCAGCTCGTTGAAACGCATTTGAATAGGCTGCTGAAAACCGAAAGTCACCCCTGCGATTGATTCCGAAAGGTATTGCTGCATTTTTTCGGCCAGTTCCGCGCGCCCTTTCGCCTGTTTCCACTCGGATTTATCTTTCAATATCACCATTACATCCGCTGCTTCCACGGGCATCGGGTCGGTCGGTATTTCGGAAGAACCGATTTTTCCTACTACTTCAATCACCTCGTCAGGAAACTGCTTTTTGAGCAGCCCGGCCGCTTTTTGGCTGGCTTCAACCGTTTCTGACAGCGAGCTGCCGGTGAGTACGCGCATCTCAATCGCAAAGTCGCCTTCGTCGAGCTGCGGGATAAACTCGCCGCCCATATTCAGGAACAGTATCAGACCGACGGCGAACAAAGCAACCGCACTGGCTACGACCAGGAGTTTTTGTCTTAATGCAAATGCGAGGGCCGGCCGGTATAACCTGTGGAAAAAACCGATGATCTTGTCCGAAATGTTCGGCTTGTGCTCATTGAGCTTGCTTAAAAACAATGCGGAGGCCATCGGGACATAGGTAATTGACAAAATGAATGCCCCCAGAATTGCAAAACCCACAGTCTGCGCCATCGGGCGGAACATTTTTCCTTCAATACCCACCAATGCCAGGATCGGCAGGTAAACGATTAGAATGATTATTTCCCCAAAAGCTGCGGAGTTCCGGATCTTCGAAGCCGATTCGTACACCTCCGTGTCCATTTCCTGCTGCGTGAGCCGGTGTGTAAATTTCCTGCCCGCAATATGGTGCAAAGTAGCTTCCACGATAATTACCGCCCCGTCGACGATCAATCCGAAATCAATCGCGCCCAGGCTCATCAGGTTACCCGAAACGCCGAAAATATGCATCATCGTGACCGCAAAAAGCATCGATAGCGGGATCACAGAAGCTACCACCAGACCCGCACGCAAGTTTCCAAGCAGCAAAATCAGCACAAAAATGACGATCAGCGCGCCTTCGATCAGGTTCCGGGAAACGGTCGTAATCGCCTTGTTGACCAGCTTGGTCCTATCGAGAAATGGTTCGATCACCACGCCTTCCGGCAGTGTTTTGCTGATCTGCGTCACCCGTTCTTTCACATGGCCGATCACTTTCGAAGCATTCGCGCCTTTGAGCATCAATACCAGTCCGCCCACCACTTCGCCTTCGTCGTTCCGCGTCATCGCGCCATATCTCACCGCCGACCCGAACTGAACTTTGGCAATATCCCGGATCAGCACAGGTAGCCCGTTTGCCGTTTCTTTGACCTGAATGCTCTCAATATCCTGGATGCTTCCTATTAACCCCTCGCTCCGGATCGAATAGGCATTCGGCTTTTTGTCAATGTAAGCGCCGCCGGTATTCTGGTTGTTTTTTTCCAATGCCGTGAATATCTCCGACATCGATATTTGTGCGCTTCTCAGTTTAAAAGGGTCGATCGCGATTTCGTATTGTTTCAAAAAACCGCCAAAGCTGCTCACATCGGCCACTCCTTCCGTGCCCAGCAACTGCCGCCGCACGATCCAGTCCTGAATGCTGCGCAATTCCATCGGCGGATATTTGTCCTCAAAACCCTTTTTGGTATGCAGTACATATTGGTAAATCTCACCTAAACCGGTCGTGACAGGCGCCAGCTCCGGCGTGCCGACTCCCGGCGGAATCTGGTTCGCCGCGCCTTGCAGCCGCTCGGAAACCTGCTGACGGGCCCAGTAAACGTCGATCTTGTCCTGGAAAACAATGGTAACCACCGACAATCCGAACCTGGAAATCGAGCGTATTTCTTCGGTGTAAGGAATGGTAGCCATCGCCGTTTCGACGGGAAAAGTAACCAGCCGCTCCACTTCCTGAGCCGCAAGCGACGGGCTGGTCGTGATGATCTGCACCTGGTTATTGGTAATATCGGGCACCGCATCAATCGGCAGCCGGGTAAAGGAATAAATTCCCCCGGCGATCAATGCGAGCGTAAACAAACCGATGATCAGCTTGTTGTGAATTGAAAAATAAATGATTTTATCTAACATCTGAGCTTAGATTGCGTGTAAAAAGTGTTACAGCCGGCGGATAGTCCGGCAGTCAGCAAACCCCAAAAAATGGATACACTAAGCCCTGGGCGGTTGCCAGATCGCACTCAGATTTTCGCTCATACCCGGTGCCAGGTACGCGTAAGATCTGTCATTGAAAAAAGGGGAGGAGGCTGCTTCCGGCAAAGAACCGGGTACCTGCTGTAAGGTAATGCCCGAACAGCAAGCGCAAATGCAGAAAGGTGAACACAGATCGACGGCTTCCTGTCCATCGTCGTGGGTATTGGTATTGATACCTGCGTTTTGACTTTCAACAGGCGCCGCGACGACTTCGTCCTGGCAGGGAATGCAGGACAGCAGGATCGTGTAGAGTGCCAGGATGTAATGCGCGAGTTTCATGTGCGGCAAATATAATGCGATAACTCATGCAACAGGGAGTCAAAACCTGTTTGGTTCCGGATTAAATGCGTTGGTCAACGTATTATTTGGACTGCGTCGCCTGTCCTTATTATCCCGTTTCCGCGTCCGGTAACGTTTTGCCCGAATAATATATGCCTTTCTTTCCGGCGGAATTTGGATAGCGTCCGTAATGGTTCCAGTCCTTTTCTGCCCGTTTCCTGGTTGATAGTAACCACTGCGCACCGTTCGCAGGGCGAGATCAGGTCAAATACCAGGTCCGAAATGCGAATCGATTTCCAGGTATCTTCTGCAAATGGCGTCGCGCCGGTGATCACGAAATTGGGCCGGAAGCGGTTCATTCCAACAGGTTCAGGGAGCCGGCTGTTTAGTTCTCCGAGTGAACTTTCTGAGGTTAAATGAAAAGGGAAATCGTCTGCGAAACTGATAAGTCTTCGGGCTTGTCCTGCTATATCGGGAGATCGGCGGTCCGCATGTTCCGAAAGCGCGACAATGCGGACCTGCCTTTGCAAGTGGTCGCTGAGCCAGTCGTCGGCGGCTTTGGAAACGGCTTGCGCGGGTACCATATCTTTCCATATCTTAACGGTTACCTCCCGGGAAAAATTCGCTGACAAAGGTACGGTTACGGCATTAGCAGGGTTACCCCGATGAGAAAGGAGCAGGCTATCCTCCCGGATCGCCACATCGATCAGCGCCATTTCGGGATGTGCCCTCTGGGTTAAAAAAGTACCGTTTCCGTCCACAATCAGCCAGCGGCGGTCGTACTGTAACCCGCGTTCCTCCACTTGCGCCGTTTCCAGTCTGACACCGCCCAGTGACTTCACGGGGTAGACCCAGATTTCAGACAAAAACGGCTGCTCAGTTATCATGAAGCGGTTTCTTCTAATTTTTTAACAATATATTCAGAAGCCTGTTCGCAGAAATCAAGACCAGAATAGTCCGGGTTATGGCCGCCTATATACGGCACCGCCATAATGAAGATCCGCTCATTCGCAGCGCCATATTCGTTCACGACCTGAAAGCAATCGTTGATCGCCACACCCGGTACTTTCAGGAAATAATCGCCGTGCTCATTTGTCAGCACATCCTCATTCCCCTCTTCCAGCAACTTCTTACCCGCTTCGCGTGATTGAAAGCAGATGTATGCCGGGCTCACCGTCCTTTTCAATAACAAGCCTTTGAAAGGGAATTCTTCGTAGGAAAAGTGGCGCTGCCCCGAGCAATCCACATAAGTCTGATAGGAAATATTGTGTTTCTTGCCTTGCTCGTCGGTGTACCGGTACACAATGCCGCCCTCCTTTTTAGGCTCCACCTTACTATCACCTCCGACAGCCACCATGTCCAGCCTGCCGGCATCGTGCAGCGCAAAAAGTTCATCGCAGGAGCTTTGCGGCACAAATGCAATGACAGTTGCGATGAGCGGCATCAGCACTTTTCCGAGCCGCAGCATATCTTCCGCGGAAAGGTATTTGGCGGGATAATTAATGGAAAAACTCAGTTCCGCCAGCATTTCTTTCCAGTACACGGACTCACGTTCTTCGATCGATTTTTCAGCTTCTTTGTATTCTTCCCTGAAAAGCGCAAATGGCGGCTTACCCTGGCGCATATCCATGACCGCCTGCACGAACTCCTCGATTTTCATATCCTTAATGCGGCGGTAGATCTTCGGGTCCCGCCTCCTGAATGCGTCTTTGAAGTTCTTTTCAAAAATATAGTCCAGGGAAAGAAAGCCGCCGTTCTTTTTCATATTATCAGCTACTTCCTTGTCTGTCAGCAGCGCGTTGCTGGTAATCCGCGGTTCGTCGAGGTGAAACCGGATCGCAGGCAGCAGGCCGCTGCGCGAATGCAGCACCAGCTTGAATTTCGGACTGTCTTCGTTTGCTATATACACCAGTCTGTCTTCGTCATTCCATTCAAACCGGCCGTTTTCACGCGCCAATGTCCGTATCGCGTCGATCGCGGTGAGGGAAGAACCTTTGATCGCCACCGGGTGGTTGATCGCCAGCCGCAGCTTGGCCGGCGGGTAGGGCGACGCAAAATAGCCGGGTACTTCGCCTTCGTACTTTTCCGGCCATTTGTGGCCGGTGCAAACGATCACCCGGTCAAATTCCCGCAACGTGCCATTAACCGAAACCTGTACCACGCCATTTTCCGGCTGATCGGTGATATCGGTCACGTCGCTGTTATAATGTACGCGCGTTATGATCCGGTTTTTTTCTGCTTCGTCCCGAAGCTCTGCAAATTGCGAAGCCAGGTATTCCCCGAAAAGCAGTCGTGGAAAAACGTTGTATTGGGAAAATCCCTCAGGATCGATATTGTATAGCTTCTGCTTCCTGACAGATAATCCCTTGATCCACTGAATGATCGAGCTGGCGATTTTTGGAATTTCGTTGTGGGAAACGTTTGTAATGTGCTCTGTATTGGCACCTGCCTTGCTGTAAGGCATTCCAGCACCCAGCACATCGCTTTTCTCAAATATCTCAATATCAAAACTGGCAGCGGAGCGGACGAGCCGCTTGTAAACGAACAGGGCGCTGGGCCCACCTCCGATAAGTGCGATGCGCTTTCGCGCGGGTTTACTGGCCATAAAAAATTGTAATTCCCTGATAGTTTTATTTTAAGTCAATTATAAAAACCGCGCCAGGAGCTTACGCGCCCGGAACAAAAATTATACTTTTATTAGACTATCAATTTGGTAGATTAAATAGTTTTAATACATTTGCCAACAGATCAGACGACCGGTTTTTCCCGGCGCGTGGAAATCTAATCTATAAACTCTATATATTTTATCGAAATAGCATTACCACCACCAGTTTATAATCCATTATGAAGCATTTCATTTCCTTTATTTTCCTGGTCGCCGCCACGATCACTCCCTCCTTATTGCAGGCGCAGGACAATGCAGTTGTCAACTCCACATTTTCAGGAAAAGTTTTAGACGGCAGCTCGGGCGAGCCGCTGGTGGGGGCGACGGTTTCGATCAAAGGTACCACCAACGGGACTGCGACAGACGCGGATGGTAATTTTACATTGATTACAGGTCAGCGGCTGCCATTTACACTGATCGTTTCCTTCGTGGGCTATGTGAGAAAAGAAGTAAGTGTGAGTGCAACCAACGTGGAAATTACTTTGGACGCCAATTCCAATCAGCTGGAAGATGTGATCATTTCGTCTCGCCGACGCCAGGAATCGGCTCAGGAAGTACCCATTCCTATCTCCATTATCCGCGGGTCGGCTGCGGAAGATGCAGGTGCGTTTAACGTAAACCGTCTGAAAGAACTCGTTCCGACTGTACAGCTTTATGTTTCCAATGCAAGAAACACTACCCTTAATATCCGCGGCTTAGGCTCTACTTACGGACTTACAAATGATGGTATCGACCCTGGCGTAGGCTTCTATGTAGACGGTGTTTACTACGCCCGTCCAGCTGCCACCGCTTTGGATTTTATTGATATAGAAAGAATTGAAGTATTGCGCGGGCCGCAGGGAACACTGTTCGGGAAAAATACAACCGCAGGTGCATTCAACATTACCACACGTGCAGCCAGCTTTGATCCGGGCGGGAGTTTTGAGCTGAGCTATGGCAATTTCGGATTTGTACAGGCGAAAGGCTCGATTACCGGCCCGATCAGCAAAAAGCTCGCGGCCCGCGTTTCTTTCACCGGAACACAGCGGAACGGTTTGTTTTTTAATGAACATACGCAGCTTCCGATCAACGACATCAACAACATTGGGGTACGCGGCCAATTCCTATACACGCCGAGCAGCAAGGTGAATATTACCGTCATCGGCGACATCTCAGACCAGAAACCAACCGGATACGGCTGGCCGGTGGCTGGTGTGGTTCCTACCCAGCGCGCGGCCTACCGCCAGTTCAATGCGATCATCGCAGATCTGAACTATAAGCTTCCCTATTCCAGCGCATTTGAAAGAAAACTGGACCTGGATACGCCTTCCAAAGCAGATAACAGGCTGGGCGGTGTTTCAGTGAACGCAGATATCAAGATCGGAAACGGAACGCTGACCTCGACCTCGGCCTGGCGTTTCTGGAAATGGGTTCCCCTGAATGACCGTGATTACATTGGTTTGCCGGTATTTACGATTTCTTCGGGTAACTCGGTGCACGATCAATGGTCTCAGGAAATCCGCTATTCAGGTAAGATCTCGCCAAAATTAAGCGGCGTGGTAGGAGTATTCGGCCTTTGGCAGGACCTGAAATCCGATCCGGTACAAACCGAAGAAGCCGGTTCGGCGCAGTGGCGGTTTGCCCAAAACTCCAACAGTGAGCTATGGAAAACGCCCGGCTTGTTCGATAACTTCGGTATCCGTACTTCCAACCGCATTAAAAGCACATCGCTGGCTGTTTTTGGTCAGGCCGACTGGGCTATTTCCGATAAATTCCACGTTTTGCCGGGTGTAAGATATAATTACGATAAAAAGGTAGTGGATTATAAAAGAGAGGCTTACGGAGGTTTGCAAACCACAGATGCCGCACTGCTCGCACTTAAAAGGGGTGTTTATTCCGACCAGGCTTTCAACACGAATTACGACCAGGGCAATTTTTCGGGGCAACTATCGGTGCAGTACCGCGCTTCCACCAGGTTTAATGCATATGCAACTTATTCGATTGGGTATAAGCCGATTGGCGTAAACGTTGGCGGCCTGCCCACTGCAAACGGCGCAGTCCTGCTCGACCTGGCGAATGTAAAACCCGAGTATGTGGACCACAAGGAATTTGGTATCAAAACCAAGCCAAGTGCCAACTCGATCCTGAACCTGACTTTCTACCGCTCGGATATTGAAAATTTCCAGACGCAGGTACAAACTCCTGAGCCCGGCGTAAACCGCGGCTACCTTGCCAATGCAGAAAAAGTACGGGTACAGGGTGCCGAGCTCGATGGTAATATCCGGTTCACGCATTTCACTTTCAATGCCGCAGTAGCCTATACGGACGGTAAATATGTAAAATTCCAGAATGCGCCCGTGCCGCTGGAAGAAGTTGGGGGCCCGCAGGCTTTCAAGGATGTTTCGGGTGGTGTACTGCCGGGTATTTCCAAATGGTCGGGATCGGTAGGTGGCGAAGCGAATACCAAAGGAACATTCCTGGGCCTGAAAGGAAACTACTTTCTCGGACTTGATGCATTTTACCGCTCCAAGTTTTCATCCAGCCCGTCGCCTTCGCAGTACCTGAATATCGATGGGTACTCACTGACCAACGGTCGCGCCGGTTTCAGGGCTTCCAACGGACTTTCGTTCTTTGTCTGGGCCAGGAATATATTTAACAAAGACTACTACGAACTGCTGCTGGCTGCGCCGGGAAGCTACGGACAATATGCCGGTATCGTAGGCGACCAGCGGACTTATGGTGTGACGCTGAGATATTCTTTCTGATGTGATTAATTGGTTCAAAAAAAGGCTGTCGACCATCGGTTGGCAGCTTTTTTGTTTTAATGCAGGTCGCTTTGCGATGGTTTGCTGACGCAGAATTCTTTTCCTAAAAAATCCTGTACGAATTTTCGCGGGGTAGTGGAGAGGTAATGCCTGAAATCCTTGATCAGGTGGCTCTGGTCGTGGTAACCGAATTCGTCAACTACCGCCAGCCAGTCTACGGAGTGCTCTTGTTTCTGGATAAACGCAATCACCTGCCTGAACCGGAGAAAACGCGTCAGCTCCCTGGTTGAAAAACCAAGGTATTTCTGAAAACGCATTTGAATGGTACGTGTGGAAAGGTCGGTATCCACTGCGATCGCCTTGGAAGGCTGATTGAATGTATTTTGTAAATCGTGCATGCCTTCCAGCAGCGGCTCGCTTTCGGTATCTGCTTCTTTGATAAAGTTATTGCCATACTCGATCAACAGATCTACCTGGCTTTGCCGGTTCGGCAGGGTTTTGAGCATTTGCCACAATTCCATAAATCCGGAAATGCCCAGTAACTCGTCGGGATCGTGTACTGCTTCATGCTGCATTTGATCCAGGGGAATTTGAAAAAGGCGGTAAAAACCATTCGGGTTAAATGAAACTACGATCAGGTCCGTTGTCGGCAATACTTCGTAATTCAGCATTTTCTTTAACGGACCAATCACACCCAGCTTTTCTATTTTCTTTTCCTCAAAACGCTGGTCGCCGAACGATATCCGAACAGGCGTCCCCAGATTAAAGACCAGTATGATTTCAAGGCTGGGCGACAAATGCTGTGTGACAGTCTGGAAATCGTCAGCAGTATTGATACAATATAAATGCTTGACCACCTCCGCCAGCTCACCTGTCATTTCAATATGTTGTCCGATCTCTGGCATTTGCTGCGTTTCGTTTTCTTACAATTTTGGGGCAAAGGCGGACTCTAATTTTGGTAAAAAATAAATCAAACCAAAACACTTACTAAAATGGAAAACGCAGGATCACCCCGCATACTGGTCACCGGAGCCACCGGAAATGTCGGCTCGGAAGTTGTTAAGTATCTGTCCGGCAAAGATATTCCCTTTCGCGCAATGGTCCGCTCGCTGGACAAAGCGCCAAAGTTGCCGGGCGTCACATTTGTTGAAGGCGATTTTAATAACAAAACATCTCTGGAAAATGCGTTGACAGGGGTTGAGAAAGCATTTCTTCTGACCAATTCCTCTGAATTTGCCGAAGAGCAGCAACTTAGGTTTGTCGACGCTGCCCTGAAAGTGGGCGTGCAGCACATTGCAAAGCTGTCGCAATGGGCTGCGGATGTTGCATCGCCCGTGCGGTTTTTGAGGTACCACGCGGTGGTGGAGCAGGCGATCAGGGATTCGGGAATTGCATTCACATTCCTTCGCCCGAACCTTTTTATGCAGGGGCTGCTGGGGTTCAAGGATACAATCGTCGGCCAGGGACAGTTTTTCGGCGCGATCGGGGACGCGAAAGTCAGCCTGGTCGACGTGCGGGATATTGCAGCGGCGGCAGGCGAGGCATTGATCCATCCCGGTCACGAAAATAAAATCTACGATCTCACGGGTCCGGAAGCTTTGTCCCACGCGCAGCTTGCGGAAAAATTGTCTGCCGCGCTCGACCGCCCCGTCCGGTTTGTCGACGTCCCTCCGGCTGCATTGCGTGACATGCTTTTATATGCAGGCTTTCCCGAATGGCAGGTCGACGGACTGATTGAAGACTATGCACATTACCATCTGGGAGAGGCCAGCGAAGTCGCCCCGGGAGTTACGGACGCAACAGGGTTGAAGCCGCGCCGCTTTGAAGAATTTACCACAGATTACGCGCGCTTTTTTTCTTAAAAATTCCCGTCAAATGCTTTCCCTGTTTTAAGGTCTGTCAGCGTCACGCTTTCAATTGTACCTACGCCTGAGAACATGACGCCCAGGCCATATATGCGGTTGAGCGGGCGCTGGTAGGCTGTTTCGTACACCAGCTTTCCATTAATATGGATTTGCGCCCGTTTGTTTTCCACTCGTAAACGTATCGTTCCTCCCTCGCGGAGGTCGGCGCCGAGAAAGTTGAGGCCGTGGGTCCGGCCGTTCCTGACGATTTCTGAGAACTGAAGTTTACACCAGTGCAGGCAGCCCGGTTTCATCACATCGATATAATGCTGTGACCATTCTCCGTAAACGGTGAGCTTTACCTGCGAACACCGCACGCCCGCCCGGTCGGGCGAAGTGCGGACTTTGGTGATCAGGTCAAAATTATCGCCGTTGATGTCAGTTGGCTGGGTATTGATGAAATCAACAAAAAAAGTGCGGTTGGTATCCACACCGGCGCGGGCCACTTCTGCGGCATTGACCGTATTCCTATTTCCCAAAAAGAGGTCAGTAACCTGGATCGGATACACCCGCGTCGAATCGTGCATCATCCGGGCGGTGGCAGTCCATCCTGCCGATTTCAGGTAGACGGCGGCGGAGTCAAATACCTGTTTGTTCTTTTTGAGGTAGGCCAGGTAACGGCCCGGCTCTTCATAATAGTGTGAGATTACACTATCGGTATCCGCCAGTGTAAAAGTTTTTCCGTCCCCGAACTCAATCCGGAAGCGGTCAGGCGATTCGGTTACCTGGTCAATGCCTTTGAATGCGAAGAAAGCGGAATGCGGATTCCCTCCCTCGGGATTTCTGCAAACCATTTCGGGCGCTGCGACAGGCGGGACATTCATTGTTGCATAATACTCTGCCACGCCGATCAGGATGATCAGTACCAGCAAGCCTGCCAGTATCTTCCATGCATACTTTCTCGGTACCGACGTTTTTCCCGACACTACTTGTCCGCCTCCGGGTGCCATCGTATGCACAGGAAGCGGATTTACCGGTATATGTACGACAGCCTGCTGCGGTGGCGGCAATGGTTTCGCGACCTTAAAAGTGTCCCAGTTTGGATAGCCGATATAGTTGGCGAGCGCATCCCGTGTAGCCCGCTGGGGGTAGTAGCGGGCGTCGGTTTTTATTTTTCCAAAAATCCGTTTTAAGGTATTCGGACTAATCTGAACGTGGGTCTTCTTGTATAAAATATGACTTAGCCGTATAAAGTCGCCATTTGTCCACTCGACAATATCAGGTTTTCCGTAAATCTCACTAATCAGCTGGCACCCGTAATCCAGGTGGTCGATATTACCAGCCTGGCCTTGTCCATTTTCCATTGTATTTGCACTGTAATATTCTGATAAATAGATAAATAGGTTGTCCAGAATTTTGTACAGGCAGCTGGTTAACTGCTTTTCTTAATCCTCGTATTATGCAAATTTATATTTGCAAACTCAAATTTCTATTCAAGCGGACCGGCTCCCCGGTTTTGCATTAAACCTAAATATCTTAAAAATATGCGACAAAAAGCTCTACTGAGTTTTGTCCTGGCTCTCGTCTGGCTTGCTCCTGTGATGGCGCAAACCAGGGAGATCACCGGCAAAGTTACTGACGAGGCTGCAAAGGACCTTCCCGGAGTAAGCATCGTCATCAAAGGTACACAACGCGGTACCGTCACCGACGCCACCGGTGTATATAAGCTGGCTATTCCTGACCAGGGCCCGGTCACGATCACTTTCTCATTTGTAGGGTATCAGAGCCAGGAAGTTTCCCCGGTGGGGCAATCGACCCTGGATGTGACCATGAAACCGGAGGATAATGCATTGTCGGAAGTGGTGGTGGTAGGTTATGGTACGCAAAGAAAGAAAGACCTGACCGGGGCCATCTCTTCCATTGGCTCCAAAGATGTGGCAGGCCGGCAAACGATCCAGGTTTCGGAAGCATTGCAGGGAAGCATCGCGGGTGTTTCGGTAACCCGCAGCAGCGGCGCGCCGGGAGCGGGTTCCAACATCCTGATCAGGGGTATTACCACGATTGGGACAAACAATCCCCTGGTGATCGTCGACGGCGTGCCCGTGAGCAGTATCGATAATGTTAACCCCGGGGACGTAGAAAATATCACGGTTCTGAAAGACGCGGCATCGGCTGCGATCTATGGTTCAAGGGGTGCCGCCGGGGTAATTTTAGTTACGACTAAAAGAGCGAAAAGCGGACAGGGGAGTCTGGAATACACCTACGAATATGGTGTGCAGCGCGCGACAGCTACGCCCGAATATGTGGGCGTACTGGATTATATGCGGTATTTTAATGAGCAAACTACCAACGACGGAGCGAGTACCGGCCCTTTTGCGCAGGCTTTTGTTGATTCTTACCTCGAAAACAACCGCGCTAATCCCGACGAATTTCCGAATACCGACTGGCAGCGGGCATTGATTACAAAAAAGAATGCACCCCGCCAGCGGCACGACCTGGTTTTTACGATGGGTACCGGCAAGATCAAGACCAAAGCGTCGCTGGGTTATTCCAATTCAGGTGCTTTTTATGACAACAGATCTTATAACCGCTATTTATTCCGGGTCAACAATGATTTGCAGGTTAATGACAAGATCGGCGTGAACCTGGATGTTTTTTACAAAAGAACGACCAACAAAGGCAATGCAAACGAGCTGCCGAACAACGACTTCAATCCAATCTACGAAAGCCGGGTGATGCCACCGATCTACGACGATGTGTATTCAGACGGTCGAATGGCATTTGGTAAAGACGGGCGAAATCCTTTGGCAAAACTGCGCGATGGCGGATTCACCAGGTCGCTCGCCAATCAGATCGGGGGCCGGATTTCTTTTAACTACAAACCGGTAAACGGGCTGACAGTCACCGCATTGGTAGCGCCTGTTTTTGATCTTGATAAAAATAAATACTTCTCCAAACAGATCCGCTACACCAACCCCGACGGCACGCCGAGTACCGTCGTGAACCAGGCCCGGACGATTTTGACGGAAGGCCGCACGGAAGGGGTGAGCATCAACGGGCAGCTACTGGCCAATTATGTGAAAGAATTGAATGGCGGGCACACCATCGATATTCTGGCGGGTTTTGAAGAAAACTACCGCTCGCTGGAAACATTGAGCGCGTCGAGAAGCGGTTTTGCACTGACTGATTTCCCCTACCTCAATTCAGGTTCCACCGAGCTGCGCGACAACTCCGGCGGTGCGAACGAATCGGGGCTGCATTCGTTTTTCGGGAGATTGCAGTACAATTATAAAAGCAGGTATTTCATCCAGGGTAACCTGCGCTCCGACCTTTCATCCAGATTTGCAGCGGCTTACCGCCGGGCAGTATATCCCTCTGTATCAGCAGGCTGGACCATATCGGAAGAAAGCTTTTTGAAAAATAACCCGTGGCTTTCTTTTCTGAAAGTAAGAGGATCGTGGGGCGAGGCGGGGAATGAGCGGCTGCTGGATAAAGACAATAACCCGGCCTACTATCCCTACCTGGCGACCATCGATTTCTCGACTGCCCTTTTTTACCAGAATGGAAGCGTGGTACCACTCACCGGCGGAGGCCAGCAGGTGTATGCGGTTGAAAATATTTCATGGGAAACCAGCCGGACCATCGATTTCGGCCTTGACGCCGCTTTTCTGAACGACCGCCTGACGATCGCAGCCGATTATTATAAGAAAACGACCCGCGATATTCTCCTGCCGCTCGATATTCCATTATACCTCGGTTACGACAAACCCAATCAGAATGCAGGCACATTGCATGTGCGCGGATGGGAACTGGAAGCTTCCTGGCGCGACCGGATCAATAAGCTCGGTTATTCCGTCGCAGCCAATTTGTCGGATGCGAAATCGACGGTAGGCGACCTGAAAGGCACTGAATTCCGCGGCGATCAGATCATTCGCAATGGCAGCGAGTACAACGAATGGTTCGGTTATTTGTCAAACGGGCTTTTCCAGACGCAGGATGAGATAACCGGCGCACCTGTCCTGAATGTCACCACGAAGCCAGGCGACGTGCGCTATGTGGATGTGAACAAAGACGGAAAGATCACTACCGACGACAAAGTGCTGCTGGGCGGCGCGCTGCCGAGGTATCTGTATGGCGGCAATGTGCGGCTGGATTATGAGGGTTTTGATTTTGGTATCTCTTTTCAGGGTGTTGCCAAAAAACTTTCCCGCCTGAATACGGACATCGTACAGCCATTCGCGGAAGCATTCGGTAATATGCCTGCGGAAATGGTTGGGAAGTTCTGGAGTGTGAACAATACCGCCGAACAGAATCTGGGGGCCACTTATCCGCGACTTTCACGAACTTCCAATTCAGCGAACTATGCGCTTTCGGATTACTGGCTGCTCAACGGCGGGTATTTCCGGGTAAAGAATATTACACTGGGCTATTCGCTGCCGCAGACATTGATGAAAAAGGCAGGCGTTCAGGGGTTAAGATTTTATGTTTCGGCAAATGACGTACTGTCGTTCAGCAAATTCCCGAAATACGTCGATCCCGAATCGTCGACAAGTTATGCCTATCCCATCGTGACCACGCTGATGGCCGGCGCAACCATTCGTTTTTAATTCACTGAAAGCACTTTTTTGATGAAAAATATAGCAATGACCTTTCTCGTGGCGATGGGGCTTTCAGCCTGTCACACGCTCGACCTGAACCCGCTGTCGGAGGCCTCGACGGCGACTTTTTACTCCAATCAGACCGAACTAGAACTGGCGGTCAACGACTTGTACCGGGCAGCATTCTGGTCGAACGACAACGAATTGTTCAGCGACAATGAATGGCACCGCGGGCAGCTTACCAATGCGGTAATCGGCGGCACGATGAATGCGGACGACGCTGCGGTGCAGACTTTCTGGCTCAATGCCTACAAAGCGATAGCGCGCGCCAATTCATTTATCGCCAACAAAGACCGTGCTGCGGCCACCACCTCCGCCGCCACCATTACACGGCTGGAAGCTGAAATGCGGCTGATCCGGGCTTACCAGTATGCCAGGCTGATCACCCATTTTGGCGACGTCCCGCTGCTCACCGAGCCTTTGGTACTCGATGAATCCTATTCCGTGCAGCGATCGGGCCGGGATGAAGTGCTGACATTCGTATTGGCAGAACTTGATTTCGCAGCAGCGAATTTGCCGGTATCCTATGCCGCCGCAGAAACGAAAAGGCTCACAAAAGGAGCTGCACTGGCGATTAAGGCACGTACAGCATTATATTCGGGTAAGTGGGATGTAGCCCGTGACGCGGCCAAAGCGGTGATGGACCTGGGCGTTTATCAGCTGCATCCCGGCTATTCGCAGCTTTTCACAAAGGCGGGGGAATCCAGCAGCGAGCTGATCATCAGCATTCCGAGGGACGAGAGTCAGCAGGTGTTCGGCGCGGCCTTATTTGTGCAGGATAATATTTCAAGAAATGCAGGCGGCTTCGGGGCACAGCTGCCCACGCGTGACCTGATGGATGCTTACGAATGCGTTGACGGCAAACCTATCGACGAATCGCCGCTTTACAATCCGCTGGCGCCTTTCAAAAACCGCGATCCCCGGCTGACTGCCAGTATCGTTGAGTTCAATACGCAGTGGCTGGGCTACAATTACACGCCCCATCCCGATTCCGTTCAGGTATTCAGCTCCAAGGAAAACAAGAAAGTGCAGAACAAGGATACCCGCGCGGTGGCCGCATTTGCGAGTTTTACAGGATTGTTATGGAAAAAAGGCATCGACCAGACCTGGGCGGACCGGAGAGTGGAAGACAACGATGCGATCATTGTACGCTATGCAGAAATCCTGCTGACTTATGCAGAAGCGAAGATTGAACTGGGCGAAACAGACGCGACCGTTCTCGACGCGATCAACCAGGTGCGGGCGCGGGCATATGGTGTGCAGGTTTCCGAAACAAAATCCTATCCGGCATTAACGGGTACCAATGCAAATGCGCTCAGGCCGCTTTTACGCCGGGAAAGGCGCGTCGAATTTCCGCGTGAGGGCTTGCGCTACATGGATCTGATCCGCTGGAAGCTGGCTGAAAAGGTGCTTACAAAACCGGTTATCGGCCTTCCTGACCCGGCTGCTCAGAACCGGGCCAAGTGGCCTTTCCCCGGCGTTACGCCGCTGGATGCCGATGGTATCGCCGATTATTCAGGTTTCGGGACGGACGTAAAAGTACTCGCGCAGCGGAATTTTGATAAAAGCAGGCAATACCTCTGGCCGATTCCCGCAGTGGAAAGGCGTGTGAACACGAACATTACACAAAATCCGGGTTACTAATTCTAATTTTCCTATTACCAATATTCCCTTGAAACAAGGGACTTAACGATTGTTTTAATGAAAAGATATTCGCTTCAAACCCTGCTGCTGGGGTGGCTGGTACTGTGTGGTCATTTTGTAAAAGCGCAAGTCAAAGGGAAACCTTCCTTCAGCGGCATTTACCCGCATCTGGCGATGTACAATAACGAGGGCGAATGCGGTACGGGCGCTGTGGTGCCCTGGGCGGGAAAGCTTTGGGTGATCACTTACGGACCCCATTTACCATTCGGCTCGTCGGATAAGTTGTATGAGGTCAGCGCTGATTTAAAGCAGACTGTCTTTCCGGGTAGCATAGGCGGCACACCGGCCAATCGGATGATACATAGCGAAAGTAAGCAGCTTTTTATCGGACCATATGCCGTAAATGAAGAAGGAAATGTGCGTGTGATCCCTTACAAGGCAATGCCCGGAAGGCATACCGGAAACGCGCGGCACTTGAAAGATCCGAAGAACAAAATCCTCTACGGAACGATGGAAGAAGGTGTGTATGAGGTAGATGTAGCTACGCTAAAACCGACCATGTTATATGAGGACGGCAATGTTGATCGTGCGAAAGCGGCCGATAAAGCCACTTACCAGTTCAAGGGATTATTGCCAGGAACGCATGGAAAAGGCTTTTACTCCGGCCAGGGTGTGGCGGTTTATTCCAATAACGGAGAGCCGGGCAAGCGGGCGGAAATTGATTTTGATATTGAATCGGGTGTGCTAGCGGAATGGGACGGGAAAGACTGGAAAGTAGTGCGCCGCAACCAGTTTGTGGAGGTAACCGGTCCGGGAGGTATTTACGGAAACAAAAAACCGGAAACCGACCCGATCTGGGCGACGGGCTGGGACCATAAGTCGGTATTGCTGGGCGTGAGGGATCACAACAAATGGACTTTTTACCGGTTACCCAAAGCAAGTCACGCCTACGACGGCGCGCACGGATGGAATACCGAGTGGCCGCGCATCCGCGACGTAGGTACCGCCGCGAAGCCCGATTATCTGATGACGATGCACGGGATGTTCTGGCAGTTTCCCGGTGGTTTTACTTCCAAAAACGCAGCAGGAATACGTCCGCGCAGCTCGTACCTGAAAGTGATCGGCGATTACACGCGGTGGAACAACCAGCTGGTATTTGGTTGCGATGATTCAGCGCAGCGTGAATTTTTGAATAAAAGAAAAGCAAAAGGCGGTATTGAAGGTCCCGGACAATCCAATTCGAACCTGTGGTTTACCTCGCTCGATCTGCCCGATCAGCTTGGCCCGAATACTGCCGAAGGTTCCGTTTGGCTGAATGAATCGGTGAAAGCAGGGGATACTTCGGAGCCGATGCTATTTGCGGGCTGGCCGTACCGGTCTGTCTGGATCCAGAATAACGGGGATAGTGAAGTGAGTTTTGCCATGGAAGTGGACAAAAGTGGGAACGGAAGCTGGGTTGCATTAAAATCGGTTTCTGTCAAGCCGAAAACTGCGCAGCGCATTAATTTTACCAATGCAGAAACAGGGGAGTGGATCCGCTTGAAATCCGGAAAAGCAACAAACGTTTCGGCACATTTTTACTATTCAACCGACGATAAACGCAGCACTTCACCCGACGCGATCTTCAATGGATTAACGCAGGCTACTACTGCCAAATCCACCGCAGGACTAATTTATGGTCTGGGTGATAACCGCCGCGCGCTTGCTCTGGCCGCCATGGATTACGAAGGCGGCAAAGCGAAAGAAGTAGGCTATTACGAGCTGGATGCGGATATGAAACTGGTTCGGAAGGATGATCAAAAGACATTGGGTTTTATAAAAACGAAATTTGCCATTCCTCAAAAAGTAGTGACTGTCGATGCTTCTTCGGTGCTCGTTGTCGATGATAAAGGTCGCCGCTGGCGGTTGCCGCTTGGTAATGAGGCATTTACCGGGCTAACCGATCAGGGGGCGCTACGTGTTTGCCGCGAAGTAGCCACCGAGCGCGACCTTTTCAACTGCCACGGTACTTTTTACGAATTACCTGCTGAAAACGCCGATGGGTACGCCAAGATCAGGCCCGTTTCGTCACACAATTTCCGGATCAATGACTATGCTTCTTACCGCGGCCTGCTCGTGATGACCGGGCTTGATGTTGCAAAAGCGACTGATAACAAGCATATTATCGTTTCAAATGATAAAAAAGCGGCTGTCTGGGCGGGCGCGATCGATGATCTCTGGAAAATGGGCAAGCCAACCGGGCGCGGCGGACCGTGGAAAAATACGAAGGTCACCGCCAATAAAGCATCGGACCCTTACCTCATCGGTTTTTACGATAAGAAGAAGCTGTCGATCTCGCATAACGCTTCCGCGGCGGTTACTTTTACCCTCGAGGCAGATCCGGTCGGGAATGGCCCGTGGATGGTTTATAAAACTTTTACGGTGAAGCCGGGTGAGACGCTGAACTTCGACTTTCCCAGGGAATTCGCCTCACGCTGGGTCCGTTTCAAAACCAATGCCAATTGCCAGGCAACAACCTGGCTCGACTATAAGTAGGAGGACTTCCATTCTGGCTTTTACAAAAAGTGTGCACGTGCACACTTTTTGTATTTAAGGCATTTCGTATGTAAATATTAATGGAACATTTTGTCTTGATGTTAAAATATTATTTTCCCAAAATTAAATTTTTAAAAATTTTCTTACTATTACTTGCGGTTACACAATAGATAATTCAAAATAAACTAGCTGCCGATGTAAAAACAGAAATAGTGGGTCGGACCATGCGGGCGGGAGTGCCTGGTCGTCCGGGAAAACAACAGGCATTATTTACTCATTCTAGACTCTTACAAGATTTTTCAGCTAACAGACCAACGATGTTGACTATGCGAAATCAATACAAATTTTTAATCAGGCTTTCGATTTTTGCCGCGCTTTCGTGTGCAGGCGGATTGGAAAGCGCTGTGGCTTTTACGCCGGAAAAGAACGTGAAAAAGAACCCGGGCCGGGCGGATTACACCGTCACCGGAAAAGTTGTTTCGAGCGAAAACGAAGCGCTTCCGGGTGTTAGCATTGTTGAAAAAGGCACTAATAAAGGAACGACTACTGACATTGACGGTGCATTCAGCATTAACCTGACCAACCCCGGCACGACGCTCATTTTCAGTTTCATCGGATATGCCAGCAAGGAAGTGGTCGTGGATGGAGCCACGAACCTGGATATTACCCTGGATTCGGATGCGAAAGGACTGGACGAGGTTGTGATCGTGGGTTATTCTGCTAAAAAGGCTCGGTATCTTTCCAGCTCGGTATCCACGATCAGCAGCCAGAAACTGCGGGATGTTACCTCTAACGAATTGCCTAACCTGTTGCAGGGCAAGGCGCCGGGCGTGGTGGTTTCGACCAACTCCGGCGACCCTACCAGTCCGGCCAGGATCGTGATCCGCGGATCGGGTACGATCTCGGCAAATAGCAGGCCGTTGTATGTAGTGGATGGTAATATCGACGGTAGCTATAATCCGGTAGATGTGGAAAATGTGACAGTTTTGAAAGATGTTGCTGCCACAGGTTTATACGGTTCACGCGCTGCAAACGGGGTTATCATTGTCAATACCAAAATGGGTAAGGCAGGTAAGACTGAGATTAATTTCAATAACACATTCGGCTGGGCAGAGGCGACAACAGGTAATTTCCGTCTCATGGATTCTCAGGAACTATTTGATTTTCAGAGCACCTTTAATCCCAGAAACGAATCCGTACTGCAACGTAATACCAACTGGTGGAATGAGGCTTTCCGCACGGCATTCGTCAACAACCATAATGTTTCTGTTTCCGGAGGTTCTGATAAAACCACTTTCTACGTTTCCGGTAACTATTACAAGGAGCAGGGAACCGTAATTGAAAACGACAAAACCGGCTTCAACTTCCGCACGAACCTGAAATCGCAGCTGACCAAAAAGCTGACCGCCGCTGTACTCTTCAACGGACAGTATACAAAGGATAACTATCAGAACAGCAACACATTGTATGATGCCTACACCAACCTTCCTTTTGACCCGGCTTATGAAAACGGAGCACCAACAGACGGCCGTTCATATCCGAACTGGCTGGGCCGCGATCGTGAGAACTTCCTGCATTCAATTCAATACAATTACGCGAATGCAAAAAGCCTGAGAACTACCCTGGACGTGAACCTGGATTACGACCTCACGGACAAGATCACACTTTCGAGCTATAACCGTGCTAATTTTGGAAGTGGATCAGGCGTTACTTACTCCGACCGCCGCACGAAGCAAGGCGGCGCAAACGGCGGCGAACTTTACAATAACAACAACAATAACTACCGCCTGCTGACATCTAATAGGGTACGT
Organism: Dyadobacter sp. UC 10; assembly: GCF_008369915.1. Taxonomy (NCBI): domain Bacteria; kingdom Pseudomonadati; phylum Bacteroidota; class Cytophagia; order Cytophagales; family Spirosomataceae; genus Dyadobacter; species Dyadobacter aurulentus. The sequence continues at coordinate 658,987 of NZ_VSRN01000001.1, read as the reverse complement.
TACTCTGAGGAGTTCGGGAAACATAACCTGACTTTGCTGGGTGTGGCGGAAGCCGAAACTTCGTTCAGTGAGCTCAATACTACTTCTGGTAAAGGACTTCCGGCAGGGCAGGATGTATTGTCGGTTGCGACCGATATCCTGGTTTCGCCAACAGGTTATAGTGAGCAAGTCGCATTCCGTAAATTTCTTGGACAGGCAGATTACAATTATGACAACCGCTACTTCCTGGTTGGTTCGGTGGTTAATGAGTTTTCTTCTTTGTTTGGAAAAAATAACTCTTCTGCCAACTTCTTTCAGCTGGGTGCTTCGTGGGTTTTGAGCAATGAAAATTTCCTTAAAAATAACAAGGTACTTACATTCGCCAAGCTGCGTTTGAGCCACGGAACTGTTGGGAATGCAGCTATTCCAAACTTCGCGTCACTGGGACTATATACAATCTCGCAGTCGGCCAGTTATGCAGGTGTGCCGGGCGCACAGCCATTTCAAAAGGGTAACCCCGATCTGACGTGGGAAAAGATACGCGCTTCCAATCTAGGGTTTGATATCAGCCTGTGGAACCGCATTGACCTGGCAGTCGATATTTACAACAAAAAATCGGAAGACCTGCTTTACCAGAAGCCATTGACAGCGACGACTGGTTACAGTTATGTTTGGGTAAATGCGGGTTCTGTGCGTAACCGGGGAGTCGAGTTCAGTTTGACTTCGCGGAACCTGACTGGCAAGGAGCTGACCTGGGAAACTGATTTCAATATGGCTTTCAACCGCAACAAAATCCTTTCATTGAGCGGCGGTGCAGCTACTTTCCGGCCGGGTAACCGCCTGCCGCTGGCCGCTGGACACGATATGGGAGAATTTAACCTGCCGATCTGGGCGGGCGTCAATCCTGAAAACGGCGATCCGCAGTGGGAAAAGCTGGTGACCGACGCGAATGGTAATGTGACCAAGGAACTTACCAATGCTTACAGTACGGTACAAACTGCTCAGTCAAGACAATTTACAGGGAAATCCACCAATCCTAAATTCACAGGTGGTATCACCAACACATTGACTTACAAAGCTTTCACGTTATCGGCATTCCTGAATTTTGTGTATGGAAACTGGGTATTCAACGAAAGCCGCGCGTATTTTGACAACGATGGTTTGTATGAAAGCTACAACCAGATGATACTGGCCAAGGGCTGGTCGCGGTGGGAAAAGCCGGGTGATATTGCTACACACCCCAAACCGATCGTGGGTGGTAACAAGGATTCCAACCAGTCTTCTTCAAGATATCTGGAAGACGGAAGTTATATCCGTTTGCGGAATGTGCGCCTGGGCTACAATATTCCTGCGGACGCGCTCAAACGCATTGGATTTGCTCGTGCCAATATCTTCGTGAGCGCGGATAACCTCTGGACCGGCACGAAGTTCACAGGCCCGGACCCTGAATCTTCTATGTCATTTGAGGATACGCCAGGTCTTTCCAGTATCAAATATCCGATCAGCCGCAAGCTGCTTTTCGGTGTCAATTTCACATTGTAATTTCTCAGGCCACTATGAAATTTATAAAATCAAAACTGGTATTCGCACTAGGACTGGTGTCGATGCTATCCTGCGAACAATATTTCGATCCGACCACGAATATCGACGAAACCACTGCGCTGACCAACGAATCGGACGTGCAAACGGTGACGATCGGGACTTATGCGTTTCTGAACAAATCCAACTTCGTGTACAGCGGTCACATCATGATGGAATACCCAAGTGATGAAATCGCCCAGGGGCAGATTTCCGGAAATGACTTTACGCGCATTTACCGGTATACGCATATCAATACCTCCACGCACGCAACCAACTACTGGGGGCAGTGCTACAAGATCATCGCGGCGGCGAACAAGGTGATCGGTTTTGTTCCGAACGACGCCTCCGCGGAGCTGAAACAGCTGAAAGGTGAAAACCTTTTCCTGCGTGCGATGGCGCATTTCAATATGGTCCGCATGTTTGGCAGACCTTATCCGCAGAATGAAGGGAACAACCCGGGCGTACCGATCCTTCGCGACGGGCTGAGTGACAGCGAGGCTACCACATTGGCGAGGTCGACGGTGAAAGAGGTTTATGATTTCGTAATCGCAGACCTGCTGGCCGCGGCCGACCTGATGACGGTGAAGAAAACGAATATTTACGCTTCCAAAGAAGTAGCTTATGCGCTGCTGGCCAAGGTGTATTTGTTTAAAGGCGATAATCAGAATGCATTGAAATATGCGAACCTGGTGATTGATAGCGGCAGATATACTTTGCTGTCGTCTTCCAACTACCCCAACTATTTCAAGCTGGTACCTGAAAACAACACGGAGACGATCTTCGCAGTGCGCCACACGAGCGTGCAGATCGCGGAGATCAGCAGTATGTACATTAGCTCCGACCGCTCCGGCGCGCCCCTGGCGCAGGGTGTGAGTGGCTGGGCGGAATTGTACGCGTCGCAAAAGTATATCGACTTCCTGGGTAAGCATCCGGAAGATCTGCGGAAATCTTTTGTAACACCCTATGTGCTCAACGGAGAGTTGCAGACAAATAGGAAGCTTACGCCTGCTACCCCGATGTATTACATCAACAAATACACATTGCAGGATAATGTGATCAATGCATCGTCGCCGGTGTACCTGCGCCTGGCCGATATGTACCTGGTGCGCGCCGAAGCAAATGCCAAGCTAAATAATACCGCCGCAGCGCTGGCAGATGTAAATCTGATCCGTACCCGCGCGGGATTAACCGGAGCTGCTTTGTATACCGCCGGAAACCTGGCTGGGAAAACGGTATTGGATGTGGTTCTGGAGGAGCGTTTTCTGGAACTCGCATTTGAAGGCCACCGGATTTATGACCTGTTCCGCAACAACCGCCCGATGGTGCGCAATTACCCCGGCACGCATTCGCAGAACAATACGCCGACTACGAATGTAAACCAGACAGTACTGCCTACCGATCCGCGGGTAGTGTTCTTTATCCCGCAAAATGAAGTGGACCAGAATAAGAACCTGGTACAAAATCCATAAGTATTATATTCTGTTTAAGGTAATGCATACAGCAGATAGGATTTCCCTATCTGCTGTTTTGTTGAATCGCCTGCGGCATTTTTTCATTTATGAATACTTCCAGGGGTAGTCCTAAATGTTTGTGAAGATTAAGGATTTGCTGCAAGGTAAAATACCGCTTCCGGTTAAGTATTTCAGATACCCGGGACTTGGGTCCTATGAATTGCTCCAGATCTTTGCTTTTCCAGCCGTTTTCTTCCATTAAATATTTAATAGCGTTAATCGGATCCGGGTAAGGTATCGCATGGTGTGTTTGTTCATACGCATGCACCAACGTGCTGATGACGTCCAGCTCATCATCCAGTTCAGAATAGGGGGCAGGGGCCAAAGTAAGCAGTTCATCAATGCGACGAAGCGCATTTTGATAATCTGCTTCTGTTTTTATAGGGGTAACTGTTACGGTACTCATGGTTGCTTAGATTTTTGTTTTCGGAACAATGGTATGATTACACGGTATGGGCATCAATCTTATCGTATTCTGCATGTGTACCAATCCACCTGACGTAAATCGTTTGCCGGTATACCAGGGCGACTGTAACAATCCGGTATTTATTTCCTTTAATATCAAATATCACCCTGTTATTTCCAATCGTATCTACGGAGTTAGCTACTTTTCTAAGATCATTCAGACTTTGAATTTCTAAGTCCTTGATTTTCGCAATCCATACCTCTAATGCGGTCTTCGAATCTGCATGTGTGTGATAGAAATCTCGCAGCCGGGTGGTCGTAATAATCCTCATGAAGCTAATTTTCATTAAAGTTACATAATTGGTAACTAGATTTGCAACGGTTTGTTACATATTGTGTAACAATATTTTTCTAAAAATTAAAAATTTTTCACAGGTTTTGTCCAATACCGGATTTTCGGTTGTCATTGGTTTTTAAACGTTAAAATTTATAATCAAATGGAATCAAGATTGAATCTTCAGGAGAAAGGAAAAAATGCATTGAAAGTGCTTTTCGGTATGGGCGGGTACCTTCATAAATCGACCATCGAGTTGCCTTTGCGGGAGCTTGTGGTTTTCCGGGTGTCGCAGATCAACCAATGTGCTTACTGTCTGGATATGCATTACAAAGATGCCCGTGCGAAAGGAGAAACCGAACAGCGGCTGTACGGCCTGAGTGCCTGGCGCGAGGCTCCCTATTACACCGACCGCGAAAGGGCGGCATTTGCCTGGGCGGAAGCGGTGACCAAATGTGAAGTCCCCGACGCAGTTTATGCCGAGGCAAAGCAGCAATTTTCCGACGAGGAACTGATCGACCTGACGATGGTTGTGACTAATATCAATACCTGGAACCGTTTGAATATTTCGTTTCCGGGCGAAGTAGGCAGCTACCGCGTTGGACAGTTCGGGTGAGGAATAACTTGTCGGAAATGGTAAGAAGTTAAAATCAATCCAAAAAATTTAAACTAAAACAAAATGAACGAATTCCTCATAGCAATCCACCGGGACCTCAAAAGCAAAGACGCAAGCCCGTCGCCCGAACAAATGCAGGCTGCCATTAAGCCTTTTCAGGACTGGATCGGAGGTATAGCTGCCCAGAACAAACTGGTAGCTCCCCCAAAACGCTGGGACCTCGACGGCCGGGTAGTAACCAAAGACAATACCGTCCTGAACGGACCTTATGCCGAGATCAAAGAATCCATCGGCGGCCTGTTCTTCATCCGCGCCAATGATTATGACGAAGCCGTAGAAATCGCCAAAGGCTGCCCGGTTTTACAATGGGGCGCTTCGGTGGAGGTTAGGATGGTGGTGGGGTAGAGAGAGGTTGGGAAGTGAAGTCATTGGGTGGTCATTGGGTTGTCATTTATTGGTAGGGGTGTCAGGAAATTCGAGGATTTGAATTTATTATTAATAGATAACGACCAATGACAATTAATGACAATCCAATGACAATTAATGACTATCCAATGACAATTAATGACCACCCAATGACCAAAGCGAAACCACCACACCTCCTTCCCAACTTATTTCGAACGGAGTACCGCAACATTGTTGGGGTACTCTGTTATTCTTTCGGGATCAGGCATGTTGAGATCGCGGAGGATATCGTGAGCGATACTTTTTTGTCGGCTACCGAGCATTGGAGCATGAACGGCGTGCCTGAAAATCCGACGGGCTGGTTATATACAGTGGCTAAGAACAAGACCAAAAATTACCTCAAACGCCACGCCCTTTTTGAGAACAAACTGGCCGCCGAGATCCGGTATACCGCCGAAACCACCGAGGAAATTGAAATCGACCTGTCCGAAAAAAATATTTCGGATAGTCAGCTGGCGATGATATTTGCAGTTTGTAACCCTGTTATTTCGACGGAATCGCAGATTTCACTGGCATTGAACCTCCTTTGCGGGTTTGGCGTGCAGGAAATTGCCGACGCATTCCTGACCAATAAAACGGTCGTATACAAACGGCTTACCCGTGCCAAAGAGAAACTGAAAGAGGCCAATATCCGGATCGAGCAGCCTGGCTTGCCGGAAATAAGCAGCCGGCTGGATAATGTGCTGACTACCTTGTACCTGCTGTTTTCAGAAGGATATTACTCTCAAAGCCAGAACACGACGCTTCGGAAAGACCTTTGTGCCGAGGCAATGCGGCTCGGCTCGCTGCTGCTCGACAATACAGCTACCAACAAGCCGGCCGTGAATGCATTGCTGTCGCTCATGTGTTTTCATTCTTCCCGGTTTGACGCGAGGCTGAATGAAAATGGTGATATGATATTGTATGAAGACCAGGACGAAGCACTCTGGAACTGGGAGTTGATCAGTCTGGGGAAGGACTTTCTGATCAAGGCTTCCACAGGTAATGAAGTTTCAAAATATCACCTGGAAGCGGGGATCGCATTTTGGCATACGCAAAAAGAGGATACAGGTCAGAAATGGGAGAATATCCTGCAACTGTATAACAACCTGCTTATTCTGGAATATTCACCGATCGCTGCTTTGAACCGGACTTTTGCAATTGCCAAATCGCGGGGAAAAAAGCAGGCGATTGCGGAAGCTGAGAAATTGCAGCTCACAGAAAATCATTTCTATTTTTCACTGCTAGGCCATTTGTATTCTGATTTTGACAATGAAAAAGCACTACTGCATTTTGAAACCGCGCTCGGAATGGCCGCTTCTGAATCAGAAAAATCAATGATCCGTACCAATATTTTGAGACTGAAAAATGTTGATTGATTTAAATCAATGACAGCAATTTGCTTATTATTTATCTTTGAAAAGGTTAATACTTTAAATAGCTTTAAATTTTGCTGTTTAGGTTATATTGCAGTAATCCGTAAAGAGCTGATCAGTTGATGATCAGCTCTTTTTTATTCTTTATATTTCAACTTATTACTAACAATATTAGAAATCTATTGACATATGTCAATGGAATTGGAAGCCGGTTTACTTTTCTTTGAATGTGGACATTGACGTTGTAAATTTTGATTTAGTTAAGTAAGCAATATAGCCGTTCTGCTTGGAGCGGCTATATTTTTTGTATTAATCAGTTCCATTGAAAAATAATAGCAGCCAGCTCTTCGATTGAAAATAGTAAATGAAATGGTTGTTCATTTGTTTGAAAATCAGTAAGTTGATGGGTTTTTAAGTTCGTTTTGCGATATGCAACAGCGGAACAGTGTCTGATGGGCATTTGGTTCTGATCGTTTAACGTTATTGACTTATCAAATCACTTAAATCATACAAAATATGCAACGTAGAAAGCTACTTCAATCTTCAATCGCGGCAGCCGCAGGCATGGCGGCAATGGGAATCGGTCCTGCAATGGCAGGAGGCAAATATGAAGCACAAAAACAACTATATGAATTGCGGGAATATGAAATGCGGTTCGGTTCAAACCAATCGATATTGGAGGATTATTTTAAAAACGCGCTGATCCCTGCCCTGAACAAATATGGTGTAAAAACGGTGGGCGTGTTCAGAGAATGGGGCAAATCGGATCCGGCTAAAATCTATTTGCTGGTGCCATATGCTTCTTTCGACACATATCTCTCTGTCCATGCAAAACTGAAAGCGGATGCCGATTATGTAAAAAACAGCACGGCCTACCATCATGTACCTGTGGACAAAGCCCTTTACAGTCGCTTCACGTCCTCTTTGATGCTTGCATTCGACGGATTTCCTCAGTTGGTAGCTCCGGCGGGTGCCCCCCGTATATTCGAATTAAGGACATACGAAGGGTACAGCGAAGATGCTGTAAGACGAAAAATCAAAATGTTTAACGATGGGGAGTTCCCGATTTTTAAAAGGGCAAAACTGGAACCGGTGTTCTTTGGCGAAGTAATAGCCGGTGATAAATTGCCGCGCCTCACTTATATGCTCGTGGTCGATAACATGGAGGAACGGGATAAAGGATGGGATGCATTTCTTGCAGATCCCGAATGGAAAAAGTTAGTGGCAGACCCTCAATATGCGAATACAATTTCCACTATTATTAAAACCTTCTTGGTTCCCGCACCCTATTCCCAGATATGATGGACACGGGTTGTGGGGTTAAAACAATGTAAACAATTCACTGGTTTCAGTACAATGGGTCTGTTAATATAGATTGTATTGATTTATGTCAATGGTAAAGTAATAAAATGCACTTAGTTTTGCTTCCAGTACCAAAAACCTTTTGGTTGATGGAGTGTCGTAAAATAATAATGGTTAACCTGATTTGAGGTTAACCATTATCTTTTTTATCTCAGTAATAATATTGAGAGACACCGAAATTATTGATTTATATCAATGTTTTGTAAAAATGTTACACGTACTTTTATTTTGACTATAGAGCTTAATGGTTCTCATAATGCTAGAATAAAATAGCTGACCGGTTTTCAGGTTAGCTATTTTCGTTTTTATCAATCATGATCGTATTTCTAAACTGACTTAATTTTGTATAAATAGGGTGACTAATCAAAATAGCCGATCAATATCGATCGGCTATTTTACTTTCAGAGGGTTTGGGGCCTGCTTTGCGTGGCCGGGCATATTTTTTTCTTAGTTACTTACAGCGACCCACGAAAACGGAAGCGTAATTCTAATATTCCCTCTATCAAGATTAGTTGAAACATGAAATTTGCGCGTTTTTTTATACTCACTCTATTGAGTTCAGATGTGCTTTTTGCACAGGAATCCCGGATAACAGATCCTCGTTTTGTTGTAAAACAGTACACAGATGAGGACGGTCTACCCCAAAATAGCATCAAAGGAATATCGTCGGACCGCAATGGCTTTATCTGGGTGGCGACAGAGGAAGGTATTTCCAGGTACGACGGCAGAAGGTTTGTCAATTTCTCGGGCCCCGACTTTGGCGGTGATAATAACCGGGTCGTATCGCTAATGCCCTCTGTTAAAAACACGCAACGATATGCGGATTTTTTCGCCAGGTGCGTGGGAGACAGGGTACTCAGGGTTACGAGAGATAGTCGCGCAGAAGTGACTGATGATGATAATCAGGAGCTTAAAAGAAGGGTTCATTTAGGCAAAAACGACAAGCGGCTCCTTTATACGGTGCGCAGTCTGCCTTACTTCGACCAGTCCCCGTCCAGCAGCCAGGTTTCTGTAATGCCCACCAGCCACGACCGTGCTTACCTGTGGACGCCGGGCAGGATTTCGGCCTTCGCAGGCGACCGTATAGAATATGAGGTTAGTGCGCCGGAAGTAAAATATCTCTTTATGATCGGCAAGCAACCCTACACACTGAATAAAACCGGGGAATCGTTTCAGAAGCTTACAAACAGGGGGCTGATGCCGGTTAGGCTTAGCGGTGATATCCTCGAACATCCGTCGTTTCCCCGCCGTAACTTTGCCATGCGGTTCATGGAATACAACGGAAAAGAGCGTGAGCTGTACACGCTTTTCTGGAACAATATATCGAACCAGGCATTCCTGTACCTCGACAAAAAACTCTATTACGTTACGGAATCGTCGGGGACACTGGCCACGCGCTGCCTGCTCAACGATTTCGACATCAAGGACCTGATCATCGAATCCATTATGCTGGACGAACGATCGGGGACACTTTACCTTGGTTCGTCCACCGATGGGCTGTTCATCTTGCAGCCGAACCCGTTTCATATTTACCTGTCAGGCAAAGTTGGTAATGTATTTTACGGTCAGGTACCCGCGGGTTATGAGTCGCTGGTAACCCCGGAAGGGTTTCAAATCCGTTTTGATACGAGGCAAAAAACATTCACCTCCCAACCGTTCCTGAAACCTGTTTCACTCCGTACCGCCGACAAATATTTTATCACCAGGGACAGTGCGGGTAACTTTTATGCGCTGAGGGATAAATTGCTTGTGAAATATGATAAGGCCGGACAACTGGTACAAAGCTGGCCGGATGTTCCCGGAGTGAAGGCCCTTTATTCCAACGGAAAAGGCAGGCTATGGATAGGAGATGTTTTTGGCGGTTTGTTCTGGCTCGATACTGAAAGTGGCAATGCGCGTATTCGCCGGTTCAAACAAGGCCCGTGGAAGGAAATAGTTTGTATGAAAGAGACTGCCGACGGGACATTGTGGCTAGGGACGCCATCGGGCCTTTTCCGGCTAAATACAAACTCAGGTCATTTGGCAGTGATAGAAGGCACAGAAGGCGTGTATATAAGAAGCATGCATTTCAACCGGCACGGGATCTGGATGTCAACCTACCATAGCGGTATAATGTTGTTACCAAAAGGCAAACCACTCGTGCGGCTGCCCGCGGATCACGACAATTACCTGTCGCTCACACATTGTATTCTGGAAGATCAGAAGGGATTTTTATGGATGACGACCAACAAAGGCCTTTTTCAAATCAAAATGGACGACTTGCTGGCTTATGCGGCTGGCAACCGCAAACGCCCCTTTTATTTTTTTTATGACAAAAACCAGGGCCTGTATACCAACGAATTCAACGGAGGCTGCCAGCCTTGTGCGGCCAAAATGAAAAACGGCTATTTTTCGCTGCCTTCGATCAATGGACTGCAATGGTTCAATCCGCTGGAAATTGAGGTCGATGTTCCCAGAAATGGTTTGTTTATCAGTGCGTTATTTCTGGACGGCAAGCCGATTCAACGTGAAAATAAGATTGCGCTGCCCAACCGTTTTGACGAATTTCGGGTGGACGTATCCTGTCCATATTACGGAAACAGAAAAAATTTGGTGCTTGAATACGCGATTGTAAGGTCCGATGCCGGACTCACCTGGCTGCCGCTGACGGTAGAAAACAGCATTAGCCTCTCCCAGCTTCCATACGGTCACTATACCGTCAAAATCCGGAAGAAGAACGGATTTGGTCAGGATAATTACGTTTACAAAGACCTTGAAATAGAGGTATTGCCTGCCTGGTATGAGACGTTCTGGTTCAAGATCCTCTTCTTCGCTGCACTGGTGTCGCTCGTGATCTTAGTGATCAGGCTGCGCATCAGCTATCTGCTTAGAAAAGACGAGGAGTCGAAATTATACAGGCAGGCTTATCTGCAGGGACAAATGCTGGCGGTAATCAACCATGATATTCAGACTCCCCTGCGCTATCTGGTCAACTCGCTGGAGCAAGTCAACAGCTACCTGGCGCAGCCGGCGACTGACCCGGTGATCCGGGAGACAAGTCGCGTCGCATATCTTTCAGCCAGACAGATTAAAAAATTCACGAGTAACCTGCTCATTTTTATCAAAACCCAGATTAACGGGCCGTCGGGTAATATTATCAGCGAAAATTTGCGGGTCCAGGAACTACTGGAAGGCACCTTGGAATTTTTCAGTGCGATTATTCAATCCAAGGAACTGGCTGTGCGGGTTGAGGCGCTGCCCGGGCTGACTGTTCATAGCAATAAGAACCTGATCTCGGTAATCCTGCATAATCTGATCGACAATGCCCTCAAAAACACACATTCGGGAGAAGTAGTAATCTCATCCTCCCGATTCGACGATGCAGTGGTGATTAAAATTGCAGACAACGGATCCGGAATCAACAAAGAGACGATCGACTGGCTCAACTCAAGCGCCGGAGCATCGGACTATTTCGAAGAGCCGGACACACCCGATGGAATCGGGATCGGTCTTGTGATCGTCAAAGACCTTTGCGCCATGCTCAACATCGGGCTCTATATTGAAAGTAACGAAGGTCAGGGAACCATTGTCCGGCTGATATTCCCCGCCGAAGCGATGGTGAAAATTAAACGCAGCATGGCACGCTGATCTGTCTTTCGTAATGTAAATTCTATTAAATACCCACGGGTATTATACGATGCAACAATTTTTGTTTTCCATAATTCGTCATCGAGCGGATCCGGGACAAGGTTTCGGGCGTAATGCCGAGATAGGATGCGATGTAGTAATGAGGGATACGGTTAAAAAAATCGCCGTGCGATTCGGTAAATTGCTGAACCCTTGTGGCAGCGGCATCTTTCTGGAACAGACTTTCGCGGTCGTCCTTCTGCAAAACGAGCTCCATCAAAATGTTGTTCAGGTATTCTTTATATCTATGACGGCCCAGATAATATTCAAGCTCGCTTACATGAAATTCAATGATCTCGCAATCGGTCAGCGTTTCAAAGCAGGTTTCAGTTTGTTTTTGCAGGATAAAGCTGGTCGCCGAATACAGCATGAACTGACCCGAGGTCGCAAAAGATTTGGTAATGCTCCGGCCTTCCGGGGTGATAATGAACTGGCGGGCGATACCACTTTTGATGTAAACCCAGGAATTACAAACCATATCCTGGTGAAAAAGTATTTTATGTGCCCTTACTTTATTGACTTTGCCGCTGTTAATAAAATCCCCGATTTCTTCGGGGGAAATTCCATAATCGTACATATTCTGATCCATTCGCAAAGCAGTTGTGTTGGTCTGGTAAAGCTATTTACCATCCTGGCAACCGCCCTTGGAAAAATCGGAGCATTTACCTGTAAATCTTACAGTTTTTCGCGCGAATTTATTCTACAACACGCACACAATCAAACGTTATAGCTCAACCTGATGCTTTACCCTTTAGCAAGATTATGATGGACCAGAAACGTACATTCGACGCAATTTGCATGCTCATTGCAGATGATCACGACATTGTAAGGTTTGGAACAAAACAGCTGCTCTCCATTCACTTTCCGGGAGCAAGGATGCTGGAAGCCAGCCATTTCGATCAGGTGCTGACGATTGTTTCGAAAGAGGTGGTCAATCTGATTATTCTCGATATTAATATTCCCGGCGGCGACCGTTTGACCATGATCGAAACGATCCGGATCAAGCGGCCCGAAGTGCGTATCCTGATGTTTTCTTCCTACAATGAACAGGTGTATGCGTTGCCCTACCTGCGGGCAGGCGCCGACGGTTACGTGTCCAAAACCGCTCCGCATAAATCACTGATCGAGGGAATCCAGACAGTTTTAAGTGGTAAAAAGTATCTCAGCGCGGAAGTTCGGCAGGCAACTATGGACTACGTGCTGGATCCTGACAAGAGTCAGCGGAAGCAATTACAGGATCTCTCTCCCCGGGAGCTGGACATTTCGCAGTTGCTGGTAAAAGGGCTGAACGCAAGGGAAATCGGTAATCAGCTGGCGCTCTCGGCTTCGGCTGTCGCGATGTATAAGCTGAAAATTTTCCAGAAGCTGGGTGTTACCAATGTGCTGGAGTTGAAAGAGTATATGCGGTTTTTGCAGGATTAACTTTTAAGCGTCGTTGATGTGCAGTGTGAAACAGGACAGGGGCAAAGGTAGGGGGCGTCGGTATTGTGAACATTGATTTTTATCAATAAAAAAGCGATTCTGAGCGGGAAATGGAAATTTTAAATGCATCCGAAATCCTTGATTAACATCAATGACAGGGCGCATGGTAGCGGACTACATTTGTTCATTCATTCTCTCCGTTCATCCAAACCGCTTCACAATGCAAAAAACTTTACTACGCCAGTCTGTACTGTTCATCGCAGTACTTACGCTTCTTACAAACAGTATTCCGGTCCTCGCCCAATGTGATCCGCCCGTTTCGGCAACGGTTTCATCCGCCAATTCAACCTGTATCAATAACGGAAGCATTACCGTCAGCAATGTAACAGGAGGAGGGTCTGCCGAAGCAACTATTGAATATGCGATCACCGCCAGCAGCAACCCAAGCCAGCCACTTGTTAAATATCAGAACAGCAACATTTTTAATAACATTTACCCGGGCACGTACACGGTTGGTATCCGGTATAATTGCGGGGGAACCGTCACTTCGCCACTCACGAAATCAGTGACGATCGGTGGAAATTATGTACAACTTCAGGCCAGTATCAGCAATATCCGGACAGCATACTGCAACAACGGGGGATTTACGGTCACAGCCACCGGCGGATTTGGTGCCAGGTCTTACCAGCTCGTTTCATCCCTCAACGCCGATCAGCCTGATCCCTCCGCTCCGGCTGCTGCGCAGTCAGCCAATGTGTTCGACAATCTTGCCCCCGGCCGCTATTACGTCCGCATTATGGATGCCTGTGGAAATTTCATTACGAGGCAGGTCGATATCCCTTCTGCTACTGCTTCCGGCCCTTTCAGAACAACTTTTCAATGCTCGGCGAGTGGCAGCGCATTTGGGAAAATAGATTCGCTTTGTGGCTCTGTGACCAGATATACCCTGAAGCGACGCTCGTTTATCAGTTCTCCGGCAGCTACTAATATGAGTTTGCCCGGGCAGCTCATTACACATTATCCCGATGGTACTTCGGACGTTATTAATATCACTTCAACTACCCAGTTTGGCTCGCCGGCATTTGTCCCGGACAAGGATATTACCAGCATGATCAATGCAGGACAGCTGGGTAGTTATTATCTCGAATTCATCGACAACTGCGGGACAGTATTTACTTCCCTGAAAGCAGCTTACAAAGCGCCTGAAAACGAACAATTGCATATCAACGCAAGTGTAGGACAGTCCTGTGCCGGCCCCACGATCGGGTACAATCAGACACTCGCCAATCGCTTTTTCAGCAACCAGACTTGCCACACCGAATGCCCGGTTGCGCCGGTGGAAGCAGGAGGGGCGTTTACAATGGAGCCGCTGATCACCTACTACACAGATGACTTTAATTACAGCCTCGATAACGGAGCAACATGGCACAATCAGAGTGAGGTATTGACAGTTCCGTGCAGTACGGCGGTAGCCAGGTACACGCCCAGGTTTCAGTACTGCGGCAACACCGACACGCAGAATACCTGCCAGGCGACATTTGTACCAGCCTGCGATAATAGCTTTCCTGCGACTGAAATGAACAATTTTGCCTGCAATGGCAATACAGGAATGTATATCAAATGGAAAAATGCGCCTGTAATAGGTGAAACCGTTACGCTCGAATTTACCTCCGTGCCCGAGGGCCAGCCTGCCATTCCTGTTACGACAACGAGCTATACCACCGACCTGGGAAAGGATAATGGAAACCAGTATGTTTCACAGATCAGCGATCTCCTCCCCGGTACATATTCATATAAAGTAACCAATGCCTGTGGCCAGGAATATACCAATACCATCACCCTGAGCCGCCCACACCAGTTTGCGATTGAAAATGTGACGACCGAAGCATCCTGCAACAATGCAGACCTGACGGTTTCGCTGTCCAACGCACCGTTTATGTCGGCCACATCGACGAGTACAGCCTATCAGGAAAGGAACATTTTTAAAGTTGAGCTTGTGAACAGCGCGGGGAGGGTAGTGCAAACCACCCAGGTAACCCTTGGCAATACCAACTCGCCTTTGCCTTATAGCGACAATGGCGGCCGGGTGGAAGGCGCTGTGAAGTTTGCAGGCGTGCAGGAAGGGGAGTACACGCTTCGGTTTTCCCACAATTTTTATAGAAACCTCCACAAAATACCGGCAAGCTGCCCGGTTACCAGAAGCGTTGTCGTTCCTAAAATCACAATGGATATCACCCCCTCGCTTTTCAGGGATTGCGGGGATGGAAACGGCGCTATTTCTGTGATTGTGCTGGGCGGTGTTGCACCGTTTAACTACAAACTCTATGCGGGTTCTACGGCGGAAGGCACCCCGCTGGCCACACAGACAGACCCATTGTTTTCCGGACTCAACCCGGATCAGAGCTACGCGATCCTGGCGACAGATCAGTGCGGCTCTGGTATTTCGGCCAGTAAAAGCTTCTCCACCATTGCGCCCGCTCATGTGAGGCACATCGGCAATGCGTGTGACGGTGAAAAGTTCCAGCTGTATGTCAATAAGGTAGACGGTGCAAGTTATGTATGGGAGAAAAATGGCGTCGTGCTGGAAAATACGACAAGCATACTCGACTTTCCTTCCTTTTCAGCGGCCGACTACGGTGATTACAAGGCAACTGTGAATGTACCCGGCTGCGGAGGCTATACTGATAACCAGGTGCTCGACGCAGGTAGCTGCAACAACTTACCGGTAGTATTGACCGACTTTGATGCAAAAGAAGAAAATGGCACTGTCCTGCTCTCCTGGACGACGGCCTCAGAAGTTAATAACCTCGGTTTCGAACTTGAAAGAAGCTCTGACGGCAAGCGGTTCTTTCGGATCGGTTTCGTCGCAGCCAAACCTGGTAATGGTACCAGAGAATATCAGTTTACAGACCTTGAACCCGAAAGTGCAAAGCAATATTACCGGCTCCGGCAGATTGACCGGGATGGGACCTTTGCTTACTCCTCGATCGTTTACGTAAGCGTTCCGAAAATGCCTTTTGTAGCCCTGCCGAACCCAGCCATTGATTTTGTGAAAATAAAGGCGCTTCCGGCCGGATCAAGGGTTGAAATATTTGACGTGTCAGGGAGGCTTGTGAAGACTGTGATCACAGAGGTTGGAGATGAACAAATTGACATTCAGTCATTTGCCAGCGGTACCTATCTGCTTCGGGTATCAGGGAAGCAAATGCAACAAAGTAACTTAAAAATAGTCAAGCCGTGATAAATGAACGCGTGGCCGCAGGGGTAACCAGGTGGCCGCGCAATTTTTTAATAGAACCGGCTGCAATTAATATGGATTCAGTGAACATTCTTATTTTGGAAGACCACCCGGTAACCGCGAGGGGTATAAAGGAGTTTTTGACCGCATTGCTGTCGGGGAAGGTTGCTGCACAAATAGAAACCGTTAACCCGGCGGAAAAGGCAAATCTGGCAGGCTTCACGGCTGATATCGTTGTAATCTGTATCAATCCCAGATCCATATATCCCCTGATATTTGACAAACTCAGGAAGGCCAATGCCTGGGATCCTAAAAAGATCATCGTGTATTGCGACAAAAGCGAATTTCGGGCAGGCCTCGATTTTCTGTACAAAGGTGTAGGTGGTTTCGTACTGAAGGAATCGGCGCCGGACCAGCTGGTCCGCTGCATTGAATGTACGGCAGCCGGGCAGCCTTATGTTTGTCAGAAAGCAGTACAAAAGATCATCGCCCACTTTATGCCGGATTCAAAAATCATGATCAATCCCGGGGCAGAGGGCTTCCCGCTGACCAGCAGAGAGCTGGAAATTGCCAGGGAGATTTCAAGAGGCCTGCGCGTGACGGAGATCGCCCGGCGCCTGCGCATTACGCCCGGCCGTGTGAGTATTTGTAAAACTACTATTTACAAAAAATTGGGCATTAAAGACCATCACGAGCTTTCCTCGCGGCTTTTTGAACTTTCTGCCACTCTGAAAAACGACTGACGACTATCAGGAAACTGGTCTAACAGCCGGACGGTAAGTATACACCGAATAAGGCAGGATGATGCCGGCAACCCATCTCGAAATAAGGCAGGCAAGAACGATCGGCACAAAGAGCACATAGCTGTCGGCGATTGCGCAAGCCAGAAAAATGGCCGTGAAAGGTGCATGTATGCTGCCGCTCAATACAGCTGCCATTCCTATTACTACAAAATTGATCGGGACCAGCCCGAGGTCAAAATAGAAATTGAGAATATGGCTGACGATCAGGCCCAAAAATGCGCCGATGAACAGGCTGGGTGCAAAAACGCCGCCATCGCCACCGGCTCCTAATGTCACCGAAGTCGCCACCGGTTTCAGCAGCATGACCATCAGCAAAGGCGTCAGCAATGCAAGCGAGGTAAGGTTAGTGGTTGCGATCGCAGTCTTGATTCCCGCATATCCTTCTCCGTAAAGTCCGGGAAACATAAAAACGAGCACCGAGATCGATAGCGAGCCTACTGCTATCTTAACCATATCGTTCTGAAAGGAACCGAAAAGCTTCTTGAAAAACAAAACGCATTTGGTCAGATAAACCGCATTCAATCCCGCCAAAACGGCCAGCAATAGCATATAGGGAAGTGCCTGCATATGCCAGGCCTGGATTTTGAACTCGAACAAAGGCTTGTAGAACAGGAAGTGCGTGATCAGCCAGGAAGTCACGATCGCAGTGATCACACTCACATGGTGCAGCTTGCTCCGGCGCCTGGTAAAAACTTCAAAAGCGAACAAAAATCCGGCAAAAGGAGCATTAAAAAGGGCGGTAAGGCCTGCCGCAAGGCCCGAGCAGATGAGGTCGGTCCGGTACTTTTTCAGAAAACCTGCTTTTCGTGACGATAAGGCACCGATAGCCGCTGTAGAAACGACCGTAGACACTTCAATTCCCGTGGAGCCACCGAATACCACTGTGAGCAGTCCATTGAAATAATGGGAGGGGATTTTGTACGCCGGCAGCATATGCGCGTCTTTATTAATCGTGTCCATCACTTCCCTGATCCCCTTGTTGGCTTTGTTCCGGAACAAAAAATGCCTCAGTACATATATCGTTGCCAGTCCGATAAAAGGCAGGATAAAAATCAGGTAAGGCCTGTGGTGGATGCTTTCGAGGAAAAGTTCTTCGTAATGCTCAGTTGCAACTTTTAACGTATCGGCGACTAATGCGGACAATACCCCCGTAACAGATGCCGCAAGGAGTACGGCTGCGACGCGCCGTGATTTTTTGATTCGGTATGAATTTACAGTCATAATTAATAAACTGGCTATCGGTAACGACGGTTCCAGATCTTGTACCAGTTTTTATTTTTTGGGTAATGGCGGTTGGGTGCCATGTTGTTGACAAAGAGTGCGATCAGCAGCAGGATCAATACGCCGGTCAGTACAGGACTGAGCACGTAGGTGAAGCCCAGGCTGGTAATTTTTTCGGAGCCGATGTTGGCTATCAAAGCAGTAGCGCCGCCCGGCGGGTGCAGCGTACGGGTAATCTGCATGAGCACGATCGAAATGGATACCGCGAATGCCGAGGCCAGCCAGATGTTGCCGGGTATAAGCTTGTGGACGGTAACACCCACAATGGCGCAGACCAAATGGCCACCGATCAGGTTGCGGGGCTGGGCAAGCGGGCTGTTGACGATCCCATAAATCAGGACGGAGGAGGCGCCGAACGATCCGATCAGAAATACGCTGTCGGTCGTCGAAAACAGGTTGTTGTTGAAGAAACCAATCAGGGCTATGCCTGCGAAAGATCCTAAAAAAGTCCAGAAATGGTCTTTGGTGTCGACCAGTGTTTCTTTGTAAATCACATATCGCGCCATGCGCATATGCTTTCGTATCCGCTTTCTCAATGCATTTTCAATTGAGCCGCAAAATTACGATTTTTTGCGATCCGTACGGCCCGGCGAAGTCCGTAAATGCTAAATGATTGTTAACTGCGCTTTATGCGCTGTTATCTTATCATTAACACTAAGTATTGAAATACAAAAACCTGCTTTATTTAAAGTCCATTACCAAAACCTTTGACATGGATTCGAGAAGAGCATTTTTAAAAAAGGCTGCCCTGTTATCGGGCGGCGCCGGCATGATGGGGTTCCTGCCCGAGTCTGTGCAACGCGCAATGGCGATCCATCCGGACCCTGGTACCACTTATCTTGATGCCGAGCATGTGGTGATATTAATGCAGGAAAACCGGTCTTTTGATCACGCGTACGGGAGGTTGCAGGGAGTAAGAGGTTTCAACGACCCGCGCGCCATTAACCTGCCGAATAAAAATAAGGTCTGGTTGCAGACAGACAATAAAGGGGATACTTATGCTCCCTTCCATTTGGATATCAAAAACACCAAAGCCACCTGGATGCACGATCTGCCACATTCGCGTGAGTCGCAGGTGGATGCTTACAATGGCGGCAAATATGATAAATGGCTCGCCTCGAAGCGGTCGGGGCACAAGGAATACTCCGATATGCCGCTTACTTTGGGCTATTACGACCGGGAAGATCTGCCATTTTACTATGCATTGGCCGATGCATTCACCATCTGCGATCAGAACTTCTGCTCGTCGATGACGCCCACGCATCCCAACCGTTACTACCTGTGGTCGGGCACGATCCGCGAGGAGCCCAGCATTGACTCACTGGCGGTGGTACGCAACAGCTATTTTTCCATTAATAAACCCGTGAAATGGAAGACCTTCCCCGAGCGGATGGAAGAAGTGGGTGTTCCGTGGAAATTTTACCAGAATGAGATCGGCGCGATCATGCAGTTTCACCCCGGGCTGGGTTCGTGGCTGAGTAATTTCGGTTGTAATCCGCTTGAAAGGTACGCGCAATACCACGTCAAATCTTCGGCTGACTATATCCGGTATGCAAAGGCGGAAGTGGAGAAACTGAAAAATGAAATGCCCGGACTGAAAGAAAAGCTGGCCGCTGCCACGGGTGACGAAAAAACCAAGCTGACTAAAAGCTTCGACAACAAGGTCGCGTTGGTAGAAAAATACGAGGCGGACCTGGCGCAATACAGTGAAGAAAATCTGAAAAAACTGTCAGTGACCGAACGCAGCCTGCATGAGCGCGCATTCGTAACCAACAGAAATGATCCCGATTATCTTAAACTAAGCACGGTTACCTACGAGGAAAACGGAGAGAAAAAGACAGTTCAGGTTCCCAAAAGCGACATTTTTTATCAGTTTCGCAAAGATGTAAATGAAGGCAAACTGCCGGCGGTATCCTACCTGGCAGCGCCGCAAAACTTCTCGGATCATCCCTCGGCACCCTGGTATGGCGCATGGTACGTTTCAGAAACGCTCGATATCCTGACCAAAAATCCGGAGGTATGGAAGAAGACCATTTTTATTTTATGTTATGACGAAAATGATGGCTACTACGACCACGTGCCGCCATTTTCGATCCCAAATCCTTTTAAGCCCGATTCAGGGAAAGTATCGGAGGGTATTGATATCAAAGCCGAATATGTGACGCTTGAGCAGGACCAATCGCAGGTACCCAAAGGTAATGCGCGGGAAGGGGCGATCGGGCTGGGTTTCAGGGTGCCGCTGGTAGTAGCTTCACCCTGGTCGCGCGGGGGAAAAGTTTGTTCGCAGGTTTTTGACCATACCTCCATTATCCAGTTTCTGGAAGAATTTACCAGTCACAAATCGAAAAAGAGCGTCAGGGAAACCAATATCTCGGAGTGGAGGCGAACGATCTGCGGCAATATCAGTACCGTTTTTCAGCCTTTTGATGCATCTGCTTATGAAAAGCCGAAACCGGTCAATCGCGATGAATTTGTTACTTTGATCCACAAGGCACAATTCCGCGAAGCGCCTTCGAATTTCAAGGCACTTTCGGCTGGTGAAATAGCGGAGATTAACAAGGATGCATTGCGTTCTGCACATTTGCCAAAGCAGGAGCCAGGTACAAGACCTTCCTGCGCGATCCCGTACGAACTGTATGCGGAAGGTGGTTTATCAAAAGATAAAGGTGCATTCGAGATCAGCCTGCATGCAGGCAAAAAGGCTTTCGGAAACAAATCTGCTGGCGCGCCTTTTATTATTTACGCGATCAATACTTACCAGGGTGAGGAGCTCCGTGTCTGGAATTTTGCGGTAAAAGCAGGAGATACCCTGACGCAAAGCTGGAAAATAGCCGACTTTAAAGGTGGTGAATACCATCTGCGCGTTTACGGTCCCAATGGTTTTTACCGCGAATTTGCGGGAGACAAAAATGGACTGGATGTGGCTGTTACCTGTGCATACAGCAACGACAAATCGGGCAAGCCAAACGGCGATTTACAGTTTACGATCTATAACCGAAGCACAAATGCGTTGCAGGTTTCGGTGCTGGATCAGGCTTACGGCGACCAGCCACTTGAACTGAAAGTATCGGCTGGGGGGAAGTCGGTTGCGGTGAAGACACTCAAAAAAAGCCACAACTGGTACGACGTAAGCCTGAAAATTGGGAACTCTGACCTGATCAGAAGATATGCCGGACACGTGGAAACAGGAAAAGAAAGTATCACGGACCCGTTAATGGGCAATCTGAAAACATAATCGAAAGCAGATCAAATAGGATTAAAAGAGATTTAAACTATATTTGAATCACTTTTAATCCTGTCCTGTTTTTCGGAAAGTGAATAGCCAGCAAGCCCGTGACACCACGCTTTGGAAGGCTTTCAAATGTGGTGATCAGTCCTCTTTCGCTGAAATATACGAGCTGCATTATGCGGCACTGAATTCCTATGGGCGCAAGTTCTGTTCAGATCTGGCGCAGGTCGAGGACGCGATACAGGAGCTTTTCGTGACGCTCTGGCGCAGCCGGGAGCGACTTTCGGAAGTTGACAATATTAAATTTTACTTATTCAGGTGTCTCAGAAGGGACATTTATAAACAGCAAATGCGGCAGGAGCGCGTGAGCGAGGCCGGTTTCGAAGCCCTGCTCGAACTGGACGATGTATTACTTGATGCGCAGCTGTTTCAGGAAGAGGAGCTGATTTTCAGGGTCAAAGCGATGTTGAAAAATCTACCCGCCCGGCAGCTGGAAGCGATCAGCCTGCGGTATTACGAAAATTTCAGTTACAGGGAAATCGCCGAGATCATGAATATTTCGGAAAAAACCGTCAGGAATACCCTGCATAATGCAATGACCCAGCTTCGCGAAAATTTACATCACCTTAATCCGCTGCTGCAACTGATTTTTCTGCTCCTGGCTTTATAGTTGCAATACCTTAGGAGGTACCTCCATTTTCTTGTTTTTTAATTCGTTTTAGTCTATATGTTAAATAGATTAAATACATTTGCAGCTACGGAAATTTTTTTCTTTAAAAATGCTTTTCGAATGGGACAACTGTGAAAACTCTCTCTTTATGTTTATATAATACAAAAAGCAGGGCGAAGCAAATCAGCGAAATTTGGAACATTATCTTACATACCGCGCAGACGATTTTTTACAGGACGCTAAGTTCAGGGACTGGGTACTGAATGGTGATTCGGAGGGAAATGGTTTTTGGCAGCTTTTTATGGAGAGATACCCTGAAAAGCAAAAAACAGTGCTGCTGGCTTGCGCCATGCTCAAAGCGCTGTACGAGTTGGAGCCGCTCCCGGGAGATATGGAAAAGCAAAGGACCTGGGAATTGATTTTTGAAAAAATAAATACAGAGGAGGATAGTGAGCCGCGCAGAGCGCACTTCCCAATCCGGTGGGGCTGGCTATCGGCAGCTTCGGTTATACTGATGGCGCTCGGACTCGGCTGGTTTTTTATACAGCGGGGTTCGTTCACAGATCACGCCGCTTACGAATACCAGGTCAGTCATTCACGTATAGTGCTTACCGAACGAAAAAATGACTCCTCTGCCCCGCAAAAAGTCAAGCTTCCCGATGCGAGTACCGTGGTGTTGCAACCTGGCAGTAAAGTCAGTTTTCAGGAAAATTTCGAAGAAAATAAAAGAGAGGTATATCTCAGCGGGGAAGGGTTTTTTGATGTGCGAAAAGAGCTGGGGAAACCGTTCACGGTGTATGCAAACCGCCTGGTGGTACAGGTGGTGGGTACCAGCTTTACAGTCCGGTCGAACCGGAACGAGGGCGCTGCCCTCGTGAAAGTGGCAACGGGGAAAGTGAAGGTATTCGCGTTTGAAAACTTTGGAAAGCCGCAGCAAACAGATGCAGCGCATTTTGTTACGCTGATCCCCAATCAGCAGGTTACCTATGACCTGAAAGCAAACAGATTCGCGAAAGCCCTTGTAAAAGAGCCTGTTGTGTTATCCGCTCCGATTGCGCATCCGGACTTCTATTTCTCGAATACCGCTGTCGGCGACATTTTCAAAACGCTGGAAAAATCCTACGGAGTAACGATCAGATGTAATAATGACAACCTGGCAAGGTGTAATCTAACCGCCCCTCTGGGAAATGAGCCGCTGTTCCGCAAGCTGGATATTATCTGCCAGACAATCGGCGCCACCTATGAGGTTTGGGGGACGGAAATCGTGATCACCGGCCAGGGCTGTAACCCTTAATTTTTATCCACTTTAACCCACAACTGCATGACGAAAGGTTAACCTCTCAGAAGCTGAAAAGCCGGAAATGCTGGTGACACTTCCGGCCGTAAGGCTCCCGCAACGTATGAGGATCACACAATTCCTGTTGACGCAGGAAACGGGATTTTCATTGCTTTTTTTTCAAATCCACGAATAAAAAACAACAGTAAACCTATGGAAATTTTACGGTATTACGTTCCCAAACCCAGTCTGATTATGAAAATATTAGGCGTCCCCATTGTCATATTGATGGTTGCTGCCGGTCTTGTAATGGCTGAGGGCAGCAGCGCTCAGGAGGTATTGAACAGGACGGTCAGCATGGAGGCAGAAAATGAACAGGTAAGCTCCGTGCTCAGCAAGCTGGAAAAGGCGGCCAAAGTACGCTTTACCTACGTGCCCGAAATATTCCCGAAAAGCGCTAAAACAACGCTGAGGGTACAAAACGAACCCCTGGAAAAAGTCCTGATCAGATTGCTGGCCCCCTACGAGGTAGATTATCAGCTCACGGGCAACTATATTATCCTGAAAAAGGCCGGCACCAAACCGGGCAGCGAGACCGGCGCAATCCTGCCCGGTCATGCGCAGTCGAAGGACGTTGCAGTTTCGGGCAAAGTGACGGACGATAAAGGCGAAGGCCTGCCCGGGGTAAGCATTATTTTGAAAGGTACCCAGCGTGGTACCACCACCGACATTCAAGGGGATTTTGTGCTGAATGTGCCGGAGGAGTCGTCAGTCCTTGTTTTCAGCTTCGTGGGCTATCTGCAGCAGGAGGTTAGCTTGCAGGGGCGGGCGCAGCTCACGGTGCAGCTGATGCCGGAAGACCGTGCGCTGAGCGAAGTGATCGTGGTAGGGTACGGAACCCAGAAGAAAGTGAGCATGACCAGCGCGGTTAGTGCCGTGAAAGGGGAGGAGCTGCTGAGGAGGCCGGTTTCGAACCTCGCGCAGAACCTTCAGGGCATTACACCGGGGCTTACCATTGTCGATAACGGAGGCGGCCCGGGGCAGTCTAACGTGACGATCCGTGTGCGTGGGATCACTACATTGAGCGGTGATAACAACCCGCTGGTGATCGTGGACGGGATCGAGCAGCGTTATTCGGATATCAACCCCGACGACGTGGAGTCGATCAGCGTGCTGAAAGATGCTTCCTCTACTGCAATTTACGGATCGAGGGCTGCGAACGGTGTTTTGATGATCACTACAAAAAGGGCGCAGTCGGGGAAAATAGCGGTGAACTACCATGGATTCTATGCTTCCCAGCGATCCAACAATAACCCCGAGCATATGGAACTGGAACCCTACATGCGCATGCAGAATATCGCATACCAGAATGTGGGTTCCCCCGCCAAATATACCGAGGCGCAGATCCAGGAGTATGTAAATGCGACCGACCGCTACAAATACCCGCTGCCGTACACGATGGCGGAGGCGGTTCTGCGGGCCGCGCCCCAGATCAACAACTCTTTGTCAATCAGCGGCGGGAACGAAAACTTCAAGACCCGCGTCAGCCTGCGTTACCAGGACCAGCAGGGGATTATCCCGAACTCTCAGTCTGACCTGACGGACATCCGGATCAATACCGATTTCAAAGTTTCTTCCAAAATCAATTTTGGAGCGGATATTAACTATAAGTATGTGGCTTCACTGGCGCCTTCCAATGAATTCAAGGTTTTTGAAAGATTGAAACACGGCTCGATCTGGACGGTTCCCAAGTATCCCGACGGAACTTACGGAATCAGTGCGCAGGGTGAAAACGCATTGATGTATGCGGAAATCAACGGCACCAACCGGATCAAAAATGACTATGTGACCGGAAGCCTGAAAGCCGGCTGGGATATTATCGACGGCCTGAACTTTACCTCCCAGTTTGCAGTGCGCAAGGATATGGTAGCGGGAAAGCTGTTTTTCAATGCCTATACCATCAATGACTATTACGACAAATCGATCGTGCGTAAAACAGTGCCGCTCAGTTCTTTGACGGAATCCCGCCAGAACAGTCAGGAGTTTACCTGGAACAACCTGCTTACCTATACTAAAACAGCGGGTAACCACAGCGTTACAGCCCTGCTGGGCTATTCACAGATAGAAAGGAATGCACAGAATTTGAGCGCCTACCGGCAGGGATTCTATAACAATGATATTCAGTCGATCAGCCAGGGCGTGAACGATGCGACCAAAAGCAACGACGGCTTTGAGAATCAATGGGGCCTGAGATCGTATTTCTCGCGCCTTAATTATGCTTATAAGGATAAATACCTTTTTGAGGCCAACGCAAGGTACGATGGTTCTTCCCGCTTCACCGGTTCCAAGCAATACAGCTTTTTTCCTTCCTTTTCAGGAGGTTGGAGGATTTCCGAAGAACGTTTCTGGAACGGACTTTCGGGTACGGTCAATGAATTGAAGTTCAGGGGGTCGTGGGGGAAAACAGGCAACCAGGCGGTGGCATTGTACAGCTACTATCCCACATTGAACCTGGCAACCTATTCGTTCAACGGCGTTCCGGTGCAGGGGTACGTCCAGCGACAAATGACAAATGAAGATATCAGCTGGGAAACGACCACCCAGCATAATATCGGCACCGACGTCCAGCTTTTCGGCGGCCGCATTTCAGCCACCATTGATTATTATAAAAAATTAACCGACGGTATCCTGCTCGTGCTGCCGGTGCCGGGTACTTTGGGTTTGCAGCCAACTGCGCAAAATGCGGGTGTAGTAGAGAACAAAGGCTGGGAGTTTTCGCTGGGAGGGCGCGGAAAAATAGGCCCCGTCAAGTCGGAGATTAATTTCAATTATAGTATCAATAACAATAACGTCAAAAACCTCGCAGGAACCGGGCCTTACATTACCGGGGCGATCAATGAAGCAAGGTATATCACGGCGGAAGGCATGCCGATCAATTCTTTCTGGGGATACAAAGCTGCTGGATTGTTCCAGACACAGGAGGAAGTCGACAAGGCTGTGAAAATCGGGGAAGGTATCAAGCCGGGGGATGTCAAATATCTCGACCTGAATAGTGACGGCAAGATCGACGCGGGCGATATGACCTACCTCGGGCGTTCGTTTCCCAAGTACCTCTTCGGTTCGTCAATGAGCTTTGAATACAAAGGATTTTCACTTAATCTGTTGTTGCAGGGTGCAGCCGGGGTGAAAACCAATCTTTCCGGTGCTTTGGGCGACTACGGTAACCTGGAAGGTTTTGCGCATAAAATTTACACAAACAACTACTGGACCCCTGAAAACCCCGGCGCCAGGTTCCCCCGGCCTACCAAATTCGACGTACGCAATACCTATCAGAACGATCGGGAAATGTTGAATGCGACGTACCTGAGGTTAAAAAACATCCAGCTGCGCTACCAGATCCCTTCGGACCTCACCCGGCGGATCAGCCTTGACAGGGTTGCGGTTTACGTATCAGGCACTAATCTGCTGACCTTCTCGGCACTGAACGAATGGAATATCGATCCCGAATCGCTGGCCGGCCGGGTGCAGGATTATCCCCAGACTTCCCTGCTTACCCTGGGACTGAATATTCAATTTTAATTTATGACCCATTTCAATACAGCAATGATGAAAAACCTGAAATATCATAAATGGCTTGCCGCCCTGCTGCTTATGCTGGGCGCCACCGGCTGCAACGACGATCTGCTCACAACCGTCCCGAATGACCGCCTTTCTTCGGATATATTCTGGAAAACGGAAAAGGACGCGATTTTTGCGGCCAATGCGGTTTATACTTATCTCGACAGCACGAATATCTTCTACTACGATGGAATGAGCGATATCGGCCATAACAATTCGGTCACTTCGCAGGAAGCAATGATCGAACGCGGACAGTATGATCCTACTTTTACCCGCATCGGATCCGAATGGGTATTTTCCTACGCCGGTATCCGCGCGGCGAACATTTACCTCGAAAAAGTGGATGAGGTGCAAACCAATAACCCGGCAGTTGTTACGCGGCTGAAAGCGGAGGTACGCGTCCTGCGGGCCTATTTGTATATCAAGCTGGCGGCATTGTACGGCGATGTACCGCTGGTTGAAAAAAGCATTTCCCTGAGCGAAAGCAGGAGCATTTCGAGGACACCTGCGGGGCAGATCTGGGATTTTGTTTACAAAGAATTAACGGAATCTGCGGCGGCATTGCCTGAGGTACAGGCGGAAAAAGGCAGGATCACGAAAGGTGCCGCACTGGCCCTGAATGCGCGGGCAATGCTATATGCCGGCCGTTACGACCTGGCAGCGCAGGAAAGCAAAAAAGTGATCGACCTCGGCATTTATAAAATTTATCCTTCCTATGAAAAACTTTTCACTTATGCAGGGGAAGGCAATGAGGAGGTGATTTTGGATAAACAATATGTAAAGAACAATTACAGTAACTCGGTATTTCAGCTTTTTGGCCCGTGGAGCCAGCGGAATAGCAACAGCGCAGTAGTACCCACCCGCGCTTTGATAGATGCCTACCCGATGGCGAACGGAAAGAAAATTACGGACCCGGCCAGCGGCTACAATGCGGCGGAGCCTTACAAAAACCGCGACCCCAGACTTGGCTTCTCCATTTTCGTCAAAGGCGACAAGCTGCCCGACGGGACGATTTACAATTCCGATCCGGGCAACGGTACTGCCGACGCCGTCGATTTCAGCTGGTTTGCGACGAGCACCGGTTATAATTTTCAGAAATACATTACGCCGGAAGACCTGCCGCAGCCGACCAATTCGGGGTTGAATATCATCCTGTTGCGTTACGCGGATGTGCTGCTGATGTATGCCGAGGCGAAAGTAGAGCTGAACACGATCGATCAGAGCGTTTATGACGCCATCAATCAGGTACGGCAGCGTGCCGACGTTGCCCTGCCTGCCATTACCGGCACTTTGTCGCAGGGTGATTTGCGGGAGGTTATCCGCAACGAACGCAAGCTGGAATTAGCATTTGAAGGGTTGAGGTACTTTGATATCCGGCGCTGGAAACTGTCCGAAACCCTTGTGCCTGGTCGCGTTTACGGTATAAGCTACCTGAAAAACGGAAGCCCGGCGATGATCGAGGTACCTGCATTTGAGAAAGCATTTAACAAAAACAGGGACTATCTGTGGCCGATCCCGCAGCGCGAGATAGAGTTGAACAATAGTTTGTCGCAGAACTTAAACTGGTAAAATGATGAGCCGGAACAATCTTAAATGGGCTACCGTGGTAGTTACGGGCATGCTCGGGGTCGCTTCCATGTCCTTTTTTCATCAGGAAAAGCAGCAAGCGGACCAGCCACCCAATATCCTGCTGATCCTGACGGACGATCAGGGTTACCACGATGTATCCTATTACGGAACAAAGGATTTGCGGACGCCCAATATCGATGCCATCGCGCAGAGCGGCATCAGGTTTGATGAATTTTATGCCAACTGTCCGGTTTGCTCGCCCACCCGCGCCGCCCTGCTTTCGGGCTGTTATCCGGATGTGGTAGGCGTGCCGGGTGTGATCAGGACTTACCCCAAAGACAACTGGGGGTTTTTTAATCCGAAGGAACCGATCCTGCCTGCGATGCTGAGCAAAAAGGGCTATCACACGGCCATTATCGGTAAATGGCACCTGGGGCTCGAATCTCCCAATACGCCTAATGAGCGCGGTTTTGACTATTTCCACGGCTGGCTGGGCGATATGATGGACGATTACTGGAAAAAGCGCAGGCACGATGTCAACTATATGCGCGAAAACGATAAGGTGATCGACCCGGAAGGCCACGCTACCGACCTTTTTACACAATGGTCGCAGGAATACATCCGCAAACAGGCGAAGACCAAAAAGCCGTTTTTCCTGTATCTCGCTTACAATGCGCCGCACTTTCCGGTGCAACCACCTGCCGAGTGGCTTCAAAAAGTAAAGGCGCGTGAAAAGGGCATTGACGAAAAACGGGCAAACCTGGTGGCGCTTATCGAACATATGGACGATGGGATTGGCAAAGTGGTGCAAACGCTGAAAGATGAAGGACTTTACGACAATACCCTGATCGTTTTTACCAGCGATAACGGCGGGCATTTGCCCAGTTTGGCCAACAACGGCCCCGTCCGCGACGGTAAGCAAAGTATGTACGAAGGCGGCTTGAAAGTGCCGGCCTGCATGGCGTGGCCCGGCCGGATCAGGGGCGGCCGGGTTTCCGATCAGGTCAATGTGTCGATGGACTTATATCCTACACTCCTGCAACTGGCGGGATTGGAAGCGAAGGGTGTGCAGGGCAGGAGCTTTGCAGGGACACTTCTGAGCGATTCGAAACCTACGGAAGATTCCCGCGAATTGTATTTTACAAGGCGTGAGGGAGGAAAGGAATATGCCGGAATGTCTATTTATGGGTTGAGAAAAGGGAAATGGAAGCTTGTGAAAAATTCACCCTACCAGCCTATGGAATTGTACGATCTGGAAAACGACAAGATGGAAAAGAACAATGTCATCGAGCAAAACCCGAAAGTGTATGCAGAGCTTAACCAGTTACTGATGAGACATATACAAGAAGGGGGAAGTGTTCCCTGGCAAAAACCATTTGCGATTAATAACTAAGTATTTTAAACAAATAATAATGAATAGACTAGCTGAATGCACGCATAGCAAGGGCATTATGGTACTGACGTTCCTGCTTTTTTTTAATATTGGTTTGAGTATCAATACCGTGGCACAAAAGGCTTCCGGCAAGCCGAATATCGTCGTGATTTTTTGCGACGATATGGGTTACGGTGACCTCGGCGCCTTTGGTCACCCAACCATTATGACGCCCAACCTGGATCGGATGGCAGTGGAAGGCCAGCGATGGACGAATTTTTACGTAGCCGCACCTGTGTGTACACCTAGTCGGGCGGGCCTCATGACTGGCAGGCTGCCGGTCCGTTCGGGTATGGCGAGCGAGAAACGGCGCGTGCTCTTCCCGGATTCGAAAGGCGGTCTTCCGCAGACCGAAATAACCCTGGCCCGCCAGCTGAAAAATGCGGGCTATAATACTGCCGCCGTAGGTAAATGGCACCTCGGCCATTTACCCGAATACACGCCGAACGCACACGGGTTCGACGAGTATTTCGGGATACCGTACAGTAACGACATGGATTTTGTGGGAAAAGACAGGCGGGAATCATTTTTAAACCCGAAGTCGGAGTACTTCAATGTGCCACTCAAAAGAAACGGAGAAACGCTGGAACAGCCGGCGGATCAGACAACGATTACAAAAAGGTATACCGAAGAGGCGGTTAAATTTATCAAAACGAAAAGAGACAAGCCGTTTTTCCTTTACCTGGCGCATTCCATGCCGCACGTGCCTTTGTTCCGTTCCAAGGAATTTGAGAATAAAAGTCTAAGGGGAATTTACGGAGATGTGATCGAGGAAATTGACTGGAGTGTGGGACAGGTACTGAAATCGCTGCGGGAGTCGGGGCTGGCGGAAAATACGCTGGTGGTATTCACCAGCGACAATGGGCCGTGGCTGACTTTCGGGGCGCAGGGAGGAAGTGCAGGTTTGCTGACAGGCGGCAAGGGAGGTACTTATGAAGGCGGTATGCGGGAACCGACCATTTTCTGGTGGCCGGGTAAAATCAAACCGTCGGTAAGGCCTGAGATCGCGACCACGCTTGATCTGTTCCCGACGCTTTCCAAACTGGCAGGAGCGAAGGTGCCGGCTGACCGTGTTTATGACGGTTACGATATTTCGCCGGTTATTTTGGGTACCGGAAAAAATCCTAGAAATGAAGTTTTGTATTACAGGGATACCGACGTATTCGCTATTCGAGTGGGAGCCTACAAAGCGCATTTCATCACCCAGCCTGAATACGGATCCAATGAAAAAACAGTACATAACCCACCTTTGCTGTTTGACCTGAACGTAGATCCATCGGAAAAATACAATATCGCCAACGCCAACCCGAAAGTGGTTGCAGAATTGCAGGCAGCGCTCGAAAAACACAAGGCGACTGTGAAGCCGGTCGAAAACCAGTTGGAGAAATAAATTTTTGCAGTGCTGTCTGAACGAACGGGAAGACAGCACTGCATCAGAATAAATGCGGCGGTTTGGAGTAACCCTGAAACAGGGGCGTCTTTACTTTTTTGAGATCCTAAACACTGGTTTCGATGAAAGATGAAGAAGTTCCGGGTGGAAAAGAACTGGTATGCGGCATAGAGGGCCGTTATGACGAAGACCGTCGTTTCTTTTTAAAACAATCCGCAGCCATAGCCGGGCTGACTTTCGTGCCAGCGTCCCTGCTCCCCGGCGGGGAAAGCAGCGCGACCGAATCTTTCGGTGATGCCGAAAAAGTAAAGCTCAGCATTGCGATCAATGGCAAAAAACTGCGGCTGGAAATCGACCCCCGAACTACCTTGCTCGACCTGCTGCGCGAAGAACTTGCATTGACAGGTACTAAAAAAGGGTGCGACCTGGGCCAATGCGGCGCTTGTACGGTGCATATCAACGGCCAGCGCACCTTGTCGTGCCTCACATTTGCGGTCATGCAAAACGGCAGCAAAGTCACAACTATCGAAGGTATCGGCTCGCCGGAATCCCTTCATCCGTTGCAGGAGGCTTTCATTAAACACGACGGTTTTCAATGCGGGTACTGCACGCCGGGACAGATCATGTCGGGGGTGAGCTGCATCCGTGAGGGAAAGGCCCGGTCCGAATCTGAGGTTCAGGAATATATGAGCGGAAATCTCTGCCGCTGCGGCGCGTATCCCAACATTGTCAATGCCATTCTTGACGTAAAAAACAGCGGCCAAAAGGTATGAAGCCAGTTCAGATAGTATTAGAAGACAAGGAATCGCTCGACAGGGTGGACGGGCCTCTGAAAGTAGCCGGGGCTGCGACTTATTCGGCCGAGTATCAGGTCGATAAGCCGGCGCATGCTGTGCTGGTGACGAGCACAATTGCGAAGGGGATTATTGCTAAAATAGAATCTGAAAAAGCCAGTTCTGCAAAAGGTGTTCTGGCGGTGATCAGTCACCTTAATGCGCCTGTCATACCGGGTTACCCTGCTCCAAAGCAGCCAGCCGAACGTGCGCCAGTGGGTACCTCGTTCCGGCTTTTTTACGATCATTTCATTTATTTCGATGGTCAGCCGGTCGCGCTGGTCGTGGCTGAAACGCTGGAACAGGCGAATCATGCGGCCTCGCTGGTCCGGGTTGAATATCAAAAGGAAACACACGCTACTGATTTTGAGGCAAATGCGATCAGCGCGGTGGTGCCGCAAAGTGTGCTGCGAAGCCAGAATTCTCCCTTCAAAGATTATGAAAGAGGTGATCCGGATGCGATTGACCGTGCAGAAGTAAAAATTGAAAGTACCTACACCATTCCTACCCAGCATCACCAGCCGCTCGAACCGCACGCGATCATTGCCGTGTGGGAGGCGGAGGATAAGCTGACGGTTTATGATAAAAATCAGGGTGTGAAATCGGCACAGGGTAATCTGGCGCAGGTTTTCAAGCTGCCCCGGGCGAATGTAAAAGTGATTTCGCCCTTTATCGGCGGCGCGTTCGGGTCGGGTATCCGCGTGTGGCCGCACACCATTGCCGCAGTACTGGCCGCGAAACACATCAGGCGGCCGGTGAAGCTGGTTTTGGGGCGTGAGCAAATGTTCACCTCCGTGGGTTACCGGCCTTATACTGTGCAAAAAGTGGCAGTCGGTGCGAGCAAAGCAGGTAACCTGACTGCTATTGTGCATGAAGGTACCGGGCAAACTTCCCAGTATGAAGAGCATCTGGAACGGACCATTCTCGCTGGCAGGTCATTGTATGCCTGCCCAAACGTGATTACAAAATACCGCCTGCTGAACCTGGACGTCAACACACCCACCTGGATGCGCGGGCCGGGCGACGCGACCGGCATGTTTGCACTGGAATCCGCACTGGACGAGCTGAGCTATGCACTGAAAATCGACCCGCTGGAACTCCGGCTGCGCAATTATGCTGAAACGGATCCCGAGCGGAACCTGCCATTTTCTGCAAAGTCGCTGAGGCAATGTTACGAGAAGGGAGCGGAGGCTTTTGGCTGGAAAAACAGGGCGCCGGAGCCAGGATTGATGAAAAATAAAGGAATGCTGGTCGGTTATGGAATGGCTTCGAGCCTGTACGGTTTTCACCGGCACCCGTCGATGGCGAAGGCAATCATGCTGGAAAACGGATCTGTGGTGGTACAGAGCGCGACCATGGACATTGGCCCCGGTACCGGTACGGCGATGACGCGCATTGCTTCCCAGGTAATAGGCATAAGCAGCCGCAAGATCCGTTTCGATCTGGGCGACTCCTCGCTTCCCGATGCGCCGGGACAAAACGGATCGTCGACCATTCCAAGTGTAGGATCGGCTGTTTTCGCGGCTTGTACAGCACTGAAAGCGAAACTTGCCAAGCTCGCTGCTGAAATGCCGGGCGGCGACACTGCCTCTTACCAGGAAATCCTGCGGTTTCACAAGCTGGCACAAGTGGAAGCGCAGGAGGAATCCAAATCGGGACCTGAGCGGGACCAATACTCGATGTATTCTTTCGGCTGCCATTTTTTGGAAGTACATGTGCATCCGCTGACTTTTGAAGTGAAGGTTACAAGAGCGGTTACCTGCGCGGATGTAGGAAAGGTGATCAACTACAAGACGGCCCGCAGTCAGTCGATCGGCGGGTTGGTGGGCGGGATCGGCATGGCATTGATGGAAGCTTCGGTGATGGACCATCGTTTTGGCCGGTATGTGACGAGTGATTTTGCCAGCTATCATATTCCGGTGCACGCGGACGTCCCTCAAATGGAGGTGCTTTTTATCGATCAGCCGGATGTCCGCGTTAATCCGATCGGTTCCAAGGGATTAGGCGAGATTGCGATCGTGGGTGTGGCTGCGGCGATAGCGAATGCCGTTTTTCATGCCACCGGTAAGCGCGTGCGCGAACTGCCGATCACAGTTGACAAATTGATTTGAAAAGTAAAACCGGGTAACAAGCGGGTTTGGGCCACTTTTATAAGTTCTAGACCCCTTTTTATGAACTCCAAACCATTTTTGTCCGTCTGCGCCTTCGTTGCGTTTGTCTCTGTGATACTTTTTCAAGCAGGTTGTTCGGAGAAAGAAACAGGCGCATTTGAACCTGAAATCGACCGGATATTCGCCCAGTATAAGCGTGCTGACGGGCCGGGTTGTGCAGTGTCGGTCGTAGAGCGCGGAAAAGTCGTTTTCAGTAAAGGCTATGGATCAGCTAACCTGGAATACGGCATTCCGATCACCCCGGCCACTGTTTTTGATATTGCTTCGGTTTCCAAACAATTCGCGGGACTGGCTATTTCCATGCTGGTCGAGGAAGGAAAGATCTCGCTCGATGACGATATCCGTAAGTACCTTCCCGAGGTGCCGCAGTTCAAGAAAACGATCACGATCAGGCACCTGGTACATCATACCAGCGGCTTGCGCGACTGGCCGCAAACGCTCAGCATTGCAGGCTGGCGGTGGGACGAAGTGATTTCTTTTGAAGACATTATGCGCATGGTCAAAAACCAGCGCGACCTCGATTTTGAGCCAGGGGAACGTTATTCTTATAGCAATACGGGTTACAATCTGCTCGCGGCGATCGTTGAAAAGGTGAGCGGTCAGCCTTTCAGCAAATGGACGGAAGCACGTATTTTCAAACCTTTAAATATGAAGGTTTCCTGGTTCCAGGACGACTATACCCGGCCGGTCAAAAACCTTGCCTACTCCTATACTAAAAAGGATGATCGTTTCGTGAAAATCCCCGGGTCGCTCACGGCTTACGGTTCAAGCTCACTTTTCACTTCTGTGGAAGATCTGAGCAAATGGGTGATCCATTTCGATCAGGAGATCGCGGCGAAAAATCCGGTTTACACGAATATGCTTCAAAACGGGGGACTCAATAATGGCGACAAAGTAGAATATGCGTTCGGTCTTTCGAGGAACGTGGAAGGCGGGCTGAAAACCGTTTCGCACACGGGAGGCTGGCAGGGCTACCGCACGATTATCATTAATTATCCCGAAAAGAAATTATCAGTGATCCTGCTGAGTAATGCTGCTGATTTTAACATTGGTAAATTTGCTTCCGATGTTGCAATGCTGTTTTTAGATCCGGAGAAAAAGTCGGAGAAAAAGGTTGATAATGAGGCTGATATCCGGAAGATGTCAACTATTGAGCTGGATACTATCTTGGCAAAAAAATACACCGGTACCTACGAGCTGGGTCCGGGCTGGGCCGTGACATTTACCCTCGAAAAAGGCCAGCTGATGGTGCAGTCGACCGGCGAACCGAAATTCGCGACTGAGGCGAAATCCGATTCGATGGTCTGGATAGATGCTTACGGTGCCGCGATGACTTTTGTTAAAAACAGCCTTGGAAATGTGAACCTGTTGAAATACAAGGATATCAAAGCCAAACGGATCTACGTGCAATTGCCCGACCCCAAGACATTCAGTGCATTCACAGGTACCTATTACAGTCCCGAACTTCTGACCGAATACAAAGTGGACATGAGCCGTGACACGCTGCGCATGCATCACATGAGAAACGGCGATTTCGACCTCATACCCGATCAAACCGGCACAGGCCAGTTCATCAGCAGGATTGGCAGTGTCAGTTTTGTGAAGGATAGTACACAGAAAGTAACCGGACTTACATTTTCCGGCGGCAGGGTCAAAAATCTTTGGTTTAAAAAACAACAAAACAGCAATCATGATCAATAATAAGCGCCTGGCAGGCATCGCACTCATCGCTCTGACCGGATTAATCCAGATTAGTTTCGTAAAAAATTCTCTACCCAAAAAAGCATTGAAATGGGAGACGGGCGTGGCACTTTATTCCTTCAATAAATTTTCCTTTGACGAGGCCATCGCAAAGGCAGACAGTGCGGGGGCGAAGTTTGTAGAAGGGTTTTTCTTCCATAACCTGGGGAAAGATTATAACGGGCATGCTATTCCAAACCTGAGTGACGAGGAAATCGCCAGGATGAAATCGACGCTGGATAGCAAAGGCATTAAGATGAAATCGTTGTATTCGGGCAACGGTAAGAATCTGCATGAATGGAACACTTATTTCACTTTTTCAAAAAAGATGGGTATAGAATTCCTTACCTGTGAGCCGGAAAGGAAGGACTGGGATTTGCTCGACAGCCTGGCCGGGTCTTATCAAATGAAAATCGCGATCCACGAACACGCCAGGGGATCGAGCTATTACTGGCACCCTGACTCAGTAATGGCGGCCATGAAAGGGCGGCCGAACATCTGGGCCTGCGCGGACCTGGGGCACTGGGTAAGGAGCGGACTTGACCCGGTACAGTGCCTCAAAATTCTGGAAGGCCGCATTATTTGTGTGCATGTCAAAGATCTTGACGAGGCTAATAATTTGAAAGCCAATGATGTAGTTGCAGGTACCGGCGTGCTAAACTACCCCGCGATCGTCAAAGAACTGAAACGGCAAAACTTCAATGGAATGGCTTACATCGAGCGGGAAGGCAATTGGAACAACAATATGCCCGATGTAAAAAAGGCGCTTGGATACCTTTCAAAGCTCGCGAAATAGTTGTTTTGATAATAATTTCTTCAAATCCATGCTATTCCGTTGTAGTAGTTTTTTTGTGTTGATACTTTTCTGGAATGGATTTAATGGAATGAGAGCATATTAATCAGCAAACAGCAGCCTACCACATCAGCATGCGTCCTCGTATCAATATTTTATTAGTCGACGATGATTTGGACGACCAGGAAATACTGGCGACTATCATGAAAGACTCCTTCGATCATGCCGAATTTACTTTTGCTAATGATGGTATGCATGCGCTGTACCAATTAAAGGGCGAGTCGTTCGTCCCGGATATTATTTTCGCCGATATCAATATGCCGCGCATGAATGGCATGGAATTTCTAATGGAATTCAGAAAAATGCAGCATTTGGCGGAGGTGCCGGTTTTTATGTATTCGACGTCGGATGAGCAGGAAATTGTAAATCAATGCAGAAGTCTGGGGGCGAACGGATTTGTGAAAAAATATGCAGACACTGACCAGATAAAGAGCGCATTTCAAAAGATCATTCAAAATATTACCTCACGCCATTAATGGATCGGGTTGTTACAAAATCACTGGAATTTCTTGTTGGGGGAGGGGAAATGGGCGAAAGGATCCGCCGGTTCGACTGGGAAAAGTCACCGCTCGGGCCTCCCGGGTACTGGCAGCAAAGCCTGAGAACATGCATCCGGATCATGTTAAGCTCCAAACAGCCCATCTGGATAGGCTGGGGTGAGCACCTGATTAAATTTTACAATGATGCGTATGTTGATATTGTACGCGGCAAACACCCTGGAGCGCTGGGCCAGCCTGCGTCTGTCGTTTGGAAAGATATCTGGCGGGATATTGAACCCATGCTCTCGCAAGCGATGACCAAAGACGAAGGAACTTATGTGGAGTCGCAGCTGCTCATTATGGAGCGGAGTGGTTTCCCGGAAGAAACCTACTACACATTTTCCTACACCCCAGTGCTGGGAGAAGACGGGCGTCCCGCAGGGATTATCTGCTACAACACAGCCGATACCGACCGGATCATCAACGAAAGATCGCTCCGTACCATGCAGCGGCTTGACAGCCTGGCGCAAAAAAAGACGGAACAGGAGGTTTATGTACAGGCGGCAACCGCGTTGGCGAGCAACGATAAGGACTTCCCTTTTACTGTATTCTATAAGATAAATGACGAAGCGACTACGGCTGAGGTCGTAGCCATGTCGGGCATTGGCAGCGAAAACTTCACCCTCGATGCATTGGTAGATCTGCGCAATTCTGATCCCGGGTCCGGAACGATCGCAGAAGCGGTTTTTGAAAACAGGATTGTAGAATCGGAGCAAGATATCCGTTGGAAAACGCTACCCAAGGGGCACTGGGACGTGGTGCCGAGGTGTTTTGTGGATGTTCCCATCAAATCAGCGAACCGGAAACACCCGCTCGCTATCCTGACGATCGGCCTCAACCCCTACCGTAATTTTGATGAAGCCTATCGCAATTTTATTCAACTGGTAGCCGACCAGATATCATTGGGCGTGAGTAATGCGCTGGCCTATGAGGAAGAGCGGAAGCGGGCGAAAGCATTGGAAGAGCTGGACAAGGCCAAAACGCTTTTCTTTACCAATATCAGCCACGAGTTCAGAACACCACTGATGCTGATGCTGAGTCCGCTGGAAGAGCTGCTGAACAAGCCGCTGGAAGGATTGAGTGCGGCAGAGAAGAATAATCTGGAAGTGACACACCGCAATGCGATCCGGCTGCTCAAACTTGTCAATACGCTGCTGGAATTCAGCCGGATAGAGAGTGGCAGGAACCTGGCCAATTACGTGCTGACAGATATTGCAGCCTACACCAGGAACCTTGCAGGCAATTTTCGCTCGGTGATTGAGAAAGCGGAACTCTATTTGCAGGTGAATGTAGAGGAAACCACAAGTCCGGTGTATGTGGACAGACAAATGTGGGAAAAGATTGTTTTCAACCTGTTGTCGAATGCATTTAAATATACATTAAAAGGTGGCATCACATTATCGGTCAGACAGGAAGGGAATGAGGTGAGGCTGATTGTGGAAGATACCGGTTCTGGCATACCCCTGCATGAGCTGCCGCACATGTTCGAGCGTTTTCACAGGGTCCAGAACACGGCCGGAAGGACCTACGAGGGAACGGGGATCGGCTTGTCGATGGTGAAGGAATTGGTATCACTGCATCAGGGAAATATTTCCGTGGAGAGCGAAATCGGGCGGGGTAGCAGGTTTACGGTTTCCATTCCAACCGGCAGCGAGCATCTTAATCCGTCGCAGGTATACGCTGCGGATCCGGGTTTGGAGGAAATCGTCCCAAGCTTTTTTATTGAGGAGGCTGCTACATTTCTGTCCCCGGATAGTAAGCAGAACCATACTGTAACCGCCCCGCAACCGGTTGAAAAAACTGCATTTGAAACAATACTCGTGGTCGACGATAACACAGATATGCGCCAGCATATTCAGTCGCTGATCGGGCCCTGGTACCGGACAATCGGAGCTGTGAACGGTGTCGATGCGCTTGAAA
The DNA here is from genome assembly GCF_008369915.1 of Dyadobacter sp. UC 10. Classification (NCBI taxonomy): domain Bacteria; kingdom Pseudomonadati; phylum Bacteroidota; class Cytophagia; order Cytophagales; family Spirosomataceae; genus Dyadobacter; species Dyadobacter aurulentus. The sequence goes on along the minus strand of NZ_VSRN01000001.1, from coordinate 619,729 downwards.
AGATTTCCGAATATCGTCCATCACTTATCCTGAGCGACATTATGATGCCCGAAATGGACGGGATCGAATTGCTACGGCGTGTAAAAGACAATGCAGCAAGTGCGCAAATTCCTGTGATTCTGATAACCGCCAGAGCCGGCGAGGAGTCGAAAATCGAGGGCTATGAAATCGGGGCGGACGATTATCTTGTGAAACCATTTTCCTCCAATGAACTGCTGGTAAGGATCAAGTCGCAGCTTAAAATAGCGAAGACGCGCCGCCAGTTTACCGAAGAACTGGAAAGTGAAGTGAAAAAGCGTACGCAAGAGCTGATCAAGGCGAACAAAGAGCTCGAATCATTCAATTATGTCGCCAGCCACGATTTGCAGGAGCCGCTTAGAAAAATACAGACATTCATTCATCTGATTGAGAAAAATAAGGATAATACGGAACTTGTCAGAAGGTACTTCGAAAAGATCAATTCATCTGCCCAGCGTATGAGCGATCTGATCCATTCTGTATTGACCTATACCCGGTTAACTGAAAGCGGAGAGGATTTTTCTGTTTTTGATCTGAACGATATTGTGAATGATATCCTCGTGGATTTCGAACTGCTGATCGAGGAGAAAGGGGCGGAAATAATTTGTGATGATCTGCCCGAGATCCGCGGCAATCGTTTTCAGATTAACCAGCTTTTTTCCAATCTGTTCAGTAATTCGCTCAAATTCGCGCAGGACAGCCCGCGGATCACCATTACGTCAAAGCTGGCAGGGCCTGAGGAGAAGAAGGACCCGCACCTGTCTGATCAGAACCGTGCATTTATACACCTGACGTTTTCCGATAACGGGATCGGCTTTGCGCCTGAATTCAGTGAGAAAATTTTCAGTTTGTTCCAAAGACTGCACGGCAGGCACGAGTATTCCGGCACCGGCATAGGGCTCAGTATTGTGAAAAAGGTCGTAGACCAACATGATGGCTATATTTCGGCCGAATCTTTACCAGGAAAAGGTGCGACATTCCACATCTGGCTTCCCGCTTAAATGGTACAGCGCGCCCGGGTTGCCTCCGGGCGCGCCATCTTTCCTAGCTTTCGCCCTCTTCCGTATTCTTGATTTTCATCAGTAATGCATAGGCATTTTTGACAACCAGCTTCGTATCCCCGCTGATTCCCGGCCCTTCAATTTGCTGCTTTCCGCCACTGACCGTGCCCGGTTTTACTTCGATCATTTCGAACTTACCGCTTCCACCGTCTGTAAAGACATAGAAACTGTTTTCCCAGCGTACAATCGCTTCCTCGGGTACCGTCAACGCCTTTTTGTTACTGACTGCAACTTCGCCATTCACAAACATTCCCGGTACCAGTGCAGGATCGTATTTTTCAAAATGACAATGGACTTCCGCCATTCTGTCCTGATCAAGGTTTCTGGTGATCAGGATAATTCTGGCCTGGAATTTCTGGTCAGGTTCTCCGTTGGTGTAGGCGGTCACGTGCTGCCCTACGGAAAGCGAGTGGAGGTCTTTCTCAAAAACATTCAATGAAAGGTGAATGTCTTTCGGGTCGACAAGCTCGAAAAGCATATCGGTGGGGGCCGTGTATTTGCCCACATTCACATTCACTTTTGAAACAAAACCATTGATAGGCGAAACGATAGCGACGGATTTGGAAATGTTACCAGGAGTCAGCGTTGATGGACTTATCCCGATCACTTCCAGTTTACGGGCCAGCGCGTGAGTTAATATACGCTGCGTTTCCATTTCCGCGCGCGCTTGCTGGAACACTTTATCGCTGCTTGCTTTTGTTGCATTCAGGTCACGCTGGCGGTTAAATTCACTTTCTGCCAGTGTAAACTTTTCTTTCGCGGTGAGATAATCTTGCTGTAGCTGGATAAACTGCATGTCTTCGAGTTCGCCCAATACCTGACCCTTTCTGACGCGCATGCCGGGCAGCATACTGGTAGATTTTAAGTAACCGCCGAGCGGAAAGCTGAGGCTGACTGTACTTTGAGGAGGCACGTCAATTTTCCCGTGGAGGTTCAGGGTACCACTGATATTCTCCAGATCGGGCGTTCCCACTTCAACGCCTGCATTCCGGAGCTGGCTGTCGTTGAACGACACAACTTCCTGCAGTTTGATGGAATCCTGTTTTTCGTGAACCTCGGCCTTTTGCTCTGAACTAGTCCCGCAGGCAGCGAGCAGCGCAATACATATGCCGGCGATTAGGTAAGTTTTCATATCCTGATTTTACAGATTATTGAGTTTTAACAACTGGATCACAGCCTGATTGTAGCTGCTGAGTGACTGAATGTATTCGCTGCGTATCGCAATCGATTGATTGACGAGGATAACCCATTGCAGGTAATCGATCTCGCCAGCCTGAAATTGCTCATCAGCTGTTTTGATGATCATGTCAGCGTTTTTTAATCCCTGACTTTCAAAATATTCAAGGCTTTTCAGGAATTTTTGTACCTGGATCTGCGCATTATCTCGCTCAGCCCGGACTTGTTGTGTGAGGTATTCGGTTTCCATTTTTGTTTTTTCAAATTCCGTCTTCGCTGCCGCAGCCCGCGCCGACTGCGCTTTGAAAAACAGTGGTACCGCGATGCCTGCATTGATATAGCTGAACCTGTTTTTACCTGTGTAACTGATTTCCTGTCCGTTAATAAGCTGGGAACCGACTATGCTGAGATTGTTATATCCGATGGTCAGCTCGGGCAGCTGCCTGGCCTTTTCCGTTTTCCAGCGGAACTCGGATGCCTGCTGCCGGCTCAGGGCCACGTCGAGGAGCGGAAACCGGCCCGCGGCTGAATCCTGGACTGTCAGTGTATTTTCAATGCGCGGGTCTGCGATTTCCGGCACATACTGGATACTGTCCCTGATGAGCAGATTAAAGGATCTTACAATCACCTCCATGTCGCTTTTCAGCATATTCAGCTGGTTTGTGACCTGCTGGCGCTGAGATTGAGCGGCGGTTTTTTCGAGTACATTTGCTTCCCCTTTTTCAAATCGCAGGTTGGACTTTGTTTCAAATAATGTGAAAATACTGTCGGCGTAAACGAGCAGTTTTCTTCGTTCAGCAAGACTGGCATATTCATAGAAGAATTGCCGCAGGCTTGTGCGTAATTCCAGTTCAGTGAGCTGTGTTTGCGCCTGGGCTGCCGTGAAAGCGGCTTCCAGGGTTTTTCGCTGATTGGTATAAACAGACAGAAAACTAAAAGTCTGGCTGATCCCGAACCGCGTGTCGCTATTGGCGCTATTGAACTTGCCAACGTCCGCATTGATATTCGTTTTGGCAATATCATATGCAGTTTTCTGTAATTGCTCACTACTTTTCTGCGCCAGCCGTGCGGTTTGCATTTGAAGGTTTTTCTCTCCGGCAATCGAAATAGCGGCAGGTAGCCCGATCGGTTTGGGCAGTTGCTGGGCGCTGGCCAGGTTGGCAGCAAAAATTAGCGGTACCCAAATTAGCTGCCCGGGGATTCCGCCGATTTTACTTTTACCCTCGAACAGAAGATACAAGGCGGGTAACACGAACAGAGTTAACAAGGTAGCAGTGATTAATCCACCGATTACAACGGTCGCAAGTGGACGCTGCACTTCGGCACCGGCCCCATTGCTGAGCGCCATCGGCAGGAATCCCAGCGAAGCCACGGCGGCAGTCATCAACACCGGACGCAGGCGGTTCCGGGTACCCGTCAATACCAGTTCAAGCGCGTTCTTGATGTTTCCTTCTGCCTTGATCCTGTTGAATTCCGAAATCAGTACGATGCCATTTAACACAGCCACACCGAAAAGCGCAATGAAGCCCACGCCTGCAGAAATGCTGAAGGGCATACCTCGGATGGCAAGTGCAAATACGCCGCCGATCGCTGAAAGGGGGATCGCCGTATAGATCAGCGCACCTTCCCGGACGGACGAGAATGCAAAGTAGAGCATCACAAAAATGAGCAGCAATGCGACCGGAACTGCTATTGCGAGCCGCGCCTTGGCCTGTTGCAGGTTCTCAAAAGCGCCCCCGTAAGTGACGCTGTAACCAGGCTCAAAACGAATTTTTCCTTCCACTTTCCGTTGCAGTTCTTCCACGATCGACTGCACATCGCGGCCCCTTATATTAAATCCGACGATAATCCTTCTCCGTGTATTCTCCCGCTGGATCTGGTTCGGGCCTTCTATTTCCTGAATATTCGCCACCTGATAAAGTGGTATCTGGATGCCGGAGGGCGTGGAAACAGGCAGGTTTCGCACGTCGGCCATACTTTTGCGGCCTTCATTCCCGACCCTGACCACCAGGTCAAATTTCTTCTCGCCCTCGTAGATCTGTCCGGCGGTAGCGCCTGCAAATGCCGCATTAATAGTTCGGTTCAGATCGTCGATATTCAATCCGTATTTCGCAATTTCGGGCCGGTCGAATTCGATGACGATCTGCGGCATGCCGGTTACTTTTTCAATATACCAGTCGGCGGTACCTGCTACGGTTTTGGAGATATGGCCGAGCTGTTCTGCATAGGTGGCCAGCTTGTTCAGGTCTTCGCCGAAAATTTTGCAGACCACATCCTGTTTCGCGCCGGTCATAAGCTCGTTGAAGCGCATCTGGACCGGATACTGAAAGCCGGTTGTGATGCCTGGCACTACTTCCTGGGCAGTCCGGGCCATTTTATCGGCCAATTCGGTGAATGATTCCGCGCTGGTCCATTCCGATTTATCCTTCAAAACAATGATCATATCCCCTCCCTCAATCGGCATCGGATCGGTAGGTATCTCGGCGCTGCCAATCCTGGAAACCACCTTTTCGACTTCCGGATATTGTTTTTGTAAAGTTTCGGAAACCCGGTTGATCGCATCGATTGTCGTACTCAGGTTCGTACCGACCAGCAGCCTCGTTTCTGTCGCGAAGTCGCCTTCCTCCAACTGCGGAATGAACTCCCCGCCCATTTGTGAAAAGACAAAAACAGCCGTACCAAACAATGCAAATGCAGCGATTACCAGGCTTTTTTTATAACCTAGCGCGCGCACCAGCAGCCGCTGGTAGCCACTTTCCAGTTTGACCATGATGCGGTCGGAGGGGGTCGGTTTGTGGTTGAGTTTTTTACTGATGAACAAGGCGCTGATCATCGGTACATAGGTAAGTGAAAGTATAAATGCACCGAGAATCGCAAACGCCACGGTTTGCGCCATCGGTTTGAACATTTTTCCCTCAATACCCGACAGCGAGAGGATCGGCAGGTAAACGATCAGAATGATGATCTGGCCGAAAACCGCGGCATTCATCATGCGGGAAGCTGAGCCGGTTACCTCGCGATCCATTTCATGCTGCGAAATCGCGTTGATACCCGCGTACCGTCTGGAAGTATGCAGGTGGTGCAGAATAGCTTCCACAATGATCACGGCACCGTCGACGATCAAACCGAAATCCAGGGCGCCGAGGCTCATCAGATTGCCGCTTACGCCAAAAGTATTCATCATCGCAACCGCAAAAAGCATCGAAAGCGGGATCACCGACGCTACAATCAGTCCGGCGCGCAGATTCCCGAGAAATAGCACGAGCACGAGTACTACGATCAACGCACCTTCCGCCAGGTTTTTTTCAACCGTCCCGATTGCATTGCTGACCATTTTGGTGCGGTCCAGAAAAGGTTCAATTTCCAATCCTTCCGGAAGCGTTTTCTGAATTTCTGCAATACGTTTTTTGACATTGCTGACCACTTCGAAAGAGTTGCCGCCTTTGAGCATCATCACGATCCCACCCGACAATTCACCTTTCCCTGCCATTGTTAACGCACCATAGCGGATCGCGGAGCCTAGCCGTACTTCGGCAATATCGCGGATCAGTACCGGCGTTCCGTTGGTGTTATTCTTCACAACAATATCCTGAATATCCGCCTGTGAGCTGGCCAGGCCCACACTTCTGATATATAATACAGCGGGACCCTTCTCTATATACGCGCCGCCGGTATTCTGGTTGTTCCGTGCCAGCGCAGTGAATACGTCGCTGATCGTGAGATTAACCGCTTTAAGGCTGGCCGGATTCACTGCGACTTCGTATTGTTTGAGGTCGCCGCCGAAAGTGGAAACGTCAGCTACGCCGGGCGTACCGAGCAACTGCCGTTTTACGATCCAATCCTGCGTTGTGCGCAGGTCAGCAAGTGAATATTTTTTTTCAAAACCTGCTTTGGGCTTGATCACATACTGATATATCTCGCCCAATCCGGTGGTGACTGGCGCGAGTTCGGGTTTTTCTGCGTTTTCGTTGATAGCTACCTGCGCCAGCCGCTCGGTTACCTGCTGGCGCGCCCAGTAGATGTCGGAACCATCCTCAAAGACAATCGTGATCAGAGAAAGACCGAAACGCGACAGGCTGCGGCTTTCTTTTAAGCCGGGAATATTGCTGATCGCTTGTTCGATGGGAAAGGTAATAAGCCTTTCCACGTCTTCGGCGCCCAATGCGGGCGCGGTGGTGATTACCTGTACCTGGTTGTTAGTAATATCGGGAACGGCGTCGATTGGTAACTGCGTCACTTCGTAAGTTCCGTAGGCGACCCACAGCAACATGAAGAGACCAATTACCAGTTTATTATGAACTGAAAATTGAATGATTTTATAAAGCATATCGGATTGAGTATAAATACACAGCAAACAGGCTATGGGCTCAGCAGAAAGTGAGCGCATAGTCGCGACAGGATAGATTTATCCTGCTGTATGTCGGTACTTAAACTCGTGGCGGACGAAAGAGCGCGCCTAGTGCAGCATTGTAATGTCCCTGCGGTTGGTCAGGGCCGTAATCCTGCTTGATGGGCCAGAGGGTATTTTTAAAGGTAAATGCATTTGAAAAAGGGACGAAAAGGAAGCTGGTATGCTGAATTTCGAACTTTTTGAAAGGCAGCTGCATATCCTTATCATCGTCGTTATCATCCATATCGTCGCCCCAGTAATGCATGGAGAGGAAGTCCATAAAACTGATATCCTGGTTCAACGTCTTGTGCTCTACATAATGACGGAGTAGCGTCGGCACCTTGAAAACCTGATACAGTGAGGTCGTATCGAGGATCAGGATGGTCAGCATGATATGTAAGATGAGCCTTTTCACGATCCTAAATTAGGTCGGGATAGTTGCTTGTGCAAGTAATAGTTTCAGGAACAGCATTCCGCGGCGGGGCAAAAAAGTGTAGCGGCTTACTTTTTCAATACCAGGATTCCGTAAGGTTTGGTCAGCGCTATCTCTTTTCCATTGAGCCAAAACGTTGAAAATTGATAATAGGAGCCACATTTGTGAGTGATCAGGTCGTAATCGAATTGCAGGGTATCGGTGTCGTTTTGGTTCAAATGCAATAATACTACCGATCGGAGGGACGCGTTCAATGGCGGATGAAGTTCGAAGAGAAAATCACTGGTGTCCAGCGGGGCTCTCGCGGGGCCAAACAAGGTATTGGCGGTTTCGGTAGTAGTCACTTTGACAGAGTCAGGGTAGTAGGGGCCTTTCAGGGAATCTACGAGGCTCGTTCCGTTTTGATCTACGATTTTAAGATAAACCGAAGTTTGCGAGGCGATCCGGTCGACGGTATCACTGCAAGGGTCGCAGCCGGCCAGCAGAAATATGCTGAGCAATGCGAATGCAATTAAGTAACGAAGATGCTTCATGTCGTGATGGCTAATATGGCTTTAAGTTAATCGAAATAAAGAATAGTTCCTTGCAGGGGAGGAAGGAGGAAGGGAGGAAAGGAGGAAGGAGGAAGCAGGAAGGAGGAAGGGAGGACAATTTTTTTTTCTCCTTCGTCCTTTCGTCCTTTCGTCCCTTCCTCCCTTCGTCCCTTCCTGTAGATTAACGCTACTTGGAAGAGAAAGCGCGGTTGACGCTATCGCCCCCTATTATCGCCGTAATCACCCCCCATTTTTTTGCAATATTTCCGGCAATTTTGTAGTGTGGCCAGGCGTGGCTGGTGTGCGATGCCGGTATTGAAGTGGTCGGGATTTTTGATAGGTACAAGTGCGAACGCTTTCATTCAGTTATTATTAACCATATTCCATTTATTTAAAAATGAGCAACTTAACAACTAACCAGGGCATTATTCCTTTTTTGTGGTTTGACGGACGCGCCGAAGAGGCGATGCATTTCTATACCACTGTGTTTCCAGGTTCAGAGATCATCATGCTGAAAAAATGGGGTGAGGGAAGCCCTTTTCCGGCGAACCAGGTGATGACGGGATCAATCCGCGTGCATGGCTTGCAAATGCATATGTTCGATGCCGGCCCGATGTTCAGGTTCACCGAGGCGATATCCTTTTTCGTTTCCTGCAAGGACCAGGAGGAGATTGATTATTACTGGAACAAGCTGACAGCAGATGGCGGCGAGGAAAGCATGTGCGGCTGGCTGAAAGACAAGTTTGGATTGTCCTGGCAGATTGTGCCCGCCATGCTGGGGCAAAAAAGCAGTACCGGCGAGCCCCGCCGGGTAGGACAGATGTTTCAGGCGCTTGGCAGCATGAAAAAGCTTAATATAGCTGAGCTGGAAGCTGCTTATAACCAGTAAGCATATAGTAATGGCGATTTATCCTTATCTGACATTTAACGGCAATTGCAAAGAGGCAATGCGGTTTTACCAGTCATGCTTTGGCGGCGAGCTGCGCTTCACATACCTCGGCGAAGCCCCTTTCGGGCGTGATTTGCCGGACGAAATGAAACAGCTGATCGTACAGGCAAGTCTGGAATCTGAACACATTCGCCTCTTTGCATCCGACCTGGGCAATGAGGAAGGGCTGTACGCAGGCAATAGCGTTTCGCTGCTGATCAGCATGGCGGGAAATGCGCATTTGAAATTTGTTTTCGATAAACTTTCCCGAAAGGGTGAAGTGACAGGCCCTCTGTCACCGGCTTTTCAAAAAGGCCAGTGGGCGACACTTACGGATAAATATGCAATCCAATGGATTTTCGAAGTGATCTGACCGTCGACAGCAAACAATAACATTAACTTAACGAGTAAGGAGCGTGATTGGCTACTTTTACCAGATAATAGTATCCCCACGCAAATGAACACTTACGGCAAACTCTTTCTCCTTTTCGCGCTATTTGGCGCACGCATTTCCCCAGCTCAGACAGCTACCGAAATTTCTGCTTTTCAGGTGAAGGAAGCCAAGCAGGCGGTCGCGGTAGACGATCAGTTCTTCTATGTCATCAACAACAGTACTATTGGTAAATACAGCAAAAAGGATGCGAAACTGCTCAAAACCTGGGATGGTGAAAAGGAGGGAATTAAGCACCTGAATAGTGGAGTTGTGATCAAAGGAAAATTGTATTGTGCCAACACCAATTACCCCGAAATTCCGATGGCAAGCTCAATCGAGATATTTGACGTCAATACGATGGAGCATATTGATAACCACAGCTTTGGTATTGCCCCGCACGGTTCGCTTACGTGGATTGACCGGAAAGACGGGTTTTGGTGGGCGGGTTTCGCACATTATGCGGGTAAAGAGGCAAGCGAGGGCCGTGATGTGCGCTGGACGGCGGTTGTCAAATACGACAAGGAATGGCGGGAACTCGAATCGTGGGTATTTCCCAAAAATCTGATCGCTCTTTTTACACCTAAAAGTAACTCCGGCGGCGGCTGGGGAAACGACGGTAAACTGTACTGTACCGGGCACGACCGCGCTGAACTGTATGTGCTGCAGCTGCCAAAGTCGGGCTTTACGCTCGAACACCTTGCCACGGTGCCCGCACCGATCGAAGGTCAGGGAATCGCGTTCGACAAATCCATAAAAGCTCCTCTGACGTTGTACGGAATCAAACGTTCAACGAATACCGTAACCATTTCAACAATAAAATAACCTGAAAATGAAGAGGATAACTACATTTTTTAAGGTGACCATTGTTTTAGTACTGGCTATTTCAACCGTCTTCGGGCAGGCCGGAAAGGAAACATCAAACACCAGGAATAAAACCCTGATTGTCTTTTTCGACGGGCTGCGGCCGGATTATATTACCAGGGAACAGATGCCTAATCTGTTTGCTTTCAAGGAAACGGCAAGTTTTGCCAAAAATCACCACAGCGTTTTTCCAACGGTCACGCGGGTTAATTCTGCTTCTTATGCGACAGGTTCTTACCCGGGCACGCACGGTTTACTGGGCAATGCGATTTATATTCCGGAGGTGGATCCGTTGAAAAGCATTGGTACCGGTCACGAGGATTTGATTAAAATCCCCGGCGCGACGGGAGGTTCAATATTGACATCCCCGTCACTGGGCGAAATACTGGAATCAGCCGGTGAGAAAATGATGGTTTTCAGCTCAGGAACGACCGGTCAGGCTTTTTTACAAAACCATCAGGCAAACGGTACCATCATAAATCCCGAACTGATTTTGCCGGAAACGTTCAAAACGCAGGTTTTAGCAGAAATCGGGGAAGTGCCGAGAGAAGTAGGCGAGGGGCTTGCGAAGCACAAATGGGTGACGGATGCATTGCTAAAGTACGGACTGGCTAAAGACGGGCCGCTCGTAAGTGCGATCTGGCTTTCGGATCCCGACGGTGCGGCACACAAAAACGGTATCGGTTCACCCGAGGCGGTGGAAGCGATCAGATTTGTTGACGGGCAGTTCGGGCGAATTCTCGAAGCGATGCAAAGCAGGGGACTTGATGGAAAGTATAACATCATTATTTCGACGGACCACGGGTTTGTAACGCAGATCGGCAGTATCAGTCTGACCGATTTTCTGATACAGGAAGGCTTAAAGAAAGACAAAGAATCTGATGATGTGATATTGGCTGAGGGAAGTATTTATGTCAAAAACCACGACCCGGAATTGATCAGGAAGATCGTGGCGAGTTTGCAGGAAGAAGAATGGATCGGGGCGATTTTTACAAAAGCCAAACAGGCGGGCGATAACCATGGCTGGGTGGAAGGCACGCTGTCATTTGATGCAATTCATTTTAATCATCCGCAGCGGACGGGCGATATTCTCGTGGCAAAAGCCTGGAACGATGTGAAAAATGAAAAGGGTTTTGCAGGGACAGATTACTCGAAAGGAAAAGCGGGGCACGGCGGATCGAGCCCGTACGAGATACATATTAATTTATTTGCCAAAGGCCCTGATTTTAAAAATGGGGCAGTAACCGAGCTTCCTACTTCGAACATCGATATCGTGCCCACTATACTCAGCATCTATCATATTCAGCAGTCCGCGCAAATGGATGGAAGGTCAATTTCCGAGCTGTTAAAGAAACCTTCCAGGGCGACAGGAACTGTACAAAAAGAGTTAATTAAAACGGAAGTAACGCACGATTGGGGGACTTACTTTTTAACGCTGGAAATGTCTGTTTTGGGTAGATATAAGTATTTCGATTTCAGTAAAACCGAACGGGTATTTAAGAAGTAATATTACATAATCAAAGTATTTAACCGGGCAGTTTCCATTGGAAGCTGCCCGGTTTTTTTATAATACCTTTTATTAAACTATCGGTTGCCGTTTGGTAATTCTCGCCTGTTTCATTTCAAATAAACTTCATATTGCCGATAAGTGACTACTTAATTATTTCTAAAAATAATTTATAAGTACAGCTTATGAAATCATCATTTATCATCTAAAAAACAAAGCCATGAAGCAAAGAAGTGTGTTTAAGAGTTTACCATTTCTTCTCACCTATTCCGAACTAACCGGAATGATTGAGGACGAATTACATTTTAACCTTTACTGAAATGACAAAACTGCAATTGATTTTAATAGCAATGACCGTGGCGAGTCTGATCCACAGCTGCAAACCAAAGCAGATTCTGCCCGAACCGACTCAGGAGGGGCTTAACACCTTCGGGGTGAAGATTGACGGGAAGGTCTGGCTGCCAAAAGGAAGCTTTGATTTTTTTGGTGCTTCTAAGCTCCACTCGTCGTATTACGAACATCTTGGTTCTCTGGGTATTACTGCGCAAAAGGCCACGAATCAGGAAGTGCTGAAACTGGTGGTTCTTGATATCAGGTCTGTCGGAAGTTACAAATTGAATGTGGATGATAAGCGGGCTTCGAAAACAGAGTATAGCGGAAAATTAGTCGATGACGAATATTTCGCCTATGCCGGTGGAACAAACACTGTGAATATTACCCGATTTGATACGGTCAACAAGGTAATATCCGGAACCTTTGAAGTTCAACTGAAAGGCAGTAAAAACAATATTATAAAAAATTTCTCACAAGGTATTTTTGACGTCAAATATGGAAACTAGATCAACATTCAAAATATTTATTACTTCTGCTTTGCTTCTTATTCATGCTTCAGCACTGTCGCAAGGCGATTTTTCAATCACTGCGAGTATTGGATATGCTGCCGCGCCGAATGAAGTTAAAACACATTTTTCAGTGCCGGGTGCAACTCCTGGTTCATCAGGTGATCCATTTTCTTATCAGGCAGCAAGCGGAAGATACTCAGTCTATCCTGCCTGGACCAATACTTCTGGAACAATATTAAAGCCAATAATCATTGCAGAAGGCTTTGATCCGACTGATAAGTATAGCTGTGACGGAATTATTTCCCTGTTAAATGGATCTATTGATAATTCATTTGACGATCTCGCAAATCAGCTCCGATTTCAGGGATATGATCTGATAGTGCTCGACTATGATGATGGAGGTCAGCTTATACAGAGAAATGCTTTTCTCTTGGTAAAACTGATCCAGCATATTAACGCGACGAAGGCTTCTGCCTGCCCTATTATTTTGGCGGGATTCAGCATGGGTGGAATTGTTTCCAGGTATGCTTTGAATTATATGGAAGCGAATGCACTTCCTCACAATGTCGGCTTGTTCTTCTCTTTCGATGCTCCGCAAAAAGGGGCTAACATCCCTTTAAGTATGCAGGATATGATTGACTGGCTGGATAATAATGTTGTTACCTATGGTTTAAGCGTGGAAATTCAGCACCAGGCACGGTCCATTCATTCCTATGCCGCACAACAGATGCTTATTTACCATACCGACTATATTAATGGTGATGTCGCCAATGTGAATCCGGCGTTTACCGGATTTTATAATCAGATGAAGGGTTTGATTGGGGGAATGGCTATCCGAAGAAATGCAAAATGATCGCTGCCAGTTTAGGGAACTGGACGGGACTCGGACAAGCCTATATGAATAATCTGAACAATTGGATAGATCATAATGGCAGTGTTCTGGCAACAAATCCGCTTGCTTTCAGCTTCTCCGGCGCCAAGAATGCACCATTTATTGGATACGCACTGTCTGGGATTGCATCCCCGCTTCCGTACAATATAACCGTCCCATTTTCTGGTTTGCCTTTTGCGATCATGTACATTTCAGTCGCCAGCGCGGTATTTACATCCAGCAATATCACTGGATATTATAACGCGCAGATACCCGCAGATGTAATGCCGGGTAGTTTTACCCCTATATTTCAACTGGTGGCTGAAAGTCTGAATGGGGTCGGTGTAAATTCAAATATCCGGATGCCCAATGGTTGCTTTATACCTACTGCAAGTGCACTCGATTTCGATACAAATGACTGGTATCATAATATCGCTACGGATCCCAACAAACTGGAAAAAACGCCTTTCGCATCCATATTTGCGACTGTCGGTAATTTTGATCACAGGAGACCTCTCGCAGACCATTTTGAGCTGGCGGAATGGATCATGAATGAGGTTTCGATTTTTAATGCGGCTGTGGAGGATTGTGAGGATGAGCCGCTGCCGGTGAAGTTGAGTAGTTTTCTGGCAAAAAAAGAAGGAGAAGTGGCATTGCTGAATTGGACAACTGTTTCAGAGGTGAATTTTGATCGTTTCAGTATCGAGAGAAGCGAAGACGGGAAGAAGTGGGTTGCTATCGGTACGGTTTTTCCTAAGAGTGATTTGACCTCCGATTATTCTTTTTCAGATAAGATTCCTCTGCCAGGAGCCAATTATTACCGACTGAAAATGGTAGATCGCGACGGTTCATTTGCTTACAGCGAGATTAAGGAGGTAGCGTTCGATGCAAAGAAAATATTTGTATACCCAAATCCTGCTGATAGCGACGATCGTATTCGTCTCATGAAAGGAGACCAAGTAATTTCAGAAATACAGATTTACAATAAAGCTGGTAAGCAAGTTTATCAATCGAAACTTCCGCGAGAGGAGATTGATATCAGAAAACTTTTATCCGGGCAATATATTATGAAAGTAATTTTTGAAAACGGGGAAGAAAATAGTCAGGTCTTTATAAAGAAATAGGTAATAAAAATAAAAAACTAAGCAGCTGATAGTCACTTTCAAGTGCTGATAGCTGCTTAGTTTGCAATGAATATTTTCTAGAACTTACATCACTTCACATAGACCTGATCCTTCTGTCATCACGCTTATTCTTTGCTTTTATTAAATACCAGATCGTAATAAATACCGGTATTCCGAGTGTTAGCCAGGACAATATGTCGAAAAAACCATCGCCGGTTAGTGCAGACAAAAGACCGATACCCGATAATATTCCAATGATCACCGGAATTCCCCAGACTTTCCAAAAAGTGCTTTTCATATTTAGATACTTATGGGATTATGCATTTTCATTTTGAGCCTGAACGGTCAGGATTTCTGTTTCATTCTTGCTTAATCTGCTAATATGTGCCCGGGTAGCCTTATTTCTGGCAAACCATAAGTATAAGCCGCTGCCGAGGATCACAATGGTCGCAATGTCAAACAGCGCCCAGATAATTTTCATAGGAAGTCCGCCGTAATCGCCAAAATGCAGTGGCTGCGAAATGAAAAGTGCATTCACGTACCAGGGCATATCGCGCATGTCTGTCAACTCGCCTTTTTTTGCATCTATCAGCGCAGGTTTGATGATTCTTTTTGTGAGCGGTGTGTTACCTTTTACGAAAACCGCGTAGTGGTGTTTACTGGTAAACGGCGTTCCCGGGTAGGCGATTAGCGACGGCTCCATATCCGGCGCTGCCTGCTTCGTCAGTACAATGGCCTGGTCGAGTGAGCTTAACTTGCCGGTGAGTGGCCCCGCAGTTTTGTAGGGTGCCGTCATTTCTGAAAGCTGTCCCATTTGCCACAGCCCAAGCACAATCTCCGAAGCAGTGTTGATGACCCCAGTAAAACCAACAACCACGCCCCACACGATCGTTACCACGCCGAGCAGGTTGTGCAGATCCAGCCATTTCAACCGGGTCGAGCGCTCGGTACGCACCATTCCGAAGTCAAACCGTTTCATGATCGGGCCGTAAAGCATAATACCCGACACGATCGCCGCGATAAACAGCAGTCCCATCAATCCGAGGAAAAGTTTGCCTCCGATGCCCATGAACATATCAATGTGCATTTGTAACATGATGTACATGAAGCCTTCCTGGTAATTGGGTGTTTCCAAAACTTCCGCCGTATGATCATCCATGATCACCGTTGTGTAATTGTCGGGTGCCGCATCAATGGAATCCGAAAGGCTGAATGCGGTGGTGTTGGGCTCATGCTCGTCCCAGTAGATATAGCGGATAACCTTTTCAGGATACTTTGCCAGCGCATTTTCTGACATTTTATCCAACCCCGCCAGCGGTGTCCCGGCTGGAACTTCCTTTGCCAGATGCGGCTTTCCTTCCAGTTCTTCGATCTCTTCATGAAATATCAGCGGGAGGCCGGTGAGGCAGAGCATCAGCAAAAAGGCTGTGCAGATAAGGCTCGTCCATTTGTGGATCTGAAACCAGGTTTGAATTTTTCTTACAGAGCTCATAGTTTGAAAGGTTATCCGGTGAATCCTGAATGCAATTATTCGCTTAACTTGGCAAAACCCTGGATGGTACCGTCGTGGTCAACTTTGAAAACGGAAGTTGCCGTTGTTCCATCGACGACGTAATAGCCGTCTTCGTTTACAGTGGTTACCTGTGTGTTCCCAACATTGGTGACTGTTCCGTTTCTCACCCACAGATACACTTTGCCGTCAATCTCGGTAATAGCCTGCTCGTTGGCATAAGCATAGTCGTGGAGCGGCATGCCTGTGATTTTTGTGTTCTGTTTGGTGCTCATATCATGGGTATAATAGTCGAAAATGCTGGCAGTCAGGTTCGAGTAATCCGTTTTTAAAGGCGTTGAAGTCATTTCATAATACACTTTGCCGCCTTTAATTAAAGCCATCACGATCGAGTTACCGTTCGGTGCCGTCAGAATCCAGTCTTTGTCAAAGTCGGTTTCACCCTTTTTGATGCGGATGATCGATGATTTTTCGAAAAGCATTTTTCCCAGGCCGGTTGAGTAAAGATATAATGCACCATCGTCGCCGATTGACCACATTTTATTTCCCGAAGAACCCCAGCCAATGCTGCGCAAACCGTCGTATTTGATGGTTTTTTCGTACTTCTCAGTTGCCATATCGATCACGGCGATTTCAACTGTATTGTAAAGATCGTCGCCATATCCCGCACCTGTTGTGGTTCCGTAGGTGATTCCTGCGTAAAGTTTTCCCTCTTTTGCCGCGATAGTATGCTGTCCGATCGATTGGTACTCAACGCCTGCCTTTTTCAGGTTCGAAAGATCTATTTCGCCGGTACGAAGCATCGTAGTCGGGTTAAACTTCTGTAATTTCAAAGTGCCACGGGTAGGGTCAAGGTAATAGCCTGTTGTTTCATTAACAACCAGAAACTGCGTTGAGCCTGCGATGAAACCTTCGTCTTTCATACTACCGTCCGCATTCACTGTAAACTTTTGCAGCCCTTCATCACCGGCGGCATTGGTACGGTTAAAAATCCATTTACCGAAAGTCCGGAAACCGAACGCGCTTTTCAGGCCCAATGTCTTTTCGTTTGTATTCTTTACTGTTCCGGTTGGAAAACCAGAAAGTGAAGTCAGGTATCCTTCTTCAAACCGCGTCGAGTTCGTCATCAGGACAAACTTGTCTTTGTCGTCAGGAGCCGGGTTTTCATTATTATCATCAGAAGTACAGCTGATAAAGGCAGTGGCGGCGAAAAAATAAAGCAGGTACTTAAATAATTTAATTTTCATGATATGGGGATTTGATAAAACGGTAAACTTATTTGAGGATATAATTGACTTTAAGATGCAAGCTGCGGCCGGCGTTCTGAATGCGGAAATTGTCGTAAACACGGGCGTTCAGGAAGTTCTTGGCCTGAAAACCGATTGAGAACCGCTCGCCGCCAGGATTGTAAGTGAAGCCTGCCGAATGCAAGGCCTGGTTTGGGATAATATTGGGAGCGTCAAACTTCGCTTTGCCCCAAAGCCCCAGAAAGCCGTCGGGTTCCAGCGATTTTGGTATATAGTCGAGATAATATTCCCGCACGAACGTGAAAAAATAATACAAGTGTATTTTCCCTTTTCCGCCTACGTGGTTAATCGTACTGTTCAGCCCCAGGTTGGCGAAAAAGTAAGGCGTATTTCTGAGGCGCGATTTTTCTTTAAGCCTGTTACTTGTATCAAAAAGGCGGAAATCCTGATAAGTAAAATTTCCATTCGCCCGCAGCCAGGGTTTGATAGACACGGTCAGATCGGTTTCAAGGCCCAATCCTTTCACACTTTCAACGTTCTGGTTTTGGGTAAATAAAAAATCGATCGGCATCCGTAAGATCAGATCTTTGGTAATGCGGTAAAAAGAGTTGATTTCCAGACTGTATGCATTTCTTTTTTCTGTCCGGAAACCGAGATTGATGTTTGTGCTTTTTTCGGGTTTCAAAAGAAAATTGGAGCGATGGAAATTACCATCTCCAAACATTTCGTCCTGCTCCGGAAGCCGCGTAGCCGCTTCTGCCGAGGCCCTGATGAAGGTATTGGGAGTCAAGGCGAATTTCAGCGCCTCCGCAATGCCAAAACTGTTTTCAGAGGTAGCCCGGTGTTCGCCCAGCGCTGTTCCGTAGATGTCTACATGGATGGTCGAAGTATTGTAATGGAAAAATTTGGCAATAAGATTGTTGGTGAGTTTGTCGTTAAAAAAAGAAGACTGGACTCCAGCTGCGCCGATGATTTTGTAATATTTGGCTGGAAGCGACAATATATCCTGCCCGGTTTCAGGCAAGGTAAGGCCCAGCGGATCACGTCCTGTGCGACCGATATGAGTTGAAACCACATTGATTTCAGCCAGGTGGTTTTCGCTCAGCTGATAACCAAGGTGAGTGCGGGAAGTGAAATAGGAGAATTTAATGTCCGACAATGTTCCGCGCATTGAAATCTCACCCCGGCGCGACGGGCTCGGGATAAAGTTACCGTACCAGTCGTATGTGCCTCTGACGGTGTCCACCTGTGTTGTGTTGATACTACTGGCCGTGAGAAACTGATCAAGGCCCAGCCTTCCGAATTTCTTCCGGTAACGAAGGGTCGGTATCACCGAATATTGCCTGCTGACCGACGCTCCAAACGGCTGTGCCATCGACGCGCCATACTGGTTTTGTCGGTTGATGTTAAACCAGGTAATCCCTGCGCGCAACTCATCTGCCCATTTAAGGTTTGTCAACCCGCCGTATGCTTCGGCATAGTAGTTGGTAAATTTGTTGTGGAACAGACGTACCGTAGCCGGAGTGCGGGCAGCAGTTTCCTGGTCTGTCACAATCACATCAACCTTATAATTGTTATCGGACTTGTTCAGGAATGCGTCTGCTCCCAGAAAGAAATGCCTCGTGGAATCGGTGTATAATGCATTTACTGATGCCCGGTGGGTATTGAACGAAGCAACCTCGTAAGATGCCTCGGCATAGCGATAGAGCGATTTTTTAGTCACCATATTCACGGCCCCTCCCAGCGCGTCGGCGCCCAGTGCGGTTGGTAAAACACCTTTGTAAACCTCTACACGTTCAAGCATATTGACGGGTACGAGCGAAATATTATACCCGGCACCCAGGTAGTCGAGCGGGATTCCGTCCCTGAAATTCTTAATCGCGCGGTCCTGAAAACCATTCATCATCAAACCGGCATTGGAGCCAAGCCCACCTGTTTGCCGGATGCGGATCCCGGCCGACCGGTTCATCAGTTCCACCAGTGTTGAAGGCTGTTCCTGTACTGCTTTTGTGTTAATTACCTCGGCCTTTATTGGCTGGAGCCTGGCCTGCTGCGTTTCTGTTTTGCCCAATATTTCCACTTCCGAAAGCTGTGTGTGGTCGTCTTGTAAAGTGAAAATCAGATCATTTTTTCTTAAATCTTTTTCTGACAGGGTTTTGACGAGTTTTTTATACCCGATAAACTGAATGCTGACCGTATATAAATTACGCGCCGGGGCGGCAATTCGAAATGCGCCGGAACTATCGGTTAATGCACTTTTGTCCAGACCGTTCAGTACCACCGCCGCTCCGACAAGCAGATCTCCCCGGCTATCTTTAACAGTTCCGCGAATGATATTTACATCCTGTGCACAGGAATTTTTGGCGCTAAAAATCAGGCAGTATATTAAAATAGAGGAGAGGAATAGAATTCTTGTCAATTCTGTATAGATTTGTTATTAAGACTGTTTAAAAATAACTGCAAAAGTAAGGGTATCCTTACGGCTGAGTTAACGCGAAAAGCAGTTTTAATGACGCCAAAAACAGGACTCGAATGAAAATCGTGTTTAAATCCGAAGATTTTGCAGAGCTTAACCACGTGCGGGAATTTGCGGAGGGGTATCAGGTTGGCGACCGGTCGCAGATCAGGGAAGTCAGGGAGGAGATGCATTATGAGGGAATAAACTCAAAAGTTCATCGTATATATTGTCCCGGAATGATCGTTTCAATGATTGAAGGGTCTCTGGAAAGGGACATGGTGCATATTCTGGAAAGCGATTTTCCCTATTTGCAAATGCACTTTGAATTGTCGTCGACGGGTTGCATTTACCTGCCGGATGCTCAATTTGAAGCTGATGCCGTGATTTTCAGCGGCTCGCATTGCCTGCTTTTTTACCCTTCTTTAAAAGGTAAGCTGAATTATCTCAGAAAGCCGCTTTCGCAAAGTGTGGAAATTGAACTTTCACTGGATTTTTTGAGGCGGATTTTTAACGATGACCTGGAAGTGCTACATGAATTTGGACGCAATGTTGAAAAAAAGCTACCCTCCATTATGGGCGGCAGAAGTTTTCCGGTTACGCCTGCGATGAAGCAGATATTAACTCAGATCAGGGATTGTCAGTTTGAAGGCGCCCTCAAAAGACTGTTTATTGAAGCAAAGGTAATTGAGCTTCTGACCATGCAGATCAGCCAGATTAATGCCTCGGACGTCAAAAAGAAACCGTTGAAAAAGTCGGATATTGAAAAGCTTCACGAAGTTAAAGCGTTGCTGCTGAGGAATATGTATGCCCCCTTTTCAATAGACGAGTTGTCGCGCGTGGCAGGGATCAATCGTACCAAATTGCAGGAAGGTTTCCGGCAGCTTTACGGCACGACGATTTTTGGCTATATCACAAATTCCCGTCTTGACGAGGCTCATAAAATGCTCGCAGAAACCCAGTATGGTGGCACCATAGCTGATATATCTGCGCTATCAGGCTATAAAAACCCGCAGCATTTCACTGCGGCTTTTAAGAAAAAGTTCGGCTATTTGCCCAAGGATGTCAGAAAATAGATAAGGCGAATAGGGGCCAGAACAGATTGTCAAACTGAGGTTTCATTCGTTGGTGGAAATAGCCACGCTCAAAGGCCCGGCTATTCTTTTTTCTGATCTCTTTTGTTTTTCCTTTCCTCTTTACGTTCCTGTTTCTCACTCTTTTTCTGCTCTTTTTTTTCGGCTTTACGATTCTTTTCGTTCTGATCGTCTTTACCGAAAACTTTCTGTAAAAGAGTCTCTTTCTCTTCATTAGGAGCTTCCACAGAGCCAATACTGATCTCGTTATCGATGGAAGGCTGCAGTGCGCTGATGAAAGCATTCTGCAGAACATTCGTAATCGCAAGCCAGACGTTCATTTTAGGGTTGTCTAACCTACCTTTGAATGGAATTTTCGTAGCTACCTGATCCTTACGTTGATTCTCGAAAACCTCGCCGACACCTCCTGCAACTGCTTCCCATAGTTTCTGGAAAATATTATCCTTTCTGTCCTCCTTTCCCAGGATATCCAGGTTTTGGATTAAAGGCTTTATGTATCCCGTGAAGGCATTATCCTTTGCGGCCACCTCCGTATATAAACCAAACCGCCCGTCGTTGACATCGATTTTGGCATATGCCTGGAAAAAATCATTCATTTTGACCAGGTTTGTATTTTTAAGTTCCGCGCTCACATCAAAGGTCGGAGCGCTGGCAAGAGGGTTTAGTTTAGCATCTGCACGAAGCGTTCCTTCGTAAATATCAGCGGTAGCATTGACGCTGGCCGGGAGCAGGGCCGTAGAATCATAGCTGTTCCGCAGATTTCGTGCTATCAGATGCAAGTTCGTCATGGAGATATCCACATTCGGGGTGCTGGTGAAGTCCTTATATTCCACAATGCCATTGTTGATCTCGCAGGTATTGATATTGAGCGGCATAAACTGATCGAGCACTTTCCTGAAATCGGCCGAATCTTTCACTATCTCTTTCGGTTCTACCTTGTCTTTGGTAAACCGAAGATAGGGCTGCTGGAAAAACAACTGGCCTACGATCTCACCCTTAAATAATGCCTTCCATTCCAGAGACAGGTCAATTGCCGATGCGGCAAAAAACGGCGTTTGCTTGCCGGTGACCGTATCGGCTTTATTCAAATAAACACTGTCAATTCTGTAAGCGCCTCGTATGATGGCCAGATCGACATCGTCCACGTGCCCGTAATAACCCTTCATGTTTGCCAGACTTTTATTTGCAAAATGCAGTACTACGTAAGGCAGGATGAGTCGGATAATCACGATGAAAGCAACGATACCGATGAGGATCATTGTAAAGCGTTTCTTTTTAGAAACTTTGCGTTTTTCCGGTTGAGCTGCCATGTTCTTTGATCGTGTGCCGTTTAATGGAGCCGGGATTGAAACAATCGTACCAAAGCGCTTTGAAATTGCAGATTACATGGTGTCAACGCAGCGATACCGGAGGAATAAATTTCCAGTCTTACAACTTTGTTTCCTCGGACATTGTCTACCTTCAAACTCAACTTCCTACCTGTCTGCCATGAAGAAAACACTACCCTTTCTGATAACCCTGCTGATCTCGCTCTCGTGCAAAGACGAGAATCCCGCTTCCAAACTGACCGCGTGCGGCGTGAAAGACCCAATACGTAACCTCCCCTGGCTGCGCGAATTGATGGATAAAGCCAAAGCAGATAAACAGGAAGACATGCTGACGATCACACTGGTTGAAATCGGCGGGGAGCAAGTGATCAATTACAGCTTGTTACATATGTCCTGCATTGGGTGTGTCGCTTATCATTGCGACGGAAGCCGCCTCGACTGGGAGAATTATAGCCAGGAGGAGTTAAAAGAATTTCAGGAAAACATTTGGGGAGATAAAGGAAAGCGGATCATACTCTGGCCTGAGAAATAAGCTTATTTTTGCTGTTGATAATATATACTCAACTGAAGAATAGCAAATGAATCAGAACCATCTCCAGATCCGGGCGGCAACTGCCGAAGACCGGGAGATTGCCTACAAAATGATATGCGGACTGGAAGACATGATTTTGGACAGGCAAGGCTTCGATGTTGCGTTCGAAAGGAATCTAAAAAACAACAATATCCGCTATTTTCTGGCATTTTATGAAAATGTCGCAGTAGGTATTGTGAGTTGTCATATTCAGTCTCTTCTTCACCATGCCGCGCTGGTTTCCGAAATTCAGGAAATGTACGTGGAGCCGGAATTCCGCTCTCTGAAAATTGGGAAGGCACTTATCTCTCGTGCTATTGATTTCGCCAAAAAGGCCGGGGCGGTTCAAATGGAGGTAACTTCCCGCAGCACGCGCGAACAGGCGCACCAGTTTTACCAGCATGAAGGTTTCGAGAAATCGCACATAAAACTGGTGCGTTATTTCAGAAACGAAGAATAAAAAAAGCGCCGGATCAACGATCCGGCGCTTTTTGCATTACCCTAAACCTTCAACTGCCATAAAAAACTCAATATCTGTGTCTGCGCTCGCGTGCCCAGCCATCGCCTCTCCGGCTGCTCAGCCTTTGCGTATCGGCCATTAGCCTTTCCAGGTCCTGTCGGATGATTCTTGCTTCACGGGGCGATAATCTTCCGCGGTGACTGTATTTGCGCTCCCTGGCTTCAATGCGCTCGTATTGGCTCATTAATGCATTTGCTTCACGGGAATTCAGGGTGCCCCGCTGTACCCCCTGGGCTATTTGCTGCCGCGCCTGGCGCTGCATATAATTAATATCGTTTCCGTGCCTGCTTCTGTCACTATGATCGTAACGATCGCGGCTGTCGTAGCGCGGACCATATTGGGCAGAGGCGGATGTGAATCCAAGAGCAAGTACTGCGACGGCAAAAAGTATCTTTTTCATGACCAATAAATGTTAAAGTTCGTGGGTTAGAGAGCCCCGGACCAGACAGGTTTAAAAGGTCATTGTTAACAATTGTTAAGGCAAGTAAACTGCTTAAAAAGCAAATTTGTTTACCCCTCTTGTTAGCTTGCTAATGGATTGAAAACCAGCTCAGATTGATTGAGTTGAGGTAATGCGGATATTTTTTCTGATTTCTTCCTGCGCCTCGGCGAGAATTTCCTCGACCTTTTTTCCGGCGGGCTCAATGCCGGGGAGCACTGTCCAGCTAAGTTTGGAAAATGATTTGAGCGGAAATATTCCTTTCGGATTAAATGCGCCGGTTCCATCGATCGCTATCGGCACGATCAGCGCATCGGGAGCACGTTTCAACAAGGTGGCTACACCGCCGGTCACAAAAGGCCGCATGATGCCGGTGGCAGTGCGGGTACCTTCGGGAAAAATAATCACAGAAGATTTTTCATCCTGGATCAGCTTGCCCAGGCGGGCGATCTCGGTAATAGCCTGTTTTCCGTCTTTGCGGTTGATCAGCGCCGCGCCGCTTTTTCGTAGATTATAGGAAATGCCTGGAACACCTTTTGCAAGTTCTATCTTGGAGACGAACCTAGGGTGGTATTTTCTCAGGAACCAATACACAGCTGCAATGTCGAAGCTGCTTTGATGATTGGCTACAAATATGATCGGGCGGTTTTCTGGCAATATGGTGAGGCTGCGCAATGTGATGCGGGCGCCGGTGAAATAGAGGCCGTAAGTCAGTGAAAAATTCATGTAGTCGACCACTACTTTGTGGGCCCTCTTCCCGAAAAGGTTGAAAGCGACGACCTGAATGACGTGAAATACCAGCAGCGTTAATCCGAAATGAATAAGATAGATGACACTTAACAGGTAATCAATGATTTTTTTCATTCGTATTTTTTCTGCAAAAATAGTCTAAAACTGTTTTGTTTTATCTCAAAATCTGGAATTCGAAATGACCTTTATCATGTAAAACTTACAGATTATTGACGTTATTTGTAAAATATATATTGAGCGTTTTAAACGAATTGACGATGGACACCGCACTTTCAGCAGAGAGGCTAGAAGTCATGAAACATATAGGAAAAGACCTGGATGGACTGATAGCAGAATACTTAAAACCAATTGACGAGAATTGGCAGCCTTCTGATTTTTTGCCGGATTCCAGGAATGAGGATTTCGTTCGTGAGGTGAAGCTTTTACAGGAAAGCTGCCGCGATTTACCGTACGATTACATGGCTGTTCTGATCGGTGATACCATTACCGAAGAGGCACTGCCAACTTACGAGTCCTGGCTGGTGGATGTGATCGGTATCAATCAGGTCGACGAACCGGAGTCGGGCTGGGTAAGGTGGGTGAGAGCGTGGACGGCAGAAGAAAATCGCCACGGGGACTTGCTTAACAAATATCTGTACCTCTCTGGCCGCGTCAATATGCGCGCAATGGAGGTGTCTACGCAATACCTGATCGCCGACGGATTTGATATCGGCACTGACCGTGACCCTTATCGCAATTTTATATATACTTCTTTTCAGGAGCTTGCGACAAACGTTTCGCATCGTCGTACCGCCACATTGGCTAAAAAATTCGGTAACCCGCATTTATCCAAAATATGCGGAGTAATCGCTTCCGATGAGATGCGACATGCAAAAGCTTATAAAACATTTGTTACCCGGATTCTCGAAATCGATCCTTCTGAGCTGGTTTTGGCGCTGGACGATATGATGAAGAAGAAGATCGTCATGCCAGCCCATTTCATGCGCGAAACGGGGGTTAAAATGGGCGATACCTTCGCACATTTCTCAGATGCCGCACAACGCCTGGGTGTGTATACAACCATGGACTATATCGAAATTCTGGAAAGCCTGCTGATTGAATGGGAGATCGGCTCGGTGAAGGGAATAAACGAAAAAGCGGAAAAGGCTCGGGACTATTTAATGGCCCTGCCGGGCAGACTGAGGAGAATCGCAGACCGAACCCGCATTCCTGAGTTGCAATACGAATTTAGCTGGATCAGTTAAGAAATAGTTTCACAGACAACGCCCTTCCCATGAAGGGCGTTTTTATTTAACCAGAAGAACTGACCCTTTCCTTCTGACCACCTTGCCTTTGACCGAAGTTCCCTCAATTTCCCAAACATAAGTCCCAGTCATGGGGTTACCGCCTTTGTAACGGCCGTCCCAGCCGTTGTTGATCTGATCAGTATAATACACTACCTCGCCCCATCGGTTAAAGATCTTAAAATACCGTATTGAAGCGATCTCGGTAAGAACAGGCATCAGTACCTCATTTTTTCCGTCGCCATTGGGTGTGAACACGCCCGGGATTGTGATATTCTCCGTTTTTTTTACTGTCAGGTTTACAATTCCGCTTCCTTTGCAGCCATTTGGACCGGTGAGCTCTACGCTGTAAGATTTATCCTCCCGCAGAACCACCTTCGGACTCTGACTTGCAGGATTGTCGAGTCCCTCGGGCGGCGACCAACTGAAAATTGCGCCTTTTAAATCCATTACCTGTGGTGACGAAACTGAAAGCTGGTAAGGGACATTATACTCAATGACTGCATCAGGAGTTACATTGACCTGGACTTTGGGGGCGACCTCCACAATAACAGTGTCAGATTTGGTGCACGTTCCTTTTTTAGCTGTAACAATATATTGCGTAGTTTGCCCAGGGGAAGCCACAGGTGTTTTTGAAGAAGGATCATCCAGCCCGAATGCCGGTGACCAGGAGTATTGCTCCCCGTTTCCCGTGACGTCGAGGCTGACGGACCCGCCGGAGCAAACGACCGTATCTGCCATCGCAGCCACCTGAATGTCTCCGTTGAACTCAACTACGATGTTCTTCGCTATCGTACAATCGTTTTTATCCTTTACAAAAAACCGGTAAGTACCGATCGGCACCACGAAAACCGAATCCTGCTGATAATTAACTGAATCAATCGAGTATGCATAAGGTCCCGTACCTTCCAGGCCGCGTAATGTGATTGTACCTTTTTCCCCTACTTCACAATCCCCCGAAACAGTCGTGCTCGTCAGGTCAAGGCTGCTGATCACCGCCTGTTTTCGGTTGTAAAGCGGGTTTCCGCAACTATTGTTGACGACGGTCAGCGCGACATTCTTGGATCCTCCGGTATCCCAGCTCACCACATATGGTCCCATACCCGAACCCGAAATTATCCTGGCACCATCCCATTCCCAGTTGAAGGTATAGCCTGTGCCCGGCGCAGGAATAATGCCCGTATATTCGACCGTGATATTTCTGGGAAAACCGCAGCTTGGATTAGGGGAGATGGAAAAATCCGCGTAAGCATTGATGTTGGCAACAAAGCAAATGTCTTTGAAAGTACTGTCAACGTCCCTCTGCGAGAAATGCCTGTTACTGAACGATAAATAGGCAAAGTTGGCAATCCCGGACTCACAGGGTTTTTGCTCGTCGTCGCGGAAGATATAAATTGGTGTCCCGGCCTTGCCTACGTATTTCCCCTCTGAATCGTCATATGAAGTAAAAAGCGTGTTATCTACATACACATCCATAATTCCGGTTTGCCCGTTACGGGTGAAAGTCAGCAGGTAGTAAGTGGATTTGTTGAAGTAAGGACAAGCGCCAGTGATGCCGGAAGGATAAAAATCGAGGCAACGATCGGTCGAGCCGGGTGTGCTTTTGAAATAAATACCCTCATCCCTGGTACCATTTGAAAAATCGATGATCCGCGCCCAGATATTCCCCCAGTCCGTTACCTTGATATACATCTGAATGGTATAATTGGTCGTGATCGCGCCTTCTGAATTCGGGTACATCAGGCCCCAGTTCATGCTATTGCGGTAAACTTTTCGCTGCACACCGCAGGGTAGCCGGTCCTCTACATAAGTTCCGCCCTGCGTATCCTTCTGGCAGGAGCCCAATGCCTGCCATGGTTCCAGGCCTGGCCCGCATTCAGGTTTTGCAACAGCCAGATCTTCGTAAAAACGATAAGTATGTTGCACGGATTGACCAGCGACTGTCTGTATCAGGCATAAAATCAGGAAAAAAGCAAAGTAAATGCTGAACTTCATCGCAGCCACAGCCGGTAGGGGAATCGTGAGTAGAAAACGGGAGCAAAAGTACTTGAAATGGATATAAAATGCCTATCACTCAGAGATTTTTGTTTTTTGATGGTTACAAAAAAGGAGGCCCGCCAAGGCCTCCTGGTATTTACATGGCAGGAAGAATTTATTGGGGAATGGGCGTCAGCTTTTCCTTTCTGATCATCAGGTTATGAGGATTTTGAAGGTCGTCTCTTAGCGTTTTCCTGAATGCATTGACCGTTTTTAGATTTCCGGTCCGAAGATTTTCGTTGGCAGGGATACCCATTATGTCCAGCGCTTTTCTTAGTAAAGTCGCATTTTCATCGCCAAATGGTAAGCAAGCCCAGAACCAGGATATAGGAGAAACTGGAATTTCCAAAATGAAGCATATGAATATTTTGTTTTGCTAATTAAATCCCCGTCAATCCTCTGAAAAAATTCCGGGCAATAATGGCATATTCAAGTGGATTTGCTTTCGCAGGGTCCTGTTCGGCTTCGAGCACGATCCAGCCGTGGTAGTCATTTTCCTTGATGATCGCGAATAGGGAAGGGAAATCAATGCAGCCCTCCGTATCGCCTGGTACCGTAAATACCCCGTTTTTAACAGCCGTTAAAAAGCTAAGTCTTTCATCATGAACGCGCTGTAATACATTTGGACGAACGTCCTTCAAATGAATATGTGCAGTCCTGCCAATGTATTTACTCAGGGCAGCAACCGGATCTTCGCCTGCAAAGTGAAAATGGCCGCAGTCGTAGTTGAGGAATACATTTTCCGGCTCAGTTTCATTGAGTAACCTGTCAGTTTCTTCTATTGTTTGAATACAGGTACCCATATGATGGTGGAAAGCGAGTTTCATGCCTCGGTCGCGTGCTATTTTCCCCAGCTCATTTAATCCATAAGTAAAGCTGTCCCATTCTTCTTTCGTCGTCAGCAGACCTTTTCCTTCAAAAACAGGCACGTCCATTCTACCCTGACAGCTATTTCCTGTTTCACCGCCGCCGATTACTTTGGCACCCATTACTTCCAGAAAATCAAGAAGTTCTGTGAAATTCTTGCGGTTTTCTGCAAAGCTTTTGGTAGTCAGCTCGTAGCTGTTCCATTGATTGCAGATCTGTAAACCACGGAGTTCCAGTGCTTTTTTAAGCACATTAATATCCCGCGGAAACTTATTGCCTACCTCACAACCCGTAAAGCCTGCCAGCGCCATTTCGCTCACGCATTGTTCAAAGGTATTTTCACCGCCCAGTTCGGGCATATCGTCGTTGGTCCAGTTAATAGGAGCAACGCCCAGTTTGATGTTTTCGAAATTCATTTTTTTGATGAGGATGGAGGAAGGAGGAAAAGGGGGGTATTTCTCCCACTCTGATCAATCCACCTACATCCTGTTTTAAATGTATATTATTAGATTATCTTTTTTAGGAGGATGGAGGGAGGAGGACGGAGGAAGGGAGGAAGGGAGGAAGTTTAGTATTTCGCTCTCTCAAATTAACCCACATATATTATAAGATTACCTTATTTCCTTCCTCCTTCGTCCCCTTCCTCCTTCCTCCTTCTTCCCTTCCTCCCTTCCTCCCTTATAAAAACACCCTCTGCGTTTTCTTGTTTACCTGATAGTTTTCAAATGCTTTTTGCACATTTTCTGATTCTGAAACTTCGGCTACCGGGACTTCCCACCAGGCGTGATAACCTTTGACGGTTCGGTACAGGCTGGTCTCAATATAAATAACAGTGAGCCGGTCGCTGGTTTTAGAGGAGGCTAACGCGGCTTCGAGCGAAGCTTTATCTGTTGCTTTGATCACATTTGCACCGAGGCTTTCTGCGTTTTTCGCAAGATCAACCGGTAGAAATCCACCTGATAGCTGTCCCGAATGCTCTTCCCGATACTGGTACATTGTTCCGAATCGTTCGCTGCCAATGCTTTCGGACAATCCGCCGATACTGGCGAAACCATTATTGTTCAAAAGCAGGATTGTAAATTTCACGCCTTCCTGAATAGCCGTCACGATCTCACTATTGTTCATCAGGTAGCCTCCGTCACCGCAGATCACATATATTTCCCGGCTCGGATCCGCCATTTTGGCGCCTAAACCTGCTGCTATTTCGTAGCCCATGCAGGAGTAACCATATTCCAGATGGAAATTCTTCGGGTCGGTTGCGCGCCATAGTTTGTGTAAATCGCCGGGGGCACTTCCCGAGGCATTGATCATCACATCGCGGTCGCCCATGAAACTGTTCAAAGTACCGATCACTACTGCCTGATCGATAGGCGGCGCAGTGCTGTTCCCCTCGAGATAAATTTGCGTAACCTCGTCGTCCCAGGCTTGGTTCATATTTTCAACACGCTGACGGAAAGCAGGATCGACCTGAAAATCACCGAGCAAGTCTGATAGTTCTTCCAGAATAACCTTCGCGTCACCGATCACCGGCAAAGCTGCGTGTTTGAATGCGTCGAATTCACTGATATTGATATTGACAAATCTGACATCCGGGTTTTTGAAAATGGACTTCGAAGCAGTTGTGAAATCGCTGTAACGCGTTCCGATCCCGATCACCAAATCTGCTTCGTTTGCAATTTCGATGGCATATTTGGTACCGGTAGCACCTAGTCCGCCGACGCAATATGGAGCGTCATAGCGCACTGAACCCTTTCCGGCAAAAGTCTCACCAACCGGAATACCGGTTTTGGTGGCAAACTGATGTAAAGTTTCACTTGCGCCGCTGTAAATGGCGCCTCCGCCGGAAACGATGACCGGATTTTTGCTCGTTTTAATCCATTCCGCGGCTTTTTGAATGCTGGGAAGATCGGGCCGCGGGCGA
Organism: Dyadobacter sp. UC 10; assembly: GCF_008369915.1. Lineage (NCBI taxonomy): Bacteria > Pseudomonadati > Bacteroidota > Cytophagia > Cytophagales > Spirosomataceae > Dyadobacter > Dyadobacter aurulentus. The sequence goes on along the minus strand of NZ_VSRN01000001.1, from coordinate 589,530 downwards.
CCTACATGCCACACCTTTTTTTGAAATAGCGTTTCAGGGAAATCGTATGCGTGCGTTTGCACATCCTGCGGCATCGAGAGCGTCACTGCGCCCATTTCTGCCTGCGAAGTCAAAACACGCATTACCTCCGGCAGGGAATAGATCAGTTGCTCCGGCCTGTTAATACGGTCCCAGTATTTGGAAACAGGTTTAAAACAGTCATTGACTGAAATGTCCTGCGTACCGGCGCTTTCCAGTTGCTGCAAAACAGGATTTGGCTCGCGCGTGGCGAAAATGTCGCCGGGCAACAGGAGCACTGGCAGCCGGTTAATGGTAGCAAGCGCCGCCCCGGTGAGCATGTTCGTGGCCCCGGGACCAATTGAAGTCGTGCATACAAATGCACCCAGCCTGTTTTTCACCTTGGCATAAGCTACGGCAGTATGTACCATCGACTGCTCATTCCGGCATTGGTAATACCGAAAATCAGGATTCTGCTGCAATGCCTGGCCCAGCCCGGCCACATTGCCATGACCGAAAATCCCGAAACAGCCGCCAAAATAAGGCTCCTCTACTCCGTCGCGCTCAATGTATTGGTTTTTCAAAAAGGTAATAGTAGCCTGGGCTACGGTAAGTCTTCTCGTCATAATCGTGAAATTTTCTCCTGTCTCAGGTTTAGTTCTGATTGAAACTCCCCGGCTTTATTGGTACAACCGAAGAGATCAAATTTTTTCAGCATAAACTGCTTGTATTCTTCCATGAAAACCTTCCCCGGTGTGGTCGGGGCAAACTCTTCCGGCCGGTCGCGGAAGAATTCGCGATTGACCATCGTCCAGAGCAGCCGGGTATCGGTTGCAATATTAATCTTACAGATTCCCAGCGGAATAGCTTTTCTTACTTCCTCTTCCTGAACGCCTTTTGCATCGGTTTTAAGTTTTCCTCCGGCTGCATTGATACGCCCGATCACCTCGGGAATTACATTGGAGCCGCCATGCAGAACGAGCGGAAATCCAGGTAGTCGCTGCTGTATTTCTTCCAGAATATTAAATTGTAAACCCTGGCCGCCCGAGAATTTATAAGCACCGTGACTGGTACCTACCGCAATCGCCAGACTATCACAGTCCGTCGCTTTTACAAAATCTTCGACCTGCTGCGGATTGGTGTAAAATGAATGCGCAGCGTCGACAGTCAGATCATCTTCAACCCCTGCCAAAACACCCAATTCAGCTTCCACGCTGATATTTTTAGCATGTGCTTTTGCTACTACTGCTTTTGTTCTTTCCACATTTTTTTCAAAATCGTCATGCGATGCGTCAATCATCACCGAGGTATAGCCTCCCTTTTCGATCGCGTCAAAAATGTGTTCTTCATAACCGTGGTCCATATGAATGGCGTAGGTTACCTGAGGGTAGATTCGTGCGGCGGCGCCGATCATGGATAAGAGCATTTCGGGGTGCGCATAATCCCTTGCAAAAGGCGTCGTTTGAACAATAAACGGAGCCTGAGCCTCCTGCGCCGCCGCAAACAAACCATGGATTTCCTCCATAAAGAACACATTCACCGCCGGTAACGCGTAACGGGAGTAGCATTGAGCGAAGAGTTGTCTGGTGGTTAGGAGCATGTTTTTGGGTGTTGGCTTTTAGCTCTTAGCTCTTAGCTATTAGCTCTTGGCGAATATTCTTTCTGTTTTTTATGCGATTACAAAAAATACTTTCAGTAAGCTAACTTCAAAATCCCAACAGCCAACAGCCAACAGCTAACAGCCAACAGCTAACTGCCAACAGCTAACTGCCAACAGCTAACTGCCAACAGCCAATCCCTACCAAAACACCGTATACAAAGCCGCGATAACGCCGCATATCAGTACCGAGCCGATGACGAAACTTTTGCCGGGCAGAAACATAGATTGGTTGATTTCCAGCCCTTTCGGGTTGTTTTTGCTTCTTGGATCTGCCAGTGAAATAATTACGATGATCGCACATAGTATTACAAAAATGTAGCCCATACGGTCGAGAAATGGTATTTCCGGCGCCATAAATTTGCCTGCGGTTGACAGCGGAATAGTGAGCAGTGCAGCTGTAAGCGCGGCGGCGGAAGTAGTTCTTTTCCAGAACATTCCAAGTATGAAAATCGCGAAAACACCTGGCGTGATAAAACTGCTGTATTCCTGGATAAACTGGTAAGCCTGGTCCAAAACGCGTAGCTGCGGTGCGATCAATACTCCGATTGCCATCGCCACATATATAGTATAGCGGCCAACCCTGACCAGCTGTTTTTCAGATGCATTCGGGGCGATGTACTGTTTGTAAATATCGAGTGTGAAAATTGTCGAGATACTGTTTGCTTTTCCGGCTAGTGAAGCAACAATTGCCGCAGTAAGTGCTGCAAACGCCATTCCCTTTAATCCCGCCGGAAGCAGATTTAGTAAAACAGGGTAGGCGTGGTCTGGTTTTACAACTCCCGCACCATCAAGCATTTCCTGCTGGAACATGCCATTTTGATACAAAACAAAAGCGGCAATACCCGGAATCACGACGATGATCGGGATGAGCAATTTCAACAAAGCTGCAAACAGAATCCCTTTGCGCGCAGTCGGCAGATCAGCTCCAAGGCTCCGCTGAATAATATATTGATTGCAGCCGAAATAGGCCAGGTTATTGATCCACATCGCGCCGATAATTACGGTTAACCCTGGCAGATCTTTATAAAAAGGGCTTTCCTTTGGCAGGATCATGTGGAAATGTGTATCTGCCTGCTCTCTCAGCAAACCCAGTGCATTAAAAATACCCGGTTTGTTGAAATGCGTCGACACGAGGTCAAGTGCGAGATAAGTTGTAGCTAAGCCGCCGAGCACGAGCACAATTACCTGAACCACATCCGTATAGCCAATTACCTTCATCCCGCCAATCGTGATGATCACGGCGAAAATGCCCAATCCGATGATCCCGTAATTGAAATCCAGTCCGGCGGTTACCTCCAATGCAAGAGCACCGAGGTACAGAATGGAAGTGAGGTTTACGAAAACATACAGTAGCAGCCAGAAAACAGCCATAATCGTCGCCACGGTAGGGTTATACCTTTCCCGCAGAAACTGTGGCATCGTGTATATTTTGTTTTTTAAATAAACCGGAAGAATGAAAACCGCGACGACGATCAGCGAGGCGGCGGCCATCCATTCATAGGAAGAAATCGCCAGCCCGATTGCAAAGCCTGAGCCCGACATGCCTATAAAGTGCTCGGCAGAAATATTGGAAGCGATGATCGATGCACCGATTGCCCAGAATGTAAGTGAACCCTCGGCCAGGAAATAGTCTGTCGAGCTTACTTCCTTCGAACTCTTTTTCTTGTAAATCCAGTAACCATAAGCAGAAACGCCTATCAGATAAATAAAGAATACAACATAATCCAGCGATTGCAATCCGGTAGTGGACATTCGGGTTTAGGACGATAAGTGACTATAAATGACTACATCTGACAACAAAAGACAAAACTCACCCTACACTTCCGCATACTGCAAAACCTCACTCAATTTTACGCTTCTACCTTCCGTAAGTGATCGCATGGCAGCAATACCGATCGCCGTCGCCATTAATCCGTCGTGGGCGTCGACAGGTGAAGGTTTGTCGTTCAGCACGCAATCTATAAAAGATTTGAGGCAAACGCGGTATGCAGTTTCATACCTTTCGAGGAAGAAATGCAGCGGGAGAGAGCTGTGGCCGCCATTATCATCGAAATGGATTAAAGTGTCGGCTGTGTTATTCTCCGCTTTCGCCATTCCTTTTGATCCAAAAATTTCCAGACGCTGGTCGTAGCCGTAAACTGCTTTTCTGCTATTGTCAATCACACCAATTGCGCCATTTTCAAAGGTCAGAACGATCACAGCAGTGTCTATATCCCCGAATTCCCTGATCTCCGGATGGATCAGTGCGTCGCCTTTTACGAATACTTCCCTGACCTCGCTGCCCACGATATAGCGCGCCATATCGAAGTCATGGATCGACATATCGAGAAAGATCCCGCCTGAAACTTTCAGATATTCAACCGGAGGTGGTGCAGGGTCTCGGCTGGTAATGCGAAGTATGTGTGGGTCGCCGATTTTGTTGGCTTCGACCAGTGTCCTTACATTGTTAAAGTTGGCGTCAAACCGGCGGTTAAAGCCGAGCATCAATTTTACATTGTTCTCATTCACCGCTTTTTCAGCCTCCTGGATTGCCTCCAACGTCACATCTAATGGTTTTTCACAGAAAATATGCTTTTTCTGGCGCGCCGCAGCAACCGTATACGGAACGTGAAAAGGGGTAGGGGAGCACACGATCACTGCTTCCACATCAGGGTGGTTGATCACATCGTAGGCATCGGTAGTCACTTCCTTCACACCCAGGTTCAGCGCGAATGCGTGTGATGCCGTAGATACGTCGGAAGCGATGATCACCTCTGCGTTTGGCATGTGGTGAACAAGGTTGCTCAGGTGGATTTGGCCGATCCGCCCAAGTCCGATCACACCAGTTTTAAGTTTTTTTGTCATGTGCTGGATTACCTTGCCGTCGACTTAAGTCGACGGGTATGGATTAATATGATTAAAATTTTCTGTTCCATTCTTTGAGCCAGCGTTCGATCACCACTTTTGTCTGGGTGAAGAATTCGACCGCGTGTTTTCCCTGGCCGTGCAAGTCGCCGTAAAAGCTATCTTTCCAACCTGAAAAGGGAAATTGTGCGACAGGAGCGGCTACGCCAATATTAATCCCGATGTTCCCGGCCTCCGCTTCATGACGGAATTTCCGTGCATTGGAGCCGCTGCTGGTGAAAATACAGGCCATATTTCCATATTTACCGGAGTTGATATACCGGATCGCCTCGTCGATGGTATTGATATGAACCAATGTCAGAACCGGTCCAAAAATTTCGGTAGCAGCGAGTTCTCCGTCCAAAGGAATGTCTTCTATAATCGTCGGATTGATAAAGTTACCCTGTTCGTAACCGTCTATTTTCGGATTACGTCCGTCGACAAGTAAACGTCCGCCTTCGTTAATGCCCCGCTCGATTAAGGTCTGAACCCGGTTCTTGCTTTCAGCCGTGATCACGGGACCCATTAAAACGTCACTATCAAGTCCAAAACCGGTCTTTCGCGCTTTCGCCGATTCTACCAGGCTTTCGGTAATATCCTTATGCTCTCCGACCGTGATAATGGTCGAAGCGGCAAGACAGCGTTGCCCTGCACAGCCATACACGCTATCGATCACAATCTGGGAGGTCATTTCAATATCCGCATCCGGTAGTACGATCACCGGATTTTTGGCGCCACCCTGGGCTTGTACGCGTTTTCCGTTTGCAGCACCTTTGGCGTAAACGTGACGGGCTACATTGGAAGATCCTACGAAACTAATGCCTTTGATTACAGGATGTTCGAGTAATGAATCCACCACCTCTCTCGCTCCCTGCACCAGATTCAGCACACCTTTCGGCAAATCCAGCTGATCCATCAGGCCGACAATTTTGGTCATCGTCAGCGGTACTTTTTCGGATGGTTTGATAATGTAGCTGTTGCCGCAAGCCAGCGCATAGGGCAAAAACCAGAATGTGATCATGCCCGGAAAGTTGAAAGGCGCAATGCATGCGCACACGCCCAGCGGCTGGCGGATCATGTATTCGTCGATGCCTTTGGCAATATCTTCTGAAAATTCGCCCTGGATCAGCGTGGGTGTACCACATGCATTTTCCACATTTTCAATCGCACGCACCATCTCCGCTTTTGCTTCCACGAAAGTTTTGCCCGATTCAAGGGTAATCGTCCTGGCTATGTCGTCGAGATTATCTTCGAGGAGTGTTTTCAGTTTGAACAAATATTGAACCCTCTTGGAAACCGGCATACTTCTCCATTCCTGAAATCCGGCCTGGGCAGCCGCAGCAGCATCTGCTACATCCTGCTTGTTTCCATAGGGTACCAGCGCCAGAACCTCCTGGCTTGCCGGGTTTAATACCTTTTCAAATTGCTCAGAATGGCTGTCTACCCATTGCCCATTAATATAATTCCTTAATTTTTCCATCTATCTATTTATGTTATCCCCGGGCTGAAGCCCGGGGCAATTGATTTTTTGGGCTGCGCCCTTTTTTCTCTTCATGGGCTGAAGCCCGGGGCAATTGATTTTTGGGCTGCGCCCTTTTTCTCTTTTCTCTTCATGGGCTGAAGCCCGGGGCAATTGATTTTTTGGGCTGCGCCCTTTTTTTCTTTCTCCATTCCTCCCTTTCCTCCTTCCTCCCTTTTCCTTCTTTCCTACAACCCCCCAAAACCTTCTGTAAATGATGTTACTTCTTCCAGCGTAGGCATAAAGTTGGCGCAGCCTTCCCTGGTCACGATGATAGCTCCGCAGGCGTTGCCCATTCTTACGCTTTTGTACAGATCCCAGCCATTTAGAAGGCCGTAAGAAAACCCGGCGCAAAAAGCGTCGCCTGCGCCCAGTACATTTAAAACCTCCACCGGAAATCCCGGGACTTTTACTTCTTCTTTACCCGGCTGAAAAATCGACGCGCCGTCTTTGCCTCTCTTCACAACCAATGTTTCCACGCCGGATGCAAGGATTTCGTTGATCGCATTCTCAATGTTACCTCTTATCTCGGGGGCTGAGATTTGCTGATGCTTGATGAGTAGCTGCTCTTTGTCAGTCAGAAAAGTGGCCAGGATCTCTTCTTCTGTTCCTACTATGATATTAAAGCTTTCCAAAGCAGCGCGCAGTGTTACTCCGAATGCCCGGGGGTCAAACCATTGGTCGGCGCGGAAATCGATATCCAGTAACCTGATGACATCGTTTTTCTTGGCCAGTTCCAATGCATAAAACATCGCGGTACGGCTCGGATCTTTGCTGAATGCAGTTCCTGAAAATGCCGCTGCCTTGAAATGTTCAAAAGGAATAGCCGCTACGTGATCGATATTCAAATTGATATCAGCGCAGTTTTCACGGTAATAGACCAGCGGAAAACGATCAGGAGGCTCTATCCCCAGTACTACGGCAGAACTCCTGGTCCCTGCGATGACTGGTACCCACTCAGTGGAAATTCCTTCTTCGTCTAAAAAATGTTTGATAAAGTTGCCAACCTGGTCATCACCGATACCGGTTAAAATCGCAGTCTTCAATCCAAGTCGCTGACTGCCGGTAGCAATATTCAGAGGGCAGCCGCCGACGAATGCATTAAATGCTTCAATTTTTTCAAAAGGGCTGCCAACATTGGCCGAATATAAGTCGATGGAAGAGCGGCCAAGAGTTAATAGGTCTAGGGATTTCATTTGGGTGGTGGCTTTTAGCTGTTGGCTTTTTGAGTTAGCTGATAATTTTGTCGATTAAATAATTAGTTTCAAAGGTTAAAGAGCCACCGACTGGTAGCCAATAGCCAATAGCCAATAGCCAATAGCTAAAAGCTAACCGCTAACAGCCACCAACCCTCATCCATTCATCTCCGCCGTTACAATCGGTAATCTTGGGTCCGCGCTTTTCCATGTTCCGTAGATCCAGTCGTGATCGGGATCGGAAGTGTTGGCGAGGGACTGGTCGCTGCCGGCCAGGAAGTTGAGGTAGTATACGTTGTAACCGTGACCCGCCACCACAGGGTGATACCCTTTCGGTACCAGTACGGCTTCGTTATGTTTTACCCGCACAATTTCATCGAGAGAGCGGTCTTCGGTGTAAACCTGCTGAATGGCGTAGCCTTGCGGTTTATCGATTTTATAAAAATATATCTCTTCCAGGTTCGCTTCCAGCAAGTTTCCTTCGGAATCCACCTTTCTGACGTCGTGCTTGTGCGCAGGGAATGAACTCCAGTTGCCGGAGGGCGTATATACCTCCACGCAAACTATTTTGTGGCAGTCAAAACCTGGTTCGAGCAGGCTGTTGATCTGCCGGTTCGCATTGTCGCCGCCACGGTATTCGATCGCCGCTTCCTCCGGGCGCTTCATTCTGGGCGGATGGTCTTCGTCTGACAGGACTTTGCAGATCGCAATATCGGTTTCAGGAGATTGGGCTGTAATTACAAAATCTGTTCTGCGGGAAAGATACATGGCATGTCCAATGCCGCTAAAAACGTCTTTTCTGCCATTTTGCGTTTCCCAGATTTGCCCGGCTGCCTCTACTTTAAAATTTCCGCCGAGTAAAACGAAGCAATATTCATATTCACCGGTATTACCGGATATTTGTTCATTAACATCCAGTACTTTCGCCTCAAAGTTCAAATAAGTCCACCCCGCCTGTGCGGCTGTGAGTGAATGGTAAGTTTTGTCATTTTTTGGCTTGATCAGCAGGTTACTCATTGAAGAATCGAATAGATTTGTACAATGATAGTGTTGTATAAATTAAACACAAAATGTAAATATGTTAATATCGAATGCAAACGTTTGAAAAAATAAATAAGAATTAATCGCTCAGATCCGATCAATGAATTCCTCCCGTCCCGTTACAATCAAAGACATTGCACGCCGTTTCAGGTGCTCCCCTTCCACCGTTTCCAGGGCGTTGAACGACCACCCGGCGATCAATGAAGACACCCGCAAAAACATCCAGGAATATGCCCGGGAAGTAGGTTATCAGCGGAACGAGGTATCGCTCAGTCTGTTGAACAAAAAGACGGCTTCACTGGGAGTGGTGGTGCCGACGATTAGTAATTACTACGAAACCGCCGTAATTGAAGGGCTGCATACTGCTCTGCAGCCGCTTGGTTACACACTTAATATCTGTGTGACGAATGAAAACTATCTGCTCGAGAAAGAATATTTATCCAAACTCCTCTCGAACCGGACTGAGGGTATTTTTCTCTCCGTTTCACAGGAGACCTATGACTCAGGCTATTACGAGCATTTGGAAAATGTTATCCAGCGAAAAACGCCGCTGATATTTATTGACCGAGAGTATGAGGATTTCGAAACGAGCAGGGCCACAGTCGACGATTACCACGGCGCATTTGCGGCAGTCGAACATTTGATCAGCATCGGTTACAAAAGGATTGCTCATTTGAAGGGGCCGAACGGGCTGACAGTTTCCGAGCAGCGGCTGAAAGGGTATGTGGATTGTCTGAAAAAATACGATATGCCTGTTCAGGAAGAGCTGATTATCAATACTAATTTCAAAGTTGAGAGTGCGATCCTTCCTACCAAGCGACTACTCGAAATGGCCGCTCCGCCCGATGCGATCTTCGGGGTAAATGATCAGGTAGCGATCGGTGCGATGCGGGTTGTAAAGGACAAGGAACTCAAGATACCACAGGAAGTCGGGCTGGTAGGTTTCGATAACTCGCCGATCTCTGCTTATACTTTCCCGTCACTGACAACCGTAACCCGCCCGGGCCGAAAGATTGGAATGGAAGCTTCCCGACTGTTCCTTAGTCAGGTCAACGGTTCCGGCGACTTCCTGCACGAAAGCATTGTACTGCCTTCCGAGCTGGTTATTCGGGAGTCAACCCTGCGGATTTGATGATTTATTTTGCCAGCCTGACGAAGCTTAAAGCGAATTGCTTTATTCTTTGAAATAGTTAATTTTGAAGATGGAGCAATTCGAAATAGTGCAGCGCGCAGAGAGCCGGGCGCCGGACATCTTGTTTAAGCCTGCGCAGTTCAGGATTTCGGTAGTAGGAGAGGATCAATGCACACTGGCCTCGTACAATCGCCGCGATTTTTACAAAATATCACTGATACTGACCGGTAGAAGCAGATTGTTTTATGCCAACAGGGGTATTGAAATCACTGCACCTGCGCTGGTTTTTACCAATCCGCTGATTCCCTATTCCTGGGAAATGCTGCATGAAGAACCTTCCGGCTATTTCTGCATATTGAGCGATTCATTCCTGCATCACAATGGACGGACGGAAAATCTGGAAGAATCGCCGCTCTTCAAAGTAGGTGGTGATCCCATCTATCACCTGAATCCCGAACAAACCGCTTATCTCGAAAGTATCTTCCAGAGAATCAGGCAGGAAGCTGACAGTGAGTACGTTTTCAAGCTCGATGTAATTCGGAATCAGGTTAGTCTGATTATTCACGAAGCGATCAAAATGCAGCCGGCGCTGGCTTATTTTACTCATACCAATGCATCTTCCCGGATTGCAAAATTGTTTCTTAATCTTCTGGAAAAACAATTTCCCGTCGATTCGCCGGAGAATATGCTGAAACTGAAAAAGGCAAGTGATTACGCGGAAAAGCTTTCGGTACATGTAAATCATTTGAATGCTGCTGTACAGGAAGTTACGGGTAGATCCACCACCGCACATATCAATGACCGTCTGCTGACGGAAGCCAAATCTTTACTGCAATATACTATCTGGAGTGTGGCCGACATCGCATTCAGCCTGGGTTTTGAATATGCATCCTATTTTAATAATTTCTTCAAAAAGCATACGGGTAACACGCCGCTGGTTTTTAGAAAGTCACTTTGAAAACTATAATTTTCGCTTTGAAACTTGTAGCGAACCCCGGAATTTGATCTCCTACTTTTGCACTTGTTAATCACAAACAACAAACGCAAAATGAGAAAGATCAATTTAGGAAGCCAGGGACTTGAAGTACCTGTTCAGGGACTGGGCTGTATGGGCATGACGACCATCGCGGGCGGTGATATATATGGAAAGGCAGATGAAAAAGAGTCCATCGCCACCATTCACCGCGCATTGGAATTGGGTATCAATTTTCTGGATACAGCCGATTTATACGGGCCGCTGTTGAATGAGCGGCTGGTCGCCAAAGCAATTTCAGGAAACCGGGATAAATACATCGTTGCCACTAAATTCGGTTTCGAAATCGATGATAACGAGCAGCTTACCTGGGGTTTCAACGGGCAGCCGGAATATGTGAGAAAGTCGATTGACCGGTCGCTGCGAAATTTGGGAACCGATTATATTGACCTGTATTATTTGCACCGGCTCGACCCGGATACACCTATTGAAGATACAGTCGGTGCGATGGCGGAGCTGGTCCAGGCTGGCAAAGTTAAATATATCGGCTTATCGGAAGTATCTGCGGAAACAATCCGGAAAGCACATCAGGTTCATCCTATTTCAGCTGTTCAGACCGAATATTCACTTTTCGAACGGGAGCCCGAGGCAAATGGCATTTTGGATGTACTGAAAGAATCAGGTATCTGTTTTGTAGCCTATTCGCCACTTGGACGCGGTTTTATAACCGGCGAATTGAAAAGTCCGGACAATTTTGCTGCGGATGATTTCAGAGGAAGTATCCCGCGTTATCAGGGTGAGAATTTTTACAAAAACCTTGATTTGCTAAAAGCAATACAGTCAATCGCTGCTGAAAAAGGCATTACGCCTTCGCAGCTCGCACTCGCCTGGGTAGCGTCGAATAACATAGTCGCCATTCCCGGCACGAAGAGGATTAAGTATATCGAAGAAAATGCTGCCGCGACCGAAGTGATACTCACAGCCCAAGAGAAACAGAGACTGGAATTGATCGTGCCAGTAGGCAGCGCGGCAGGGGAGCGGTACGAAGCTTCGCAAATGGATTGGATTAATGTTTGATTAGTTGCATTCGATTTATAGAATGTTAAGTAACCAGTTGCTGAATCCCACGTCTAAATAGACGAGCAATTTCGAAAATAGTAACTTTAAAGTTACCTTCATCACGGGAAAAGTCAGAGAGGTCGCCGCCTACAAACACTATTTCGAAGAGTTTCTTGTAAATCAGCCAGGGAAGGTTCAAGACAAGATAATTCAAGATAATCGAAGCAATAGAGATGCTAGAACGAGTTCCGTCGAATTATTTAAAGTCGATGCAGGGTACCAGTGGGTTGTATGAGTATAGAATAGAACTGGGCTCGGACATTTGGCGGGTATTCTGCTTTTTTGACAATGATAGGCTGGTTGTGTTGCCGACTGGATTCCAAAAGAAATCTCAAAAAACACCCAGGCAAGAGATTGAAAGGGAATCGAGACTTATGACAGAATATTTTGAAACTAAACCATCGCGCAATGGAAACTAAAAGCTGGACGGAAATCAAGGATGATGTTTATGGGAAAACCGGAACGGAGCGGCGCGATAATTTAGAGCGGGATGTTTCTGGTTTCAGGATCGGGCTGCTCTTAAAAAAGGCCCGTGAAGAAAAAAACCTTACACAGTCGCAGCTGGCTAATATCATTGACAAAAAGCGCGAATTTATTTCGAGGGTAGAAAATGATGGCAGCAATCTCAATCTTAAAACACTTTACGAAATCGTTGAGAAGGGATTAGGCGGAAAAGTTAGAATTCAGATCGATATTTAAAAAGCGATAGGTGGGGGTTGGAATCCCGGCCTATCGCTTTTTAATCTAACAACTTTTGTTTAAACCTAGTAACTCTCGTTCTGCGACAAGTACCCTGGTAAATTCGACGCGCCGTCGATTGCTGTTTGCGGTATAGGGAAAATGCGTTTGTGGACGTCTGAATTTGTCTTTTCCGTCCATTTGCCTTCATATTTACCAAACCGGATCATATCTGTACGACGCAGCATTTCCCAATAAAACTCAAAACCTCTTTCACGGAAAAGAATATCCAGCGTCATGCTCGTGAGCGCAGGAGGGGGCAAAGTGGCAGTCCGTGAAGCGCGTACCAGGTTTACGTCTGCCAATGCGCCGGCTGCGTCGCCTTTGCGTAGCTTAGCTTCCGCGCGCATCAGGTAAGCATCAGCCAGACGAACAATCACAATATCCGCTTCTCCTTTGTTCCTGCCGGTATTGGATTTGCTGCTGAACTCATATTTCGCCACGCGATAACCTGTATTGTAGTTACTGCCCGCAGTGGTGAAGTCGATCATTTCTGAAAAGCTTACTGGTAGGTCCGCACGGTTACGCGTTACGTAAGTGAGCTTTCCAACCTTCAATTTATCGCCCGCGCACCTTACAAATGCGCCATTTACCCGCAAAGCACCATATTGCTGGCCTCTCAAAATACCACGGTTGATCTTGTAATCGGCATCACTGATGCAAGTGTCCGCAGCGTTGGTATAAATCGACATATTCTGCTGATAGAATCTAGGGTCGCGGCTTGGGTCCACCGCACCGTAAGCCTGCACCCAGGATTGGTAAAAGTCCGAAGTGATACCGGGGCCGTCTGTACCGTTTGCGCCGGGAAACTCGGCAAGTGGGAACTGGTCACCGGAAATTGAAAAGTACGCCATCCTGTTATGACCGTTGAGATCAGCCCGTTGATCCACAGCAAAAATAAGCTCTTGATTGCTGTGGTTATCATTTGAAAAAATCGAAAAGTAATCAGCTGAAAGTTTAGCCTGACCGGATGTGATCACTTTGTCGGTGTATTGGATCACCTTGTCTAAATCTTCCGGACGAAACTCGATCGTAGGGGCATATACATTACGGTAAACGCCGGCATTGATATACAACCTCGCCAGCAAGCTCCATACAGCAGCCTGATTCAGGCGCCCGGGACCTACCGCCGATTTGGCCTGAACAAGTGGCTCCACGGCCAGTAATTCGCTTTCAATGTATTTGACGGCTTCGTCGCCCCTGACGATTTTGGACGTTGTTCCCGGATCCTCTTTAATAAAAACAATCCCGAACATATCCAGCATGACCATGTTATAATAAGCCCGCATTCCCCGTGCCTCAGCCAGGTAAATCGCTGCATTCGGATCGGAAGATTCCTTGAAACCGGTAATTGCAGTAATTGACCTGGAAATAGACTGTACCAGTGAGTTCCAGGTATTGTTCACGTTAGGATCTGTGCTGGTTGTATTGTGCTGGTGCAGGGCGAGGTAAATTCCATTGTCGCCCCAGTCTGTGCCGCCTCGGTACGGCAGGATCGCCTCATCGGTCGTGATTTCCTGTAAAGCGAAATAGGTTGTATGTTGAAACAAATTAGGCAGCAACGCGTACACTGGCGCAATCAGCCCGTTTGCAGCCGCCTGGTCAGAGAGTTCTACGCTCAGTGTTTCATCGAGTACTTGTTCTTTCAGATCGGTACAGCCATTTGCAAACAACAACAAACCGGCAGCCGTAAATATGAGTGATAGTTTCTTTTTCATCGGGTAATAATTAAAAACCAACATTTAGACCAAAAAGGACAGTTTTAGCTTTCGGATAGCTCAGATAGTCAATGCCGTACGATGTAATTCCATTGATCTGGCGGTCATTGTTTACCTCTGGATCGTAGCCGTCATACTTTGTCCACACAAACAGGTTTTGACCGGTAACCGACAAACGCACTGTCTGTATCCACTTATTGATACCCAGTTTGGTTGTATTCAGATTGTATCCCAGGACCAGGTTATTCAGCCTCAGGTAAGCGCCGTTTTTGAGGTAGCGGGTTGAAACAGGGGCTGAATTATTAACTGATTCTGCCGCGTCGTTAAGTGCTTCTCTTGTAACATTCACACCCTTTGACAATTTCAGTTTATAAAAATTCGAATTGGCCGTGTTATCGTAAACCTTGTTTCCGGCTACACCGTTGAAGTTGGCAGCCAGGTCAAAACCTTTAAAGCTTACACTGCCATTGAAATTGTACATCCGGGTAGGGATTGCGGTGCCGGCGGCAATCCGGTCTTTATCCGAAATAATCCCGTCGCCGTCCACATCCCTGAACTGGCTGATCCCTTTTTCGTCAAATCCGATGTGCTCTTTCAGGAAAAATGTACCGATCGGTTCGTTGTTGATATAGCCATTGATTGTCGCCGAAGTAAGTCCTGAGCCCTGTGCCGAACCCGAAGGAATTACTGAATAGGGTGAGTTAGTCACATTATTTTTCATAAAAGTAATGTTACCGCCGATGGCATATCTAAGCCCGCTTTCGGTCGAGTTCCGGTAGTTCAGATCCAGTTCAAGTCCCTGGTTTACAATTTTCATGTCAGCGACATTGGTCCAGAACGTACCTGCTGGCTGCACGGGATCGGCTGGAATCACTTCCAGCAGAATTTTTTGGGACGTTTTGGAGAAATAATCGATTTCCCCGCTCAATGCGCCTTTGAACAATGCGAAATCAAGTCCGATATCGGTTTGCTGTGACACTTCCCACTGGATATTCGGATTGGCGAGGCGGGTGTAAGTGGTTCCTGCCGGATACGTTCCCGAGCCGTCGAGCGGATAGCTCGTTGTTCCTGAAACAACGGAAGTGAAACGGGCCTGCGTGATTTTCGATGGAATCTCCTGATTACCCGTCGAGCCCCAGCCTGCGCGCAATTTTAAGTCGGAGAAAGGAGAGGATTTCATGAAGGGCTCTTCCGAAATGCGCCAGCCAAGTGAAAAGGAAGGGAAGTACCCATATTTATTATTGGCCCCGAACTTCGATGAACCATCGACACGCAATGTTGCAGTTGCCAGATATTTATCCTTGAATCCATAAGTAGCCCGTCCAAAAAACGATTGCAGCTCATTGATTCTGGCAAAGCCGCCGGGCTGGTTCAATACCAGGTCGATTTGCTGTCCCAGGCCGGGGTTATAGATCGGCTCAATGTCGGAGATCGGAAATTTATTAACACTGAAATTACGCTCCTGTAAAAAAATGTGCTGGTAGGAATGCCCGACAAGTGCACTGAAACTGTGATTTTTCGTATTCGTTGTGTAAGTCAGATAGTTCTCGATCAGCCTGTTGGAGTTTTTGGTGCCCCAGTTTTCAAGCCGGCCCATTTCATAAGGGATTTCGTTTGGCAAAGTTTGCTTGTCCTGCACGGAGGTAGCGTGATCGAGGCCGAAGTTCAGCTTGTAGATCAACCCTTTTATGATCGTTACCGAAGGCGAAATACTTGCCAGGACCCGGTTCGTACTCAGAAGTTCTTTGTAAAGTGCCAGGTGAACCAGCGGGTTGGTGCCGTCCTCATACTGAAATGGCTTGCCGTCTTCTTTGTAAGGAGCGTAGGTCGGGTTGGCGGTGACGGCACCGCCGATGATACCTTGTACGTTTGGTTTTTTATTCTTGGTGTTGGTTGCGTTCAGGTTGACATCGAGTGTTACCCGGTCGTTCAAAAGTTTTTGGGAAAGGTTTACCCGGCCTGAAAAACGGTCCTGCTGACTGCCTTTCAGGATACCCTGTTGCTTTTGCGCTCCGAACGAGCCGTAATAGGTCATTTTTTCAGTTCCCCCGCCGATCGCTATATTGTGGTTGTGCGTGGTTGCTGTTCTTGAAATTTCCTTCTGCCAGTCGGTATCCGCACCTCCGTTGATCACGGTACTGCCCAGCTTGCCAGCCTCGGTCAGAAATTCGGGTCCGGACAAAACGTCGAGCGGACGGGCCAATGTAGATATACCGAGCGTTCCGGAGTAATTGACGCTTGCCTGGCCGGATTTCCCTTTTTTGGTAGTGATCAAAATGACTCCGTTTGCTCCCCTTGCTCCGTAAATGGCGGTTGCAGAGGCATCTTTCAAAACGTCCATCGACTCAATATCCTGGGGATTAAGAAAGTTGAGCGGGTTGGTGTCACCGCCGGTACCGCTATTGTCAAGCGCCATTCCGTCGACCACGAAAAGTGGGGTACTGCCTGTCCGCACGCCGCCCGGGCCGCGAATGGTGATATTGGTTTTCGCGCCTGGCTCACCTGTGGCCGAAGTAACGTTCACGCCGGATACCTTTCCCTGTAAAAGCTGTTCCGGCGAATTAATGATACCGGAGTTGAATTCGGTACTTTTCAGTGATTTGACGGAGCCGGTAATGTCTTTTTTGACGGTTGTGCCATAGCCCACTACCACTACTTCACCCAGGTTGGACGCTGCTTCTTTCAGTTTGATCTGAATGGAACTGGCGTTTGCTTCCGTCAGCAGGAAGTTGCTGAGAGATTGCTTCTCAAAGCCAATGTAGCTGAATTCGATATTATACCGGGTATCTGTTTGCAGGTTGGCGAACGAAAATGCACCTGCTTCATCGGTGGTTGCGCCTTGTTTGTTCCCGCCGTTTAAATCGGAAATAACAACAGTTACGCCAGGCAGAGGCTCCGAACTCGTTTCTGTGAGCACTTTTCCGGAAAGCGTTATCTCTCTGAGGGCAAATAGGGGCGCGGCATTCGCCTGCATACTTAAAGCAGCAGCGAAAATCATCACATAACTTCGCCATAGGCCGGATCTGACCAATCGGGATAGATTTTTCATCATACTTGTGAATTATTGATTTTGAACAACATAAAGAGATGGAGTAGTGATAGAGGATTAGCTGCAAGATTGCATTTGTATTTTTAAAATAAATTATAGAATAAAGTTGATGTGCATTTCAAACGTTTGAAATTCTATGCAAACGTTTGAAAAAAATCCAAGATTAAATTGGATGAAATTGATATCACGTCAACGCCCCGGTTTGGTCGGGGCGCGCAAAAGTGATTCTTGCATCCGGAAAGAATGCAAAAGAGGAGTTTAAGGAATTGTTAAATTGTAATGTCCGGGAAGTAAAGTGGTATCAGGCAGCGCTTTCCAGCTTCCTCAAACATCCTGCCGTAAAACTTCGAGTGGTGGCCTTGACAAAATGCCGCGGCTGTTGATCAGGCCAATGAAAACTGTTAATAGCGAAACAAAGAAGAACACGCCAAGAATTGGTAGTATCTCAGGTTTGAATTCAGCTTCAAAGCTGAATTTGGCGAGTGCAAAGCTTCCTATTATGGCGATCAGAATGCCTGTAACCGCAGCAAGAGCGCCTAGGAAGAAATATTCAAGCGCAGTAATTGCAAAAATCTGCTTCCGGCTCGCCCCCAGCGTTCGTAGTAAAACACTTTCTTGCAAACGCTGGTACTTACTGATCAGCACGGAGGATATCAGTACAATCAATCCGGTCAGAATACTGAAACCTGCCATGAAACGGATTACAAAGCCAATTTTGTTGAAAATGTCATCCAGCAAGCGCAAGACCAATGCAAGGTCGATGATCGCGATATTCGGATATTTACGAACTACCGCCTGCTGAAAAGTGGCTGAAACCTGTGGGTTCGGAACGTGTGTAAGCATGGCGTGAAACTGGGGCGCTTCTTCCAGTACGCCGGTCGGGAATACCACCAGGAAATTGGTTTGTACCTTTCCCCAATCCACCTCCCGGAAGCTCGAAACCCGCGTTTCCATTAAAGTACCCTGTACATTGAAGACCATCGTATCGCCCAGATCAATGCGGCTGCGTTCGGCAAAACCTTTTTCTATGGAAATAGGGACTAATCCTCTGGCCGGATCATACTTACCTTCCCATTTTCCCTTTACCACTTTTTCGGAGGAAGTAGTGGAATCGCGGAAGGTGACACGGTATTCACGGCCGAAAATCCGTCTCGACTGTTCCGCGGTTGTATCGCCCTCAAAGTCGGAAGCTGTTTTGCCGTTCAATTCTTCCAATCGCATATTGACGATGGAGACACTCTGGTTCACAGGTACATTTTGTGCCTTCGCAATCGCAAGGACACCTTCTTTCTGATTCCCCTGAATGTCGAAAAGGACAATATTTGGCTGGTTACCGCTGGTGGAAAGCTTGACACGTTCCAGTAGAATACTCTGGACAAAAAACAAGGTGCAGATCAGCGAGGTACCCAGACCAATGGAGACGATCAATATCGCAGTCTGGTTATTGGGCCGGTATAAATTTGCAAGTCCCTGCCGCCACAAATAGCTCCACGAAACCGGGAAAAACTTTCTGACAAGCCAGGTTAATAACAGGGCAATCCCATAAAGCACCAGAAACGAGCCTACGATGGCGGCTGTGAAAACAAGCGCCTCGATCCAGGTGCGCATTTGCAGAAAAGAAAAACCAAAAATGAACAGAACGATCAGCCCGTATAAAAGCCAGGTAACGGGATCACGGTCGAGTTTGATCGGATCGAGGGAAACGCGGAGTACATTCAGAGGCGAAACACCGCGGATAGAAACGAGCGGTGGCAATGCAAACAATACGGATATTAAAATGCCGATCGCCAATCCCTGGAATATCGAAAGCCAGGAAATGCTGGTAATCAATTCAAAGGGTAATAAATCTTTGATCACAACAGGCATAAACTGCTGAATTGCAGTTCCCAATGCCGCCCCGAGTACGGAACCGATCACGCCGATCCCAACAATTTGAATGAGATAAATCATGAATGCCTGCGATGCCTTTACGCCTAAACACCTCAGAATAGCAATAGAATTGAGCTTTTCACGAATGTAAATATGGATCGCGCTGGCCACGCCGATGCAGCCGAGCAGTAATGCAACAAACCCGACCAATGCTAAAAACCGTGTAAGGTCCTGAAATGAGCGGCCGGTATCTTCTTTTTGCTCCTGGACTGTATTATAATCGAGGTCGTATTTTTCAAATTTCGGATCGAGCGCCTTAACCATTTTCTCGACATCTGTTTGCGGAGGAAATTTGAAATAATACCTGTATGCCACGCGGCTGCCTTTTTGCATTAGGCCCGTTTGATCCAGAAACCGCATGGGGATATAAACCGTTGGCGCAACAGAACTGGTTATCCCAGTGGCCCCGGGCGCTTTTTCCAGAACCCCCGCAATGGCAAATGTTACCTCGCCAATCCGGATCGAGTCGCCCACTTTGGCTTCGTATTGCAGCATTAAAGTCTGGTCGACCAGTGCCTCCTGCCTCGTCCGGAATGTATTTTCGGCAGTAACCGGTACCGTTTCAAATTTACCGTAATAAGGAAAATCGCCTGACAGCGCCTTGACCTGCGCCAGCCTGTTGCCGCCATTTTTCAGAAAATAAACCATCGAAGCAAAGCTCCGTTCTTCGGAGCGGTTTTTCCCAAGTGAATCCACCAGTTCCTTCGCCTTTCCTTCCACAGCTTTGTTACCATAAAGCGCCAGATCAGCTCCGATCAGCGTTGCGGCCTGGTTGTCAATGTTTTCTTTCAGGTTTTCGCCCAGGGAATAGATCGCCACGAGGGCAGCGATACCCAGAATAATGGAAGAAATGAACAATACCAGACGTGAGCGGTTTTTACGACTGTCGCGCCACGCCATTTTCAGCAGCCAGGTTACATTCAGCTTATTTTGGTTCATCAGGAATTCGGGTTATGCTACCAGTTTGCCGCCTTTGATACGGATTATTCTTTGCGTTTTTGCGGCGAGTTCGAGGTCGTGGGTCACTACCACCAGCGTAGTGCCTGCCTCTCTGTTGAGGTCGAAAAGCAGCTTGACCACTTTTTCACTCGTTTCCGCATCGAGGTTTCCGGTAGGTTCGTCGGCGAAGAGGATTTGCGGCTGGTTGGAAAAAGCGCGGGCGAGCGAAACCCGCTGCTGCTCGCCGCCGCTGAGCTGGGTAGGGTAGTGGTGGCTCCGCTCGCCGAGGCCAACCTTATCGAGCAGGTCGAGGGCGCGGGACTTGATATTCCGCTCTCCCCTGAGTTCCAGCGGCACCATCACGTTTTCCAGTGCTGTAAGCGTGGGGAGCAACTGGAAATTCTGAAATATGAAACCTACATACTGATTTCGTACGGCTGCGAGCTGGTCTTCATTCAACCCGTTCAATTTTGTTCCATGGAGTTCTACAGAGCCGGAAGTAGCACGGTCGAGGCCGGCGCAGAGGCCGAGCAGGGTAGTTTTGCCGCTTCCGGACGGACCAACAATGGACATCGTGGAGCCGGCTTCTACCGAAAAATGAATGTTATCGAGAACGGTCAGGGATCGGTCCCCGCTTTTATATATCTTACTAACCTGATGGAGATCGAGTATTGTATTCATTTATTGTTTTTAAAAATTATTGACCTTCAATGCTGAGTTTGGCAACCTGTTTTAATCTAATTTGGTTCTTTTGATTTTATGCCGAACATAAATATAGTTTAAACGGTATTTAAAACTAAATGAGTGGCTAGTGGTGCCACACTTGCCAAAGGGCAGGCCTTTTTCGAATTTTACAAAAATTAATGTTCCAATATGATCCGGATTCCCGCATTCCTTTACACACTTTTCATTTCAGCCGTGCTGCTGGGCTGCCTGCCGGGCTGCAATTCTGAAAACAAAGAGCAGTCTGCCGCCACTGTCGACTCTACAAAATCGGAGGGCAAAGCTTCCACGGCAAAGAAGAAAACCATCGTTTTTTTCGGGAACAGCCTTACCGCTGCTTACGGTCTCGACGATCCGTCGCAAGGATTTGCAGGTTTGATCCAGAAGAAAATAGATTCGTTAAATCTCAATTATAAAGTAATCAATGCAGGCGTGAGCGGAGAAACGACTTCGGGCGGAAACAGCCGTGTTGACTGGCTTCTGAAACAGCCGCTTGACATATTCGTGCTTGAACTGGGCGGTAACGATGGGTTGAGGGGGATACCTGTTTCGGAAACAAAGAAAAATCTGCAATCCATTATCGATAAGGTACATACAAAATATCCGGAAGCGAAGCTGGTGCTGGCAGGCATGCAGATCCCGCCTAATATCGGGCAAAAGTATGCTTCGGAATTCCGGGCTGTTTATGCCGATCTGGCGGAGAAAAATAACATTACGCTGATACCCTTTTTGCTGGAAGGGGTAGGAGGCGAAGCGAAACTGAATTTGCCCGACGGTATCCACCCGACCGAGGAAGGTCATAAAATACTCGCAGAAAATGTCTGGGTGAGGATAAAAGACCTGCTGTGATACTGCTTACAAAATAAAACATAAAAACGAAGGCCCGGAACATCAGCTCCGGGCCTTCTTATTAAAATGGTCTTTCCCTACACAACCCTGTCGCCACGAATCACACGCAGAATTATTGCTACTACTGCGATCACCAATAAAATGTGAATAATGTTACCCATTCCAAAGCTTGCAAAGCCGAAATAGCCTATCAGCCAGAGGATTACAAGGATGACAGCTATTGTATAAAGAAGATTTCCCATTGTCTTATTATTTTTAGTTACAGTTATGATAGATATGTTTTAATTGTATCAATTTGAATGCCAGCGAGAATTACCTGCCATGCAAGTCTGATATTTCCCCGGATTCTACAATATTTGCGATGATCAGAAGCTGTATAGCTTTAAGTTGTAGAATTTTCTCTCAAATTATTTTCTTATGAACAAGGCATTTTTACGACTCCTATTATTCATTACTATCCTTCCTCTTGTATCGCAAGGTGCTGTTGTTGACACAATTGATACTTACAGTGCGGCGATGAAAAAAAATATCAAGGCGGTGGTGATCAGGCCCGACAATCATGCTTCGGCGGGCGAAATGCCGGTTGTATACCTTTTACACGGTTATAGCGGCAATTATGCGGATTGGGTCAAAAAAGCAGCAGGTTTTCAAAAAGCAGCAGATTTACACCAGATGATGATCGTGTGTCCCGACGGAGGGTTCGGTAGCTGGTACTGGGATACGAAAGATCCACAGTTTCAGTATGAAACCTACGTTTCCAAAGAACTGGTAGCATTCATTGACAGCAAGTATAAAACGATCAAAGATCGTAAAGGCAGGGCGATCACGGGACTAAGTATGGGCGGGCATGGCGGATTGTACCTCGCTTTGAAGCATCAGGATGTATTTGGCGCTGCGGGCAGCATGAGCGGCGGCGTGGATATTCGTCCCTTTCCCAATAATTGGGATATGGCTAAAAGGTTGGGGAAATATGCAGAAAATCCGCAGTTATGGGAAGATAATACGGTGATCAATATGCTGCATTTGCTGACTCCTAATGCATTATCCATCATGATCGACTGCGGTACTGATGATTTTTTCTTCGAAGTAAATGAAAAGCTTCACCGCGAGCTGCTGTACAGAAACATTCCTCACGACTATATTGTCCGCCCCGGCGCGCACAACTGGCCTTACTGGAACAATGCGGTGCAATACCAGTTGCTTTTTATGAGTAACTATTTTGGTAAGAAAGATGCGGCTGTCCGTTGACGGGTATTTGTCATCGCATTCAGTTTTTTACATTTCTCTCCGTTACATTTGCAGAAATAGAATTAACCTACCTTTTATTTTTATTATTCAACTAAATGAGCAACATTTCCTCGTCTGCGCCAGCTAATGCTCCACGATTTACGGATAAGAAATACCTGATTACCCTGGTTTTCGTAACCTCTCTTTTCATGTTCTGGGGCATTGCCATTACGATGGGCGATGTTCTTAATAAGCACTTTCAACACGTTCTGAGCCTGACCAAAACGCAGTCGGCGTTCGTCCAGTTTGCAATTTTCGGTGCGTACGGGGTGATGGGTATACCTGCGGGGTTATTCATGAAGCGTTTTGGCTATAAGAATGGCGTACTCTTCGGTCTGGCGCTTTTTGCTACGGGATCCTTCCTGTTTGTTCCTGCTGCGGCGGCGGCTTCGTTTCCTTTTTTTGGTTGCGCACTGTTTATTCTGGGATGCGGCATTTCCACGCTGGAAACAGTCGCTCACCCTTTCGTAGCTTCCCTGGGTGACCAGCGTACCAGCGATATGCGCATTAATTTCGCGCAGGCTTTTAATGCAGTAGGCACCATCATTGGCCCGGCAGTCGGCTCCTATTTTCTTCTCAGAAACAACGTGGAAGGCAGCACGGACCTGACCTCTGTCAAGACACTCTATATTGTAATCGGTTCGGTAATCGCCACGATCGCGGTTTTGTTTTCTCTCGTAAAAGTCCCTGCGCTCACCGATCCGCACGTGGCGGTAGATCCCGCAGCGGAGAATGTCGATATGCACCCGGAAAAGGGTCTTTTTCAGCATAATCATTTCATATGGGCCGTAGTGGCGCAGTTTTTCAATGTGGCGGCACAATCGGGGACATGGGCGTTCTTTATCAATTATGGACACGAGAAAATGGGTTTCACCGACGAAGTGGCAGGAAATTACATGATCTTGTTTTTCGTACTTATGCTCACGGGCCGTTTTGTGGGTACTTATCTGATGCGATACATTGCACCGCATTCACTTCTTGCCATTTTCGCAGCATGCAACATAGTCATGTGCCTGATCATCGCACAAAGCCTGGGCTGGCCTTCTTTCATTGCGCTCTTAATGCTGAATTTCTTTTTCAGCATCATGTTCCCGACGATTTTCAGTCTTGGCCTTAAAAACCTCGGCAAGCATACCCAGCAGGCTTCATCCTTCATTTCAATGGGTGTAGTAGGTGGCGCGTTTTTCCCATTCGCGATGGGAGCCGTAGCAGAAACAGACGTAGCGCATGCTTACTACCTGCCTATTATCTGCTATACGGTCATATTTCTGTTTGGATATAAGTTTTATAAGGTGAAGTGAGTGGATATTGGCTATTAGCCGTTAGCCTTTGGCTATTAGCTATTAGGTTTTGGTTAGCCTTTGTATGAGTGATTCTTGAAGACTTTTTATTGTAAATATTTAAAACAAAAGCTGAAAGCAAACTGCCCAAAGCCAATAGCTAACGGCTAATAGCTAAAAGCCAACAGCCTCAAACAACACAACAATGAATCTCTGGGGAATAGATTTGGGTGGGACCAAGATAGAATGTGCGGTTCTGGATTCTAAAAGGAATCTGGAAGTGGTGGCCAGGATGCGGTTGCCAACGGAATCTGCGAAAGGGTATGACCACATTTTGTCGCAAATCAAAAAGTTGATCGATCTGGTAGCGGAGCAGGTTGGGGAGCGGCCAACTAAAATTGGTTTCGCTACGCCCGGTGTGCTGGAGCCAGATTCTCAGCTGATGAAGAATTCCAACACAACATGTCTGAACGGAATGCCGCTGAAAGCGGATTTGCAGGAGATATTGGGTGTATCATGCCAGCTGGCAAATGACGCCAACTGTTTTGCCCTGGCCGAAGCTTTAATGGGAGCGGGGAAAGAGTACCATACCGCAGAAGTTGTATTTGGCGTGATCATGGGAACTGGTGTTGGCGGCGGGTTGGTCGTCAATAATAAAATCATTTCCGGTCACCACGGTATAGGTGGCGAATGGGGACATAACATCCTTGAAGAAAATGGCGAACCCTGCTATTGCGGGAAGGCCGGATGCGTCGAACAAGTCATTTCGGGGCCTGCGCTCGAACGTTTTTATCAGCGCCAGAGTGGCGAAAAAACGACAATGAAAGTCATTCTCGAACGGTATAACGAAGGGAAAGACCCGCACGCAGCAGCCACGATTGACAGGCTGCTCGAATTCTACGGTCGCGCTATTTCAACATTGATCAATGTAATCGATCCGGGACTGATCGTGATCGGCGGAGGGGTAGGGAACGTGGATTTGCTCTATACAGCCGGGTACGAGCGGATCAGAAAATACATTTTCAATAATGGGGTGATCACAACGCCGATCGTGAAACCCAAGCTAGGAGATAGTGCAGGCGTTTTCGGCGCAGCTCTTTTGTAGTGAAATCTGGAATATTATCCATTTCAATACCTTACCGGAATGCAATACCGCATCAGATCCATCGATACGGTCCGGGGCCTGATCATGGTGATTATGGCCCTTGACCATGTTCGTGATTTTTTTCACATTTCAGCATTCACAGCCGACCCGCTTGATCCGGCCACAACATCCGGAATGCTCTTTTTTACGCGCTGGATCACCCACTTCTGCGCGCCTTCGTTTATGTTGCTTTCAGGCATTTCAGCCTATCTTTCAGGTCAGAATAAAACCGCAGGTAACACTTCTTCTTTTCTGATCAAACGCGGTCTCTGGCTGATATTCGTCGAGATCGTCTTCATGACATTTGCCTTCTCTTTCGACATCACTTACAAAACGATTTTTCTGGCAGTATTGTGGGCGCTGGGGACCAGCATGATCTCGCTTGGTTTACTTGTTCGCTTTCTGTCTCCCAAAGCAATTCTCGTCGTAGGGCTAGTATTGATTTTTGGGCATAATCTGCTGGATTATATAAAAGTAGCACCCAACTCGCTGCCCGATATTTTGTTAAGCATATTCCTGACCGGCGCAGGCAAATTTTACCCCAGGGGCGACGGTGGTACCCTGGCATTTTTGTACGTGATTTTGCCCTGGGCAGGTATTATGATGTCGGGTTATGGACTAGGGACGATCTTTAAAAGAAGCTTTCCGGTCGACCAACGCAGGAAGATACTCGTCGTGACAGGCGTAGTTCTCACTTTGCTTTTTATCGCATTGCGGCTGTTCAACGGTTATGGTGATCCCGCTCAATGGAGCGGCCAGAAGGAGGGCTTCCGGACATTTCTTTCCTTTATGAATGTCAGCAAATACCCGCCGTCACTGATGTTTACTTTAATGACGCAAGGTCCGCTACTCCTTGCTCTGGCATTTGCCGAAAACTCTGGGAACAGCCTGGCCAGGTTCTTCACCGTGTATGGAAAAGTACCTTTCTTTTTCTTCATGCTGCATTTTTACGTGATTCACTTATTGACCATGATAGCCGTACTGGCATCCGGTTATACGTGGCAGCAGGCCACCGACGACAAGCTGTTCTTTAAATTCCGGCCCTTTGACTTTGGCTATGAACTTGGTTGGGTGTACCTGATCTGGATTTTGATCGTACTCGCCCTGTACCTGCCCTGCAGATGGTTTGGCGATTACCGCACACGGGAAAAGAAATGGTGGCTTAGTTATCTTTGATTTTGAATGGCCGGTAGCCGGTGCGATGAATGACCGGTCGCCGGTGCGATGAATGACTCAATGACTCAATGACCGAATGACTGAATGACCGAATGACTGAATGACTGAATGACCGAATGACCGAATGACCGAATGACCGAATGACCGAATGACTGAATGACTGAATGACTGAATGACTGAATGACTGAATGACTGAATGACTGAATGACTGAATGACTCAGGCTGAGTATGCTTACCAGGACATCACGATTCCGTTAAAATCAGTGAGTTCTTGCAGGTTCAGATCTATATAGCCGTTCTTCCACGAAAATTTTACTCTTTCTCCGTTCAGGGTGAACACTTTCGCTGGCTTTTTGCCGGACTTTATTTTGAATTGCAGGTTGTAAAGCGGCAGCGGTTCGAAATAGGTATTGCCGCTGAAACCTGTCAGGTTTACGAGGTGCAGGATCATCCCTTCGCTGGTAGTCTTACCTATATTTTCAGGGATGTTTTTAACAAATTCCTTTAAAATCGTCTCGACCCTGGCCGGTGCATTGGTCTGGATGGTATTCCTGGCCTCGGGCAAAATGTGGTTGATCACGTCCAGTAGAATATTCTTATGTTCCTGATAGCCATGCATATAATAAATTTTTCCCAGGTTAATCGGTAAAATTACCGCCTTGCTTTTACTGTGATTTTTGATCGCCATAGCGTAAGAGCCGGTTGGGTTGTGGCCGCCAATGATTTCAGGAGGGCCTGGCCGGCCTTTTGCCAGAACGGGCAGCAGTTTCTGATCAGCTCCTGAGAAATCATAAATTCCCAGATTAAACTTCCAGAACAGCATTGTCTGTCCTGCGAAACTTTTGAATATCGTCCGGTTATCCGGCACCAGATAGTTGCCCGCCCCATCATTATCTTTCTTTTCAATCTTTACCCCGAACAATTCCTGCAGTATTTCCGGGCTATCGAATAGGCTTCGGTTTGTCGCAATGAGGTGAGTGCCCTGCTGACTGGCTTGTCTGAGTATGGCAAGCGCTTCCGGTTTCAGGTAGGTTATTTCAGGCAGGATCAGCAGTTTGTAGTTCTTTACCTTTTCCGCCAGATTGTGAATCTGTCCGTCTTCAATGATATCAAATGGGATATGCGCCTCGCGGAGCATTAACTGAATGCCGCGGTATTCCTGCATGGGCTCACCGTTCGGCCACGCGCCGGGTGCCACAACCGCTATGTGCGCAACTGATTTGTATTTCCCGAAATAAGGCTCATGTTTTTTGTGAAAAGCATATACCTTTCTGAAAACCCCGAAATTACGCTCGTCCTCATATCCCCGCATATCCCCCATCATACTCATGTCAAGCCCGGACCCGTTTGCGATATTTTCATACAACCGGATCTGTACTTCCTGCGGCTCTACGGCATTATACCGCGATTGAAACGAAATTTGCTGAATACTGGCATTGCTGATAATGTGTTCCGGAAACGAGTTGACCGCATTTCCGACATTATCCGAAGCCGAATAGGGCCAGTAGGGCAGGGTGGTCATACTTTGCGATTCGTGGCGGATAATATCGACGAATTTGTCTGAGTAGGTACAGATCGCTATCTGCTCATTTTTGGACTTTACCAGTTTGTGCAGCCGCTCCGACCAGTCTTCCACCGTGTGCTTTTTAAATTCCAGGTATTTCTGAAACAGCGGATCAGACTTGTTTTCTTCGGTGGGAAGCTGTTTGCCGCCTGAGAATTCGGCAAAGCGTCTTTTATCATATTCATTTTGATCAATTCCGTGATATTTGCCCTCATACGGATTGTTGACCTGGTATCCGGGCATATTCAAAAAGATACCGTCTATCGGGAACATCTGTATTATCTCATTGATAATCTGGTAGGCTTTTTCCTGTACGTAAGGCGCATTGATCGAGACAACGTACATATCGGTATTGATAATACGCTCCCCTTTTGGAGAGATATAGCACCAGTCGGGATGTGCCTTGAAAATACTTTCGTGTACCCGGCTGAAATCGAAGCGGACAATCACTTTAATGTTTTGATCGTGACATTTTTTGATCACGTCGCCTAGTACATTGCTTTTGACATAAGGATTCTGATACTGAAAATCGAGTTTTGTAGGGTAAAAAGCCATTATCCCTCCGGCATTGATCAATAATGTATTTGCTGAAACCCGCACCAGATCTTCTACAATCGAATCAGCATTAATGGTCGCCGCTTCGTAATCCGGCAGGTTCATCTGAATGACTCGAAGGTTATTTCTTTTCCACCAAAGTGGTTCAGAATCACTTTTTTGAGCAAAAATGGGAGGGAAGGTAAGGAGGCAAAACAGCAGCAGGAGTATGTTTTTCATTGTTATTTTCATTTTGCAGAAAAGGGGCCAACGTTTTTGTATCTACTGCTGGATTTGTATTTCTTGAATATGCAGTGAAGCCGATGTGTTCTGGCTTAATTTTTTAATATCCTTACTTTTAATAACATACTCATCCTTTAAAGTGTACTGGTATTGTATAAACTGAGAATTCTCCTCCTTTTGTCGATCGGCATTGCGCGCTTTCCCCACGCAAATGCGCAGGGTGACTGGTTCAAACGTTTTGTAAAAAAGACAGTTTCAGATACGACTGCTCCGGGCGAGCCGAGTTTCCGCATTTACCCAACTTTGGGGTATTCCCCGGAGACGAGCTTCGAGTTCGGATTATCGTCGTTGCTAATTTTTCAGGCAAAAAAAGATACGCTCAACCGGCTCAGCGAGGTGCAGGCGTTCACCTTTGTGACGCTGGAGGCACAGTATGGTATCTGGCTTGATAATGCCATCTATGGAGATAAGGATAAATGGTTTTTTCTTGGCCGGACCCGTTTTCAGCGGTTTCCCTTGCTGTATTATGGCATCGGTCCGGAAACGCCCGACAAGGATCCCGCTTTGATAGACGCTAATTATCTGCTTTTAAGACAAAGGGTTTTACGGAAAATTGTGCCCAATCTGTTTGCTGGTCCGGAGATAGACTATCAGCAACTCTACAACACGCATTTCGAGCAGCCCGATGATCACTTTTACGAAAAGCCCCTGGGAAGCGACGGCGCGCGGAACATTGGTTTTGGCGCGGCGCTGGTTTATGACAACCGGCACAATGTACTGAATGTAAGGAAGGGTTTCTTCGGTGAGATATCATTTCTCAAATACAGCCCGGCACTCGGCAGCAACCAAAACTTCCGTTCGATCAACGTGGATGTGCGCGGCTCACACCCTACCAGCATTCGAAATGTGCTCGCCTGGCAGGTGTACAGCAGTTTCAGCGCAGGGAATGTGCCTTTCAACCAGCTTGCGTTGATGGGCGGCGAAATGATTATGCGCGGCTATTATTACGGCAGATACCGGGATAAGGGAATGATCGCTACGCAAATAGAGCACCGGTGGCTTCCTTTTGGTTTCAGCAAACGGTTCGGGGCTGTTGCATTTGCCGGTACCGCCGTGGTAGGCCCCCGGATTTCAGAGCTTTCTTTAAAACACATCAAACCTGCCGGCGGAGTAGGGCTGCGTTACCTGTTGTTTCCTAAAAAAGACATCTTCCTGCGTCTGGACGTAGGTTTTACCAAAGACGGGCCGGGCTTTTACCTCTTTACCGGAGAAGCTTTTTAGTACTTCAATCCCGATGTTTGTAACCAAATGCAACCACAAATAGCAGCACCCCAACCAGACCGAGGGCGATCGAAAGCGAAGTGAGTTCTGCAATAATGCCAATCAAAGCAGGCCCTGCCAGTTGACCGGAATAACCAAGGATTGTTACTGCTGAAAGTGCGATGGATGGAGGAATGCCGGGAATACGTCCCGCAGCGGTAAAAAACACGGGGACTACATTGGCAGCGCCCAATCCTACCAGCACGAAGCCGAGTAAGGCAGTTGCGGCCCATGGCGTGAGTACGGCGATCAGAAAGCCAAACCCTGCCAGCAAAGTTCCGTAAAGCACTACCTTGGCGGGGCCAAGTTTGTGGATCAGGCCATCGCCTGTGAGTCGCATAATGGCCATAGCAACGGAAAATGCAGCATACCCCATTCCCGACAGCGAAGGGTCAAAGTTGCGGGAGAACTGCAGAAACACAGCACTCCAGTCTAACAGGGAGCCTTCCGCCAGGAAGATGATAAAGCACATAATTCCCAGTACCAGGACGGGGCCTTTCGGGAGCACAAAATTACTGCTATCCATTTTGGCTTCTTCGGAATGCGGCAACAGGTATTTGATCTGCGTGGAGGTAATGACGACCAGCAATGCCGAAATACTGCCCGCCGCCACATTGGGAGACAATCCTGCTTTAATCAGAAAACCCAGCCCGATAGCACCTATCAGCCCGCCGACACTGAACAAGCCGTGAAAAGAAGACATAATATGTTTGCCGAAACGTTCCTGGACAAGAACGGCCTGGGCATTCATCGCGACATCGATCGAGCCGATTCCGGCGCCGAAGACAAACAAGGCCGCAGCCAGTTGGTAGGAAGTTGTGGTGAGCAGCAGGATAGGCAGTATCGCGGCAATCACCATAGCGGAGGTAAATGCAACATTACGGCTACCGTATTTGTTGATCAGAAAGCCGGCGACGGGCATTGTGAGGATTGCGCCGGCACCCAATGATAACAAAACCACACCCAGGTCAGCGTCATTCAATGCAAGTCGTATTTTAGCAAAAGGTACCATCGGTGCCCAGCTCGACAAGCCAATCCCGCATACAAGAAAAATAAGTAAAACAGCTCTGCGAGCATTGGCAATCTTCGACTTTTCGTCCATTTGAGTAAATTGAATAGCATCGCAATTTAACGGGAATTTTCATAGAAGCCGTTGCATTCAATTGGATTGACTGGCTTGAAAATATGATGAAATATGTATTTTTGAGTAAAACGGATTTTTATGAATAATTGGCAGGAGAGGATTAGTATCGATCAGGGGATACGGTTTGGCAAACCGTGCGTCAGAGGTACGCGCATTGCTGTTTTGGATGTGTTAGGTTGGCTGGCGAATGGTATGTCTTATGAAGAGATTTTGGAAGAGTTTCCGTCTTTGACCAAAGAAGATATTTTAGCAGCCCTGGCATTTGCAGCAAATCGGGAAGAAAATACTAAGATTTTGATTTCTGCCTGATGAAATTACTCTTTGATGAAAACCTTTCTTATAGAATTGTAAAAAAAGTAAGTCGAATTGCTCCTCGCAGTTTGCATGTCAGCAGAACCGGTTTAGAAGTACCCGCTAAGGATACAGATATCTGGGATTATGCGAAATTGAATAAATATGTGGTCGTTTCTTTTGATGAAGATTTTCAGGATCTATCCAGTTTATATGGATTTCCGCCTAAGGTTATTTTGTTAAAATTGGGAAATTCTTCAACCCAAGCGATAAGCGAAGTGTTATTCGCTAAATGGGAGGAAATTAAGCTCTTTTATCAGCCAGAAGCAGCGGGAGTTCTTGAAATATTTTGAAGAAAAAACGGTTGCCTGATCAAACAAGCAACCGTTTCGATTTTTTTAAATATTCTTCTTCTTACTTTCTTTCACAGCAAAATCAACCGCGCGGGCTGTCAGCGCCATGTAGGTGAGCGACGGATTAACGCAGGAGGCAGAAGTCATGGATGCGCCGTCTGTGACAAATACATTTTTCACCGCATGAAGCTGGTTGTTTCCATTTAAAACCGAGGTTTTAGGGTCGCGGCCCATTCTAGCCGTTCCCATTTCGTGGATCGCCATGCCCAGGTAAGAGCCATTGTCATAGGTTTTTACATTTTTAACACCCGATCTTTCAAGCATTTCGGCGGCATCGTTCATCATATCCACACGCATTTTCTTTTCGTTTTCGCGAAGATCAGCATCGAAAACGACAGTCGGGATGCCGAATTTGTCTTTCTTTTCTTTGCTCAAATACATGTAGTTATCATGGTACGGTAATGTTTCACCAAAACCTCCAAAGCCCATTGTCCAGTTTCCCGGCGTCGTAAGCTCTTCTTTGAAATCGGCACCAAATGCCAGTTCAGCAACATTTCGCTGCCAGCCCTGGCGTCCTCCGCCACCCTGGTACCCGAATCCACGCAGGTAATCACGCTTGTCGGAACCGATATTGCGGTAACGCGGAATGTAAATTCCGTTTGCGCGGCGGCCAAAATAGTACTTATCCAGGTCGCCTTCCCAAACACCACTCGCTCCCGTACGGAAATGGTGGTCCATCAAATTATGTCCCAGTTCACCCGAATCGTTGCCCATTCCATTCGGGAACCGGTCGGAGGTTGAATTTAACAGCAATGCGGCCGAAGCGATGGCGCTGGCGCATACGAAAATGAGGCCTGCAAAGTATTCTTTTTCCTGTAATGTTTTGGTATCCACAACCCTTACACCGGTAGCACGGCCACCGTCTTTTTTGCCGTCGTAAATAATTTCACGCACTGCAGAATCCGGGCGAAGCGTTAGCAATCCTGTTTTTACAGCAGGCGGTAGCGTGCTGGACTGGGTACTGAAATATGCTCCGTAAGGACAGCCCAGCGAGCAGCGGTTGCGGTACTGGCATGGAGAGCGGCCGCCTTCCAGCTGTATTTTAGTCGGCTGGGAAAGATTGGCTACGCGGCCAATGGTCATGTTCCGGCCCGGAAATTCTTTCTCAAGACGCTTCCTGACTTCCTTTTCTACGAAATACATGTCCATTGGAGGCAGGAATTCGCTGTCGGGAAGTTGCGGCAGGCCCAGTTTTTCACCAGAAATACCCACATGTTTTTCAACATAAGAATACCAGGGCGCAATGTCTTTATATCTGATCGGCCAGTCTACGGCAATGCCATCTTTCAGGTTGGCTTCAAAATCAATGTCGCTCAGTCTGTATGACTGTCTGCCCCACATAATGGATTTACCTCCGACAATATCGGGACGGAACCAGTCGAAGCGTTTTTTCTCTTCGTAAGGGGCATCCATATCATTCATCCAATACTTTGCCGTGTTCTCATTGTAGGGATAGTCCCGGGAGAGGAAAGGATGGGTTTCTTTTTGTTTGATGGTAAGGCGTCCGTTGTATTCCGTTTCCCAGGGCGCTTTCAGTGCATTTTCGTAACCGGTAACGTGTTCCAGGTTTTTCCCTTTTTCAAGCATCAGGACTTTTAATCCTTTGGCAGTCAGCTCTTTCGCGGCCCAGCCCCCCGAAACTCCTGATCCGATTACGATAGCATCGTAGGTAACTTCTTTTAATGCGTCAATATTAAGATTCGCCATTTTGAAATTTTTTAATAGTAGGGTATAGGATTAAAGTGCCCAGCTTTTCTGGCCCTTTGGCATCGGCCAGGATCCGTCGAAACGTCCGGGAATAGGCAGGTAATCAAGCGCTTGCGTTGCCCCGATTTCAGAGGTAAAGTAACCCGTGATGGTCAATCCCTTCATTTGCAGGAAAAATGGCTTGTCTGCTACCGTTGTCTTCTTGATGATTTCGATTTTCTGGGTCTGGTCCAGTGAAGCGAAACTTTTGGAATAAGTTTCTTTGCTGAGCGCATCGACCTTTTCCAGGCTGGCGTAAAATTTCTTTTGCTCGTCGATAGGAAAGCAGTCGCGCATAACTCGGGTTATGAATTTTTCAGCGCCCGCTGCTTTGGCGCCTGGGGTACCCGTGGAAGGGATGATCACGTCGGCAACTTCGGCAAGCAGTGCCTCCTGACCTTCTGAGATTGATATCGAAGGCCCAAAATTCAATTTTTCCCCCATAATACCCGCCATAAGCGGGGCTGACAAGGTACCTCCCATCAGGAAAGTTATTTTTTGAACAGCTTCTCTACGGTTCATGGAATAGGATTATTAATGGTGAAATACAAAAAGCTATAAATGATCTTTAAATATAACACTGATCCGCGATTGATCCGCCAACTATGCAGCAGCATACCCAAAATTTCCGAACGTTAACCGGATAGTGCCGCTGGCTCATCAGATGATGTCAAAGCCGGTCTATGACACCATATTTGATTCATATTCTAAACCGAAACTAAATATCGCGTCAGATCTCCCCGGTCTGAGCTTAGTTTAAAGGTTAAGTAATAGAGGAACGTTGAGTAAATAATGCGAATAACTTCCCTGAATTTTCAGGGAAGTTATTTTTTTGCCTTTTACCTCTCTTTGTTTTTGCGCTATTTTTGTCCGGTCACTTCTGGCAATCTGTTATTTTACTCATATTAATTTCAATAATCATATGGAATTCAGGCAGTTAGGCGGATCAGGGTTAAAAGTGCCAGTATTGAGTTTCGGGACAGGAACCTTTGGCGGCGGAGGCGATTTTTTTAAAGCATGGGGAAACACGCAGGTCGACGAGGCATCCCGCCTTGTAAACTTATGTGTAGATTCCGGGATAAATTTCTTCGACACTGCAAATGTTTATTCTCAGGGTAGGTCGGAGGAAATTTTGGGAAAGGCGATCATCGGTATGAGAGATAAAATCATTCTTTCTACCAAAGCTACCTTCAAAATGGGTAGCAAGCCCAATGACTTTGGCTCTCCCAGATTTCATCTGATAAAGTCTTGTGAGGATAGCCTGCGCAGGTTGCAAACCGACTATATCGATATTTATCACATGCACGGTTTCGATGGTGTAACACCTATTGAAGAAACTTTGAGCGCGTTAGATGATATGATCCGCGCCGGCAAGATCAGATATATAGCCTGCTCGAACTTCTCAGGCTGGCATTTAATGAAGTCACTTTCCGTTTCCGAACGTTACGGCTGGGCAAAGTACATTGCGCACCAGGCACATTACTCGCTGTTAAGCAGGGAGTTTGAATGGGAACTCATGCCGCTGGCGCTGGACCAGAAGGTCGGGACCATCGTATGGAGTCCGTTGTCTGCGGGGAGGCTGAGCGGTAGATACCGGAGAAACCAGCCAATTCCAGCCGACGGGCGTATTGCTCAGGGAGGAGGAGAAGGACCGGCGATTCCAGAGGATTTTTTCTTTGATCTGATCGATGTCATCGACGTAATTGCTGCTGAAACGGAAAAAACAGTCGCTCAGGTAGCCTTGAACTGGCTGTTGCAGCGCCCTACGGTAAGCAATATTGTAATCGGCGCCAGAAATGAAGAGCAACTAAAACAGAACCTCGGTGCAGTCGGTTGGAACCTTACCCCTGGCCAGGTGAAGAAACTGGACGAGGCCAGCGAGAAGTCACCTATTTACCCGTACTGGCATCAGCGCAAAAACCCGGATCTGAACCCCCTGCCCGATTTTTACGGCAAGCTTTCTGAGAAATGAGCTGGTGATGCTATTTTGATTCGGGTATAAATAACTTGTGCTGTATTGCGTAAACGATCAAATCGGTTGTGCGTTTTACTTTCAACTTATCCATCACACTACGGTGGTAGTACTGCACAGTATGTACACTTAGTTTTAAGTCGTATGCTATTTCTTTGATGGTATTACCACCGCAAACCCGCTGCAAAACCTCATTTTCCCTGGGTGAAAGGTGCAGCGTAGCGCTGTCGTTTGTGAACACGCTATGAATAAGCGAATTTTTCAAAGAATTTCCAATGTACTGATTACCAGACTTTACGGTATCTATGCATTCTTTCAGTTCTTCGAATGTAGTCTGTTGAGAGAGAATTCCATGCACACCCCGCTTAATTGTCAGTTTGATATTTTGAATATCGCTGATTTCGGAAAAGACTATAATTTTAAGGTTTTCAGGAAGCCGGTTCCGGCTAATTTCAAGCAACTCGTGGCCCTCTTTTGCGGTCGTTTCCAAATCCATAATCAGTATCTCAGGAGGAGTGATTATTGCTTCGCTCAAAAAGTCATCTCCGGACGTATATGTGTTGACTTCACTGAATTCCGGCATAAGTAAAAGAAGGCCTCGCAAAGCATCAATCAGAAGTAAATTTTCATCTACCAGGGCAATTTTCATAAGGTGCTAAATAAAACTATTGGTTTTCAATGGTTATCTAAAAAGTGGTCAGGCATGCAGAATTTGGCCTGAAAATCGCCGCCAACTTGTGATTTTTGATAGACCTCGCATACACTGCGTGAGGTGTTTCCATGAATTTTACCGAAAATAATCTAATTAATCTGATTAATGTTCCTATCAGTTGCAAAGATGTTACTTGATTTTTTCTTGTAGAGATAATTAATTCTACACTCCCTATAAATTGGGGGTTTTGGTATAGTAATAATATGCGGGTTTATTTTGAGCTAATTATGGATAAATTTGCAAATAACTCATATTTGAAGGCCTCAAATAGTTGTAGAAGTAGAATTGATTCTGTAAATTTTTTTAACTCAAATCTTTCATCACCAACCCAAACCAGCATAGAGAAGACTTTACATCCAAACAGATAGATTCGGTGAAATTATCATTTTAAGCTGTCAAAATTTTTGATGCAGCGCGTTTCTGACAGCAGATTAGAATGGTAAGGCTTCGGTTTCTCGAAAGAGAGCAATGGTAAGCGGATCTTCGTCTCGCACTTCTTCCAGTCGAGATCGTTCCATCCCAAAAAATATAATCATTCGTATTCAGGTATGTACCAGTTGGTCTACCTGGCAACAGGATACTCATGTTCACATCTTTAATCACATTTTTGTATGAAGCATTACGTTACGAATAGTTTTAATTATAAAGTCAGGGCAGCATGGGCCGCCCTTGGACTGGCATTTTTGCTAACCCTATCCTCGGGAAATAAGACATTTGCACAGGTTTATGCAGATGAGGAAGGTCCATCGGATATCATTAATTGTGCCTTACTTGGCTGCGGATCCTCTGAGGTTTCATCTCCCGGAGCGGCAGCGGACGGATCGGACTCTGATCTAACAAAAGCAACTTTGCGTTCGTGGAAAGCGATACTTGGGACAACCGGAAGCAATGTTTATACGACAATTAGTTTTGATGAAAATGTGCCCGCCGGGAAGACTGTTTATGTTAGAATCGATCCCCCAACAGCGACAGGATTACTGACAAACCTGCTTGGAATAGTGAGTCTCTTTTCCGAAAACAGAATCACTGCGCAACTGAGAAGTGGTGCGAGCGCGGTTTCCCAGGGTACCGCTGTGGCAACTCAACCTGCGAGGATTGTGACTGATGCCACGGGCACTAAATTCTATATCGCCGTAACGCCTACCAGTAACAGTTCTACATTTAATGCGGTTCGGATAACTGTTGCCGCGCAGGTGCTTGAACTGCTTATTTCTGAGGTGACTTTGAATGTATACAATGCATTCTATTATGAAGATGGCGTGGAAGATATTTGCGGAGTGCCTACTTTCGCGTCACTTGGTGAAGTGGGCGGTGCAGGACTGAATGTCAGCTTGTCTGACGCTGTTTCAACTCCGGAAGCTGCGGTTGATAACGACATTGCAACTGCATCCGGACTTGGTGGTGGAGGAGTGGACCTTACTCTTCTTTCTTCTTTGTCTCAGACTTTGTATTTCAAAAAGACTTCCGCACCTACGGACCAGGCTGTCGTCTATCTGTCGTTTCAAACGGCGCTCGTAAATGCAAATTTGCTGAATGGTCTTACAATCCAGGCATTTAACGGAGCGCAAAGCGCGGGCCCTGCAACAGGGGTTTCTAATCTGCTGAACGCGAATGTGCTCGATCTGATCACGGTGGGCGACGGAGTCAATGCGGGCGTAGTCATTCCGTTCTATTATACACCAACATTGCCTTTCGATCGTATTACCATAAGTCTTGGAAGTGCAGTCAATGTATCTTTATTGGGATCTACGGGAGTAAGAATTTTTGGAGCCGGTCAGGTTACTCCGAAACCGACGCTTAGCTCGGAGATTGTTTACCAGTTTTCAGGTGCTACTCCTTCCGTTACCGCCAGCGTCTCAACTGGTGATTTGATATACTGGCAGGGGCCTTTGGACGACAGAACGAATCTTACGGCAAATCCTGTCGCTTCGCCCGCTCCGTTCCCAATTCCTGTGTCTGCGAATGGCGACTATGTTGCAGTGTCGGTACAGGGAGCTGAGTGTACACTGAATCCATCCGATTCTACCAGGCTTCGTGTAGTGGTTTTGAACGATATTTCTGATGCGATACCGGCGGGAGTATCTGGAGAGGCTTTCCCGGCAGATGTGTTTATCAGGGCTGCCTCAGACGGTTATGCTGTCACTTACACTACTCCAACGGGTTTGCCCGCCGGAATTGATTTTAACACTACAACCGGTGAATTGCTGCCTAATGGTAATCTTCCAGTCGTAACGGAAACAACAACGTACAATGTTGTGGTTGGTATTCTGGTTGACGGAAATCCTACCGGGCTGACTTTAACTAAAACCATCACGGTTGATCCGAAGCTCTCACTGCCCGGCGGCGTGTTCCCTTATACGATGGAAAATTTGAACACCTATGTGAAAAATATTTCCGAGTCTGTCTCATCAGGTGGAAATGGCTCGGCAGCAGGTGGCCGCACAGGAGCAACGCTTGAATATTCATTGACTGAACCAGGCGCACGAATTGCAGCAGCCCCATCCGGTTTTTCTATGTCCGCAAATGGAGACCTGAACGGAGATCCATCTGCTGCTGGTGAAGATGACTACGATTTTACCGTGTATGTTACCGATGGCATCCAAACTGCCTCTGCAACTTACATACTGCGAATCGTTGATCCGCTTCCAGTTACACTTGTAGATTTCAAAGCAACAGCAGAAGGTACCACAGCATCCTTGTCGTGGTCAACTTCCGAGGAATCAAACAGCGATCGCTTTGATGTTGAACGCAGCCAGAATGGAAAAGTATGGTCGAAAATCGGTTCAGTAAAATCAAATACAGAGAGCAAAACGACCCAATACTACAATTATTCAGATGCAAGCCCGATCGGTGGACGGAATTTCTATCGCCTGAAAATGGTTGACCTGGACGAAACGTTCAATTATAGCCGCATCATTGAGGTGAAGTTTGAGAACATGTCGTTTGTTTCACCTAATCCAATCAAGGCAGATGAAAATCTGAAAATTACATTAACCGATTGGTCAAATGTGAAAACTGTTAAAGTGATCAATACGGCAGGTAAGACTGTATTCGAAAGCTCGAATGCCCTTTCAACAGGTATTAGCACCAGAAATCTGGCAGCGGGGGCGTACGTCGTCAAAATAGTGCAGAATGATGGGACTGTGCTTACCCACAGGTTTGTAAGACAATAGCCTTGTTGAACACGATACACATTCAGACCGCTGGGACAATCCCAGCGGTCTGTTTTTTTATCCGGCAGTAGCAATTCGACCTGTATAGTATGAGTTTGATATTTCATATTCTATATATTTGCGAAGCGTGTTTCGTAATAAACCACCTTTAGCACACCAATATGCCTGGAAGAAAGAGTAAAAGAGGTAAGTGGAAAAAAGTTCTTATCCCCTTGCTTAAATGGGTAAGCGCACTGGTTCCAGTATGCGCATTCATTTACTTATTATACTATTATAAGCAGTTTGATTTTTTGAAGGAAAAGCCAGTAGTCGTTTCCAAAACCGAAGTGCTGGGAAGTACTGACTCGCTCAGCTCGATTTCCTCACGCAATAAAGAAGAGCTGCTAAAAAAAATTAAAATACAGGACAACGAATGGCGGTCGGTCGGTGGCGTTGCGATTCACAATTTGACCGTTGTGAATGGTACCAGCAAAGCCTTATCCAGCGTGGAGGTCCAGTTTAAATACTTGTCTGAAACACAGTCTGTGGTAACTTCCAAGATCATCACCATCAAAGCTGCGGCTCCAGCCAACAAATCGACGAAAGTATCGGATGTAAGTGTTGGATATGTAAGCCCGAGTGTGGTGGGTTGCGATACGGAGGTTGTGAGTGCTAAATTTTGAATGGATTCTGTGGCGTAAATTCCTCACAGTCACACAGTAGCAGGCATAGATAGCTGGTATGATATTTTCTGGATCTCGGTTATAAAAGAACCTGACTAGACAGAAATCATGGCACAGCTCGTCCAGAATCTATATTGGCTACTTCCCTACATTACTATCGGATTACTAATGCTTGCAACTGTAACGGGGGTGTGGCTGATCACTCAGTTAAAGAAGAACAGCGGATATCAAGGCTTTGCAAGCGGAGATCGTTTGTTTATGAAGCGGAACGCTTCGAGATTACGAAAAATGCAACTTCACTGATGATAGTCGATAACTAAATAAAAAACATCCCGGATGCAATGTATCCGGGATGTTCGATTTTACTCAACGTTATTGAAAATCAGTTGCTGATTTTCAAATACAAACTTAACAAATTGTTAATTTAGAACCTAAGTTTTCGGTTAATAATTACACTGGTTACCCGTTCAACTATCAGAATAGTTATGATAAGAAGTAACTTTCTCCTTAGCGGTTCTGCTCGGCATTCGCCTCTACCAAATCGATGAATTTTTGGAGATCCTGGGCTGAATACTGAAATTTATCAGTCTTTTCATACTC
Source organism: Dyadobacter sp. UC 10 (assembly GCF_008369915.1). Classification (NCBI taxonomy): domain Bacteria; kingdom Pseudomonadati; phylum Bacteroidota; class Cytophagia; order Cytophagales; family Spirosomataceae; genus Dyadobacter; species Dyadobacter aurulentus. The sequence continues at coordinate 548,804 of NZ_VSRN01000001.1, read as the reverse complement.
AGAGAAAACAGAAAGCATCCGGTTGTATTTGACCATACAAGAGCTGTTGTGAGATTTGAGCTGTTTGCCTTTATACTCTCCATGCTCGTCCATCCGGTCTACTAAATAAGACATCATATAATAATACATTCCATTATCTTCGTCGAAGCCTTCGAATTCAAGGGCTGACAGGTTTAGGCTGTTCTTTTCTTCATCAGTAAGCAGGCGGACTGAATCGTTGATCCGCCCATACATTTTCATAATGTCCGAAATCTCATTGTACACACTAATCGGCACTTCTTCGTACAGCGTATTGAATACTTTAGGATAAAGGCCGGTATATCCTTTTTCAAGGATTTCGATCCTTTTTTCGTTAACCTCTTTCTCTTTTTCATCACCGAGCAAAGCCAGGAGCCTGCATTGATTGATTAAAAGCTGGCGTTCGAGCAAGGGAATACTTTCAGGGATCATCTTCTGGACGGACATAATTTTTGCAGCAAATTAATAGCAAATACCGCTAACTTGTCGGACTTTAGTGAGCGAACATTAAGATTTAATCTTATCGGGCGCGTATTTGCAAAAAAAATAGGACTCAACTTTCTTTTACCTCTGAATACCGGTAACATGCAAGAGCCTGGCGAACATTCAGCCAAAAAAAACAAGACTTCTCCCGGTCAAGAGGGGCTTGCCAGAATCGTGTCCGAAATGGAGACGGACGACAACATGAGGAAGCTCGCCGAAAAGCTTTTCGCCGAGTGGAAGCAGCCCCCTGCAACTTCCGAAAGCGAGCCGGATCTCACATTTGAAAGCTTTTCTGAAAAGATAAAGGAGCGAAATGCTCAGTAATCGTACCAATCCCCCCACCAGTTTTGCAGCTTTTTGCGGATTTCTTCCTCCCGCGCATTTTTTCCCGGCTCGAAGAATTTACTGCCTTTGATTTCATCCGGCAAAAAGTTCTGTTTGGCAAAATTGCCTTCGAAATCGTGTGAATATTTGTACCCTTTTCCATAACCGATCTGCTTCATTAATTTGGTAGGTGCATTACGCAAATGCAATGGTACCGGTAAATGCGCAGTGTTTTTGGCAGCTTCCATCGCATCGCCGATCGCCACGTAACTGGCATTGCTTTTGGGTGAAGTGGCCAGATAAATAGCCACTTGCGAAAGGATGATCCTGCATTCCGGATAACCGATCACATTTACGGCCTGCATACATGCATTAGCCATAATTACTGCGGTAGGGTTTGCGTTCCCAATGTCTTCCGACGCCATGATCAGCATTCGTCTCGCAATGAAAGAAGGATCTTCGCCGGCTACGATCATTCTTGCCATCCAATACACAGCGGCATTCGGATCGCTTCCCCGGAGAGATTTGATAAATGCCGAGATGATATCATAATGCTGCTCTCCCGACTTATCATACCTGGCGATATTCTGTTGCGCAACCTCTGTTACCCATTCATCATTGATTTCGATTTTTTTAGCTTCGCCTTTGCCGAGTACCACAAGTTCGAGCAGGTTAAGGAGCTTCCGGCCATCGCCGCCCGAGAGCCGCATTAGTGCATCGTAAGATTTAAATTTGATGCTTTTTTCTTTCAGCCACTGGTCTTTTTCCAATGCCCGAGAGATCAGATTTTTCAATTCCTCCTCACCGAATGCTTCGAGAATATACACCTGGCAACGGGATAAAAGTGCCGAATTGACTTCGAATGACGGATTTTCAGTAGTAGCGCCGATCAGCGTTACCTGGCCTTTTTCCACAGCTCCCAGTAGCGCATCCTGCTGGCTTTTATTGTAACGGTGAATCTCGTCGATGAAAAGAATCGCCGGAAAAAGTCCCGAAGGTCTGGCCAATACTTCCCGAAGATCTTTTACCCCGGAACTGATCGCGCTTAAATTGTAAAATTGCCTTTTGGTAGTTTCCGCAATCAGCAAAGCCAATGTGGTTTTTCCTACTCCGGGTGGTCCCCAGAAAATCATGGAGGGAATAGCATTCTGTAATATTGCCCGGCGGAGCGGTCCTTTCGGGCCTAACAATTTCTCCTGGCCGACGAAATCGTCCAGTGTCCTGGGGCGAAGGCGCTCGGCAAGAGGAGTGGTTAGTGTGGTCATTGAAGTGTATTTAGTTTGTTTTTGGTAAAATAAGTAACAAAAAAAGCGTGGCTAAGTTCGCCACGCTCGTATTCTGAAATGTGTAAGCCTTAGAAAGTAAGCCTGTCCAGCGTCATTTGCTTTTTCAGGTTACCCAATGCACCGAAAACCAGGTTGTACACCGACTGGATATTGATTTTCATCAGATCGGCGATCTCGTGGTTGTTCAGGTTCATATAAAATTTAAGAAAAATAGCTTCACGCTGGCGACGTGGCAGACCGTTGATCGCTACGTTCAAATGCTGGTTCGTCGATTCGAACTCTTCCTCGGAGATCAGGTGATTTTCGTGCGAAGGCGTGTTGATATGCCAGTATTCAACCGGAATATCTTCATTGCTCGTATGCTTTTGCTGTGCATTCAAGTGGCGAACCAGCTTTCTTTTGATAGACGCCATCAAATAGAACCGGACGGAAGTGGTGTCACCCAGCGTCATTCGGTTTCTCCATAGTTCCACGAAGAGGTCGTGAATGCAATCTTTAATTAATGGTTTGTCAATCGTAAACTGTGAGCAATACTGGTAAAGAATGTGAACGTAAGAGCGGTACAGGCATGCGTAAGCATTTTCATCGCCTTTTCTGAACTGATCCCAAAAACAGAGTTCTTCTTCTTGCTTGTAGCGTAGGTGAGCCATTGTTTGGAAAGGATTTTGATTGGGGTTAGGAATTGAATAATGAAATAAGGGTCATTATAACACTTGTAAATATATTTATAAAAAAACGTATTTAAAAAATATTTTCACCCTAAAATTATATTTCAAAGTTTAATCTTGCTATTTCTTAAAATATGTAACTTATCAAATACTTAATGGGATAAATTTGAAATTTTCACCGTCAAAAGGGCCTTTATCGCTCAGTTTAAGAGAAGGGATCACCAGCAGCGCCATGAAAGAAAGTGTCATGAAAGGCGATTGTAAAGTTGATTTCAGTTCATTTTTAACAAATTGATCAATCTCCGTGTAACCGGCCGCTACTTTATAACCATCTTCATCGCTCATCAAACCTGCGATTGGAAGGGCTAATAGCTTTTGTTTGCCCTGACCAACTGCCGCCACGCCTCCTTTCGCCCCGATAATCAGGTTAACTGCCTCGGCTATACGCTCGTTGTCCACACCGACCGCAATGATATTATGCGAGTCGTGCGCGACCGAGGAGGCAATAGCGCCTCCCTTCAAACCGAAATTTTTGATGAATGCCACAGCCGGTTTTGCATCATTGTAACGGTTTACCACCACGATCTTCAAAATGTCAATGTCCGGGTTGCTTTCTATTGCATTGTGAGAAATAGTGAGCTGCTCAAATGCCTGTCCGGTAATCAGTTGACCGTCGAAAGCCTCAATTACCCTTACTTCAATTTGCTCACCGTTTGCATTATCATAGTTTAATGCAAAATCGCCTGCTGTTTTCGGCAGGCAGCTAAAATGGTTCGGATGGTCACTTTGCAGGTCAGGGATGTTGGAAATGCCATTTTCGGCCACTTTCTTGCCATTAATCCACGTCTGCAACAAATTGAAATTTTTCAAATTGTCTATAATGATGAAATCGGCGGGGTCGTCCTCTTTCAGCAACCCAACGGGCAGGTTATAATGTAAAACGGGGTTTACACAGGCTGCGCGCAGGATATTCCATAGATCGTAACCCAAGGCAAGCGCCCGTTTGATGAGTACATTAATATGTCCTTCGACCAGGTTGTCGGGGTGTTTATCGTCCGAGCAAAACATGATCTGTTCCGGGAATTCCGCGATCAACGGAATTAGTGCGTCAAAATTTCTGGCTGCACTGCCTTCGCGGATGAGGACTTTGACCCCATAACCGATTTTTTCCCGCGCCTCATCATACGTAAAACATTCATGATCAGTACTTATTCCGTTGGAGGCATATTGTCTCGCAGCTTCGCCTCTCAACCCCGGTGCGTGTCCGTCTATTACTTTATTATAATGCTTCGCCCAGGCGATCTTTGCCATCATATCGGGATCTGCATTCAGTACACCGGGGAAATTCATCACTTCCGCCAGATAGCCTATTTCATCTCTCGCAAGTAGCTGTCCCACCTGTTCCGCATCGATCGTAGCACCGGCAGTTTCAAAAACGGTTGCCGGAACGCAGGATGGTGCGCCAAAGCAAAATTTGAAAGGCACCCTTTTTCCATCCTCAATCATAAAATCCACCCCTGGCAAGCCTAATACATTGGCGATCTCGTGCGGATCGGAAACTGTGGCGACGGTACCATGCACAACTGCCAGGCGGGCAAATTGTGCGGGGGTCAGCATGGAGCTTTCTATATGTACATGTGCGTCTATAAAACCGGGCAGTGCATAAGGTAATGCAGGATTTTCCGGACCCAGATTTTTGATGGAATCAATGTGCCGACCAGAGATTTTCAGCTCGGCTTCGTATATATTTTTTTGCAGGATATCGACAATATTAAGCTTCATAGGACGGAATTAAGATTGGTGTGGTGCCTTGAAATCGGGATTTTCCTGAATTCTTTCTGGTATTGGAGCGGGCTTTTACCGGTATGCAACTTGAAGTATTTATTGAAGTTGGCAAAATTGTTAAACCCGCTTTCGAAGCAAACCTGTGCCACGGGGATCTTTGCTTCTGACAGTAATTTGCAGGCATGACCTATCCGCAATTCGAGCAAAAACTGGGAGTACGTTTTGCGGGTGCGGCTTTTGAAATACCTGCAAAAGGAATGCGGACTGATATTGGCCACTTCTGATATTTCCTCAATCGAAATTTTCCGCTGAAAATTGCTGAGTGAGTACTGATAAATATGGTTAATGCGATCGGTGTCAAACTGATCGAATTCGTCAAGATAAGGCTTGTCTGTCAGCAGCTCAACGCCGGGGCAATGCGACAAGCTTTCCAGTATCTGCAGCAGGGCAATGATCGAGTTACCATTTTGCTGATTAAGCAACTCCCGCAGGAGCTTTTTTACTTTTTCAGTGCCATTTCCTGAGATCTTCATCCCGAGCCTGGCTTTAAAAAGCAGCTCTGCAATGGACTTGTTTTCAGGAAGGTCGAGAAAAGTTTTACCAAGAATTGCCTCGGAAAAATGGAGTACCGTTGCTTGTGCGTACAATTTACTTTCACGGTGAAAATACTTTTCATCGCAACGCCAGTAATGCGGCAGGTTGGGGCCGATCAACAGCAGGTCGCCATTTTGAAAACTGCTTATATTGTCGCCAACAAACTGAGTGCCAGATCCCTGCTCGATATGTATCAGTTCAAGTTCAGGGTGATAGTGCCAGCGATTATAGAAATAAAGCACGACATCCTGCCTGATACTGAATGATTTTTGCAGCCCTTTCGGAACTTTGAGCAGCTGTGGTTTCACAAATAATTACAAGAATCTCGTGTAAAATAGAAATATATGCCAATATAGTTGAAAAATTTGCTACGATATTCATTATCGGTATTGAAATATTATGTTGTTTTGTTGATAGATTTCAATACCATTCACCATCCTGATCTGTATTAATTGTTAAATAAATTATGGCTTCACAGCTTTTAAAAATACATCCTTCTGATAATGTAATAGTTGCATTGCGGGATCAGCCTGCTGGATCTCAGGTGTCGCTTGAAGGGGCTGCTTACAACCTGCAATATGGTGTCTCGGCCAAGCACAAATTCGTCACCGAGGATATTGATACCGGCGGCGCTATTATTATGTACGGGGTTTTGGTGGGCCGGGCAACGCAGCCGATCAAAAAAGGCGAGCCGATCACGACTTTTAATCTCAAACACGACGCGCACGATTACAGCACAGCCAATCGCCAGCCTTATTCCTATACACAACCTGATGTGAGCAAGTGGCTTGGGCGTACTTTCAATGGATATCATCGGGAAGACGGTCGAGTAGGTACCTATAATTACTGGCTGGTAGTTCCGCTCGTTTTTTGTGAAAACCGCAACGTGCTGATCATGAAAGATGCATTTGAGCGGGAGCTGGGTTACGCGCAAACAGATATGTACCGTGATCAGGTGCGGGAATTCCTGCATTTGTATCAGCAGGGAGATATGCGGACCATTAAAAATCTGCAAACTTTTGTAGATGCGCCGGTCGCAGCCAGGAAGAAACCGGAACGTCCGTTTAAAAATGTGGACGGAGTGAAATTCCTGACGCACGAAGGCGGCTGTGGCGGCACCCGGTTGGATGCCAATACATTATGCTCGCTTTTCGCGGCTTACGCGGTGCACCCGAATGTAGCGGGAATCACGGTTTTAAGTTTGGGTTGCCAAAATTCCGAACTGAAAACGCTGGAAGACGAGATCAAAAAGCGTGACCCGCATTTCAATAAACCGTTCTTCGCATTTGAACACCAGAAAGGCACCGAATACTCGCTCATGTCGGGCGCGATCAAGGAGACTTTTATGGGTTTGGCCAAAATAAATGAATTCGAAAGATCAGCTGCGCCACTTTCCAAACTTTCGGTGGGGTTAAAATGCGGTGGTTCTGACGGTTTTTCAGGAATATCCGCAAATCCGGTCCTGGGACACTTATCTGATCTGGTGGTAGGTATCGGCGGACAAACTTTACTCGCTGAATTTCCGGAACTGAACGGGGTAGAGCAGGAGCTGCTTAACCGTTGCGTGACCGAAGAGAAAGCTGCGAAATTTGAGAAACTGATGCGCGACTATGCAGGCAAAGCCGAAGCGGTGGGTTCTGCATTTGCATTCAATCCTTCCCCTGGAAACATCAAAGACGGACTGATTACCGATGCGATCAAATCTGCCGGCGCCGCGAAAAAAGGTGGGAATGCCTATATATCTGACGTGCTGAATTACACCGAAAGAGCAACCGAGCCAGGCTTGCAACTGGTTTGCACACCCGGAAATGACGTTGAAGCAACTACGGGGCAAACGGCCGCAGGAGCAAATATCATTCTATTTACAACCGGATTAGGAACACCGACAGGCAACCCGATCTGTCCCGTAGCGAAAGTAGCGACCAACTCACCGCTGGCCAACAGAATGCCCGACGTCATCGATTTCGACTGCGGACCGGTCGTAGATGGGACGCAGAGCATTGAGCAAAATGCCGAAGCCTTGCTCGAATACGTGATTAATGTCGCCAGCGGCGAGCTTACCAAAGCGCAGCAGCTCGGACAAGACGACTTCATCCCCTGGAAACGCGGCGTGTCGCTTTAAGCAGAATATCATCAATTGGCTAAGAAACGGGGTAGATATCGTCAAAAAAGGCCTTTTTCTTTAATACTAATCATTAACGCATGTTTGATTTAAGTGGAAAAACAGCGCTTGTAACTGGTGGCGCGAGTGGTATCGGTCTTGCAATATCCAAAACATTTGCAAAGCAGGGAGCTACGGTACATATATTGGAACTCAATCTGGAACTGGCGACTCAGGTTGTGAATGAAATTATTGCCGACGGTGGAAAAGCCGAAGCGCACGCACTTGATATTTCGAAACAGGCCGATGTGGTAAATGTGATCAATGCGATCGCGGCTTCGTCTCCTATTCATATTCTCGTCAACAATGCCGGAATTGCGCATATTGGTAAAGCGGATACCACTTCCGAAATTGATTTTGACCGGATTATGAATGTCAATGTGAAAGGGGTTTACAACTGTCTGATGGCGACCATTCCGCATTTGAAATCCAATGGCGGCGGCGTGATCCTGAATATGGCGTCTATCGCGGCTACTGTCGGTATTCCGGACCGTTTTGCCTATTCAACTGCAAAAGGGGCGGTTTTTTCTATGACATTATCAGTGGCACGGGACTATCTGTACGACGGGATCCGTTGCAACAGCATTTCTCCTGCCCGGGTACATACTCCTTTCGTGGATGGATTTATAGCTAAAAATTACCCTGGCAAAGAAGAGGAAATGTTCGAAAAACTATCCAAGACGCAGCCCATCGGCAGAATGGCCAAACCCGAAGAAATCGGCGCACTCGCATTATACCTCTGCTCCGACGAAGCAGGTTTCATCACCGGCTGCGATTATCTGATCGATGGGGGATTTGAGAAGTTGAATAATTGAAGGGGGCTTTTAGCTATTAGCCGTTAGCTTTTAGCTAGGTTCGATTTGAAAAGTAATATTTAACTAAGTGGCCGATAGCTAACAGACAATGGCCAACAGAAATTAACTTAAACTATAAAGGCCAACAGCTAACCGCTAATAGCCAACAGCTAAAAGCTAACAGCCAAAAAACTATGAAACTATTCCGATTTGGTGCATTTGAGCAGGAGAAACCTGGTGTTGAACTTGCTGATGGTAAAAAAATAGACGTCTCCGCATTTGGCGAGGACTTCAATGAAAAATTCTTCTCGACAGACGGTTTGAACCGTTTAACCGAATGGTTAAATACAAATGCAGCCTCCGCACCGGTTGTGGAAGACGGGTTCAGGTACGGATCCTGCGTGGCGCGGCCTTCGAAAATTGTGTGTATTGGAATGAATTACGCCAAACACGCTTACGAATCCGGTGCAACTGAGCTGCCGAAAGAGCCGATCATTTTCTTTAAATCTACCTCTGCCGTTTGTGGGCCTTACGATCAGGTTGTTATTCCAAGGAATTCTGAAAAAACAGACTGGGAAGTGGAGCTGGCGGTGATTATTGGTAAAAAAGCAAGCTACGTCGAAGAGAGCAATGCATTGGAATATGTCGCGGGTTATGCGGTGCACAACGATTACTCAGAGCGCGCCTACCAGCTCGAAAGAGGCGGACAGTGGGTGAAGGGAAAAAGCAATGATACTTTCGCACCGATCGGCCCTTACCTTGTAACTGCGGATGAGGTTGGTAACGCCAATAATCTCGACCTGTGGCTGAGCCTGAACGGAAAGAAAATTCAGGACAGTAATACTTCGGATATGATTTTCCAGGTACCATTCCTGATCAGCTACCTGAGCCAGTTCATGACTTTGCTGCCAGGTGACGTAATCACCACCGGAACGCCGGCAGGAGTAGGGTTGGGAATGAAGCCGAATGTGTACCTGAAACCAGGTGATGTCGTCGAGCTGGGAATCGAAAAGTTGGGCAACCAGAAACAGGAGGCGGTGGCCTGGAGTAGGAGTCAGGGGTAGTTATTGATCGACATTGGGTCACTGGTTGTCACTGACTGTCATTAATTGTGCGGGTAGCTAATGTAATTTCAGCCAGCACCAATGACAACAAATGACGATCAATGACAATAAATAACAAAATGTAATCAAAATCGACACTACTAACACAGCAATAATGACAATCGACAGCCACCAGCATTTCTGGGTATTTGATGAGGAGCGGGATTCGTGGATCACGCCGGACATGCAGGCGATCAGACGGGATTTTTTACCGGAAGATCTGCAACCAGTATTGAAAGCCAATGGGGTAGGCGGTTGTGTAGCGGTTCAGGCTTCTTCAACGGATTCGGAGACTGAATTTTTGCTGCAACTTGCCGAAGCAAATGATATTGTCAAAGGTGTCGTAGGCTGGGTAGATTTGTTTTCCCCGGATCTCTACGAAAAGCTTGAACGGTATTCCCAGTTTGAGAAGCTAAAAGGATTTCGCCACGTGGCGCAGGGCCAGCCCGAAGGTTTTTTACTGCAACCTGAATTTATAAAAGGAGTTGGCCAGCTGGTAGCATTCGATTTTACCTACGATATTCTGATCTACCAGAATCAACTCAAAGAAGCATTCAATTTCGCCGTCAAGCTGCCGAATGTGCATTTTGTACTGGACCATATTGCCAAACCGCTGATTAAAAACGGTGAAATCAAGCCTTGGGCCGACGATATCCGTCAACTGGCAGAGCTTCCGAATATGAGCTGTAAAATATCAGGAATGGTCACAGAGGCCGATTGGCAGAATTGGGAAAAGGCCGATTTCAGACCCTACCTCGACGTGGTATTTGAAGCATTTGGTACGGAAAGACTGATGTTTGGTTCCGACTGGCCGGTTTGCCTGGTAGCCGCCGAGTATGAAGGTACCAAAGGTATTTTAACAGACTACCTGAGTATGTTCTCAGATTCGGAAACACGGCAGGTAATGGGAAAGAATGCCATCGATTTTTACAACCTCGATATTTAAGTAAAATGAAAAGATATTGTCTCGCAGTCGATCTGGTCAATGATCCTGAAATGATCAAAGAATATGAAGCTTATCACAAACAGATCAGGGCGGAGATCGAAAAGAGTATCAGGGAAGCAGGTATCACTGTTATGGATATTTACCGGCTCGGCGACAGGCTTTTCATGATCATGGAAACCGAAGACGATTTCAGTTTCGAGAAGAAAGCAGAGATGGATGCGGCGAACGAAAAAGTGCAGGAATGGGAGCAGCTGATGTGGAACTACCAAAAAGCATTGCCCGGAGCCAAACCCGGCGAGAAGTGGGTGTTGATGAACCAGATATTTGCCCTCCCCGAAGAGAAAAACGGATTGTGAACTAGTATTTGATCAGGTTGAGCAGATTAGGCTATTTTTTACTGGTAACAATCATATCGTGCAGTTTGGTCGCGTCGCAACCGCGCCGTGCGGTGGAAGTGAAGGTAATGAGCTTCAATATCAGGCACGGGCTGAATATGGAGGAGGAATCTAACCTGCTGGATATTTTAAGAATTATATCAGACCACAAACCAGACCTGATCGCGTTACAAGCAGTTGATAGCCTGATAGATAACGGAAAAACGCAGTTTCAGCTCCGGCAGATTGCAGTGCAAACCGGAATGCACTATTTGTACGGAGAGGCCGACAGGTCTGAAAATGGGTCGCAGGGGGTGGGGATATTATCAAAATGGCCCTTCGAAAATTCCCAGACGATCCAGTTGCCGACCACGCAGGGCGCAGATCCGAAAGTGTTGTTGTGCGGCCTGGTCAATCCGGTCCGCGGGCTGACATTCCGGATGTGTAATTCCAGACTGGAATACGCGTCAATGATGGACAGGGCATTGCAGGCGGCTTATATCAATCAAATGCTCGTCAACAGCATTCAGCCCGTACTGATCGGAATGGATATGGGGGCGAGGCCCAACGAGCAACCTTATTTTTCGTTTCGCAGAAACTGGCAGGACGCAGCACAGGGGTCGCAATTGCAGACCTGGAATGAGGGACTTCCGGGCGACAGGCTCGATTACATTTTTGCATTGCTTAATAACAAAGTGCGCATAAAGAACTATAAGGTCCTGCGAAACTATCCCGGCGTGTCCGACCACTATCCCATACTTGCCACCATTGAATTTTGGTAAAAATGAATTACTCAAGCCTCAAAATCGGATTATTTATACCCTGCTATGTGGACCAGTTTTATCCGCAGGTCGGAATAGCTACCCTGGAATTGCTGGAAAAACTGGGCTGCCAGGTTACTTTTCCAACGAATCAAACCTGCTGCGGACAGCCGATGGCGAACTCCGGCTTCGAACACCTATCCCGGCCCTGCGACAATCTTTTCTTCGACCTTTTTGCAGATTGTGATTACGTGGTATCGCCCTCAGGAAGCTGTGTTCTTCATATTAAAGAACATTTGAAAGCGGATAATAAAGCTGACGAATCGAAGGTACTAAGGAAGAAAGTGTACGAACTCGTGGAGTTCATCACAGACATTTTAAAAATAGAACATATTGAGGCCGAATTCCCGTATCGGGTAGGCCTGCACCAGGGTTGCCACGGGCAGCGCGGGCTTCATCTCTCGCAAATGTCGGAACTGAATGCGGAGCCGTTTTCAAAACCTGTTTTCTTATTGAAGCAGGTAAAGGGATTGCAGCTGATCGATCTGGACAGGACTGACGAATGCTGCGGTTTTGGGGGTACTTTTTGTGTGAGTGAGGAAGCGGTTTCCGTGAAAATGGGGAAAGACAGGGTCTCAGACCATATCCGGCATAATGCGGAATTCATTACCGGTTCTGATATGAGCTGTTTGATGCATTTGGGCGGAATCCTGAAAAGAGGCAATTCCAATGTGCAGATCAAACATATTGCCGAAATTCTCAACAGTGCCGTAAAACAAATACCGGAACCCATCGCGTGAGTCCCGGCATTTTACAAAGTTTACGGAAGTTCAGAATCTGAGAACAGCTTGTTGTTAGTTGATTGAAGAAACAACGCGGCTGGTTGTAGTCAAAATATCAAACGATTGTGAAGCTTTCTCTTTTCCGTCCGTGATTTCGAAGGTATAGGTACCGTCATTCAGGGTCGATAAGTCAAAATACTTCAGATAGTTGGTGCTCACACGCTTGTTTTCTGAAAAAAGAACATTTTTATCAGTGTCCAGAATACGTACCACGACTGTATTGGAAACTGGGTTATTATATGAAACGCGGAATTGCATTGGCTTAATCTGCAGAATGTTCAGATTGTCGGAAACCGACTTCGTGTTTTCAACAGATACGTTGTTGTCCTGCGCGATTGAATTGATGGCAGAACCTGATAGAAGTAAGCCTGTTAAGGCTGCGATGATAAGAGTGTTTTTGGTTTTCATAGGAGTGAAAATTTTAATGTGTCTAAAAAAAGTTAAACTAAACTTTATTTAAGACTCCGATGCCCCGATCGAAAAACTTTGTAGTTCAAAAGTATAAGATATTGCAATACAATGAAATAGCTATTTTTTGATTTTGAAAAAGTTGTTATTTAAACAAATTCGAAACTATGAATAGTGCAATGAATGTGAATAGTGCAATCCTTATTCTTTTAAAAGTACTATTACTAAATTGTTAAGATAACTATGTCTAAAACAATCATGGAGCATTCCGAGGCTTCGGAAGTCTTCAACAGGGATGAACCGTATGTCAACTGGCATGACGAAACACTCTGGTTTGTGCGCCAGAAGCGGGATAGGTCATCCAAGCTACTACCCGAGTGGGAGGCGCTCCGCGAGACAGCCTCGCAGATCAAAAATTACGTGTTATCTAATCTGGATGAGCTGTTGGTTCAGTTCGAGGAGAAGGCAAAGGAAAACGGCGTACATGTACATTGGGCCGCCAATGCGGCGGAACATAACGAAATCGTACTGAACCTGCTCAAGCAGCACGGCATTACCGCCATGGTGAAAAGTAAATCCATGCTGACGGAAGAATGTCACATGAACGAATTTTTAACAAAGAATGGCATTGACGTAATCGATACCGACCTGGGCGAAAGGATCGTGCAGCTCCGCCAAGAGCCTCCGAGCCACATTGTTTTACCGGCCATACATTTAAAAAAGAAAGATATCGGAGATCTTTTCCACGAACATCTGGGAACAGAAGCCGGCGCAACCGATCCGCAATATCTGACCGAGGCCGCGCGCCAGCATTTGCGAGACAAATTCATGACCCGGCGCGCCGCACTGACCGGCGTTAATTTTGCCATTGCGGAAACGGGCGGGTTTGTAGTTGCTACCAATGAAGGAAATGCAGATATGGGGGCTCATTTGGCGGACATACATATTGCCTGCATGGGTTTCGAGAAGATGATCCCGAAACAGGAACATTTGGGCGTATTTCTAAGATTGTTGGCTAGAAGTGCGACTGGCCAGCCGGTTACTACTTACAACAGTCATTTCAAAAAGCCGCGCGAGGGCCAGGAAATGCATATCGTTATTGTAGATAACGGCCGGACTACACAGCTGGGGCGCGAGGATTTTCGTAACTCCCTTAAATGCATTCGTTGCGGCGCCTGCATGAATACCTGCCCGGTATACCGGAGGAGCGGCGGGCACAGCTACCACAATGCCGTCGCCGGCCCGATCGGCTCTATCCTGGCGCCCAACCTGGATATGACCAAATATGCAGACCTGCCTTTTGCAAGTACGTTATGCGGAAGCTGCTCTAATGTTTGTCCTGTTAAAATTGATATCCACGATCAGCTTTATAAATGGCGGCAGGTACTGGCGAAGGGCGGGCATGTGCCGCAAACCAAGGGAATCGGAATCCGCGCGATGTCGATGGTACTGTCACAACCTCGGTTTTATCAGTGGTCGGGGAGGCTGGGCCGGTCAGTGATGCGTACGATGCCTTTTGTTGTCAACAACAGCCTGAATCCCTGGTACAAGCAACGGGATGTGCCTGAGCCGCCGAAGGAGAGTTTCCGCGACTGGTACGTTCGTAACCGTAAAGAGTGATATGAATACAAGAGAAGAAATGCTGCATAAAATCAGGCTCAACAAGCCCGAGAGCAGGTCGCTGCCAGACAATATCCGGTTTGACAGCGATTTTGAAAATACGGAAACCAAGTTCATCGAAACGCTAACGGCGATCTACACGGAAGTTGTAGTGGTGAAAAACTGGGAAGAGCTGGCAGTCAAGGCGAGTGAATTATACGAAGGCGTGGTTAATAAAGCGACAACCATTCCCGAGCTTAATAGCTGGGCTGATTTCAGTTTAAATGTAAGTGATCCGCACGAACTGGAAATGATCGAAATTGCGATCCTTAAAGCGGAATTTGGAGTTGCCGAAAATGGGGCAGTGTGGATTTCAGATCAAAATCTTCCACATCGGGTATTGCCTTTTATTACACAGAACCTGGCCCTGGCAATCCCGCGAAGTGCAGTTGTGAACAATATGCATGACGCCTATGAGCAGCTTACTGATACTACCGGCTGGGGTTGTTTTATTGCGGGTCCCTCGAAAACTGCTGATATCGAGCAGTCCCTGGTAGTAGGTGCGCATGGTGCGCGGAGTATGGTGATTTTTTTGGTAGAAGAAGTGTAAGTTATGGACCAGGAAGTCGAGCTGAGGCATTTTCATCGCAATATGGTCGAAAGGCTGGCTCACCTGGCTGATAATCCTAAAATAGCGGCCCACGTCAGGGACAATTTTCCATCGCCTTACTCAGTCGCCGACGCGCATTTCTGGATTGATCTTTGTAGTAAAGTGAACGCAAACGCTTTTCAGCGGGCGATTTATTATGGGGATGAATTTGTTGGCGGGATAGGCGTGTTGCGGCAGGAGGATATTCACCGTAATAGTGCAGAAATAGGGTATTGGCTCGGCGAACCCTACTGGGGGAAAAACATAGCTACGACCGCATTAATCCGGATGACCGACTGGATTTTCGAAAATACATCCATTAACCGACTGTTCGCAGGCGTATTCGAAACCAACCGCGCATCGATGCGCGTGCTTGAAAAAGCAGGCTACGAACTGGAAGCAGTTCACCGCAAAGCAATTATCAAAAACGGCGCAGTACTTGACGAGCACCTGTTTGTCAGGCTCGTTTGATGATAATTACATTTATGATTAAAAACTTGCCTGAAAAAAGACCTTGGCGAGTACTTTCCTCTATTTTTGCATAGTTCACGATATTCTGTTTTCCGACCGTACCGTTTTTGACGAACGCAGAAATTACTCTTTAAACTATGCCGAAAATCATTGTTGCAATCGATGGCTATTCCAGTTGTGGCAAGAGCACAACTGCGAAACAGGTTGCAAAGCAGCTCAACTATCCCTATATCGATACAGGTGCCATGTACCGGGCTGTAACGTTGTATTTTATTCAAAATCACATTAGTCTTACAAATCCAAAAGAGGTTGAGCAGGCTCTGAACAACACTCAGATTTCGTTCAGGCGGCACGCGGAGCTGGGCCGGAACGATACTTATCTGAACGGGGTCAATGTGGAAGATGAAATTCGGAAAATGTATGTTTCTGAAAAAGTTAGCGATGTGAGTGCTATTGCGGAAGTCAGGCATGCCCTGGTCGCGCAGCAGCAGCGGATGGGCAAGACGAAAGGAATTGTCATGGACGGGCGCGATATTGGTACAGTCGTTTTTCCACAGGCGGAATTAAAGATATTTATGACAGCGGATCCGCTGATCCGGGCGCAGCGCAGGCAGGCAGAACTGCTGGAAAAGGGTGAACTCGTAGGGCTTGAAGAAATCGCCGAGAATCTCAGAATGCGTGACCATATTGATACCCACCGTACAGAAAGTCCGCTCAGGCAGGCGGAAGATGCTATTTATATTGACAATTCATTGATGACGCTGGATGAGCAGGTGGAACTGGTAGTTCGCCTCGCCGACGAGCAGATCGGGCTTTCGCTGCGCCGCCGCAATGCCGGCAAGATCTAAAATGGCTGTAACAGACTACGATTATCTGATTGTCGGGCAGGGCCTCGCAGGCACTTCGCTCGCACTGCATCTGCTCGAAATGGGCAAAAAGGTCCTGGTTGTCGGGGATGCTTCCATGCCGTCATCTTCGAAAGTAGCGGCCGGGATATTCAATCCTTTGACAGGCAAGAAATTGGTAAAAACCTGGCTGGCGGACGACCTTTTTCCATATGCCGATCAATTTTATAAGGATCTTGAAGCAAAGTTCAGCTGTAAGCTGGTTTATTCAATGCCCATTTTTCGGCCATTCAGATCGATTGAAGAACAAAACACGTATTTAGCACAAACCGCAGATCCGGCAATTTCACAGTACATTGCCGCGGACGGTCGAACCGATTTGTCGCATTATGTCGAGTCACGTTTTGGCGGCCTGGAAGTGATCCGTGCGGGTTGGGTGGATCTGCCTGTATTTCTGGAAAAAGGGCGCGACTATTTAACTGAGGCTGATTCCTATATTGAAAAGTCTTTTGATATGGACGATCTGTCTGTCGGTCCGGAGTGCATTTCCTGGCATGATCTGAGTTTCGGTAAAGTCGTTTTTTGTCAGGGTTTTTTTGGGGTAAATAATCATTTTTTCAGCTGGCTGCCATTTACGCCTGTCAAAGGGCAGATCCTGGAAGTTGCTACGGAGGAAGTTTTGCCGGAGTATATTGTAAACCAGGGAATATTTATGCTGCCAGCGAGCAGGAAGGTAATGCGGGTAGGTGCGACCTATTCCTGGGATCCCCTTAACTGGGAACCGACGATTCAGGCGACGGAAGAACTGAATGAAAAATTGCAGGCATTGCTGCGGATACCTTACCAGATCACATCCGCCGCTGCGGGTGTCAGGCCTTCGGTAAAGGACAGAAGGCCGCTGCTCGGTATCCACCCGGATCATGCCAATGTGTGCATATTCAATGGGTTAGGTACAAAAGGTGTAACGCTGGCGCCCTTTTTTGCCAGGCAGCTCGCTGAGCACCTTGAAAACGGTAAAGATTTGAATCCGTTCGTTAATATTCAGAGGTATTTTTCGTTATATTTCCGTTGAAGTCAGCCTAAGCATTTATGAGCATAAAACACATATACAGATTAACCTTTTCGGTCGGTTTACTAGCGGTTTTAGGAGTTGTCACCCAGTCAATTGCCCAGCGCTATCCTTCTCAGGAGACTTTTGGAAAGAACCGCGTGCAGTATAAGACTTTCAGCTGGAAGGTTTTCAGAACGACCAACTTCGAGATATATCATTATCAGGGAGGTACTGCACTCGCCAGGCTTACGGCGCAATATGCCGAAAGTGAATTTGATAAAATCACCGACATTCTGGGCTGGACACCTTACAGCCGGGTCAAAATTTTCCTTTATAACTCTCCTGCCGAGCTGGAACAGAGCAATATGGGCCTGTCGACACTCGATCATATCAACGAACATAAACTGGACCTGTCACAATCGCGCGTTGAAGTCGCCTATACTGGTGACCAGATCGGGTTCCGCAAAAAGCTGGTAAAGGATATCAGCCTGCTTTTTATTTATGACATGCTCTACGGAGGTAATATGAAGGAGGCGCTGCAAAGCTCGCTGTTGCTGACTTTACCTGAATGGTTTATGTCCGGAGCGGCCACTTACATTGCAGACGGCTGGTCGCCTGAGTTAAATGACTACATGCGTGATTTTTTCAAGAATCGCAAAGTGAGAAAGCCCACGCTGATGACCGGTAACGACGCGGCCCTGATCGGACAGTCGATCTGGAATTACATTGCTGAACGGTATGGCAAGGATAAAGTATCCGATATTCTTAACCTGACCCGCATCATCCGGACGGAGCAGACAAGCATTACCAGTACATTAGGTATACAATCATATAATAGGTTTCTGCGGGACTGGCGGGCTTATTACCTCAATCAAAATAAAAACGCGGAGCAATTTTACGCCGAACCTAGCCCATCCTGGAAGTACAGGCTGAATGAATTTAATGTGTCTGCGGCCAATGCGGTCATCAAAATATCTCCCGACAAAAAGTTCACCGCAGTAAGCGAGATTAAAAACGGAAGGTATCGGGTATATGTGTTCAACAGTGAAAGCGGCTCGAAGAAAATCATTCGTCAGGGTAAGCTTGACCTCGTAGGGGGAAGAGCAAAAACACAGCCTCCGTTGCTGGGCTGGTTCAGGAATAACCAGCTTGCAATCCTTGCTACTGAAAATGATCGTAAAAACTTGTATGTCTACGAAAACCTGGGTACGAAAAAGGTCAAGATCAAATTGAAGCGAAATATCCGCGGGCTTGACCAGGTGATGGATATGGACGTTTCCCACGATGGCACTATGCTCGCCGTTAGTGCTGATAAAGGAGGACAGAATGATCTTTTCCTGATCAGTGTTGCGCGCGCCTCTCCGCTGGCGTTAACCAACGACCTTTACGATGATCTTTCACCAAGATTCGTTCAGGGGTCTTCCCGCAAAGTAGTATTTTCATCAAATCGCCCAGTCGACTCGGTAGGGACAGGGGATAAGGGCAGCTATAAATCAGTTTCGACTACTTATACCATATTCGAACACGACGGGACACCAAGGTCAGCCAATATGGTAAAGTTGGTGCAGGGCGATGGAAAAGCGAGAATTCTGCCGGTTTATGCTGATGGAACCGATGTAGTATATCTTTCAAATGGAAAAGGTGTCAATAATTTATTTAAATACAACAGGGCCTCAGCTTCAATATCTCAGCTGACTAATCACATTCAGAACATCCGGAATGCGGATGTGAATATCAAGTCCGGAGGTGCGCTTGCCTATACCTACCTCAATGAAGGCTATTATGTAGCCGCTTACAAAAATTCGTTCGATATTAATGCGACGATCGACACTCCTGCCTTGAATGCGACCAAAGCACCTGCGACCGGTGGCGGTAATGCTGCAGTTCAGGCCGATTCCGCAAAAAACGTGGCGCAGCAGCCTGCCCAGGCTTCAAAACTCGCTTTGAAGGAAGGAGAGGTAGATACTGATAATTATGAATTCGATGAGGATGTACTGAAATCGTTTGAATCCAGGAGGAACAGAGGCAGCTTCCCTACAACGCCGAGCACTTTGTCCAGGACCAGGGCGACGCGCGAAAATATTGCTATCAAAGGGCCAACACCGTACAAAGGTTTATTTATAACGGATGACGCTAAATCCGACTGGCGTATTGATCCGATCAGAGGCTTCGGTTTCGCCCAGTCTATTTCGATGAATGACCTGCTTGAAAATCACGTTATCAAAGCAGGTGTGTTCGTCTCGTCCAATTTCAGGAACAGCGACCTTTTTGCGGAATATTCAAACAATACTTATCGCATCGATTTCGGTGTTCGCTTTGATCGCAGGAGCCTGTATGTTGATACAGAAGGTGCGCCGAAAAAATACAGGTTCAATCAGATGATGTTCACGGCCTCGTATCCGTTCTCGACCACAAGCCGGTTCTCCGTATCACCGATGTTTACTTCGACCCGGATGATCGATGTGTATATTCTGCCAAATCCCGATCTGGCTTCCAATTACGGCGGATTAAGAGGCGAATATGTGTTTGACAATACGCGCGTCAACGGCATGAATATGATGGAAGGTACGCGATTCAAGATCCGTTATGACATGCAGCAGGGGCTGACGAACGGAAATGAGAGTTTTAACCGCGCCAGTCTTGATTTCAGGCATTATCAAAAAATCCATAGGGACCTGATCCTGGCAATACGTGCAGCTGCAAGCCACTCAGGAGGAAAAGCACCCAAGCAGAATATTTTGGGTGGCATGGAAAACTGGCTCGGCAACAGGAAGGAAAACCGGACCGGAGATAATCCGCTGAATTTTCAGAGAGACAACCGGGATATTTTCTTCGCCGATTTTGCTACCAATCTACGTGGATTTAATCTGAACAGACTTTCCGGAACGAGTTATATGCTCTTGAATGCAGAGCTGCGTATCCCGCTCGTTAAATATCTGTACAGAGGCGCCATCACTTCCAGCTTCCTTCGTAATTTCCAGATCGTCGGTTTTGGTGATATCGGAACTGCCTGGACAGGAAAAGGACCGTTTAGCGAAAACAACAGTCTCAATACCCAGATCATTGGTACTGAGGACGATCCTTTCCGGGCAACGGTTACAAATTATAAAAATCCTTATCTGATGGGTTATGGAATGGGGGTCAGGACAACTTTGTTCGGCTTTTATGCCAAGTTTGATTATGCATGGGGAGTCGACAACGGTTATACCAACAAAGCAATCCCGTACGTGACATTGGGTTATGATTTTTAATAAAATCATAAGTATAAACTTTATACGGTAAGGTTATTAGAATGGCAGGAGAACATCTCTTCTGCCATTTTTAATATCCTTACAGCATTGTTTACAAAACACTTTAAAAGAATGAACACACATTACAATTTGAAACGATTTTTGCTTCCGGCCCTTTTTACAACAATATGCTGGCAATCAGCATTTGCGCAGAGAGAGGTGCTCTATGAACAGTATGTGCAGAATCCGATGGCTATTAATCCCGGATTTACCGGTGTTCGCGAGGATTTCAATATGACAGCCGTGTTCAGGAGAAAGTGGTTTAACATCCGCAACTCGCCTTCCAGCCAGACCTTTGCTGCCGACGGGACGGTCGCAAATGGAAAGTTTGGCATTGGTTTTCAGGCGCTAAATGATCAGACCAGCTATTTTACGACAACCGGCTTTTCTGCTTCGTTTGCTTACCACCTGGGTATTTCCGACGAATGGAAGCTCGGTCTCGGCGCACAGGGTGGTATTAATGTGCTGCCGGTCGCGGATCAGTCGGGGTATATAGGCAACAACCGGGCTTTGGGCACGTTTGGGATCGGCGCCTGGCTACGGTCTGAACAATTATATATCGGAGTTTCCAAACCCGAATTACTCGCTCAGAACCTGGGTAATCAGCCGGCGGTGAGTGTTTACCGGCGACCTTTATACATTATGGCCGGAGGTAGCTACGATGTGGGCGATGAGATACTGATGTTACCGCACGTTTTGTTTGTCCAGGAAAAAGAGAGGAAGCTGAGATTCGACCTTGGTACGCGTTTTTGGTTTAGTGAAAAAGTGGGTATCGGCGCATCGTACAGGATGGGAGGGGGATACACAGGACTCTCCTCCAAAGTGGATTATCTGCAATTATCTGCCGAAGTTCAGGTGGGGAGAAATGTGCGGCTCGGGTATTTTTACAGCACGCGCACCGCGGAGCAGATTTACGCTTCGTACACAGGTCCGAAAGGGATTCACGAGCTTATGCTGAAATTTGTCCCAAACCCGAAAGGATTCCAGAAATATTAGTTTATTGACCAATAGAAAATGTTTTTCAACCAAGTTAAAAGGAGATTTTATTCGTAATGTTTAACTAAGTCTCGTACCTTTGTGCCATAAATGAAATAATCACTTTTGTGATGGATAAATACACTTATATAGCTAATTCCGACGCCTCTTACATAGAGGAATTGTACAATTCCTACAAGCAAGACGCCACCTCAGTCGACGAAGGTTGGCAGAAATTTTTCGAAGGTTTCGACTTCTTTCAGAAATATCCCATTAACGGCAACGGACATGCCAGCGCAGCGGCTTCGGGCAAAGAAGCTGCCACTGTTGGAAAGGCCGATCCCGGCAGGATACGCAAGGAAATGGAGGTTGTCCATTTGATTCGCGGATATCGGTCACGCGGCCACTTAATGGCCACGACTAACCCGATTCAGAAAAGAAAAGACCGTCGCCCACAACTTGATATCTCTGATTTTAACCTCGGTCCGGAGGATCTGGATACTGTTTTTGAAGCAGGAGTTGAAGTTTTTGGACGACCCGCGACCTTGAAAGAGATCGTGGAATCACTCAAAACGATCTACACAAGAAATATCGGTTTTGAATATCTCTATATCCGGGATCGCGAGCAAAAAAGCTGGCTTCGCAAGAAAATCGAGAAGGAAGCATTGAATATGGATTTCTCGGTAGATGAGAAAAAGCATATTTTGTCGAAACTCAATGAGGCGGTTGTATTCGAGAATTTCCTGCATACAAAATACCTCGGACAAAAGCGTTTTTCACTGGAAGGAGGGGAAACCACCATTCCGGCGCTGGACGCAATGATCAACAAAGCGGCCGAAATGGGCGTGGTAGAAGTGATGATCGGAATGGCCCACCGCGGTCGTCTGAACGTGCTGGCAAATATCATGCAAAAGACCTACGGACAGATATTCAACGAGTTCGAAGGTAACCTGCCGGATCAGGTCTGGGGAGACGGTGACGTGAAATACCACATGGGTTTTGCCAGCCAGATCACTACCAAAGACGGAAACAAGGTCCATCTTAAATTGGCGCCTAACCCTTCTCACCTGGAAGCAGTTAACCCGGTAGTGGAAGGCTACATCCGAGCCCGCGCCGACGGCATGTATGATAGTGACTATGACCGTGTGCTTCCCGTTTTGATTCACGGTGATGCAGCAGTTGCAGGTCAGGGGATTGTGTATGAGGTAACTCAAATGTCTGCGTTAAATGGTTATTACACAGGTGGTACCATTCACTTTGTGATCAATAACCAGGTAGGTTTTACTACTGACTTTATTGATGCCAGGTCAAGCATTTACTGTACTGATATTGCCAAGATCGTTGACGCTCCTGTATTGCACGTGAATGGGGATGATCCGGAGGCGGTCGTTTATTGCATGCGTCTGGCCGTGGAATATCGCCAGAAATTCAATAAGGATATTTTTATCGATATGGTCTGCTACCGTCGCCACGGGCACAATGAAGCGGACGAACCGAAATTTACACAGCCGGTTCTTTACAAGTCGATTGAAACGCATCAGAATCCAAGAGAAATATATCAGAAAACGCTTGCAGAGCGTGGGGATGTAGATGCACAGCTGGCAGCTAATATGGACAAGGAGTTCAAGCAGCTTTTGCAGGAACGCCTTGACATGGTAAAGCAAAAAACATTGCCTTACACCCTGCCAAAACTCGAACAGGAGTGGCATACATTGCGTAAATCGAAACCGGAAGATTTTGAGAAATCACCAGAGACCGGCGTGCCTCTTGAAATTCTTCAGAAAATAGGTAAAGCGCTGACGACAACTCCTGAGAATTTTAACAGATTAAAACAGATTGACAAACTGCTCAAAGACCGTGAGCAGATGATTTTTGACAAAAAAGAAGTGAACTGGGCAACTGCCGAGCTGCTCGCTTACGGTTCTATATTAGTTGAAGGAAATATTGTCAGATTAAGCGGGCAGGATGTGCAGCGCGGTACATTCTCGCATCGTCATGCGGTGTTAAGGGATGTGGAAACAAATGCGCCTTATAACAGCCTTCAGCATATCCAGGAAGGCCAGGGGCCATTTATGATTTACAACTCGCTGCTTTCCGAATATGGAGTTCTGGGTTTTGAATTCGGCTATTCAATGGCGAATCCGAATGCCCTGGTGATCTGGGAAGCGCAATTTGGAGACTTTGCAAATGGTACCCAGGTGATCATTGACCAGTTTGTGACTTCAAGTGAGACCAAGTGGGACCGCTGGACAGGCCTGGTAATGCTATTGCCGCACGGATACGAAGGTCAGGGGCCGGAGCACTCCAATGCCCGTCCTGAAAGATATTTGCAGCTTTCAGCCAATTACAACCTGATTGTTGCGAACGTGACGACACCGGCCAACTTCTTCCACCTGCTGCGCCGCCAGTTGAAATTTCCGTTCCGCAAACCGCTCGTGGTTATGTCGCCGAAATCGATGCTGCGCCACCCGCTGTGTATTTCACCTATGGACAGTTTGGTGAACGGCTCGTTCCAGGAAACTTACGGGGATACTTTCGCTGATCCTAAAAAAGTCAAAAAAGTGTTGCTGTGTACCGGGAAGCTATATTACGAACTTTACGAAAAGCAGCAGGCAGATAAGAGGGACGACGTTGCAATTGTGCGTCTTGAACAAATGCATCCCTTCCCGCAAACTCAGATCGACGCGCATCTGAATCAATATCCGGATGCAAAAGTATATTGGGTTCAGGAAGAACCTTTCAATATGGGTGGATGGACGTTCATGTTGCGGATGTATAAAGGTGCAAAACCTTTGGAAGTAATCGCCCGTGAATCAAGCGCTTCTCCTTCGACAGGTTTCTCGAAAATCCATGCGAAAGAGCAGGCTGAGATTATTAGCAGAGCTTTTGAATGAAAATTCCTATAAATTGAGATTTAATCCGACAACAAGATTGCAGATAAAATGGCTGAAATTGAAATAAAAGTACCGCCTGTTGGCGAGTCTATTACCGAGGTTACAATAGGAAATTGGTTCAAGAATGATGGTGATTTTGTTAAAATGGACGAAGTCATTTGTGGACTCGATTCAGATAAAGCTACTTTCGAATTGACCGCAGAGGCAGAAGGTACCCTGCATATCAAAGCACAGGAGGGCGATACGCTCAACATTGGCGACCTGATCGCAACGATAGATTCAGCTGCAAACGGAGCATCGAACAATGCACCTAAACAGGATGCAAACGCTGCCAAACCAGAAGCAGCTGCCCCGGTTGAGCCAGCCGCCGAAAAAGTGGAAGACAAAGCAATTGAACCTGCTGCTGTTGCCAAGGCTCCTGCTGCCGGAGGCGCTGCGAAACTATACGAAATGAAAGTCCCGGCTGTCGGTGAATCGATCACCGAGGTAACCATTGCTTCGTGGAGCAAAAAAGATGGTGACCATGTTGAAGTGGATGAAATTCTTTGCGAACTGGAATCTGATAAGGCGACTTTCGAGCTTCCTGCGGAGGCAGCGGGTACTTTGAAGATCGTGGGTCAGGAAGGTGAAACGCTTTCAATAGGTGCAGTAATTTGTACGATCGAGCAGGGAGCAGGCGGATCTGCTGCGCAGCCGGCTGCGCAGAATGCAGGACAGACGCAGAATGCGGGTCAGGGAGAAAAAGCTTATAGTGAAAAACACGCTTCTCCTGTCGCAGCCAAGATCCTTGCTGAAAAAGGAATTGATCCAAAAGATGTGAACGGATCGGGTTCCGGCGGAAAAATCATGAAAGATGACGCACTGAAAGCAGGCAGCAAACCAGCCGCCGCGCCTCAGCCAGCAAGTGCCCCGGCTTCTAAACCAGCTGCTGCTCCGGCCGCCGCTGCACCTGCGGGAGCAAGATCACAACGCAGAGAAAAAATGTCGTCGCTGCGTAAAACCATCGCACGCCGTTTGGTGGCTGTCAAAAATGAAACCGCCATGCTTACCACTTTCAATGAGGTAGACATGAAGCCGGTAATGGATCTGCGTAACAAATTCAAAGATAAATTCAAGGAGAAGCACGAAGTAGGCCTAGGTTTCATGTCGTTCTTTGTGAAGGCGGTGACCGTTGCTTTGAAAGATTTCCCGGTCGTGAATGCTTCTATCGACGGCGAAGAGCTGGTTTACAATGATTTCGCTGATATTTCAGTAGCAGTTTCCACCCCGCGCGGCCTGGTTGTTCCTGTGATCCGTAATGCAGAAACGCTTTCTTTCGCGGCAATCGAGAAAGAAATTGTCAGGCTCGCAGTACGGGCACGTGATGGAAAGCTTGGAATGGACGAAATGTCAGGCGGGACATTTACGATCACAAATGGAGGAACATTCGGTTCGATGATGTCGACACCGATTATCAACGCTCCTCAGTCGGCAATCCTCGGCATGCACAATATCGTGGAACGTGCGGTAGTAGTCGATGGTCAGATCGTCGTTCGTCCGATTATGTACGTGGCGCTTTCTTACGATCACCGTACGATCGACGGAAAAGATTCGGTAAGCTTCCTCGTTCGCGTGAAGCAGCTTTTGGAAGATCCGATGAGATTATTACTTGATATGTAATTCTTGTTAATATAGTAGTAAAAAAGCCCGATCTGTTCGGGCTTTTTTCGTTGGCGATCTGGGTTATAACTTTGGATTTTGCTTGTGCCGGTCTTTGTCACGCGCCGTTTTCTTGGTGATATTTTTTTCCAGTGCTTCGGTCAGGTTAATGCCGGTTTGGTTGGCAATGCATATTAACACCCAGAGCACGTCGGCCATTTCGTCTCCAAGATCTTTCCCAAGATCGCTTTTCTTGAAAGACTGGTCACCATATGTACGCGCCATAATCCGGGCCATTTCGCCTACCTCCTCCGTCAGGATCGTCATATTGGTCAGTTCCGAAAAGTAGCGGACACCGTAGGTTTTTATCCACGTGTCGACGTCGTCTTGTGCTTGCTGGATTGTCATATCTTACCGATGTTTTGTCGCGCTACGACTTTTTTTGTTGTATGCCTTTACGTTTTTTCGTGACTGAAACCGAATGCCGAGAGTAGACAGCTTCGTAACTTCCCCCGTTCTTCATTCCCTCCGTCCTCCCTTTCCTCCTTACTCCTTTCCTCCTTACTCCTTTCCTCCTTACTCCCTCCTTTTAGAATCAATTATAATCGTCACAGGGCCGTCGTTTAATAAAGCGACTTTCATATCAGCACCGAACTGGCCGCATTGAATGGGTTTTCCTGTTTCTTTTGTTAAAAACCGGATCATTTCTTCATACAGAGGGACCGCGATATCTGCTTTCGCTGCTTCGATGAAAGAGGGTCGGTTTCCCTTTTTGGTACTTGCATGAAGCGTAAACTGACTTATGAGCAGAATGTCGCCGTCTACTGATTTAAGGTCCAGATTCATCTTGCCCTCGCTATCCCCAAATACCCTCAGCCCAACTATCTTCTTGCCGAGCCACTCCATATCCTCCACCGTGTCCAGGTGGGTAATTCCCAGTAACACCAAAAACCCTGTGCCGATTTCTCCATTTATTTTCCCGTCAATTGTAACCGAGGCGCTGCTTACACGCTGAATAACTGCAATCATAGATTGGTAATGCAATATGAATAGTAAGTTTCAAAAATAACCGGATTTCAGTAAAGTAAAGTTTTCAATGTTCTTTTTCGATAAACTACCGCAGATTGATTTCACATGACACTATACCGTGAGCCTAATCGAATATGGAAGACAAAATAAATATTCCGGAACTCAAAGAAGGATTGTACATTGTAACGATCAATAGCCAGGCTGGCTGGAACGTGATAGTTGTTGACCAGAAGCATTTCAATGAAAGAGGAAAGAATTTCGGTTTTTGATATTTTTAAAATTGGCATCGGGCCTTCGAGTTCACATACTCTGGGTCCCTGGCGGGCAGCGCAGCGTTTTCTTGACCTGGTTAAAAGCAGTACTGATCTGAGCAATGTTCAGCAGGTTCATGTGCATTTATATGGATCGCTCGCTAAAACCGGAAGAGGACACGGGACCGACATTGCCGTTATCTTAGGACTCAGCGGATATGATCCCGTAACGATCGAAACCGCTTCCATTGACGATATACTGGCTAATATTGCCACAACCGAAAGCACCATGCTGCATGGGGAAATGCAGATCCGTTTTGCTCCAAAAGAACATGTGGTATTTCACAAAACAGAATCACTTCCCTTTCATCCGAATGGTTTAAGATTTGTGGCTGAGTGTGGCGCGCAGGGAGTTTTCGAAGAAACTTATTTCTCGATTGGAGGTGGCTTCGTAATTCAGGAAGGGGAGGAAAGTAACGCTGTGGCTCCCATACATTTGCCCTATCCCATTGACTATGCCGGTGATTTGCTGAAATGGCACCAATCTTCTGGTAAGGCGATTTGGGAAATTGTTTTGGAAAATGAGACGGCGTGGAAAGATGAAAAGTCGATCCGAAGCGGATTGATGAATATCTGGCGTGTGATGCAGGAAAGTATTTTCCTCGGCTGCCAGACCAGTGGAGAACTTCCCGGCGGGTTGCATGTAAGAAGACGCGCTGCGGCTTTGAACCAAAAATTGTTAAAAGAACAGACCTGCATTGATTGCACCGACTGGATGGACAGGGTCCGGAATGGAGGGGCAGGATTCAATTATACGCTCGACTGGGTTAGTTGTTTTGCCCTGGCTGTCAATGAGCAGAATGCATCTTTCAGCCGGGTTGTGACGGCTCCTACCAATGGAGCGGCTGGCGTTATCCCTGCTGTGATTCAATTTTACATTACTTTTTGCGGGGGTACGGAGGATGATATTTTCAAGTTTTTGCTCACAGCCGGGGAAATTGGCAGTATTTTCAAAAAGGGAGCGACCATATCTGCTGCAATGGGCGGCTGTCAGGCCGAGATCGGCGTTTCTTCTGCTATGGCAGCCGCCGGCCTCGCGCAGGTTTCCGGTGGAACGGTGGAACAATGCCTGATGGCAGCGGAGATCGCAATGGAACATCACCTCGGACTTACCTGCGATCCCGTAGGAGGATTAGTGCAGATTCCGTGTATTGAAAGGAATACCATGGGGGCAATTAAAGCCATTACCGCATCACAATTGGCGCTGCAAAGCAATCCTGAAAACGCGAAAGTGTCGCTGGATAATGTGGTAAAAACCATGTGGCAAACCGCACTGGATATGAACAACCGCTACAAGGAAACTTCGGAGGGAGGTTTGGCAGTAAACATCCCGATTAGTCTGAGTGAATGCTAGTACCCTGTTTACAGGTGCAAAAGCATGTGCGCAAGTCCGAAATATACGCCATAGCCGATGAGATCATTGGCAGTTGTAATAAATGGCCCGGAAGCAACTGCCGGATTGATACCTATTTTTTCCAACAATATCGGCGTAATTGTACCCATAAATGAGGCCAGGAAAACGACCGACATCAATGCCGTCGACACGACAATCGCCAAATTGATTTCATTCCCGATCAGCAGGTTAAAGCCAAAAACAACCAGGCTGATGATCAGTCCGTTGATAAAAGCGACTGCGAACATGCGCAGCAATCGTTGTCCGACGGTCGTATCAATCCCGGTTTTATCGGCAAGGCTTTGCAGAATAATCGAGGAGGTTTGAATGCCGACATTTCCGCCCGTAGATCCGATAATGGGAATGAATGCAGCCATTGCGGGGATTATTTTCAAATCGCCTTCAAAAAAGCTGATGAACTTCGCTGCAAGTATTCCTCCCATCATTCCCACCAAAAGCCAGGGAAGGCGCGCCTTAGTTTGCTGCCAGATCGTATCATCTTCTTCCACATCGCCGGTAATACCCGCCATCGCGAGGGTATCGGAACTGGCCAGATCTGTAATCACATCGATCACGTCATCGATCGTGATCCGGCCCAATAATTTGCCCTGTACATTCACAACCGGCAATGCGTCCAGGTCATAGCGTTGCATGAGTTCTGCTACTTCCACGGCCGGGCGATAGGTTTCGACAAAAATCACATCCTTATCGTAGAGGCTTTCGATTTTGGTATTCTTATGCGCCAGGACAATCTTTTTAAGTGACAATATACCGTGCAGCTTTCCAAAATCATCTACCACATAAACCGCGTACACCTTGCCCACATCCTCAGCCTGCTTGCGAAGCTCTTCAATGCATTGATTTACATTCCAGTTCACATTCGCTTTTACCAGCTCTTTCTGCATTAAACCACCAGCCACATCTTCGTCATAATGCAGCAAGTCGAGGATAAACCGGGCCTGCTCGCGGTCTTCCAGTAATGCAATTACCTCTTCTCTCACACGGATAGGCTGCTCATTGAGCAAATCCACGGCATCATCAGAATCGAAAAGATTGACGAAACCTGAAATTTCCTCGGAAGTGAAAGCCTTCAAAAACTCGCGGCGCTCGCCCGGTTCCATATCCGCCAGGATCTCTGCGCCTGTTTCCAGGTTTAGCTGGTTGACGAGAAATTTGGCACTTTCTGTTTCGAGTTCATACAGCAGGCTGGTAATATCGGCTGGAAAAAGGTTCTCCATCTCACTTCTGATAGCAGCAGAGTCCTTTTTCTCAATCAGCTCCTGAATATGGTCGACGTATAGTTGTGTTAATTCAAAGGTCATTGTAACAGCTTTTAGCGGGTGGCGATTTGCTTTTAGCTTTGTATACTTACTTGTTGCAGCGAATTTCGGATCAATTGGTGATCGTTTCAGCCAATTTGGTTAGCACTACAAAATCATTCACACTCAATTGTTCGGCCCTTTTGTCGAGCAGCGGATGCTCAGGAAATGCACCCAGCGGTTTCAACGCATTTCTTAGTGTTTTTCGCCTTTGATTGAAACCGGTTTTTACTACGGTGAAAAATTGCTTTTCATCACAGTCCAGCCGGGAAACGCCGTTGCGCCTAAGCCTTATTACGCCTGATTGAACTTTGGGCGGAGGATTGAATGCGCCGGGAGGAACGGTAACCAGGTAATCTATATCATAAAATGCCTGCAGCAATACACTTAATATCCCGTAGTCCTTATTTCCGGGAGGGGAAGCGATGCGTTGCGCCACTTCTTTTTGTAGCATACAAACGATCTCGGGAATGCGGTCCCTGATTTCCAAAGCCCGGAAAAATATCTGCGATGAGATATTGTAAGGAAAGTTTCCGATAATGGCAAAAGGCTCTGGGAAATAGTCAGCCGGATTGAATTTCAGGAAATCGCCCTCAATGATCCGCTCCGATAGCCCGGGATAATGTGCGCGCAGATAGGCGACGGATTCCCGGTCGATTTCGATGACCGAGGTGGTAAATTCGGACTTGGGCAAAAGGAATTGGGTCAATACGCCCATGCCTGGCCCGATTTCCAGCACCTGTTTATAACCGCTGTGACCGGACAGGCCGTCTACGATGCGTTGAGCAATATTCAAGTCTTTCAGAAAGTGCTGACCGAGGTGTTTTTTAGCCCTTACTTTCCATTCGTCCGGTTTTTTATAATTCATTTTCACGGATCAAAATTACGTCTTAATTCGTAGATTTAACGAATAAAGAATTGGAAGGAACCTTAAAAATGCGTTGATCCCTTAACCATGGAAATGATTTTGTCCCAGACTCACTGGCAAACTATACACGCTACATTACAGCATCTGAACCTGATCGGGATCACCTTTTCCCCGGATTTCGTGATCCGCAGTATCAGTGCACACGCACTCATGAAAACGGGCTGGCAGGAGTCGGACCTGGTAGGGCAGAGCATATTCGACAGACTGATCCCGAAGGAGGAAGAATACGAAGTTCGGCAAATGCTGGAAGAAGGTATTCAGGGTAAAAGGAAGCTTGAACAGCGCGAGATACCTTTTATCGCTGCAAAAGGAACAGTACGTACGTTTTCCATTAACTCGGTATTAATCCAGCGGGAGAATGACGAAATAGAATGTGTTACGCTGGTAGGCGACGATATTACCCGGCGGCGCAGAATGGAATCTTCGATCGCCAAATCCAACTCCCAGTTGCAGGATCTGGTAGATAATACCAGCGACCTTATTCAACTTGTGGCGATGGACGGCAAATTCATTTTTGTCAACAAAGCCTGGCGGGAGGTTCTGGGTTATGGGCTGGACCAGATTGCTTCTATGCGCATGGAAGATATCCTCCACCCACAGCATAAAGAGGAGGCGCTTGCGCAGCTGAAAGAAATTAAGCTCGGCAATTCCAATCCGGGCTTCGAGGCTGTTTTTATGAACCGTGAGGGAAAAAAGGTTTTTGTCGCCGGAAGTGTCAACTGCCGCTACGACAACGGTAAACCGAATGCTTTCAGGTTTATATTAAATGATTATACGGAGAAAATCCGAGCGGAGAAGGCTCAGAACCTGTATTATAGCATTGCAAACTGGACAGTTACCACACAAAACCTCGACGATTTTTACCAAAGCATTCACGAAGAATTGGGAAAGATTATCGATGTTAAAAATTTTTTCATCGCTCTGTATGACCCGAGCAAAAGCTTCATCTATTTCCCCTATTACGTCGATCAGTATTTTCAGGGCAATGTAAGATTTACAAAACGGAAGCTGGGGAACGGCGTTACCGAATATGCGATTGCATCTAATAAACCCCTTTTCCTTTCCGACGCCGATATTGAGCAGCTTGCCAAAACCAATAGCCTGTATTTGTACGGAATTACGCCCAAGCAATTGCTATGCGTCCCGCTGCGTATTGGAGACAGGGTTACCGGGATAATCGGGGTCAAATCGTATGATGATCCCAACATGTTCGACGCGCGCGATCTCGAACTGCTTGAATTTATTTCAGGGCAGGTGGCGCTTGCGATTGCCAGAAAACAAAGTGAGGAAGAACTGAGCAAATACGTCGCCCGGCTGAATGCTATTTTCGACAGCAGTTCCCATTTGATATGGTCGGTAAATAAATCACTCCAGTTGACTTCTTTCAACCGCAACTACGCAGATCTGATCCATAACCAGCTGGGCGTAAGGCCTTCGCTGCAATCCAGTACGGAAAAGTTTGGCTGGCGCATGGTGGGCAACAGCAACCGCCGGACGCTCGAAACCAAGTACCGGCAGGCGCTGAGAGGGGAGGCGCAGTATTTCGAATTCAAAATCGAGCGGAACGATGGCGGCAATATGTGGCTGGAATTTTACCTGAACCCTATTCACTATGCCGATGGGGTTATCGAGGAAGTTTCAGGTATCGCAAGGGACATTACCCGACGGAAAGAAGCGGAATTGTCGCTCCGGCACAGTGAGGAGCTTTTCAGGGGGATATTTGAAAATTTACAGGACATCTATTGCCGGATCAACAGAAAAGGCGAGATCACGATGATCAGCCAGTCGGTACTCAAAAGGCTGGGCTATCTGCCTGAGGAAGTAATAGGGCATCGGGTGCTTGAATTTTTCCAGGACAAAAAACGGATACACTCCGCATTGATCAGGCTCAGAAAAACCAAGAGCCTCCGCAACTTTGAGATCACGCTTAACCGGAAAGATGGTACCGAGCGGCAGTTTATGATCAATATGCTCATGTTTTCGAATGATAAGGGTAAGCCTACGGAAGTGGCTGTGCTGGCCCGCGATATTACCGAGCTGAAAAGGAATGAGCTGGAATTACTGAAAGCCAAAGAACACGCAGAACGTTCGCTGAAAGTGAAGGAAGGTTTCCTGGCCAATATGAGCCACGAAATCCGGACCCCAATGAATGGTGTGATCGGTATGATCGACTTGCTGGGAGAAACGCCCCTGAATATCGAGCAGCGTGATTATGTACTCACGATCAAACGGTCTTCGGAAACGTTGCTCAATATCCTGAACGATATTCTTGACCTTTCGAAAATCGAGGCCGGCAAAATGGAGTTGCACCAGAGTCCCATCTCGGTGGAAGAGTTGCTCCTCAAACTGGTATCACTGTTCGGGCAGACTGCCAAGAGCAAAAACAATACACTGACCTATCACATCGCCGCGGATATTCCCAAATTTATCATCGCCGATCAGACCAGACTTTTACAGATATTGTCGAATCTGACCTCCAATGCGCTGAAATTCACAGAAAATGGTGCAGTGAAAGTTTTCTTAACACTGTTAAAGAGAGATGGTGTGAGGAACAAAATTAAAGTGGAAGTCCAGGACTCCGGCATTGGCATCAGCGCGACCGACAGACAGATTTTGTTCACTTCTTTTACACAACTCGATAATTCTTCCCGGAAATCTTTCGGGGGAACTGGTTTGGGGCTCGCGATTTCCAAGCAGCTTTGTGAATTGATGAACGGGGATATCGGTGTTGAGTCGGTACTCGGCCAGGGCAGTACATTCTGGTTCACTTTTGAAACCACCGAAACTACCGGCGCGCTCGTGAGCAATGTAGCCCAGCTGGAAGAAACCCCGATAGAAAACGTATTTTCAAGTTTTCATCCACGGATATTGTTGGTTGACGATAATGCGGTTAATAGAAAGGTTGCCAACGAAATCCTGAAAAAATCAGGTTGCGAAGTAGACCTCGCAGAGAGCGGTTTCAAAGCAATAGAAATTGTAGAAACGAGCATTAATGCAGGACAGCCGCCTTACGATATTATTTTCATGGACATTCAAATGCCCGATATGGATGGGCTAGAAACTTCTCAGGAACTTCGGAAGAAATTTCAGTCGCTACCGCCTATTGTGGCTATGACCGCTTATTCCATGAAGGAGGACCGCGACCGGTTTATCAGTCAGGGAATGGACGATTACATTGCCAAACCGATCCGAGCACAGACGCTGGTTCAAAAGGTGAAGGAACTGATCGGTAGCAAACATATTGCCCCGCCCCAACCGGCCCAGCTCGCTCCTGCTCCGGAACCTGCACTTCCTGTTTTAGACAAAGAGATTATCGATCAGCTGAATGGAAT
The DNA here is from genome assembly GCF_008369915.1 of Dyadobacter sp. UC 10. Taxonomy (NCBI): domain Bacteria; kingdom Pseudomonadati; phylum Bacteroidota; class Cytophagia; order Cytophagales; family Spirosomataceae; genus Dyadobacter; species Dyadobacter aurulentus. Next base: position 514,533 of record NZ_VSRN01000001.1, on the reverse strand, counting down.
AGGAGGGGCCGATCTGGTCTGGTCCGTTTTTGAAGATTTTGTGACGGAATCCAATGAATTGGTCGAAGGTGCACTCAACGCATTTGCTGCGGGGGATATTCCCACGGTAAAAAGCAATCTACATACATTGAAAGGGAGTGGCGGAACTGTTGGAGTGGCGCAGGTTGCAGAAATCGCAAGAGACGCCGAGTGGCGGCTGAAATCGGACGATACGAGCACACTGGCGGAAGCATTGCCCGAATTGAGAAAAGCATATGCGTTATTTCTTGACCAATATGAAGGGTTGCTGAAAGAATGGCTTAAATAGGAGGATGCAAATCCATCGGCGTATATGGTTGATTGATCTATGAAATGCGTGGGATTAATCGATTGTAAAGGTTATTTGGAAGAGGCAGTTAAACTTTCCCTCCGGGGATTGCTCTAAACTTCCAGAAACCTTTACAGAAATCATGAACCGTTATTTTTCCTCCGCCCTGCTGATACTGGGATTGCTTTTCAGCAGTTTCGTACACGCCCAGGATTCCCGGATCTCGGGTACCGTTATTGATAGCGTCAATCGCTCGGCGGTAGTCGGCGCTTATGTGGCGGTGAGCAGGAATGTTCCTGATGCCAAGCCCGAATACGTTACCACCGATGTGGATGGTAAATTTTCATTCACGGGACTTTCGAAAGAAACGGCCTATTTGGTAAAGGTATCCTACCTGAGCTATAAGGATTTTACAAAAGTTGTTACCATCACAAATGACACCCAGGATCTGGGAACGATCCAGTTAACCGAAGCCGTAGCAAACCTGAAAGAAGTGAAGGTAATCGGACAGGTTACCCCGATGGAACAAAAGGGAGATACTACCCAATTCAACGCGGCTGCTTTTAAAACTAACCCCGACGCCACCACAGAAGACCTGATCCAGAAAATGCCGGGTATAACCGTCACAAATGGAACAGTAACCGCCCACGGCGAAACGGTGAACAGGGTATTGGTAGACGGGAAACCCTTCTTCGGGGACGATGCAGCACTTACCCTGAAATCCCTTCCGGCAGAAGTAGTGGACAAAATAGAAGTTTTCGATAAGCTCAGCGACCAGGCGCAATTCACGGGATTTGACGATGGCAGTGCGCAGAAAACGATCAATATCGTGACAAAAGCAGATCGTAAAATGGGTCAGTTTGGTAAAGTTTTCGCCGGTTACGGACTTGACAACCGATATCAGGCAGGCGGGAATGTGAGTTTCTTCAAGGGAGATCAGCGCATTTCGGTTGTGGGGATGAGCAATAATATCAATATGCAGAATTTCTCCGGGCAGGATCTGCTGGGTGTTACAGGCGGCGGTGGCGGCCGGGGAGGATCTTCCGGGAATTTTATGGTCGGAAACCAAAGCGGGATTACCGGCACCAATTCTTTCGGACTTAATTATGCCAATAAATTTGGTAAAAAAGTGGAGGTGACGGGCAGCTATTTCTTCAACCGGACCGGGAATGTAAATGAGCAGACTACTTCTCAGGAATTTATTCTCGCAGAGGCCGACAGTAATCAGTTTTATAATGAAGCCAGCCGGACTTCGAGTACCAATGCCAACCACCGGCTGAACTTCCGGGTAGAATACAATATCGATCCCAACAATTCATTGATCGTGACGCCGCGGCTAAGTTTTCAGGATAACAACTCCGGAAGTTCCAAAACGGGACTTACCGCACTTGGGGATGGTAGCAAGATCAACGGGCTGGATAACACGCAGCGCAATTTTAATAAAGGCTATAACTTCTCGAATGATCTTTTGTTCCGCCACAGCTTTGCGAAAAAGGGCCGGACAGTCAGTTTGAATGTGAATACCCAGCTGAATGACCGCAACGGAACGCGGAATCTATATTCCCGCAACTTATACTACGACACTTTCGGGCTGCCGGAAATCGCAATGAGAGGCGACACGATCGACCAGCTGAGCTACACCAATTCGGACGGGATCACATTGGGCGGTAATGTGATTTATACAGAGCCACTGAGTAAAACGGGACAGCTGCAATTGAACTACGGGTTGACCGTCAGCAACAGCAATTCCAGCAGAGAGACTTATAATATGAGTTTTGATGAAAACACCTATTCAGATCTGGACACTTTGCTTTCCAATAATTTTGACAACCGCTATATAACCAACCGCGCCGGACTGGGGTACCGTTACCGGAAAAACAGCTGGTCGGCCAACCTGGGGGTTGATTTCCAAAATACAGGATTGTACAGCCAGCAGCTTGCACCTTACAATGCAAAAGTGGATCAGTCTTTTACTAATTTCCTGCCTAATTTCATGCTGAGTTACCGTTCGAAAACCGGTACCCAGTTCAGGACTTTTTTCCGCAGCTCGACGAGCCAGCCTTCGATTTCACAGTTGCAGAATGTGGTGGATAATAGCAACCCGCTTTCGCTGACAGCAGGTAACCCCAATCTGAAACAGGAATACCGGAATATGTTCAATGTCAGATATTCTCTTGCAGGCGCAAAACGCCCTTATAGCCTGAATGCAATGATCTTTTTGACCCAGACCAATAATGCGATCGTCAATTCAACAATCATTGCCCGGGAACCGATGACATTGGAAAACGGCATCGTGCTTGAACGCGGCGCCCGGCTTACCTCGCCGATCAACGTCGATGGCAGCTGGAATGCACGTTCGTTCCTGGCTTACGGAAAACCGATCGCACCATTGAAGTTGAATCTGAATATCACTACCGGTTTCAATTACGTGAGATCGCCGGGAATGATCAATAACGTGCCCAACTTTTCCAACACTTATGCCATGTCACAGGGACTTGTGCTGAGCAGCAATGTGAGCGAGAATATTGATTTCACGGTCTCTTATTCAGGAAACTACAATATCGTGCGAAATACCATTCAGCCAAACCTCAATAATAATTACTATACGCAGGGCATAACCGGCCGGGTTAACTGGATTTTTGGTAAAGGATTTGTAGTACAAAGTGACATTAACAATCAGTCGTACCGGGGGTTAGGAGAAGGTTTCAATCGCAACTTTACATTATGGAATGCGAGTATTGGCAAGAAGTTCCTGAAAAACAACGCAGGAGAATTGAAACTGACTGTTTTTGATATTCTGAAACAAAACAACAGCATCAGCCGGAATGTGACCGAAACATATGTGCAGGATGTCACCAACCGAGTACTGACCCAATACGCCATGCTGACGTTCACTTACACATTGAAAAACTTTGGGAAAATGCCTTCAAATGACAGCAATCGCAGACGTGAATACAATGGCGACGGAGGCGGTTTCCGAAATCGTGGCGAAGGCAGAGGGCCGGGAAGCTTTTAACATATGGTAACCCCTCGCTGTTAGTGCAAAAAATCCCGGCTCGGTAATGAGTCGGGATTCTTTGTATTCCGGTAATTAATTAATTTCTGTTATTTTCTGGAAGCAAAAGGAACAATCAGTTTTTCGCCACGCTCTGAAAAATCCCTGGATTTACCATTCGCTTTCATCAACGCTTCCTTCGTAACTCCGTATTTTCCTGCCACCACTCTGAGTACATCGCCCGGGCCGACTGTATGAACTGTCTGAACCTGTACTTTCAATTTGGTAACCCCCGATTTTACATCAGAAACATCGGGGTTAAGGCCCTGCAAAGTTTCGGTTTTGAGGTTATATCTGGATGCAATGCTCGAAAACGTCTCTCCGCTTTGTACCGAATGCGTAATTTCCTGTCCGCCTAATGAAGCTGCCGACACTGCCGGTTTGGTTTCCTTGGCAGGCACAGCAGGTTTCTCTGCGACGGGATCTTTGGTTATTGGTTCTGCTTTCTCGGTTTCTGCCGGGGGTACTGCTTCGTCTGTTGTAATAGGTTCGCCCACAGTAGTTTCACCCAATGTGGAATCTACCACAACAGAAGTCAGCTCCTCGGAGTTGGAAGAACTGTCTGAAATATACTCATAGCCGACATAAAGCATGGCCAATACCAAAAGGACTAACACCAACAGCGTAACAACCGGTAAATTAGACTTTTCAGTAGGACGGATATTTCTTTTTTTAGCGAATTCGTCTTCCATAACTTAGCCGTTATTCAATTTTTAGTGGAGTTAATATAAATACGAAAATAATAAACAAGGGTTACTTTGCAAGTTGCTTCTTCAATTCCTCGTTCATCGTCGAAACTTTGTCTTTAAGGCTTTCCTTGAATGCATCCAGGCGTTTTCCGGTCGCTTCGTCGCTGGCTCCGATGATCTGTGCCGCCAGTATTCCGGCGTTTCTGGCACCGTCCAGGGCCACTGTTGCAACAGGTACGCCGGCGGGCATCTGTAGTATGGAAAGTACCGAATCCCACCCATCGATCGAGTTGCTGGACAACACCGGCACGCCGATTACCGGCAATGATGTGAGCGAGGCTACCATACCAGGCAAATGTGCCGCGCCTCCAGCCCCTGCGATAATCACCTTCAATCCGCGGGAACGGGCGGTGGCTGCATATTCCAGCATTCGTTCAGGCGTCCGGTGTGCGGAAACGATCTCCATTTCATAGGCAATACCCAACTCTGTCAGCGCATCGGCGGCCAGCTGCATTACCTTCGAATCCGAAAGACTTCCCATTATAATACCTACCATCTGATCACTGCTTAAAATCTGTACTGATTACCCGGATATTATTTTTCACAAACTCTACTTTCTCTTTCAAAGCGGGGAGGTCGCTATCCATAATGGTAATATGGCCCATTTTTCGGAAAGGTTTGGTTTGTTTTTTCCAATATAAAAAAGGAAAGACCGCATCCTTTGCCAAAAGCTTCTCAATTCCCTCATAAATTGCCGGTCCTTCATACCCGTCCTCGCCTAGCAGATTAACCATTGCCGAAGGACCGAACGCAGTGGTACTACCAAGTGGCAATCCCAGAATAGCCCGCCAGTGTTGCTCGTATTGCGATGTCACATTGGCCCGGATGGTATGGTGGCCGCTGTTATGCGGGCGGGGCGCAACTTCATTAATGAGTACTTGGCCTTCTCTTGTCAGAAAAAGCTCAACCGCCAGCAGACCTACTATCTGAAAAGCTTCTGCCGTCCTGACTGCGATTTCCTGGGCTTCTGTATTGATTTCTGCGCTGATTTCCGCCGGAGCAAACAGGTATTCCACCAGATTGTGTTCAGGGTGAAATACCATTTCGACGGTGGGGAATGTTGCAGTTTCGCCGGCACTGTTGCGCGAAACAATTACGGCAAGTTCCTTTTCAAAATCGACTGCTTTTTCCAGCAGGCCCGGCTGGTCGAATGCTTTTGGGAAATCTTCCTCCGAAGCCAGGCGCTGAACGCCGCGGCCATCGTAACCGTCTTTGCCAAGTTTATGAAATGCTGGTAAAAACGAACCGTGCCTGGAAGTGTCTTCCCGGTTTTCGGTTAATATAAAATCCGCAGTGGGAAGGTGATTGTCAAGATAAAACTTTTTCTGGATCCGCTTATCCTGGATCTGTCGGATTACAGCTGGTTGCGGGTAGATTTTTTTGCCTTCTTTTTCAAGCTTTTCAAGGGCTTCCACATTTACTTTTTCGATTTCGATCGTAATTACATCGAGGTCTTTGCCGAAATCATAAACCGTGTCAAAATCTTGCAGGGAACCCTGGCGGAAGTGCGGGGCGATTTGTTTGCATGGAGCCTCAGAGTCAGGATCCAGTACATGGATATCAAGGTTCCAGTCAACCGCAGCTTGCAAAAGCATTAAACCCAACTGGCCGCCTCCAAGAATTCCAATTCGGGATGAAAGCATTTAAGAAATTAAATTTTACCAGACAAAATTGGTGTAAAAACCGCTAACATAAAACTCAATCGACATCTTTTGACGAAAATGTAAAGAAATTCGACACGGCGGGAGGATCATTTCATCAACCTGATCAATGCGATCTCCAGCAAAAGAAAAAACAGTGCAGCGTATAAAAAGTACTTCCATAAGGAGGTACCCATGTTTTGTTGCTGAAATGCAGTAGCAAATGCATCGTCATCGATCCGGTCGAATACCTGGATGTTCTTTTGTCCGGAAAATAAAGACCTGAGCTCCGCAGGAGAGTAGTATTGCAGCCTGGATTCGGTATTGTTGTGGTTGAGTGCGATCAGCTGTTCGGTTTTGTCATTCCGCACCAGTTCATAGTAGCCCGCTGAAAGCCCTTCTCCAAGTTGATCACCCTGGGGAATACTCAGCAAAAGCTGGTTGCCGGTTACACGCTGGACTGGGATCAGCTCGGTTTTATCCCGACGTAATTTGTAGATCGAATTGGCTTCGGTACCCGTCACGGACAGGCTGATCGGGTCTTCGTCAAACTTAAACGAAGTGCGTTGCGCCCTCACACTTGCGGCGGCGATCTTGTACATGACAGGCACAAAAATCGCATGCTGCGCTACCTTGCCATATTCCGGATTGAGCGGCGCTGCAAACAAATATAATTTTCCAGGTCCATTTGAAACCTGACTTAGATAAACCTGACCGTTGCGCAGTGAAAGCAGCAGCTGCCCCGAGCTTGACCAGCTCAGCACCGGTGACGCAGCAGGCAGGTTCAGGTTGATCTCCTGACGAACTGATTCCTCGAAAACATCACTGAAAAAAGGGTTGTTACGGTCAGGAGCAGCCAGGTCGACCAGACTTGGAGTTGTATTGCCGGCTACGTTCAGGCCTCTTACACCAAGGTTATTTAGGAAAGCGGCATAGCTTTCTGCCTGCGGATTAACAGAAGGAAGCATGGCCAGGCTCCCGCCTTTGCGGACAAAATCCTGCAATTCCTGGGGAAGCGTGCCCGATAGCTGACTAACCCCTTCCAACACGACGAGATCCGCATTTTTAATCAGTCCTGGATCAACATTTTGTGCATTGTAGCTTTGCAGCGTGAATAGGCTATCGTTATCATAGACATTTTCAATGTAGTTGCCGGATGATTTTTGACCATGAATATGTAAAACCCGGATAAGGGGAGAGGAGTTGAGGACAAAGAAATAGTCGTTGTCAAAGGTCACCGGAAAATCGTCAAACGTGATATGCCCTTTTTTGTAACCCTTCCCTTTCAGATTGAAGTTAAATTTGGCGGTAGCACTTCCGTTTGCGGGAACATTCACGGAAGCAGTGGAAGCCTGGGTGTTGTCCAGACTCAATTTAAGTACCACATTCTTAGCATCTTCCGAGCCCGAATTACTGACTTTTACAAAGAGGATATTGTTTTGAAGCTCACGGATAAATGGCGTATTCAACCAGGTGGAATCGACGAATATGTTCTTTTCAGCCGCAGCCTGCACGGGTACCAGGTAAAGCTGATTGATCGTGTCAGCTTTAATTGCCGATAAATCACCGGCCGTGCTTTTTTGAAAATCAGAAAACCAGAACAGCTGATTACTTCCCTGCTGCTGGTGGCGCGAGATCAGGTTTTGCTGCCGCAGGTAGATCTGTTCGAATGTTCTCGGGGTATTGGAAAGGCTAATGGTCGTAAGTCGGTCGCGCAGTTTTTCTGCGGGGTAAAGTCCCTGCTCCTGCGCCGAGAAATCGTTGGTAACCAGTTGCAGGGAGGCAGAGTTTTTGAAAATACCCAGCAAATCGCTGAGGCGCTGCGTAGCAATATCCAGGTACCGTTTATTGTTCAGCTCGCTCTCCATACTGAACGAATTGTCGAGATAAAGGCTGGTGATACCCTGGCGGCTGACGGCCTGGTTGTTTTTTGCCGGAAGAAACGGCTGAGCGAATGCAAGTGCAAGACAGATAATGGCTAAAATACGCGTTGCAAGAACCAGCCAATGCTTGATCTGCCGCACTGAGCGCGTTTTGGTATCAACTGCTTTAAGGAAGGCGACATTGGTGAAAAATATCCTTTTTGTACGGCGGAAATTGAATATATGAATCGCAATCGGAACAGCTATGGCCAGCAAACCCCACAAAAAGGAAGGAAACAGAAAACTCATTGGATTGGATCAAAAGGCTGATTTACTTCTTCAACGCAGTTAAGAAAGACAAATTACACTAAAATCTATTAACTGCTTTTTATTTCAGGGCCTTTCTGATATGTCGGTCTGTTTTTCCTAACTTTGCACTTTATTTTACAACCCTATTGATCCTTATCTGACAGAAATCAGAATAGTTAATTAAAATTAAGTTATGGCCAAAGTTTCGGTGAACAAGCACCAACCCGTTTATCAAATGCCCACGAACCCGGCGGCGGTTCGTACAAAAAAGTATGCATTACCAACAAAGAAATACATTGCGCTGGCCATGCGTTACTTTTTCAAAACGCAGATCAAATGGGCGCTTCTTCCTATTGCCCTGATCCTGATCAACGCAATACTCAATCTGACAGACGCTTATCCTAATTTCTGGATCTATATTACGGTGTTTGTAGGTGTGATCCTGTATGTCCTTTTCTGGTTGATCCAGTTTACAGGCATTACCCAGCTTGCTCAGTACAAGCCGATGTTTGAAAAATTTCAGTATGAGATCGACAACCGTCAGATCCTCATGAAACTGAACCAGAAGGAAGGAAGTGTAATGAAATGGGAACAGATCATGGATGCTTACAAAGACAAGGATGCCTACGTGCTGGTAATCTCAAAAGGCCAGTTTTTGTATCTGCCTTTCAGCATTTTTACCTCTGAGCACGACATCAAAGTTTTCGAGCGTATTATGAAGCAGAAGAATTTTCTTGCAGCATAATCAAGCCTATTCTAAATTGGAGCCTGACGGTTTTCGTCAGGCTTTTTTATGTTCTTACTATCATATTAATGAGCGACGATACTCTGAGATTCATTGCTATTTCAGATTTTGCGGAGGAAGAAAGAAGGGCTGTGGCGCAGCTCTATGAGGATTCTTACCGTGCCACATTTACCTGGTTTGACGACGAGCAACTTGCCAGGATCTCATTCGACAGCGATACCGAGGGCGAATTTATTCTTGTTGCAAAGTCAGAGGAGGAGATAGTCGGATTTGCATCGCTTTGGGTGCAGGATCATTTTATTCACCACTTATATGTAAATGCTGCCTGGCAGCACCAGGGTGTGGGAAAGGCGCTTTTACAGAACTCTCTTCAAAAACTAAATGGAAAAGCGACTTTGAAATGCTTGCTAAAAAACCAGCCGGCTATTGATTTTTATTTGAGAAATGGCGGTTTCCGAAGCCAGGCCGGCGATTCGGAAGATGGGGAATATATCCTTTTTGAATGGAAAGAAACTCCTATTTGAGACTAGCTTCCTCATGTTCTTTGGCAAATTTCTTCTCGCCAGCGTAAATAGCCACCGACAAATGATTCGCACTTGGAGGGATCGGACAATTGAAACCGATACTGTATGCACAATACGGATTATACGCTTTATTGAAATCAAGCACATAGGTGTCGTCCTTGATATCTGTTGTTTTTAAGTCGATATAGCGGCCGCCTCCATAGGATTCAATACCATTTGTCTTGTCCTTAAACGGGACGAAAAGATAGTCCTTATATTTGGCATTTGCCTGCAGGCTCAGGCTCCGGTAGACAGTCAGGGTTTGTCTTTTTCCGTTCACCCGGAATTTCAAGATACCGTACCTCACGTAAGTTTTGTTGATCCCGCTGTAAGTCGGCATCTCAAATGGCTGTCCTTTGACTTTCTCAAACCGGGCCTCGACCTTAAAAGTAGAATCGGGCTCATAAAAGCGAAGGTAGGCGAGGTCCTCCTTTTTCAGGGGTGAATTTCCGGTTGTCAGAAACTCATTTTTGTAATGGTCCCGAAACTTGTTAGTCTCGTCGGCGAAGCTTTGGGCCAGACAAAATGAAACAGGCAGAAAAAATAATAACAGTGTGTTGAAAGTAATTTTCATAGACAAAAATGAAATCCGGTAAACGACTTACCGGATTTTGAACGATATTTTTCAGAAAGATATAATTAAAAAATTGTTCCAGCTTATTTAGCTGATACTTTGCGGATTTTCGATTCGTCGATATTGAATGCTTTCACAACCGCGTCGTAATCGTTGTAATCCACTGATCCGCTTTTACGTGCCGCAAAATCAGCAGGAACTACCACGATACGGAAACTTTGATCCTGTGTATATTCCGCTGACAAATTAGCCAGGTTCACATTTCCGTCCAGGAATATGGAGAAATCATTCACAGTCTGGTCGAAGTTGTAGGTCAGTAACTGGTTTCCTCCCAGGAAAGCAGTTTGCGGCATCAGGCGATAAGCTTTTAAAGTTTGATTGCCCGAGGTTACGTCGTTCCAGTGAATGTAAATGAGCACCGCATCAGATTCCAATACTTCGAGATCAGCCTGATCAAAAGACATGGAATATTCAAAATTGTTACCGGCATTGAAGTTCACATCGACGAGATCTATGGTTGAACCTACCACATTGACACCATCGGCGCCGGGATCTCCTTCGGGGCCGCGGCAGCCTTGAAACAATGCAACCAGGACAAGCAGCAGGGGGATGAGTTTTTTGTTCATGATACGCTAATTTAAAATTGAGATTGGATGGAAATATGGTTTTTAGATTGCAGTGCAATAATAAAGTTTAATTGCACCGGCTGCGTTAACTTTCATTAACTAATTGCGTTAAAAAGTATGTTCAGGCACTTTCTGGAACTGTTTTTATGGTCTGATTATTGCGGTCGTTAATAATATAATAATTTGCATAGATGCGCAGGGCTTGTTACTTTACGCTAATACAAGATTTCATATTTACTAAATCAATCCATAATCAAACTCGAATCCAATGATAAATCGCAAAGCCACAGCCGTTTGGAAAGGAACAGGAAAAGAAGGAGCTGGTACGATCAGCACCCAAAGCACTGTTTTGGAAAACACCCAGTATTCCTTCAATACCCGTTTTGCAGAGGGAAAAGGTACCAATCCTGAGGAATTGATCGCAGCGGCGCACGCCGGATGTTTTGCCATGAAGTTAAGCTTTGAGCTGAATGCGGAAGGCTTTACGGCCGATGAGCTCAATGCGACCGCAACAGTCAGTCTGGATCCTTCCAAGGGGCAGGTTGTAAAAAGTGCTATCGATCTGACAGCAAAAGTGCCCGATATTTCTGCCGATAAATTCGCTACTATCGCGGAAAAGGCGAAAAAAGAATGCCCGATCTCTCAGCTGCTTAATGCAGAAATCACGCTCAACGCGGAATTGGTACAATAGGCTTAAACTAGACTTTCCGGGACTTCCGGGAAGTCTAGTCAATAAAAAGGTCGCTCGCGATCCGGTCAGCGAAAAGCTTGCCGGATTTAGTAAGCACCAAAGTTCCCGACTCTTCTTTAAGCCAGCCGTTCTTCTTCATATTACTGAGTTCCTGCTGGTGAAGCATCGCAAATTTTCCTTTCGACAGCCTGTCGAGTTCGTCGCTATCAACGCCCCATTTTGTTCTCAATCCGGTCAGCAGATATTCGTTGGTCATGTCCGCTGCTGTAAGCTCCTCAATCGTCGCCGGAATGTGACCTGAATTGATTGATTCAACATATTTCGCATTATTGGAAATGTTGAATTCCCGGCTGGTACCATTATAGGAGTGCGCGCTGGGCCCGATGCCCAGGTAAGGCCGCTGTTTCCAGTAGGAGCTGTTATGCCGGCTATACTGCTGATTTCGGGCGAAATTTGAGATTTCATATTGCTCGTACCCGTTCGCGGCAAGTGTGTCAATGAGTATTTCAAACTGCTCCGCAGCAAATTCTTCGTTCACAGGCTGTATCTTTTTTCTTCTTAACCAGTTTCCAAAAACAGTCTGCGGTTCAATGGTTAAACAGTATGCAGAAATATGCGCGACGTCCAGTTCAAATGCTTTCGCTAAGTCGCTATGAAGGATGCTGTGATCGGAAGCGGGGATAGCGTAAATGAGGTCGATGGAGATGTTATCAATTCCAACCTGTTTGGCCAGTCGCACGCAGTTTTCGGCTTCGTGTGCGGAATGGGCGCGATTTAAAAATTGCAGGTGTGGCTCATTAAACGACTGTATACCGATACTCAAACGGTTGACCCCAGCCTCAAAAAGGTCTTCCAGCTTGCTCTGGCTTAGGTCGTCAGGATTAGCTTCCAGGGTGATTTCTGCGCTTGCGGCAATATCGAAATGATCGCTGATCGTGTTTAAAAGAAGTTGAAGTTCCTCTTTGCTCAAAACCGAAGGGGTCCCTCCGCCGAAATAGATCGTTTCAAGCCGCGAACTTTCGAGATATGATTTTCTGATTGAGATTTCTGCCGCAATCGCCTCAACCATAGCCTGTTTACCAGCTGTATTGGTGCTGAAATGGAAATCACAATAGTGACAAGCCTGTTTGCAAAAGGGGATGTGAACGTATAAATGCATTACCGCTGATTTTTCTGCCATTCCCAGCCGATCTTCACCCCGGCCCAAAGGTTGTCTTTCGGGGCACTGTTATAATACCGGTTTCCAAAAGCATTCAAATCGTAACCCAGACTAAAAATGCCGGCATTTACCTTTTCAGCCGAGGCTGAAAGCTCGCTGTAAAAATGCCCGCCCCAGCTTTTTTTCCAGCTCACCCGCGCCATCCATTGACTATAAGCAGTGTTTTTCACGGTATTGGCATCATTCAAATACATTGCATCTGCATTCTGGTATGTTACAAATGCAGAAAATCCGTATTTAAGCAGGATATCCAAGCCGGAAGTTTGCGAGAAACGAGGGATTCCCGGAATCAACTTTCCGCTCAGGTCGATGTCGGCCTGCTGGAAATTATCGAATGTATACTTTGTATAAGTCCCGTTTGTCCACAATTTCAACATAACGGGCAGTTGCGGATTGGCCAGGATATCGTAGGACAGGGTGTATTCCAGTCCGTTTTGCTTTGTCTTGCCCGCATTGATAAAGTATTCAGAGCCAGCTTCATTGGTTCGGCGAACAATTGTTTCCTTTAATCCAAAATGATAAAGACTTACCTCACCTGAAATGCGTTTTCCAGTTCTTCTGATACCAATTTCGGTATTCATGCCCCGCTCAGGGTTCAGGTCTTTGCGAAATCCACCCGCCGACGGACGAACTTCCTGAAGCGTGGGAGGGGAGAAGCCGCCGCTGTAAGAAGCCGTTACTGACCAGTTTTTGGCAATGATCTTATTGGCGGCAAACCGGGGAACGAAGATACCGTCGAAACGTCGCTGGTCCTTTTCGTAAGGAAGCTCAAAAAACCGCTCGTATTTATATTTGAAAGTATTGTAACTAACGCCCGCGCTCAGCGTCAGGTCGGTCAGTAATACCGCTTCTAGCTGTGTGAATGCGGAAAGGTTGGTTGTGCGGATATCCTCCACAGTTTGTTGTTTATCAGGTACGCCGCCGATATTGTCATAATTTCTTTGCGCGGACTTTCCGTATTGCCACTCAAAACCACTCGTCCATTTCGTTTTCACATGGCCGAATTCTGACTGGTTTTGCCAGATATTCCTTCCGCCGATCCCGTTTTCGTCCCTTTTTTCATAGTTCGAAATGAACGGGTTTGCGAAATCTGTATAAGTCAGATACAATGCTGTCGATTGCGTCCAGTTATCTGAAAGCTGGATCGTGTAATTTCCCCCGAGCAGCGCAAGTCGTGTATAAATAGCTGCCCGCTGTGCCTCACTTCCCGGCACGGTGGGTGTTGACTGGCGAGCCAGTTTTGGATTTGACTGGTATTGCGCCAGGTTAATGCCGCCGGGAGTTTGGTAATAAAGGTCAGAATACATGCCCAGCAATGATAACGTACCTTTTTCTCCGATTGCCGAAGAAGAGGTAAACCGGATCGCGTCGCGGGCCATCGCACTGTGATTGCGGTAGCCATCCTGCTCGCTATGACCATATTGAATGGAAATATCACCGATCTGGACTGCTGTATTCCTGCTTTGAAATCCATATTTCCCAAAGCTTACACTTTGTTCCACCCTGTTTTGAAATGCATTGTCTGACTGACTTTGCAAAAGTACTACCCCGCCAGTACCCGCGCCGTAAATGCTGCTACCGGGTCCTTTAATGATCTCCATTCCCTGCACTGCGTTGTAATCGATTGAGTTGAGCGGGGTGTTGCCGCTGGCGTCTGTAAAAGGGATTCCGTTCCAGTAAAATTTTACGTTTCTCACCCCAAATGGTGAACGGAGCAAACTCCCTCTTACTGAAAAACGGTAGCTGCCCGGGGAGCGTTCTTCCATTTTTACGCCCGGAACTGTATTTACCGCATTGGCCCAGGTTGTAGAAGAAAAACGGTCGAGGTTACGCCTGCCTACAATCGCAACAGTGGCAGTGGTAGCCAGCGGGTTGCTTTTCGATTCGTACGCATTGACGGTCACTTCTTCCAGCTGCCGCGTCGACGAAGAGTCAGTTTGTGCGATTACTTCAAAACTGTTAATGCAAATAAAAAAGGGCAGGACTAGTGAGTAAAGTTGGCGCATGAGGTTTGGTGAGTACCGATAAAGTGCAAGTTTTTGTATAAAAGGATCCGGAAGGGGCTATTTACCAACAAACTTAATACGTAACCGCGAAGTTCAGTACAGCTGTGGATAAAGTATCCTGAAAGTGTATTTGAGAATTAAGTTCCACAAGGTCACCGGAAAAGCTGGAAGATCGAAGTGGTAAGGTTTTTGTACTGGGGACTTAGAATAGGAACATTCAAACAAAGAGCGTTTTACTAACAAACCCCAATTATGAAAAAGATCACTTTGATGGTTGCGACTATGCTAACCATGGGAATGCTGACAATGACCAGCTGCTCGGAAAAAACGAAAGATTCTGCAAACGAAACAGTTGAGGAGGCAAAAAATGACATGGATGAAAATGTTGCCGATGCCAAAGCGGATATCAAAGAGGCGGGAAATGATTTTGAAGCAAAAATAAAGGAAGATAAAGCTTCTCTGAAAGAGGATATTGATGAAGCAGTGGCCAAGTTGGACCGAAAAATAGAGGAAGCCGACGCGAAAATGGACAAGGCTGCCGAAAAGGAAAAAGCAAAGTGGCGCGAGCGCAAAGCTGAACTCAATAAGGAAAAAGAGGAATTGAAAGACTCCTGGAATGAAGTAGAGAACGAAACTGCTGAGAAATGGGATGCGTTCAAGGCCAAAACAAATGAAAAGATATCAAAAGCCAAGGCTGAGATACGGGATTAGAATTGAATGTAGGGTTATGGAATTAAATAAAAATGCTCCGGTTATCCCGGAGCATTTTTATTTGACAGGTAAATGGATTTCAGTCATCATGCAGCGCGCCGAGCCGCCTCCATAAGTTTCTATGAATGAAAGATCTGTATGCAAAAGGCGCGCATATTCGGTGAGTTGTTTCACTTGCTTGCTTGTCAGTGAATCGTAAGCCTGTGTGGACATGATCAGGAATTTATCAAGCTTGTTATTTCTGACCATCAGCATATTACCAGCGAAATGCCGCACCTGTTCGAGGGAAATCTCCACAATATATTTACTTGTTTCTTCCAGGGCCGCTCTCACCATTTGCCGCTCGTCCGGATTTTTAATTGCTTCCAGACAGATGACTGCGAAAATATCTCCAACGCACATCAGCACATTGGTATGGTAAATTGGTCTGTCGTTTTCGTCGAAAGCCGAGAATGTGACGATTTCATATCCCATTGCCTCTCCAAATGCGTGGAGCACTTCGGGGTGCGTGCGTGGCGACAGACAGGCATAAGCGATTTTGTACCTCCGGTCGAGTACCATGCTGCCAGTGCCTTCCAGAAACTTGCCTTGCTCTTCGAAATAAGTTAGATCAATGATTTCTTCAATGTTGAAATCCTTCCCTAATGCTTCGATAATGTCATGTCTGCGTTCCAACCGACGGTTTTGTGCCATCATTGGGTATAATACCACTTTGCCGCTTTGGTGAAATGAAACCCAGTTATTGGGGAATACAGCGTCGGGGCGGACAACTTCGTCCGTATCGTCAAAAACGCGGAGGTCGACGCCGGCTTTACGCAGCTGATCGACCATCAGTTCAAATTCAGCTTCGGCAGTCTGTGCATCGGTGAGCGACTCGTCAATTTGGGATGTCTGATTTTGGAAGGCGTTACTAGGGGCGGTTTCCTCGTTAAAACCAAACTTCGCAGGCCTGATCATCATGATCCGGGGCGTTGACTGGGGTTGAATCTGAGCAGATGAAGTGATAACGCGCATAGGAGTAAGTTTTACAAAAAAGTGGAACTGACAGTTTTCCGTGTACTGCAATTTACAATCGATATCCCACGATTACAATATTAAGATTCCCTCAGGATCGGCATGCTCATGCAATGCGACCCGCCTCGCGCCCGCGACAGTTCGGCCGAGGGTAATGTAATAAATGTGTCGGTTAATGTGTCCGGGGAAAGTGTTCCGGCTTCAAATTTTTCAAGAACTGCCTGTGCGCTGATCACGGAGAAGCCCTTTTTTCGGAAAGCTTCCAGCGTCTTGTCGTTACGGTCGTAACCAATTACCACACCGTCTTTCAAAGCAAGCAAGTTGCATGAATCAGTCCATTGTTCGCGTTCGCCGTAAGGGAATTCGTTGTTGCCGGAATAGATAAATTGTACCGGTTCCTGGCAGCCCAGATCATTAATGCTGATCTCAGCAAGCAATTCTTCCAGGTTTTCTATTGCTCTGGGCAGCTGCTCGTTTCCTTTTACAAACTGCAATATTCTGAATTCTTTATTTACGTCTGCCGGGGCGAAAAAATGCAATGCATCTTTTTTACGCGCCTCGTCACCCAGCCTGGCGAGCGAGCCCAGCAGTACCCAAACATTCTTTTTTACCTGCGTAAAAATTGTGTCAATATGCATGTAATCCCTTTTCTTGGGGATTTTGATAATTGTGATCTTTTCAACAATGTCCTTTTCAAAGAGTATTTTCATCACCTGCTGCGCTGCATAAATGCTGGTTCTTTCGCTGCAACCAATCAGTAAATGATTTGGCGCGACGGTCATAACATCGCCGCCTTCGAGCGTGCAACGATGATAGTCGCTGGCTTTTTCATCATCCGGAAGCAGAAAATGGTTCTCATTATCCGGGATTTCAATCAGGTTTTGCCTGATTCCGGCAAACATGGGATGATAAAAAAACACGAACTGTGCAAGTATCGACTCGCGCGTTCTCGCTGCTTTGGCCGGTTTGTTGAGTAAAATATGTTGGTTTATCACTATTCCGATATCCCGCATAAAAATCAGGTTCGGCAGCGGGGCGAAGAGCATTCTTTTGTCAGGGCATGAGCCGGAAATGAATATCCGCGCCAGTTCGTGCGGGTCATGGGAGTTAAGTTCTTCCTGGATTTGGAACGAGCACTTCTCAATCCCGCAAATGGCGGCTGTCAGTTTAATGCGGGTATTGCTGTCTTGCAGGATTTCGCCAAGCAGTTTTTGAATATCAACGACGCAATCCGAGTCAAAGTAATTCTCCGAACCCGGTATGAAAAACGATCTGCTTATGTCGCTGTCAATTTCGGCAAGTCTCCCTTTGATCTTCGCCGGATCGAGAAAGTAGAGCAGCAATTTTACATAATAATCATATTCTCCGCGTCGCATGGTATCGAGGTGGACAATATCCTCAAAAAGCCAGTCCTGCGCTTTGCTGGGCACAACCTTGCCTAATCCCCTGTCCGGGCTGTGAATAAGAAGCCGTCTAAGCGTCCCCGTTTCAGACGAAACTTTAATCCCGGAGTCTTTGGATGTATCGCTGTTCATTGTGAAGTAATGTAGCTGCTAAAAACGCAAAGTAAGGGTTTCCATCGCAATTAAAAACTGGTTGCAGGCCAGCCGGCAGGGTTACCCGGATTTTGTTGCGAATTATCATTTTTATGGGAACAAGGGTGTGTTTAAAAAGGTTGTGGTTATAGTGTGGTGTAGTTTTCTACCGTTCGCGTCCATTTTCTTTTACGCTTAAAACGTGTTACTTTTGCGGTAAAATTGCCACGAACTATCTATATAAGAATAAATCAGTTATGCTCTCTATAAATGACTTGCGCGCCTCGATTGAAGGTAAGGAAATATTAAAAGGTATCAATCTGGAAATAAAACCCGGTGAGGTTCATGCTATTATGGGACCCAACGGATCCGGCAAGAGCACCTTGGCTTCTGTCCTTGCGGGGAGAGAGGAATATGAAGTTACCGGCGGACAGGTTCTTTTCGAAGGACAGGATATTTTAGAAATGGCCCCGGAGGAAAGAGCAGCGGAAGGTATATTTTTAGCGTTCCAGTATCCCGTTGAGATTCCCGGAGTTACGACGATCAACTTTTTGAAAACGGCTGTAAACGAGATACGCAAGTACAAAGGAGAAAACCCGCTGGACGCTGCGCAATTTCTGAAAATGGTACGTGAAAAAGCGAAATTGGTCAGCATGAACGATTCGCTTCTGAAACGCGCATTAAATGAAGGGTTTTCGGGAGGGGAGAAAAAACGCAATGAGATTTTTCAGATGGCAGTGCTCGAACCAAAGCTGGCGATCCTGGATGAAACGGATTCAGGTCTGGATATCGATGCCTTACGGATTGTTGCAGAGGGTGTTAACTCACTTCGCTCCCCTGAACGCGCGACGATCGTGGTAACCCACTACCAGCGCCTGCTCGATTACATTGTCCCTGATTACGTACACGTGCTTTACAAAGGAAGAATAGTGAAGTCTGGACCGAAGGAACTTGCTTTGGAGCTCGAAGAAAAGGGCTACGACTGGATTAAGGCGGAAGTGGAGGCGATAAGTTAAGAAAGTGTAAAACGTCACCGTTGAAGTTTCTTAACATTAAAGTACCTTATAAAAAGAGCAATGAGTACCGAAACAATAGATTTGAAAACCAGGCTGATTACGGACTTTTATGCCCGTGAATCTGTCATGAACGGAGAGGCTTCTTCTCCTTTTCATCAGAAAAAGCGCGCCGCTTTGGCAAGGTTTGATCAACTGGGCTTTCCAACCGTCAGAAATGAAGAGTGGAAATATTCCAATGTAAAGGAGTTGGTTAGCGGCTCTTACAATTTTAATTCTGAAAGTAATGTCGTTCAGGCTGATCTGGAAGATCTGAAAATTCCCGAGCAAGACGCTAATATCATATATTTTGTCAATGGTCACTACAATGCGGAGTTGTCGCGAATGGTATCCTCTCAGGACCAGATCACGATTTCTTCGCTTTCTGAAGCGATTAAAAAAAATCCCCAGCTTGTCAATACCTACTTCAACGAGCTGGCGCAGGAAAGCGGCGACGCCTTTACTGAGTTGAATACTGCTTTTACACAGGACGGGATATTTATTCACGTTCCTGATAATCAAACTGTTGAGCATCCTGTGATTCTTCGTTTCGTCGCAGATGCACGGATGCAGAATGTAGGTAGCCAGCCCAGAAATATTATTGCGGTAGGACGTAATGGGCATTTAAAACTGGCAGAAGCTTTTCGCACCTTGGGTAGCGGGAGATCCTTTACCAATGCTGTGACCGAGATATATGTCGGCGAAGAAGCTGGCGTTGAGTATTATAAGGTACAAAATGAAAGCGAACAAGCGTACCATATCGGAACGACGCAAGTACGTATGCTGGACAAATCTCAATTCTATGCAGGTACTGTCACGCTCAACGGCCGTTTTACCAGAAATAATTTGAATATCATTCTGGACGGGGAACGCTGCGAAGCGCATATGTACGGTTTATATTTTCCCGACGGAACACAGCACGTTGATAACCACACCGTTGCTGACCACCGCAAGCCGAATTCTGAAAGTAATGAATTGTATAAAGGTATTTTGAGGGATAAGTCGAAAGGTGTGTTCAACGGAAAAATCTTTGTTCGCCCCGACGCCCAGAAAACCAACGCATTTCAATCCTGTAAGAATATCGTGTTATCTCCCGAAGCGAGCATGAATACGAAGCCTCAGCTGGAAATTTTTGCAGATGACGTGAAGTGCTCACACGGTACTACTACCGGGCAAATTGACGAAGAAGCATTGTTTTATATGCGGTCGAGAGGAATATCTCAGCCTGAAGCATTGTCGCTGCTGATGTTTGCTTTTTGTGCGGACGTTGTTTCGCAGATCCGGATCGACTCCATCCGTGAATATCTTGAAAACGTGATTGCTGAGAAATTGGCTTCTAAATAGCTGTCCGGAGATTTCAGGACACATCTTATTGTCACCCAACTCAATTTTTTGGGTTGGGTATTTTTCTAAAATACAGCTTATGAACACTTCCCTAGACATTGCTTCCATCAGAAATGATTTCCCTATTTTGAATGAGGTGATCAATGGAAAACAACTGGTTTATTTCGACAATGCGGCGACTACACAAAAGCCCAGGTTGGTATTGGATGCATTATCAGGATATTACGAACATTACAATGCCAATATTCACCGCGGGATTCATCATTTAGCTGAAAAGGCGACTTCTGCGTTTGAGCAGTCGAGGAAAAGGGCGCAGGCATTTTTAAATGCACAGTTCCCGGAAGAAATTATTTTTACTTACGGTACTACGGATGGTATCAATCTGGTTGCTGCTACCTACGGGCGGAAATTCCTCAAAGAAGGTGACGAAGTGATCATTTCCACGATGGAGCACCATTCTAACATTGTTCCCTGGCAGATGCTGTGCGAAGAAAAGGGATGTGTCCTTAAAGTGATCCCGATCGACGACAATGGCGATTTGTTAATGGATGAATATGAAAAACTGCTGACCGAGCGTACGAAATTTGTTTCGGTTGTGCATGTTTCCAATTCGCTTGGTACAATTAATCCTGTCAAAGAAATTATTGAAAAAGCGCATGCAGTAGGAGCAAAAGTGCTGATCGACGGCGCCCAGGCCAGTTCACATATTCAAATTGATGTACAGGATCTGGATTGTGATTTTTATTCACTCTCACTGCACAAGATCTACGGACCTACGGGAATGGGTATTTTGTATGGAAAAAGAGACCTTTTGAATGCAATGCCACCATACCGCGGCGGCGGTGAAATGATCAAGGAAGTAACGTTTGAGAAAACGACCTATAATGAACTTCCCTATAAATTCGAAGCAGGAACACCGAATATTGCTGACGTGGTAGCGGCAAAATATGCACTTGACTACGTTGATTCTTTGGGAAAAGGAAATATTGCTGCATATGAAGACGAATTGCTAAGGTATGCTACCGAGGCGGTCAGCGAGATTGAAGGATTGAAAATCATTGGAAAAGCGAAGAACAAGGTCAGTGTGCTTTCATTTGTGATTGACGGCATTCACCATCAGGATATCGGCGTGCTGCTGGATCAGCAGGGTATCGCGGTCCGTACGGGCCACCACTGCACCCAGCCGCTCATGAACCGCTTCAACATCACCGGAACCTCGCGTGCTTCTTTTGCTGTTTACAATACGGTTGAGGAAATTGACAAGCTTATTCAAGGACTTCATAAGGTCAAGAGAATGCTTGGATAATTTTTGTAAATTACTTCTTTAAGTAAAACAGAATTCTAACATCTTGTTCACTCAGAATGGAAACGATACCGAAGGACACCCTGCTTGACTCGCTGAGAATGATGCCGGACGAAATTGAGGTTGAAGAGGTAATAGAGCAGATTCTTTTATTATCCAAAATTGAAAGATCAAGGAAGCAAATTGATAATGGAGAGTCATTCACACACGAAGAAGTAAAGGCACCCTATAAAAAATGGCTGGAATAATATGGTCAAAGGAAGCACGACAGGATTTGGATAATATTTTTCTTTGGCTTGAAAATGAATCTAAATCGTATTCCAGGAGATGGATTAACGAAGTTTTTAAGAAAGTTGACCTGCTCGAAAAATTTCCCGATATGGGCAGACAGATTCCGGAGACGAGAATTGAGAGTATCAGGGAAATTCGCGCTGGTAATTACAGGGTTATTTATAATGCGAGAAAAAATGGTATGGAGATTCTTGCTATCAGGCATAGCTCGCGGCCATTGTCAGAATACTAAAATACACAATGACGATAAACGAGATACAGGACGAACTAATTTCGGATTTTGAATTGTTTGATGATTGGGAAAGCAAGTACGAGTACATCATAGATCTCGGCAAGCAGTTCCCGCCTTTGGAAGAACAATACAAGACTGAGGAAAATATTATTAAAGGGTGCCAGTCCAGGGTTTGGCTGAATGCTTACATGGAAGGTGATCTTTTGAAATTCGAAGCGGACAGTGATGCTATCATCGTCCGCGGGCTGGTAAGTATGCTGGTCAAAGTACTTTCCGGGCATACCCCTGAGGAGGTAGCAAATGCGGATCTTTACTTTATGGAACGCATTGGATTGCATCAGCACCTGGCACAGACAAGGTCGAACGGGCTGGCGGCGATGTTAAAACAAATGAAGGCTTATGGATTTGCGTATCAGGCGAAATCTGTGAATCAGAATTAAGAATCAATCAGATAACAAAGAAAAAATGTCAGATTCAGAGTTGCGGGAAGAAGTTGTAAAGGCCATCAAGACGGTATATGATCCGGAGATTCCTGTAGATGTATACGAACTGGGCCTTATTTACGATCTGAAAGTGTTTCCCGTAAATAACGTGTTCGTTTCCATGACATTAACTTCTCCTTCCTGTCCCTCTGCCGGTACATTGCCCGGTGAAGTGGAGCAAAAGATCAGGGAAGTCGAGGGTGTAAATGACGTAAGCGTCGAGCTTACCTTCGACCCGCCTTATACGACCGAAATGATGTCGGAAGAGGCGAAACTGGAATTAGGATTTATGTAGTAATTGAAGTTCAAATAAGTATAACCATAAAATTTAAAAAATATGTATCCACCACAATTAGTGGCTCCAATGAAAGCTGAGCTTGTTAATGCTGGTTTTCAGGATTTGACAACTGCTGAGGAAGTAGATAATTTCATGCAAAACACCAAGGGAACTGCTTTGGTTGTGATTAATTCAGTTTGCGGCTGTGCGGCTGGTGCGGCGCGTCCGGGTGTGAGAGCGGCACTTTCCCGCAGCGAGATTAAGCCTGATCATCTGGCGACTGTATTTGCAGGTGCAGATGTGGAAGCTACGGCGAAAATGCGTGAGTATACTCTTCCATATCCTCCTTCGTCACCGGCTGTGGCATTGTTTAAAGATGGAGAACTGATCCATTTTGTTGAGCGTCACCACATTGAAGGTCGTTCGGCTGAAATGATCGCCCAACATCTGCAAATGGCATTCGAAGAATTTTGCGCTGAAGAAGCTTAGTTCATAGCGGATAAATTAGTGAAATTCGGCTACTTTCGATTAACTTGGAAGTAGCCGAATCTTTTTTGGCCTTATTAATCAGTACAACATGCGAGGACATCGTTTTTCAAAATACATCCCGGCAGAACAAGGCGCTAACAGTAAGTTTGACCAGCTTTTCGATATTTTTCAGCAATTACTGCTGATGACCTCAGGAGATGTCGGCGAAGCGATGTCCTGGTTGAGCGAACTGGACCGGCAATACAACCTGACCAACGATTCCTACGGAATAGGGGACTTTTTCGATGATCTGAAAAAGAAGGGCTATATCACAGAGGAGCAGCAGGAAGGCGAGAGCAAGCTGATCATGACGCCAAAAGCCGAGAAAAGTATCCGGAAAAGTGCTCTGGATGAAATCTTCGGTAAACTGAAAAGATCAAAAACCGGCGGTAACCATCACACGCCGCATATGGGAGTAGGCGATGAGCTCAGCAGCGATGTTCGCCAGTTTCAGTTTGGGGACACACTGGATCAGATCGCGATGACGGAATCCATCAAAAACGCGCAGGTAAATCATGGGATCGGTGATTTTACATTAATGGAAAATGACCTGGAAGTAGTGGAACGCGAGCAGAAAACCACAACTGCGACGGTTGTGATGATCGATATCAGCCACTCCATGATACTATATGGCGAAGACCGCATTACGCCCGCGAAGAAAGTAGCATTGGCATTGGCCGAGCTGATCCGCAGCAAATACCCCAAAGATTCCCTGGATATTATCGTGTTTGGGAATGATGCCTGGCAGATTCAGATCAAAGATCTTCCGTACCTTGAAGTTGGGCCCTATCACACCAATACAGTAGCGGGCCTGGAACTTGCGATGGATATCCTGCGCCGTAAAAAGACGCGCAATAAGCAGATATTCATGATTACCGATGGGAAACCGACTTGCCTGAAAGAAGGAATCAAATATTACAAAAACAGCTTCGGCCTCGACCGCAAGATCATTAACAAAACCCTGACATTAGCTGCACAATGCCGCAAACTGGACATTCCTGTGACGACATTTATGATTGCGACAGACCCTTATCTGAAACAATTTGTGCAAAACTTCACGCAGGTCAATAATGGCCGCGCTTATTATAGTAATCTGCAGGGACTTGGCGGATTCGTACTGGAAGATTTTCAGAGGAATCGCCGGAAGAACGTTAAATAGATTTCAGTTGGCTATTTTTTGCCAACTGAAATCATATTTGCAAATAACCGGTAAGCCCCGGTAACGCCTGCGGGCAACTCGCGGAAGAAGGACAAGCCGGTGTAGATGTAATGCCCTTTTCCGTATTTCGCATAAAGCACACTTCCTTCTTTTGCGCTTTCAGTTTCATCATTGGCTGAAAAAAGTGCCTGATAGCTCTGCTTATCCCACTCCGCCGCGAAATATAATCCGCGCTCCTGCACCCACCCTTCGAAATCCTTCTGAGTGATCTTGTTTGGCGTATTCAGGATCGGGCTGTCAGGAATCAAAAACCGCATCTCCGCATCTTCCTCAGTTACCCGCTCCCGGCCAAGCTGTATCGGAAACGGTCCGATCTGTTTTACTTTCTGTCCCGGAATCGTGTATTGTACCACCATCGTACCACCATTTTTGACGTATTCCATCAGTTTGCCCTGGTAATTTGCCAGGTACTCTTCAGTATTATAAGCGCGGACACCTACAATAATGGCGTCGAATGTGCTCAGGTCTTTGGCCAGTCCGGCTGCATTGAGCATGGTTACCTGGCAATCCATCTGGCGCAATGCAGTCGGAACGTCGTCGCCTGCTCCCGCAATGTAGCCGATGTTTTTTGCATTTGTTTTTACATCAATTTTTGCAAGCTTCGCCTCGGCAGTCGGGAAAATAGTCTGCGAGGGAATATGGCGGTAGGTGATCGTTTTAATCGATTTGTCAAATGATTTTCCGTCGACAGTAGCCACGGCTTTTAGAGAGACCTCCTGATTTTCAAGTGGCGGCGTGATGATGAAGGAAAGGTATTGCTGCTGATATTTGTTCTCCAGCTTAAATTCAGCAGACCCGGGAACAGACTTCCAGCCCGCAGGAATTTCCGGTTTTACGGTGCCGCTGACATTGTTCTTTTGTGCTTCTACCACCATTGTAACCGTCTTCGGTTCGGCCGATGCGAAAATATAGACGGGCTCGGCAATGGTCGTGGTCACAGCCGGGCGGATTTCAAAGGGTCTGTAAATCTCTCCCTCCGCCGGATCAGCATACTTAAATACCCACGGTCTGGTGAATGTAAATTGCTGACCACCAATCTCAAAAGTATACTTTGTAACAGTTGCCGGGCGATTCTCAGGAAAGCCGATATTCTGCTGATTATCAATTTGGAAAATGCCTTTTTCTATCGGTTTTTCGAGCCAGTATGGTTGGCTGACCGGCAAATCGTCAGGCAACTTAGCTTTGACAGGGAATGCATTCAGCTCGTTTTGATTTAATGCAAGATTAATTGAGCTGTCTTTTTTACTTCCGATCCAACCAAGCGAAATTAGCTTGACGGGATAATCCGATCGCTTTACCACTGAAACATTAACAGCGGCTACATCTCCTGCAACCGCCGAAAAATCTGCCGGGTTTGTTTCAAACCAAAGCCCGGCACATTGCGCGATCAAATCGCGGATCTCTTCTTTCTTTGCTTTTACATATATATTGGAAGAATCAAGCCGATTGAGTTCTGCATTGATTTTCAAGAGGTCATTGATGGATGCGGAAGGCTTATTTACCGAGAAATTTTTGATTGCCGACAAAACAAGCGCCTGCACTTTTTCGCTTCCCTTCACGCGTTTCCAGCTGATGTCCACCTGGTCAAATAGATTTTTGTCAGCAGGCTGGCCTACTTTGTGTAGAAAGAAATCAATCCGGTCGCCACGTTGAGGCGCACTTCCAAATCCCTGGCTTTTATGCTGGCTGCGGCTTTCCGCTGCAATCTCTGTATAAGATTTGCCCAAAACCGGATTATAACCGCCTATTTCGATGGATATGAAAGGCGTTTTTTCTTCTTCCGGCTTTTTGTTTGTAAATCCAGGCGTGTAGGTATTCCAAACCAGCCTTTTGGCCTGCCAGGGTTTTACGAATTTAAGCTGATCTGGATATGCATTTGGATCGGCTGCCATTTTAAAACCTTCTTCGGCCAGGTAAGCCGAAGTCTGATGGTGCCCATGCCCGGCCCTCGGATCTGGCGGGAAGCGGGTAATAATTACATCAGGCTGGAATTTGCGGATCATCCACACGACATCTCCCTGCACTTTTTCAGCGTCCCAGAAGTGAAGTGTTTCGTCCCGGGTTTTGGAAAAACCGAAATCGTAAGCACGGGAGAAAAATTGCTGCGCACCGTCGATTCTTCTTGCGCCCAGCAGTTCCTGGGTTCTGATTACGCCGATATTGTAACCTTGTTCCGCGCCGATCAGGTTCTGGCCGCCATCGCCTCTTGTCAGGGAAAGATAGCCGGTCCTCACCATTTGATCCTTGGATAAATAGGAGAGCATCAGCGTATTCTCGTCATCGGGGTGGGCTGCAATATAAAGTACCGAACCCAGTACATTAAGTTTTTTGATATTTTGAAAAATCTCGCTGGATGAAAGTGAAGGAACTTGTGCGGAGAGGTTAGCGGCAAAAAGAAGGAACAGAAAAATAAAGGATCTGCGCATCGGTAGTTGGGTTAAGGGGCTTGGCGGAAAGTCACAAAGTCCAGGTCAAAACATAATCGTCAAAAGTATCATAAGCTATTTCCAGCTTTTCTGCTTTGCCCTGATTTAAAATGAAAACTTCAAATTGCCCGTTTTGGTTGCTTTTGAATCGCTTTATCGTCAGGTGTTTTTTTAGATTAAGGTCGGCGTTGCCGGCATATTTGAATGCAGATTCTTTCGCCGACCACAGCAGGTGCAATAATAAATTATCGTGTATATCGATCCATTCCTGTTCTTCCGCGTTCAAAAAATAGTCAATTCCTTTTGAAATCGAGGGTTTCATCTGTTGAATATCTATTCCTACCGATTTCGATTTATTCAAATAAACAGCTGCATAATCACCCGAATGCGACATAGAAAGCTGATAATCAGTACCCGGCAGATAAGGTTTCCGGTTTGTATCGTGGCGGATGACCGGGGGATTACCGGTCATGTTTTCCAGAAGAATACGGCAGGAAAGCCACTCCGTTTTCCTTCTGTCCTTTTCGATCAGATCCAGCGCCTGGAATTCTTCCGCCGGGAGATTGACGTGTATTTTCAGCTCCTGCCAGGATTCTGCCATTCGCCACATTCCCAGCTGCGCGCCGGCTGAAATGGTTTTTATGTAACAGATCCCCATTTATTGTTAATTTTGATGGTAAAACCGCCTGTTTAAGACAGGCAGCGCTTCGAATATTGTATGTGGCCAAAAAACAAAATAGCAAGATCCGCCCTCAAAGCATTCTCTGTTATCCTGCTGGTTATCGCCGTGCTATTCGGCCTTTTTGTTTGGCGGATCAGCGTGCCGGCTCCAGAAACTGAAAGTAATAAAACTCCCGAAAGTTACAAACGCGTGCAGCTGGGGAAAGATCATTATGCAGTGGATAATTGCTGGTTGAGAAAGAACGAGCATGGGATCTGGGAAATGTACCTGGAAGGCACGCCTTATGAGCGAGGCCTGATTTACGGTGTGCTGGCAAAGGAACTGATGGAAAAACAGGAAGTGCACTTCATCGGCCAAATTAATGAACTGATCCCGAATGTGGTTTTTTTGCAGGTACTGAGAGGGTTTGTAGGGTGGTTTAACAAGGATATTTATAAATATATTCCGGAGGAAAATCAGCAGGAGATTTACGGCGTATCGCAGTCCTTTTCAGATAAATTCAATTATCTGGCCCCGAAATATTACCGGATACTGAACTACCACGCTGCGCACGACATCGGCCACGCGCTGACGGATATGAATGTGGTAGTAGGCTGTACTTCGTTTGCAGTAAATAATGGCCTTTCAAGTGATTCGACGCTTTTGATCGCCCGGAACTTCGATTTTTATATGGGCGATGCATTTGCCGAAGACAAGCTGATCGTTTTCATGAAGCCCGACAAAGGCTACAAGTTCGCATCCTACTCCTGGGCGGGATTGACTGGTGTAGTTTCCGGAATGAATGAAAAAGGTATTACAGTTACGTTAAATGCTGCCAAATCAGATATTCCGTTTACCGCGAAAGAACCTATATCCATTCTGGCGCGTGAAATTCTGCAATATGCGTCTACCATTGAAGAAGCTACTAAAATTGCACAGCGAAGCGAAACCTTCGTATCGGAATCCTTGCTGATTGGCTCGGCTGCTGATCGGAAAGCTGTTATTATTGAAAAGTCGCCCAAGAAAATGGATGTATACGAATCGGGACAGGACTATCTGGTTTGCGCCAACCATTACCAGGGACCCGCTTTTGAAGCAGATTCTGTGAATATCAAAAACATTGCTGATTCGGATTCCAAATCGCGTTTCGACCGGATGAACCAGTTGATGAAACGGTCTTACCCGCTCGATGTGCAGGATGCAGTTGCGATTTTGAGAGATAAAAAAGGGCTGGACGATAAATTTATCGGATACGGAAATGCAAAGTCGCTGAACCAGCTGATCGCGCACCACGGGATTTTATTCAAACCAGAAAAAAAGGAAATGTGGATTTCTGCGCCTCCTTACCAGTTAGGGGAATTCATACATTATGATCTGGATGCTGTTTTTTCAGGCAAAGGAAAGCTACCGGGAAAAGATTCACTGCTGATTGAAAAAGACCCTTTCCTGGAATCTGACGACTATAAGCGTTTTGAAGCATTTAAAACAACAAGGCAGAAAATCAATAAGTATATTTTGATGGGCAATCCGTTCGAGCTGACGACGGATGCTGAGCTGGATTTTGTAAAAAATAACCCGAAAAGTTACGTTACCTATTTGTCGCTGGGAGATTATTTCAAAACGAGGGGAAACGGTAAAAAAGCTGTCAAATATTATCAGGAAGCATTAAAATACGACGTATCTTCTGTTCAGGAAGAGCGCGCCATTAAAGGCAAAATAGCCGAAGCCAGCAAAGTGAAATACGGACCGTTCGTCTCAAAAAAGGATTCACAATGACCAAAATAGCCTACCGCGAAGCGCAGGAGAACCAGCTCAAATACCTGCTATCCTACGTCAGCGATCATTCTCCCTATTACCAGAAAGTATTCCGAGAGCGGGGCGTCGATATTGAAACCATTTTAAATATCGAAGATCTTGGCGTGCTTCCGTTTACTACCAAAGATGACCTTGCTGCCGCGAATGATGATTTCTTGTGCGTGCCCAAAAGCAGGATTGCCGATTTTGTCACCACTTCGGGCACATTAAGTGACCCCGTCGCTTTTTACCTGACCGATTCGGATATTGAAAGACTGGCGACCAATGAAGCGGAATCCTTCAAATGCGCAGATGGTACGGAGCAGGATATTTATCAGCTGATGACTACCATCGACCGCAGGTTTATGGCCGGGCTGGCTTATTGGATGGGTGCGAGAAAAATGGGCGCAGGAATGATCCGGGTGGGGCCGGGCGCGCCTTTTCTGCAGTGGGAATCGATCCAGCGCTTTTCTCCGACGGTAATTATTGCAATACCTTCTTTTATCCCGCGACTGATCGATTACGCGATCGCAAACGAAATTGATTTTCGATCTTCAACCATTAAATCCATTATTTGTATTGGCGAGCCTATCCGCAATCCTGATTTTTCTTATAATGAGTTGGGTAAACGGATCACTTCTCAATGGAACGTCAGGCTCTATTCCACTTATGCTTCCACGGAGATGGGTGCTGCATTCACGGAATGCGGTGAGGGGAAGGGCGGGCATCTGAACCCTGAGTTACTTGTACTGGAAGTAGTCGATGAAGATGATCAGGCTGTTGCAGAAGGTGGGTTAGGGGAGGTGGTGATCACAACATTGGGCGTGGAGGGAATGCCTTTGATACGCTATCGTACGGGGGATCTGTGTCATGTATATTATAGTCCGTGCGCGTGTGGCCGCACGAGTCCGCGGCTTGGACCGGTAATGGGCCGGAAGCAGCAGATGATCAAGTTCAAGGGGACCACGATTTTCCCGCCCGCGATCTTCGACGTGCTGGATATGGTAAAGGAAATAGAGCTGTATCAGGTTGTTGTTTCGAAAAATGAATTTGGGAACGACGAGATTACTATCCTGCTGGCCATGCACTTACAAACAGCTGTATTCCGTGAAATGCTGCATTCGTTGTTCAAATCGAAGCTCCGCGTGACGCCCCTTTTTGAGTTTATAACCGCTGAAGAACTTACTTTCCGAATCTTCCGCCAGGAAAAACGCAAACCTGAAAAATTGATATATATTTGAACCCTATCAATTTTAACTCAAAATTAGTCCATGAAAAAGTTCGTTTTTGCATCCGTAATAGCTATCGGTGCGCTGATTATGAATGAAACAAATGCGCAGCGGGTAGAGCTTCGCTCGGGAGATGTCGGCGTATTGTCCGGTCAGAAAACTGTCAATATCGAGTATGATTATTCCAGTTTCGGAGTAGGTAAGTTTGCAACCGAACAGGAGTATCTTGATAAAAAAACTGCGGAATATAATTCGAAAGAATCCGGGAAGGGCGATGCATGGAAAAAGGCATGGGTGGATGATCGGAAGAACCGTTTCGAGCCTAAGTTTGAAGAGCTTTTCAACAAAGGCTTAGGTGAAAAAGGGTTGCAGGTTATTCAATCGCGGCCGGATGCAACTTACACAATGATCGTGCGGACCAAGTTCGTCGAACCAGGTTTCAATGTAGGGGTGATGCGTAAGAATGCATACGTGGATTACGAGATCGACATCGTTGAATCGGCTAATAAATCGACCAAAGTGGCGGAGCTGGGCATGCGCAATGTACCTGGTGCCATGGCGATGGGAATGGATTTCGATACCGGATCACGCCTTGCAGAGTCTTATGCGAAAGCAGGAAAAACGCTGTCGGCATTTCTTGACAAGAAGCTTAAATAGTCGTTCACTTCAATATATCACGTTATGAGAAAGTTATTACTTTTTGCAGTGCTCTTATGCAATGCAGGCGCGGTTCTGGCGGACAATACCATGGCGGATTTGTTTGCAGGAAAAACTAGGCTAGTCTTCCTGGGCCTTGACTTTACGCAGGCGAAGTACGTTGGCGGAGCAGGCTTTACGGATCCTGCGGCTATCCAGAACCAGCACATGGTAAGCTGGAATAACCTGATCGAAATGGAGCCGAAGAAATTTTCACTTCAGAAAGCGTTCAACCTGAATGATGATCGGTACGTTTCCAAAGTAGGGGATATGGTCAAGCTGAATAAGTCTGTCAATGTGGCTGAGAATATCACGGAAACCGAACACACGATCACGGAGGACCAGGCTAAAAAATCGGTGGCTAAATATGACCTGAGCGAGACAGACGGGGTTGGACTTGTTTATGTCGTGGAAAGCCTCAGTAAGACCGCCGAACGAATGAGCGCATGGGTAACTTTTATCGACCTCAAAACAAAAAAAGTCCTTTATACCGAGCGTGTTGAAGGAAAAGCAGGCGGGTTCGGATTTAGAAATTACTGGGCCGGGGGCGTTTACAAGATCAATCAGGAGATTGATTCGAAGCTTTACAAAAAGTGGAGCAAATCTTTTAAAGGGTAAAAAGTAGTCGGAATTGCTTATTTTTAAAAATCTGAATCTATTACCGATACCATATCGTTACCTGATGAGCTGTGATTTGTTTGCCGCTTCGGCGAACACTTCACAGCTTACTGCTTAATTTGATGACCCATTGTGAAAATTTTAACCTTGATCCTCTCAGGTGTTCTTTCGTTATTTTTATCCGGTTGCGGTAAGATGCTTTACCGTTCGGCAGAGAAAGCTTATCATGAGGGATTGAAGGACCAGCCTTACGATGCGATTATTGTTCCGGGTTTTCCATATGACGGCCAGAAATGGGACATGGTCTTACAGCTCCGGATTCATTGGGCGCATTACCTTTATGCCAAAGGGTATACCAAAAACATCATTTTCTCTGGCTCGGCAGTAGCTACCAAATACATTGAAAGCCGCGTCATGGCCAATTACGCCGAGGCGCTCGGTGTGCCGCGTGAGCATATTTTTACAGAAGAAAGAGCCGAACACAGTACTGAAAATATATACTATGCTTACCGGCTGGCCAGGGATAAAGGCTTCACAAAGATTGCGCTGTCGACTGACCCGATACAGACAAGCTATATGAGGCGCTTCATCAAGCGGTTCGAATTGCCGATAGGCTTGTTGCCCACGGTGATCGATACGGTAAAAACACTCAATGTTTACGAGCCGAAAATTGATCCCTCCAATGCAATTAAGGAGAATTTTCAGAAGCTTTCGGACAGGGAGAATTTTTTTCAGCGTTTTAAAGGAACAATGGGAAAGTATATTGAATGGCACGAGGAAGATTTGAAAAAGAAAAAATTCAGGCGAAAATTTAAAGACCGGATGATCCCCTCTTCTCCGGGCAGTCAGGAACCATAAAAGTTAGTAATGAAAAGAGAATTGTCTGCCGTTGAGGCCAAGTATGAAGCACAAAAGATAGCGTTCGGGCCGATGTATTTTCAGTCTGTCATCGCATTGCGGGATTTGGGCATCCTGCAATTTATAGGCGACCACAGAAAAGGTGTTTCGATAGATACCATTGTCGAAAAGCTGGAAGCTTCGGAATACAGCGTCCATTTGTTGCTGGAAGCAGCTGAAATCCTGGGTGTGGTGGAAATGGAAGAAGGGATTGTCAGGATTTCTAAAGTCGGCTTTTTCCTTCTGAAGGATGAAATGACCAGGGTCAACATGAATTTCATGAACGACGTTTGCTATCTGGGCGCAAAAAACATGACTGAAAGCTTCGTCAACGGCAAGCCGGAAGGATTGAAAACATTAGGTGACTGGCCCACGATCTATCAGGGACTTTCTATACTTCCCGAGCCAGCCAAAACTTCCTGGTTCGAGTTCGATCACTACTATTCGGACAATGCTTTTCCGGATGCTTTGAAGATCGTGTTCAGAAAAAACCCGAAGCTGCTATTTGACATCGGCGGGAATACCGGGAAATGGTCGTTTGCCTGCTGCGACCACGACCCCAATGTCAGGATTAAGATACTCGATTTGCCCGTCCAGCTCAAAGTCGCGAAGGCAAATGCGACTGAAAAAAAACTGCTGGACCGGATTGATTTTCACGCGATCGACCTGCTGGACACTGCCCAGAAAATTCCTCAGGGTGCGGATGTAATATGGATGAGCCAGTTCCTGGACTGTTTCTCGAAGGAACAAATCGTACAGATTCTTGAAAATGCCTGCCAGGCAGCGTCCGAAAACACTACTATTTTTATTCTGGAACCATTTTTTGATAACCAGAATTATCCTGCTGCACATTACAGCCTGGTAGCAACGTCCCTCTATTTTACCATTATGGCCAACGGCAACAGCAAGATGTACCGGATCGGCGTAATGAAAGAACTGGTCGAAAAGGCGGGTCTCGAAGTAATTGAAACTTATCCGCTGATCGGCGATAGCTATCATACCATTCTGGAGTGCAGGAAAAGGCGGCAGGCCTAATCCGTTTTAGAATATTAATCGTAGATAGCAAGTTATGAAGGCCAGTTTAATCGCTTATTTAATGTCTTGTCTGATATTATTAAGCTCCTTTGAGATCTCAAAGATTGACAAAGCTTCGTTTTATGAGGCATTTTCATCCGGTGAAGAGGCAGCGATAGACAGAAAAATCGTGCAGCTTGAATCTGAAAAATCTACGTCTCAAAACAATGCCTACATCGGCGCATTGACAATGAAAAAGGCAGGGTTTGTAAAGGGGGTTAAAGGAAAAGTGAGTACTTTCAAAAAAGGAGCCCACCTGCTGGAAGAGGAAATCAAACAAAATCCCGGCAATGTGGAATTCAGGTTTTTGAGATTGGCAGTTCAGGAGCATGCACCTTCTATATTAAAGTATAACAAGCAGATCGATGAAGACAAGCAAGAGGTAGTAGCATCCTTTGCAAAGCTGGACGAAGAGGTTAAAGCAATTGTGGTCAATTATGCGAAGGATTCGAAAGTGCTTAAACCTGCTGAATTGAAATAAAAAAATGGATGATTGTTAAATGGCGAAAATATTAGTTGTTAATTATTCTCAAACGGGCCAGCTGAATGAAATTATCGACCAGTTTGTACTACCATTTGACCCCTCAGATATAGAGCGGCTGCACGTTCATCCAGCCATACCTTTTGTGTTTCCCTGGACTACCGACGAGTTCTTTGACAAAATGCCGGAGTGCGTTCTGGAAGAAACTATTGAATTGCAGCCTCTCCATTTTAGCACAACCCATTACGACCTTATTGTACTGGGGTACCAGCCGTGGTTTCTTTCACCTTCGCCACCTGTTACGTCTCTTCTCAAATTGCCCGAGTTTAAGGCTTTGCTCAACAATACCCCTGTGATTACGGTAATTGGTGGGCGGAATATGTGGCTCAATTCTCAGGAAAGTGTCAAAAAACTGATCGCGGCAGCAGGCGGCAAGTTGGTTGCCAATGTTCCGTTAATGGACAGGACTTCTAATCTGGTCAGTGCCGTGACGATCCTGCATTGGATGCTGAATGGCCGTAAAGACAGAAAATGGGGAGTTTTTCCGATGCCCGGAGTCAGTAAGGAGGATATTGAA
Source organism: Dyadobacter sp. UC 10 (assembly GCF_008369915.1). NCBI lineage: Bacteria > Pseudomonadati > Bacteroidota > Cytophagia > Cytophagales > Spirosomataceae > Dyadobacter > Dyadobacter aurulentus. The sequence continues at coordinate 479,746 of NZ_VSRN01000001.1, read as the reverse complement.
GGCAGTTCGCGGTTCGGGGCTATCGCGAAAAGCGCCTTTGACAGCGGGCACTTCGGTCATTTGCAGGAAAAAATGCTCGCAACAGGATTAATCGAAATCCCGACTGATATTTTATTTATCGAACAGCGCGCGAAGAAACTTTTCAAAATATGGGCCAATCTCATTAAAAAGAAGGGCACTACACCGGCCAGGCGAAAAAGGTTGGTCGGATTTTTCAAATATTACCTGTTGATTGCGTTATTTATGGTAGCGCCTTTGCTTCTTTTTGTGTACAATTTGCTGATAGCGCCATTTACCGGAAATAAGATTAAGAAGAAAAAAGAATACTTTTGTGGTGTTGAAACCAAATAATAATGTCAGAAGCATATATTACAAGAATTGCCAAATTTTTACCGAATAAGTCCGTTTCGAATGAAGAAATGGAAGAGTATTTAGGATATATTAATGGTAAACCCTCGAAATCAAAAGCAATCGTTTTACGTAATAACGGGATAAAAAGTAGGTATTACGCACTTACGAGAGATGGCGCAGTCACGCATACCAATGCAGAAATGGCAGCGGAAGCGGTAAAAGGGTTGTTTCAGGACAACCCGGGCGATATGGCTGAAATGGATCTCCTGAGTTGCGCTACCTCAAGTCCCGATCAGCTGATGCCATCGCACGGTTCAATGGTTCATGGAAGCTTGCCTGAAACAGGACCGATTGAGGTAGTTTCACCGTCGGGCGTTTGCTGTGCTGGCATGCACGCGTTTAAGTATGCCTACATGGTTGTGAAACTGGGTGAAAAGAAAAAAGCAGTTTCCTGCGCTTCCGAGCGGCTTTCCTCTGTTCTGAAGGCCGATCAGTTTGAAGAAGAAATTCAGCAGCTGCAGCGGCTTGAACAAAATCCATATCTGGCTTTCGAAAAGGATTTTTTGAGATGGATGCTTTCCGACGGGGCAGGGGCCTTCCTGGTGGAGCCCAAGCCGAATACAGAGGGGATTTCACTGAAAATAGATTGGATAGAGGGGTGTTCCTATGCGAATGAGGAGGAGGCCTGCATGTATATGGGTGCCGATAAGCTGGAAGGCGGAACGTTAAAAAGCTATAAGGATTATTCAATTGAGGAAATAAAAGAGCATTCTGTTTTGAGTATTAAGCAGGATGTCAAGTTGTTAGGAGAGAAAATAGTTAAACTGGGATTTGCGAAGCTGAAAGAGATCATGCAAGCGAAAGGGCTGACCATGAACGATGTGAGCTACTTTCTGCCGCATTTGTCCAGCTACTTTTTCGAGAACAAGATTGATGATTTTTTTAAAGAAAATGGGATGGAAATCCCGAAAGAGAAATGGTATACCAATTTGGTTACCAAGGGAAATGTGGGGGCTGCGTCTATTTATATGATGCTGGAAGAGGTATTTAACAGCGGCGCGTTGAAAAAGGGTGAAAAAATTCTGCTCGCGGTTCCCGAAAGTTCACGTTTCTCCTACATGTTTTGTTTATTGACTGTGTGTTAAAAACGGCACTTTACAATGAAAAAGGAAGACCTTCCCCAGGATACAGGTGCGCTGGATAAATTTACCAGAGAAGTGTGCTACGTCAAAAATGAAGACGGTAAGTATGAAACTGCATTAAGTAAGGGTTGGGAGGTCAAGAAGCTGGCACTTGATAGTGCCTGGGAGAACGTAAACGAGCGTGTGGAAGAGGCGAGGCTGGCGGTGGCAAACGGAGAAAAAAGCCCGATTTTTTATTTTATGGAACTTCGGCTGATGGATCTGCCGGTACTATCAGGGTACACCGGCTTCTTCCCGTTTTTTATCAGAAGGCATTTGAAGCCCGCCATATTCCAGAAATTGAGCGACCGGAAGCTTGAAAAATATGCCCGGGCGTTTGATATCACAGTTGATAATTTGAAAAATTTTAAAGGTTGAGCCAGTGAAGGTCGATAGTCAAACGGATGAATTCCACCACGTTCAAACAGCGCACTGTGAGAACGGGGTAACCACGGCTTTGCTGCGCTATCATGGGCTGGACTTTATGACCGAGCCGCTTGCATTCGGGATGGGGTCGGGCCTTTTTTATATTCAAATTCCGTTTTTAACAGTTAATAACGGTCCCGCGATTTCGTTCAGGACGATGCCAGGCGCGATATTCAAGAGGACCTGCAAATCTCTGGGTGTGGAGGTTACCCGCAAGAAATTTTCTAATCCGGCAGCTGCAGAAGCTTTCTTAGACCAAAAAGTAAGAGAAGGTATTCCGGTTGGGTGCCAGGTTGGTGTTTTTCACCTCACCTATTTTCCCAAAGAATACCGGTTTCATTTCAATGCCCATAACCTCATCGTTTTTGGGAGTGAAGCTGATCGCTACATGGTCAGTGATCCGGTAATGGAAGACGTTACGTCACTTTCCCGCGAGGAATTGTCGCGCGTCCGGTTTGCACAGGGGCCGCTCGCTCCGAAGGGGCATATTTATTTCCCCGAAAGCGTCAAACCAATTTCCGACGACATGATCCGCAAAGGAATTGTAAAAGGTATTAACCGCAATGTGCGCGATATGCTGCGTATTCCGGGAAATTTTGCGGGCGTTGATGGGATCAGGCATACTTCAAACCACATCAGAAAATGGCGTGACAAGCTCGGCTTAAAAAAAGCCAGTCTTTATCTCGGCCAGATTGTTAGAATGCAGGAAGAGATCGGCACAGGCGGCGGCGGCTTTCGCTTTTTGTACGGAGCGTTTCTGGAAGAAGCTGCTGCTTACATGCAGGACGACAGGCTGGTGCAGGTTTCGGAGGATTTTACGAAAGCCGGCGATATGTGGCGGGCGAGTGCGATTAAAATGGCCGGTGTGTACAAAGGCCGGCTTACTGAGCAAAAAGATTTCAATGAAATAGCAGATATGTTGTTGGATATCAGGTTGGTGGAAAAGGAAGCGTTTCAGAAACTTTCCAGACTAAACCTCGGGAAGTGATTAAAATGATGGAAGCAGCCGATCAGACATGTATAGAAATCCAGCATGTTTCAAAAAAATACAAAGGTGCTCAGGAGAATAGCCTTACGGATGTTTCCTTACAGATCCTGACAGGCGATGTATTTGGCCTGCTCGGGCCCAACGGTGCAGGAAAAACAACACTGATCTCAATTTTATGTGGCATCGTCCCGGCGTCTTCAGGAGATGTCAGTTTCTTTGTTGGGGGCCAGTCGCTTTCTGAGCCTCAGAGGAAAAGCAGGATTGGTTTTGTGCCGCAGGAATATGCCTTCTATCAGGAACTAACACCCCGTCAGAATTTCGACTATTTTGGAGCCATGTACAATATTCCCAGGAAGCAGCTCGAACAGCGGCGGGAATATCTGCTGGAAGTGCTGGGACTTTCGAAAGCTTCCGACAATAAGGTTGAAACTTTTTCCGGCGGTATGAAAAGGCGTGTGAACCTGGCGATAGGGATCATTCACGAGCCGGCCATTCTCTTTCTCGATGAGCCCACAGTGGGTGTTGATGTGCAGAGCAGGAATGCGATTATCCGGTACCTGCAATCGGTTAATGAAGCCGGTACAACCATTATTTATACTTCCCATCACATGTCCGAAGCCGAGGAATTCTGCAAAAACATCGCTTTGATAGACCATGGTAAGGTTATTGCTAAAGGAGGCATTCAGGCATTAAAGAGTGAGCATAATGTTTCCAGCCTGCAATCACTATTTATCAACCTGACCGGAGAGGCGTACAGGGACTAAGATGTTCAAAATATTTTCCTCACTTCGCAAAGAATTTTTACTGCTTATCAATGATAAGACCGGCCTTGCGCTTATGTTTTTGATGCCGCTCCTGCTCGTTTTTATCATTACAATAATCCAGGATAGTGCGTATAAAATGGTCAATGAGAACCAGATACCACTGCTGGTAGTCAACCATGATCAGGGAAGGGAAGGAGCTAAGCTGGTAAAGGCGCTCACGGAATCCGGACTTTTTAAAATAGACGGCCAGGACCAGATACCCCAGCAGTCTTTGCGTTCGGAATTGCTTTCCAGAGGAAAAATGATTGCACTTTTTATTCCGGCAACATTCTCAGCGGGTTTGGAAAGTAATGCGGGCGATGTAAGTAAAATACTCATGGACGACCTCGGGCTCGAATATGATTCCGTCGCCAAAGATAAAGTGGACATGCCCCAATTATCCTTCTACAACGATCCTGTGCTGCAGGAAAATTACAGCCAGTCGGTTATGGGCATTGTGCAATCTTACATGAGTATGATCGAGAATTCGCTGATGATCGACAGAATGTATGCCAATATGAGCCTTGGTGATAAATCTGAGGTACTGAAAGAAAAGATGATATCGAACCGGGTGAAGATCGAGCAGATTGTAGCCAGCAATAATAATTCCACTGCATTACCTAATTCGACACAGCATAATGTGCCAGCCTGGACAATTTTCGCCATGTTTTTTATGGTCGTTTCGCTCGGCAGCAATATTGTAAAGGAACGGGTGAACGGAAGCTTTTTAAGACTGAAGACGATGCCTACCACATTTATGCTGGTTATGTTCAGTAAAATGGCGATTTACGTGATCGTGGCAGTGTTGCAGGTCGCACTTACATTCTCGATGGGAATCTGGATTCTGCCGCAATTGGGCCTTCCCAAATTGTCGGTACCTGATAATTTCCTGGCATTGATTGCGGTCATTTTCGTCAGCAGTATGGCTGCGGTTAGTTATGCTTTAATGATCGGTGCTTTCTCGAAAACTGAGCAGCAGGCTAACGGTTTCGGCGCGATCTCAATTATTATTTTTGGTGCGATCGGTGGTATTCTGGTGCCAACCTTCGTCATGCCTGGCTTCATGCAATTTGCCAGCAACTTTTCACCGCTCCACTGGTGTTTGCAGGGATTTTATATTTTGTTTTTAAAAGGTGGAAGCTGGCGCGAGCTTGGGCTGGTGTTCTCTTTTTTAGGGATTTTTATATTGATTTGCCAACTGGGGACCTATTTTAAACTCAGGCTCGAAAGAATTATTTAAGTTTGATTCCGCAGCGTACTTAATTACTCATATGGACATAGCAAGTTTGAAGCCCATTTTGAAGGGGCAAATTGTACAATACCTGAATCTGTTAGACGTCAATCCGGAAGACATTAGGGACGATGAGCCACTTTTTGGCGGTGATCTGGGACTGGATTCCATCGACTCCCTGGAACTCGTGGTGCTGCTCGAAAGAGAATATGGTATCAAGATTACCAATCCGGCAGAAGGCCGTAAAATACTGATTGATGTCAACCATATGGCAGAATACATTCTCGCCAACACTAAAATGGCCTGAACATGCAAAAGGTCCTTGTCACCGGAATGGGCATGATTTCGGCCATAGGAAAAAATCTGTCAGAAAACCACCAAAGCCTTCGCTCCGGCGTAACCGGCATTGGCAAAGCAGTTCATTTCGAATCCCAGTATGCTTCCAAATTGCCTTTTGGGGAATGTGGGATATCGAATGACAGATTAAAGGAAATACTTGGTTTGGAGGACAGTGTCGGCTACACCAGGACATGTCTTTTAGCTAGTAAAGCCTTTGAAGAGGCGATTGAAGATGCGGGTTTAACAGCCCGAGCGCTTTCGGATCCCGAAACTGCACTCGTATCTGCGAGTACTGTCGGGGGGATGTGTCTCACAGATCAGCTATACGAAGATGCAAATTTGAAGTCCAGTGGGTCGGAGTACCTGGACGCTTACGGCTGTTCTGCCCATACCCTCAAACTGATTGAGAGGTATAAGATCCGGGGTTTCACAGACACGATCAATACGGCCTGTTCGTCATCCGCCAATGCGATCATGCTCGGGGCGAGACTGATCAGGAGTGGCCGGGCCGGCAGGGTAATCGTCGGAGGTGTCGACAGTCTCGCGAAATATACGGTAAACGGGTTCAATGCGCTAAAAATACTGTCGGAGTCGGCTTGTAAGCCATTTGACGAAAACCGGGATGGACTTAACCTGGGTGAAGGAGCCGCTTATCTTGTTCTGGAATCTGAGGGAAATGCGGCCGGCAAAAAAGTGTATGCGGAAGTGGCTGGTTATGGCAATGCGAACGATGCATATCACCCTTCGGCAATGTCGGATGAGGCTACCGGCGCGATCCGTTGCATGCGTGAAGCTGTTGCCATGGCGGGCGTCGATCCGGGGGAGATAGGTTACGTCAATGCGCACGGTACAGGCACTAATAACAATGACGATGTGGAGCTTTTTGGTATGAAAGAGCTGTTTGGGCAGCTGCCTCCATTCAGTTCAACCAAATCATTCACCGGGCACACACTTGGTGCAGCTGGCGCAGTGGAGGCGATTTACAGCATTCTCAGTATATACTATTCAGAACTTTACCCAAGTCTGAATATATCAAACCCGATGAAAGCATATGCCAGTCCGCTGATTAAGTTTGAAGAAAAGCGCCCGGTACGGTATGTGCTTTCCAATTCCTTTGGTTTCGGAGGGAACTGCACTTCCCTGCTCTTCCGGCGGGCAAGCTAGTGGTCCTGCATTAAATCGGTCAGGATCTTTTGTGCAGCGATCGAAATAATTGTTCCCGGGCCGAAAACCCCCCGTACCCCCCAATCATACAAGAACTGGTAATCCTGGGCCGGTATTACGCCGCCGGCGATCACCATGATGTCAGGCCTGCCGAGCGCTTTCAAGGCTTCGATCAGCTCCGGAATAAGCGTTTTATGTCCGGCGGCGAGACTCGAAGCACCTATTACATGCACATCATTTTCCGCTGCCTGCTGCGCAACTTCCTGTGGTGTCTGAAACAGGGGGCCGATATCGACGTCAAAGCCCAGGTCGGCAAAGCTGGTCGCGATTACTTTGGCTCCTCTGTCGTGACCGTCCTGGCCCATTTTGGCTACCAGAATGCGCGGCCTGCGGCCTTCCATCTCCGCAAATTGATCAGACATAATCCGGGCGAGCTTAAAATTCTCATCGTCGGATGCTTCCGCCTGATATATGCCTGAAACAGACCTGATCGTAGATTTGTACCTCCCGAATTCCTTTTCCATTGCTTCCGAAATTTCACCCAATGTAGCTCTTTTCCTGGCCGCTTCTACGGCAAGCGCCAGCAGGTTAGTGTGCATACTTTTGCCTCCTTCCTGGCGGCACGCATCGGTAATCGCTGCCAGTGCTGCTTTCACCTCCCTGTTATTTCGTTGACTGCGAATGCGGTCCAATGCTTCAATCTGAGCCTGGCGGACTGCCTGGTTATCGATTTCCAACAGATCAATGACATCGTCTTCGCCGGGTTTATATTTATTAACTCCCACAATAATGTCTTTTCCGGAGTCAATCCTGGCTTGTTTGCGCGCTGCGGCTTCTTCGATCCGCATTTTTGGCAAGCCGGCTTCAATCGCTCTGGTCATACCGCCCAAACCCTCGACCTCTTCGATCAGTTGCCAGGCTTTTTTTACGAGCTCGCCTGTTAAAAATTCAACATAATACGAACCGCCCCAGGGATCAACAAAATGGCAAACATCAGTCTCGTGTTGCAAGAAAAGCTGGGTATTGCGTGCAATCCGGGCCGAAAAGTCCGTTGGCAAAGCCATCGCTTCGTCAAGGGAGTTGGTATGCAAAGACTGCGTATGCCCCAGTACAGCCGCCAATGCTTCCACAGTTGTCCGCGTTACATTGTTAAAAGGATCCTGCGCCGTGAGACTATACCCGCTGGTCTGGCAATGTGTCCGCAACGCCATCGATTTCTCGTTTGTCGGGTTAAATTGCCGGACAATTTTAGCCCATAGTAAACGTGCAGCACGCATTTTGGCGATCTCCATAAAATGGTTCATTCCTATTCCCCAGAAAAACGACAATCTTGGCGCAAAATCGTCAATGTCAATTCCTGCCGCGATGCCGGTCCTGATATACTCAAGTCCGTCTGCGAGTGTGTATGCAAGTTCCAAATGCGCAGGCGCACCAGCCTCGTGCATATGGTAGCCGCTGATGCTGATTGAATTGAATTTCGGCATAAACCGGGATGTATAGGCGAAAATGTCCGCCACAATGCGCATGGAGGATCCGGGAGGGTATATATAGGTATTCCGCACCATAAACTCCTTCAAAATGTCATTCTGGATCGTGCCTGACAACAGCTCTTTTGCCACTCCCTGCTCTTCCGCTGCGACGATAAAAAAGGCGAGAATGGGGATAACTGCACCGTTCATCGTCATGGAAACCGACATTTGGTCGAGCGGAATCTGATCGAAAAGGACTTTCATATCTTCCACAGAATCTATCGCAACCCCCGCTTTGCCTACATCACCAGTCACCCTGGGATGATCGGAGTCGTAACCCCGGTGCGTTGCCAGGTCAAATGCGACTGACAGGCCTTTTTGCCCTGCTGCCAGGTTTCTTTTGTAGAAAGCATTGGATTCGGTAGCGGTCGAAAAGCCGGCGTATTGGCGTATTGTCCATGGCCGGTCGAGGTACATACTGGCATACGGTCCTCTCAAAAAAGGAGGGATTCCGGCACCAAACGCAGTATGTTCTGCACTGGCGATATCTTCTGTTCCAAATCGGCTCGAAATGCGGATTCCTTCGCGTGTTATCAATGGTTTCCGGGTATCTTTTTCAAAAGAAACGGAAGCTGGTTGCTGGTCGTGAAACTTTTTGAAATCGGGTTTCATGGCGTTTCCTGTTTGTTTTGAAAAAATGATGATAACCGCAGGTACTTCAACAAATTGAATGCGTCTGGATTCAGCGCTTCGACGACATCATTTCCAGCGAGCATTTCTTTCTCATTAAAACGATTCACTCCTATCATGACAGCTGCTGAGTGATTCAGATCACTGACCTTTTTATCAAAAGAATTCCTCAGTTCCTTTTGTACAAACCCACTTTTAAAGCAATCGATCAATCCACCTTTTTCTTCGATCTCAATAAAAAGCGCCCAGGCTGCCTCTGAAAGTTTTAACGACATATTTTCGATGGCATACGATCCCGCGGCAGGGTCAGCGACTGCATCGAAAAAGCCTTCATGAGCAAGTACCGGAGAAATGTTCCTTGCAATCCGATCCGAAAGCAGCGTCGGTTGGGGTAAATGGGATTGGAATCCGTTGACAGTCAATGCGTCACATCCTCCCAACACCGCACTCATTGCTGCTGCGCTTTCCCGGACCAGGTTTGTATAGCTGGCAGTTTCAGAATGGTAAAAAAGGGAAGTTTGAGCGTGGATATATATGTTGCTCTGTCCCGCAGGAATATCGTAGGCACCGGCCAATTTGTGTAACAAGTGCCTCAGTGCCCTTATTTTACTGATTTCAATGAGATAGGATGTGCCGATTGATATCGAAAAGAACATTTCATCAAGTGCCTGAGCGGCTGACAATCCCAAATCGGTCAGCGTATCCAGGTATATCACTGCGCTGGAAATGGTAAAGGCAAGTTCCTGAACCGGATCAGCACCATTATTGTGGTAAAGGTGAGATTCGACCATCACCGGACGAAAGCCAGGCAGGCGAGCGGGGTTTTTAGTTAAACTTAAAATAGCTTCCAAATTCTGCTCAAACGCCATACCTGTCCGCATCCAGTTGGCAACCGGATCAAACGCGATTCCGCCTCTTAATTTGTATCCGGTATTCTGCGAAAGTCGCCGGAACAGTTCATCGGCAGGCCAGGCGCTTTGAAAAAAGAAGGTATGGTCACTTAGTCGGACGTCTAAGAACAATCTTGAAAACTCCTGTTGTGAAAGCGTGCGATCGTTCAGTAAAATCAATGCGCCGTCGCCACCGGAATTCACTACATTTTTGATATCGGAATTGGTTTGTGCCGTTTCTGTAAAGCGAACGGGCGGGATATTCAGCCAGCCCGGCAATGCCCTTTGCGATTGCTGCATTTCCGATACCCCTTTCGCATCCAGGTCCTGCGCGGTATGATAAGAGTCGATCGAAATGTCTTTTGCCGGGTTCCATTTAACCAGTGACCCGTACTTTTCTTTCAGTTCTTTCCGTGCCTGTTTTTCCCAGGCCGCCTTATCGGCCGGTGTAAATTCAGAGAAAAAAGAGCTGGACATCGTGCAGAGCGGCTTAAAAGTGAGTTGGCGATATAGGCAAAACTACAAATTTGGGGTCATATTTTGGGTTGAAACATGCAGGTAAAGCAAAAGAGCGGGGCCCGGATTTTTAATCTTTCCGATTTTATCGTTTGGCTTGGAGTTAGAGCATATTGGTATTAAATTGAACCCTGGACCAATCTTGACAGATCAGGTATTTTTATATCTTTGCCGTCCCTTAAACAAAAATTTGAGTCTTGGTTAATTACACATTGGAAAGAGTAAACACAAATACAGAAGTGGACCACGTCTGGAATGCCTGTCTGAGGATTGTTCAGCAGCACATTCCTGATGAAAGCTTTAAGACGTGGTTTGAGCCAATCCGGCCTTTGCGACTGTACGGAAAAGTGCTGACTATCCAGGTGCCAAGCCAGTTTTTTTATGAATGGCTGGAAGATAATTATGTAAACCTGCTCAGAAAGGCGTTGGATTATGCGATCGGCCGCGACGGGATGCTGGAATATTCGATCATCGTTGATAAGGGAAACGACAAGCACCAGCCGCTTACCATGAACGTGTCGACGCCCAAGTCGCCGAACTATTCGAAGCCGGATAATTTTGTTACCGATCCGCGTCTGGGCTCTAATCATAAAACCAAGGACCAGGATTCGATGAACCTGGACACCTATCTTAATCCCAACTATTCATTCGATAATTTCATTGAGGGAGACTGTAACAGGCTTGCCCGGTCGGCAGGGTTTGCCGTTGCGCAACGCCCGGGCCTAACGTCATTCAATCCACTCATGATGTACGGTGGGGTAGGACTTGGTAAAACGCATTTGGTGCAGGCTATCGGCAATTACATCATGAACCACTATGAAAATAAGCTGGTGCTGTATGTTTCTTCCGAAAAATTTACCAACCAGTTCATTAACTCGATTAAAAATAATACCCTGCAGGATTTCACCGATTTTTATATGAAGGTGGATGTACTTGCAATTGACGACGTGCAGTTCTTGTCAGGTAAAGAAAAAACGCAGGATACTTTCTTCCATATTTTCAACCACCTGCACCAGCTCGGCAAGCAGATTATTATGACGAGCGACAGGCCTCCGAGAGAGTTACAGGGCTTGCAGGATCGCTTGCTTTCGAGGTTTAAATGGGGGCTTACCGCCGATTTACAGGCTCCGGACTATGAAACGCGGATTGCGATCATTCAGAAAAAGATACAATCGGAAGGCATTTATATTGATTACGATGTGATCGAATACATTGCCCACAGTGTCAATTCCAATGTAAGGGAACTGGAAGGAGTGATCGTTTCGCTGATGGCACAGGCTTCGCTGACGCGCCGGGAAATCGATGTGGAATTGGCGAAGAATACGCTGAAAAACATCGTTATGAATGAGAATAAGGAAGTTACGATTGATACCATTCAAGAAGTAATTGCCGATTATTTTCAGGTAACGATTGCGGACCTGAAAAGTAAAAGCCGCAAGAAGGAAGTAGTTTATCCGCGACAGCTGGCTATGTTTCTTGCCAAGGAATATACAGACTTGCCTCTCAAATCAATTGGGTACCATTTTGGTGGACGTGATCATAGTACGGTAATCCACTCCATTCAAAGTATTAACCTGCTAATGGACGAAACTCCGGACGTGGAAGAAACTTTACAGAAGCTTCGCAGTTACTTTAAGTAGCATCTTACGTCTAAAGGGTCAGGAACTTTCACACTTGACTCTTAAACGTTGATCCCAATCCTTTTAAACCGCACGGAAATTTACGATGCCGCCTGGAACAGGCTTATCCGGGAATCCAGGCAGGGCATTATCTACGCCCATACCTTTTACCTCGACATTGTCTGTGCGGAGTGGAAAGCGCTCGTGTGGCCGGCACAAGGTGATTACGAGGTTATTATGCCTATACCGGTTCGCCGGAAGTTGGGCGTAGAAATCGTTTATCAGCCGGTTTTTTGTCAATACCTGGGCATATTTTGCCGCGGTCCAGTCAGCCTGCACGCGATGGAGGCGTTTTTGGCGCAGTTCAACAGCCACTATAAATATATTTCTGCCTATCACTTTAATCCGGAAAGCTTCCAGGTATTAATGAGTTTTGCCGGAAAAACTCCTCTCATGCATTTCGAAAAGCAAGAGACACACTGGCTTGGGACAGATCGGGATTATGCTGAAATCGCGGCCGGTTTTTCAAAAGACCGCCGTGTGAATTTGAAACGCTCTTTAAAATTGGGGTGGCAATTTTCGGTTAGCAAGAACATCCATCCTTTGATTTTCCTTTTTGTAAATAATACTGCGGGCAAGATTCCGGGGGGCGTTCACCACAGCTCATATGATGTGCTGGAAGCCATTTTTACAAAGTTGACGAGTTTGCAATGCTGTGATCTGTGGTATGCACACAAAAACGGTGTTATCCATGCTGGCATCCTCATGGTGAGAGACGGGGACAAAGCCATTTTTCTTTTCAATGCGGCTGACGAAATCGGCAGAAAGGGTAATGCGAGAACATTTCTGCTGGATTCTTATATGAAACTGAATGCAGGAAAAAGACTTACCATCGACTTCGAAAGTCCACAGAAAGCTTCCGTTGTTTCATTTTACAAAAGCTTCGGAGGTGAAGCGGTAGCATTCTGGAAGGTGTCAAAAAACCTTTTACCATTTCCTTTCAGACAAATCCAGAATTGGAGGAAGCGGCGCAGCAGCCTTAATACCAATTGATTTCTTTCCGCAAACCTTTGTAAGATTTCAGATCCATTTCAAGCGATCCGATCCGCAGATCTACTTCGGCTTTGAGTGGGACTTTGTTGGAATCATCTGTCACCCACAGCCGCATTGCACCTTCATCTTTAAAGAATTTATTGGTGGGGATCAGCGGGTTAAGTCTTAATACCCGCGTTCTTCCAAATTTTGTCTTAATAACATCTTTGCCCACATACCTAACCCGCAGTTTGTAAACTTCCCCGTCAAAAAAAGTGGGTACCTCGATAATTTCACCTTCGGAAACCTTATCAAAATTGACGGTGCGGAGGTAAAAGTAGCCGCTGATAATGTCGTGAATGTTATTGGGAACCGCAAAAGTTTTGGTTTCGTCCTTAACACTGGCAACAGCCTGGTCTTTTTGGTGGTTAAATAAGACTTTTTCCTCCTTCCGGTACTTGTTCTCCTGAATCTGCCGCTCAAACATTTGGGGTAAAATGGCGGTCGTGTCGATGTAAGAACGCCAGGTATCGCGCACTTTTGAGATCAGATCGAATGCTCCCACTGTCCTGCCTGTCACGTTCACCCGGTAGCATGGCCTGTTGTTGATCATTGATACATTCTTTGAGATCTCCACTCTGGCTTCGGCCGCATTGATAAATCCATAGTGAACGCGATATTCCACCCGCTCACCTGTGCCAAAACTTTTGTTGGGCACCACGCGCATTTCTGCTGACTGTCCCTCCATTTGCCGGAACGAAAGCAAGAGTAATATGATAGAAGCGCTTAATAATGAGCTAATTACTTTCATTTTTATCATGAAATTACATAGAGGGGTATTGCTTTTTAAGGTATTGCAGGTAAGCTTTCAGATCGCCTGCAAACCTGTTTTCAAACTCCCGTAAAAACATATCCTGTTTCGACTTATAGGTTAAATAGCTGATAAAGTATGCATTGTTCGGGATTTTATCGTCCGCCAGGCGCCTTTTTGTTGTTAACGTCTGAGTCCCTGAAAGCAGTGTGTCAGCATCTTCGATGATTTGCCGGATCAGCTTTTTCTTCAAAGAATCCTTTCCCGCATCGGCGGACTGGTCATTTCCAAATGTTTGATACAAACTATCCAGTCTGACTGTCCCTCTCAGCATATGCTGCGAATAGCCATCGTTGTATTTTTTTGAATACTCATACGCCCGCATTTCGGCGGATTCGGCACCATACTTATATCTCAAAAACCGGATAGCACCCTGATCACCCACGAAACTGGCCAGGTTCTCATTCAGTTCCAGGTTGTTTTTGACAAAAAGCGTACCATGCGTAAGCTCGTGGAGGATCAGATTGGCCAGGTTTCCATCTTTTCTTTTGAGCATGCTCGACAGGATAGGGTCTTTCAGATAGCCCAATGTCGACCAGGCGGATACATTTCCGACATCAGTGTCCAGCCCTTTTTTGATCAGTTCGCGCTCTTCATAAGCCGCTCTGGTGGAATCAAAAAAACCTTTGTAGGGAAATGTGCCGACTATCGGGAAGTGAAATTCGTGCGGTGCAATCTTGTAGCGTTCGGAAGCGGTAATCAGCCAGATAAGCGGACGCCCGTGCTGGTTATAAAAAGTCGTGTAATTTTCGGAGGGACTCAGCCCGAGCGAGTCCACGCCAAACTGTTTGATTTCCTGAATCAGACGAACCCTTCTTTTAAGCGAGTCGGGAAAATTGGGGTCGGCCAGGATTTCGTCTACCTGTTCGACATTCATTAAAATGCTGATTTGTCCGCGCGCCTGCATGAAGCCGTAAGAAAGCACATCGTAATAAAAAATACTCAGCAGTAAAATGATGCCCAATAAGGCAAGCAATATTTTCTTGATCAATGGAAGCGGGTCTTTTTTGTACTATTAACATAAAAAGGCCAGGTTTTAACCGGCCTTCAACCGTAAATTTAATTAAATCCTGTGAGCAGGAAAGATATCGAAAAAATAACTGATTTTGCGGCCACATATTGCCTGTGCGTGGCTGACAGTGGCTGTCTGTTTGCCTTCTAATCATTGAAATCAACCATTTGAAAATTAGCTATTTGGCCGCATGTTGTCTAATAGTTTAGCAATGAGCTTTAAGTCATATAAAGCATGATTTTTTGCAGAAAACTACCTTGCATTCTACGCTGAATTTACTAAATTTACAATTAGAAAAAGACCAGTCTTCAAGCGGTTTTTGTAATCCAAAAGCCGCTTTTTTCATGTACAAACTAACATCTTGTCACCATTTATGGCACAACCAATTTCTGATAAGGACAACAAACTAAAAGCATTACAAACTACGCTGGAAAAGCTTGATAAAGCTTATGGAAAAGGCACGGTTATGCGCCTGAGCGACAGTAAGGTTCTGGATATTCCGGTCATTTCTACAGGGTCACTTGGGCTTGACCTGGCATTGGGCGTAGGCGGCGTGCCGAGAGGTCGCGTTGTCGAGATATATGGCCCGGAATCTTCGGGTAAAACAACGCTGTCGATGCATTGCATCGCAGAAGCACAAAAGAAAGGCGGACTTGCCGCATTTATCGATGCGGAGCATGCCTTTGACAGATCTTATGCTGAGAAGCTGGGTATCGATACTAGTAACCTGCTGATTTCGCAGCCGGATAATGGCGAACAGGCGCTTGAAATTGCAGAACACCTGATCAGCAGCGGCGCTGTCGATATTATTGTGATCGACTCTGTTGCGGCGCTCGTGCCAAGGGCGGAGCTGGAAGGTGAAATGGGGGAAAGTAAAATGGGCTTGCAGGCAAGATTAATGTCGCAGGCGCTTCGCAAGCTCACCGGCGTAATCAACAAAACCGGATGCTGCTGTATATTCATTAACCAGCTCAGGGAAAAAATCGGTGTGATGTTTGGCAATCCTGAAACAACTACCGGCGGTAACGCCCTTAAATACTATGCTTCTGTCCGTCTGGACATTCGTCGTGTCGGTCAGATCAAGGAAAGCGCAGATGCGATCCTGGGTAACCGTACCCGCGTTAAAGTGGTTAAAAATAAGGTTGCCCCTCCGTTTAAAGTTGTCGAGTTTGACATTATGTACGGGGAAGGTATTTCAAAAGTGGGGGAGGTGATCGATCTGGCGGTAGAGCTGGAAATAGTCAAAAAAGCCGGATCCTGGTTTAGCTATGAAGGAAACAGACTTGGACAGGGTAGGGATGCCGTTAAAACGCTTCTGAAAGATAATCCTGAACTATTGGAAGAGCTTGAATCCAAAGTGCGTGGTAAAGTCAACAATGACCCTGATTCGTTGATCGATACAAGCGAGCCAAATGTAGTGGATGAAGGTGCTCCTTTATAAGAATTGAAATTCAGCCAACTAAAAATGCCCTGTTAAGCAGGGCATTTTTAGTTGTTATCCATTAAGGTTGATTAAAGATTAAAACGGCTTGCGGTCGTCATCATCGTCGTCAAAATCGTAGTCTTCATCTTCCGGACCGGAAAACATGCTGCTGACCAAATCCTGAAATTTCATTCCCTGATCAAGAGATTGCTTTCCAATCAGCGAAAATTCCGCCATTCCATGCAATGCGAATTCCATCATGAACAGCTTTTCTTCCGCATTGGAATAGGCACTGAGCATGTCTACAAAATCATCGAGGCCGTCAATGGTCTTTAATCTCGCTACGTATTCCCGATCGGTCATATCGACCGGCATTTCCATTTCATTTCCCGCTCCAAACCATTCGATCACCTTGGCATAAGGATTGATCTTGCTCTTTTTGGTTTTTTCGGGATCGGGGAAAAAATTTAGGAACTGCGTACGAATCGCTTTCCCGATCAGATTTTGAGCAACAATAACGGGGCCTTCTACTTCGCCTTCGTAAACCAGCTCGACTTTGCCGCAGATTGCCGAAATAACTCCATACAAATCAGAAATACGTACGTGAGTGGAAGTTTCGCCATTTATCAATGCACGACGCTCCGCTGTACTCAGAAGACTTTCGTAGGCTGATATAGTTAAACGTGCAGAAACTCCGCTCTTGCTGTCCACATACTCACTTTCGCGTGCCTCAAATGCGATCTGTTCGATCAGCGTTTTGGCGAGTTCATTGACCTGTACAAGCTGTTTTTGCTCCGGCTTCACAACTGCTTCCTGTTCGGTAATTCTCTTGCCCGTATCGATCGTTTTCGGATAATGCGTCACGATCTGGCTTTCGATCCTGTCTTTCAGCGGTGTTACGATGCTGCCACGGTTTGTGTAGTCTTCTGGGTTGGCTGTGAAGACAAACTGAATATCAAGCGGTAAACGCAATTTGAAACCACGGATCTGAATATCGCCCTCCTGTAGGATATTGAACAAAGCTACCTGAATACGTGCCTGTAAATCTGGAAGTTCATTGATTACAAAAATGCCCCGGTGCGAGCGCGGAATCAGTCCGAAATGGATGACACGCTCATCAGAATAAGGCAATTTCATGGTAGCAGCCTTAATGGGGTCTACATCGCCGATCAAATCTGCGACGGACACATCAGGCGTAGCGAGTTTTTCGGTATAACGTTCATTTTTGTGCAGCCATGCGATTTCTGTATGGTCACCGTGTTCAGCGATGAAGTCCTTCGCCTTGCGCGAGAGCGGTTCAAGCGGATCATCGTGCAGCTCTGAACCCTTGATATAAGGAATATATTCGTCGAGCAGGTCTACCATCATCCGGGCGATACGCGTTTTAGCCTGCCCTCTCAGGCCCAGAAAATTGATATTATGCATGGAAAGGATAGCCCGTTCCACATCCGGAATGACCGTCTCCTCGTAGCCCCAGATTCCTGGGAAAATGTTTTCTTTTAGCCTGATTTTCGCAATCAGATTATCTCTTAACTCCTGCTTAATGGAACGTGTCTGATAACCTGCCTCTTTAAGTTCGCCGAGCGTCTGGATACCCAATCGTTCTGAACTGGTAAGCTGTGAGTAATTCATGTATGATAATCTAATGTTAGCGCGCATAGGCAACCGAACGCATTTCGCGGATCACAGTGATCTTGATTTGCCCGGGGTACTGCATTTCTTTCTCTATTTTCTGGGATATATCGAACGATAACATACCTGCTTTTTCGTCAGATACATTCTCAGCATCGATAATCACCCTCAATTCTCTTCCTGCCTGGATTGCGTAGCACTTTTCAACGCCATCGAAAGAGAGCGCCATGTTTTCCAGGTCACGCAAACGCTGAATGTAAGATTCCATCATCTCGCGGCGCGCACCCGGACGTGAACCCGATATCGCATCGCAAACCTGTATGATCGGCGAGAGGATACTGGTCATTTCGATCTCGTCGTGGTGAGCTCCGATCGCATTACATACTTCCGGATTTTCCTTGTATTTCTTCGCCAATTCCATTCCGAGAATTGCGTGCGGCAGATCTGATTCTTCCGGCCATACCTTACCAATATCATGCAGCAGTCCTGCTCTTTTGGCCAGTTTGGTATTTAAGCCCAATTCCGACGCCATGGTTGCGCAAAGTTTCGCTACTTCTCGGGAGTGTTGCAGCAGATTTTGTCCGTAAGATGAACGGAAACGCATTCTTCCGATCATTTTAACCAGCTCAGGGTGCAGTCCGTGGATCCCCATATCGATTACCGTACGTTCGCCGATCTCTACAATTTCATCATCGATATTCTTGCGGGTCTTAGCAACGACCTCTTCGATTCGGGCAGGGTGTATCCTTCCGTCCTGAACAAGTCTGTGCAGCGAAAGTCTCGCGATTTCCCTTCTGACAGGATCGAAACCGGATATGACGATCGCCTCGGGGGTATCGTCTACGATGATCTCAACGCCCGTTGCAGCTTCCAGGGCACGGATATTACGTCCTTCACGACCGATGATTTTTCCTTTGATATCATCATTTTCAATATTGAAAACTGATACGCAGTTTTCGATCGCGTGTTCGGCAGCAGTCCGTTGAATGGTTTCGATGACAATTTTCTTGGCTTCCTTGGTGGCAGTGAGGCGTGCTTCTTCCATCGCGCTTTTGACGTACGATCCGGCTCTGGTATCCGCCTCGGCTTTCAGCGCGTCGATCAGTTGCTCACGTGCCTGCTCGGCTGTTAGATTTGCTATTTTTTCAAGCTGGGTAACCTGCTGCTGTAATGATTTTTCAGCCTCTTCCTTACGTTTGGTGGCGGCTTCGAGTTGTTGGTTCAGGTTAGTTTTGAGGGCTTCCAGCTCGTTCTCCCGGCGCTTGTTCTGCTCCTGGGCCTGGTTCATGCTTTGCTCGCGCTGCTTGAGTTTTTGTTCATTGCTTTGAAGAATGCTGCGTTTCTTGTTGGCATCTTCTTCGAACTCCGTTTTCAGGCGCAAATATTTTTCTTTGGCTTCAAGAATGCGGTCTTTTTTGATGTTTTCGGCTGCACTTTCCGCATTTCGAAGAATTTCAGCGGCCCTCTCCTGGGCTTCTTTTTCCTTTTGATCAAATGATCGCTGGAAAATGTATTTACCTGCAAAAATACCCACGCCAATGGCAATGATATCAGAGAGGACTACGATGAAAAACAAAGAATTTGACATTTCCATAATGGTTTATATATAGTTGGTTTTACCGACTACGCCAATACTAAAAATGCCGAAATTGAAGGATTTGAAAGAAGTATTAGAAGATTCTCAAATTAAAGGGTTGCTCTAAAGTTGTTAGCTTTCAATGGCACCGGAAATTGCTTCATCCAGTTTCTCAACTCTGTTCTTAAAAGCCAGGATCAGATCATCCATCTGCTCCTGGTTCCTTTGCAATGCCACAAGGCACTCAATGGAAGTCAGCGCGATGGCTTCAATGTCTCCGTATACTTTTCCTCTTAATTTATGCTGTTGCACACGATGCAAGAACACCTCATACCCATCCCTGTAAAATTTCTCCTGATCCGCCGGAACGCTCAGTTTGAAACCTCTGTCCAGCAGTTTTATAAAGACAGAAACGTCTGGATTAGGTATGCTATTTTTTTTCATAAGGTATCTTCAAGCAATTCGATGCACTTATCAATCTCCTGGATATATCTTTCAACTGAGTCTTTCAGCTCGGCAATTCCGCTTGTTGGTGTCAGTTTACTAGTGACAATTTTAGCGAAAGTTTTGGACTTATTAAAGTCTTTTTCCAAACTCCCGCTTTTTTTCTTCAATTCCCTCGACTCCTCTTTTAGCTTAATATTGGCCAGTTTCAGCTCTGCATTTTCCCGCTGCAATTCAGAAATGGTCCAACTTAATTTCTCTTTTGTATTGATCAGGAACTCAAGTTTTCTTTCCAGGTCAGAAAGTTTGTGTTCAATAATGCGCTCAATGCTCCTTTCCATTTGTCAGCCTGATGAATTTGATCAAAAACAAAAGTAACTCTGCTTATTTCCTGATGACAGCCTCAAATTCTCTTTCATACGCACCGATCAGCCTTTGCATCGATTTATCGATCACTTTGTCGGTCAGGGTCTGCTGTTCATCCTGCAAAATAAAGCTGATCGAATAGGATTTTTTTCCTTCCAGGTTTGCTCCCTCGTAGACATCAAACACATTGACCGACCGTAAAAGCTGGCGCTCAGTGCGATAGGCGATTTGCTTGAGTTCTTCAAAAGTGATTTTCTTGCTAACCACCACGGAAAGATCGCGGCGCACTTCGGGGAACTTGGGTACTTCCTTGTATTCCACCGCGGAGTTGTATTGCTTCAAAAGATATTCCCAGTCAAAATCAGCGAAATAGACCGGCGCCTTGATATCCAGCTTTTTAGTGATCGCCGCATGGAGCAGACCAAGGGTAACCACCGGTTTTTTGTTAGCCAAAAGCGTTAGTCCGCTTTTGAAGATCGTTTGATTAGCTTCCTGCTTTTCGACTTCTTTAATTTTTAAGGATGTCAGCACCTGATTGACAAATGCAGCCAGATCGTGAAAAGTAACTTCGCGGGATTTTTCGATCCAGTTTTCCTGGCGGATATTACCTGTCAGGAAAACGGAAAGCCTTTCCTTCTCTACATATTTTTCTCCTGTCTGATGATAGGTTTTACCAAATTCAAACAGTTTCAGATCACGCTGCCTGCGGTTTACATTGTGGGCTATTACCTCCAATCCTGAAAATAGAAGCGTCTGGCGCATTACCGACAGATCTTCGCTCAGATAGTTCAGGATTTTCACCGGCCCGCCGAAAAGGCTTTCTCCCAGCGTCTGCTGGTACTCTTCTTTCGTCAGCGAGTTGTTGATCATTTCATTGAATCCATTGCCCACAAGAAGCTCAGCCGCGCGCAATCTTAGCTTTTCCGGATCGTTGACTGGAAAGTCAGACAGAAAATCAGAGCTCATCGACTCGGACAATTCAACCTGGCCAAACCCGTAAATACGCAGGATCTCTTCGATCACGTCCGCCTCTCTTTGCACATCAACCCGGTATGGTGGTACAATCGCCGTAAAAGTAGCCTCAGTCTCATTTTCAACCCGAATATCCAGATCACTCAAAATGGTTTTGATCTGCTCCGTTTCCAGTGTTTTCCCGATCAGCCTGTTGATATTACGGTATTTCATTTCAACCCTGAAATCCTGAATCGGCCCGGGATAAATATCAACAATATCAGATGTAACCTGCCCGCCGGCAACCTGCTGGATCAATAATGCAGCACGTTTCAGTGCAAAAAGGGGCATATTAGGATCAGTACCTCGCTCAAAACGGAAAGATGAATCCGTCTTCAGACTAAACCGCTGGGCAGTTTTGCGCACCCAGGCAGGTGAGAAATAGGCGGCTTCCAGGAAAATAGAGGTGGTTTCGGCCGAAACTCCGGAAGTAAGCCCTCCGAAAACACCGGCAATGCACATCGGCTCCGGTGTAACGCCGTCACCTGCATTACAAACCATCAGGTCGGTCGACGATAGTTTTCTTTCAACACCGTCGAGGGTAACGAAGGGGGTACCTTCTGCCAGGGTAGTTACAATAACTTTGCCGCCTTTTACTTTTGCAGCATCGTAAGCGTGCATTGGCTGGCCCAGCTCGTGACATACGTAGTTGGTAATATCTACAATATTGTTGATCGAGCGGATACCGATCGTTTGTAAGCGCGTTTTCAGCCACTCCGGTGATTCTCCTACCGTAATACCTGAAATTGTCAATCCTGTAAACCGTGGAGCAGCTTCCTGATTGCGTACTTCCACCGGAATCACAAGTTCTTGATTGGTTGCCGTAAAATCGGCAACGGAAGGAAGCGTAATAGGTCGGTTTAAAACGGCTTTCAGATCCCGTGCGACACCAAAATGCGAAGCTGCATCGGCTCTGTTAGGCGTTAATCCTATTTCAATCAGATAGTCGGAAGAAATACCAAAATATTCGCTGGCCGGTGTTCCGTTTGGCGCGTCGGTATTCAAAACCAGGATACCATCATGAGAAGTACCGATCCCAAGTTCATCTTCTGCGCAGATCATGCCTTCCGACAAAGCGCCGCGGATCTTTGATTTTTTCAATACCAAAGGCTGCTCGCTGCCGGTTGGGTAAAGTACGGCGCCGACGGTCGCTACGACCACTTTCTGGCCTGCGGCGACATTAGCCGCGCCGCATACGATTGAAAGGGGATTTTCTCCGCCTACGTCAACGGTTGTCATGCTCAGTCTGTCGGCTTCCGGATGTTTTTCACAAGTTAAAACCTGCCCAATTACTACGCCCTGCAAGCCGCCTTTTACAGATTCTATCTCTTCTATTGCTTCCACTTCCAGTCCGGTGGCTGTCAGCAGTTTCCCGATTTCTTCGGGTGTTTCGTTAATTTCAATGAGGTCTTTAAGCCACTTATAAGAGATCTTCATGCGATTACTGTAATGATAATAAAAGCGGCTTTGTCGTAAAACCGCTTTTATGCAAAAATAATGATTTAGTTGGAACGCGACTTTGTCAAATGCATTACAAATGACTTTTTCTGTGGGCCAAACGCGTTATTCGTGAACCGCACTCTCGATCAATTCGCCGGCTTCAATGGGCACGGTCAGCTTATTTTCAGCTGGCGGAACCGGGCATGCGTACGATTCCTGATATACACAATAAGGATTATACGCTTTGTTAAAATCCAGGACCAGCATATTGTTTTTGATGTCGGCAGCAGGGTAATCAATGTAGCGGCCGCCTCCGTAAGTTTGCTTTCCGCTGGTGGCATCCCGGAACAGAACAGAGATAACGCCTTCATTTTTAAGCAATAATAGTTTCTGGTCTTCGCCCATAATCTTGAAATTGGCATAACCGTACTTCTCATATTTTTCTTCGGTACCATCGGTGTATTTCACGATCATTTCCTTATCGTCGTTCATATAAGGAGATATTGTCGCAATGACGCGAAATGTCATGTTCGGATCGAAGTAATGCAGTCCATGGAAGCTTTCCTTGTTGGCGATCGGCGAATCTTCCGCAGTCCGGAACTGCTCATCTTTGGCTGCTCTTTCTTCAAGCAGTTTGGTTTTGTATTGCTGGGGATCTACTGCGGCAAGGGGATCATTGGCCGAGGAAAAATTTTCGATCATAAAGTAGGCCAGGATTGCGATAACCATCGCGATCGTGCTGTACCGGATCACTTTATTTTTAAACATAACTAAAACGGTAATGGTAAACGGTTTGCAAACTTACACCTTATGCCAGCACGGAAAAAAGTATCCCGGCTTTATTTACTTTTTTGTGACAATTTTGAAATTTCACGCAAAACTGGTTTGTGTTGTTGATTGAAATATACCTAAATTGACCTGGCAAATAATTAAAACCAATACCTGACCCATCATATGTCATACACAAAGCGAGTCCTCATTGCCGAAGACAGTTCAGTAATTCAAAATCTGGCAAGGAAAATACTGGAATTCCAACACTATGAAATCACTTCGGTGAAAAATGGCGAACAAGTATTGCAGCTTCTTGAGAAAGAGGATTTTGATATCATTTTGCTTGATATCAATATGCCCGTGATGGATGGAATGGAATGTGCAAGAAGTATCCGCAAATTGCCTAACGAGAAAAAGGCCAAAACGCCGATCGTTGCTATCACGGGAAATGCAAAAAATTATTCAGAAGAAGATTTCAAAGAGGCTGGATTTGATGACGCGCTGATGAAACCTTTGAATTTTGACCGCCTGGTTGAAGTGGTGGCGCATCTGACAGAATAATACCGAATGAGGATCACATTTTTAGGGACCGGCACATCACAGGGAATACCAGTTATCGCCTGTGAATGTGCCGTTTGCCATTCTGGTGACCAGCATAACAACCGTTTACGAGCCTCCGTACTGATCGAAACAAAAGGCCGGACTTTCGTGATCGACACAGGCCCTGACTTTCGTCAGCAAATGTTGAGGGCCGATGTGAAACATCTCGACGCTGCCATTTTTACCCATCAGCATAAGGACCACACCGCTGGTTTGGACGATATCCGGGCCTTCAATCATCGCCAGCAAAAGGATATGCCGCTATACGGCCGGCCCGAAGTACTCAATCAGATCCGTAGCGAATTCTCCTATGCCTTTTCTGAAACACGCTACCCCGGCGTTCCGCATTTTGAAATGCATCCCATTGAAAACAAGCCGTTTGATATAGCTGGAGTGAATGTGACGCCCATTGAAGTCATGCATCACAAATTGCCAGTTTACGGTTACAGGATAGGCGGCTTCACCTATATTACCGACGCCAATTTCATTTCTGAAAAAGAGCAGGAGAAAATCATAGGGTCGGAAGTTCTGGTGCTCGATACTTTACAAAAAGAGCCGCACCTTTCTCATTTCACGCTTTCGCAGGCGCTTGAACTGATTGAAAAATTGAAAATCCCGAAAGCATATCTTACCCATATCAGCCACAAGCTCGGGTTACATGCGGATATCGAGCAGGAACTCCCCCGAAATGTGCGGCTTGCTTACGACGGATTGGTTCTGCAGACTTTGTAAGTATGCTAAGAATTACAATGACTTACTAACAAACTGCATGGCCAGCGCGGTCAGATATCCGCCGTAAGTCCCGATCGCATAGCCCAGAATCGCCAGCAGAACGCCTACCGGGGCCAATGAAGGATGGAAAGAGGCGGCAACCACCGAAGCCGAAGCCGAGCCGCCAACATTCGCCTGGCTCCCTACCGCCAGAAAGAAAAAGGGGATCTTAAGCCATTTGCAAACCGCTATCAATATGACGGCGTGAATGGAGATCCAGATCAGTCCAATGGCAAATAAACCCAGATTCCCTGCAACAGCGCCCAGGTCCATCTGCATCCCTATCGTTGCGATCAGAACATACAGAAAGACGCTGCCCAGCTTGGAGGCGCCCGAATATTCCAGCTTTCGCGCGGGAGTGACCGATAGGGCAATGCCGATCAGCGTTGCAATGCTGATCACCCAGAAAAAGTTGGAAGTCAAACTATACTTTTCGAGTTGCGGATAGTTCGCCTTCAAAAATGGAGTTATCAATTCCGCCAAACCGTGTGACAGGCCGGTCGCGCCGAAGCCGACAGCAGCCATAAACATATAATCTTTCATTTGAGGATTGCGCTCATTCAGCCGGGTCTCACTGTCCATGTGCAGCTTAACGTCTTCAACCAGCGCACTGTTCGCACCCAGTAGTTTATCCACACGGCTAGCAACTCCGGCTCCGTAAATCAATGCGGCCATCCATAGTTCGGCGACCAGAACATCGAGGGCGACCATTTGAGAAAACAACACATCACTGGGCTTGAAGACTTCCCGGAGTGCAGTCTGATTTGCGCCGCCGCCGATCCAGCTTCCTGCGACGGTAGCGAGTCCGCGCCAAACCGCGTCGGGGCCTTCGCCGGCAACAGTCTGCGGGCTGATGCTTCCTACGATCCAAAGCGCCAGCGGCCCGCCTATCATAATGCCCATGGTACCGGTCAGCATGGCTATCAACGCTTTCGGGCCCAGTTTTGCAAGTGATTTCCAGTCCATTCCGATGGTGAAAAACACCAGGCAAGCCGGCAGGAAATATTTGGAAACGACCGGGTATAATTGAGATCCGGCACCGTCGATAACGCCAAAAGAGTTAAGCAGCCCCGGAATAAAATAGCAAAGGAGCAGCGGCGGAATGATGCTGTAAAAACGTTTCCAGGATTTAGTATCGAGAGAGGCAGTATAGAATATTCCGCCCAGTATTAACATTAGAATTCCCAGTACGACAGCGTCGTTTTTGATCATTTGTTTGAAAGTCAGGTTTCGTCTCCGGGTAAAAATAGCGGTGTTTTTGAAATATTGGTCAAAACAGCCGGATATTGACCAATGCAAAGGCATAAAAATAGCAGTACCAGGGTGGCACTGCTATTTTTTGTGTTTTCAAGATAGTTTATTCTGCGCCGTCTGTTTTCGCTCTTGCAACAGCGAATTCACCTACTTTATGGCCTGAGGATAGTCCGGCCTCGCAGTCGAACCGGTAGTGGATCAATCCATAAATGCGCGATACCGAGGCTTCATTGGCCATTGCGTCCAGCTTTTGCTTTTCGGCTGGGAAAATATGCGCCAGCAGCTCTGCCGCAGCTCCCGAGAAGGTGGAATGCCCCGAGGTATAGGATGGAAAGTTTGGTAATCCCACTGAGGTTTTTACTTTTCTGTCCATCTGGTTGGGCCGGGGGTAGTAGTAGTAATATTTAGCGTCCCAGCAGGCAATACCGGCATCCTGTAAAGTTGTCCCGAGCAACGCAAGTGTTCTGGCTGTCCTTACTTCACTGAATTTTTTTTCGTGGCAAAGATTGGCGGCGCGGCGGTGCCAGTGCCCCGGAGGCGTGTAGCTTCCTACGCCGTCGGACCAAAAACTGGCAATCCGGGCTTGTTCCCGTGTCTGATTTTTGGCAATGCTGGTAAGCTCGTCCATATCCTTTTTAAACCCGGCGCTGCCAATTGCAGGAGGGGGTGTCGGGCGCAAGGTAGGGACCGTTGCGGCGTCGAAGTTCCAGGGCTTTACAAAACCGTAAGTTGGCAGCATAGGAGCGCGTGGCGGGAACTCCTGGCTGACCCAGGGCTCTGAGATGCCGATCAACTTGGCATTCGCGATCATCTCCGCCGTCTTGGCCTGGTTATTGGCCGCACCCATTCCATCAGTTTTCGCTCTGGCCATGATCTTTTCACCAACCGCTTTTCCTAACGCACTTCCTGCCTCGATATCACTTGCTACGTTCATTCCTGCCCACATGCGGCTTTCCTTGTGTTCTTTCAGCTTTTGCTCAAGGTAAGGTACTTCACCGGGAAACATTGCCTTTAAAATCTGAAAAGAAGCTTCGGCTACCACGGCATCTTCGGAGGGGTACGAAGGCAGGTCTGTAACAGGCAGCAATGTTTTGATCCCTCCGTCTGTTTTGGAAGGGGCCGGTCGCCTGTATTTAAATTTATAATTCCAGGCACTGACCAGCGCGTCGTACTGTGCCACACTCAGGTATGCCAGCGCGCGCGCTGTATAAGGAGGGTTCGCAAATGGAAACTTCGGGTCTGCCAGCGGGTTGGCCGGATCAGGAAGTGGGTATTTACCATCCTTGTCGGACGCTGGCGGGGTGTTGTAGCGTGCGGCCAGCTCGCGACCAATTTCATTCCAGCGAAATACAGCCCCGGCGCCCCAGAAATTAACCTGCTCTTTTTGGTGAGGTGTTACTGCGTCAGCGATGTCCCGGAGCTTTTTTAGCTCGGTTTTATAGTATTCACTGTTGACAGCGGTCGGCTCGGCGACAGCGATCTCGCCCGAAGAAGCTAGCACATATGGTTTCCAGTTACCCGCATTCTCTTCCAGGCTGGAAGGCTCGTTGATACCGGCTGTCGGTTCATCAACATTTTTATTGCAAGAAAAAAGGGCCAGAGAAATGATGACAAGCATCCCGGCACTGCCGGATCTGAGGCTAGCTATTTGAATTTGTTTCATTTTAAAAAAATGTCGTTTATTTCTTATCAGTTTTTGCATAGCGGAACTGGTAAAGGATACCAGCCGAAAGTGCAGTGCTTTGTCCCACATTTGAACCTTGAACAACATACGCAGCCCTTGCATTGACGCCAATATTTTTTGGCTGATATTTGGCGTAAACCCCCAGGCTGGTCGACTTCATGTTATTGGTAGGAAACGGCATGTCATTTCTTCGGATAAAATCGCCCCCGTCACACGCGCCGTATTCCAGGTACGCTTCCGCCTGGATCGCACGCTTAAGATAGCCAAGTCGCACTGCTGCGTCATAGGCGTTTGGGACACGTACCTGATTTGAACTATACAATTTGTTGTCGGCCAGGTACGAATCGCGGTCTATTTCAATATTGCTGCGGAAAATGTAGCTGGCATGCGCAGTCATATAAATGCCGGTTTTGTGCTGGTAGCTTGCCAGCAGCCTTGCCGTGGCTGTCTTGCATTGTATCCCGATCGACATCGGCAAAAAATCCGGGATATAGTTGGTCACTGGAATAGATCCGCCAGCGATTGCGTGTAGAGAAAATCCGGAGACATTTAGAAAACGATATTTGAGCCAGCCAGACGCATCCTGAAAGCCTTTCTGCCACCGCAGGTTACCAGTACTGGTCTGGGTCCATATGTACGGCACTGCTACAATCAGGTTCAGGTTTTTGACAATACCGACTGCCAGCATCGGCATTACGCTTTGAGTTGTATGCGTGCCGATATTGAGGTTCTCCCGGCGAAGCGAATTCTCCCAGTATTTGTCCCACGAGCTATGGTTGTATGATACAGCCAGGCAGGCAGTTCTGTTGGCCATATAGATCGCATCGTTGGGCATTTGCGCCATGACGGAAGAAACCGATAGGAATAGCGCAGCACAATATACAGCCAGTGAGTACTGGATTTTAAGTATAGTTTTTAACATAAGGAATAACAGATAAAATAAAATGCCCTGACAGCTACTTGCGATGCCATGAAGGATTCATGTAAAATGAATTGATCAGAAACGAACTGTTTGATTAGCAGACTTCCGGAGGTGGGGTAGAAAGCGGGCTGTTATACGAAATGTAGATTCCAGGATTCAGCAGGCGATATTGCTTTATATTGGTAGGAAATGACCCAAAAGTCAACTGGAAATGGGTGAAGCCGCCGGCCGGAAGATAGGAATTAAAAAGGCTGCCAAATAGCTTTAATGCCTTACTATAAGGTGATTGCGGCATTTCCGAGCTGGTATCGCTAAGCATTTCCATTGCCCCGGCCAGCTCTGCGAACCTGTCCCGTGCGCCCTGATTGGATTCAAGCGTGATGTACAGTGTATCATTGGCATGACGTACCTGTACGGGGTTATAAAAATGATTTTCCGAACGTATCAAACCATTTATTTCCTCCGACAGTTGAACCTCAGGCGAGTAAGGAAGGTTAGGGTGGTACATCTTGATCAGCTTCCGGTCTCCATGCTGTCCGGACAATGCAGCAACTTGATAATCTTTTTCAAAGCACAAAACAGCCATGCTCAGGCCAAGCATATGGTAGAGCAGCAGGGACAATAGGCCGATTGGTACTATTCTTTTCAATTTGAAAGAGGATTTGTATTCAAATGTAGCAAGAAATTTAGCACATAAACAAGAAGGTTTGTGATGCAAAAATGTCTTATATCAAATGAAATAATTGTAACCCAAGGTTAATAAATTATCCGGTCTGATGGATTTGTTTGTAGTGTCCGAATCCGTATTTTGCTTTCAAGCTACCAGCGCAAATAATATCAAATACCGATTACTTTAAAAATCCCTTTAACTCCACAAAACGACATGAAAAAATCCAGTATTCAGCCAATGCCCCCATTCTTTGACAGGTACATTAACCTAATTGAAGACATTGATATTTTTGAAGCCTTTAAAAAATACGCGCCTGTGCAGGTATATGCGCAAATTGAACAGTTGCAGGCACTTGGTGATCTGGTGTATGCGCCGGGAAAATGGACGGTGAAGGATATTCTGCAGCACGTAATTGACAATGAGCGGATTATGGCCTATCGCGCGCTTCGCTTCTCACGCGGAGATAAGACAGCCCTGGCAGGGTATGAAGAAGAATTGCTGGCCGCCAATACCATGGCCGCCAATAGAAGTGTCGCTGATCTGATGACCGAATTTGAGTTGGTACGCGCCGCTACGATCCCGCTTTTCAAGAATATGAGCGAGTCAATGCTGCTCAATGTGGGGACGGCCAATGAAACGCAGATCACGCCGCTGGCGCTCGGCTTTGTTATTTTGGGACATCCGGTTCATCACATGCGCATTATCAGGGAGCGGTATTTTCCTTTATTGTGAGGCGCCTCCAAGCTGTTCAAGGGCTTTTTCAACTTCGGTGACAGGCAACTGGCAGGTTTTATTGTAACAGATATAAATGGCTGTCTTGGCATTGATATCCGTTCTGTTTTTCAGTAGAGGCAGGTCGGAGCCCTGGCTGGTACCCATCACAATTTTGTTGGGTATGAAAAAGCGGTCAAAATCTTTGCGCATGGCATCGGCCTGCTCGCCTATGATCGCGATTTCGGCTGTGGGAACTGCCCTGCCGCAATAAAGCGCTGCCCAGTTACTGACCCACTGCACGTCGGTTAAGATCAGTTTGGATATTTTCGAAAGCATTTGATCCGCAACCTCAATGTATCCGACCTTGTCGAGTATCATGCCCAGACTATACAGGTTATGTGCCATGATAGAGTTGGAGCTCGGGGTTACATTGTCAAAAAGCTCCTTTTTGCGCGCAATCAGGGCTTCGCCATAGGTGTCGGTGAAATGGAAGAAATTTTCAGCGGTGTCGTAAAAGTTAGATAGTGTGTAACCGGTGAGCGTATCGGCCTTTTGCAGCCAGCTTTCGTCAAATGTGATCTGATAAAGTGCGAGATACCCTTGTATGATGGCCGCATAATCTTCCAAAAACCCGGTAACCGAAGATTTTCCGTTTTTGTGACTGTGAAAAAGCCTTGTTTCTACGGTCATTTCTGATGCCAGAAATTCGCCTGCCGAGACGGCCAACAACCGTATATCTTCGTCGCCCAGCGCGCGATAGCATTCTGCCAGTCCTTTGATGAGCAGGCCGTTCCAGGAGGCCAGTATTTTATCATCAAGCCCGGGACGAACGCGTTCTTCCCGTTTTTTGGCAAGCTTTTCCAGCGCGTTTCTGTAACGGCCTTCGAACTGATCATCATACACACCGGCTGATTTGGCCGCTTGTGCAGGCAGTTCGGTCAAATGCAGGTGATTGTAGCCGTGCTCCCAGTTTCCGGGCCGGGAAATATTGTAAATTTTTGAAAACCAATTGAAATCATCGCCCAAAACGCTCTCCAGTTCATTTTGAGTCCATATATAATATTTGCCTTCTATTCCCTCGCTGTCTGCATCCAGCGCAGAGTAGAATCCGCCTTCCGGGCTGCGCATTTCCCTGCTCAGCCAATCGACGGTCTGCCTGATCCGGTCGGCGTAAAGCGGGTTACGGGTAAGTGCATAAGCTTCCGCATAAATTTCGAGCAGCTGCGCATTGTCATAAAGCATTTTTTCAAAATGCGGGATAAACCATTCTTCATCAACTGAATAGCGGGCCCAGCCCCCACCGGCGTGATCATAAATACCGCCCAGCGCAATGCGGTTAAGAGAAAGTTCAATGTGCCTGAGCGCCTCCGGGTTCTGGCTCACATCATAGTAACGCAGCAAAAATTTGTAAATGGAAGGCATTGGAAATTTGGGTGCCCTGTCCATTCCTCCCTGAACGGTATCAAAGTTTTTCTGCAATGTTTCAAACATCGTGTCCAGGTTTTCTACCTTAAATCCGCCCGTGGAGCTGGCAAGCCCGTATTTTTCCGAGTCTGAAACGATCATATTTTCCACAAAACCATCTGCCGACTTAGCCAGCTCGTCAAAATGGTTGGTGAATGCGTTGTGAATGCTTTGAAGCAGCTGCGTCCAGTTCTGGGGCGGCAGATAGGTTACTCCGTAAAAAGGCTTGGAATCGGGAAGCAGAAATACGTTCAGCGGCCAGCCGCCACGCACTCCCATGGCCTGTACTGCATCCATATACACCGCATCTACGTCCGGTCGCTCTTCCCGGTCGACTTTAATACAGATAAAATGCGCATTCATGATCGCAGCAATATCCTCTTTTTCAAAGCATTCCCTTTCCATGACATGGCACCAATGGCAGGCCGAATAGCCAATGCTCACCAGGATCGGCTTGTGTTCCTGCTTTGCTTTTTGCAGGGCCAAATCACCCCAGGGATACCAGTCGACTGGGTTGTGGGCGTGTTGCAACAGGTATGGGCTGGTTTCCTCGCTGAGTCGGTTCATATTCAACTTACTGGTTTACAGCTACTTTTCTGGTAATTGTTTGTTTGGAAGTCTCAAACCGGGCAAAATACATGCCAGCGGCCAGGCGGGGTAAAGAGATGGTTTCCCGGGTTTCCCCGGCTTGAGCTTTTAGTTTTTGTTTGAAAACGACCTGGCCTCTTGTATTGACCAGGGAGAAATCAACATCGGTAGCCCCATTGACTCCCGTTAACATCAAATTCAGCTCACGGGCTGCCAGATGCGGAAAAACATACGCATCAGAGAGCATCGGCTGACTGGAATTGACAGTATCGTTCAGATCGAATTTGCATAAAAAAATTTCTTTACCTGTTACCGTCACCGTCCGGGACCAACCCAGATGAGATACGCCAATGGTAGTCTGCTGGTCGTCGGCTGCATAAGGGTTTTGAGCAGCGATTAAAATCTGGTTGTCCTTTACTACGCCGCGCCAGACGGGGTTTTGCAGTTCCATATGATCGCGCGCCGACTGGGGTATGACCAGCTGGTAGTCGCCTTCGAACATATCTTTAAACTGCGAAAGGCGGTAAAGTCCGTAAATGAAATGCTCATACGCACGATAGCTTTCCCGCCGCTCGCCTGGGAAAAACGGGTTTTCCCACATCCATAACCCTTTTGCACCCGAGAAAAATGGAAATATGGCAGTGGCTTCTGCCTGAAAATCACTGATCAGCGGGGTATTGGAATCATAGCTGTCGTGGATACGCATCCATATAAAGGGGATAACCGGCTTGTCGCTCCACGCGGCATTGGCCTCGATATTAAAGAGCAGGTAGGAGAGGTAGTCCTTACCGATCGGGTGATTATAGCCGTAATAGTAATAAGGGGAAGGAGACTGAAAATCCAGGGCATTGAGGAAGCTTCCTCCGATTTTTCCCGCATTGTCCTGGGTCAGATAATGCGTACGGGCAGGGTTGGTTTTCCAATCCTGCCACGAATTGGTGGTAATATTCAGCCACGTATTACGGACAGGCACGTCACTGTAACTGCTCACACTGGCGGTTACACCTTTGGCTCTGAGCCGGTTAATCGCTTCCGTGTACCACCAGCGCATATCTCTTTTATAGGTGGCAAGAAATTCAGCATCCGAAAGACTTCTGTAACTGGCCGGGATGGAAGGATTGTTTTTCAAAGCCAGAATATCACGGTCTTCCCGCTGCATGCGCTCGATATCCAGGCATACGATATCAACATCGGTTACAGTGGAAGCAAAATTGTCCCAGTAACTGCGGTAAACCGCAGTGTCGTTTCCCCAGGGACTTCTCAAAGTATTATCTGCCCAGGGCTGCTGGCCGCTTGATGTGGCAACCCCGTACCAGAGCACTGCACGGTTCTTGCGGGGAAGTGAACCGGGCTCCGGCCCGCTGAAAGCTGCAATGTGGCTGAAACCATGTTTTAAAGGACGCGACTGTGTGTCGCCAAACCGCGGGCCACTGTAAATGATCTTGAAAGGAAGTGAAAACTCAGGAAACTTATCCCATTCGATGGTATTGATGGCAGTAACCGGATTTAGCACATAAGCAGGCTCGCAGTCCTGACCCAGGCAAGCTGACCAGGTGCAGCTAACCGCCAGAATACAGCTAAAAAATCTTCTCAAATAGTTTTTAGTGAAAAGGATCATAAGATAGGCCAGACAAATTCGTTACTTTTGTAATGTGTGCAATGTTAATTTTCCGTGAAAGCGAAATGGCTTGAACACCAAATCAATAAATGCCTTGAATTTTAAAATAAAGAAGAATATGAAAAAATTACTCCTGCTGACCTGCTTGTTTCTGGCACTTTTTGTATCAGCCTGTGACAAGAGCAAAGATAAGAACGAAACGCCTCAGCCGACAGAAAAGGCCAAAATACTGGTTAATTATCCCTGGCGCATGTCCACAGTGACAGACCTGGCAGGCAAGGATATTCCCATGAACCAGCTCAACACCCAGACCCAGGCGATCAAATCGGTAATGGACATCCAATTTTTTCAGAACAATTCTACCAAGGCCATTGACCAGAAATCCAAACAGGTAATCAATGGCGGTACCTGGTATCTGATTGAAGACAACAAAACGCTTGATATCGATATCTCGGGTTTTAAAGGAAAGTTTGGCGTTGAGGAGCTGACCAATAGCAAAATGCGCCTGAAAAGCACGATGCCTGTCAATGGAAAAGACCAGGAAACGATTATGGTATTTCAGCCGGCGATCTGATCGGCCCGAAAGGATATAAATTTGCGGAAGCGGCGGAATTGATCTGCCGCTTTTCTTATTTTGTGCCAAATACTTGGAATGAAAAAGAATATACCCTCTGTGATCAATGCCTGGTGTATGTACGACTGGGCCAATTCGGTGCACGCGCTGGTCATCGTTTCCAGCATTTTTCCCGTTTACTTCTCCGCCACCGCCCTGAGTGCGTCGGCCAGCGGGGAAGTGGATTTTCTGGGTTTCCAGATAAAAAGCTCGGTGCTGTTCTCGTACACGGTTTCAATTTCCTTTCTGATCACGGCCATGCTGGTCCCCATTTGCACAGCCGTTGCCGACTATACCGGTAAAAAGAAGCGGTTCATGCAGCTTTTCTGTTATACGGGCGCCGTGAGTTGCATGCTCTTGTACTTTTTTACAAAAGACACACTGCTTTCGTCCATTTTTTTGTTCGGCCTGAGCCTGATCGGGTGGAGCGGCAGCATTGTATTCTATGACTCGTATCTGCCTGAAATTGCTACCGAGGAAAATTTCGACCGTTACAGCGCGCGCGGGTTTTCAATGGGTTATCTGGGAAGCGTGCTGCTGCTGCTTTTCAACCTGAGCATGGTTTTGTTCCCTGATTTTTATGGTATCACCCAGAAATCACTTCCGGCCAGGATTTCCTTTTTCACTGTCGGCGTGTGGTGGATACTGTTTGCACAGATCCCTTTTCATTATTTACCCAAAGCGAACGGGGGAAAGCAAAAAGGGGGCAACTGGATATTCAACGGTTTTATTCAGCTGAAAAAAGTGTACTCAACGCTTAGGCAGCAACCGTATTTAGCTAAATTTCTGAGCGCATTTTTTATCTATACCATGGGTTTGCGCACGGTGATGTACGTGGCCACGATTTTTGGTGCCTCCGAGCTTCGGTTGCCTTCGCAAAGCCTGATTATCACCGTTTTGCTGATACAGCTGGTCGGAATTGCCGGCTCTTTTACTTTCGCCTGGCTTTCGGGACAGATCGGCAATATCTACGCTTTGATGATCGGTGTTTGCATCTGGATCGGCATTTGTACCGGGGCCTATTATACTACCGAGGCAATTGAATTTTATATGGTTGCCTGCACAGTAGGTATGGTCATGGGCGGGATTCAATCGCTTTCAAGGTCGACATTTTCCAAGCTGATTCCCGAGAATGTGACCGACACTGCTTCCTATTTCAGTTTTTACGATGTGACCGAAAAACTGGCCATTGTGATCGGTACGTTTATCTACGGATTTGTAGAGCAGCTCACTGGCAGTATGCGCAATAGTATCCTGGCGTTGCTGGTCATTTTCGTAATCGGGCTCATGCTGCTCTGGCGGATTCCGTCGCGGAAAGTTTATCGTTTCGAATTGGATCGTAATAAAAATTGATTTAATATCGCGGCTCGACAGGATGTTAGCTCAGCTGGTTCAGAGCGCCGCCTTGACAGGGCGGAGGTCAGCGGTTCGAACCCGCTACGTCCTACAAAATGATATTTAACTCGCTGGTATTTACTTATATACGGCGAGTTTTTTGTTTTAAAGCAGTATAGCAGGATTTTATCTGAAAGCAAGTGTCTCGCTGGCTTCGCTTACTTCTTTCCCTTCTCGGCAGCCATTTCATTTTCCGATTTTCTGAACCTGATGATCCCGGTGATCAGATCCATCGGAAGTGGTTCGTTATTTGGGAATTGAATAGCTGATTTGCTGACCTTATATTGCTTTAAGTCTTCTTTGAAGTTTGCCAAAAGCTGGTCACTGAAAGGATAGGAGAGCGAAATGTGGTTAGTGTAAGCCGAGTAATAAATCAGGTATCCCTTGTATTTAAAGCAAGGTATCTGGTAGCTGATCATTTCCTGCACGTCCGGAACAATCTGATGGACGGCCTGGCGGATTTGCTGCATTCTTTGAGCAGTATCACCTGAAAATACGCTATGATATTCGTCTATGGACTTGTAATCTGTCTTTGCCATCTGTTTCTATCTGTATGATACATTTAAAAGCTATTGCATATTTAAGACAGCGCATATGGCTAGTCTACTTTTCATTTTTTCAGAACTGTTTTTTTACGTTTTGAATCTGAGTTTAGCGCTTTGCTTCAATTTTTGTAATGGTGGCAGGCTGATAACCTTCCCATAAACGGTTAAAATCATCAGGACAACTCATTTTCATATTGCCGCTTATGATGTAGTT
Organism: Dyadobacter sp. UC 10; assembly: GCF_008369915.1. Classification (NCBI taxonomy): domain Bacteria; kingdom Pseudomonadati; phylum Bacteroidota; class Cytophagia; order Cytophagales; family Spirosomataceae; genus Dyadobacter; species Dyadobacter aurulentus. The sequence continues at coordinate 443,449 of NZ_VSRN01000001.1, read as the reverse complement.
AGCGATCGTCGGGCTTGTGCTGACAGCCCAGGAACTATCCATATTGCACGCTATTAGTGCCGTTATCTGATCTGAGTACGAAGAACCTTCCTTTTTCTGCGGTACCAAAAAGTAACCGTCGCCGAGGTAAGAGACGGCTACGTCCTGAAACCTCTTTGTTGTAGGGCCGTCGCATCCACAATCCGCCTTGGGACCTTCGTGATTGCACGAAATCAATAATGTGCAAATGCAAACAGCTGAAATGATGTGGAATAGTTTCATAGTGTTTAGGTTATATTACGCAATCACGACCCGGTTTGCAAGCGATGGTTGTAGTGATCTTTAAATTTTTTCCAAAAATAATACTAAATATTTTTCTATCCCGCCTGACCGCGTGAGATTGGTTTCCACGTTCAGCGGCAGGCAGACTTACTTTCACGGTTTATTTCGAAGGTTTTGATTAGCTGATATAATTTTGTTATTTGAGCTGAGAGGCTTTGATGCAGACAGCTGCAATATTAGCTGCAAACAGACGACACCATGGAGCTTACAGAAAGACAATGGCAATTGTTTGACTTTGTAAAACAATTGCACGGTTCGCAGAAGCGGAAATACTCCGGGCAGCCCTATTATACGCACCTGCTCAGCGTGGCCGACCGGGTTAGCGGATATGTTCAGTCGGGCTGCGAGATTGAAATAGCGCTTTGCCATGACCTGATCGAGGATACCGAATGCTCACTGGCAACATTGTCTTCGTTGCTGATCAGTTTAGGTTACAGTGTGGAAGAGGATGCGGAGATACTGGCTAGTGTTGACGATCTCACTGATAAATACACATCATCCAGATATCCGAAGCTTAACAGAAAGCAGCGAAAGCTCATGGAAGCAGCGCGGATCATCTTGTCCAGGCCAATCGCCCAAACAGTGAAATATGCAGATATTATGGACAATATCCTCTCGATCACTGCCGAGGATCCTTCCTTTGCCAGAATTTACCTGGCTGAGATCGACCAATATATCTGGCGTATTGACAAAGGAAATCCGGCGCTTTACAGCGAATGCTGCCGGTTGTTTACCGCCGCTTATGAAAGTTTGCAAAAGAAGCGGCCAGCCTGAAAGCCGGCCTGCAGAAATTTTAAAGAAAATAATATGAATTCGTCTGAACAAAAGGATTTTGAGCACATTACACCCACAGATGAAGAGGTTAATGACACAATCAGACAGATCCGGGCCAGGATCGCCAGCCCGGATCGGCACGATATAAGGAAGGAGCAGATTGCGCAGGGTTATGAGCTGGCGCTGGAAATTTTATCGGAGAAATCGAGCAATTATGCCGACATACCAATGAAAGCCGGGTCAGAGCCAGCCAAGGCAATCGCTGTTCTGGCCATTAACTATCTGAAAGGGGAGTGCTCACGTCAGGTTTTGCTGGCATACTCGGCCGGGTAGCGTTTTTGTGGGCACAGACTAGCGCTTTTCGGCTAAGTCCCTGATAATTTCCACGGCTTGGTCCCACATTGCTGCGTGCTGCTGAATGTCTTTTTTAGCAAGCGGACCAGCTTCGATGCTCAGTACATAGTTTTCATCATTGGTCTTAGTCAGTTTGTATTTCTCTGAATACGCACCGGTTTGGGTACCTGGTGCCGGGTCAATATCATCGTACATATCCACCTGCAAATATTCGCCCGGACGATGCTCGGCCACGATCCCGAAGGCACATATATCTCCGGTTTCATCAGTCCATACCACATTGGAGCCTGGATTCCAGTCGCTTTTGGCAATCGCGTTTTCGCCGAAAGCCTTACCCCACTGGCCACCGGGGTTCAGCAGGATATTCCAGATTACCTCGGATAAGGCATGAATGGAAATATGCCGGGAGATTGTTTCTGTTTCCACAAATTTAGGCAGCGCCTCATTTACGAAGTAATTCCAGCCGCCGGAGAAGCTCTCGACACGGAAATTCGGATTTTCCTGAGGGAAACTTTCCAATCCTTGATGGGTCAGCCTGAGCCGGGTTTTTTTCTCACCCTCACTGAACAGTTCCCAGGTCAGCACTGAATAGCCTTTGTATTCCGGATAAGTCCAGGAGTAGCTGAGCTTCCGTGGCGGGTCAGATTCGAGTATTTCACACTCGTGCAGGTACTGTACTTTTTCATCTCCTCCGGTAAACTGGAATTTGAACCCTTTTTCAGCTTTAAATTCATCGAGTTCAAAATACCATTCTTTCATTTGCTTTCTGTCGGTAATAGCGGCCCATACTTTTTCGATGGGGGCATTGTAGGTGCGTTCAAGGATCAGTGGTTTTGCTTCCATGCTAATTGGTTTTTATCGAGTTAATCTTCCATTGAATTACTATCAATACCGCGCTCGAGAAAATCGCCCAGCGCATCTAGCTTGCTGTTCCAGAATTTCCTATGGCGGTTTAGCCACTGGTCTATTTCGCCCAGCTTGCGCACATCCGCACTGCAATAGCGCTCCCTGCCTTCGCGCCTGATGACGACCAGCCCGCATTCTGTCAGAATTTTGATGTGTTTGGAAATAGCCGGCCGGCTGATCTCGAAATGACTTGAAACCGCATTCAGATTCATGGACTGATCACTCAATATATCAATAATCTGCCGGCGGGTCGGGTCTGCTATTGCCTGAAATACATCTCTTCTTAAATCCATATATCTGAAACCATATAGTTACAAATGTATATGATACCATTTGGTTACACAAAATCTTTTTGGAATATTTTTGAGTAGGGCATGGGCAACTCAACCTGCCTGTCCAAAAAAGTACATGAGGGCAGCTGTGCCCAAAATAGCCAGTGGCCAAAGAATTATATTCCGACTATCAGGTTTAGGCCCGTCAGACAACACCCTTATACCCAGAGGAATAAATGCAACACAGAGCCCGGCAGTGCATAAAACAGACACCGGCGAAGCCCCTTTGAGCACTCCCAGCATTAAAGCAGACATCAGACCCAGGCATATGGAATGAACCAGGTTGAGTAAGCCGGATCGATAAGCACCAAATGCCAGCATAATCCAACCGAGCATAATAGCGGCTGACAAAACCGATACAATGTGGAAAGCGCCGTAGGAATCTGCGACGGCCTTTGTCGCCACTTCCAGATTTTGCACATCGACCAGCTGAAAAGCCAGGTGGTTAATGCCATAGTGAAAAGTTCGCGCAAATAGCCCGAGCATAACCAATGTCCCTGCCCATAATCCCAGCATTGGTTTCTTTTGACCAATATACCTCGCTACTGTGAGTACTGCCGGCCAGAGCAGAATATTACCTGCCAGGAAAAGGTTGTAAGCTGTAGCAAGGCGGGTCGGATGCGCATGGTAAGCTGTCAGTTGCTGGGGAAAGAAAAAGTCAAATTCTACTATAAGAATCTGAGCAGTCAGAAGCAGGAGTGGCCCGATAATCATAGAGGTTCCGCCGATCCAACGGCCGGGGAACCAAAAATCGGGAGTATTAGTAGGTTCAACCATTAACGCGTGTCAAGTTTTTGTTCAGACAATTAAGTACAATGCAAGGTACTATGCAATGCATAATACATAGGCGGTATTTTTACTTTTTTTCTGGTAATATCGCTGATTAAAAAGACGGTGATCTGCCTATTGATTTTAAATTATTTACAATTACTATGACCATTTTATTTATCATGTCGATCAGTTTTTTTGCGACACTCGTCCGTTCGACATTTGGATTCGGCGAGTCTCTGATTGCCGTACCGCTTCTGATCTTGTTCCTGCCCATCGGCGTTTCTGTTCCCTTGTCCGTACTTCTTTCAATTTTGATTGCCCTCATTGTCGTCATCCAGGATCATAGCAAAGTCCAATTTCAAAGTGCAAAATGGCTTATTTTTTATGCGTTGCCGGGAATACCCGTTGGCCTTATGCTGTTGTTTTTTGCCAGCGTATTTTGGATTAAACTTCTTTTGGGGATATTGCTGGTTGTCTATTCCCTCTATTCTCTTTTCGGAAAACAAACGCTCAGCAATGTGAGCAGTGACCGGGCCTGGCTTTTTGTATGCGGTTTCTTTTCCGGCGTCTTCGGAGGAGCTTATGGCATAAATGGACCTGCGTTGGTCGTTTATGGGAAGTTGCGTGGTTGGAGTGCAAACCAGTTCAGAGCGACCTTACAAGCGTACTTTTTTGTGGCTAGTTCAGCAAGCATCATTGGATACGGCTACAAAGGACTAATAACGCAACAAGTACTGACTCATTTTTCATACGCTGCTCCTGCTGCAATACCGGCAATTTTTTTTGGACGGTACCTCAATAATAAACTGGAAAGCAAAGACTTCTATCAATACGTCTACATTGGCCTGCTTACCATGGGAGCATTCCTCATTATTCATACTTCCTACCAGTAATAGACTGTTGCAGGCGTTATTTTTCGTCCTCAATAAGGTATCTAATCAAAATCTGACGAAGAAGAATTATCTTCGTCATCAGATGATATGATGAATATGACAATTAATCGAAAATCCCTTGCTGATGAAGTCGCAAGTCAGCTGATCGCCTTTATAAATTCTGGGCATTTTGTAGCTGGTCAGCAATTGCCGACCGAGCCGGAGTTGATGAAACAATTCGGGGTTGGCCGTTCTACGGTTCGGGAAGCGGTCAGGATGCTGGCAAATTCCGGATTGTTGCGCGTTCAGCAAGGCGTCGGGACCTTCATTGTGGAGAATCCGGAAAACAGCGAACCGCTGCATCAACGTTTGAAACGTGCAGCTGCAAAAGATATTGATGAAGTAAGGCAATTGTTGGAAGTTGATATTGCGCAAAAAGCGGCCGTCAATCATACACAAAAGCAGCTTGATCAGATCGAGGAGTATCTGAAAGAACGAATTCGAACCTCTCATGAGGGAAAAACGGAGGAATGCATACAAGCGGATATTAACTTTCATCTGAGTATTGCCAAAGCTTCCGGCAACGATATTCTGGCTGATCTGTATCAGGCGTTTTCTTCCCGGTTGAAAAGTTGGTTTTTACAAATCCACCCGGACACGAGCAGGTTTATCGAAACCAACGACCTGCATCAGTCGTTGTTTTTGAGCATTAAAGAAGGGAACGAGGAAGATGCATTCAATTATGCCAGACAAATTCTAAAACGTTAATTTCATTTACCAAAAAACATCAGATGATATGATGAATAAGTCGATTACGCAGCCACTGCCAACGCCGATACCGCAATCTCAGAAAACCGTCTACCCAATTCTCTTTGCGATCAGCTTTGCACATTTGCTGAATGATACCATGCAGGCAGTCATCGCCTCCATTTACCCAATGCTCAAAGTCAATTTTCATCTCAGTTTTTCCCAAATCGGCCTGGTGACCCTGTGCTATCAGCTAACCGCTTCCATGCTGCAGCCGTTTATCGGGCTGTACACAGATAAAAATCCCAAGCCTTATTCTATTGTTGCCGGAATGGCTTTTTCCCTGGTCGGAATAGTGTCGCTGGCCTGGGCAAATTCTTTTGGCCTGGTTCTGATTGCTGTCGCCCTCATTGGGATTGGATCGTCCATATTTCATCCCGAATCATCACGCATTGCTCATTTGTCGTCCGGAGGCAAACGGGGATTCGCTCAGTCTTTTTTCCAGCTGGGCGGCAACAGTGGTAGCGCATTAGGCCCCTTGTTAGCCGCGCTGATTGTTGCGCCGCTGGGCCAGCATGGCATTATGTGGTTCGCAGTGGCTGCTATACTGGGTGGATTGCTGGCATTTAATATCGGAAAATGGTACAAGGGAAGCGTGCTGCCTAAAACCACTAAAACCGCATCTTCTGCCAATCCTTTAATAGGTCGCAACAAGGTTGTTTTTTCCCTTGTGATCCTGCTCGTTCTGATCTTCTCAAAGTATGTCTATCTGGCTGGGATGACCAGTTATTATACGTTCTTTTTAATGAACAAATTCGGTTTGGGTATACAGGATGCCCAGATTCAATTGTTTATATTTTCGTCAGCTGTTGCCATTGGGACGCTGGCCGGAGGCCCGCTGGGTGATCGCTTTGGTCGTAAATACGTGATCTGGATTTCGATCCTGGGAGCAGCTCCTTTTACTATGCTGTTACCTTACGCGAATTTGTTTTGGACTACCATTCTGTCCGTCTGCATCGGATTGATTATCTCGTCCGCCTTTTCCGCGATAGTTGTTTACGCTCAGGAGTTGGTACCTGGCAAGGTGGGACTGATTGGCGGATTATTTTTTGGCTTATCATTCGGTATGGGTGGCCTTGGTTCTGCCTTATTAGGTAGCCTTGCTGACCAAACCAGTATCATATACGTGTTTCAACTCTGCGCTTTTTTGCCCTTGATAGGCATTATCACAAGCCTTTTGCCGAAACTTAAAAATGCCTGATCAACAATGAATTAGAAGAGAAGCAATGACTGGTACCTTGTCGATGCCGGTGGTTGGGGGCAAATCGGGGCGTCTTTGTTTGAGCCGCCCGATAAACTTATAGCTGTAAATCCTTGGAACACAATGACATTGACGCGAAAAGAGTTTTTGAGATCTGCCACGCTGGCTACGACTGGGTTGCTGACTATCCCGCCATCATTCACCCTGGCAACTGCCCGTTCGATTAAAAAGCAGGCCGTTGCCTTGCCCCATTTTCCTGACAAACTGCATGCTTTTATATGGAGAAACTGGGGTCTGGTGTCTACGGAACGGCTTGCCACAGTGACCGGCGCAAAAACGGAGGATATACTCAGGCTTGCCAGTACGATCGGGCTTCCCGCCGCAAAACCGGTTTCGTCTGACCAGGAGCAGCGGAGTTACCTCACAGTGATCAGGCGGAACTGGCACCTGCTGCCCAGGGAGCAACTGCTGGAACTGCTGGATTGGACAGATGAAAAACTGAGTTTTACGTTACAGGAGGATGATTTTTTCTATATCAAACTGGGTAGCATCAAACCTGAATGCGAACCGGTAAAATTCCGGGCTTCTTCCGGGTTGGTACAAAAGCGGGAACAATGGCTGTCGGATGTTATGCGTGAAGAGTTCCCGGATGGGCTGTCACAGGATGGGCAGCCGCTTTTCGAGTTTGTAAAAGAATTGTCGAAAGCACCTGAAAACACAGTTGAACAAACTTCTTCCGGTTTTTCGCCAAGATTCGGATATGCCTATTTTGCCCTTTTCGGCGATCCGCTCTTGCAGTCCGGCATTGATCCATATCCCGACGGTTACCTTGCGCAAATGGCGGCTTCGGGGATGGACGGAACCTGGATGCACATCGTACTTTCCAAAATTACACCCTTCCCGTGGGACCCGGCTCTAAGCGAAAATTGGGAGCAGCGGCTCGAAAATCTGGGCAAACTGGTTGCAAAAGCTAAAAAGCACGGGATCGGGATTTATCTATACCTCAATGAACCCCGGTTCATGCCACTCGCCTTTTTTGAAAAACACCCGGACCTGAAAGGTGTGCAGATCGGCGGGCAGGCATCGCTTTGCACGAGCCACCCCGAAGTACAGCAATATCTGGTAGAGGCGATGGCGACCATCACATCAAGGGTGCCCGAGCTGGCCGGCTTTTTTTCTATTACCGCATCAGAAAACCATACCAATTGCTGGTCGCACGGAAAAGGGGCAGAATGCCCGCGCTGTTCAAAACGTGGTCCGTCTGAGGTGATCGCCGAACTGAACCAGCTTTATCTGAAAGGTATCAATCAAGGCCTGGCTAACCATAAACAACAAAAAGGTCCGGGACTGATTGTCTGGGACTGGGGCTGGCAGGAGGGTTGGGCTGAAGATATTATTCCTGCATTGCCTAAAACCGCCGCGCTGATGAGCGTGAGCGAGTGGGACCTTGAAATAAACCGCGGCGGCGTAAAAAACAAGGTAGGTGAGTACTCGATATCATCGGTAGGTCCGGGACCGCGTGCGTTGCGGCATTGGGAAATAGCCCGGAAAAACGGTCTGAAAACCATTGCGAAAATCCAGGCTGGCTGTACCTGGGAAATCGCAGCCGTTCCCTATATCCCGGCCATGGAAAACGTGGCGCGACATGCCGAAAATCTGCGTAATACACAGGTTGACGGACTTATGTTGGGCTGGACACTGGGTGGCTATCCCTCTCCTAATCTTGAAATCGTTGCCGAAATGGGAGGCAGCAAAATGATCACGGCACCGGAGGCTATGCAGAAAGTGGCCGAACGCAGGTATGGTGCTGCAGGCGTGGCGGTAACAAAGGCCTGGCGGCAATTCAGCAAGGCTTTCAGTGAATTTCCTTACCATGTCGGCGTGGTTTACTCGGCACCTTTACAGGCGGGGCCATCGAGTTTATTATGGTCAAAACCTACTGGCTATCAAGCGAGTATGGTTGGTCTGGCATATGACGATGTAAACAGCTGGCGGGCCAATTATCCGGTTGAGATTTTTATTTCACAGCTGCAAAAGGTGGCCGCGGGTTTTCACGATGCGCTCGCTTATTTACGCAGAGAAATTGTGGATATGCCATTATCGGTACACATGCGCAAGGCTGTGACCGACGAGTGCGGCGTGGCTGAAACCGTGGCGGTACATTACAGCAGCGTCGCCAACCAGGCGTTATTTGTGGTGACCAGAGACAAGCTGGCTGCGGAAAGGGATAAAAAGCGGGCGGCAAACCTGGTGACCGAACTTGAAAATATCCTTCGACACGAAATGAAGCTGGCCAAACGCATGGCCATATTACAGCATAATGACAGTCGGCTGGGCTTTGAAGCATCCAATCATTATTTCTATGTACGTAACGATCTGGCGGAAAAGGTAATCAACTGCCGCGATTTGCTGGATCACTGGTTGCCTGAGGTCAAAAAAGCGTTGTAAGTGGGTAGAATTGAAACTTACCAGTGCTACAAGTAAATTTTTATATCAAAATAGTTTAATTTTTTGGTATAAAAGTACTGGATGAATCCGATTAAATAGATCAACTTTGACGCTTTGGAACACTCTGATCACAAAGCCGAATGCAAGTATCTCCCAGCCCAGATCTCGAATATCTCCCACGCCTGCCGCAGGACAAAAGCATAGGAATCGGTTGCATCGGTTCGGGATTCATCATGGCCGACTGCCACCTCGTTGCTTACAGGAATGCAGGCTTTAATCCTGTCGCCATTGCCTCGCGCAACCGCGCAAACAGCCAGGCCGTGGCAGATCGTCATGGGATCAAAACGGTTTACAATACGTACCAGGAACTCCTGCACGATCCGAAAGTTGAAATTGTAGACATAGCTGTGCCTCCACAGTTATTGCTGGGAATCGTGAAAGATGCAATCAAACATGCAGGCCGCATCAAGGGCATCCTGGCACAAAAACCATTGGGGATCAACTTCGCCGAGGCGCAGGAAATCGTAAGGCTTTGTGAGGAAGCTGGTATCGCACTGGGCGTCAATCAGAATATGCGGTACGATCAGTCTATCCGGGCCTGCAAGGATATTCTGGACAAAGGTTACCTCGGCAAACCCGTATTTGCGTCTATCGACATGCGTGCCATTCCGCATTGGATGCCCTGGCAAAAAGAACTCGGCTGGGCTACGCTCCGTACCATGAGTATCCACCACCTGGATACCTTCCGCTTCCTTTTCGGCGATCCGCAGCGTGTGTATGCCAGTGTTGCTGAGGACCCCAGGAATGCCGCTACATTTGCCCATGAAGATGGGATCGCACTGTACATTCTGGAGTATGAAAACGGTTTCCGCGCTTCTGCCTGGGACGATGTCTGGACAGGCCCGGCCCGGGAAGGTGCCGAAAGCGATATTTACATCAAGTGGCGGGTGGAAGGTACCGAGGGCATAGCCAAGGGAAACATCGGCTGGCCGGACTACCCGCTCCCGGTACCCAGTACCCTCGATTTTACCACGACCCAACATGCCGGCTGGCAAAGGCCACGCTGGAAGGAAGTGTGGTTCCCCGACGCCTTTGCAGGACCCATGGCGCAGCTCATGTGCGCCATTGAAGAGGACCGCGAGCCTGAGATCAGCGGGAAAGACAATCTTAAAACCATGGCGCTGGTCGAGGCTTGCTACCGCTCTTTCAGGGAACACCGGGCCGTTGCAATTGACGAAATATTAACAGGTCATAACGTCCCGTCCATCCATCACTAACTTTCAATACTATGATTCAGGTTGGCATATTTACAGGATATTTTCCGTACGGCTTAGAGGAAACAGCACTGCGGATTCGTGAATTAGGTTTCAATACGGTGCAGCTCGACGTTACTTTTAAAGACTTGGATCTTTCTACAGAGAATATCAGCCAGGACAAGTGCCGGAAGATAAGGGACACGTTCCGAAAGCATGACCTGCCTGTCTGCTGTATTTCGGGTTATACTAACCTTGTGCACCCCGATCCTGCAAAAAGAAAAGCTAATCTTGCCCATCTGAAACAGATCATCCGTTTCGCCCGGGACCTGGGCTCTCCCTACGTGATCAGTGAAACGGGCACTTTCGACCCTGACAGCGATTGGGTACACCACCCGAAAAACAAAACCGAAGAAGGGTACGCAGACTGCCGCGAGGTTATTCAGGATATTGTAGGGTTTGCACGTGAACATGGTGTGACCTTCCTGGTTGAAACCTACGTCAATAATGTGATCGGATCGGTAGAGGAAACCTTGCGGCTTTTTGCAGATATCAACTCACCCAACCTGGGATTGTTAATGGATCCCACCAATTATTTTGAAGAGCACAATATCGGCCAGATGGACAAAACCCTCGGTCAGATTTTCAATGCATTGTCTGATAAGATTAAAATCGCACACGCGAAAGATGTCAAACTGGCTGATAGTCACCAGGGAATCCAGTTTGCCGATATCGACGCGGATGAAGCGCACGCACTGCGCGGCGTAGGCATGATCGAGCTGCCTGCTCCGGGGCTGGGCGCACTTAACTACGACCTTTACCTGGACCGGCTGGGAAGGGATCACCCGAATATCCCCATCATTATCGAGCATCTGGCCGAAAGCGATGTCCCCCGTGCCAAGTCTTTTTTAGACGGCAAACTCCTCGCAACCGGTCGCTGATTTTCGTTTAAATATTAATAAAATGAAGAAAATACTTTTTTACATTGGATTGACCGGCCTCGGCTTCACTGCTTCTGCCCAGGATACTAAAAAGGATTATTCGAAACCGGAAGCTACCGAAGTATGGAGCCCCACGCCTAAAATCGTAGCGCCGGGGAAAGAAAATGACGCTCCGCCCTCGGACGCTATCGTACTTTTTAGTGGGAAAGATCAGGGAAACTGGGTGTCGTCCAAAGACGGGGCAGCCAGTCAGTGGGAGTTGCAAAATGGTGTGCTGGTTACCGAAAAGGGCGCGGGTAATATCCAGACCAAACAGAAATTTGGCGATTGCCAGCTGCATATCGAATTCATGATGTACCCGGGCTCAGATCCCGGCCACCTCAATGAAGGCAATAGCGGCGTATACCTGCAGGAACGCTATGAAGTACAGATATACGATTCGCATCAGGATGCTTCCAAGATATACGTCAACGGCCAGTGCGGGAGCCTCTACAAGCAGGCAATTCCTCTGGTAAATTCCACTAACAAACGGGGCGAGTGGAATGTGTATGATATTTATTATACCGCGCCGCAATTCAGGCATAACGGTACCGTTGAAAAACCTGCCTACGTTACCGTTGTCCAGAACGGTGTTCTGATCATCAACCATTTTGAGATACAGGGGACCATTCAGCATGCAGGAATTCCCCGCTATGAACCGCATGGTAAAGCGTCGGTGATGTTACAGGAGCACGGCGCCAAAGTTGGTTTCAGAAATATCTGGATCAGAGAATTATAGATGCAATGTAACCAGACGTAAATATTCATATTCGATAAAAAAGTATCAATAATCGCCTAATACTTATTGGAATAATAACATTGATAACAACACCTTTGTAGTACCTGAAATGCAGCGAATTTTATAGCCGGTTCCACTCAAAGATGAAACGGAGTTCCCTTTGTATTTGAGCAGATTTTGAGATCTGCATTGTCTGAGTTATATGTATGCCTTTACGATATATCTGCCGGTTTTCCTGAGACCGGTAGTTGGACACCTTTTGCCCATTGCTACTACTCCTGAACCTTTAACCAATTTATCAATCACCTAATGAAAAAGAAAAAGGATCCTGTCCCGAAAGGCGCTGCTCCCAAGTGGCCCGCCTTTCTATTTTTAGTCTGTCTGCTTTCGTCTGGCGGTGCTGGCAGCTATGCCGCATCCGGTAAAGGCATTACAATCGTTGATGACGTATATGCAAACACGTTATCCGGTCCGGCTTTGGGAAATGCACCTGAACAAGGAGCAGGCGGGCCGTCAGAAGAGAAGTCGCAGATTATTTTGGATAAAAATATTAAAGGAAAAGTCACCGGTGAAAATGGAGAAACACTACCAGGCGTGAGCGTCGTCATCAAAGGCACGCAAAGAGGGACCATTACCAACAATGATGGAAATTATGAAATGCAGATGCCTGAGGAGGAAACAATACTGATATTTTCATTCATCGGTTATGCCACCAAAGAGGTGTCTGTCCCCGCAGCTTCGGGCAGCATGGATGTAGTATTGGCTGTTGACAATAAGTCCCTCGAGGAAGTGGTCGTGGTAGGGTATGGTTCTTCCAAAAAAGAAACCCTTTCAGGCTCCATCACCACGGTGAAAGGGGCTGAAATCCTCCAATCCCCGGCGGTGAACGTCAGTAATAGTCTCGCCGGCCGGATGGCAGGTGTAACAGCGGTAACGAGAAGCGGAGAGCCCGGACGCGACGGGACGACGATCAGGGTCAGAGGGATCAATACCCTGGGCGACAACAGTGCGCTCATCGTTGTGGATGGCGTGCCGGGACGTTCACTGGACCGCATCGATCCTTACAGCATCGAATCCATAACCGTTCTCAAAGACGCTTCTGCCGCTATATATGGTTCTCAAGCGGCCAACGGCGTTATCCTGATCACAACGAAAAGAGGAGCCTCGGGCAAGCCGCAGGTTTCACTCAGTCTCAATCAGGGCATCCAGCAACCCACGAGACTGCCATCTATGACCAATGCGGCGGAATATGCCACGGCGCTCAACGAGGTAGATTCCTATCGCGGCAGGCCGGGCAGGTTCAGTAACGAGGCCATTCAGAAATTTGCCGATGGTTCGGACCCGTGGCGCTATCCGAATACCGACTGGTTTGACGTGGTGTTCCGTAAATGGTCGCCTCAGACGATCGCCAACATGAATGTTTCCGGAGGCGGCGAGTCCGTGAAGTATTTTGTGTCGGTCGGGGCTAAAAACCAGGGGGCGATGTACAACAACAGTGCTACGAAATTCAATCAATACGATTTCAGGACCAACCTGGACGCGCAGGTAAGCAAACACATCAAGCTTGGGTTTGACATGGCAGCCCGCATGGAAGACAGGCACCGGGCGGCTACGCGGAACCGGGACGATTCGGCTACCGACTTGTTCTGGATGCTCATGCTCAGCAAACCGACTTCCCACGGTTTCTGGCCGAACGGAATGCCCGGGCCAGACCTGGCCTACGGAATGAACCCGGTTGTGATCGCAACGGATGCCGGGGGGTATGACAGGGAGAAAAACTATGTGATAAACAGCAATTTCAGGGTCAATGTGACCATTCCGGGTGTGGAAGGCCTTTCATTTACAGGAAATGCGAGTCTCGACAAAACGATTACCGTCCGCAAGCGGTTTCAGAAGCCCTGGTACCTGTATTCCTGGGACGGACAAACTTTTGACCAAAATGAAACACCGGTATTGTCCAGAAATAAAATGGGCCAGCCCGATGCCGCATTGTTCCAGACAATGGGCGATGTGCAGAACATTTTGCTGAACGGCTTTTTCAATTATGAAAAAACATTCGGGCTTTCTCATAACATCAAGTTCCTGGCCGGGATGGAAAACCGCAGAGGCAATGGAGAGTCATTCGGGGCTTACAGACGATATTTCGCGTCTGCGTCACTGGATATCATGAATGTAGGCGGGGGCGAAGCGAAAGACAATCAGGGAACTGCCAACCACAATGCCCGGATGAATTATTTCGGACGTGTCAATTACAATTTTAAGGAAAAGTACCTGGCCGAATTTGTGTGGCGGGTAGACGGATCTTACATTTTTCCCGAAGCAAAACGATACGGCTTCTTTCCCGGATTATCGCTTGGGTGGAGATTGTCGGAAGAAGAATTCTGGAAAAGCAACCTGAGCGGGATTACCAGTGCCAAACTAAGGGCGTCGATCGGTAAAACCGGGAATGACCGGATCGCCGAGTGGCAATATATGACCTCGTACGGCATCACTACTCAAAGTTATATTTTCGACAAGACACAGGAGCAGATCACGTTGTCCGAATCACGTATCCCGAACCCGAATGTGACCTGGGAAGTGGCTAATCAATCCAATCTCGGCATTGACCTCAGTTTTCTGAAAGGCAAGCTCTACACTACGCTGGACATATTCCAGTATAAACGTTCGCAAATGCTATGGCAGCGGAATGCTTCGGTACCTGCCAGCACGGGCCTTACTTTACCGAGGGAGAATATCGGAAAAATGACCAACAGAGGTTTCGATTTTGAAGCGGGATATGATGATAAGATCGGGGAAGTGAATTATCGAATTTCGCTCAATGGGGGCTATGCGAGGAACAAAATCACGTTCTGGGACGAAGCCCCGGGTGCACCCGACTACCAGCGGTCGACCGGCCGGCCAGCACCTTCGGACCCCAATAACCCCAATAACGATCTTTACTACGAAGCCATCGGTGTTTACAAAAACCAGGCAGAAATTGACAACTCAATACACTGGCCGAATGCAAGACCGGGGGATATCATTTTCAAAGATGTTAACGGAGATGGCATTATCAATGCAAACGACCGGGTGAGAAACAAAAAAGGCGACATTCCCACTTTTCAGGCAGGTTTGGGCCTCAATCTTAACTACAAAGGATTCGATCTTTCTTTCTTATTCCAGGGTGCGGCAGGTGCTGTACGGTTCCTGTCCTTTGAAAGTACAGGCGACTTTGGGAATTACCTGAAAGAAGACCACGATGGCCGCTGGACGCCGGAAAATACCAATGCTGAAAAACCACGGGCATCCAACCGTCTCGACGAATACTGGCGCGCCAACCGCAATACCTTTTATCTCCGGAAAACCGATTATGTAAGGCTTAAAAACCTGGAACTGGGATATTCACTGCCTCCGAAATTTTCACAAAAAATAGGCATGCAGAATCTGCGGATTTACGTCAACGGGACCAATCTGCTCACTTACAGCCCCGATATGGTTGATTTTGACCCGGAAGACAATCACGTAAACGGTTACGCCTATCCGTTGCAACGAGTTATCAATGGTGGAATATCAGTCACTTTTTAAAAATATGGAGATGAGAAAAATAGTCTGTTTTGCAATGCTGATCGCACTGATCTTTTCAGGTACGTCCTGCAAGGATGCCCTGGAATTACAGCCGCTTGACCAGTTCTCGGACCAGAACGTTTGGAACGGAGAGGATGCTTCTTTAATTCAGGGTTTTGTCAATAATATTTACCGTGGCATTGGTCACGGACAAAAGCAACACAAATTCGCCAGTTTTGTAGACGAATCGATGGTTGTCTGGGATCACGGTACGAGCAATCTGAATATGAGCAATATCAGTCCCAGCGATTATTCTGCGTTTGGTCTGGGTTACAGTTCCTCTTTTTTGTGGGAAAATGCGTATCTGAATATCCGCGCCTGCAATGTGTTTTTTGAAAAAATAGAATCCGCCACGGCTGTTGACGATGCACAGAAAAATAGGTTCAGGGGCGAGGTACATTTCTTGAGAGCGTATCTCTATTCCATGCTGGTGTCGGTTTACGGCGGTGTCCCGATCATTGACAAAGCCTACAAACTGAACGAAAGCTACGAAATTAAGCGCAACAGCTTTGAGGAGTGTATCAATTTCATCGTTTCCGAATGTGACGAAGCGGCCAAGCTGATCGTTCCTGCCGACAAAGGCCACGCAAGCAAAGGCGCCGCGCTGGCACTCAAATCGAGGGTATTGTTATATGCAGCACGGGATCTGTTCAATAACGAAGGGGCCTGGGCAACTGGTTATGCCAACAAAGAATTGATAGGATATGTGGGCGGAAACAGGGCTGCCCGCTGGAAAGCGGCCAAAGATGCAGCTAAGGCTGTGATCGATTTAGGCATATACAATTTGCATAAAACCGACTCGAAAATCGACGAAGACCTGGCGAAGACTTATGGTGAGATATTCCTCCTTAAAGAAACCTCAGAGGATATTTTCGTAAGATATTTCATTCAGCGACTCGACGGGGACGGAGCTAATCCGGGTTTGTTCAACAGCCCGAACGGATACCATTGCTGGGGTGGAAACACGCCCATCGGGCAGATGGTGGATGATTACCCGATGCGCGACGGAAGCAGGTTCAGCTGGACCAATCCGCTGCATGCTGCCAGGCCATACACCAACCGGGACCCTCGTTTTTACGCCTCGATCCTCTACGATGGCGCTCAATGGAGAGAGCGTACTGCTGATGTAAAAGGGCTGGATCCGAACGGTATCATACAAACCGGAAATTATCAAAGATGGAATGCCCAGTCCAATTCAGTGACGGTAATACCCGGGGTAGATACCAGAAAAAGCCCGATCGAAGACTGGAATGGTACGTATTCGGGTTATTATCTGAAAAAAGGAATAGACCCGGCTTACGACGCGCAGGTTTTCAGACAGGAATCGCCCTGGCGCTTTATGCGGTACACCGAGATATTGCTGAACTACGCCGAAGCCTGCATTGGCCTGGGAGAAGAAGTGGAGGCGAAAAAATACATCAATATGGTCCGGGACAGAGTGGGAATGCCTGCCATTACCGCAGCAGGCGCTGCCCTGGTTGAAGCATACCGCTGGGAGCGCCGCATCGAGCTGGCTTTTGAGGAGCATCGTTTCTTCGATGTAAGACAATGGATGATCGCAGACCAGGCATATAAAGATGCCAGAGGTGTCGATATTCTTCACAAGCTGAACGCCGACAAGGTGACGACCACTCCGGTATATGCAACGATCGCGTCGGTACAGAAGCGGCAGTGGAACCCGAAATTTTACTTCGTCCCGATCCGCATGAACGAGATGAACCGAAACAAAGCACTGATACAAAACCCATTATATCAATAGTGACCGACTGCCCCGGCTCTTTCCCAAAAACATATATTTCAAACGTTTGCAATGCATTTTCATTAAAGATCTGTCAACTTATCAAAATAGTATCAATTTTTATCTCCAGGATGCTAGAATACTATCGGTAAGTGGCATAATTTCACAAACAGGTTAAGTAGATCTTTATTATGCACAAGCACATTCAACACTAGCGAACATTATGAAGGCAATGTTGGAACGTTTACCCAAAGAGTCGGGACAGTCATTCGTCATTTGCGATTTCGACTATCCATATTATCCGACCCCCTGGCACTATCATCCCGAATATGAGATCGTGCTGGTAACGGAAAGTTGCGGAACCAGGTATGTAGGAGACAGCATTACAACTTTTGAGCCGGGAG
Source organism: Dyadobacter sp. UC 10 (assembly GCF_008369915.1). NCBI lineage: Bacteria > Pseudomonadati > Bacteroidota > Cytophagia > Cytophagales > Spirosomataceae > Dyadobacter > Dyadobacter aurulentus. Next base: position 425,946 of record NZ_VSRN01000001.1, on the reverse strand, counting down.
ATCTGGTGTTGGTAGGCCCCGATCTCCCGCATATGTACCGAAACGATGAGCATTATTATAACATTGAATCCGAGCTGAGGGCCAAATCCATCGTGATCCATTTTTCCGAGGAATCACTGGGAGAAACCCTGAAACTGCCCGAAATGGACCGGATACGCAAGCTTTTACACAGAAGCAAATACGGGCTGGAGTTTACAGGCGCAGCCAACCTTAAAATTGCCTCGACCCTGAAAAAAATTGTGGCTACAACCAATGGATTTGAACGCTGGCTGACCCTGATGGAAATTCTCCAGGTAATGGCTACCTGTGAAGAATCAGAATGTTGTGCGATTTCATCGTCCAGCCTGCTGGAACTGCACGAGACGGATGAAGAGCGTTTACACGGGGTGTTTTCTTATGTAGGTGAACGTTTCAAGGAGCATATTTCGCTCGAACAGGCTGCCGAGCTCGCAAACATGACGCCTTCGGCTTTTTCCAGGTATTTCAAATACAGGACCCGTAAGACTTTTTCATCTTTTCTGCTCGAACTGAGGATCGGGCATGCCGCCAAATTATTAATGCAATCGGAACGAAGGGTCGGGGAAGTATGCTACGAATGCGGCTTTAATAATCTTTCCAATTTTAACCGCCACTTCAAAACCATTTACAATATGCAGCCCAGGGAATTCAAGAAACAAATCCATTTATTACAAAAAAGGGCCTGACCGGCAAACCTGGGTCCGCCGACTGAATTTTTATAATTGATCAAAAGTGATTATGCAGGCTGTTATGAAACTCCTTTTCATAACACGGGACCGCTATATCCGAAAAGCAGCTATTCTGTCATCAAAACGCATCCATATTCATGATTCAGGCCATTAACAGGCGTGAAGCCATACGCCATTTGTCTGGCCTGGCCGCCGCCGCGCTCATCCCGGAAGTACATGCTTCCGCGCATACAAAATCGAAAATAAAGATCGGCGCCTGCGACTGGTCTATCAACGGCCACAGCAAAATCGAAGCCCTCGACACTGCCAAAAAAATCGGCCTCGACGGCGTGCAGATCAGCCTGGGCACGGTGGCCAATGATATGCATCTGAGAAGACCGGAAATTCAGCAACTATATAAAAAAGCTTCCGCGGAAACCGGCGTGGCCATTGGCGGCCTGGCGATCGGTGAATTGAACAGCATCCCCTACAAATCGGACCCGCGCACAGAAAAATGGGTCAGCGACAGCATCGATGTCGCCAAAGCCATGGGCTGTCGCGTGGTTTTGCTCGCATTCTTTTCGGAAGGCGACCTCAAAAATGACCCTGTCGGGACAAAAGAAGTGATACGAAGATTCAAAAAAGTAGCGTCAAAAGCTGAAAATGAAGGAATTGTATTGGGGATAGAATCCTGGCTGAGTGCACGCGAGCATATGGAAATCATCGACGCCGTAGGTTCTCCCAATATCAAGGTCTATTACGACGTCGCCAATTCCACCCAGATGGGCTACGATATTTTTGAAGAAATACCCTTCCTCAATAAGCAGATTTGTGAAGTGCACATGAAGGAAAACGGGCAGCTCCTGGGAAAAGGGATTGTGAATTTTGAAAAAGTAAAAAAAGTGCTGGACGATATCTCCTACCAGGGTTGGGTGCAAATCGAAGGGGCAGTTCCCAAGGACGGCGATATGCTCACGAGCTACATCGCCAACAACCAGTACCTACGCCAGCTATACAAAAGTTGAACAAATCAAAAGCATGGATACAATCATAAAACTGTGGCAGAAACCTGTCCGAAAAACATTGCTGGCGACTTCCCTATGGGCTTCGCTGGGTTTGACCGGTATCGGAAACATGGACGACAAGCGGGCGCTGTATGTACCCGACGATCTCGAAGTGGCCGTCTGGGCTGAGTCGCCGCAGCTGTACAATCCTACCAGCATTGACGTGGATCACCGCGGCCGGGTCTGGGTTACGGAAGCGGTTAACTACCGGGCTTTCAAGAACAAGGGCGAGAATGTTCTGCACCACGAAAAAGGCGACCGGGTACTGATCCTGGAAGATACCGACGGTGACGGCAAGGCCGACAAAACCACAGTGTTCGTGGAAGACAAGGATCTTCAGGCACCCATGGGCGTAGCGGTTCTGGGGAATAAAATTATCGTTTCCTCGGCACCGTCCCTGATCGTTTACACGGATGAAAACGGAGACGACAAGCCTGATAAAAAAGAAGTTTTTCTCACTGGTTTCGGAGGTTATGATCATGACCATTCCCTGCATTCGCTCATTGCAGGGCCGGATGGGAGATTGTATTTCAACACCGGCAACGCGGGGCCGCACATCGTTACCGACAAAGGCGGATGGAATCTGCGATCGGGCAGTATTTACAATGGAGGCACGCCCTACAATACAACCAACAAGCCGGGCATGAAAAGTGATGACAACCGACTGTATACAGGCGGCCTCGCTTTGCGGGTAGATCCGACCGGGAAGAATCTGAAAGTAGTCGCACATAACTTCCGCAATGCCTACGAGCTGGCGGTTGACTCCCACGGGAATATGTGGCAGAATGATAACGACGATGAAGTAGCCGGGTGCCGGACCACCTGGGTCATGGAGAACGGTAATGCCGGGTATTTCAGCGCGGACGGTACACGTTCATGGCGTGCCGACCAGCGTCCGGGACAATCTATTTTTACGGCTCACTGGCACCAGGAAGACCCAGGCACTATGCCTCCGGGAAATCAGATCGGCTCCGGGTCCCCGACAGGCGTGAGCGTGTATGAGGGTGATGCATTGGGTAAAAATTACAGAGGAATGCTGCTGAGCTCCGACGCGGGCAGAAATGTGATATTCGGGTACAAGCCCGCTGCGACAGGGGCCGGATTTGACCTCTCCAACCGTATCGATTTTGCTTCATCCATAGGAGCTTCCACCGAAAAATACAGGTGGGACAATGAGGAAACAGACACACGAAAATGGTTCAGGCCCAGCGATGTAACGGCCGGAACCGACGGATCCGTATTCATTGCCGACTGGTACGACCCTATCGTGGGCGGCCACGCCATGCACGACAAGGAGGGTTTTGGGAGGATATACAGGGTTAAACCGAAAAACAAATCTCTGAAAACACCTGTCATCGATCTCAAAACTAAAAAAGGCCAGATCCAGGCATTGTTAAGCCCGGCGGTCAATGTGCGGAATCAGGGATTTGTCAGTCTGCTTGGACAGGGCGAAAAAGTAGTGCCCGATCTCGTCCAGATCATTGAAAAGGACGAAAATCCGTATCACCAGTCGCGGGCAATATGGTTACTGGCCAATATACCCGGCGGTGGAATGAAAAAAGTAGAATCTCTTCTGAAACATCCCAACGAACAGATCCGACTGACTGCGTTCAGGGCAATCCGTAGTGTGAGGAACGCATTGCCTGAGGCGAAGATCCTAGCTTCGGACCCTTCTGCGGCTGTGAGACGGGAGGTGGCTATTTCGCTAAGGGATGTGCCGTTTGCGGCCGCCAGGGATATTGTGATAAAATTATGCGAGGGGTACGATGGCAAAGACCGGTGGTATCTCGAAGCATTGGGCACTGCGATGGACGGTAAGGAAAAGGCTTTTTATGGGATACTTCTTGAAAAATTCGGGAAAGCCCCTCTGAAATGGGACGACCGTATGGCGACACTGGCATGGCGGCTTCACCCCCAGGAATCGATTGGCGCCCTCCGGCAACGGGTAACTTCCCCCCAACTCACTTTTGAGCAGCGCCAGCAGGCATTGACTGCATTGTGTTTCATTCCTTCGAAAGAAGCAGCACTCGCGGTAATGGATATTAAAAAGATGAAAGACCAGAAAGAAATGGCGCCCATGGTGGATTGGTGGCTGGAATTCAGGAGCGGAAACGACTGGTCGGGTTATTATCAGGTTGATAAAAAAACACCTGAATTGTCTGCGGAAGTTAAAAACTGGCAAACGCAGCTGACAAAATCCGGCTCAACCCCGGAGGAAAAATCAGCCGCTGCCGCCTCGCTTGCCAAAGACCCCGCCGGGGCAAAAATGCTGATCCAGATGGCAGCCGGAAACAGGCTTTCGCCTGAACTTACGGAAGTCACAGCGCAGCATATTTTCTCAAATCCCGACCAATCGGTAAGGGTATTGGCAGGAGAGTATTTCAAAAATGGTGATGCCAAAAGCTACAATATCTCGGAGATCCTCAAACTAAAATCCGAACCTGTCCGCGGGAAGGAGGCATTTACCGCTTCATGCAGCTCCTGTCATCGCACAGGCAACAACGGCGGGCAGATCGGACCGGATTTGACCAACATAAAAAACAAGCTGGACAAGCGTGCCTTGCTGGATGCGATTATCCACCCCGACGCCGACATTGTTTTCGGATATGAGCCGTGGATGATCACTACCAAAAGCGGCGAAACGGTTTACGGCTTTTTGCAAAGTGAAGGAGAAACAGTTTTGCTCAAAGATGCGACCGGCAAGCAGATCAGTCTGGTGAGCAAGGACATCGTGAAACGCGAACGTGCCCGTACCATGATGCCCGACCCCACCACACTGAACCTGAAAGAGCAGCATCTGGCCGATATAGCAGCCTATTTAATGAATTTTTGACCCTAAAAGCCTGAACAATATGCATCAATGGCTGCAAAATAAGAAGATCGTTATCATTGGCGGCACCACCGGCCTCGGTCTCGCTGCTGCCCTGGAATTTGTGAATGAGGGAGCGCAGGTAGTCGTAGTGGGGCGCGACAAGGAAAACTGTGAAAAGGCACAGGCAGCGCTCAACGAAAAAGGTATTGGTTATCAGGGAGATGCGACTCAGCCCGAAACAGCCGAAGGGGCGATCCGTCTTTGTACCGAAACCTTCGGGGGCTTTGACGGTCTGTACCACGTAGCCGGAGGAAGTGGCCGCAAATTCGGCGACGGGCCTCTGCACGAGCTGTCGCTCGAAGGCTGGCAATACACATTTGATCTCAATCTGACATCCATGATGCTGTCCAATCAGGCGGCTGTCCGGGAGTTTCTGGCAAGAAAACAATCCGGCACAATCCTGAACATGTCATCGGTTTTGGGATATGCGCCTTCGCCCACCTATTTCGCCACGCATGCTTATGCAGCAGCCAAATCTGCAGTGTTCGGTTTTGTCAAATCGATTGCGTCTTATTATGCAAAGGACAATATCAGGATCAATGTGGTGGCTCCTGCACTGGTGCAAACCCCTATGTCCAAAAGGGCTTCTGAAGACGAGGTGATCGTCAATTTTATTAAAACAAAACAACCCCTGAATGGCGGAAGAGTAGGAACACCGGAAGACCTGAATGGTGCTTCTGTATATTTTATGTCTGACCTGTCCGGATATACTACGGGACAAATATTATCGGTAGACGGCGGCTGGAGTGTCAGCGAAGGCCAAATCTGAATGATTATGAGAGAAACAACTTTTGATGGGTACGCCATTGGAATCGATCTGGGCGGTACCAGGATCAAAGGCGTATTGATCGATCTGCAAAGTGGCGAACCGGTTCAGCAACTGTCCGTAGATACGCGCGACGGCAACGCCGGTAACTGGAAACAGGAGATCAGAGAAATGGTGTCTGCGCTGAAACAGCTGTCTTTTGATGAAGTCAAAGGGATAGGCCTTGCCGCGCCGGGCATTGCATCCGCAGATAACCAAATGATTATCAACATGCCCGGACGTATGCAGGGACTGGAAGGTTTCGACTGGCAGGCATTGCTTCAGCATCCCGTTTTTGTATTGAACGATGCACATGCCGCGCTGGTGGCAGAAGCGCATTACGGAAGTGCAACCGGCCATAGCCATGCATTGATGCTCACGCTCGGAACGGGTGTAGGCGGTGGGTTATGGCTCAACGGAAAGCTCTTCCAGGGAAATGCGAACCGCGCGGGACACCTGGGACACATGATACTCGACGTCCATAACCCGGAACTTGATATCACCAACGTGCCGGGCAGCCTCGAACAGGCGATCGGCAATGCAACAGTCCCGCAGCGTACTTTTTACAAATACAATGATACGCGTGAGCTGGTTGCGGCATACCGGCAGGGCGAGCCCATTGCTACCAGAGCCTGGCTGGATGCAGTCCGGCAGCTTGCGGCAGGGCTGGCATCCCTGATCAACATATTTTCGCCCGAGGTCATCGTGCTGGGAGGCGGTATCACCCAGGCCGACGATGCCCTTTTCGGGCCGCTGGCTACGTTCATGGATATTTACGAATGGCGGCCGAAAGGAACTGCGGTACCTATCAAAAAGGCCAGTTTTACAGATCTTTCAGGATCCATCGGCGCGGCAGTTTGCAGTGTAAAAACATTTCAATTTAATCAGACAGTATGAGTGTGACCCAACAATTTATTGATAAAACAAAAGAGATCCTGACCGTCATCGAACAGCAGGAAGAAGCCATTCAAAAAGCTGCCTCGTGGTTTGCGGAGTCCATTCTGGCGGGGCGGATGGTCCATGTTTTCGGTAGCGGTCACAGCCGGATCATGGTGGAAGAGATGTGGCCGAGATATGGTTCTTTTCCGGGTTTTAATCCCATCGTCGAGCTTTCGCTGACATTTCACAATCTGGTAGTAGGGGCCAATGGCCAGCGCCAGGCCATGTTTCTGGAAAATGTGCCCGGACTCGCAGCCAGGATCCTGAGAAATTACAAGCTCTCGGAGGTCGATACTGCCCTCGTTATTTCTTCCAGCGGATGCAATGTAGTTCCTGTAGAAATGGCGGAGCTGTTTGCCGAATCGGGTATAAAAGTAGTGGCACTGGTAACCTCCCGGCACGCGGAGAAAAGCCGCAGCAAACGCGCAGATGGCAAGAAACTGACCGATTTCGCCGACCTCATACTCGACACGGGTGCCCCGGCAGGCGATGCAATGATACAAATCCCCGGTTTGCAGACACCCGTGGCCCCCGGCTCGACCGTCGGAGGGGCGATTATTATCAACAGTATCAAGGCGGAAACGGCGAAACTGTTAACCGAGGCGGGCAGGCCTCCCAAAGTCCTTACGGCGGAAGTAAATGTAGGCGCCGAAAAAGCAAAAGAGCTTTTTGAAAGTGCCTATGATGAACATGCGCACAGGCTCGCCAAACTCTACGAAAGTGTAGGGTACAGCTCGTACGTAAGCACAAATGACCTTGTTCCCGGAACCTGAAAGCTTCAATATGAAAGGAATAATCAATCATTTACGCGTACCCGTTATCCGGGAGGTCGATATACTGGTGATCGGGGCCGGATCGGCGGGGTGTGTAGCGGCTATCGCTGCGGGGGCAATACCGGGAAAGCATTCGGTGATGCTCCTGGAACGATATGGGTTTCCGGGAGGCTCGTCCACCCAAATGCTGGACACATTTTACGGCTTTTTCACGCCGGGCGGATCACCGAAAAAAATAGCAGGCGGCTGGCCCGACAAGGTCGTCAATACCCTGGATGGAGAGAAAGCCATTTTCCTGAGACCCAATACCTACGGTGCAGGAACGGGTGTGAACTATAATCCCGAAAAGCTGAAAAGCGCCTGGGACTATCTTATTGGTAACCAGCATATTACTTATCTGCTCCATACCACATTGATTGATGTGGACAGTGGAAATGAAAATTACAGCTGCATCGTGTGGCATAAAGGCGGATTTGGAAAAATCATTGCCCGGCGCGTCATTGACGCCTCCGGAGACGCAGACTTTTGTCATTTGGCAGGAATGGAATATGAAATCGCCGGCCAGCTCGAACCAGCGCAAAGCATGACCACTACTTTTCGCATGAGCAACGTGGACCCTGAATTATTTCAGAGTTCAGGCGGGAAGAAAATGCTTACGGAAAAAATGCGGCAGGCTGTGCAAAGCGGGCGACATCCGTTACCGCGAAAAGAAGGTTCCGCCCATGAAATGAATGCCCGCAAATGTATCTCGACTGTGGCGGTTAAAGTTTCAGGCTTTTCTGGCCTCGACGCTTCCCAATTGACTCAGGCTGAAATAGAAGGCAGAAGACAGGCTTTTATTTACGAGCGGTTTTTCCAGGAGGAAGTACCCGGATACGGGCAATCGGACATCATTGGTCTTTCCCACCAGATCGGCGTGCGTGAAACCCGCCGCGTTTACGGGGAACACAGGTTGACCAAGGCAGAATGCATGGAAGCGAACATTCCGAACGACAGCATTTTCCTGTGCGGGGCGCCCATTGAAGACCACCGGCTCGACGAGCAGAGCGGGCAGGAAACACATTGGGAATACATTCCGGGGACAGGGATATACGGAGTTCCTTACGGTTGTATTGTACCAAAAGGCAGCCGGAACGTATGGGTGGTTGGACGGTGTTTTTCAGCCACGCACGACGCCCATGCCTCGTGCAGGTCTATGGCGCAAACCATGTCCATGGGTCAGGCCGCAGGTATTGCGGCAGTACTTTCGCTGCAATGCGACGAAGCTGCCAACGAACTGTCTGTTAATGCCTTGCGGGAACACCTTCACGATATTGGTGCCGTACTGGAAATTCCGGAAAAAGAAGCATACACCGGCAGGGACGACTGGCGGAAGAATTTATAATGGACAATAAAACAGGTAGCATGGCTTTTATCAGAACGGTCAACGGCGATATCGACATCCGGGAAATGGGGACCACCTATTCCCACGAGCACATTGTTATTGAAGAAAGTTTCCCGACCCAGGCCAACCCGGCTTTTTTACTCAATGATATAAAAAAAATAGCCATGGAACTGCAAATGGTGCACGACCTGGGCGGCCGGACGATGATCGACACCATGCCTGCCAACTGCGGGCGTAATGTCGTCAAGCTGGCGGAGGTCTCAACCCTGTCGGGAATCCATATCGTGGCCCCGACGGGTCTGCATCTGGAAATGTATTATCCTTCCAACCACTGGCGTTATGATTATTCTGCAGACCAGCTGGCCGCACTTTTCGTCGCGGACATCGAAGAAGGCGTAGACCTTTACGATTACAATGGCCCGATTATCAAACGAACCGGACAAAAGGCGGGGCTTATCAAACTGGCGACCGCAGACGAAAGCATTAACGGGCATCAAACAAAGATTTTTCACGCAGTTTCCAATGCGCACTTAACCACGGGCGCGCCGATTCTGACGCATACCAATTCGGGAAAACACGCCCTGGCACAGGCACAGCTTTTTGAGAAGTTGGGCGTCAACCTGTCACACGTTGTGATCTCCCACGTCGACAAACACCCTGATCATGAATATGTCAGAGATGTATTACAAACAGGCGTCAGGGTCGAGTTTGACAGCGCATTCAGGTGGAAATCCGGGGAAACGAACAGCACTTACGCACTGCTGGAAAAGTTACTGCCCGAATTTCCTGACCAGATTACCGTGGGTATGGACGCTGCCAAAAACACCTACTGGAAATCCTATGGCGGCGCACCCGGTCTTGACTTTTTACTGACCACATTCAGGGAGGAACTGGAAAACAGGGGGCTAAACGTTTATTGGAACAGGATCATGATTGACAACCCGGCTTCGCTCTACGCATTTAACGGCTAAATTTTCCTCATCGACTTTCCTGGAATTTACAAATTGTTTTCAAATAGAGGATATAGATCCGATCCGTGCCTTTTCAGATTTATTCTATCCTGTGAAAACAACAAGTCTCGTGGCGGGCGTGCTTATGCTGCTATGCACGCTGGCAAAAGCGCAACGGTATGCGACCCAGCCTGGTGCGGCCCAACCTGGTGCGGTCCAACCGGGTGCGGCCCAACCCTATGTGGGGTGGGTGAAGCATTATGGCCCGGAGAACGGTCTTGCTCACCGGGAGGTAAATGCCATTTTTCAGGACAGACAAGGGTTTATGTGGTTCGGGACCAAGTTTGGACTTAGCCGCTTTGACGGAAAAACTTTCACCAATTACACAAAGGACCGCAACGGACTTGCATTTGACGATATACAATCCATTTCCCAGGATGCTGACGGAATGCTATGGCTCATGGGGCCGTATGGGGAGTCAAGGATTTTCCTGTTCAATCCGCTGACGGGAACGACAATTCCTTTTGAGAAGAAATTCGGCGAAAAGCATACCGGGAGCTACCTGAATTTTCCCCAGCGCCTGTTTGGCAGCACGGACGGAACTATATTTTTTGCAAATTTCCGTCCGGCTGTACTTTCCTCTTATCACCCTGAATCGGGACTGAAACATGTTCGTCTTTCACGGTTTAAACAGCTAACCATTCGCCAGGTAACCGTCCGTAAAACCGTTTGGGCCATTGCCGACGGACAGTACTTCGTTGAACTTACTGCTGACGGACAAATTCTTAGGGAGTTTAAGCATTCAGAAGACCTGTTTACCAATTGTCTGGGACAACGTAATGCCGGTACCGAATTTTGCTATCTGGCTACAAATCTGTCAAACGGCTTTGTTAAAGCTTACAGAATCGACGAATCAGGTAAACGGTACGAAATTCCGCATGCTCAGCAACCAGCCCTAACACATTCACTTTTCCCGGTTTGTCATGTCTTTGATAAAACCGGCGCAATATGGGATGGAACCCGCCTCCGGGACAGAACGGGTGCAGTACTGCTGGATATCACGGATCAGCTAACCGGGGAAGCGGTAATCAACCGCAGTTTTTTTGTGGACCAAAATGGCTCGATGTGGCTGGGGACAAGTTTTGGCGTGTACCAGGTTAAAGTAGTGCCCAACTATTTCCGTCGGTTATTTTACAATGCAACTTACACAGGGGAAAAAACGGCGGCCATTCGGGGGATTACAGTCAGCGGAGATACTCTTTATGCGAGTCTCGAAAAATTTGGACTCTACACTTCCACTGCAAATGGTGAATCGGTAAAAAAACTGTTAACTGATCCGCAGCATGGACCAACGATAGCGCTGGCCGATGATCCACCCGGGCGGCTGATGCTGGGGCTGGCAAATCAATTGATTGACTATGATCGTAAGACTGGCGGGCAAAAAGGATATCGGTTGCTTAACAACAGTACAATCTGGGCACTCCAATCGTTAGGTGGCGATCAATGGCTGGCCGGCGGCCGTTTGGGGCTGTGGCTGTTTCATCCAAAGGCCGGCGCGATCGAATCATTTACCCGGTATAATCAGTTTCAGGAGCTTGCTCAGTCGCACGTGCTGCATATCGCCCCTGACCGGCAGGGCACGTTCTGGATTTGTTCTGGAACCGGTCTGTATATTCTGGATCCGGTCAAAGGGGTCACCGCCCGCTATTGGAGTGGCGGAAAGGGGTCTTTTTATTTACCGGCTGATGCTTACGAGCATTTTTATCAGGATCAAAAAGGCATTTATTGGTTGGGAACAGCCAATGCCGGGTTGATACGGTGGGACCGGGCGCAGAATAAATACCGCCAGTTCCGGCGTTCGGAGGGCCTGACCAACGACAATATTCACGCGATTTATCCGGACCGGAGAGGTAGCCTCTGGCTAAGCAGCGATCATGGTATCATGCAATTCAACCCTGCCAGGCTCACCACACGCGCATATTTTACCCAGAATGGCATCACCCACAATGAATTTAACCGTATTGCACATTTTCAGGACAAAGCCGGAAGGATATATTTCGGCGGACTGAACGGGATCACTTCTTTCGATCCACGGGACTTCGAAAATGAGAAACCACCAGCTCCGCTGCAAATGCGTCTTGTTTCATTTCGCCAGTTCGATCATGCGGTGGGTCGGCTTCTCGACAAAACGGAGCAGCTTGCCAGGACGCACGAAATCATCATACGGCCCGGCGAGCAGACGGCCGTGCTCGAATTTGCAATGTTGAATTTTGCCGATTCCGAGAAGAACGTTTATGCGTATCAGTTACAAGGGCTGGACAATGCATGGATACAGCAGGCCGAATCGTCGATACGGCTGGGCAACCTGCCTTATGGTAAGTACAAGTTACTGATCAGGGGCCAGGCGGCCAACGGGCAATGGTCCGCCAATATGCTGGCTATCGGAGTTGATGTCAGGCGCCCTTTTTATCTGCAAATATGGTTTTTGGGCCTGGCAGTACTCTTGGTGATCGTCAGCATCTGGGGTTGGCTGAAATGGCGAATCTGGAACCACCGGCAGGAACAGTTACGGCTCGAGTCGGAGATCAGGCATGCCACGGCCCGCATTGAACAGGACAAGGGTGTTATTGAGCGCCAGGCGAAATCGCTTCACCAGCTCAATGAAGCCAAGTCCCGCTTTTTTGCCAATATCTCCCATGAGTTCCGGACGCCGCTCACTGTTATCCTGGGTATGACCTCCGAACTGAAACGTTACCAGCCGGACGAGATCGTAGCACGAAGCCCACGGGTTGCCGATCTGATCGAACGTAACGGAAGCAGCCTGCTTCGGCTTATCAATCAGATCCTTGACCTTTCCAAACTTGAATCCGGGGCGATAACCTGGCAACCGGTCCGCGCCGATCTGGTCCGGTTCACACGTTATGTGGCCGAGTCGTTTGATACCCTGGCCGCTGCCAGGCACATTCAAATGCATTTCCAAACCGATGAGAGGGATTTGGAAACAGATTTTGACAAGGATAAGCTGCAAGATATCTTATCGAACCTTTTGACAAACGCCATCAAATTTGCCCCAGCCGGCGGCGAGGTTTATCTCCGGCTAACAACTGCGGCAATTAAAACTGTTGGGTACTACGAGGCAGTTTCAACCGCGCAACAACCGGATGCCGAATGGGTGTCGATCTATGTCCGTAATACCGGCCCCGGTATCGAGCCAGAGAAGTTGCCGCTGATCTTCGATCGGTTTTTTCAGGTTTCCGGCCAGCCAGCCCCAGAAACGGGCGGAACCGGCATCGGCCTGGCGCTGGTGCGCGAACTGGTATCCCTGATGCAGGGCAGATTGGCTGTCCGAAGCGTACCGGGCGAGGGCGCCGAGTTCGTGGTGAGTTTCCGCCGGACCCGTCAGGCCCCATACATTTTGCTGCCACCTGCTGAGCCGGCTTCCGGTAGCCACGCCATGTCCGAAGATGCTGTTGCGATTAGTAAAACAGCCGAAGAAAAACCTGTTCTGCTCCTGGTAGAAGACAATGAGGATGTAGCAGCCTATATCATCTCCGCTCTTCGAAGCGATTACAACATCATCCGGGCCGACAATGGTCAGACCGGCATAGATTCGGCTTTGGGAAACATTCCGGACCTTATTGTCACGGATGTCATGATGCCCCTGAAAGATGGTTATGAATTGTGCGATACGCTGAAAAACAATCTTGCGACAAGCCACATTCCCATTGTCATGCTGACAGCCCGGGCCGGCATCAGCGACCGGATAAGCGGGATAAGGCGTGGTGCCGACGCCTACCTGACCAAGCCGTTTCAAAGAGAAGAATTGGAGGCGGTATTGAACAACCTGCTGCAATCCCGCCGCCGGCTACGGTCTTATTACAGCCAGCGGATAACAAAACCGGCAGAGCCGGAGGTGCTCCCGATCGAAGAAAACGAATCTCTTGAGAATTTGTTTTTGCAAGGACTGCGCACTGCCCTGGAAGCTCAGTGGGATAACAACCCGGCTTCGATGGAAACGATTTGCCAGCAGGTTGGAATGAGCCGTTCTTCGCTTCACCGGAAGATGGTCGCGCTTACAGGAATGTCTGTCACGCGTTACGACCGCGCCCTTCGCCTGGCCCGGGCCCGCCACCTGCTGGTCACCACTGCTATGACCATTTCCGAAGTAGCTTATGCGGTAGGATTTGAGGATCCCAAGTATTTTACCCGGTTGTTTTCCGAAGAATTTGGCCAATCTCCAACCGAATTCCGGCGGTTGAAACAATAGTCCACCTTTTTGGGCGAATAGTCCTCCTCTTCCTCCATGTGCTTCAATATGTTTGTTGCATGGGTTTTACGCCGTATCCATGTTTCACACTGGCACATTTGCAACCTCAACTGTCTCTTCAAAATGAAACAGTAGTTCCGAAATCACGGCTTCGGTGAGTATGTCGAATTAATCTTGTATTTACTCAAATCATTATGCAAAACTATATCTTACCGACTAATGGTCGCCTTCAAAAAACAGCCGGATCCGGAAGAAGCAGATTCAGCTTTAACCTATCTGAGCTATCCATCAGGGGGCTGGTCACTGTTATACTGCTCTTTGCCAATAATGCATTTGCAGATACTTACTGGCTCGGCGGCATCAGCAATGATTGGCACACAGCAGGGAATTGGACGGCTGGTGTACCCGATGCGTCCGACGTAGCAGAGATCCAAGCTGCGTCGCTGCCCAATGTTAATCCCATTATCACTGGTGCAGCCGTTGCCAAGACTGTTATCGTAGCTTATGGTGGATTTCTCACCATAGCTGTGGACGGAACCTTGTCCATTGCTGATTCTCAAGGACATGGGCTAGACGTTTATTCGGGCTCGGTTGAAAATAACGGAACGTTGAATATTAATAATGTCGCGTATACTGGGATTGGGATGTCAGATGGCCTTTTTACGAACAACGGCACAATTAATATTGGAAATGCAGGGGATATTGGCTATGCCGGTATCGACAGCGACGCCAGCACTTTTGTGAACGAAAGTGGGTCCATTTCCATTAACCGGACCTGTAAGGCGGCAACAAACTGCGGAGCAATGACCAATACCGGCTCAGGCAGCTTCACTAACAAGGCCAGCATCACCATTGGCGGGGTTATGCCTGGACTTTACGACGGTAGGGGGCTTTGGTGTGCCGATGAATCGGTTTTTTTTAATGAAGCTGGCGGCCTTATTTCAATTAGCCGAACGGTCTCGGATGGGCTCTATAATGGTGCGACTTTTACCAATCAGGGATCAATTGATATCGGTGCAGCGGGGGACATTGGCGGTGATGCCATATTCAACCGTGGTTACTTTGACAATACGGCCAGTACCGCCTACATCAATATTGCATCGGACAACATCATAAACAACAATTTATCCGGAGAATTCTACAATGGAGGCGTAATCATTGAAAATGCATCCGGCAATAGCAAAATCACTCAAAATACGGGTGTAGTTCAAAACCTGAATGGTGGCAGTTTCTTAATTCCCTCAGGTCCTGCCGCAATTACGGCGACCGGTCAGATCTGGACAGGTTTCTCTGATGCGGAATGGAATAACCCATCTAATTGGCAAAACTCATTAGTTCCTACGGCAACCGATGATGTGACCATCGCACATGTGGCTACCGACCTTGTTGTCGGCTCCATTAATGCGGTCGCAAAGTCAGTCACTGTACAACATGATGCAACACTCACGATAGGAAACTCGGGCATTCTCACAATTAGCGGGGGCGCATTTCAAGGTTTGTTGAACAAGGGAACGGTAGTAAATAACGGGCTGCTCAAAATTGGTCTCATCACAAGCCCCGGAAGCTACGGAATTAGAAATGAGGGAACATTCAACAATAGTTCGGGGGCAATTAGTATCGACAATGCTACCCAGGCAGCGCTTTATAACTTTTCCGGCACGTTTACCAACAGCGCATCGATGTCCCTCAAAACTGCGATAGCAGCACCTTTTTTGATTCATTCAAATGGAGGCGCAATCAGCAACGCCGCAACCGGAACCCTGTCTGGCACGGGTGTAATTAACCCCACGCATTTTAGCAATAATGGAGGCATCCTTTCGCCGGGATATTCGCCCGGGGTCATGACGTTCAATGGGGATGAAAACTTCTCCGCAAGTACCCTGGCCGTTGAAGTGAATGGAACGGGTGTTGCGGGTACCGCTTACGACCAGGTTGTAGTGAACGGAACGGCTACGTTGGAAGGTACACTGGATCTGACTTTCAATTTCCCCTCACCCGTGACAGGTGATGTAGTCAAGATCCTGGACGCCACTGCCCTAAGCGGTACATTCAGTGTGGTAACGGGCCTCCCTGATGGCTGGACGATCAATTATGACAGGCCCAATCCGGGTGAACTAAGCCTGGCGTATCAAGTCATCCTGCCGGTAACAATGATCCGTTTTACTGCCAAAAAACTGGATAGTGGCATCAAACTGGATTGGCAAACTTCTGAAGAAACCAACAACAAGGGATTTGAAATTGAACGCAGGCTTGATAGTGGAATGTGGGAAAAAGTCGGTTTCGTGGATGGGAACGGGACTACGAGAGAAAATAACACTTACTCTTTCCTGGATCTCAGGCCTTTACCAGGTATGAACTATTACCGGCTGCGGCAGATGGATTTCGATGGAAAAGTTGAGCTCTCGCGGATTGTGGGCGTAAAAATGGACAGCGGTAAAATGCTGAAAATTTACCCTAATCCAACCACTGGAATCGTCAATATAGAAGGCGGCGGGTCAAGGGTCAGAATCCTGGATAAGCTTGGCAGACCGGTGATGAGCGGAATGATTATCAATCAAAAAATCGATGTTTCACATTTACCCAGCGGTTTTTACATCCTGTCAGTTCCTTCTGAAAGCAATGTAAAGTCAATCTCAATGATCAAACAATAAATAAACCTTCAACCAATTAATCCAGAAACAAATGGAAAAGATAGCACCGGAAGTGTACAGCCAGATAGACAACGATCTTTACAACGGGAAAGGCGACCTGTGGTGGAACCCGGAGAATGTTTTGCATATCTTAAAAACATCCGTCAATCCGTGGCGGGTAGGCGTCGCTGCTGACGCATTAAAGAAGCTCAACTTTGATCCAAAAGGCAAAACCGCCCTGGAAGTTGGCAGCGGGGGCGGGATACTGACCGAGGAAATTTGCAGAATGGGGTTTATCACAACCGGTATCGAGCCAGCGGAGGAGTCTATCCGTGCTGCGGCAGGTCACGCGAAAGCCATGGGGCTTGATATCACCTATGATAAAGGAACCGGAGAGAATCTTCCTTATCCCGACGCGTCGTTCGACTGCGTGTTTTGCTGTGACGTGCTGGAACACGTTGCAGATTTACCCAAGGTTATTTCTGAGATTTCAAGAGTGCTTAAACCCGGTGGTGTGTTCCTTTATGACACACTCAACAGAACGTTTATCAGCAAGCTTGTCGCCATCAAAATTTGGCAGGAATGGAAACGATGGGCATTTATGCCGCCTAACCTGCACGTATGGAAAATGTTTATCAAACCGGAAGAAATAAAAGGTCTTTTGGCAAAGAACGGTTTCGAGTGGAAAGAACACAGAGGCTCCGAGCCGAATGTACCAATTCCTAAAATGTTGAGTTACCTCAGAAAACGGGTTAAAGGGGAATGGACTTTTGTGGAACTTGGGCAAAAATTCCGCCTGGTTGAGAGCGATGATATGAATATACTTTACGCCGGCTATGCGGTGAAGAAGTATTGATAACAGCTCTCGCGGATTGTGCGTGCAAAATGGACGGGAGCGTGTGCCTGCATGATGAAGCAGCTTAATCTGTAAATTATTTTGCAGGCACAAGTTCAATCCCTCTCAAATCAAGCAGTGCACCGTCTTTGAATTGCGAAGCTGGCCTGAAAACCAGCTTTTGCTTTCCGGAAGAGAGTTGAATGTGGCCTACTGTTTTTCTGCGAAATGTTTCCCATGAGCCCGTCTTTTCGACTTTGCCTGCATATTTCGTTCCGCCCACTTCCACAGTAAAGGGTTTTCCAGCCTCCTTGTCATCAACTGACCATTCCATCTGAATTTCATATTTGCCTGCTTTGGCCACATCCACGTCCCATTCCACCCGATCTGCTGCGGTAAACCACCCAAACGCTTTCCATTCGGGCATATACTGGATTTTTGGACCGATCCCTTTTCCGGTGTTGGCAGTCAGAACAAGTTTTCCTTCACTGTTCGTCCCCACCATTTCAGGGATATTGATGGTATCCCGGGCAGCTTTTACATAAGCAGCAACTTCCCCGACAGGGGCAATCCAGATCCCGTTTGCAGGATCTTTGGCATAGGCGCAAATTTCCCGCAGTACGTCCAGCCGGGTAGTCTGCGGGCCTGATGCAGCCGTTTCGTGTCCGGCAAGAACCAGCCACTGGCCGTTTTTTCGTGCATCTTTGATCATAGTCAGGATTTGTTCAAAGCTCTTTCCGTCCGTTTCCACGCCGGTAAGCTGCGCCATATCGCAGTACGCAGGGTCAACCGGCGCTTCATCAAGCCAGGTGCGCCCGGCCAGGAAAAGGTCCGAAATGACAGGAACAAAGCTCTGCGTGTTTTTCCCGCGCCCGATGGAAGTCTGACCGCAGGGATAGGCATAAACCGTAGGCGTCACACCAAGCATATCTTTGAGCTGCCTGTTGGTTTCGATCAATTCTTCCCGCATTTTTTCCAGGGTATAATCTTCCAGCGGATTTGCCCTTGCCCACACGAAATTGCCGCTGCAAGCGTGGTTAATCGAGTGATTCCCGATTTCATGTCCGCTCGCGACCGCTTTTTTCCAGCCTTCCAGCCGCTTTTTTGCATTATTAGGGACGAGGTAAAAAGTGGCTTTTACATCATATTCGTTGAGTAATGCAGTGCCTTCATCTACGTTACTGAGCCTTGCATCGTCAAAGCTCAGACTAATCGCCATTTGCTTGCCCTGAGGCCAGGTGAAGGATTTTTTCTGTGCAATGGTTTGCTCTGTCAAAAAGCAGCTCAGTATCAATGCAGATGCGATTAAATGCTTCATATTAAAAAAGTTATCGGGTTTAGGATTGATAAAAAATACTAGTGTCCGCTGCGCATTTCCCCCTGAATGTAATTGACGACTGCTTCCGTCAATGACTTCGCTGCACCCGGTGCGTAGGGT
The DNA here is from genome assembly GCF_008369915.1 of Dyadobacter sp. UC 10. NCBI lineage: Bacteria > Pseudomonadati > Bacteroidota > Cytophagia > Cytophagales > Spirosomataceae > Dyadobacter > Dyadobacter aurulentus. The sequence continues at coordinate 407,303 of NZ_VSRN01000001.1, read as the reverse complement.
GAAACGGTCGGTTCGTAGCCGCCATATTGCAGCTCTTCTTCCGCCAGCAAATAGCCCAGCCACCCATTCGTATACCCGAAATAGAAGGTATAGGGAAATGGGGACCGGTCACGCACTTCATTGGAAATCTCGCAGAACAATTCGAGCGGGGCGCTCCATATGGCTACGTCGTCATTGATTTTAAGAAAGCGGACGGGCAGTTTGATCATTTTCACGCCCGCCTTGGTGGTGCGGGTGTAATTGCCCAGATCGTCCGGCCAGCCTAAGCCTTCTTTCCGGGGAATTTCCACGATGGTACCGGCCGCTTTGAGCGTCACTTCATTGGTGGTGGCCGAAATCGTTTTATTCGCTTCCAGGATCTTTTCGCCCAGCATCGCCTTGAACTGATTCAGGCGCCCGGCGCCCGGACTTGGGTATACACTATAAATCGGGGCGATATTGCCGGCGGCACCATTGATGTACAAAAGTGGCGCACCGGTTTTCTCCTCAACATATTCCGAAACGATTCCAGGCCCATCTCCGCTGATCAGCAGGTTTTCACCGCTCATGACGGTGCCGTGCATGGCATAGTTGGCGATCAATGCAAGCAGGCTGCCGTCTGCTTTTTCCAGCCGGAGCAACCCAATGCGCCGGTCGACAGGGCCGTCGGGGTTCATGCCCAGACTTGTTTTTCCGTCAATACCCCTGGCGCGGCGGTTGATGTTTGCGTTGGATAATCCCCAGCCGGTTCCCAGTTTCGCAGGTACCAGGTTTTTCTTTGCTTCCGTCATTCCGTCGATGATTTTCTGTTCGACCATATCGGTATATTTTGCATCAAAGTCGTGCTTATAGCGGTCTCCCAGAAACACGGAAGGCAGTCCCGCCGGACCTACTTCGGGCGCAGAGTGCGTGTGCGTAGCGGCCCACCATACATGCATTGGGTTGATACCCAGCTGTTTTTGCAGTTTGGCCGTCAGCTTATCGTATTGCGACGGCGAAATCAGACAGATGTCAGTGGAAATAATGTAAAACTGCGTTTTTCCATCGTCCATGGCGACAATGCGGTGGTAGATATTGTCGTGCACGCCGGTCGATTTTCTGGCTTGATATCCAAGTAGTTGCTGCGAGTTGTCAGGCGTAATATCCACCTTCACAACCGATGCGCGAAAATTTTGGGCAAAAGAAATATTTGCATTAAAAATATGGACAAGAAGAACGCAAATGAGGGAAAAACGCATATTGAGGTTTCGCATATCGGTATCTTATTTGGGTTGTTTGATGTACGCCAGCAAATCGGCCATCGCCTGCTGGTCAATTTCGGCTTCCAGTCCGGCCGGCATGCTCGACATGCCCAGCGCTTTCAGCGACTTGATATCTTTCCGGCCAATCACTGTTTTCTGTCCGCCATAATTGCTCACCGTAATCGCAGTCGGCGTTTCGTTGGCGATCAATCCCTGCATCGATTCGCCCGCTTTGAGCTCGATCAGCCAGATATCATATCCGTCGGCAATAGAAAGGTTAGGATCCAGAATATCCCCGACGATCGATTCCGGCCGCCGGTTGCGGATGGTACCCAGGTCGGGACCGAAAGCGACACCTTCGCCGCCGCCGATCTGGTGGCATACCGAGCAATTCTTCTGATAAACCAACTTGCCGGCGGATGCATTTCCGGTCAGGTCAAGGGCCTGGTTGTATTTTTTGATAATAGCCGCCCGCGCGTCGTTTTTCTTGGTGAGCAATGCCCGGGACCGGTTTCTCAATGCTTCATTTCCCTGCGCCATCAGTCCTACACTTCGTGGCCAGCCTATACTTTCCTGATGGATTTTTCCGGATTCAACCCCATCGAGCAGGAGTTTGATGCGCTTGTCGTTGACCATAAAGGTGTTGATCGCCGCATCCCGCAAATCCGGCGTAAGTGAGGGCCAGTTTTCCAGTAAAAACTTGCTCACAGTTTCATCAGGAATGGAACTCAGTGTTTTTAATGCGGTCAGCTGTATAGCCCGGGGTTCGTTGGGCGCGATCAGTTTTTTCAGGATCTGCTCGTATTTCGCTGGGTTATCAAGAGACAAAAACTGGATTGCATCGTTTCGCCTGTCGGGCGCGGCAGCCGGGTCGGCGGCTACTTTGGCCGATCGCTGCATAGCCAGCCCGGATTCATTGGTTTGCGGCAAACCTGTTGTTTTCAGCAACCGCAAACTTGCCTCGCGCAAAGCTGCTGACGGATTGGAAAGCGCCGCCTGCAATAGCGTGGATTTCGTGTCTTTCAACGCGCCCGGATCTTTCGGCCTTTTCATACTTTGGGCCAAACCAAATAAAACCGACGGCCGCCAGTCTGATTTAGCCGCAGTGCTCGTTTTTGAAGTCGGAGAAGTCAATGCATTTTTAACCAGCTTTTTAATCGCGACTGTATCTCCGCTGGTACCCGTCATCGTGCTCAACCGCTCCACCAACGAGGCATAAGCGGGTATTTCAGATTTATAATTCTTCAAAACCGCATCCATCAAAACACCATTGCCGGACGTGGAGGCCGATAAAGCTGCGATTTGTACCCAGGGATCATTCAAATCTTTAAACAAAATCGCCTGCCGTACTTCCGCAGCCTGCGGCGTATTGACCGAGCCGAGCGTACAAAGCAGCTGAAACCTGACTTTGGCATTGCGATCATTTTTCAGGCTGAGTAAATTCGCAGCAAGTGCTGGATATTTTTCGAGATGTAGTTCTGCCAGTTTGATAGCATTTTCCCTTACACCCGCCTCTTTGTCCTGTAATGCATTGATAATGTGTTTACTACTGAGATTGCCTAGTCCTTCCAGTGTCCATAATGCATGCAGTCTTCCCGCAGACGAGGCTGGATTCGTCGCCATTTTCTCTAATGCCGATATAGCATTTACCGCGTTTCTGTCCAGCAGCAGGCGTTGCGCGTTTCTTCTCCACCAGATATTAGGGTTAGCCAATTGCTTAACCAGTTCTTCGTCCGAAGCATCGCCTAATTTCAGGTTTTTTGTCCAGGAAGCTTTTGGCGTTCCTTTTGGCGTAATGCGGTAAATCCTGCCTTTGTCCACACCATTATAAAGCGCGCCCGATTTGATCACATCTTCGGCCATCCACTCTGGGTGCTCGATGATCTGTCTGTAATAATCCACCACGTACAAGGCGCCGTCCGGCCCCACATACATATTCACCGGCCGGAACCAGGAATCAGTTGAGGCGAGAAATTCGTTGTCTTTATAAACCCGGCTGGCACTGAAACTGGCGCCTTTGTCGCGGATAATATCCGCATGCACAATGTTGCTGACAGGCTCTGCGACAAAAGTAATGCTATCAAAAGGGGAGGGGAAAAGTCCGCCCTGGTAACTGGTAATGCCGCAGGCAGAAGTAAAAACGCCCACGTCGGTCAACAGCTGGTGCAATGGATTTTTGGTAATCGGGAACACCTCCGAAGAATGATCGGACATGCTTTGGGTTACATTGGATACCAGCAGATCGGGATTTCGGCCGAGGTAACGTGCGGCGATCACTTCGTGGTAGCCCGGATTGGCATTACTCACCAGCAGGTACCGGCCCCATTTGTCGAACGTATGGCCAAACTGGGTGTAGCTGGATAGAATTTCAATGTCCTTTTTGTCGGGATTAAAGCGAACGCTGCGCCCCAGCGCATTTTGAGGGAGTTTTTTGCCGTCTTTTTCTTTCGGATAAAGGATCTCGCCGCCGCGGTCTCCGAACTCTTCCTGAAAAACTTTGGCCGTCACAGCAGGCTCGTGCCCCAGGTAAATCCAGTTATCGATCCCAAGAACAGGGTTGTTGAAATTATGCTGCGGGTTCGACATCGCAAACCCGGTCAGCAATGTATCCCGCACATCCGAGCTGCCGTCACCGTCGGTATCTTCCAGGTACAGTACATTAGGCGGATCCGTAACCAGTATACCCTTTTTCCAGCGCATAATGCCGGTCGGTAACACCAGATTTTCAGCAAAAACCGTTGTTTTGTCCATTTTTCCATCCCCGTCCGAATCCGCTAGCAGCCTTACTTTGCCGGTACCGCTCTTATCCAGCGGATATCCGTGCATTTCAACCACATACATGCGGCCATACTCGTCGATTTCCATCGCCACGGGATCCGAAAGCAGCGGTTCGCTGGCGACAAGCTCTATCTGGAAATTATCGGGCAGCTGGAATGTAGCAAGCGCCTTTTCAGGTGGTACTTCGCGTGAAGCCGGTTGGGTGTGTAAGCTTGCGGTAGTTGTAATCAGTAAAAGCGGCAATACGCAGGCGCCAAGCAGTTTTGAAATAGTCATTAGCAAATGTTTTTAATGAATTACTGACCAATTATTTCTCTATATACTTAATAATTAGGGTTCTGGGTCAGTTTTGAATTTCTGTCAATGGCGTTTTGAGGAATAGGAAAGAGGTAATTTTTGTTTGCAAAAAATGCCCTTGCTCCATCTGGCGCCGGTACTACTTTGTAAACCCACTTTCCGCCTGTCTGCTCGATGACCATCGCATGCACCGAACCGTTCAGGTTTTTCTCAGCCAGTTTCAAACGCATTAAATCGTACCACCTTTTTTCTTCAAAAGCCAGCTCGATACGCCGCTCCCTGTGAATGGCAACGCGCATTTGTGCTTGTGTGAGGCCTGCTTTTAATGCCGGCAGCTCGGATCTTTTTCGCACCGCATTGATCGCTTCATACACCGACGCGTCAGGTCCGACTGCCTCATTTTGTGCTTCTGCGTAACTCAAAAGCACTTCGGCATAGCGGAAGATCACAAAGTTTGCGCTGCTGAGTTTGTGGTCTCCGTTTACGGCATATTTCGGGTCGAGGCCTTTTTTGAGATAATATCCGGTATTAGTAGCCTCATTGGTATTACTCAAATCTGTCGCATTCCGACTTCCGACGCCCTGTTTCATGACCATTTCCTGGTCGACCCAAAACGCCCCGTCATAAATAACCGACTGGTAAAACCGCTTTTCCCGGTTGGTATACGGTTTCTGGGGGTCGTAACCCGAAGCGGGGTCGGAAATGGGCAGACCGTTCGCCATCGCATATTCGTCCACAAGCTCCTGCGTGGGATTTACACCGCCGTATGCACGCTGGATCCCGCCCACGATCCAGGGCCCCTGCAAGCCTTCCTTGCCGCCTCCGAGTGAAGTTCCGCCCAGGTATTGTTTGGTGAAAATGATCTCGCTATTGTTGTTGCTGGCTTCCAGGAGCATTGTTTCGTAGTTTGGAAAAAGCGTGTAACTGGCCAGATCCATCACTTTTTTATTGGTTTGGGCCGCCTGCAACCATTTGGCTTTGTCATTCGAAGGATTGTAAAGCGGACTTGCCTGGTACAATTCACAAAAACCCTGTAATGTCAATGCAGCACCTTTGGACGCGCGGCCGGCTTGTGCGGTAGCGGGCAAATCGTTTGCAATGGCGGCGCATTCGGTCACGATAAACTGGTAAGTTTCCTCGGCGGTATTGCGTGCCCGGAAAATCTCGTCGCCCTGTTCATTCTGGTTCAAAACATCTGTGATAATCGGGACGCCGCCGTGGTTGGTCCACAGCAACATATAATAGTAAGCCCGCACAAACCGCGCTTCGGCGATCCGCAACTTTTTCCAGTCGTCGGGAAGCTGCGAGGCGGTTGCTTTCGTGATAAACAGGTTGGCGGCCCGGATGCTGTTATACAGGTTCCACACATTCGGCGTATTGCTGGGGGTATAGACCGAATTGGCATAGAGTGTCCTGCTGGCGGTTCCGTTTACACCATTCATCGCATTGTCGGTAAAATTCTCGCCCGGGTCATAGGTATTGAACGGGCCAGGCAGACCGGAGTAGACATTGTTCAAAAACAGATCTGCATTACCTGACGTTTGCCACAAGGTAGCATCAGAAACCTGCTCCCTCGACTCCACTTCCAGGAAATCGGAGCAGGAGAATTGCGCCAAAAGCAACAGGAGAAATAGCGACTTACCACTGTATTTGCGAATGATTTTGAAATGTATCATGATATGGTGGATTAGCGGGTTTAAAAAGTAATGTTGAGACCTATCGAAGTTACTTTTTGCTGCGGGTAACCCCGGCCGAGAGAGTTGCCTACCTCCGGATCAAAATTGCGAAGCGGCGTCCAGGTAAACAGATTCTGGGCAGATACATAAATCCGGGCACTTTGTGTCCTGATCTTTTTGGCAACCGAAGCCGGTACATTGTAGGCGAGCGTTGCGCTTTTCATCCGCAGGTATCTCGCATTGCCCATCCAGAAGCTCGACCGCTGGGTATTGTTCGTGGTAGGGGCGGCTGTGATGCGCGGGTTGCTTGCATTGCGGTTCTCAGGCGTCCAGTAATCCATGTGGTTTGTGAATGCACCCATTCCATTGAAGAAGGCCCATCCTGCATCCATATCGTAATAAAAATTGGTTTTCGCAGCGCCCTGGAAAAGCAGGTCCAGGTTGAAGTTTTTATATCTGATGTTTGGCGCAATGCCATATATAATGCGTGGACTGGATACCGGGTCGCCGATCGTGGTAATATCATCATCATTGATCTTGCCGTCGCTGTTCATGTCTTCATAGCGTATATCTCCCGGCTGAACTTTCCCCCAGGGCTGCACGGCGATGCCGGGGTTAAGCGCTCCTGCCTCGTCAAAATCTTCAACCTGGAAAAAGCCCAGGGAATGAAAACCAAACTGGGTGCCGAGCGGCCTGCCGGTCACTCTTCTGTTAGGGTTATTGAATGTAGTAGCCGTTTCGAAAACCTGAAGTACTTTGTTTTTGGCATAGGTAAGGTTTCCGGAAAGCGATAGCTGCAAATCGTTGGAAACGCGGTAATTGGATCCGATAGAAAGGTCGAAACCGCGGTTGTCCATAATTCCGTCGTTTACCTGGCTCAGTCCGATGCCGTATTCCAGCGGAAGTACTACATCCGGGTTTACGAGCATATTGGAGCGTTTTTCGTAGAAATAATCCACTTCAAAATTCAGCAGCCCGCGCCATAGTGTACCTTCCAGACCGATATCGGTTTTCCTGGCTCTTTCCCAGGTAATGTTCGGATTGGCCTGGTTTCTTTCACGTACGGATTGCACCGCGTTGCCGCCGATGACATAAGCGGGTCCCACTACATTGTAGGTACTCAGGTACTGGAAAGGGCTGCCTGCGAGCGCGCCTACTTCTCCGTAAGACGCTCGTACTTTCAGGTTATCCAGCCAGCGTACTTTTCCTTTCAGAAACTGCTCTTCCGATAACCGCCAGCCCGCTGAAAATGCAGGGAAAAAACCAAACCGTTTTTCTGGTGAGAAGAAATAGCTGCCATCGTAACGACCGCTCGCTTCCAGCAGATATTTATCGGCATAGTCGTAGGTAACCCTGTAAACTACACCTACCTGCCGCGCCGAGCTGGATGTTCCGCTGGTGGTCATATCGGCATTACTGGAACTGCCCATATTGATTTCGTCGATGGTCAGATTGTAGTTTCTGCGGGAAGCTGCCAGGCTCATGGATTCATTGGCCTTTGCTTCGAAAAGTCCGAGGACGCCGATATTATTTTTTCCGAAAGAGCGGTTATAATTCAGGCCTGCCTGGTAGGTTAACTGGTGATTTTTGGCCAGGCTTTGATTCAGGGAAGGTTGCGCTTGTCCGAAAATACCGTCTGTGATCACGTAGGGCTTTGTAGCAGTATTGATAGAGGCAAGATGTACAGGCAACGCCCAGAGTTTACTTAGGTCAGTCGTCGGATCGTAGGCGATGGTACCTTTAAAGCTTAATCCTTCGATAAACGGAATCTGCTGTTCCAGCGAGAGTTGCGTGTAAATGCTGGTCGTATTATTGCGCTGATAGCCGCTGCTCAGAATGCTCCCGGTAACATAGGAGCCATTCATTCCATTGCTGAAAAACAAAGGCCCGTTCTGGGGATGTGCGTAATGAAGCAGCTCGAAGATCCGCGCGGTATTAATAGAAGGGTAGAGCGATTTCTGGACCCGGCCATTCAGGTTCAGCGAAATTTTGGTAGAGTTTGTAACGTTAGCGTCCAGGTTAAGTGCAAGATTGTATCTGTTGTTGTTTGTGGAAGGCCACATGCCAGCCTGGTGCTGGTAACCCACACTGGCATAATAGGATATGCGTTCTGCGCCTCCCGAAAGTTCTATATTATGCGTGGTGATCACTGCATTTTTCGAAATGAGCTCCTTGCGCACGTCATGGTTGGGGTATTTGTCGGTATCAGACCCGTCTATGAATTTCTGAAGTTCGTCGTCGGTGTAAGGTTTAGGCAGACCCGCTGCTTCCGCGGCCGCATTCTTCAGAAGTCCGAACTGGTGCGCACTGACGTAGTCCGGCAGCGCAGTTGGGTTTTGAAAACCCACATATCCATTGTATGAAAGGCTGGGAGTGCCTTTTTTGCCTCTTTTGGTCGTGACCAGTACGACACCGTTTGCGCCTGCAACCCCGTAAGGAGCCACGGCAGCGGCGTCTTTTAAAACTGTAAAGGATTCAATGGTGTTGGGGTCCAGATGCTGGAAATTTCTAGGGATATTGTCGACGATCAGAAGAGGCTGATTGGCCCCGGTAGAAGAGATCCCGCGGATAAAGATGCTGGAACCATCCCGCCCCGGCTCGCCTGAACCTTGTTTTACAATCACCCCGGATAACCTTCCTCCCAGACTATTGCTGAGATTGGTAATTGGAATAGCTGCCACCTCTTCACCCTTCAATGTGGCAACTGCGGCGGTTACAGATGTTTTCTTTTGTACGCCGTAGCCCACCACCACCATTTCGGTCAGTGATTTGATATCCGCCGTCAGTTGAATATCGATGCCGGTCCTGTCGACGGCGACCTCCTGACTCTGGTATCCTACGAAGCTGAAAATCAGGAAAACGGAACCTTCCGGCACGGTGAGCCTGTAATTTCCATCGTTGTCGGTGGTGGTTCCCTGGTTACTGCCTTTTACCATAATGCTCACGCCTGGTAATGCGTCACCTTTCTCGTCGGTCACGCGGCCATTTACCGATTTGTCTATGCTTTGCTGCACGCCCGGGTTATTTTCTTTTACCGGTTTGGGCGGCTGCTCCGAGTTGCTGAGCACGATCTGCTTCCCGGTTACATCGTAGGAAATCTGCAAGGGAGTGAGCAGCTGCCTGAGCACTTCGCCGAGCGTTGCATCTTTCACGGAAATGGTAACCGGCCTGCCGGATTCGATAACCTGGGGGCTATACGAAAAGTGTACACCAGCGGATTTTTCTATTTCTTTCAGGACCAGTTTGATCTTTTTCTCCTTCAAATCCAGAGACAGCCGCCGGTTGAGCAATTCCTGTGCAGAAAGGTCATTAGCCCAGGAAACGCCGAAAAACGTGCAAAGCAAGAGTATTTGCACCATTGAGATTTTCATACATAGGAATAGTAAATTTCTGGCATGTTCCATATTTTTGATTGTTTGTTCGTAATGATTGAAAAGTTCGGACAAAGAATTCCCTGTCAGTCTGGCAAGGCTGTTAGGAAGGAATTCCGGCCAACGATGGAGCAAGCATCGTTGGCTATTTTTTGTGACGCAGGTTTATTTGTTTTGTTTCATCGGGCGGTGATTTAGGATCAGGGGTTTAGAAATTAATATGCTTCAAATCTTTTTGCAGCCTTTGGAAGTAATAATAATCTGCGCGTCCACGATCTCGTAAGTAGCGCCAATGGACCGGCATAGGATGTCCAGCTTACCGCGCAGCGGTTCCTCGGAAAGGTTAGCCGTCAGCTCGCAACTTTGCAGCAACTCGTCGCTGTAAACAATATCGACACCGTAAGCAACTTCGATTTCTTTTAATACCTGCAAAACAGGCGTTTCATCATAAACAAATGCGCCGGCCGGTGTGGCGGGAAGCAAGACGGGGTTTTCAACAATTGCTTTGTTGAACTGTTCGCCCGTCCGCTTGAAAACGACCTGCTGATTGGGCAGCAATAAAACGCCTGCCTTTTCTGAATGCTGCTGATCGCTGGTCACGTATTCTTTTTCCTGGTATACAGACACTTGTCCGCTTTGTACTTTAACGACGATATCTGCGTCTTTTTCAAATGCACTTACCTGGAAACTTGTGCCAAGTACTTTGGTTATGATTTCATTTGCATAGACCAAAAACGGCCTTTCCGGGTTTTTACGAACGTCAAAGTCTGCTTTCCCTGACAGGTATATGTTCCTGATTTGATTTCCGTAGGTTGTCGGGTAGCTCATTTTACTGGCTGGAAAAAGCAGCACTGTGCTACTGTCGGGCAGGTAAATCAGCTGCGGTTCGGAAAGGGAATTTGTCTTTTCAATCAGTGGATCCTGCAATGTGGACACCTGCTTGTCATAAATTGAATTTGCGGTATTGTTATGCCGGATCAGCCAGTAACCTCCCGCGAGCACAGCTAGCACCACACACGCCGCCAGCACGCGGCTTTGTTTCCGGATCGTCAACGGAATTACTTTCCCTTTGTTCGGTTGGGCCGCATTCGGTCGGGCCGCATTCGGTTGGGCCGCGTTCGGTTGGGCCGCATTCGGTTGGGCCGCATTCGGTTGGGGCAGGACACTATGGTTGGTAGCCCAGATGCGTTGGAGCAATGCTTCCTCTGCTTCTTCCGAAAGGTAAATGCGTGTGTAATCTGTCAATCCAAGCAACACTGCCTCCACGAGCTTTCTTGCCTCTTCCCAATCGCCCCTTTTTTCGGGGTTATCGATCAGCCAGTTGTTCCAGAATTGGTTGGACGCTAAATCAGGATCGAGATAATGCTGCAAAAAAGCTTCGTCTACCGCCAGGTCTATGATGCTGAAATAAGTGTAGTCTGTAGTCACATTGCCGGTTGTTATTTATCAGTATATAACAAAACAGCGCCCGCCATACTCACCTGCCATCGAAAAAAAGTTAAAAATTTGAAAGAGCAGAAGATAATACTGCTATTGAAGCCATTCGCGAAGTTTTTGAACGGCCCGGTGAACGAGGTTTTGTGCAGACTGCCGGTTGACAGCCAGGATATTGCCGATCTCCTGGTAGTCCATATTTTCGACATACCTAAGCCTTATCGCCTCCTGCTGACGGTGAGGCAATAAAGCGATCAGCCTGCGGACCATTTCCCGGCGATTATCTGCCGCTTCCTTTTCTATGTAGATTTCATCTGCCGAAGGTTCTGACCAGAGATCATCGAAGTCACCCTGGGTAAGCGAGGAATGCGACTTTTCCTGTCGGTGCAGGAGATGTATGATCCTCACTTTAAGCGATTTCAGTAGATAATGGCGTATATTTTCCGGTACCGAAAGCCGCTCTCTTTTAACCCATATTTCAGTGAAAACATCGTGAATGCAATCAAACACAAAAGCCTCCGAAACTGGTACGAGGCTCATGCCGTACCGGTACATCGCTTTTACATGCAGCCGGTACAGGCTGGTATAGGCATCTTTGCTACCTGACTGAAATGTTTTCCATACTTGTATTTCGTCAACAGGTTCACTACTCATTAGCTGACTTTAAAAAAGCAATCATAATGGTTAAGGTTGCTTCCCGGGAAAAATACTCTGAGACCGGCTTGTCTGCGAGCTAATCATAATCGGCCCGAACCTTCGTCATTACGCTTTTACCGCTTCTATGCCGAGCCGGCTGCACCAATCCAGGAATGTACGGTGGGCTTTATCCAGAACCAGTTGTTGTTCAGGCGTAATCATTTTTCCTTTGGCCCTGCAAACCAATTCAACGGGCAGACCGCGTTTTCTCAAAAAATATTTTGAGCTCAAAGGATAGGAGTTGGAGATCAAAGGCTCCATCCGGGTAATTTCAGCCTGGATCCAGTTGGCGTCTTCGGCTTTGGCGGGATTATTGGCATTTTTACAAAGCCAGGTATGTATTTCGGGGTAAAAATTTCCGGAAATAGGGGACATTCCCTGTCCTCCCTTTTGTAGTGATTTTAGTGCGGATGCGGCATGTGCATTGTACAGCTCCATCTGAGTTCCTTTTGCCACGGCCAGTTTCTCCTCAATCTTGGCAATGTCTTCGGTTGTGTCCTTATGGTAAATCATGTTCTTATTGGAAACCAGGAACTTGAATACTTCGGGGGAAAGAACGCGCTTGTAGGGCGAGGGGCATTCATATGTACCCAATTTCATATCTCCGGCCAATGCGAAAAATTGCTCGAAATGTTGCATGAGCACAGCATCGCTTTCACCTTTTTCGGCGAAGTGACTGGATATCAAAATGACGCCGTCTACTCCGGTGTCATTGATTTTCTTTGCAAACAGCGCCTTGTTTGCCAGCGTGTCGCCGAAAGATCCGGTTGATACCACCGGGACTTTTCCATTTACATGTTTCACGACATGCCTGGTGAGGTCAATGCGTTCCTGTTCACTCAGAAAATACATTTCGCTGCTCAGGCAATTGGCAAAAAAGCCTTTTGCTCCTGCGGCAAGGTAGAAGTCGATTAGCCGGGAGACATGGTCATAGTCTATTTTCTGGTCTGTACCAAAGGGGGTAACCATGACCGGGACGAATTTTTTCTCGTCCGCCGATGGTGCGGTACTACGTGCTAATGCAGATGATACAAGCCCGCTTCCGGCGACGATACCAAGCGCCAGCGGCGGCATTTTTTCCAGAAAGTCCCTTCTGGTCACTTTGTTCTGAGTTTTCATTTCGCGTACAGGATTTAGGATTTATAACGGTTGTGAGAACTACTTTGACTCACACATTGTGTGTACGCCATTTGCGCCGCAAAGGCTATTCTTTTGGAGAAATATTCACATTGAAGTGCTTGAAAAAGACTTGTTGGTGACGGGTTTTACTTTTTATGAATTTTTTACTTAAAAATAGTACTACTCGGAGGCCTGATTAGTAACTCAGGAAGTACATGTAATTACTCCCATGTATGCTTTTGTCACAAGCAGCCAGCGGACCTCTATGGAAACCTTAAACCCAGTCAATTGCATGGAACAGAAAACTTTACCTGAACAAGGTGCGCGCTTCAAATATTACTGTAAAAGGTGCTGCCTGCTGGCTGCCCTGGCAGGTATAACGATCCCCGTTCAGGCGGCGGGCCCACCCGAATCCGCAAAAATCAAAGTCGCTATCAACAGCAATATCGGGAACCCCGTACTGCTTCAAACAGTGAAAGGAAAGGTAACCGACGACAAGGGCGACGGGCTGCCGGGCGTGAACATTCTGGTGAAGGGTACCCAGCAGGGTACAACCAGCGACGCGACGGGAAATTTTACGATCGAGGTCTCGGGCGCCAGTACCGTCCTGGTGTTTTCATTTGTGGGATATCAGCCTCAGGAAGTGACGGTGGGCAGCAGTTCGGTGCTGGAAGTAAAGCTTCTTACGGATACCAAATCGCTGGACGAAGTCGTGGTAACTGCCCTGGGTATCAAGAAAGAAGTAAAGTCTGTCGGGTATTCCGTAACGAAGGTAGACGGAAGTACCTTTACAAAGACCAGGGAAACCAATATCGGCAACTCCCTGGCCGGTAAGGTGGCGGGTGTTAATGTCGCCGCGGCCGCAACCGGGCCGGCAGGATCAAGCCGGATCACGATCCGGGGGAATACTTCGCTTTCCGGAGATAATGCCCCGCTTTTTATCATCAACGGGTTGCCTATGAACAATACAAAGTTCGGGAAAACCCAGGGCGACAATCCGGACTGGGGCGACAATATATCCAGCATTAACCCTGATGATGTAGAAGAAATGACCGTCCTCAAAGGAGCCGCCGCAGCAGCATTGTACGGGTCGCGGGCTAAAAACGGTGCTATTATTATCACCACCAAATCGGGCAAGGGCAATAAGGGCATCGGCATCGAATTCAATTCTAATAATACTATTGAGGTGCCTTTTTTTATGTGGGACCTGCAAAAGGAATATGGCCAGGGATACAATGGTGTAAAACCTTCGGGTGTCGGAGTGGCTGCGGCACACGGGCAAAATCACTGGGGTGCGCCCTATGACGGATCGATGGTGGTGCAGCTGGATGGCGTCGAAAGACCGTACTCCTATGTGAAGGATCAGGTATTGAAGGATTTTTACGGTAATGGGCATACGTCGTCCAATAATATAGCCTTTACCGGTGGCGGCGACAAAGGTAATTTCAGGGTTGCCGTGACGGATATGCGTAACAAGGGCATCATACCCAATGCGACCATGCGTAGGGATAATATCAGCCTGAGCATCAACCAGAATGCGACGAAAAACATCTCCATCAGCGCCAATGTGGATTACATCAATGAAGAGGTGAATAACCGCTATGTGCTCGAAAGCAACAATGGTAACAGTGCAGGGACCATTTTGTTTGTAAACAGCAACATGCCGACCAGTGCGCTGTCTCCCGGATACGACCCTATTACATTCAAAGAAAAGAACCTGGGTACCGATTTGGGCGCTACCAACCCTTATTATTCCCTCAATCAGATCAAAAACAACACCCAGAAAGACCGTTTCATCGCGGCAGTGAATGCGAGGTGGAACATTACTGACTGGCTGTTTGTGCAGGGAAAAGCGGGGCAGGATATGTTTTCCTATCAGATCAATAAAATTGTCCCCGAAGGTACGGGCTACCGCCCAAACGGGCAGATCGACCAGATCCAGACCAACTTTTATGAAAGAAATTTCGAAGGTATGATCGGCCTTAACAAAGCGCTGAGCAAGAACTTCAATCTCGTGGTCAATGCAGGTGGTAACCTGATGTCGCAACACAGCAATGGTACCAACATCAGCGGTTCCGGCATTATCACGCCCCGCCTGGAGGTCATAAACAATACATCAGTTCGCAACACAACCACGACTATTACGGACAACAAGATAAACTCCTTGTTTGGTACCGCCGAGCTGGCCTACAAAAATTATCTGTTCCTGAATGTCACCGGCCGGAATGACTGGTTTTCAACCCTCAGCCCAGAATCAAACAACTACTTTTACCCGTCGGCCAGCCTCAGTTACGTGTTTTCAGACGCGTTAGAGATGCCTAAGGCTATCAGTTTTGGGAAATTCAGGGTTTCCTATGCTTCTGTGGGTGGTGCAACAGATCCCTACCAGCTTAACCTGACCTACGGGGTATTGCCTTTCAGCTACGACGGCAAACCGCTGGGTACCATCAACCAGGCCATTGTTCCTAACAAAAACCTTCGTCCACTGAGCGTGAACGAATTAGAGGCAGGTCTGGATCTGCGTTTGTTCAACGGTAAGCTAGGGTTCGACATCGCTGCTTACAACAGGTCCACCAAAAATGACATTACTACCGAAACCGTTTCGTCAGTTACCGGATATAATGGCGCCGTAGTTACGGTGGGAGAGCTCCGCAACCGGGGTGTTGAAATGCTCTTTACCGTGCGGCCAGTCACCAAGAAGGATTTTAGCTGGGATGTTTCGCTCAATGTGGCCTACAACAAAAGCAAGATCCTGAAAATCTCCAATTCGACCAACGAATTCCTGCTGGGAACGTCAACCAAGGTTTTCCTCAAACAAATCGTAGGTGAGGAATATTCACAGATCGTCGGACGCACGATTAAGCGCGATGCAAACGGGCGGGATGTGATGGATGCCAAAGGCCTGCCGATCGTACCTACCACTGTGAAGGCGTTCGGTTCGGGTATTCAAAGATATACCACTGGTATCACAAACACATTCAGCTACAAATCCCTGACGCTTTCAGCCCAGGTGGACGGTAAATTCGGAGGCCTGATTTATTCGAACACCAATTATAACCTCGAACACCGCGGAATGTCGCCACGGTCGCTGCTTGGAAGAGCGAATGGCGTGGTGCTGCCCGGCGTGACCGAGACCGGTGAAGAAAACAAAGTGCTGGTAACACCCGCACAGGTCAATAACCGGGATATTATCGTGAGACGCCGCGACGCGTTGGACGACTATCTGTACGATGCCAGTTTCATCAAACTTCGCTACGTATCGCTGACGTACAATCTGCCACGTACGGTGTATGAGAAGATCGGCTTTGTCAAAGGTGCCAGTGTTTCATTGGTAGGAAGAAACCTTCAGATCCTGATGAAACATACGCCCGGCATCGACCCCGAAACGAATTTGTCGGCGGGTAATGATCAGGGGATCGAATCAACGGCACTTCCTCCTACCAGAAGCTACGGCTTTAATGTGAATCTGAAATTCTAATCGGCAACGGATCAAATCTATCATAAGATGAAAAAAATATTAAGCCTGATGTTTGCGAGCTGCATGGTGTTCCTGGCCGGCTGCGACGGCGATTTTGAAGAACTGAATAAAGACCCTAATGCGGCTACCGGCGAGCTCTTCAGCCCCGCCTACCTGTTCACCTCCGCGCAACTGTTTTCGTCGAGAGGCGATGAAGGGGCCTCACTGCATTATACCGAGACTTTCGTCCAGCATTTTTCGACACTTAGCGATGCCGGGACATTTGATTTCTTCGGTGATAAATACGTGTATAATAAGGGAGGGAGCGAGAGTTTGTGGAAAAACACATTCAATGCGATTAATGGGGGTAGTAAGCTGCTGGAAGATGCTATTCTGTTGTCGAAGGACAAACCGGAACTAAGCAATCTCCATCACATGGCGCGGATCTGGAAAACGGTTATTTATCACCGCCTGACAGATTTGTACGGAGATGTGCCTTATTCAGAAGCAAATCAGGGCTATACTACCCAGAACTACAAGCCCAAATACGATACGCAAAAGGATATTTATTACAGCATGCTGAGCGAACTGGAAGATGCAACGGCAAAGCTTGATGCTTCCAAAGGACCCGTAACGGCCGACATTATTTACGGAGGGGACGTTGTGAAGTGGAAGAAATTCGGCTACTCGATGATGCTGCGGCTGGGTATGCGGTTGCAGAAAATAGAACCGGCAACGGCCGAAACCTGGGTAAAGAAGGCGTTCGCCGGCGGGGTGTTCACCTCTGTTGACGACAATATGTACGTCAGGTTTCCGGACAAAACGGGTGCCAATCAATCCCTCGTGAACGGAGAAAGCTGGACATTATCCGTGTCGGGCGTGTCGCCGGGCAAGGTTAGCGCGACCATTTTCAACTATATGAAAAGCCGTAACGATCCCCGTCTCAAACACATGGTAGCCGTGTATTCCGATCCTTCCAAAGCATCGACCAAAAACACCGATCCCGCTATTCAAAAGGGAATGCCGAACGGTTTCAATCTGGTGACTATCAAAGAAAATGCGAGCTGGGATAATACCAAAGACCAACACCAGTATTCGGGCATTAACCGGGATGTTTACGCAAAACTCGACGGCCCCAGAATGTGCCTTACTTACGGCGAAGTCCAGTTGATGCTGGCGGAAGCGGTGGTCAGGGGCTGGATCAGCGGAGATGCTGCCGCGCTTTATAAAGAGGGCGTTGCCGGAGCGATGAAAAACGTTGCCAAATATGACGCGTCCGCGGTGATTACGGATGCCGAAATCAATGCCTATCTGGCAGCTAATCCTTTCGTAGGCATTGCTGACAAAGAAAAAGCATACGAACAGATCAATACCCAATATTGGGCGGCCTGTTTCATGAATGGCCTGGAAGCCTACGCCAATGTGCGCCGCTCCGGCTATCCCAAGCTGACGCCCATCAATTATCCGAGCAATGAAACCGACGGGACTTACCCCCGCAGATTACGCTACCCAGAAGACGAGCCGGTATTAAATGCTGATAACTACAATGCCGCTGTGGCGCGTCAGGGCACAGACGATTTCAAAACAAGGGTTTGGTGGGATAAACAATAGTCCGGGAACAATGAATCAAACGAAAAAAATAGTGTCACGCTTTCCTTCGACCCCAGCTTTCTTTCTTGCTGGGGTCTTGTTAATATCCCTCGTATTAACACCGGTATTGAGCTTCTCACAGCAAAAGGACTACCTGTTTTATGTCAAAACGCATTGTGACAACCTGATCACCTACGGGAAAGACGTGTATGGTACAAAAAAGTCGCATATGCTGGCGTCCGTGATCGATTCGCGTGATATGAGCGTGCCCAAATCCAAGGTACCTCCAACCGAAGGCACACGTGAATCGGACCGGGCTGTTGGCGGAAGCAATTACTATCATGATGTGGAAACCATCCGTATTCTGGATGATCTCACGCAACTCACCGGCGACCCTAAGTACAAATCGGCCGGCGAGGACTATACCCGTGACTTTATCAAATACTGCCAGAACCCTTACACCGGATTGCTGGGCTGGGGCGAGCATCTGTATTACAATTTCTTCAATGAAACAATCATGGAGGGCGATCTCGACCGGCCGGGAACGATGTTTACGCACGAATTTATCGAGAATACACCGCCCTGGACCTATCTCTGGAACATTGATTCGGCAGCCGTACGCAAAGCGATTGCCGGGGTACGCGGACATTTCCGTTCACCCGTCACCCAGAGCTTTCTTTTCAACCGCCACGCGCGCTGGAACAAGGTAGAAAAGCCCGAATACCGTGGCCTGGAACAATATCAGGACGGAGGGCAGGCGTGGATCAAGCATTCCGGTCTGTATGCCTACTCATTCAGCTTCCTTTATGACAAAAACCACAATCCGGAGTGGAAAAGGTGGGCGGAGGGATCGGGAAACCTTTACTGGAACTACCGCAACCCAAAGACCAACCTGATCGTCAGCTGCATCGACGACCCGCGCCCGACTGGCAGATATTCATCTCTGACGTCGACGGCCTTATTGTGTTATTATCTGTTGAAAGCTTCTGCCATCAATCCAGCGTTCGCCGGTTTCAGGGAAAAAGCCGGGGTGATGTTCAAGGCTGCCGAAAAGTTTTCCTGGGATCCTAAACAAAACAGCTATCATGCCCTGGTGGATCTGGATGGTAAACCGGTCGGAACGGAGATGATCCCTGTGATCGCCACAGGTTATGGCGTTGCAGACATGCTACTCTTTGGTAGTGTTGCGGCCTATTTTTACAAGGTGACAGGGGACAAAGCGTACCTGGCCATGGTAAAAAGGGTGGCGGATATTGTGGTGGACCATACCTGGCCGGACAAGTTTGTGGTCAACAGCCTGGCGAGTAACCTTCAATTTTCGCTGGATGCATATGAAATACTCGGTGATGAAAGGATGTATGAAAAGGCTAAGAAACTCGCCGAAATCGGCGTTCAGACGTTGTGGAGTGGTAAGCTTTTCCTGCGTGAACCCAAAGATCCTTATTATGAGGCAAAGTTGGGTACTAATTCCTTGGTGGCTGGCTTTCTGCGGCTGCATTATCTGGAGAAAAATAACAAACCAGCCGCTTCCATTGGGCGCTGGTCTATCTGATCAGGCCGAGAAGAATTAGCCTGGCCAACCCTGTTCTACTTTGTTGATTTCATGCGTTCCCTGTTTAAATGGGGTGAAATTTTTGAACCGGTTTTATGAGGTATTATTTTTAAATAATGAGAAAATTATACAATATGGTGGCAGTTTCTTCCTGAAAGCCAATTATCTGAGCAACCTCAATTTTAGATCTGAATGAGACCAAACCGTCAGCTACCACAAATATCATTTCTCTTTGTGGTATTAACCATCACGTTTACCAGCCCTGCTTTCGCGGTTGTCCGATTGCCCAACATCATCGCCAGCAACATGGTGTTGCAGCAAAAATCCGAAGCTGTTCTTTGGGGTTGGGCTGATCCCGGTGAAAAGATTTACATCACCACTTCCTGGAACACAAAAACAGATTCGGTAACAGGTGACCGCGATGCCCGGTGGAAGATCAAAGTTGCAACGCCGCAGGCGGGAGGCCCATACGTGATCACGCTGAAAGGCAGCAATGTCATTACACTGGATAACATTCTGATCGGGGAGGTTTGGGTCTGCTCCGGACAGTCCAATATGGAATGGAGCAGTTACCAGAACGTACAGCAGATCATGGATGAGATGCTCAATAGCGCCAATGCAAATCTGAGGCTTTTTCATGTTCCTAAATCGACTTCAAAATTTCCGCAGGAAAATATCGAAGGCAACTGGAAAACTTGTGAATCAGCATCGCTGGAAGGATTTAGCGCGGTGGGCTATTTTTTTGCCAAAGCGCTTCAGCAGAAGTTGAATGTCCCGGTCGGGATTATCAATTCAAGCTGGGGCGGCACTCCGGCCGAAGTCTGGGCGCCGGAAGGACTGGTTACCAACGATCCTGAGTTACTGACCGCAGCGGGAAAGCAAATCGTTACTGCGGCCTGGCCGGTTGACCCAGGGTATGCCTATAACAGCATGATTCACCCGATTACCAATTTTCCTATCGCCGGAGCGATCTGGTACCAGGGTGAAGGCAATGTAAACACCGCAGCAACTTATACCAAACTGTTTTCGGCCATGATCAACAGCTGGCGGGAGGCATGGCAAAAACAGTTTCCTTTTTACTTCGTCGAAATAGCGCCCTTTGCATATCCCAATCCCAACGTCGGCGCATTACTCCGCGAAGCCCAGGCAAAGACCCTGACCGTTCCCAAGACAGGAATGGTGGTGATCAGTGATCTTGTAGACAACATCAAAGACATTCATCCCAAAAACAAAAAGGATGTCGGTCTTAGACTTGCGAACTACGCTTTGGCGGAAACCTATGGACAAAACGTACAGGCTTATAAGAGCCCGTACTTTAACAGAATGGAAGTAATTGGCAGCAAAGCAAATTTATATTTCGATAATGCCCCTGCCGGTTTTAAAACGAGTGACGGACAATCGCCGAATGAATTTTATGTAGCCGGAGCAGACCAGGTATTTGTGCCGGCAAGCGTAAAAATAGAAAATGACAGGCTGGTGGTGTCAAGTGCTCAGGTAAAGACGCCGGTGGCAGTGCGGTTTGCTTTCAGTAACGAAGCAATGCCCAATGTTTTCAGTAAAGACGGGTTACCCGTTGCACCATTTCGTACGGATAACTGGGAAGTCAAAAGCGGTTCCGGACGAAGTGCCAATGCCGATTAGACCGGAAGCTTTCCTTACCCACCCGATCTTTGTTGGTTGAGTAATTTTCTAAATTCTCCCAGCTGGCTCGCGTTTCATTCATTCCAGGATCGAGATTCGGCTTCATGATCCCTGGATTTCTCTCATGATCAGGGTAATCAGATTGCAAACATAGTATTGAAAAGAGGCAACCAGCTATTAATTTACTGGGGTTTATTTGTATTAAATTTGTGTACTGTAAGTGAGGTAGTCTGCGGGAAAAGTAAACGGGATATAGGAACGAATTGAATTATTGCTATTATATTGGTAATGTGTCCTATATCAAGCGGTTGTATTTATCTGTCTGCATAATAGATGTGTGGAGCGTTTGGTTTTCGCTGCCCGTTACAAGTGGTAGTATATTAACATGGCTCTAATGGGGTTTACACAGATTTAGTGAATTGACAAATGAAGAAAAAAATCTTGTTTCTTTCCATCATTTTCGGCGTAGCTGCCTTTCTGGCTGTTTCGTGTTTTAAAAAGAACGGAACCTTACAATCCAGGTCGGGCAGCGATGCTGTGAGCTATAATTTCGATATCCGGCCGATCCTTTCTGATAAATGCTTTGCATGCCATGGGCCGGATTCTCAGAAGCGCGAGGCGGGGCTTCGGCTGGATGATCCAGAGAGTGCCTATGCGAAGTTGAAAGAGGGCAAAGGCGTCGGTATTTTCCCTGGTAAACCCGAGCAGTCGGAGGTATATAAAAGGATTACTTCGGTGGATCCTTCCTATCAGATGCCGACTCCGGAATCACATCTCGGGCTGTTGAACGAAAGCGAAATTGGACTGGTGCGCAAGTGGATCGAGCAGGGTGCCAAATATGAGAAGCACTGGGCTTTTGAAGCACCAAAGCAGAGCGCCTTGCCTGATGTGGGAGACGAAGAATGGACAAGGAATGAGATTGACTTCTTTACACTGGCAAAAATGGAGGAGAATGGGCTTGAGCCAAATGAGCAGGCAGGTCGCGAGCAACTCATCAAAAGGTTATCACTGGACCTTACCGGCCTGGCACCTTCACTGGCCCTTCAGCAGAAATTTGAAAAGGAAGACAGCGAGGAGTCTTACGAAAAGATTGTAGATGAATTGATTGCCCAAAAGGCATATGGAGAAAAAATGGCTTTGCTGTGGATGGATATCGCCCGTTACGGAGATTCGTTTGGGTATCAGAATGATCATTCAAGAACACAGTGGCCGTGGAGGGATTGGGTAATTAATGCTTACAATGAAAATATGCCTTACAATAGGTTTGTGACCTGGCAACTAGGCGGGGACATGCTCCCGAATGCAACCAAAGAGCAAATCCTGGCTACCGCTTTTCTCAGAAACCATAAGTATAATGAAGAAGCCGGTATCATTCTGGAGGAGTTTCGGATTGAATACAATCTTGACAAAACGAAAACGGTCAGCTCCGGTCTGATGGGCCTTACCGTGGAATGTGCGCAGTGCCATGACCATAAGTATGACCCAATTTCGCATGAAGACTATTACAGTTTTTTCGCCTTCTTCAATAATTCGAAGGAAAAGGGACAGGCAAAAATAATGGCAGGGACAGCAGTCGTTCCAACCCTTGCCATTACGGATGCAGAGCGTAAGAGTATTTTGAATTTTGTCAACAGTAAAGATACCAGCACGGTCTGGGTTTCGGTGATGAGTGAAAATGACACGCTACGGCCTACGCACATACTGGATCGGGGCGTGTATGATGCTCCTGGCAAGGTTGTACGGGCAAGCGGGTTAAAAGCTGTCATGAAATACGACACCACCAGGTACCCGAGAAACCGCCTGGGGCTGGCCAAATGGATGTTTGACAAGAATAATCCTTTGACTGCAAGGGTTTTTATAAACCAGATGTGGCAGGAATTTTTCGGGAGGGGGATTGTCAAAAGCGCAGGTGATTTCGGAATGCAGGGTGATCTGCCCACGCACCCGGCGTTACTGGATTGGTTAGCTGTTGATTTTATGAATCATGGTTGGAACGTAAAGCGACTTGTAAAGCAAATCGTCATGTCGGCTACATACCGTCAGTCGTCAAAATTGACGGAAGAAAAGAAAGAAAAAGATCCGGAAAATATTTACTTATCGAGAGGCTCACGCTATCGGATTCCTGCTGAGATGATACGTGATGTTGTTTTGTCGAGCAGCGGACTTTTAAATCCTGAGGTAGGCGGAGCAAGTGTAAGGCCCTATCAGCCAAAAGGGTTGTGGGAGTCGAGTACCGCGGGCAGGGGCGACCTGACGAAGTATGTACAGGACACGGCCGGCAAACTTTACAGGCGGGGCATTTATACCTTTGTGAAAGTAACCCTGCCCCCGCCGGCAATGATTGTCTTCGACGCCAGTAGCAGGGACCATTGTGAAGTGAAGAGGCAAAAAACAAATACTCCCCTTCAAGCGCTGATTATGCTGAATGACCCGGCCGTGCTTGAAGCGTCTCGCGTGCTCGCCGAGCGCATGGTACCACGCCAACTGTCAACCGAGGAAAAAATAAGGGAGCTATTTCGACGGATCGTATGCAGGGCGCCTACCGATAAAGAGGTTAAGCTCCTCCTGGACTATTACGATTCGGAATTTTTGAAATTTTCCAAGAATAAAGAAAAAGCTGAAAAGGTGCTGAATGTAGGTCAATTTGCGCACGAGAAAGGGGTAAAAAAAGATCAGGCCGCCGCATTGATGCGCGTCATCAGTACAATCTATAATATGGAAGAAGCGATCACGAAGAGTTAATCTGCTTTATGCTTTAGGCTATAAGCTTTATGCTATATGCAGGTTTGAATTTAAATTAGTCATTAAGGAACAATAAAAGCTTACAGCCTAAGGCATATAGCCTACAGCTCAAAGCTTACAGCCTAAAAAAATCACATGGAGAAGCCGATATTTGATTTTGGAATGAATACCAATCGCAGGCATTTTTTGTCGAAGCTCAGTCTGGGAATCGGTAGCGCTGCCTTGGGTTCTCTTTTGATCCCCGATATGTTTAAAGGGACAGAAGAAAGTACCGTTAATGATATCATCTCCGGTTTGCCACATTTTGCCCCCAAAGCGAAACGGGTAATTTACCTTTTTCAAAATGGCGCTCCGTCACAATTTGAGCTATTCGATAACAAGCCTTTACTGAACAAAATGTTTGGCGAGGATCTGCCTGAATCGGTGCGAGGGAGTCAAAGGTTGACGGGCATGACGGCTAATCAGGCAAAATTCCCGCTTGCCGGGTCTATTTTTAATTTTGCGCAGCATGGAAAATCAGGGGCGTGGGTAAGTGAGCTAATGCCGCATACAGCAAAGATTGTCGACGATCTTTGTTTCATTAAAACCATGAATACCGACGCCATCAACCATGATCCGGCGCTTACTTTTTTTCAAAGCGGATCGATGGTTGGAAGCCGCCCCAGCATGGGATCCTGGCTGAGTTATGGCCTGGGAAGCGAAAATCAGAACCTGCCTGCTTTTTGTGTTTTGCTGTCCAGAGGAATAGGTAACGGGCAGGGCGTGTATTCCAAGTTGTGGACCAATGGTTTCCTGGATTCGGTGCATCAGGGTGTACAGTTCAGCAGCGGTGAAAACCCGGTGTTATACCTGGGTGATCCGGACGGTATGGACAGGACCGAGCGGCGTGAAATGCTTGATAAGTTAGCGGCATTGAACGAAGGGACTTTTAACGAATATGCAGATCCTGAGATCGTTACTAAAATTCAACAATATGAAATGGCATACAGGATGCAGGCTGCTGTTCCTGAAATTGCGGATATGAGCAAAGAGCCGGAGTCTATTGTTAAAATGTATGGTCCCGAATGCCTTGTGCCCGGTTCTTACGCAGCAAACTGCCTTCTGGCCAGGAAATTGTCTGAGCAAGGTGTACGGTTTGTACAGCTTTATCACCAGGGCTGGGATGGTCATTCGAATTTACCGAAAGAAATCAGGGCCCAGTCTATGGACGTGGACCAGGCGTCTGCCGCATTGGTTACGGATTTGAAACAACGCGGGTTGCTGGATGAAACCCTGGTGATCTGGGGTGGAGAGTTTGGCAGGACCAACTATTGCCAGGGAACGCTAACCAGAGAAAACTACGGAAGGGACCATCACCCGAGAGCTTTCACGATCTGGATGGCAGGCGGGGGTATTAAACCCGGAGTGACCTACGGGGAGACTGACGATTTCGGTTATAATGTGGTAAAAGACCCGGTACACGTTCACGATTTGCATGCGACTATTTTAAACCAGCTTGGCCTGGATCATGAAAAACTGGTTTTCAAACACCAGGGACGACGTTACCGCCTCACGGATGTGGCTGGCAAACTGGTGAAAGGTATCATAGCCTAATTTTTAATAAACCTCTATCGCGGTGCTAAAATATTTATCGGATTGGAAAGGGCTCATTTATAATCTTGCCTTCTTTCTAAACGGGTTACTCCTTTTTCTCTTGTTTTTTGAAGACCGCTTTACAGTTCCTTTCTGGATGCTGGCGGTGGGGCGGCTGCACCCATTGGTTTTGCACTTTCCGCTGGTGCTACTGATGCTATACAGCTTGTGGGTGATAGTCGTCGAAAAGCCTGATTCTGTCCGGTGGAATGAGGAGTTAGCAGACAGTTTACTGGTTATTGGCATGTTTACCGCTGCGGTCGCGGCGTTTTCGGGGTTTGTTTTGTCCAGAGAAGAGGGTTACGAATCGGATACTTTGTTATGGCACAAATGGCTGGGGATCGCAATTTCGCTTATAAGTATCGGCTGGTATGGATTGCGAAATTACCTCGAACCGTCTAAGCTATTGTCAAAAGTAGTTGCAGCGTTATTCCTGGTGCTGATTTCCGTCGGGGGCCACCTGGGTGGTAACCTGACGCACGGCGAGGATTTTCTGATCTCTCCACTGGGGCCGTCAGTTGAGGACGCTCCCAAAGTAGCATTTGCAGAAGCCAGGGTTTACGACAACCTGGTCAAGCCTGTACTTGAACAGAAATGCCTCTCATGTCATAATGAAGAAAAATCGAAGGGTGGATTGCAAATGCAAACCCAGGCTTTGCTGATCAAAGGAGGTAAGGGTGGAATACTTTGGGATACGACCAAAGCCGATCTTGGCCTATTGATCAGCAGTTTGCACTTGCCATTGGAGGATAAAAAGCATATGCCCCCGCGTGGAAAAGTGCAGCTGACCGACGATGAAATCGTGCTTTTGGCAACCTGGGTGAAAGGCGGATCGCGTTTCGACCAGCTGGTGAGCTCCTTATCACCGCAAAACCCGGTCTATACATATGGTCAAAAAGTACTCGGGGGCGACCGTACCGAGGAGCATTATGATTTCAGCGCTGCCGATGCAGATGAAGTGCAGAAATTGAATACGAACTACCGTCTGATCAGACCTTTATCGGCAGAGTCACCCGCATTATTTGTCAATTTTTACAATAGGACGAGTTTCAAAAGCGAAAATATTGAGGAGTTAATGCCATTGAAGGGGCAGATCGTTTCGATGGACTTCAGTAAAATGCCGGTCAGTGACGGAGATTTAAAGAAACTGGCACAATTTCCAGAGCTTCGCAAGCTTATCCTGAACTTTACCGACATCACCGGGGCAACGCTGGGCGAGTTGCAAAAGCTGGGGAAACTGCGTGAATTGTCGTTAAGCGGCACTGCGGTTAAAATGGCTCAGGTGAAATCGCTGGAAGCCATTCCGTCTTTAAAGAAAGTATACATATGGAGCACAGGCTTGAGTAATGAGGAGCTGGAAGCATTGAAAAAGGGACAGAAGATAGCTTTTGAAACGGGCTTTCGAAGTGATACAATGATCCTTGCGCTCAATCCGCCCATTATTGTAACCGAAAACCAGCTCGTTGCAAAGGACGAAACGATAACATTGAAGCATCAGATCGCCGGGGCGATTATCAGGTATACCACAGATGGCTCCGAACCGGACAGTCTTCAATCGCCTGTTTACGAAAAGCCAATCTCCATTACCCGGAACAGCATACTTAAAGCAAAAGCATTCCGGACCGGCTGGTATGGCAGCAAAGAGGCCAAAAAGGTATTTTTTAAAGCAGGTTATCCGATTGATAGTGCGGAATTGATCACGCCCGCAGATCCTGGTAATAAAGCGAAAGGAGCGGCTTCGCTTTTTGACGGAAAAGTGGGGGATACTGAACGGGCAGGCGGAACGTGGCTTGGTTACAGGCAAAATGACTTTCAAAGCTACCTTTTCCTCAAAAAACCAGTCATAGCCGGCCGTGTAACCATTAGCATGCTGAGAGCTCTGGGAAGTTATATTTTCCCCCCAACGCGGATCGAAGTGTGGGGAGGTACCAGCGGGAAGTCGCTCAAACTATTGAAAGTGATCACGCCAGAAATTCCTGCAAAGGATATTGCCGGTACGGAGAATCTGTTTTATGAGGCGGCCTTCGAACCGCAGCAATTGAGTTGCATCAAAGTCTTGGCCAAGCCTTTGTCGAAGATCCCTGGATGGCACACGGGTAAGGGGGAAAAAGCATGGGTGTTTGTGAATGAGGTGATTGTGAGCGAGTGAATAATCGATTTGAAAATTCAACCTATTCCTTTCCAGAAACAGAATGATGTCGGATGTTACAAACAGTTTATAAATCTACATTCTCTCTTTTAAATGCGGATCTCGTAAAGTTGGACACCAAATGGTCTTACAAAAAAGTGATCAGCCCTTTTTACAGATTATACCTGATCACGGGTGGGCATGGGTGTATTTCTGATGGTCTGTCATCCATGACGTTGGAGAAAGGTTATATTTATCTGATCCCCAGTTTTATGCTTTGCAATTATGATTGCGACGAGTATCTGGAACAATATTACATGCACATTTACGAGGAAAACCCAGATGGTTTCTCATTGTTTGGATCAAATCGGAAGCTGTTCAAAATTGAGGCGCAGCCGACTGATTTGAATAATATGAAGCGAATTATAGAACTAAATCCTGGACGCGATTTAAAAAAATCCCACAATCCCTGGGATTACGAAAAAGAAAGTGTGATCCATTCCTATCATGAAATGAACAGGAAAGCATCGATTTCATCCTATCTGGAAACGATGGGAATTATAATGCAAATGATGTCCCGATTCGTCACGGCGGATCATTTCGATTTTCCCGAGACCAAAGTAATTCCTTCTAAAATACTGGACACTGTTAATTACATCCAGACAAATCTGGCCAAAGAGCTTACAATAGAGCACCTTGCAGAGCGGGTCCACCAAAATGCCGATTATTTCTCGAGGACTTTTCAAATACATACCGGAATGCGGCCCATTAATTACATTCAGCATAAGCGGGTAGAGAGAGCTCAGTTTATGATGCTTACTTCCGGTATGTCATTGTATGAAATTGCCATAGAGACAGGGTTTGGAAGTATTTCGTATTTCTCACGGGTTTTCAAAAGAATATCCGGACAAAACCCAAGTGACTACAAAATCGGTAACCATTTCTAGACATAACCACCGAAATCCTGTCATCTGGCAAGGTATTCTGCTGAAAAGGTCGGATATGTTAAAGAATGTATCCGGTTCGTGAAACGGTTTTGGTTGTTATTTTTTCAATTTTGTTTATCACTTTATGTAGTTCCGGACGCCGGATTTTTAAAGTACCATTATTTCAAGTTTAGTATGTTTAATGTAGAGTCCATAGGGCGCCTTCATCCGCTGTTGGTACATCTTCCGATTGGCATTTTGCTCTTCGCAGCGGCGCTGATGGTCTTCGGACGGATCACGAAATCCGACCTGGGTGCAGCTGTTTCATTTGCCTGGGGTGCCGGAGCGCTGATGGCTTTTTTCTCTTGCGGGGCAGGATGGCTGCTGGCCCAATCGGGAGATTACGATGCAGATATGGTACAGGTCCACCAGTGGACCGGGCTGCTGACCGCCGCACTTGGAACGGTGACTTTTTTTACTAAAAAATACCGGTGGATACCAGCCTTTGCCACAGTGATCGTACTCAGTATCGCCGGGCATTATGGAGGAAACCTGACCCACGGGGAAGGTTATCTGTTTCCAAATGGGGAAGAAGCCTCGCAGGTGGAACAAGCTACTAAACCATTGGAAGAGCAGGTGGCGGCAGTCTCGGACTCGACAGGCAAGAAACTAGTACGTCGCACATTCGTTTACAGGGACCAGGTTGTCCCCGTTTTGAAAAGCAAATGTTACAACTGTCATTCGGCAACCAAAAAGAAAGGCGGGCTCCGGCTCGATACGGAAGCATTCATCAAAAAAGGTGGTAAGAACGGCAGTGTGCTGGTGGCGGGTAATCCTGCAAAAAGTAAGCTGTTCACCTATTTGCTACTGCCCGAAGGCGACGAACGGCATATGCCGCCCAAAGGTAAATTGCAGCTCACTCGGCAGGAAATCGCCATTGTACAAAACTGGATACGCAGGGGGGCATCATTCAAAGAGGAGATTGAGGTGATTGAGGAAACTAACGGCGGTCAAACGATTGCAGCCATGCCACTACCGCCATTACTTGCAGACACGATGGAAAGCGTTGCTGCTGCTCCCGAAAAGCCGGATTTGGAAACGACATTATTAAGCACGCCAGTGAATGCGGCAGACCAGCAAATTTTACAAAAACTAAAAGCTCAGCAGGTTACACTCACGAAAATGGCCACGGGCAGCGAGTATTTGTCAGCCAATTTTGTGAATACCAGAGATTTTAATCCGGAGACGGTGCAGTCACTGAAAGGCATCGAAAACCAGGTGGTACGGCTGCGGCTGACGGGCCAGCCGATACAGGATAAGGATGTGAGGCATTTGGCACAATTTAAAAACCTGACCAGGCTCAATCTGGAAAACACAAAAATCACAGACAGTTCGCTCACACTGCTGGCTGCATTGCCCAACCTGGAACATCTGAACCTGTACGGCACCGCCGTCACCGACGAGGGCCTGGGCAAACTGGCCGCCAGCCCAAACCTGAAAGTGGTGTATCTATGGCAAACGAAGACAACGCCGGAAGGTGTGAAGCGGCTTTTGAAAGCCAGGCCTGACCTTAAAGTGGAAACGGGTACCCAGCAGTTTGTAAAGCCGGATACCAGTAAAGTACTGACAAACAATAGTAAGTGATGATCAAATATCTGATGTTTTTATTGGCAGGCTTGCCTTTGTGGCTTTCTGAAAGCCCTGGCGGCAAGGATGTTAAAGTGCCTGCGGACGTGGCGGCTGAAATGGCGAAGCTGCCGGCCCAGCTCGACTACAACCGGCATGTAAAACCAGTCCTCTCCGACAAATGCTTTGCGTGCCACGGGCCGGATAAGGCCAAGCAGAAGGCCGGCCTCAGATTGGATATGTCAAAAAACGCTTTCGGGCAGCTACCGGAAAGTCCCGGAAAAGTGGCGATTAAGCCGGGTGACTGGGCAAAAAGCGAAATGGTACACCGGATACTTTCGGACGATGCTGAATATAGAATGCCGACACCGCAATCGCACCTTACGCTCGATGCCCGCGAAAAGGCGGTACTATTGAAATGGATCAAAGACGGCGCGGAATATAAACCGCATTGGGCATTCGTAAAACCGCAAAAAGCAGCAGTACCTGCTCCAAAATCTGCAACTGAATGGGCCATTAACCCTATTGATAATTTCATACTTGCTGGCCTCGAAAGGGAGGGACTCCGCCCGGCAGCGGAGGCGGATAAAGAATTGTTGCTGCGCAGGCTATCGCTGGATATTACCGGCCTGCCTCCGACGATCGAGCAGCTGGATGCATTTGTTGCTGATAAAAATCCCGACGCTTACGAAAAACAGGTAGACAGGCTGTTGGCTTCGCCCCATTACGGGGAGCGGATGGCGGCCGACTGGCTGGATGCAGCCCGCTTTGCGGATTCGCACGGCTATTCGACCGACAGGATGCGGGACATGTCGCCCTACCGCGACTGGGTGATCCGCTCGTTCAACCAGAACATGCCTTACAGCGATTTCATCCACCAGCAGCTTGCCGGTGATTTGATGAAAGGCCCGGGGAATAGCGCTCCCACCAGGGATATGCTGATTGCCACAGCATTTAACAGGCTGCATCAGCAGAATGGAGAAGGTGGAATTGTGGAGGAGGAGTTTCAGACGGAATATGTGATGGACCGCGCCAATACGGTAGGGGATGCCTTTATGGCGATTTCGTTTGGTTGCGCCCGGTGCCATGACCACAAGTATGACCCGGTTTCCCATCAAAATTATTACGAACTGTTCAGCTTTTTCAACAATGTGCGCGAGGCAGGCCAGATCGCCCATAATGAAGACCTGCCTACGCCAACGCTGATGCTCCCCGATGAAAAACAGGAAAAGTTGATGCAGTTCATGCGGTCTGCGATCACGGAGAAAGAAGCAAAAATAGCTGGCACCAATACCTCGGCAGGTTTTGAGCAATGGCTAGCGGCTGGCAATTATCAAAAACTTGTATCTGAAACCATCCCGAAGGAGGGCTTGCAGGGGTTTTATGATTTCGAAGATTCCCTCTCAAATGCTGTTAACAAGCAACAGAAGGGCGCTATGAAACGTGATGCAGGAGACAAAGACAAGCCTGTATTTGAGAAAACCGCACGGGGGCAGGTACTTCTTCTGAATGGCGACAGCTACGCGGATTTAAAGGATGTCGGTCTGTTCCGCAGGTCGGAGCCATTCTCGATCGGCATGTGGGCCTGGTTCCCTAAGGATTTTAAAGAGGGGGTTATTTTTCACAAGAGCAATGCAGAGCGGCTGTACAACTTCAAAGGTTATCATCTGTTGATGAAAAATAATGTACTGGAAATCAGCATGGCGCATACTGCACCTTCCAATGCGATCACCCGCCATAGCCGCCTGCCGGTACCACGCGAAAAATGGGTGCACCTGACGATGACCTACGATGGCTCGTCCACTGCACAAGGTTTCCGGCTCTATCAGGATGGGGCCGAGGCGCCGATGGAAACGGTGATCGATCAGCTTTATAAGGATATTATTTTCTATCAAAAAAATGAACCTGCATTGCAAATAGGGGGGTGGTGGCGCGGACTGGGCTTCAAAGGTGGGAAAGTGGATGATATTGCCGTTTATAACCGCAACCTTACCCCTTATGAAGCGCGCATACTTGCAGGTAAGGCAGCCTGGGAAAATATGGCAGGTAAAACTGCGAACGCTCTGACTGCCAGCGAAAAGGAAAGTTTAAAAGCATATTACCAGCAGGTAGCCGATCCGGCATTGCAAACCGAAAGGCAGGAACTGCGCAGGTTACGAATGGCTTACGACGATTCGACCAAAAATGTCGCGGAGATTATGGTCATGCAGGAAATGCCCAAGCCAAAGAAGTCCTTTCTGCTCGAACGCGGCCAGTACGACATGCCTGCGCAAGAGGTTTTTCCAAACACGCCGGCGGCAATACTGCCATTCCCCGACAGTCTGCCTAAAAACAGGCTCGGACTTGCTAAATGGCTGACAAATAAAGAAAACCCTTTGACCGCCCGGGTAGCAGTGAACCGTTTCTGGCAAAACTTTTTCGGAGTGGGACTGGTAAAAACGGCGGAGGATTTTGGCAACCAGGGTGCATTGCCCAGCAACCCCGAGCTGCTCGACTGGCTTGCGATCAAATTTCAGCAGGATTATAATTGGGATGTAAAACAGTTGATCAAACTGATGGTGATGTCGCGAACTTACCGGCAGGACTCGCACACGAGCCCTGAGCTTTTGGAAAAAGACCCGGATAACCAGCTGCTGGCTCGTGGACCGTCGGGCCGACTGACGGCCGAAATGATCCGTGACAATGCGCTGGCGGCGAGTGGTCTGTTAAACCCCAAAATAGGAGGGAAGAGCATTAAACCCTACCAGCCCGAGGGGTTGTGGGAGATCAACAGCATGACTTACAAGGCAGACACCACCGATGCAGTGTACCGGCGAAGCGTATATGTGGTTGTGAAGCGCTCGGTACCCAACCCGACACTTGCCACCTTCGACGCTTCGTCCCGCAGCAGCTGCATTGTGAGACGGCAGCGGACGAATACCCCGCTTCAAGCCCTGGTGACGCTCAACGACCCCACTTTCCTGGAAGCAGCCAAGGTAATAGGAGAGAAAATGGCGAAAGAGCAGGATGCCGGAGCGGCAATCGTGCAGGCTTACCGGAAACTGACCGGCAGAACCCCGCAGCCGAAAGAAATCGGGATACTTGAAAACCTCAGAAAAATGGAGCTCGATCAATTTACTTCCAGTCCGCAAAAGGCAAAGGGCTGGCTGCAATCAGGCATGTACAAGATCGATCCGTCCCTTGATCCGGCAGCGGTTGCCGCCAATGCGGTGGTAGCGATTACCATTTTAAACTCAGATGCCACACTGACTAAAAGATAAACAGCAATGAGCGCACATCATGATGAACCATTCCGCCTGCATACCCCTGACCTGGCGGATTTGAACCAAAAGCTCGACAGGCGGGCGTTTTTCCAGCGTACTGCTTCGGGCCTGGGCGCACTTGCGCTTGGTAGCCTGATGGGGAATTCGGCAGAGGCATCACCTATGAGTGAAGAGAAGCTGGAATCGATCCGGCGGCAGGTTGCACCTAAGGCCAAACGCGTGGTTTACCTGTTTATGGCGGGCGGCCCGTCGCAGTTCGAAACCTTTGATTACAAGCCCAAGCTTGCCAATATGCTGGGAAAAGGATTGCCGGATTCTGTCAGAGGCGGCCAGCGGCTTACAGGAATGAGCGCCAATCAGGCGAACCTGCCGATTGCGCCTTCGCTTTATAAGTTTGATCAATATGGTAAATCCCGCGCCTGGGTGAGCGAGCTGTTACCTTATACGGCGCAGGTGGTCGACGAGCTTTGCATGGTGAAATCACTTTTCACCGAACAGATCAACCACGATCCGGCTATTACCTTTTTTCAAAC
This sequence comes from Dyadobacter sp. UC 10, assembly GCF_008369915.1. Classification (NCBI taxonomy): domain Bacteria; kingdom Pseudomonadati; phylum Bacteroidota; class Cytophagia; order Cytophagales; family Spirosomataceae; genus Dyadobacter; species Dyadobacter aurulentus. The sequence continues at coordinate 373,622 of NZ_VSRN01000001.1, read as the reverse complement.
CGGGCACCAGCTTCCGGGCAGACCTTCGATCGGCTCGTGGGTGAGCTATGGGCTGGGCTCGGAAAACCAGAATTTGCCTGCATTTATTGTTTTAGTTTCCAAAAATGCATCCAAGGACCAGCCGCTCTATGCGCGGTTGTGGGGTAATGGATTTCTGCCATCCGAACACCAGGGCGTTCAGTTTCGCTCTGGCAAAGACCCGGTATTGTTTTTAAATAACCCCGAAGGTTACGACGGCACCGACCGGGGGAAAATGCTGGAATATCTTACGCAGCTTAACCAGGTGCAGAATGAAAGCTGGGGTGACCCGGAAGTCAATGCGCGCATTTCTCAGTATGAAATGGCTTTTCGGATGCAGACCTCGGTACCGGAGGTAATGGACACTGCCGGTGAACCCGATGAGGTGTTTGAACTGTACGGATCTGACAGTCGTGACAAAGGAAGCTATGCGGCAAATTGTTTGCTGGCCAGGAAATTACTGGAAAAGGATGTGCGGTTCGTGCAGCTATACCACCAGGGTTGGGATCATCACGGATCGCTGCCGAAAGGAATGGTCAAGCAATGCAAGCAGGTTGACCAGGCCACGGCCGGGCTGATCGTGGATCTGAAACGCCGCGGTATGCTGGAAGACACGCTTGTGATCTGGGGCGGAGAGTTTGGCCGGACGGTTTATTCGCAGGGGAAACTATCAGCTGCGGATTACGGTCGTGACCATCATCCGCGATGCTTTACGATGTGGATGGCCGGGGCGGGGGTAAAGCCGGGTTTCAGTTATGGACAGACCGATGATTTTAGTTATAACATCATTAAAGACCCCGTGCATGTACATGACGTACAGGCGACCTTGCTTCATTTGCTTGGTGCGGACCATGAACAGCTGGTGTACAAATACCAGGGGCGGCGATTCCGGCTTACGGACGTTCACGGAAGAGTGGTCAATGAAATTTTAAGCTGAGCGAGCACCATTATCATCATGATAGATGCAGAACTGTGCGACGCAGCACAACTTTTTTAAGTCGCGGAAGCAAAAAATCCCAGCCGTATCAGCAGCTGGGATTAGTCTTAAACTTTACATCTCAATCTTTAAGCTTTTTCTCAAAGCGTTCTTTTCACTTCGCGAAGCTCGAAGCTTTCGATGATATCACCTACTTCGATATCATTGTAATTTTTGATGCTCAGACCACATTCATAACCGTTTCTAACCTCCTGAACATCATCTTTGTAACGTTTCAGTGAGTCGATTTCTCCGGTATAAAGTACGATACCATCTCTAACGACACGGATCTTGTTGTTGCGTTTCACATAACCATCTGTTACGTAACATCCTGCAATCGTTCCTATGCGGCTGATTTTGAATACCTCACGGATCTCGATATTACCTGTAATGATCTCTTCGATTGTAGGCGCAAGCATACCTGTCATCGCGTCCTTGATTTCCTCAATTGCATTGTAAATAACTGAGTAGTGACGGATTTCGATCTGGTCCTGTTCTGCCATTTTCTTGGCATTCGAAGACGGACGCACCTGGAAGCCTACAATAATCGCGTCGGCTGCAATGGCCAGGTTAACATCCGATTCGGATATCTGACCAACGGCCTTGTGGATTATATTTACCTGAACCTCGTTAGTCGAAAGTTGCAGCAATGAGTCGGAAAGCGCTTCAACCGATCCATCAACGTCACCTTTAACAATCAAATTCAGCTCACGGAAACTACCAATCGCTTTCCGGCGACCAATTTCTTCCAGGGTGATGTGTTTGCGGGTACGGATCGACTGCTCCCTTTGAATCTGCTCACGTTTGGTGGCGATATCACGCGCATCGCGCTCGTTTTCGAAAACATTGAAACGGTCACCCGCCTGTGGCGCGCCATTTAAACCAAGTAACTGAACTGGTGTGGATGGTCCGGCAGTTTTTAGCTTCTTACCAAGATAGTCGGTCATCGCTTTCACTTTACCGAAATGCGCCCCGGCCAGAACAACGTCCCCAACCTTTAATGTACCCGTTTCAACAAGGATTGTTGTCACATATCCGCGTCCCTTATCCAGGGATGCTTCTACTACAGTACCTATTGCACGGCGATCCGGATTGGCTTTCAGTTCTAGCAATTCTGCTTCCAGAAGCACTTTTTCCAAAAGAAGATCAATACCAAGACCAGATTTGGAAGAAATTTCCTGGGTTTGGTATTTACCACCCCATTCTTCCACCAGGATATTCATATTGGCAAGCTCTTCCCGAATTTTTTCGGTATTAGCTCCCGCCTTATCTATTTTACTGAATGCAAAAACAATAGGGGCTCCGGCAACCTGGGCGTGATTAATCGCCTCGCGTGTTTGTGGCATGATGCTATCGTCTGCTGCAATCACGATGATTACAACGTCAGTAACTTTTGCTCCACGTGCACGCATCGCCGTAAATGCTTCGTGACCAGGGGTATCCAGGAAAGTGACCTGCTTACCGGTTTTGGTTTTAACACTGTAAGCTCCAATGTGCTGCGTAATTCCACCCGCTTCGCCACTTGCCACGTTTTCCTGGCGGATATAGTCGAGCAGGGATGTTTTACCGTGGTCGACGTGACCCATTACTGTCACAATCGGCGCTCTTTCTATCAGGCTTTCTTCTGTATCAACTTCTTCAACAACGTCGTTTTGGACTTCTTCTTCGGCAGAAATAAACGCTACCTCAAAACCAAATTCGTCGGCGATGAAAGTAATTGCTTCTGCATCAAGGCGCTGGTTGATTGAAACGAACATACCCATGCTCATACATACTGAAATTACCTCTTGAACGGTAACATCCATTAGTGAAGCCAGGTCATTCGCTGATACGAATTCTGTGACGCGCAATACTTTTGTTTCCTCTTCACCAAGGCCGTTTGGATCGTTCTGATCTGCGCGGTCACGACGCCGGGCACCTTTGCCACGCGCCATATTCCTGGTGTTTCCACCGCCCATCCGGGCCATGGTTGCTTTGATATTATCAGAAACTTCTTTGTCAGAAACTTCTTCACGTCGTCCTCCTCCTCTACGGTTATTGGTGCTGCCAGCACGATTTCCTGGGCCTGTACGGGCGTTGGCCTGCTGTGTACCTGGCTGTGCGGGCGTAGTGCCTGATGCCGGTGCATTCTGTCTGTTTCCAGTTGCAGAAGCGCCTGGTGTTCTTGCAGTTGTCGACGTAGCATCTGTTGTAGTAGTTGCCGGCTTGTTCTCACCGGGCGCTACCGATCCGTCACGGATACGCTTACGCTTCCTTCTGCGTTTTTTATCGGCTGCTGAGTCGCTGGACGCAACAGGGTCTTTCTTTTTAGCCTTGTCAGAGGGCAGCTCGATTTTACCGACAACGCGAAGTCCTCGTAGCTGTTCGCCACGGGCCTCGATGAGGTCGGAACCTGCTGGCTCAGCGTCGGCGGTTTCAGCTTGTGTAATTGCGGGCTTTTCAGCTTCAACCGGGCTTGTTGCAGCGGCTTCTGCGGCAATAGCAGGTTTCTCCGCTTCTGGCTGAGGTTCCGCTGCCGGTTTTGGTTCAACAGCCACTGGCTCGGGAGCTTTTGGAGCTTCCACAGGAACAGCAGGTGCTTCTGCAATTTTCTCAACCTCTGGTTTTGGAGCAACCGGTTCGGGTTTTTCAACCGCTTTCGCAGCAGGGGCTGCTACTTCCGGCTCTTTAGCAGCGGGAGCAGCAACAGGTTCAGGTGCAGAAGCTGGCTTGGTTTCTTCCACAGGAGCTGCCGGTTGTGGCTGGACAGGGCGTTTTTGATCCAGATCGATCTTGCCGACAACCTTGATGCCTGGCAACCTGTTTTCAATAGCAGGCTGAGGTGCAGCTGGTTTCTCCTCTTCTACTGCTTGTTTTTCCTCAGGCTTCTGGGCATTACGGAAATACAGAATCCCGTCAACATCACTTTTGACCTTATCCTCTTTTATTTCAACAGGAGCTTCTACCGGGGCAGGTTTATAAGACAATGAAGACCGAAGGTCATCAGACTTAAAATCCTTGGCCAAAAACTCGATTTGATCAGAATTAATTTTGGTATTTGGATTACTTTCCACCTTATACCCCTTGGCAGACAGATGATCCACGATCGTAGTAATTCCCACGTTCAGGATCCGTGCCACTTGGCTAAGGCGCATCATTTTATCTTCTGCCATATTAGCAATTAATAGAAAAAAAGTTTTGCATTATCGCAAACCCGGTCACTTTGGCCGGGCGTGCCAGTTATTGTATTATTCAAATTCTTTCCGAAGTATTTCCAGTACTTCTTCGACTGTTGCTTCTTCCAGGTCGGTCCTTCTTACCAATTCATCGCGGTTGAGGGCCAATACGCTTTTAGCGGTATCTAAACCTATCTTATGCAGTTCACTGATAATCCATTCGTCGATCTCGTCAGAGAATTCGGTCAAGTCAACGTCTTCGTCATTTTGCTCTTCGACATCTCGGAACACATCAATTTCCATTCCAACCAGCTTACCGGCAAGTTTGATATTCTGCCCTCCTTTCCCGATTGCCAGCGATACCTGGTCAGGTTTCAAAAATACCGAAACCCTCTTCGCATCGCGATCGATCTGCATGGAACTTACTTTGGCAGGGCTCAGCGCTCTGCTGATGAGCAGTTCCAGATTGTCTGTATAGTTGATTACGTCAATATTCTCATTTCCAAGTTCACGAACGATCGAGTGGATCCGAGACCCTTTCATACCAACGCATGCACCCACCGGATCAATTCTGTCATCATAAGACTCAACGGCCACTTTCGCGCGCTCACCTGGTTCACGTACAACTCGTCTTACCGATATAATCCCGTCATAGATCTCCGGAATCTCTACTTCAAAGAGCCTTTCTAAAAAAACAGGGGACGTTCTCGACAAGGTAATCTTTGGTGATCCATTGTTCATTTCCACTTTGTGGATGACGGACTTAACAGACTCGCCTTTGCGGAACCGGTCTTTGGAAATCTGCTCGTTACGCGGAAGAGAAAGTTCGTTTCCTTCCGGATCAACGATGATTACTTCATGACGCAATGTCTGATAAACTTCTCCGGTAATCATTTCCCCAACCTGATCCTTGTATTTTTCGAACATGATTTCCTTTTCCATGTCCTTGATTTTCTGGATCAGCGTCTGACGCGCAGTTTGCACAAGCCTGCGGCCGAATTCGATGAGTTTCACTTCTTCGGCCACTTCTTCACCTACTTCAAAATCACCCTGGATTTTGCGCGCCTCGGCAAGAGGAATCTTATTATAGTCCCAGATATCCTCTGAGTTGTCGTCAACGATCTCCCTGGTGCGCCACATTTCAAGGTCGCCGCTTTCAGGGTTAATAATTACATCAAAATTGTCGTCCGTACCATATTTCTTACGAATCATGGTACGAAATACCTCTTCTAAAACGCTGATCATGGTTGGCCGATCAATGTTTTTAGAGTTTGCAAACTCCGCGAATGATTCAATTAATATTCCGCTATCCATTGCTTATTTAAAGAATATTTGCTGATACTAAGTTATACATATTATGTCATTGATTACAAGACGGTAAAGGTTTTCCGTCCGCGAATCTCATTTAAATGATATTTCAACTATTGCCTTTGACACCTCTTCGAGCGAAATTTTCCGTAGTAAAAGGCTTTCGTCAACAGGTACTTTCGATTTTTTTTTCGGGAGAGGCATTTGTATACTGATCTGCTGCTCGTCTGCATCAGTCAGCGTGCCACTGATCACTTCCCCGGTTTTCAGGGTAATTTTCAGATTCCGTCCCACATTCTTTTTGTATTGGCGCGGCAAAACCAGCGGCTGATCCAGACCCGGTGAAGAAACTTCAAGTGTGTATGCCTCTGTAATCAGATCCAGTTCTTCAAGCTGTTTGGCCAGCCTGCGACTGATGGAAGTGCATTGCTGAATTGTAATTCCTTCGTCGCTATCTACCAGAATTGTTATTTTCTGACTCACCTTGGAAGGCTTGGTAATAATGTCAACCAAATAGCAATCACCGTCTTGTAGCAGAGGGGCCAATAACACTTCTAAATTTTCCTTTATTGTCATGAAGACTTTATGCAAATAAAAAAGGGGATTGGCGTCCCCCTCAATCAATCGATCAAAATAGAATTGGCTGCAAAGATATAACTATTTTATCACATCTACAACTGAATGAAGGTCTTCAGAATTGATATCCAATGCCTATTTTTGTCAAAATAACAATGATTTGATGGTTGGAATTGAAAAGTTTTTGTGGTTTCTGTATAAGTGCTTTGCCTTCTATACTCTTTTGGTTTACGCGCTGATCTTGTGGATCCCCCTGGACGGCTGGGTGGCTGGATTCATGATGATGTCATTTCCTGTTGTAATCATTATCCATGCCATTTCTGTCCCCGTTTGGTATGTAATTAAGAAACAAAAAGCCCTTTTGCCGCTGGGACTGATTTTGCTGAGCGGCCTGTTTTTAGACAGAACGTTTGCTTTCAAGAGTTCAAGGGGTACAAGCAAGCAGGAAGTATCAGATAGTTTCAAAGTACTAAGCTTTAATACTCAGGTCTTTATGCGCAATGTAAAGGAGCAGGAGCCAGGCAGGAAAGAGCAGGTCAGGGAAATGAAAAATTGGATTGCCGGGCAGGGTGATGTGCTTTGTATGCCCGAGTTTTATGACGAAGGCAAGGCAATGTCTAAGACAGCAGATTTTTTTAAGAAACAGGGATTCACGCATTCGCTCAGATACGGGCATAGCCAAAACCGGTGGGGGCAGTACATCGGGCTGGCCGTTTTTTCTAAATATCCCATCATCAATAGCAGGGATACGATTTTTGAGGCTCAGAATGGGATGATCCAGGCTGATATAAAAATCGGAACAGATACGGTACGCATTATCGCTTTGCATCTTTACTCGATGACCCTTGATCTGGGTAAACTAGCGGATCAAAAGAAAGTAGATGGGGTAGTCAAAGAGGGGAAAGTCACTTTCAGCAGGATGAAATTTGGCTTCCGCAAGCGTTCACAGGAAATAAAGGCATTGCAGAACTGGGCCGGCGATTCTCCTTATCCGGTGATAGTTTGCGGAGATTTCAATGAAATACCATATGGATATGTATATGGAAAAATGAGGGAAAGCTATGCGAACGCCTTTGAAGAAAAAGGCAGCGGATTTGGATTCACTTTTAATAACCTGCCCTACTTTATCCGGATCGACCACCAGTTTTACGATTCAGACCGGCTGCAACTGCTGGACTTTAAGACTCACAGCGATATCAAGTATTCTGACCATTACCCTATCTCGGCGATTTATCAGGTTCGTAGAGCCCAAGATTAATAAAGAATGAGGCGTGTAGTCAGAACTTCACTCCGAGGCTATCAAGTTCCCCAGGCGAGACAGTAGGAGGGAAGATGCCCTGATCCAGTTTTTTCTTTACCAGGAGGCCGGTATTTCTTGCTAGCGCTTCGGACTCAAACCCCGCATTACCCGGAATACCGGGCAATGTAAGTTGCTCGATGACAGCGATTGAGTCGCGGTAGATCCTGTAGGCCCAGCCGGATGGTGCCTGAAAAGTCTCCACTTTAAAAACAGACCGGCCCTGGCCGTTGCTGCTCTCTCCGATATCCGGTTTAAGGAAAAAGAGAAGATAAGCTGCAATAGCCAGGGCCAGCGTACTTAGTATCAGGATAATGCTTTTATTCCTTCTAATCACTGATTGTCATCATCATTAGCTGCATTGTTAGGATCAAACGCCCAGAAATCATCCAGACCGCCTGTTCCGGAGGAACTTCCCGTGCCGAAGTAACCCACATTACCAACAGTAAAACCAGCTGCATATCCTCTCTGACCAACGAAAGGAGCCATTTCAGTAAAGCTATTTGTCCCAGGAACAAATTCCCAAACATCAGATTTACCGTCGCCACCAATGATGTAGGCTTTCTCTGCCATTACCAGCGCAAGCGCATTGGTTCTGCTTCCGAATTTTTCTTTTACATCATCATTAGGGAATTGAATCCGTGTCCATCCACCCTGAGCAGCGTCAAAGCTGTAAAGATCGTTGGTAGCTAAACCTGAATTACTTCTTCCAAATCCAACATAAGCCTTGCCTGCAATCGAGAATGACGTTGCCCCTGCGCGTTTACCGCCAATGAAAGTTGCAATCTCGGTCCACTTATCTGTGGCAGGGTTATACTCATAAAAGTCCTGGAAATAATTGCTTCCGTTGTAACCGAGTCCCACGTAAGCCTTATTGTTGGCTACGAAGGAAGTCGCATACTGGCGCGTGGTAGGGAAGTCTGCGATGGCTTTCCACTTGTTGGCAGCAGGATCAAATTGATAAAAATCCTTCTTATAGCCGTTATCAACCGTTCTGACATCATCATAGCCTGTGCCTACGTATGCTTTGCCGTCAAGAACAAATGCTGTTGCATCAGCGCGGCCTGAGCCAGGGAACGGAGCTACTTGAGACCATATTTTGTTGGCTGCATTATAAGCCCAGAAATCTTTAACCCTAGGTACAGTTTCGTTGGTATATCCGGTCCCGATGTAGCCGATCTCTCCAATCGAAAAACTTACAGAGCGGGTGCGGGCAGATCCGCCGAAGCTGGGCAGGTCCTTTCTATACCAGTTACCCATTTTATCCGCTTCAGGATCATCATCTTTACAGCTAATTTGAACGAAAGCAATAGAAGCAACTAGAATGGCTAACGAAGTCTTTTTTAAGGTATTAAACATGAAAAAATATAGTTTGACGAATTGTTACAAATGAATACTGATAAAAATGATGCGGGCGTAAATGCAACGCAGATGAAAAGGCTTCCTACATTAATTTTTTGCAAACATAATAGCTTGAAGGGGCTAAGTAAAAATTATAAGCTGTTTTTTGTCCAAAACTTTACCGGCCAGTTACTTTTAACGTGAATTTACGCGCATTGTTGCTTGCCGGTGACAGTGCCATTAGGAGAAGTTCATGTCGTGATTGGTTGTAATACCGTACTGCATTTTGCGTTTCTAAATAGCCTTGCCACTCTTTGAGCTGATCATGCGTATCGTTTTTTGAGTCTCTTAAAACTTTACGCCGGCCTGCCAGGGTTTTGTTGCAAGCCTCTCACAGATTTCTGTCAGCGTCTAATTGTTCAAATCATATTGTAATTAAGCTTACATATGATAGTTTTGCATTTTTTACTGTTCTTGCTCTAAATGAAATTCAATTACAAGTCCTTCAGGGGATCCTTAACAGCGTATAAATTCCTACTTATATTGGGGTTATCAGTCTCAATGACATCCTGTGACCCCTGGGGAGATGAGATTGAGTCGCCGGTACAGCCTGACCAGGATGATTTCGCGGTGTTATTTTCTGATACTTCAACGGTGCAGCTTTCGACTGTTATCACCGATTCGGTGATGACCGGATCGGCCACCCGGATGTTGATAGGAAGATATGTAGACCCTTACTTTGGGAAGCTGCAAGCGAGTACTTTTTTTCAGCCTGGTACCCAGAATGCGATCACTGTGCCTGAGCAGGCCGTATATGATTCACTGGTGGTTTCGATGTATTTTGATGCCTACTCTTACGGAGATACCACCAAGCCGCTTAATTTATCAGTACACAGGCTGCTGACGGATATGTTGGTAGACAAGCCGGCTTACTTCAACGAAAGTTCTACACCCCACGAGGCGGCGCCGATTGGCAGGTTGAAAGTTACCCCCTTGTCCAGAATCCGTCCAAGGTTGGTAATCCGGTTATCCGACGTTTTGGGAAAAGATATTTTTGCCAAAGCCAAATCGAATCTCCTGCCATCCAATACCGAATGGATTGATCTTGTAAAAGGGCTGGTTTTGAAAAATTCTTCTACCGACAATGGGGCAATCTTCGGACTGCGTACGGATAGTACGGCGATGCTAATGTACTACCACACGCCAGAGGTGGATGGTACCCGGCGCGATTCGACCGTGCTTCGCAGCAGAGCTATTTACAACCAGATTCTCTCTGACCGAGCCGGAACACCTTCGGCCAATTTGCCCAATAGCAAAAGAATTTCCCAGCCTTCTTCCCAAACCGGGAATATGACCTTTGTTCAGGCCGGGCCAGGTTTGATGACCAGGGTTGACCTTCCATTCATCAAGCGCCTGAGGGATGTCAAGTATTCTGCGGCTAACCGCGCCATTCTGAGAATAACGCCCAAAAGGCTTTCGATAACTAATCAACTGAGAGCGCCTGCTAAATTGTATGTTTACAGGGTCGATAAAAACAATGAATTTTACCTTAATTCAGAAGGTTTTCCGTTACAGCTTATCAAGCTTTCGGCCACAGCTCCTGAGCCTGTCTCTGCTCCGTTAGTAAATGATATGTTTACCAACAAACAATACTATTTGCTCGATGTCAGTTCATACGTAACTGAGCTGATGGCCAGTCAGGCATCAGACCCGGGCGGGCTGGTTCTCAGGACTTCTCAGTTCAATGAGCAAAATCCGGACAATAGAATCAAATCAACGACGTATCCGGCTGCCGATACGGACTTTTCACAAAGTTTTGACAGACTGATCATCGGAGATCAGCAAAGTGATGACCCGGGCGTCAGGCTCGAACTTTACTACACTTCAATAAAGGTTAAATAAAAGCATCATATAAATGCGAATATCGGCTGTCCCGTTTTGCGGGGCAGCCGATATTTTTTACATGATCACACCGGCTTTGGGTAAAATCTTCTCGGGAATCTTGTCAGCTTCAATTAGTTGGAGCAGGTTGATCTCGATCGTACGCGAAAGGGAGGTCATCGGAATATCATTGGGCCCATTTTCGAACGGGTTTTGCAGAATGTAAGCGATCCATTCCACATAAAAGAACAGAAATGAAATGATAAAGGTGATCGGAATGGCGATCCTTCCGATGCTTTCAACCAGGCCCATGGGCAGTACTAGCGTGAAAATAAAAATGACCAGCAATACAAAAAAGCTGTACTGGGTGGGAAATACCGTGTTTTTGATCCGCTCGCATTTACCCATTGAATCGCAAAGCCGCTGCAATGTCTGATCGATATTCTGATAAAGCAGCGTCTGGATTTTGCCTTGCTCATGCAGTTCTGTTATCTTAAACTGGATCAGGTTCAGTATCGCGTTTGGGATATTGTCCTGATCGGCTACATAATCGTGCTCTGTCTGGCTCAGATGCAAATCTGCATAAACGAGCACCTTGCTTCTTCTTAGTGAATTGGTCAAGGCATAGCACCAGGCGATTTGAAGGTGAGCGATGTTGGAGACTATCTCATCTTTTTCTGCCCGGTCGGCGGAAATAAATGCCTGGGACTGCCTGACCAGTGTGCGGCTGTCGTTGACGATTGAGCCCCAAACTTTGCGGGCTTCCCACCAGCGGTCGTAGGCAGAGTTGGTCCGGAAACCAAGCAGCAGCGACAATGCTGTACCCAGGATGGTGATAATCGAGATAGGAAAAGAGAGAAAATGCCAGTTTTGGTAACTGAATAAATAGAAAACCAGTGTGGCATAGGCCGTAACGACCAGGACACCTCCCCAGATGCCTTTTAATAACCTCCAAATGGAGAAGACTTGCTTAACGTACATTTTACTACAGATTCATTTTTTGAAAAGATAACAAAAAAGCGGAGCAATGGACAAATCCAAAGCTCCGCTTTTTAAATGTTTGCAGTGAAATCAGGCTACCGCATGCTGCTGGTCACCTTCCGGCCCGTCATCTTTTTTCGTATGTCCTTTCTTTCCCATCGCAATTCTTTCGATCGCGACAAAAAGAACGGGCACGACAAATATGGCCAGTGAGGTAGCTGCAAGCATACCGCCAAATACTGTCCAGCCAATCGTCTTACGGGATTCAGCCGCTGCTCCGCTTGCGAATGCCAGCGGAAGTACACCCAGGATAAATGCCAGCGATGTCATAATAATAGGCCTGAGGCGCAACTGCACTGCTTCCAGGGTGGCAGCGATCAGCTCCATACCGCCGTCGACACGCTCCTTGGCAAACTCTACGATCAGGATCGCGTTCTTGGCCGCAAGACCAATCAGGGTAATCAGACCTATCTGGGCATAGATGTTATTGGACAGGTTCGGCAAAAATGTCAGTGTCAGGATCGAGCCGAATGCACCGATCGGTACGGCGAACAATACCGAGAAAGGTATTGACCAGCTTTCATAAAGCGCTGCCAGAAACAGGAATACGAATATGATCGAGATGGCGAAAATGGTCGTGGTACTGTCGCCGGCCTTGATCTCCTCGCTACTCATACCTGAGAATTCATAGCTGTAACCCGCCGGAAGCGTTTTGGCCACCTCGCGCAGGGCATTGATCGCCTGCCCGCTACTATATCCGGCCTGCGGCGTTCCGTTGATCTCCACGGACCTGTAAATATTATAGTGAGAGATCAATGCAGGGTTTTCTACAACTTTGGTACTTACCAGCGCACTGAGCGGAATCATATTGCCGGCACGGTTGCGTACGTAAAACTTCTGAATCTTATCGAGCGACGAGCGGTAACTGCTGTCAGCCTGGACCATTACCCGGAAATTACGCCCGTAGAGGTTAAAGTCATTGACATAACTGCTACCCAATAAAGTAGAAAGTGAGCTGAAAACCTCGTTGACCTGTACGCCCAGTTTTTTGGTCTTCTCACGGTCTACATCGATCTGGTAACTTGGCGTTCTGGCATTAAAGAATGTATAGGCCATCGCAATCTCCGGACGTTTGTTAACCTCAGCCAAAAACTTCCGCATTACCGCTTCAAACTGCTGGATATTGTCTGTACTCGTCGACTGTTGCAGCTGGAATGTAAAACCGGAGGTAGCTCCAAGGCCAGGGATCGCGGGGGGCGCGATGGCCAATACCCTGGCTTCGTTGATATCGCTGGTGCGCTTCTGGATCTCCTTGATCACAGCCTGCACATGATGTTCGGCACCTTTACGGTCTGCCCAGGGCTGCAAGCTGAGAAAGAGCGTTCCTACGTTGGATTTATTTGAAAAGCTTACCACATTCAGGCCTGCCAGACCTCCCGCTACCCGCACTTCGGGAATAGAGGAAACGCGTTTCATGATCTCTTTAAGCATCGCGATGTTACGTGTAGTGGAGGTAGCTTCCTGCATTTCATAAGTCACGAAAAGGCGGCCCTCATCCTCAACAGGGATAAAGCCGGAGGGTTTGTTTTCAAAAAGGAAAAACAGACCTACAAAAAGACATACCATCATCACAAGTACCAATGGAGTCGCCTTGATCCACTTGGCTACCCCGCGCGTATAACCGTGGGAAAGTTTGTCAAACCATCTGTTGAAGCGGTCAAAGAATTTTTCCAGCCAGTTCTTCTTTTCATTGGCACCTTTGGAAGGTTTAAGCATGATGGAGCACAAAGCCGGCGTAAGGGAAAGGGCTACAAATGCAGAAAGCAGTACTGAAACGGCAATCGTGATCGCAAACTGCTGGTAGAGCCTGCCGACAATGCCGGGTACAAAGCTCACCGGCACAAAAACCGCTGCCAGAATCAACGCGATCGCAATAACCGGGCCCGAAATGTCTTTCATCGCCTGGATAGTAGCTTCCTTGGGCGACATTTTTTTCTCATCGATATAGTGCTGGACAGCCTCGACGACCACAATCGCATCATCGACCACAATACCGATCGCGAGTACAAACGCAAAAAGTGTCAGCGTATTGATCGTAAATCCAAAGGGTAAAAAGAATATCAATGTACCAATCAGCGAAACCGGGATTGCAAGGATAGGGATAAGGGTAGCACGCCAGTTTTGAAGAAACAAAAACACAACGATTACCACCAGTATCATTGCTTCGGCAAAGGTTTTCAATACTTCCTCAATAGAAACCTTTACAACAGTGGCCGTTTCGTTTGGGATCACGTAGTCGATATCCTTTGGGAAAGTCTTTTTCATTTCTGTCAAAGCTTTCATTACCCCGTTATAGGTTTCCAGGGCATTTGCGCCTGGGGCCTGGTAGATCAAAACGAATGCGGCTGGTTTGCCGGCAACAAATGCATTGGAAGCGTAGTCAAATTTTCCCAGCTCTACCCGCGCCACATCGCGCAGATATACCACGCTGCCTTCCTGAGGAGATGAGCGCACGATAATGTCTTCAAATTCGGCTTTGGTATTCAACCGGCTGTTGGTAAGCACGCTGTATTCGAAAGTCTGAGCTTTCGGCTGAGGATTTCCACCGATCGTTCCGGCAGCTACCTGCAAATTTTGCTCTGCCAATGCAGCCGAAATATCCGCAGGCGTCATTCTCAGGTTTGCCAGTTTCTCCGGATCAAGCCAGATACGCATACCGAAATCATCGGCCCTGGAAATGATATCACCCACGCCTTTTACACGCTGCAATGCATCCTTTAAATAGATATTGGCATAATTACCGATAAACTGCGCATCGTGGGTACCATTAGGCGAATAGAGCGCAAGTACGATCATGATACTGGGCTGGCGCTTCCGGACGGTTAAGCCAAGGCGCTTGACCGCATCAGGCAGCATGGGCTCGGCTACACTAACCCGGTTCTGAACATCCAGGGCTGCAATATCGATGTCTGTACCAACGTCGAATACGACGTTAATGCTGCTCTGGCCGCTGCTGGTCGAGTTACTTGACATGTAAGTCATGCCCGGCGTACCGTTGATCTGGGTCTCAATAGGGGTGGTGGTGGTTTGCTCGACCGTCTGGGCGTCGGCGCCGGTAAAGTTTCCGCTTACCGTCACTGTTGGCGGGGTCACATTAGGGTATTGGGCAACGGGCAGGTTTGTCAGGGAGATAATACCTACCAGTACCAGCACAATCGAAGTGACAATCGCTGTGATGGGCCTTTTTATGAAAATATCTGCAATCATTTTTACTGGATTAGATTAAATGCGAAAAGAGACCGGATCACTTGCCTGCGTTAATAACTGCTCCTTCTCTCAAATTCTGAACACCTTCTATGGCAATCTTTTCACCCTCTTTAAGCCCCTCTTTCACAATCACATTTGGCCCGATCGTAGTACCTAGCGTAACGCGGCGCTGACTTACCTTGCTGCTATCGCCGGCCACATAGACAAAAAATTCGCCTAGCTGTTCAGTCACAGCCTTGTAAGGTATTACCACCGATTGGGTAGCAGCATTGTTGAGCACCCTGACGGAGCCTGTCATTCCCGCGCGGAGCTGGCCTTTTTTATTAGGGAACACAAGCCGCGTCTTGATACTACCTGTCTGCGGATCAACAGCGCGGTCGATGAGCGCTATCTTACCGTGCTCAGGGTAAATATCACCTCCGAATTTGAGGCTGAAAGTGGAGTCCTGCCCCTTTTGTGATTTAAGCAGTGTTGTGAAACGGTAGATTTCTTTTTGATCAACATTGAAATCGACAGCCAGCTGATCATCCGTTGAAACGGTATTGAGGATAGTCTGCCCGGCAGTCACGGCGGCGCCCACCTTCACTGCTGAAATACCGATCACGCCGTCAAACGGAGCGGTCACTTTGGTATAGTTCACACTTGTCTGAACAGCCTGAATATTTGCTTTTGCAGCCTCTGCCTGTCTTTTGGCTACTTCTAATGCCGCATCGGCATTGTCGACCAGCTGTTTAGCCACCGCGTCATTTTTAGCGAGTTCATGGTAACGGTCCGCATCCTTTTGTGCCCTGGCCAGATTTGCCTGCTGGACATTCAGGTTAGCTACCGCCTGATCGTAATTGGCCGTGTAAAGCTGGGCATCGATGGAATAAAGCAGCTGTCCTTTGCGGACCCTGGCTCCGTCCTGAAAATGAATGCCGGTAATGAAGCCGGTGACCTGAGGGCGCAGCTCGATTTCTTTGAGCGGCACTACTGTTCCCGGGTATTCTTCGTAAAAGGAGGCATTGGTGGTGGTAACCTCGTTTAAAGTCACATTAACTGCAGGAGGCTGGGTAGGTTGTTGCTGCTGATCCTTTTTAGCGCAGGAACCCATTATTAAAATAAGGGTAGCAACAGAATAGTATTTGATTTTATCTGGAAACATCATACTTATATTTTCGATTGTATAAATCCTGTTAATGGGTTTAATGATTTGGCCGGGCACCTTTTACAGATAGTTAATCTGCCCCAGCGCTTTCTGTACATCTATTTTGCTGGCCAGCACCTGATAGAGTGCATTGTAATAGTTAATCCTTGCCAACCGCAGGTCGGTCTCAGAGGTAACCACTTCCAGGTAGGTTTTAATGCCGGATTTATATTGGAGCTGGATTACATCGTAAACTTCCCGGGCAAGATCCACATTTTCTTTCTGGGCCAAAAGATTGGTCAGATTCCCTTTGTAATTAGCCAGCGCGGCTGCATACTCGGAATTGACATTGTTTTGAAGTCCCTTCATGTCCCAGTCAAGCCTTTTCAACTGCCACTCTGCACTTTGCAGATTGGCCTTTCTTTTGCCTCCCTGAAAAATAGGAAGTGAAAGGGTCAGCAGCCCGAAAGAGTTCGGATAATTCTTATTGTATAGCTCTGTAAACTGGTTATTCTGAAAATTCAGGTTGTAGGCACCATTTAAAGAGATGTTGGGTAGATAGCTCCATTTGTTATACTGGATATTAGCCTCCTGCAGCTTTCTCTGGGTACTTAAAATCTGGTATTCTACCCGACTTGTAAAATCGACATTTTGAAGCGTATCGAGCATAATCTCACGTTCCATTTGCAAGGTATCGAAACTGACTTTCAGCTGCTGGTCGGCAGGATATCCCATTAAGGCTTTCAGGTATTGTACTTTACCTTTCAATATCTCCTCATTGGCTTTTTTATTGGCGCGGGTATTATTGAGGGAAATTGTAGCCCTTTTAAAGTCGATCTTATCTGCTATTCCCGACTTATACTGGTTTTCTGCGTCTCTTAAACTTCTTTCCAGTCTAATAATATCTTCTTCCGCCACATCAATTTGCTGGGTAGTAGCAATTACATCGTAGAAAGCTTTGGAGACATTTACTGCCAGATCAGTCTTGGTGCTGGCCGTATTCTGGCTGGCTGCCAGCAGTACATCCCTTTTGGTTTGGTTGGCCAGCAGCACATCCCGGTTAAAGATCTGCTGGGAAAGCGTAAACTGCGCCGCCGAAATATTGCTCACCCCCAGCTTGACCGGATTACCTGCAATAATGCTGGTTTGTACGATAAAATTGTGTTGCAGATTGTAGTTGAAATTAATCTGCGGGTACCAATCGGCGAGACGGCTTCTGATTTGATTTTCCGTAATGCGCTCATCGATCATCGACTGTTGGACCACCGGCTGATTTTTAATCGCATACTCGACAACCTGTTGCAGGGTAGCCTGCTCTAATAACGGCGCCTGAGTACCAGCTTCCTGAATAGTCTGACCGAAAAGGACGTGGAAAGAACTCAATAGTAAGCATGCCGAGCCAATTGCCAAACGCATTAATTTTTGTGGCTTTGACCAATAATTCATGTAATAGGATTTTGAAATAGAGAAATGATGGAATTCTGGCAATAGATTGTACTCACACTGGTTTGCAGCAATTAGCTGTCTGCGGGAACAGAAATGGTGTCGTTCCAGATAAGGAAGGGAATGTGCGGCAACATATTGACCAACATTAATTTAGAATTTGTAACGATCGGTTACATAATAGACATGCCTGTTTGGATGGCGGGCAGTCCGATTGCATTTATTAAGGATTAAAGCAACGGAATAGTTTCACCGGTAAGGCGAAAAAAGAGGGCTTCCAATTGATATTCTTTAGAATATTAAATTTAAAAATTGAATAGTACCTGAAAATACCTGGGTGCTATGCTGATTCAGCATCTGCCGGCACGAAAGGCGGCTGTGGCCAGAGTGTTTCGATCAGCCACGCAAAGGTAATTACAAGAACGCAGCCGATCAGGTTGAGCCAGAGAAATGCGGTCAGTTCCTGGATATAGCTGATCACAACAAAAATCTCACC
This sequence comes from Dyadobacter sp. UC 10, assembly GCF_008369915.1. NCBI lineage: Bacteria > Pseudomonadati > Bacteroidota > Cytophagia > Cytophagales > Spirosomataceae > Dyadobacter > Dyadobacter aurulentus. The sequence goes on along the minus strand of NZ_VSRN01000001.1, from coordinate 355,757 downwards.
AAGGATACTTCCCCAGAACACAGCCCGGCTACCTATCTTTTTGAAATAGAATGCGACCAGGAATATGCCCAGGATTACCCCATAGAAAAGTGAGCCGAGGATGTTGACCGCCTCGATCATGCTGCCCAATCTGGCAGCGTACTGGGCAACAAAAATGCAGAAAATGCCCCAGAAGAAGGTAGCCAGCCGCGACGCACGTACGTAATCATGCCCGTCGCTGTCTTTGCGTATCATTCGTTTGTAGATATCGACGACCGTGCACGAGGCCAGAGAGCTGTACGCGGCAGCAACCGATCCCATGGAGGCCAGAAGAATTACAGCGATCAGTAATCCCACCATCCCGACAGGCAGGTAATCGATCACAAAACGCAGGAAGATATAGTTGACATCATTCACCTCACTGCCACTGGCTTTGGTCAGCACCTGATTGGCCTCCGCGCGCACCTTGGTAACCTGATTATCCAATGCAGCCAGCTGGTCACGGTTGGTCGCGATCGCAGCCTGATCGTCTTTACGCAACGCCTCGGTCAACGAAAGCACGTAAGGTCTTTTTTCGTCCTGGATCTGTTGATGCTGTTTTTCCAGCACATTGTACTGGGCCGCGTAGGGGGTTTGTTTTACTTTATCAACAACAGTTTTATCGAAGAAAAGGGGCGGATTATTAAACTGATAGAATGCAAAGACGAGCACACCTACCAGCAGGATCAGAAACTGCATCGGAATTTTAAGCAGACCATTCATGGCCAGCCCGAGCTTGCTTTGTCCCTGGGAGCTGCCAGTCAAAAATCTGCCAACCTGCGATTGATCCGTTCCGAAATACGAAAGCTGCAGGAAAAATCCGCCAATCAACCCCGACCATACATTATAGCGACTATTAAGATCAAAGCTAAAATCGATCAGATTAACCTTTCCCATTTTTCCTGCTACGTGTATCGCATCGGTGAAAGAGACATTTTCTGGCAAAAATTTAACGACCATTACCCCGGCAATGACCATCCCTACGGTAATGATAGCCATTTGCTGCAAATGAGTATGTGATACTGCCTGCGAGCCGCCTGCGATGGTGTAGAGCATCACGATCCCGCCGGAAATGATGTTGGTTAATGTAATATCCCAACCTAAAATCGCTGAAAGGATCAATGAGGGGGCATAGATGGATAGCCCCGTGGAAAGCCCGCGCTGTAACAGGAACAGAAAAGCGGTCAACCCCCTGGTTCGGAGATCAAAACGGCTTTCTAAAAATTCGTAAGCAGTAAAAACTTTGAGCTTGCTGAACTTGGGGACAAAAGTGATACAGAGCACGACCATGGCAAGTGGTAGCCCGAAATAAAACTGTACAAACCGCATTCCGTCGGTGTAAGCCTGGCCGGGGGCGGAAAGAAAGGTGATGGCTGAGGCTTGCGTGGCCATCAGTGAAAGGGTTACATTGTACCAAGGCATCGACTGGCCAGCCAGCAGGAAAGAATCGACCGTATGCTTCTCACGGCTCCGGTAAATTCCATAGGATACAACAAATAATAGGGTTAAGGCAAGTACAATCCAGTCAAGGTAATTCATTGAAAGTGGGTCATAAAGAGATAGAAGAGCACGATCAAAAGCACGAGTGTGCCGATCATCATTAGATACAGCTGTTTCCAGCTGCTGACGAATGGGGGCAATCCGTCACGAGGGTTGTTTTCCTGATTATTCAAGGCCTTGGTGGTTTAGGCAATGGCTAAAAATAGGGCTAAAAGCAGCACTGGCAAAATTAGAACGGTTTTTTAGCGGTTTTAGCGTGGTGTAGAGGAAGGAAGTCATTTGTTGGCAAGAATTGTCATTTGTTGTCAAGTGTGGTCATTTTTAGTCATTAATTGTCAAGTGTGGTCATGAAGTAATAAGTTGGTCGTCATTGTATCACCTAACCAAATCTACAATCGTACTCGATCTGACTATAAATGACAATTAGTGACTATAAATGACCTTGATGACAAATGACAACAAATGACATTAACGAAACCACTGATCTAATAAGCCCACCTTAATCCCCCAGCAGGACACAACAGGTTAGTTGGTAAAACTATAATCATTTATTTTCCTGCAATATTACAATGAATCCTAAATCCTTATGTATAAAAATTACCTGACGATTCTTTGCTATACGCTGCTGCTGACCAGCTACGACGCCCGCTCTCAGGGGCTTCCGCCTATTTTCGATAAAACTTACGAAAGCCAGAAAGACTCCCGAATCCGCCATTATCTTACGCCTAAGCGGATCGTCTGGACCTCCGATAAGACGTCTACAAGTGTGATAGACGCCCAGAAATTACTTGTCAAAGGCAGCGGGCAGGCTGATCTGGTGCATCAGAATTTCTGTAAAATGATCAGTACCGGAGATCAAACGCCGGGGATACTCTTCGATTTTGGAAAAGAGATACAGGGTGGAATTCAGCTGATCACCGACCAGCCTGCGAACCAGAAACCCATGCGGGTCAGGATCCGCTTCGGCGAATCGGTTAGTGAAGCCATGTCCGATATTGACACGATCCAGGGCGCAACCAATGACCATGCTATGCGTGATTTTGTCGTGCAGGTACCCTGGCTGGGTAGTATGCAGGTTGGAAATTCAGGTTTTCGTTTCGCCAGGATCGATCTGGTTGACCCGGATCGTGAGTTACAGCTGAAAGAAGTCAGGGCCGTATTCGAGTTCCGGGATATTCCCTATCTGGGCTCATTCAAAAGCAATGATGAGCGGCTCAACCAGATATGGGATGTGGGCGCGTACACAGTCCATTTAAATATGCAGGAATATTTGTGGGACGGGATCAAGCGCGACCGGCTGGTGTGGGTTGGGGATATGCACCCGGAAGTGATGACGATCAATACTGTTTTTGGGAAAAATGAAGTAGTTGCCAAAAGTCTGGACCAGGCGCGCGATATTACCCCGCTACCGGGCTGGATGAATGGGATCAGTGCCTATTCAATGTGGTGGGTCTTGATACATAGAGATTTATATAAAAATCAGGGTGATTTGGCATACCTGCGCAAGCAGCAAAAGTACCTGGTGGGTCTGCTGGATTTATTGATCCAGAAAACAAAAGACAATAAAGAAAACCTGGACGGCACACGTTTTCTGGACTGGCCGTCAAGCGAAAACCCGCAGGGAATACATGCCGGTTTGCACGCGATGATGGTGATGAGCCTGGAAGCGGGAGCGGAATTGTGCACTATTCTGGACGAACCAGGACAAGCGGCCAAGTGCAAGAAAACAGCTGATCAGCTCAAACTGTATGTGCCCAAAATGAATGGATCCAAGCAGGCAGCTTCACTTTTGGCGCTGGCTGGGCTGGTTCCGTCCGAAAAGGCGAATGCGGATGTGATCTCGCAGGGTGAATGTGAGCGCTTTTCTACGTTTTACGGCTATTATATGCTGCAGGCCAAAGCAAAGGCCAAAGACTACAACGGCGCTTTGAACTGCATCCGCAACTATTGGGGCGGAATGCTCGATATGGGAGCAACGACTTTCTGGGAGGATTTTGATCTGGCCTGGACCAAAAATGCGGCGCCGATCGATGAACTCGTGCCGGAGGGTAAGGATGATATTCATGGCGATTTCGGTGCTTATTGTTACAAAAACCTGCGTCACAGCCTCTGCCACGGCTGGGCCTCGGGCCCGACTGCCTGGCTTTCGGAACACGTATTGGGCATCAGTATCGTAGAAGCAGGAGGAAAGACGATCCGCGTGCAGCCCAATCTGGGTGATCTGACCTGGGCGGAAGGTACTTATCCTACGCCGCTTGGAGTAGTCAAAGTGCGCCATGAAAAGCAGGCCGACGGCAGTATTAAATCCAACATAGACGCGCCCAAAGGCGTAAAAGTTTTACGCTAGCCAGACTAACTTCATGAAAATCTTTTTATACCTGCTTTTACCGGCATTACTGACTACTGTTGTAAATGCAAGCGGTATCGACCCGATCTACCTGCGCTGCGAATACAAGGTCAACCCGGTTACCGACCAGAAGAGCCCGCGTATGAGCTGGCAACTGCAATCCAGCGAAAATAACCAGCTTCAAACAGCTTACCAGATCCTGGTGGCCAGCTCGGCTGAGCAGCTGACGGAAGAAAAAGCAGATCTTTGGAATACAGGGAAAACGGCCGGTCGCGCTACCTATCAGATCGAATATAAAGGAAAGCCGCTCGCTTCCAGAAACGTCTGTTACTGGAAAGTAAGAAGCTGGGACAATAACGGAGTTGCCGGGAAATGGAGCGAAACGGCCTTCTGGGAAATGGGGCTTCTTGCAAAAAGTGAATGGAAAGCAGACTGGATCGGACTTGACCTGGATCATTTAGGCAAAGGAAAAATTTACCATTTACCTCCCGCGCCTTATCTGAGAAAGCAGATTTTGATCAAAAAAGGACTCAAAAAAGCCAGACTTTATGTCACCGCGCTGGGTCTTTATGAATTTCAAATCAATGGAAAAAAAACAGGGGATGCATTCCTGACGCCAGGCTGGACAGATTATGATAAAAGGGTTTACTACCAAACCTACGACGTTACTTCGGATCTTAAACCCGGAGAAAATGCACTGGCTTCCCAGCTTTCCTATGGATGGTATGCAGGGTATCTGGGCTATTCTTTTTTGGTGCAAAACCCTGTTGTACGTGCATTTTATGGAAAAGTACCGCTTTTGAAGGCGCAGCTGGAAGTTGAGTACAATGACGGGAACAAAGAGACATTTGTAACAGACCAGTCCTGGAAAGCCAGCAAAGGCGCGCTGCTGGAATCTGACCTGCTCAATGGCGAAACGTATGATGGGCGGCTCGAACCAGCTGGTTGGAACAAAACTGGTTTTGATGACAGTAAGTGGGAGAAAGCGCAGGTATTTGCTGATAAACCCGAGCGACTGATCCAGGTGTATCCCGGTCCGCCGGTAAGGATTACCCAGACTCTGGATGTCAAAAGCATTGCTGACCGGCCCGGAGGCAGTTATATTTTTGACATGGGCCAGAATTTTGCCGGAATTGTCCGTATCAAAGTCAAGGGTGCAGCCGGTGATACGGTCCGTTTGCGCTTTGGGGAAAAGCTGCACCCCGACGGCAGGCTGATGACGGAGAACCTGCGGATGGCCAGGGCAACTGATACTTATATATTGAAAGGCGACCCGCAGGGTGAGACCTGGCAGCCGCAATTCACATTTCACGGTTTCCAATATGTAGAACTTGCAGGGCTCGACTACAAACCCGCCAAGGACGCAGTTACCGGCCTGGTTATTGGTTCGGATACCCCCCAAACCGGGTCGTTTCAGACAGATAATGCCATGGTTAAGCAGCTGTACAGCAATATCGACTGGACCCAGCGTGCCAATTATATTGATATTCCAACGGACTGTCCGCAGCGCGATGAGCGTATCGGCTGGACGGGTGACGCGCAGGTTTATGTCAAGTCGGCTACTTTTAACCGCGATGTGGCTTCCTTTTTTACCAAATGGGTAGTTGATTTAAATGACGGTCAGCGAAAGGACGGCGCTTACCCGCTTTACGCGCCAGCGCCGGATCTACGGAAAACAGATACCTTCTCACCAGGCTGGATGGAAGCCGGCATCATTTGTCCATACCAGATTTACCGTGCTTATGGAGACACGCGCATGATCAGCCGGGGCTGGACGGAAATGTCCCGGTTTATGGATTTCCTCGAGAAGAGGAGCAAGGGGACTTACGTATTCAAAGAAAATGCTTTCGCTGACATTGACCCGAAAGGGGGATTTGGCGACTGGCTTTCTTTCGGCAAGAAAACCCCGCCGGATATGCTCGCCTCCTTTTACTATGCTTACTGCGCTGATCTGATGGCGGAAATGGCAGGTGCAATTAAGAACCAAAAAGATCAACAGGAATATACGGCACTTGCTGCCAAGGTCAGAAAAGCGGTTTTGGAGCATTACAGCGATGAGAATGGACATTTTAAATGCGATGCAAAGGCATATGGCAACGGGGCGGGTTATGTAGACGGGGCGCTGGGCTTTACCGGCCATACCCAAACAGCCTATGCAAATGCGATCTATATGAATATCGTAGACAAGTCCCAGACGAAAAAGTCCGGCGATTTGCTGGTTGCGCTTTTACAGGAGAATAATAATAAGCTTGGCACCGGGTTTCTGGGAGCAAAGCCGCTGTTACCTGCATTGTCTGCCACCGGGAATTCAGATCTGGCTTACCGTTTGTTTTTAAGTAAGGAGTTTCCGTCGTGGGGTTTTGAGGTCGAAAATGGCTCGACTACTATCTGGGAGCGTTGGGACAGCTATACGAAGGAAGATGGTTTCAAATATAATGCAGCAATGAACTCGTTCAGCCACTATGCATTTGGAGCGGTTTGCGAATGGATGTTTGGTAATGCAGCTGGAATACAGGCTACTCAGCCAGGTTTTGCAACCTTCGATATCCGGCCCGAGATCGCTCCTGCCGGTATGGGAAAAGATGGCATTAATCATTTAAAGGCTTCCCTTGTCACAATGAACGGTGAGATCGTTTCGGAGTGGGAGAGAAGTAATAGCGGACTTCGTTTGAAAGTAACGGTGCCAGTGAATACTGTGGCCCGAATTCATGTCCCTTCCCCGAGTGAGCAGAATATTTTAGTCAATAAAGAAGGCCTTAATAAGACCAAATCAGTGAAGCTGCTCGGGACAGAACGTGGCTATACGATTGTCGGAGCAGGGTCGGGGAGTTACGAGTTCGTAGTCAGATAATGATGATTTTTTGCTTTATTTGTTAACTTTTGAGGATCAAAAGTCTGACTCAACGTTTAAATAAATCATTAGTTAATGACATCAACCTACAACAGATTGTTTCATTCATCGATCTCCCTGCGTAAACTTTTAACCGTCACGGGTTGCTCTGTTATATGTGCACTGGCTACTCCGGCAATTGCTCAGGACACAGACACAACCATCAGCCACACGAACGCCTGGGTGGAATTAGCCGCCTACGGATCAACTGCATCGCGCACTCCTTTCTGGCTTCACGCTAATCAATGGGGTATTGTTCCGACTACTGGCCAGGTAGGAAGCCTGAGAGCCGGGGTCGTGGGAAGGCAGCCGTTTTCTCAAAATACTGAATCGAAGCAGAACTGGACTTATGTATATGGTTTGGAAGCAGTAGGTAACGCAAGTAAAAATAGCAAATTTTTACTTCCACAGGCTTATGCGGGCATTGCATTTAAAAGCTTTCAACTGACGGTGGGGAGAAGGAAGGAATATGTAGGATTCAACGACAATGAACTGGGGACAGGTTCGTATATGTGGTCTGGTAATGCGTTGCCTATTCCAAAAGTGCAGATTGGATTTGAAAATTATGTGCCGCTAATTCGGAATTTCGTTTATTTCAAGGGCTTTTATTCAGATGGTTTTCTTGAAAATACGAGACCTGTGACAAGTCATTTGAAGTTTCACAACAAGGCACTTTTCGTCCGGTTAGGAAAGCCCGACGGCAAAGTAAAATTGCATGGAGGATTTAATCATGCTGTGCAATGGGGTGGAAGATCGCCCTATTTTACAGAGAATGGAAAAATGCCGGGAGGGATCGACAATTATTGGTATGTAGTAACCGGTTTCAAACCAAAGAAAAAAAAGGATCTTTCTAATTTCGATAGGACAAATCGTATCGGAAACCACGTAGCCAGTTTAGATGCAGGTTTGGAGCTAGATCTGGCTAATGTGAATATCTTCCTTTATCGTCAGAATCTCGTGGAAGACGGGTCATTGTTTTATTTGAACAACATCAAAGATGGCTTGAATGGGGTTATATTCAAAATGAAAAACAGGGGCGAAGCCAACTTCACTGTCGATAGGCTTACCTTAGAATTGCTTTATACGAAAAGTCAGGGCGGGAGTGAGACAACTGACGGAAATGGTATCAGGGGAAAAGACGACTACTTTAACAATGGTCAGGTCAGAGATGGCTGGTCGTACTATGGAAGGGGTATAGGTACGCCTTTCATAACAGCTACGGCGGAAAACAATTGGCCAAAATATGCGGATTTTTTTACAAATAATAATCGGGTATGGGTTACTCACGCTGGTTTGAAGGGTAAGCTGAATGCAGCCACCTGGGTGACGAAATTTTCTCTTTCCAGCAATCAGGGGACATATGATCAAGGTTTTCCCGGGAAAATTTATCAGTTTTCCGCACTGTTAGCATTAGAAGTTCCTGTGCAATTGCTTGGAGGTTCTGTGATCAAGGGAGCTGTTTCAATGGACCAGGGCGAATTGTTTGAGAATGCTTTCGGAGGATCGTTATCAATACGTAAAAACGTCAATTTTTAAAAGTTGGCACTTGTAGTCTTTCAACGCAGACGATGAGGCTATCGCGCCAGTATGGTATTTGGATGCCAAAGTTCTGTTTGATTTTGCTTTTGTCCATAACAGAGTATGCAGGTCGAACCGCTTTGGTTATATACTCAGAGGTTTTAACCGGATTGACTTTCACTTCGGTGCCACTGATATCAAATACTGCCTTTGCAAAATCATACCAGGACGTGACGCCTTCATTGCTGTAGTGATAGATACCATACTGTTGATCGCCAAAATCAATGATGTCTAGAATTGCAGCAGCTAGATCGACTGCGTATGTGGGGGAACCTACCTGGTCGACTATCACTCCGATCTGGTCGCGCTCAGCCCCAAGCCGGAGCATGGTTTTAACAAAGTTATTGCCAAACTCAGAGTATAGCCAGCTAGTTCTGATAATGAAATGTTCCGGTAATAATTCCGATATCGCCGTTTCGCCTTCTAATTTTGTAAGCCCATACACATTTTCCGGTTCCGTCTGATCAGTCTCTTTGAGCAGGCCGGTTACGTCTCCTTTAAAGACAAAGTCGGTACTGATATGTACCAGCGTAGCTCCGTATTTTTTACAGGCTTCTGCGATGTTAGCCGCTCCATCGCGATTTACTTTTCTGCAAATATCAATTTCTTCTTCCGCTTTATCGACAGCTGTGTAAGCGGCACAATTAATGACGAACGATGGTCTTTCATTAGCAAACAACTTATCTAGCAAAGATGGGTCCAAAATATTTCCGTCTTGCTCAGAGGGAAATGAAATGTCCATCAAATTTCTCTCTCCTGCGATTTTCTTTAAGCAACTACCTAATTGTCCGGATGCGCCAAGAACAAGTATTTTCATTCAGAATTTTTAAGTTATTGTATAGGCAATGAAATCAAATATATATAGAATTGTTGGGATGATGGTGGATTGAACGATCCGAATGAGGGATATTTCGAAAATAGCCGTACTGCTCACTGTCGAAAAGCCCGCCTGAAAATTTTTTTTCAGGCGGGCTTTTCGCAAAGTTGAATGGTTACTAATTCTAAAACTTATTGTCCTCTTCCCAGAACCATAACCTGGACTGTTCTAAATATCAGCCTGACATCATCAAAAACACTATAAGATTTTAGGTATTGCAGGTCATACTTGAGCCGCTCCACATTTTTAGCGACGGTATCAGCGTAACCAACGTTAATCTGACCAATAGATGTAATGCCTGGTTTTACGGTAAGTAATCTTTGAAAGTCGTGTGGTGCTGCTTCCATAAGCATGTCAACATCATACTTAAACAAAGGACGTGGACCAACCACAGACATTTCTCCTTTCAAAACGTTGATAAATTGTGGCAACTCATCCAAGCGAGATTTACGCAAGAAGCGACCGATCGGCGTGATTCGTGGATCGTTATCACCTTGCGAATGCTGCAATCCCATCTTATCTGCGTCAACATACATGCTGCGGAATTTGTAGATATAAAACATTTCGCCCCAGCGTCCTGAGCGATGTTGCTTAAAGAAAACGGGTCCAGGAGAAGTAATTTTGATTGCTGCCCATACGACAAAAAAGATGGGTGCTCCCAAGACCATTACAATGCCTGAAAAAATAAGATCGAAAGCACGTTTCACAGTCTGTTCGTTGAAGCTTGAGAACGGTTTGGTATTCACCTGAATAATAGGGTACATATCGTGGTATTCGATTGTGGCCATATTAGTCATAAATCCGCGAAAATCGGGTACGAGGCGGATTTGTGTCCTTAACCTTTCGCCGAGCTTGATAACGTCCCTAACCTGATCATCGCTCATTTCCGATAGGCAGCAATAGAGGTAGTCCAAATGGTTCTTCTTAACATGTGCTTCAAGATTCCAAATGTCATTTTGTTCGCCATCCAACTCAAACATACCATAATATCGATATCCAAGTTCCTTACGCTCACCATAGAATTCCCGTATCAAATATGCCAAATCGCCCTTTCCAATGATGGCATAACGGTTATAATTATAGCCTGCTTGCCTGTAAAGTTTGAGAAACAAAACAGCGGTGGCTCGTGACGCCGTAGACATCATTACAAACAAACCGTAGGTCAGGAGAAATTGATATCTGGAATAATCTTCGCCTTGCTTGGACAGGTAAAGAAACGCCATCATAGCTGCTGCATGTACAGAAACCGCCTTTAGAAAATTCCCAAGTTGGGTATTGAAGTGGTAAGAAAGACGCGTGAACAGATATGTTTTCAGGATATGAATTGCAAATATCCAAACCAAATTTGCGACCAGGAGCAAATTAATGTAATTATCTGGAAGTAAATTGGAGCCCACCTCGAAACGAAGTAAATAGGCCAAAAGGAAGGAAAGATTCAAGAGAATCACATCAGTCCATAAGTGTGCTTTCGGGAGAAGTCCTGGATAGTGATTTTTCATATAAAGTTGACGTTGAGTTTTTTGAGGCTTAGCACCGACAGATTCGGATCAGTAACGATCTCCCCCCTTCTCGAAACCTCCGCTACAGGTAACAAATGAGATTTCCTGTAGCAGTCACGTGCTGCCGGTCGAACAAGTTTACGACTAATCACTGAAATATGCAAATTGATAAAACATATTAAATTAGTAAAGTGCAAATTATTCGCTCATTACTTATATGGTTTTAATACTAGTGACACCAAATCTTTTATTTGTACTATTACTTAGTCAAAAGTATAAACACGTATATTTATAAAACAGGGCTGTCGAAGCATTTCGGCAAGCTGGAATTTGGGTTTGGCAAAAATTCCTTCGGGCAGTTGGTAGATGTAGCAATTAAAATATTGCGGATTAATTACCCGATTTGGAGAGTAGGCGCATTTTCGTTTTAAAAAGTAACCAGAGAAATTTAGAGTTAGTTACCGCATACCTTTTGAACAGCCGCTTTGGTTCCTGGGCAAGGCGATAGAGCCATTCGAGACCAGCGTTTCTTGCCCATGATGGCGCTCTTTTTTGCATGCCAATCATTACTGGCAGCGCCCCACCTATGCCGATCATTGTCGCTGAGATACGATCTTTCATCGCAGCCATCCATTTTTCTTGCTTGGGACAGCCAAGTGCGACAAATACAATCCCTGGGCGGCCGTTGTTGATGTTATTTACGATTTCGCGCTCTTCGTCTTGATCTATGACGCGGAAGGGAGGACTGTACATTCCGGCAACTTTTAACTGCGGATAATGTTGGGAAATATAATACCGGGTATTGTCAATAGTTTCGGGCGTTCCTCCATAAAAATAGACAGGAATACCATGGCGCTCTGTCTCTTTCAGCAGATCCGGGAGAAGATCCATCCCCGCAACCCTGTCCTGCTCGATCCCATAAAGTAATTTGAGGCCCCATACCAGCGGCATTCCGTCAGGAGTGCAAATAGTAGCGTTGTTCACAATGCTGGCAAAATTCTTGTCATTTGCTGCTTCGACTAACATATGTACATTAGCTACACAGGTGTAACCAGATGCTCCTGACCTTGCTAATTCTACCAGGTCGTCAACGAATTGTCGATATGGGTTGAGGGAGATATCAATGCTGAGAAAATGCTGTTTCATGCTGATCGTTGAGTAAAATTATTATTGTTCCATTCTAAAAAAGTAGCTGTCTGGCTGCCAAAACGCCATAAGATTGCAACTCTCGGGAAGGGGGCATAAAATTAAGAAAATGATTTTAGTAACAAATTGAATAGAAGCAAACGATTTTTTAGAAAATGTGCAAGTATGGTAAGTGTCTTATTGTAAGTGATTTGCATTGTCAATGGCTACGGGGTCTTGAAAATTCATGATACGGAATACATGATACGGAATAATAGAATAATTCAATTGTAAATGCGCTAGTTAAAACTGGATTACGTAATAAGGCTCGTTTGTATTTGCACGGTTTTTTAACAGACAATGTGCAGAAGCATAAACTCAATAGATTTATGAGTAAGATATTTGAAATCAGTATAGTTTGTTTGATGGTAAGTTTGCTCGGGATGATTCAGCCTGAATTACAAACTTCAGGCGCAAAGTCATATTACGTGTCTTTGGAAGGAAAGGATACAAACCCAGGAACTATAGAGAAACCTTTTTTAACGCTAGAAAAGGCGTTGCAATTTTCTCATACGTCCACGGAAGCAACTGTTAAAATATATTTACGCGGCGGGATATATGAAATCAAAAGAACTCTCTCGCTGAACTCATCAAAGAGTAACACAAGACAAGAAATTGAAATTTCAGCTTTCAGTAAAGAAAAAGTTAAGTTGATTGGTGGGCATATGCTTGATATGGATAAGTTCCGGCGTGTCACTGACCCTAAGTCTTTACAGAAACTAACTCCGAAAATACGTGGTAGGATTTATGAAACAGATTTAAAAGCACAAGGTGTTATTGATTTTGGGAAACTAAAAAGAAATGGGTTTGGTAATGAGCGTTTGCCGTCTTATCTGGAGGTGTTTATAGACGGTAAACCTGGAGTGTTGGCCAGATGGCCGAATACGACATTGTTGCCAATAGACCAGGTCGTAAATTCCGGTACTTCCAAGGAGTTGTCTGCAGGGACAAATGGTCCTCAGATTGTCACAAGTACAGAGGAAATTTCCAAATGGCCTACTGTTAAGGATGTCTGGGTAGCCGGCTACATGTCCGCTTCCTGGTCTTATGATAATTTTCCGGTTGAGTCGTTCGACCAGAATACTAAAGTCCTGAGCCTAAGAGGTAAGTCAAACTATAAAATCAGTAAAACTTCCGTTAATAACGCGGGAGACATATTTTCAAGAGGAATATATTTTTATAATATTTTCGAGGAGCTTGATGCAGAAAATGAATGGTACCTTGATCAGCAACAGGGGAAACTGTTTGTCGTTTCTGAAGGTGATGTAAAGGGCAAGAACATCGGAGTTTCAATACTTGAATCACCAATATTTCGTCTTAATAAAGCAAGCAACGTTACCATTAGCAACATTGAATTCGCGCTTACCAGGGGGAGCGCAGTACAAATTGCAAATTCTCATAATATCACAATAAAGGATTGCAAATTCCGAAATCTAGGTTTAGTTGCGGTGGATGTTACGTCCAGTGAAAGTGTCTTGATTGAGGACTGTGAAATCTCCCAAACTGGATCGGGGGGTATTATAATGGGAGGCGGGAACAGGCGCACATTAAAATCCGGCAAAAACACGATTTCTAATTGTGATATTTCTAACTATTCGAGATTGTACCAGTCTTATTCGCCCGCGATTCAATTGGAAGGAGTAGGGGGAGTTGTGTCGAACTGTGAAATTCACGATGCACCTGACCAGGCAATTATATTTAAGGGCAATAATCATCAGATTATAAATAACCATATTTATAACGTTTGTGGAGTTTATGACGATATAGGTGCAGTTTATACCGGAAGGGATCCATCGTCGGCCGGAACCAAAATTACAGACAATTTATTTGAAAATATTGGCTACAATGGCAATGGGCGGGTTGCGGCAATTTATATTGATGATGGAAGCGGCGGGATTACCATCTCAGGAAATACTTTTTTTAAGACGGGCCCACGGGACCTAAAAGATTTTGGTGCGATCCAAATTAACGGAGGCTCGGATAATAAAATGCGGAATAACATTTTTATTAACTGTTCAAAGGCATATTCGGTTGGAGCATGGTCTAACGCCAAATGGGCAGAAACCTACCTCGGCAAAAACAGTTTGAAAAGTCGGCTTGTAAAAGATGTAGATATCAGGTCGAGTACATATATCGAAGCTTATCCGCATCTTGCTGACTTTTTCGATACAACAAAAGTCAAGGCCAGAATAAATTATATTGAGAATACAGTCGCTTTCGGTACTAAGAAAATTGTAACGGGTAAGGGATATCAAATAAAAAATGTTTCAGATAAGAGTAGTATTTCTGTCAAATCGGTGCAAGACATCAAGGAATTGGAATTACCCGAAGAAGTGAAAAAATGGGCTAACTGGGATCGTACAGAACCTGGGTTGGGAGGGCGAAAAAGGCGCTGAATTAGAAAGAATTGTAAATTTCAAGCAATTTTCGCCGATTTATTTCCGGTGTGTAAAGTGCTTCATAAGAATCAAGCGCATTTTTACTTATTACAGCCTTCTCTTCGTTTCCAAGATCATTCCATCGTTTGATGGTTTTGCACAAATCACCGCTATCGTTTGGTTTGAAATGCATTCCATTCGTTCCATCCTGAATCATAGTGGACATCGCTCCGAGATTACTGGCCAGCACCGGTGTACCTGTTGAAAATGCCTCAATGATTGTCATGGGCATACCCTCGAACCAGATGGAAGGGAAAATCAACGCAGAGCATTTGCTTATTTCGGAGAGAACCTCTTCTTTCGTGAGCGATCCCATGTAGCTGATATTGCGACAACGACTGCAGAAGTCTTGAACCAAATTTTCTAAAGGGCCAGTTCCGGCGATTTTCAAGTACGATCCGGTTTGTTCGAAGGCGGTTAACATAGCTACTATTCCTTTTTCTTCTGTAAGACGACCGACGAACATGAAATGCGGCAGCCGTGGGCCTTTTGCCACAGTGGATGGTGGACCTGAATTGGGTTTAACAATCAGTTTGTCAGGGTTTATTTTTAAGCTTGATTCCAGAAATAGATTTCGTGCAGCATCGGTCAATAGAATATATTTATCGACCAAATCCCATGTACCCATTTGTTTATGGAACCATGTTACAAATGCTAACCAGAAAGTTTGCAAAACTGAATTCCTGTATACTCCTTTAAATACTGCCTTCCATGGAAAGTCGCTTTTTACACTATCGAGAAATAGTGAGCCATCATGAAGTAAAATTCCAGAGGGGCAGATAAGTCTGAAATTATGTAGCGTCACAACAACCTTTTTGTTGGCTTTCTTTGCCAAATAAATGATAATAGGACCGAGAGCATAATGCAGATTATGAATATGGACTACATCTGGATTGTGAGATCTAAGTTCGTTCTTAAAACGGGTTCCGACGGAGCTATTCCATATTGAAAAAAAAAATAGCACAGCTCCTTTGAGGCCGCCGGCGTTCTGTCCAGTAAAAGAACGGATATCCACATTCGATTTCAGCAAGGCGTTCTCCTGATCAAAAACGAAGTCCTCGCCTCCTTTCTGCTGATAAAAAGTATGTACTGTAAGAATTTTCAAATCATAGCTGTTTAATAACTCGGCCCGGATTTCCTACCACCACAACGTTGTCAGGGACGTCTTTCACAATAACTGACCCCGCGCCGATTTTTACGTTGTTACCTATTCGAACTGGCCCAATAATACATACATTGGATCCTATGTCAACATTTTTTCCAATGACAGGAGAAGTAGAAAAAGAACCATCAGAATTCTCCTTGTTACCGATTGTTGTGCAATGCCTTATCGTGCAATTTTCACCAATTACGGAGGAGTCGTTGATGACCAGTGCGTGTCCATGAAATAAAGTTAGACCTGGTCCTATCGAGGTTTTGTATGGTATTTCTATACACAGGAACCATTCGACGAATATCCTGTGCATAATCAGGTGAGGTAAAAGTAGAATAAATGCGATCTTGTTAAGCTTTCCTAAACTGGCCAATCTAAACGAAACCATCACAAGTCTACCTTTGATGTTTCGCTGATTTCGTGGCCAATCGCAAAATAGATATTTGAGGAACATAAACTAGCCAAAAATCTTGTTAAGCAGAAAGTAATAAAGGCGTGTCAACTTCGAATATTTTGCTGTGAAAGTCCGAATTAATGCCTTGTCTTCGAATACAAATTCCGGTAAAGCGAACTCAAATTTTGGCGACCTTTCCAAGGTAGTTTTATATTTATTAAATTTTTGATTAGTGTGCGTTGCCTCTACCCCGAAACCTAAATTGTCAACTTTACTTGAAACCGGATATACTGTATACGTTTGCTTTTTAAATTGGTGATAGTTGCATCTTATAGCCCAGGAATTAATTTGACCATTCATTTGCCTTTTCAATGAATCTGAGAGGTCGCTTCCCAGTTCATCGAATTTTTTTTGCTGGGTGGTGGAATTCATAAATAAGTCGTAGTCTTTCACTGACCAATCAATTTCTTCCCATCGATCTTTCCAAATCGCCCAGCCCCACGAACAATGACGTTTGGTGAAAAAAATATCAAAATCATAGCTGCCTTTTATCTTCATATCGAAGATGAAGCCTGATATCGAGAAAACATCCGGGTTGTTTTCGTAAAAATCGAGACTTTTATTCATAAACGTAAGAAAATTTGAAGCTAATAACAGGTCGTCTTCAAGGACAATAACTTTCCCGAATTTGCTTATCACTTTCGAAACACCGGATATAATAGAATTAGCCAGGCCGAGGTTTTTGGCTGCTTCAATGATATTTACCTCCTTGAATCCTGAGATTTGCCTTATATATGCCCTGACCTTCGCCACACCTGATTCATTCTGTGCATTTTTTGCTGCGTCTGAAAATATGAAGATCGTGCTTTCGCTTGCAAGAGGATTTTTAAGTAATGAGTCAACAGTTAATTTTAGCGTATCAAGCCTATTGTAGACGAATAATAATATTGGGGCCATCAGTTTATCTTTGAATTTTAACTTTTGTGCATTGTTAAATACCGGCAATGCATTTTCTCGTTATGCTGGTCGAAGCCTCAAAATTCCTTCATTTGCATATTTAACGCGTCATTAAATATTAACTAAATCTCTCTTATGAGTTATTTCATTTTTCCTTTTAGATAAATATGAGTTAAATCTAAAGTTAAACAGGTATCCGGCAAAAAAGAGAAAAAACCATGTTTGTTGCTGAAACATGATTGCAGAATTTGTAAGGCTCGCAACTAAGAAAATCAAGGTATTTACAAAAAATAAATAGAGTACTGGGTGAACAACAATACGAGTGGTGCGTTCCTTTATTATCGTTGAATAGTTATCGGTAATAAGGAAAAATCGTTTAGCAAACAACCATAGGATAACAAAAAATGACGACAGCCCTACAAAGCCTGTTGCAATAAGCAGAAAGATGTAGCCATTATGTGCATTATGTGAAGCATTGGTTTCAAGATTTCCGACAGTCAATGTAGCGTCAGCATTCAAACCCATTCCGAATAATTGATCATAAGTAGTTGCAGCCTGGTATTTACTGATCAATACGTTCCAGATCTGATTTCTTCCTTGAAGATTAGCATCGTTATAGACATTACCCGTGGATATCTCAATTTTCAGAATATTGTCATCTCCAATTGAATTTAAAATTATAACAAGCGATATAAAACCGACAATTCCAATTGGAACTAGATACAAAATTTTTCTCTTAATATTGATGAAAAGCCTTTCTCCATATAGCCAGCAACCAATGACAATAAAAATAGTAAGTATGTGAATTCTGGCGTTAGTAAGATAAACGAGGTAGGCAGCAAATACTATCGACATAATTTTGAGCCAAATATTCATTTGATCACTTGCTAAAACAAAGGCTAAAAAGACCACAAGAGCCAATGCCATATCTGTTTTGAAATAGTATAAACCGGAAAAAGTCGTTATAGTACCCCATCTCTGGTAGGCGTAGGGAGTAAATGACAGGATCATGTTGAACACGATAAACGCACAGCTAACTTTTGCAATTGTGAAAATCAGTTTGCTCGGATTCTTATCATAAATTGCCCCGTAGTAAAATATTACAAACGAAAGTATAATTTTAAATAAAATAATACCTGTTTCTGATGTTGGGTTACGGTAAAAGCTTAATAATAAAATTAATGAGAAAAACCCAATCGCGAATAATGGAGTTAATACATATTTACCAATTTTAGCGCGATTTTGTATCGTTAAAACTACTATCAATACCAAAAGAGCGAAGTTGGTCAAAATATTAATTGGTTTAATATTCCAAAAAATATCCGATAAGAATCTTAGTATAAATATCATGTTGTTGTTTTATGTAGAATATCGGGGCTTAGCCGAGGTACAGAACAATCGTACGAATAACCCTGCAACCATTATTGCGTTCTAAGTTTTCTCAATTGTGAAAACATAATTCGTGAATAATCAAACAAAAAATATAATAGAGGAATTCTCCCGTTTCGAAATGCCCAGTTGCGCCTTAAAGTGAAATTATTGGGAGAGCGGATTGAGTTAAAAAAGTCGTTCCAGTATCGCCAGTCTTTCTTTATATGCACATTTGATAAGCCTGTTGCGGATACATGACTGTACACCGCTGATTTAACATTGACCAGAAGTTTATAACCACGTTGTGCAGCTCTATAAGATAAATCTTCGTCGGCCATATAATGAGGAAATCGGATATCGTCAAAAAAGCCAATTTCCTGAAAGACTTTAGTGGGAATCAGCGTACCGCGCCCGGGAAGCAAACTCGACGGTACCGTTTTATAATTGGATCTGAGTACTTCGTATGACATGTTCAGATCCACAGGTCTGGAATATTTAGCTGTGAGGTTATTCCAGATTGTTCCGCAAAAGACAACTCTATTGCGATTAGCTATGTCTATTGAAACGCTACCAATGAGCGAATGACTATTTTCAGCAGCAGCGTCTGCAAGCGTCTTCATATAATCAGGACCTACAATAAGATCGTTATTTAATGTTAGAATATAATCGGCATCAGTCTGCAGAATATATTTGATTCCTAAATTGGTCGCTGCTGTCCACCACATACTGTCATCACCGGTCAACACGGTGACATCAGGAAATTTCTGAGATATGATGTGTGACGTATTGTCTGTCGATCCGTGGTCAACAACTATAATTTTAAAATCACGATAGGTTTGCCTGGATAAGCTGGCTAGACATTCTAATGTGAACTGGATTCTATTAAAAACAGGAATAACAATGTATATCACTTGATCTCCGGATTTGCCATTACGTTTAACATCAATTCTTATAAAAGCCAGTTCTAAGGCTCACAAACTTACGCTGTCACTGCCAAGACTTGCCATTTATGTCCATAAATCGAATCATAAAACCCATCTAGCCCGTCCCGTATCAAAACGAAGATACGCTTTCTTTTCTACTTTTCAGGCACCGGGAATTGTATATTGTTGCAACATCGAGCTGGGCAATTTTAATGATACCGAACAAAATTCTTGTCACATTTAATCAGAATCTCGTTTCAGGTTGGTCGTCAGTTCGATCTTCCTAACATTTTTTTTATGTAAAATTTAGCAGATTGAGTTATCAGATTAATTATAAAACCTGATTTGAGTAACGCCTGGTAGGCAGGAGGCAGTGTGCTAATCATTTCAAAATGATGCCGTTTTTGATGGTTAATATCAGCATAAGCCCGGAGGCTAAGAAAACTTGGTAACACACTTTTTAAAAAACTGAGTTGAGATACATATGCTAATCCATAGTCACGTGATTTCACATAATGGCTGACCATTTTTTCGTAGTATCTACATATTGATTCTAAGCTGGATTTGCTTGTCCAGTTGCTCATAATTCTATCTGCACCGTTGTGATCGATAAATATAGATAGCGGCTCTGCCATAATTACAACTTTGGGGTTGGTCAAAAGAATACGAAATGTCAAGTCTGAATCCTGGTAACATCTCATGGTAGGGTCGTAGCCGCCAACTGCTTCTACTAGACTTCTCTTGTAAATCCAACTCTGGGTACTTCCCTTGAGCTTTTTCTTTATATAGTCTTTCATCATGTTTATTGATGAAACTGGGGGAAGATAGGTTTTTCCGCCAATCTCATTAATATAGTATCCGCACGCACAGCAATCGCTTTGAGTTGATTCTAAAATACTCACCTGCTTTCTTACCCTTTCCTTTATCATCAGATCGTCCGAATCGAAAAATATAACAAATTTCCCTCTTGCTTTTTGAAAGCCGAAATTCCGGGCAGTCGGCGCGCCCGAATTCTTTATTTTATAGTAAAATAAGATTTGAGGTAGTTTCTGATCCGTTTTAATGAGATCAGCGACCATTTCTTCAGTATGATCGGTAGAACCATCGTCAACAACTATAATCTCAATTGGACTATAATCCTGATTGATCACGGTCAAAAGAGATTTGTGTAGTCGATCCCGCCTGTTATAGGTTGGAATTATGATTGATACCAGCTCATTCATATCAGGAGACAGAGATTTTAGTTGAGTTTTGTTTTATCGATCATGCTGATCTGTGCTTGTAGCTTCGCATACGCCCTGTTGATCACCAGATATTGTCTCAAAATAAGAACCTTTAGAAGGCTTCCTGGCGGAATTCCTTTTCCATTGTTAAAAACCATCTTTATTTCCCATAATTTTGGAACGAAGGCCTTTGTAAATGAAAATATGGTGGCAAATTTACTTTGACGATGTAGAAAATTAGCCTGTCCATCGCCCACACGTTTTTCCTTTTTCAATAATTCCGTCAAATTATTTCTCGCCGGATGTTTAACCATGACGTCTTCCACATAAGCGATTTTAAATCCATTCTTATTTGCAATAGTTCCCCATTGAAAGTCGCCACCGGACATTAACTTTGAATTGAATAGGCCTACCGCCTTAAAAGTGCTGGCATAAGTGAACATATTGGCAGTTACAGCAGTACCATTGTTTTGGACATAGCCACGTTGGTTGAAGGCAAAAAAATTATCGTAAAGCTCCACTTCGTTAGGTTTGTCCTCGCGATAAAATATTTTTACACTGCCGCCAATCCGTGAAATCTCGGGATGGGTTTGCAGATATTCAACAGCATTACGAACCCAGTTTTGATCTGGTATACAATCTGAATCTGTAAAACCAATAATGCGACCCCGGGCGATCTCAATGGCCGCATTTCGCGCAGCATAAGATCCAGGTTGGGCTACATTGATCAGCTTCGCATTTGTTGGTAGCTCGAAATCACCTGGAGGTAAATCCTGGACATCATTATTGGCTATAATAATTTCAATTTCACCTTTCGGGAAACTCTGCAAAGTCAGGGTATTCAGACATTTAGCTAATCTGTTCCAATCCCGGTATGTGGGAATAACAATAGATACTTCCATTGGATTGATTAATTACAAACCCTTTACTAAGAATGAATTACACTCTAATTTTCGCAAGTGCTCTTTTTACCGTTTTTTCGATATGGAATTGCAAAAAGATGTCTATGGGGATTGAGGAAAGGAATTCTACTTTCTGCAACGATGGGATATCCTTTACAGCCAGCTTATTATTTAGTAGCTCTCGGCTTATATAAGTTAAAATCATTTTATTGCGTTTTTTTGTCAGTTCATTAATACTTGTCAGGAATTCTCTGATTTGCAATCGGAGCTTTACCCGGTTATCAATGATCGATACCAACTTGCTGGAATTTTTGCTCAATGAAATACCACTATCCGCTTTGTATATTATCGTTCGGTTGCTGTCATCAAAGCTTAGCTTACCACCTGCTTTTAGTAACCTGAACAAAAGATCATACTCCTGTGAAGAAGTCAATTCTTCGTTCCATCCACCAAGCTGTTGCAAAAGTGAAGTGCGCCAAATATTTGCACTGGTAATACCGAGATGCGAATTAATCAAAGCAATCCACACATCTTCCCGGTTTATTGGCCGTAAAGTTTTGTACGGCTTTCCATTTCGTTCGCCGACTACTGAGCAATTTCCAATTACGCAATCGACCCGTTTAGCTTCGGCAATTGCTATTTGCCCGTCTAATTTCTCCGGTAACAGTTCATCGTCAGCATCGAGGTATTGTACCCATTTGCCACGCGCTTCTTTTAATCCCCTGTTTCTAGCAGCAGGAGCTCCCGGTTTTATCTCAAATAATGCGCGAATTTTTTCAGGATAAGCTTGCACATAATGGTCTATAATAACCTGCGTCGAATCCTTGGAATTGTTGTTAACAAGCAATAGTTCCCAATATGTATATGTCTGCGACAAGACACTATCAATTGCTCTGGATAGAAAGTGCTCACAGTTATAACAAGGAATAACTATTGATATCATGGCTTGACTGTAATAGTTGAATAGATGATAACAATCGCTATTTTTTTATTGTCTCAAAGACGAGGTCCCACATCTTTTTCGACTTCATTTTTTGCGCTTCACTGGCTGATTTTAGCCGTGCACGGAGTTCTTGATTTATTTTCGAATCTGAAAAATCCTTTATCCGACTGGCTAGCATTTCATAATTTCTCAAATCCTTGATAACCGATTCTTCGAAAGAATAATCCCGGGCAAGCATTTCATACTTATGGGACCAGCTGGTACTAATGCACGGAACTGCCTGACTAAGTGCGCTGACGACACCGTGGAAACGAGAGCAGACTATGAATTTCGCAGTTGAAATAATGCCTTTTATGATAAGTGGATCATCATAAGAAACTATTTCCAGTTTTTCACCCGGATAAGCTGCATTCACATTCGCAGCAATTTCTGAATCTCGTTGTCCTTCGTGAATTAAGAAATAGGGTCTTAAATTGTTGGCTTTTATTAAATCAATTGTCTTGAACAGGAAATTGAAATAGGTGTCCTGATCAACACTTTTTTCAATCATTTTATAGTTGGGGATAATAGCTACCTGACATTTATCACTGTCAAAATCCTTTGGGACAATTCCTGAAATAAGATTTGTGAAGTCAGGTGCTAAATGAATGTTTTTAGATGAACAGGTGTCGATCAGGTATGTCTGAGACTGTGAATCCCTGGCGAAAACCAGTGTTGCATTCTTTATAATCTTGGACATCACGGTTTTGAGCTTTGTGTCGGTAAACGGGCCGAAAGCCTGAGGCAAAAGAATAGTTTTGATTCCGTTGCTGTTCCAGGCTTCAATTGAAGAACCGATACGTTTTTCAGCATATTGAGGTCCCCATTGATCTCCAAATGCAAATCCCGAGCCATCCAGGACAACATTAACTTCTGAAGGAAGTACAAATCCGGCTTTTCTGCGCAAAAACTTTGGGATTAGCATTCCGACTTTGGCCAAGTCGATTTTGAATTTCCTTTTATTTATTTTATGATACATCCCATTTTCAGTAATCTGAAGTGATGTTGCTCGGGTATTGACTTCCATAACGAGTATTGCTGATGGAAACCGTTCTCTTATTTGTGCAATGATCGCTTTCATCATTAATTCGGCGCCCTTATTCACAAATTCGACACCCCTTAATTCAATAATCATATTCGGTATATTTAATTGTAGCGTCTTATTTGACTTAATGGCCTTTTTTCTGAAAATGCCACCATACCTTCCTGATCAGCATATCCCAATCCCAGGCACATAATTGGTCTTTGATGTTTATTAATTTTCAAAAAGTCCTCCATCATTTTTTCTCTGGCTTCTATGTCCGGCCAGTTGATAGCGCAACTACTTAATCCCATAGTTTCTAATGCTAACATTAAAGACATTGCTGCCAGGGAAGCATCTATATAAATAACATGGCGATCTCTCTCATCAAAGTACGCGTCCAGATTTCCTATCAGCACAATCATCACCGGTATGCTATGACCGTAACCCTTTGTACCCATGGGGAATTTGACAACCTTTTCTACCAAATCGGGATCATCAAAGATACGAAATTCAAATGGCTGTCTGTTGCAGGCGCTTGGAGATTGGTTAGCCGCTAAAATTGCTTTGTCAATTAATTCCCGCGCCACGGGTTTGTCGGTAAACCATCTGACGGATCTGCGTTGCTTAGTTAATTTGTAGAATTCATCGAAATTAATGCTACTCCTTTCGGAGTCAAGACGGTAATAGGGAACAGACTTCGTTGAGCAATCGCTTGCAAAGCCATTTTTATGAACTTGTGATTGCGTTTTAGCAAGAAATCGTTGGTGATGGCTGGCAATAAACGGGTCGGACGGATCACCAGAGAAGTATTCACTCAGAACATCGTAAAACCACTTCATTTGCGGGTTATGTACGATTTCCTTCTCATTCCATACACCCTCGAAGCTGTCGATGGTTTCAGAAAGATAGTCCTTGCCAAATACTGCCCGTTTAGGGCGCATAAGAAGACCTTTTTCAATACGATGAGTATTTCTGACCAACAGGAAATAGTTTGCCTTGGTTTTTCGGGCCTCTTCTATGTGTTTTACCTTTCCTGTAAGAGTTGCTCGATGTTCTCTGGCGAACGATGGATCAAATAAAAAGTAATATAGCGATGATAGAAAATTAGACTTGTAACAGAAACGAGGCAGCGTATCCCTAATAAACACTTTTGATAGATAATTGTATTTACCCTTTATCTTATTAATCATCATTGGTAAGATTTAAGTTTTTGAATCAAGATACTGTTGATACTGACGTCTAAGCTGCTCGCCTAGAAGCAGCCATATAACAAAACAATAGCTTACAAAAAGCGCAAATGCGCTAAATAAATAATAGGTTTTTAAAATCTTAAATAGGAAATATGAAACCAGAAAACTAACTGCCGCTGCGAGCCATGGAGCCTTGACAGCCGTAAAGAATTCCAATGTTGATATTTTTATATTTAATAATCTATTGAAGGTATACTGAGCAATGATAACCGCCAGAACCTTGTTTATTAATACAGCCCACGCTGCTCCAACTATGCCGTAGTTGACGATTCCAAAAATAAGAGTAGGAATGAATAGTACCGCCTTAAAAATTTGAAGTTTCAGTTCTAGGTCAGGACGGCCCATTCCACGTATCAGTGCAGTATTGCTGTTCACCATCATGTGAACCATTACTGACAGGCTCAGGATTTGTAGCGGTGCAGTAGAATCGCTCCATTTTGTACCAAAAAAATTTAGGATAAAAGGCTCTCCAAGAACTGCCATAAATACCATTATGGGGTAAATAAAAATGCTATTGTAATTTAGCACCAGTAAATAATAACGTTTCAGTGATTCAGAATCCGATTGTTTCTGACCATAAATAGGATACATCACATTATTAATCACACTCATTAAGCGACTTCTGAATGTGTCAGTAAGTACAAATGCAAATGTATAAGCCCCTAATGCCTGAGCACTTAGTAATTTACCGATGAACAGATAATCGATGTTATTAATCAGGTAATTGACTACGCTGGTTCCGACCGTATAGACGCCGAATCCAAAAACATCTTTGAAAGCATCCGCCTCCCATATAAACTTGGGTCGCCACTTCGTGGCTGCAAAGTAAAGAGGCATTGCAATCACAATAGATGCCACCGAATTGAATGCAAGTGACCAGACTCCCGCACCGCTGAATGCGAGAATGAGAGAAATCGAACCCGCAGCAATATTCGAGGAATTATCGATGAAGGCCATCTTTTTAAAATTCATTTGCTTGGTTAATTGGGCCTTGTGAACCAGATTGATCGGTCCGGAGATAATACCGATACTAAGTACAGGAATTAGCTTAACCAATAGCGGTTCGTTGTAGAATTTTGCCGCGAGCGGCCCAAAAATTAAACAAATAAAAGTGTAGAGGAAAAGAGACCAGCCTATACCGGTCCAAAAAGAAGTATGATAGTGTGCTTCTCGTAAACTGTCATCCTTTTTCTGAATGAGTGCAGCGCCGATTCCTATGTCATTTAAGACCTGAACAAGTCCCGTGAAGACGGTTGCCATTCCTATGAGTCCAAATTGTTCCGGAACAAGCATTTTTGCCAGAACGAGGCGGATAACGAAAGCAAAGGATTGATTAACCACAAGTTGGAGACTATTCCAAAAAACACCACTCACAACAAGTTTTTTCGAAGCCTTCATGAAATACCCAGTCGAAAATTGAAACAACCTCTGATGTTACTTAATGCCTCCCGTTTAATCACGGTAGGCCCGAGAGCAGAATACACAGAGGAAGTAAGTAGTTTAATCAAAAATGGAAGTACCCAGTGATTAACAAATGCTTTCATAGCAAACAGCAAATAATTCTGAAATTCATTCTTTGTAGCATGGTTACGTTATCCATAACATTATCATCGTCCGACTGAATAAATTTACTCTGTCGAATGGGAGGTTACTTTCAGGATTGATGTAGCTTTTTGATCATTACTAATCGCAGACCCGAGTTTTTCGGCAACGATGGATAAGACATGTTTATTGAAGATATCTACTCCTCGCTGATTGAGATGACTAGCGTCCAGGAATTCATGATCAGAAAGAAAAATTCTTTTATTAAAATTATAGTATGTTCCAAACTTTTGGAGAATAGAATCCATTTCGGAATTATTAGTGACAGCACTATATACATCATTTCGCACAGGTGCTTGTATTAACATATATGGGATATTCCTTTTCTTTAAACTAGCAACAATATTCGTTACCGCTTCAAGTTGTTTGCGATCGACTATGTAGCGCTTTGTTCGCTGTTTGCGTTCCTTTTTTACATGATCTTGCGATGTTTCTATGTACCCACCAGCTACATATTTATCCCCGTTAGGTTTAAGTTCGGGTTCTGTTGTTTCTTTTCCCAATCCTTCAAACAGCATATCAAGCAAGAATGCATTATATACCTTGATATTCCTGGAACCTAATGCAAGGCTCGCAGTTTTTATATTTAATGTTTGGTTAGATAAAATATCTATTGTGGATTCAACGCCATCTGATCCGAGCAGCACCGGATAGATATCAAATATCACTAATTGGGGGTTGAACTGATCGATATACTCATTGAATAGAAGTTCAGTTTGAATCGGCGTTTGTGAGCTTGATCCAAGATTAAAGGCCCTCAGTCCATTGAGCCTAAATTTTCTGGTATCATAACCCCTGTATGCATGCGAACTGCCCAAGATTAGAACATCTATGTTTTTTGTGGTATCAGCTTCATTTAAACGAGTGTAAAGATGACCATTGCCACCTGGAACATAAGTAATATTTTTTACATAGGCAGGCGGCAATAGTTGCTGAGATGCAACCAACAGAATCAGGTAAAGTCCAACAGCTAGCGAAATGAATTTGAAGACGTTGCTGAGAAATTTTTTCATATTATGACCTTAGAATTGGAAATAAATAAATGCAGTTTCTTCTGTCTGCATATATATTCCGATGATAAAAATCACTGATGCATAAAAAGACCATCTTGCAATGCGACTCCAGCGAAAGCCAAGTTTTTCAAGGGCATAGTTATTCTCACGCCCCAGCCATTCAATAATCATAAAGGGTACAATTAGCATTAAGATTAGTCGGTATCCAGATTGTGGAGACCTTGTGAAAGAACCTGAGAATATGCCGGCGATATATGAGAATGCATGTTTTAAACTTTCTGCGCGAAAAAATATCCAAGCGAGAACAGTTATGGAAAAGGTTGTTCCCATCGCTATTAATTCTCTGAAGGAAGGTAATAGTTTGCCCTGAGCAACTGTTTCCATATTCCTCCTATTCGTTTTCAGGACAATTGATGGGAGAATGAAAAGAGCATTGATTGCTCCCCAAACGATAAATGTCCAGTTTGCTCCGTGCCAAAAACCACTAACCAAAAAAATGATAAACGTGTTGCGAACTTTCATCCACATGCTTCCTTTACTTCCTCCCAATGGAATATAGAGATAGTCGCGAAACCAGGAGGATAGGGAAATGTGCCATCTGCGCCAAAATTCGGCAATGTCACGAGAGAAGTAGGGAAAGGAAAAGTTTTTTAACAATTCGAAACCAAATAGGCGGGCGGTACCCAAAGCAATGTCAGAATAACCCGAAAAATCACCATATATCTGAAAAGCGAAGAAAATTGCTCCAAAAATTAAAGTTAGGGGAGAGGCGTCCGCAGTATTATTAAAGGCGGAATTGGCATATTCCGCACAGTTATCCGCGATAACGACTTTTTTGAAAAAACCCCATAAAATTTGCCTTAGGCCGTCCACCACCCGTGTATAATTGAATACGCGGGGTTTTTCTACTTGTGGAAGAAGGTGGGTCGCCCGTTCGATCGGACCCGCTACCAACAATGGGAAAAAGCTTACAAATAAAGAATAGTCAACAAAGTTTCTTGTTGGCTCAATTTTGCCGTTGTAAATATCAAATACATATGATAAACCGTGAAAGGTATAGAATGAAATGCCTACCGGAAGGATAACAGATAAAGTTGTAGCGTGTGCTTCCATTCCGAAGGAATGCAGAAGAGTAGCGAAAGACTCCGAGAAAAAGTTGAAATATTTAAAAAAACCCAGGAAGCTAATGTTGACAATAACAGCCGTAAAAAGCCATACTTTTTTTTCGATTGCTGTATCGGTATTATGAATTTTTAATCCTGAGAAATAATCGAGGAAAGTCGAAAAGGCCAGTAGAAACACAAAACGCCAGTCCCAGCAACCATAAAAGAAATAGCTGCTGAGCAATAAAAAGACGTTTTGTGTTTTTAATGATTTATTGACAACGAACCAGTAGATCAGAAAGACCGCTGGCAGGAAAATCATAAACCCAAGCGAATTAAATAGCATACCTATCGATTTTGTGGCTGGTGATCCTATTCAAAGTAATTCAGTACGCCAAAACCTTCTTTCAGCAAAATTTGATCTTTTTGAAAAAGTTTCAAATCGGCAGCGGCCATATCTTCTATGAGTGTTTCCAGGGTATATTTAGGCTTCCAATTGAGCTTGGTTTGAGATTTGGTTGGATCTCCTATCAACAATTCCACCTCAGTTGGTCGATAATATCTCGGGTCGATTTTTAGAACAGTATTACCGGGCTTCAGGTGATCTCCGGTATTAATTCCTAATTCAGTAAGTCTGTCAATGTTTAGCGACAAAATCTTTCCTGTTTCGTTTTCGGCCGTTCCGGAAAATTCCAAGTCAACGCCTAAAAAGGCAAAAGTTAGTCTGATAAACTCACGTACCCTGGTAGTTACCCCGGTTGCAATCACAAAATCCTCCGGCTTTTCCTGCTGCAAAATCAAATACATGGCCTCCACATAGTCCTTGGCATGCCCCCAATCGCGTTGCGCGTCAATGTTCCCCATATAGAGGCAATCTTGAAGCCCCAGAACTATCTTGGCAGCCGCTCTGGTGATTTTTCTAGTTACAAAAGTTTCTCCGCGCAGGGGCGATTCATGGTTGAACAGAATGCCATTGCAAGCGAACATGTCATATGCTTCTCGATAATTCACGGTAATCCAATACCCGTACAGTTTGGCAACAGCGTATGGCGATCTTGGATAAAAAGGTGTGGTTTCGGATTGCGGAACAGCCTGAACCAATCCATAAAGCTCGGAAGTGGAGGCCTGGTAGATTTTCGTCTTTTTAGTCAAACCCAGTAAACGAACTGCTTCCAGGATCCTTAGGGTGCCAATTCCATCTGCATTTGCAGTATACTCAGGCATCTCAAAACTCACCTGCACATGACTCATGGCAGCCAGATTGTAAATTTCATCCGGTTGAACTTCCTGAATTATTCGGGTAAGGTTCATCGAATCCGTAAGATCTCCATAGTGGAGAATGAATCTCGGGTCATTCACATGCGGATCTTCATAAAGATGATCTATGCGGTCCGTATTAAAGAGAGAGCTTCTCCGTTTGATTCCATGGACTGTATAACCTTTATCAAGCAGTAACTCTGCCAGATATGCTCCGTCTTGCCCGGTTACACCTGTGATTAATGCGACTTTTGACATGATCTTGTTTGGGTTAATAATTATATGATCGAAGCTAGACTGATAGATATACTCAGAAGCAGCAAGACATGCTATTTAATAGCAAGCTAATTGAACTACCTGCCTATTGAGCAACCGACAGCTCTGGCTGTCGTCGATTGGTGAATGTAACTTATAGGTCAATTACCTCCTTTACGTTTAGTGCCTCACGTCCGATACTGTAATATGTGAAGCCAAGATCCTGCATTTGGTTTAGTTCATACAGATTACGTCCATCGAAGATTACCTTTTCTTTTAGCAGCTTGCCCATTTTAGTGAAATCAGGCGTTCGGAACTGGGGCCATTCGGTGAAAATCATAAGCGCATCAGCATCGTCCAATGCCGCATAAGCTGTATGGCAAAATGTGATGTTCGGAATGATCTGTTTCACATTATCCATTGCTTCCGGGTCATAAACAGTTACGTTGGCTCCTTCTGACAGTAAAGCTTTAATATTTTCTAACGCAGGTGCCTCGCGTATGTCGTCCGTGTATGGTTTGAAGGCTAATCCCCAAACAGCAATAGTCTTGCCGTGAAGACTTCCATCGAAGTATTCACGGACGATCGGGATGAGTTTTTTCTTCTGATCATCATTCACTGCCATTACGGACTTCAATGTACGAAAGTCATAGCCATAGTCTGCCGAGGTTTTTGCTAATGCCTGTACATCTTTGGGAAAGCAGCTGCCGCCATACCCTATACCTGCGAATAGAAAACGCTTCCCTATTCTGCTGTCTGTGCCAATTCCACGACGAATATCATCCACATTAGCACCGACAAGTTCGCAAAGGTTGGCAATTTCATTCATGAAGGTAATTTTGAGTGCCAAAAACGAGTTAGCCGCGTATTTAGTCATTTCCGCTGAGCGCTCATCCATAAAAATCACCGGATTTCCCTGACGTACCAGCGGAGCATAGAGCTTCTCAATCAACTTTTTTGCCGATTCAGAAGTGGTTCCGACAACGACTCTGTCAGGCTTCATAAAGTCTTCAACAGCGACACCTTCACGCAGAAATTCGGGATTAGAAACGACATCAAAACCCACCGTTGCATTTTTTGCGATCCGGGCATGCACTTTTTCTGCGGTACCGACAGGAACTGTGCTTTTGTCAACTATTACAGTGTATTGCGTTAGAAGTGGTCCTAAATCGTCTGCCACCTTCAATATGTATTTCAAATCAGCTGATCCATCCTCACCAGGTGGAGTAGGGAGGGCGAGAAATATTATTTCTGCCCCTTCAATACCTTCTTTCAGATTGGTAGTGAAGCTCAGGCGCCCTTCTGCTATATTCCTATCAAAAAGAATATCTAATCCAGGCTCATATATTGGAATTTCGCCGTTTTGTAATTGACTAACCTTTTTTGTGTCAATATCCACACAGGTTACCTGATTTCCAGTTTCTGCGAAACATGTACCTGTAACAAGGCCTACATATCCCGTTCCGACTACTGCTAGTTTCATCCGAAGAATAAGATAGTTAGTAAATAAACAACTGTTGAGAATTAACTCTACCCAGGATAGAAAGGATTTTGTCTGTCCTGAAAGGACTTAGAGGTGAAGTTTTCATGTTTATCGTTGAGTAATTTAACTGACTTTGCTTGAAACCGATAATCCGGTTGCGAAAATAAAAATAATACTATTTTGAATGCAATACAAATTTTTGTCTTAGTTATTCGATAAGTCAAAAAAATGCATGAAATCTTCAAATTGAACCGATCAAAATACTGTAATAAGAAAGTGTAGGCACTTCAATAAGGTGACAACTGATGTCTAGCCTACTCATGAAAACCATCGTTTGTTGAAAAAGAAAAAGGTGTGCGAACAAAGGTCGATTAATTAAATGCAAATCCCTTTCTGCCAGCCGTCGACAGCAGCATGCAGAAAGGGATTAAAAAAACGCGATTTTAGCTTTTGCGGACGAGCTTTCTCAGTCTCGATTCTACTTGCTGCAGCTTGCTTGTGGAAACCTCTGCTTCTGCATAATAACCGTATCCGTAGCCGCCATAACCATAACCATATCCATATCCGGCACCGTAGTTGACCCCGTTAAAAATGATCGAGAGGTTATTAAAACGCTTGTTGCGTTGCAAATCAGAAATTCGTTTCAAATGATCGCGTAGCGTGTAATTAAAACGAACAAGATAAAGAGTTGCATCTACGTGTTCTGCGATGATCGAAGCGTCGGTAACAAGACCGAACGGGGGAGCGTCAATCAGAACATAGTCATATTGCGTGCTTAGTTCATTGAGCATGGCAGCAAGTCTTCCATTTCCAAGTAACTCAGATGGATTGGGAGGAATAGGACCGCTTGTCAGGACGTCAAATCTGGGATGCACTCCGGTTGCCTGAATAAGATCCTGCAAATTGTTCTGGCCAACCAGATAGTTGGATGCTCCTTTCAAGTTGGCGACTTCCAGGCGTTCATGCAGAGTAGGTTTCCGAAGATCGAGCCCTATGAGAATAACACGCTTGTCGGAGTAAGCGAGACTGGCGGCAAGGTTGACGCTGACAAAACTTTTTCCTTCTGCACCGATAGAAGAAGTAAACAGGATTTTCCTACATCTGCCATTCCCTAAGTACTGCAAATTGGTCCTGAGTGCACGAAACTGTTCTGCGACAGCATTGCGGCTGGTCATCTTTATTATAGCTTCCTGAGGCTGATTCTTGGTGCTCTTCATGACACCTATTTCGCCAAGAATCGAGGCGTGGGTCAGACGCTCGATCTCCTCCCGGGTCTGAACTGTATTATTAAGGAGAATCAGAATATTGATTAAAATAGCCGGAATGATCAATCCAATGATTCCGGCACCGAACCAGACGAGATTTTTTTGTGGAGATACGACTGCTGATGAAGCAGAAGGGGCATCTACCAACCTTGTATCTGTCACTGTTGAAGCATACGCAAGGGCCGTTTCTTCTCGCTTTTGTAACAAATAGAGATAGAGTCCTTCTTTAATTGATTGCTGTCTCTTGATTCCAACGAATTCCCGCTCTTTTTGAGGAATGCTTCTCAGGCCCGCCGAAAATTTATTATTGACTGATTCGAGGCTTTGCTTTGTCACATCCATTCCCCTTCGTAAGTTTTGAAGGTTTTCTGTTATTGCCTGTTTGGTGCTGGCAAGCTGAGTGGTGATAGTCTCGACAATCGGGTTGTTTTCCGTGGTAGTCCTCGCATAACGCTCCTTTTGAAGTTGAAGCTCATTAAATTTATTGAGTAACGAAACCAACACGGGATCATTGATCAGGTAGGTAGCAGGGGCCACTGCGCCTGCACCAGCATTCCTTATGTAATTTTCGACACTTTCCAGAACGCCTAGTTTGATGTTGACATCATTTAACCTGGCGTCGTTCTCTTTAATGTTTTCTAAGAACAGGTTAGATTCCGTACTCACATCGGTCAACCCCTGGTTCCGTTTGTATGACTCAACGTCCCTCTCAACATCTCCCAATTCACCGGTAATCAGGCCTAGCCGGCTTTCTATAAATTTCAAAGTATTACTTGCCTCGCTGTTCTTGTCATTTAATGACGATTGGATGTAAACGTCCAGCAATTCATTCAAAACATCCTTTCCGCGTTGCATGGAAGGGTCTTCGAAAGTCAAAAGCAAAACAGTACTCTTAATATTCTGTTTGTCGATAATGAGCCGGGCCATCATACCGGAAGCAAGTGCCTTTGCATCTGAGAATTTCACTTCAATATCTGTGAAATCCGATGACGCACCCTTTTCTACTTTAAAAATCCCCCAGGCATTTCGAAGCTTTTGGCCATAAGCAAATTTTGGAGTTTCATCGTTAATCTGGAAATGGTTTTCATCCACAATGCGGATAGTCATAGGATTCTTTAAAGCGAATTCCGAAATCAGGTCTGGTTTCACAATGACAGGACTGTTTTTATAAAGGTCGACAGTCTTTAATCCGTCCATCGCATAACACGCGATATCAAGTCCAAGCCCCTTTACGACCTGGTCCATCAATGTTTGCGATTTGAGAATTTCTATTTCATTTTCCACCAATTTGTTTCCTGCAAATTGAGCCATATCCTCCATGATGCCGTTATCACTCTCGATACCCTTTTTTTCATCTTTGACCAAAAGGGTAGCTTTCGACAAATAAGTTGGAGGAGTAACCTGGAGGTAAAAAAAAGCCGCTATTAAGGAAAGCACTAAGAACAACGGAAATAAATACCAAAACCTTACATATCGGCGGAGGTACTCGTTAAGGTCAAATGCCTTTTCCTCTTCTGCATAAAAATCAGTTGATCCTGCCATTTTGTGTTGAGTTGTGTGATGTAATAAATTGGTTTGGATTTATCTGGCAAAACGATATATAACAATCGATACTACAGAAACAATACTAACGATAAGCGGTGTGAGTTGTAACACGCGGTCCGTAGATGCAATACGAGTTTTGACTGGCTCTACGTAAATAATGTCGTTTTTGTGGATGTAATAGAAGGGAGATTCAAAAACATCCCGAGAAGTTAGGTCCAGCCTTGCATATTGCCGAACACCTTTTTCTTCCCGTATAATCATTACATTCGTCCTCTTGCCATAAATGGTAAGATCGCCCGCGAGGCTAAGAACTTCTGGCAACGTGATCTTCTCATCCGGAATTACATAAACCGAAGGTTGTTTCACTTCCCCTAGCACAGACACTTTAAAATTGAGATTTCTAATCGTTACTGAGGGCTCTTTCAGGTAAACAGTAAGCCTTCTTCTAATGGTATCCGCAGCGGCACTCAGCTTTAAACCTTCCAGTCTTATCTTACCCGCCAAAGGCAGTTCAATATTTCCTTCACTATCCACCAGATAACCAAAAGGCTGCCGGGAATTTGCGCTTGCACCCGAATAACTGGTACTTGTCGTGGTATAGCTGTTGATAGAATTAAATATCTCATTTGCCTCAGGATTTAAACTCCCGACAACAATGGAAAGCATGTCATTAACCTGAATGGTTGGCGTATATGTGTTAACAACCGGAGAGCTGCTTATCCTGGTTGTGTCACCTTGGAAATATACAACTGCTTTCGGATTGACGCATGAAAAATTCAGACAGCCAATTCCAAATAATACAAGATAAATGTATATGCGCAAAGAAGACAATGAATTTAAATGGCTTTTCATAGCAATATTTGTGAACAGGGGTTTTTGAAAGATTTAATCAACTGCTTAAAAGTTCAAGGTATCCGTACTATGGTATAGTGGCTTGTAAATAGTCTAATAATTCTGCTAACATGCTGTCAATCAAATATTAGAAAATTAGGATAGTCAATTTGGTGGCGAAGAGAGCGGTTCGTGCAGAAATTTGATGTATGCAAGTTACGAAAAGTTCTTATGAGTTTTTGATGTGATTTCTTAAAAAAATCCATAAATACAAACTTTGTATTTGTACAAATGAATTTTCATATTAAAACATCCTTGTTTCTAAAATTGTAATTCCTAAATAATTTAGAGCTTTGCATCTTCTTGATTAAATCCAAATGTCCGGGGCGATGGGCGTCCGTCCCGACCAGCGTTATCAAATTATTCTGAAGAAGCCAGCGGGCTGTTCGTTCAACACCTTCACCATAATGACCGGTAATGGATAAAATGTTCATTTGCAATTCACATCCCTGATCAGCAAATTTTCTAAAAACAGGAAGGTCTGAATGATAATACGTGTAACGTTCCGGATGGGCTAGAACTGGCTGAAATCCTTTTTGAGCAATCCGAAATAAAGTTTCCGACACATTTAAAAGTGGTGTGGAATAGGGCAATTCAACCAGTAACCTATTTCCTGGCAGGGTGAGCAGCTCCTGGTCATTATCCAAAAGATCGTTAAAATGCTCATCTAAAAAATACTCGGCTGCGGCATGTAGTCTCACACCAATGGAAGTTTTAGCCAGGGCGTTATTCACATCCTCAACACCTTTACGAATAATCTCGGGGGTGTTTCTGTAACAATCCCACATGATGTGAGGTGTTGTATAAACAGTTTGATAACCCAGCTCTTCGAGCTTTCCCGCCATTAATATCGATTCTTCAATTGTCTCGACTCCATCATCTACACCCGGAACCATGTGAGAGTGCATGTCCACCGCTATTGCTGAAAGATCTATGTTGTTTGTAGACGGCGAATTAAAGAGCCACTTAAGCATTTTCGAAATTAAAATCTTTTTGAAACACTGAAAATTACACCACTTGTATTATACAGAAGCTTGCCGGCATCCAGCGCTGCCACCACACCTACATTGTATCCCTTTCTCAGGTCCCGATGTGCTTCCATGTATCCGGAAAACTGATTTACGGTTGGAAATGTTCTTCTTGTCTGATGGGTGCCAAAATTGGTGGAGTAGGAGAACTTATTCATAAAATCGCAATTCAGAAAACGAAACTGAGATCCGATATGGAAAACTGAAACCCGGTTATTGATAAAATAATTTGTAGCCTCCGAAGGTAAGTCGGCCCTGGCCAAGTAAGCTGGTGTGATAAAGGGAGTGCCCAGATTAGCTTGCCTGTAGCTCCATCCTTCCTGATAAAGGTAATGATTATGATAGTCTTCGTTTCCGGTCGGTGTAGGCTTCGACCAGCGTTCACCTGCTTGATTTTTTGTGTACAAAAACTCAAAAACGAACCGTTTCCAGAAGAATTTTTTCGCCTCCGTCTTCCTGTTTACAATGCTTAAACCCGTGATCCCATCCGCGATATTCGCAAGATGATATAGTGCCCCAACTTCGTAAAAGTTCTGGCGATATACCGACATTAGAAAAGTCGGAAATGTATACTCTAATCGAATATCGATATTCCCCGCATGATTTCCTACTTTGCTGAAAGCCCAGTTTTTTCCAAAAACGACCGATCTGTATTTTTGCCAGTCGGTTAGAATAAAGGATTCGAAAATCTTCGCTTCATTGCCATAAAATACCTGATCGGCAAAACCACCATAGAGTTTCAGCCGCCAGTTCGGTTGACCTAACCGAAAGTAAATGGCTTTCTGATGGAAGTAGGTGACGGCTTCAGTTACTCTCTTATTCTGTATAGGTACCGTTCCGACCCATCCCTGGGCGTACACGCCTTTGACCGCCAGGACTTTCTTTAAAAAGGGTATATATGTAAACTCGGGAATTGACAACTGTATTTTGGGAATACCCAGTGAATTGCCAGAGATGGCGAAATTTCCCGTACTAAGCAGAGTGTCTGTGAGTCCAAATGACTCCTTCATCCTGCCACCTTTGATTTCGAAAACGCCAAGTTTTATTTTCCCATACCCTTCAATCAACAGTAGCCGGGTCTCTTTCCCTAGATTTGCACGCGCTTCTACTGCTGCTCCTACATCGAAGAATTTGGAGGTGGAGTCGTAATTCTTTTGTGCCCGTGCGAGAAAACTAGCAGAAAGGCCTGACAAAGGAACGCTTCCATATTGGTTACTTCTCAGCCAGAATGGTACCTGGGAATCGCTGATCGCCGATGTTTGCGCTTCTAAATGAAGGAGATAGTTGTTGCCTTGAGAATAGCAATAGCAGGAAAAGAAAACGGCAAAAACCGAACAAAAGACAAATTTCATCAAGAAGCCACGTGAGTAAATCGAAAGCAAATATACTAACTGACAATATACTGGCCAAATTAATCTGACAACAGCGCCTTGGCAATATTATATACTGGGACAAAAAAGTGCCGGTTTTTGCCTAAAAAGTGCAAAACCGGCACGCTGTTTGTCTTCTTTGCTCCTGATATCTACTTAGTCACCATGATTCGATAGTTGGCTGATCCAGGGTCAATAGCCGCTGTGGTGTTGTTTGTCAGACGAACTGTGACAACATTCGTTTGCGAAACCCAGGCAGTATATGCGTAGCCCACAGGTAAGCTTGGCGGCCCAAGTGTTACGAAATCGTTTATTGCCGCCCCACCTGCAGAGATGGTTAAATCAGCGCTGGCACCAGGTGCAACGCTGGGGAAATTAAGGGTTGCGCTTTTCTTAATGGGTGTCACCGAAGTATGGTTCATCAATTGCCAATCAGTAACTCCGGTTCCAACCGATACACTGACGAAATATTTCTTTGTGGTGGTGTTAAAGTAAAATTCGCCGAGGTAAGATGCGCTAGATCCCGGATCACTGGCAGAGGTTCGCACAGTCGTTATAAAGTTAGTTCCTGATGTGCTGTTTGCAACTCTCTGGTAAGCAGGGCCTTTGCCCAGGTTCCCGATTCCTGAAACTACTGCCAAGGATCTATCGGCATCCATCGGGCCGACCTTTTCACCTAATGTAATTGGTGAATTAAGAACTACTTTTCCGTAGACGGTTGCTTGTGTGGTAGTTGAGTTTGGAACATCCAATCTTAATACAACCTTGTCAGTGCCCGAATTGGCATGGTTTGACCCGATATCAATATACCTGCCTGTGCTTTTTATAAAGGCGCTTGTCGAATTAGCTGTTGTATCATTTTTAATGCGGATCACTTTGTCAAACGTGCCGTATGATGCAACTCCCGCACCATTATTCATTTGCTGCCAGTCATTTGCACCCAGCCCGACTGAGGTACTTACCAAATATTTTTTAGTCGTTTTGTTAAAGTAGAACTCGCCGAGATAAGTTGCACCTGAGTCCGGATTCGCAGTGCCACTTCTGACTGTCGTAAAAAAACTTGTCCCAGCTATTGAATTGGCCTTTCGCTGATACGCCGGGCCTTTGCCGGTTCCGGAAATTCCCGAAACAATGCCAATTGATTTATCTGCATCCATTGGCCCACTCTTTTCGCCAAGTACCAAAGGAGCATTGAGGTTTACTTTTCCGTATAAAAAGGCCTGTGTCGTAGTTGAATTGGGTACATCTAATCTTAGTACAACCTTATCGCTTCCAGAATTCGCATAATTTGAACCGATATCAATGTAACGGCCATTACTTTTGAAAAATGCACCGGTAGAAGCGGCAGTTGTGTCGTTCTTAACTCGTATTTGTTTATCAAATGTGCCGTAGTTTACAATGCCTGGTCCATGGCTCATTAATTGCCAGTCCGCAGCGCCACTTCCTGAGGAAATACTCACCCAATATTTCTTCGTTGCCCTGTTAAACAGGAACTCGCCAATGTAGGATGCGCTGGAATCCGGGTTTGTATATGTAGTCCTCACTGATGAAAGGTAATTTAAACCAGCTACACCGTTTAGTTTTCTTTGATACGCAGGCCCTTTACCTAGCCCGGTAATCCCGGAAACAATTGCAAATGAATTAAATTCGTCCATTGGGCCAGTAGCTTCTCCAAGGATAACACGGTCACTAAAACTAACCTTTGAAAAAAAGGTTGACCTTGCCGTCCCCGTTCCCGGTACATCCAAACGCAGGACAGTTCGATCGCTGGGATTGCCAAAGTTTGTTCCAAAATCAAGGAACCGGCCATTACTTTTAAAGAAACCGCTTGAGGATCCCTGAAGGTCGTTGTTGATTCGCAATTGCTGAGGGCTAGTTGTTCCAACCCTTCCAATCGTCAATGTGTTTGCTACGGTAGTTCTCGGCAGCAAATAAGGCGCTCTTGATAAATCGTCGTTGAAACGAATTCCATGAGAATAAGGGTAAAATGGCACATCTGGAATTTCATTGCTGGTAAACCCATTGACTTTCTTCAATATGAAGCTGTAATTGGTATTGTAGCTTTCCGTTGATTCAATTGTCACTGATGGGCTGGCACTCGGCAATCTGATCATTGCATTGTCTGTCTCACTAGGTACTCCGCAATGAGCCGTAGATATTTTGCCAATATTTACGACATGATTATCATCTAGATTGATACATGTATTCATCCCCTCAAAATGCACGTCCGTCATAAAAAAGGTGGCAGTCTTTCTTACAAGAAGTCCGTTACCTCTGTCATTCACAACGTTTCGGGGATCTCCGGAAGCTTTGTTTTTGGTATTTTCAATGTACATATGTGTAAAATGGACCAACCCGTCTTGGTTGTCGACACCATCTCTGTTAATTTCAACGGCATACCGGCTGGCATCTGTGATTAATGAATTAACGACCCAAATATGGTGGAGCTCGACGTCTAATCCGTTTGAGAGGCTAAGTGCTGTCCCGCGGTTGTTTACAATCATCACGTTCTTTAGATAGGACGTAACGTAAGCACCTTTGAAATTTATCCCGATATTCGCATCAGATTGACTACCCGCATTCCCATCAAACACAATGTTTTCAATGGCCATGTAATGCGTCGCTACTCCTGTTCCAGCTGCAAGTTGGGTCTGAAGCATTGAGCAGTTTGCGTTATTTGCTAACAGGATTTCTGTACCTCGCCCCGGACTAGTGTCCTCTGCACCTTCGCCTAGCAACCTAGTTCCTCTTGAGAGAATTATAGGCGATCCAATCACATACGTACCCGATTTGAATTTTACATCACCTTTTTTCGTATACGCAATTGCACGGTTTATTGCAGCCGCATCATCCGTTACTCCATCTCCTTTTGCTCCAAAATATTCTGGCCGGATATATTCGTAATCCCTAAAATATCTTCTGTTGCCTGCCACGATGACCATTGCTGAGTCGTCGGCAGCCGTACTACTGGCTCTGTATCGGAAAATACCTGCCTTATTATTATCGATGCAATATACCACTTGGCAATTCCCTGCTTTCCCGCTCCTCAGATCGGCTATGCTCATGTACATGACGCTGTTCAAAGAGTCGGCCATCAACCTGGCAGTACTTTCTACCTCTTCACTAATGATTTGAATTTCTTCCTCTTGACCCTGGCCCTGCCCTTCGTTCACCAGAAAGCTCAAAGTAGCCACCTGAATAAGCTTGCTTTCCTCACTGGCTTTCTTGTGGCCTCTAAGCAGCCGAAAAGACCTGTCATTACTGGATCTCGTAAATCTTCCCTTGACTAAATAGGTGATTGTTGGATTACTCGCTGTCAATTCCCCGTTAAGAAAATCTCTGTATGAACCACCAGTCTGCTCAAATCCGTCGGGCATCAAAAGCTTAATTCTAAATGAATTAGTACCCTCGAATACAAATGCTGTGCCGGTGGGTATTGATAAATACTGCGCTTTAATTTGAATTTCAAATTCGTCTCCAATCCCAACCTGACTGGCTCTGGTAGATAAGGAGAACCTGATAGGATCAATTTTAGGACTTGCTAGTGCGGGTTGAACGAACGTCATTATGATGATATGTAGAGCCACATAAACACTTGTAATGACCTTTTTACTAACCCCGAAACGTAATTTTTTTGAGGTACTTTGTGGTTTCATAGATGCTTGAAGTCGAATTAATATTATATGAATACAAGAATGTATTCGAAGATAAAAGAATAGTTCGACAAGCAAACACTTGTTTATAAAATTAGTTCTATGTTTTAGCGAAGATTTGTAGAATATTGCCGCCGGGACTAAGATCCGGACGGCCTGATAGAATCCCAGCTTTCCATATTAATGTGCGGAATGTGCAGCTTCACTTCGTAAAGTGTGCTCGGATGCCATCGTTGGATGGACGTCACAGTGACACTGCTCAGCATTCGCTCCAATAACCCGGATGCCGCTTTTTTAAATATACTGACCATTTGACCTTTCTCTTTTCGACAAAGGTTTGGGTGCAGAAAAGGGTATTTGTCCAACAAAGGGCGGGGATAGGTGGACGGATGGCATTAGTTACCGCTCCAATATCATCCGGTCAGGATACCTCCGCTTCGTGAGCTTATACTCCGTTGGCAGCATATTAAACTTGGCTTTAAATGACTTTGCAAAATAATTGGGAGCCGTAAAACCAGTCATGTAGGAGATTTGGGAAATGCTCAGATCACTGTTTTCAAGCAGTAATGCAGCTTTTTCCAGTTTAATGGAGCGTATGAATTCAATCGGCGTCTGCCCGCTCATTTCCAGGACTTTGCTGTATAACGTTCCCCGGCTCATGCCCACGTGCTTGCTCAGATTTTCGACGCTCAGCTGCGAAGTGTGCAGGTTTTCTTCAATGTAAGACAACATATCTTTCAACAATTTTTCCTGGCTCGATTCCATTTGCGGCGCATTGCCCGAAACCTGGATATGGCGGGAATAAACACCTTTCAGCAGCCGGTTCAGCAGAATCAAATTGTTGATCTTGGCATTCAGAATATCAAAGTTGAATGGTTTGGTCAGATAATCATTCGCGCCGGAGCTGAGGCCTTCCAGTTGCTGCTGCTCGCCGGTGCTGGCGGTCAGGAGAATGATCGGAATGTGCTTCGTGCGCTTGTCCGACTTGATTTTCTGGCTCAGTGCGATGCCATCCATCTCAGGCATCGCCACGTCGCTGACGATCAGTTCCGGGTGGTGGCTGAGCGTTTTTTGCCAGCCTTCTTTCCCGTTGCTGGCTTCGATGACGTGGTAAAATGGCGCCAGACTTTCTTTCAGGTATTGCCTGAATTCATCGTTATCCTCAATAATCAGCACATTGGAAGGATCTTCCGGATTGGCTTTTTCCAGCTTGTTGAATCCATTTTCCATTTCACCCGAACGCGTTTTTGGCACTGTTGCCGGCGGCTCAGCCATCGGAAGAAATTCATCCGCAATAGGCAGCTCTACCATAAATATGCTCCCCGCGCCGGGCTGACTGGCCACATTGATCCTTCCCTGATGCAGCTGCACAAATTCCCTTACGATCGATAAGCCAATGCCGCTTCCCTGGTTCAGCACCGTCAGGCCGGTATCGCTTTGGAAAAACCGGTCGAATATCCTTTCATGCTGATCTTCGGCGATGCCAATTCCGTTATCCGCAATGTTGATTTGCAGCCAGTGTTTTCCGTCAGTATCCGTTTGAGGCTGGACGTGTAAAGCCACTTCGCCGCCTTTTGGAGTGAATTTAAATGCATTGGAGAGCAAATTGAATAGTACGCGTTCGAGCTTTTCCGCATCAAAATCCATGTCCAGCTGATCCATTGCACTTTCAACTTTAAACTGGATTCCCTTTCGAATGGAAAGATCGCTGAACTGCTCGCAGGTGTCTTTGATAAATAAAATAACGTCCCGACGCTTCAAATCCAGCTTTACTTCCTGCTCCTGCATATTTTTGAAATCCAGCAGCTGATCCACCAGGTTCAGCAGTCGTTTCGCATTCCGTTTGATGGCGGTCACGGGCGCATGAAGTTCGGTAGATTTGGTCTTGACGAGCAGGTTATCGACAGGAGCCAGAATGAGCGAGATCGGTGTCCTGAACTCGTGGCTCAAATTGGTCAGAAACTTGATTTTCATCTGGTCCAGCTCCAAAGCACGTTCCACTTCCGCGCGCTGCTGCTGCTCTTTGAACTGCCTTTGCAGCTTCTGAATGCCGCGCCGTCTCATCCAGTATACAATCGCAAATGGTGTGAGAATGTAAAAAATGTAGGCATAAATCGTCAGGTAAAACGGCGGTTTCACAATTACCTTCAACGATTTGGACCGACTCCAGTTCATGCCGTCACCGCTGGCCTGCACTTCAAAAACATACTCGCCCGGACTCAGATTGGTATAGCTGGCGAAATTCGTAAGCCCCGTCTCGTTCCACTCCGATTGCATCCCGACCAGCCGGTGCCGGTAATGCATCTGCCTGGGATTGGTATAATCCAGCGCCGCAAAACCGATTGAAAAATTCTGTTTGTAATCCAGGCTGATGGTTTTGGCAACAGCAATGTCTGCGTCAATAAAATTTGAATCGGCGGGGGTAATGCTGCGGTTACCGATTTTCAAATCCTTCAAAATGATCGGCGGAATGCGTTTGCTGTTCGGCAGGCTGCGCGTGTCAATGTAGTTGAAGCCCGCAATGCCGCCAAAAAAGAGCGTGTTATCACGGGCACGGATGCCCGAGCCGAGCACAAACGTTCGGTCCTGGATTCCATTATAGGAAGTGTAGTTAATGAATTTTTTGTTTTTCAGATCAAAATAGCTGATTCCCTGGTTCGTACTCACCCAAATCCGCCCCTGCGCATCTTCCAGTCCTTTGTTGACAATATTGCTTGCCAATCCTTCCTTTGCTCCGTAAGTAATAAATTTCTTCGAGCGAGGATCATACTGCGCCAATCCTTCACCCGATGTGCCGGCCCAGATGTTCCCTTTGCTATCTTCCAAAAGCGAAAAAACAATGTTGCTGGCCAGGTCGCTGCTCTGTCTGTCAAGCAGCATTGA
Organism: Dyadobacter sp. UC 10; assembly: GCF_008369915.1. Classification (NCBI taxonomy): domain Bacteria; kingdom Pseudomonadati; phylum Bacteroidota; class Cytophagia; order Cytophagales; family Spirosomataceae; genus Dyadobacter; species Dyadobacter aurulentus. Next base: position 311,898 of record NZ_VSRN01000001.1, on the reverse strand, counting down.
TTTTTGTGTTATCGGGTCAAAAACAGCAATCCCCGTTCCATGCGAAGCAATCCAGAGCTTTCCATTGCGATCCAGCAATAAGTCCCTGATGTAGCCATTCAACGGAATGCTCCGCTGCGCAACCGGAATGCCCGGATCGTACATTCTTTTGAAACTTTTCGTCGCCGGATCGTATAAATGCACGCCGCCGCCATTGGTGCCCACCCATAACTTGCCCGACTGGTCTTTTTCCAGACAAAAAATCTCGTTGTTACTCAGGCTGGTGGAGTCTTTCCCTCTCAAAAACTGCGTATAATCGCCTGTTTTGGGATTAAACTGAAATAATCCATCCTGAAATGTGCCGATCCAGAGTTCATTGCTGGCCGTGAGTTCCAATGTTAAAATGGCGAGTCCGGAAGCAGCGTTTTTGTTTTTGGGGTTAATGGGGAATTTCTTGAAAAGGTTAGTCTGCCGGTTGTACAGATTCAGCCCGCCGCCGTCGGTGCCCACAAACAGTTCACCCGATTCAGTTTCCGCAAAAGCCGTGACAAACGGGCCGCTCAAACCATACGGATCATTCACATCGGAACGCTTTAATCCAAAAATGGCGAGATTCTTATCATATTTATTCACGCCGCCCTTGTAAGTGCCCAGCCAGCAAATGCCTTCATTATCAAACAAAATACTCCGTACCGATTTGTTGCTCAGGCTGAACTGGGTTCGCGCATCGGGGCCGTAACGCGTGATGATGCCCGTGCGCGTGTCGAGCATGTTCAGGCCCGCGTCCGTGCAGATCCAGAGCCGGTGCGCGTTTTCCCACGTCACCGCAAAGACCATATTGGTACTCAGGGAATGCTTGTTATCGGGCTCATATTCGAAATGCCTGATGACCTGTCCATTCCGGTTCAGCTTGAAAACGCCGCTGAATGTGCCTGCCCAAATATTCCCTTCCCGGTCCTCCACAATAGACTTCACCGGTCGCGTACCAGCCTCATCCGGCAATGATTGCAGGTAATTAATGTATTCCCCGCTTTTATCCAACGGGTCAATTTTGTACAAACCAGTCCGTGTTCCCACCCAAACACTTTTCCTACTGTCAACCGCAATGCTGAGGACCATTCCTTTGGAAATCTGATCCGGCATATTGGCTACCGAGGTGAATGTTCGGATCTGATAGGTTTCCGGGTTTACCTGAATCAGGCCCGCGGTTGTTCCTACCCAAAGTTTACCAGAAGCATCACTAGCCATACTGATGACACTGTGCGGGGATGGAATGCTTACAAATGCATCTTTCCGACGGTCATACAAATGCAGCCCGCCTTCGATCGTCCCGACCCAGATCCGTCCTTTTTGATCCTGGTGCAAGCAGGAAATGTCACTGGACCTGAGCGACGCCGAATCCTTTTTATCATGCCGGTACACGATCACGTCCGTGCCGTCAAACCGGTTCAAGCCGTCGTCCGTCCCGAACCACATCAAGCCGTAACGATCTTTCAGGATGGCGGTGACCGTGTTGGACGATAATCCGTCGGTCGAAGTCAGGGAAGTGAACTTCGGTTCGGCAGGCTGAGCTCGTGCCGTGATCGTCGCTGCAAAACAGGCAACAATCAGGCAGAACAAACGGAATGTGAGCAGCATCTTTAAGCGCATTGATCATGCGGGTTAAGTAGGGGGCTGGATGAAAGTTATCTCAAAAATGCAAGTTTGTCCCAGAATCAGGCATTTTTTTGGCCCATTTGAACAATTGTATCCTTAATATGAACAAATGTGCTCACAGCAGGCTGCCCGGCTGCGCTACTTTTGTCGACAATAAATCAAATAATATCTGGAAAAAGTGATGCAGTATTTAAGCTGTTCAAAAGCCTAAGTTACATCTAAATCAAGTATTGTCAAATTGACACTTCCGAACTAACGCTAATTAAGCCACATGATTCAATCTAATTTAAACATCAAATCATACAGAAAATGCATGAACGTTTATTAACCAATAATACGCTGGCCAGGATTCTCGGACTCTCTGGTCTTCCAATTCTGCTGCTCGGAGGCGCTTCCATGGAAGCAGTTGCTGGTAGCGGAGCATGGGCCGATTACGGCACCAGACACAGGTCGGCAGCAGCGGCTGACACAGAGGTTTCCGGAAAGGTCACCGGCCCCGATGGCGAACCGCTCCCGGGTGCCAATATCCTTATCAAATCAACCACAAGAGGCACCAGCGCGGATCAGAACGGGAATTTCCGGCTGAGTGTTCAGGATGCAAATGCAGTTCTGGTTTTCTCTCTCGTGGGTTACGCGCCGAAAGAAGTGGTCGTAGGCACGCAGCAGATCATTAATGTAACATTAGCTGTTGACAACAAGACGCTGGAAGAAGTGGTCGTAGTCGGTTACGGTGTTCAGCGGAAGCGGGATGTGACGGGTTCGGTCGTTTCGGTCAGTGAAAGCACATTAAAAGAAGTACCCGCGCCGAACCTGGTCAATCAGCTGAAAGGCCGCGCGGCCGGCGTTTCGATCATCAGTAACGGAAGCACGCCCGGTTCGCAGGGACAGATCAGGATCCGCGGAAACCGCACATTGACGACCAGTTCAGGGTCGAGCGATGGTCTGGACGGGCCGCTCGTAGTGGTGGACGGGATTCCATTTGGCGGTTTAAATGACATTAACCCGGACGATATTTTAAGTCTGGAAGTTTTGAAAGATGCCTCTGCAACAGCTATTTATGGTTCTCGCGGCGCGGGCGGAGTAATCCTGGTAACAACTAAAAGAGGGAAAATTGGCAAGCCCGTTTTCAGCTACGATGGCTACCACGGACAAACGCAGGTGATGGGCAAATTCAATGTCATGAATGGCCGGGAGTATGCACAGTTTAAAGCCGATGCAGCTAAATACAACCGCACAGCCCCGGGCACATCGGGCTATTTGTTAACCCAAAAAGAGCAGGAAGCACTTGATAAAGGCGTTTCCACAGATTGGCAGGACCTGATTTACAAGCCAGGGTTCATGACCAATCACCAGCTTGGCTTACAAGGCGGTGTTGAAAACACGCAGTATTCGCTGGGTTTGGGTTATTTCAATGAAACAGGGATCATTCCGAACCAGAGTTTCCAGCGTCTCAACCTTCGTGCGACCATTGATCAGAAGATTGGTAAAAACATTAAAATCGGTCTGAATACATTAAATACGCTGACCTACACGAATACGCCGGGCGGCGGAGGTGTACCTGGCGGCCTGGTGCGCCTGACGCCATTGGCCTCGCCTTACAATGCAGACGGATCGGTGAATACCTTTCCAGCCGAAGGTTCCATCGATGCGGCAATCGTGAGTCCGCTCACGATAATGACCAAAAAGGAATCGGCTTTGGGACGCACGCGGTCGCTGAGGACATTCAACAGCCTGTATGCGGAAGTCAATATTTTGCCGGGACTGAAATACCGGTTCAATGCAGGTTTGAATTTCAGTCAGTCCAATTTGAATAACTACAACGGCCCGCTGACCTATTTCAACACGGCCACCACGCAAGCCGGATCCACAGCCGAGATCAGCAACACCGAATACTGGGACGTGAACCTGCAGCATTTGCTTTATTTCGATAAAACATTCGCAGACAAGCACAAACTGGGTTTTGCCGCGCTTTACGAATACACCAAAAACCACTCGCTGGGAAGCCGCTTCACGGTTACGGGTGTGCCTGCGGATTATATCAAAACTTCTAATTTCTCGCTCGCAGCCGGCCAGCCTGTCGCACCGTCGGATTTTGGAAACTCCTTCTCGGAAACCGGTTTGCTATCGTATATGGGAAGGCTTAATTACAGCTTTGCCGACAAATATTTGCTGACCTTGACATTGCGCCGCGATGGGTCTTCAACATTGTCCCCGGCTAATCAGTACTTCAATTATCCTGCGATCGGCTTAGGCTGGAATGTAGTAGAAGAGGGTTTTATGAGATCGGCTCCATTCATTTCTAACCTCAAACTGCGCGGCGGATGGGGGATTTCCGGCAACCGGAATGTGGGCGCTTACTCGACATTGGGTGCATTGTCTGCGGGTTATTACAACTTCGGATTAGGCACAGCCGGGCAGCAACTGGCTTACACGGTGACTAGCTTACCGTCAAGCGATCTGAGCTGGCAATCGACCTCGCAGGTGGATATTGGAATTGATTTTGGTTTGTTCAATAATCGCATTACAGGTTCCGTAGACTGGTATCACCAAAAAACCAAGGACATTCTGCTATCCGTGCCGCTTCCGCCGAGCAATGGTGCCGGATCTACTTTGAAAAATCTGGGTAAAACAGAAGGTAAGGGACTGGAAGTAGCCGCGACTTTTGAGATCGTCAGAAAACCAAAAGGCTTCAATTGGAGCATTGACGCGACTTATTTTTTCAACCGGGAAAAAATTACGCAGCTAACTAAGCCGGAAGAAAAATCGAACCTGGGCGCCGGTTGGTTTGTGGGACAACCGCTTTCTGTGATTTTTGATTACAAAAAGTTAGGAATCTGGCAGACTGCTGATGCCGAAAACGGGACTTTGGCAAAGCAAACTTCGCCGGTCCAGTTCGCAGGACAAATCCGCGTGGAAGATTTGAACGGGGATAATAAAATCGATGCAAACGACCGGCAGATCCTCGGCAATTTCCAGCCTAAGTGGGAGGGAGGACTGACGAGCCGTTTCAGCTTCAAAAATTTCGATGCATCTATCGTAACCTACGCCAGGATGGGCATGAAGGTGCTGGTGCCTTATTTAACGGGCAACTCCACGGGTTCGGGAGGTTTTGCATTCTTTAATCAGAGCCGTGTAAATCAGGTGAAAACAGATTATTGGACCGAAAGTAATCCAACCAACGCATTCCCGGCTCCCGATGCCAGCGGCGCGGTGGCCAACTTTGGCTCTACACTGGGCTACTACGACGGCTCGTTCATCAAATGCCGCAGCATTAACCTGGGTTACACATTTGAAAGCGATCTGATCAAAAAAATCGGCGCGACTTCGGCGAGAATTTACGTCAACCTGACCAATCCATTCATCATTTACTCACCATTGGTAAAAGACGATCTGGCGATCGATCCGGAAGGAAACAGCTATGCCACGGGCCAGTCTACGCTGAACCCGCAAGGCGCCAGCGACCGCGGCGCGCCGGAGCGTCAGATTTCGGTAAACCTAAACTCTCCGCCGGTAAGGCAATTCACTGTGGGCGTAAACCTTAAATTCTAATCCGACTATGAAATCCATAAAAAACCTGATCACAGCAACCTTAATCGCTTCACTCAGTACGGGTTGCGAAAAAGTGCTCGAAGAACATCCGCAATCCCAGATCGTTCCTTCCTACTTCAACAGCCCGGCAGGCGTGCTGGGCGGGATAGCCGGGGTTTATAACGACATCCGTGGCCAGTGGGGAACCGAAGGTTTTACCGTTGAAATGCAGGCCGGGACCGATGAATTTGTTCAAGGCGTTAATGGCGGAGGAGGCCCTGCTTATACTTACAACGGCCTAAATAGCAGCAACTTCGGTGCGGCCTGGGGTATTGCTTTTCAAGATATTAACACATTGAATGGCGTGCTGCAGTACGGCGCGACCATTGATTTGCCGGAAGCTACGCGGAAACAATATCTGGCGCAGGCGAAGTTTCTGAGGGCATTCTGGTATTTCTATCTGGTGCAAACCTGGGGCGATGTGCCGCTGCATACAGAATTTATCACCGTGCCATCGCAAGCTGCATCCCGCCAGCCGGCAGCGGACGTGTATGCGCTTATCATTCAGGACTTAACCGAAGCAGCAGCTGATCTGCCTAACCAACCGACCGCGCCATTTTTGGGAAAAGCTGCCACGAAGCCTGTTGCGCAACTGTTGCTCGCCAAAGCTTATCTGACGCGCGGCTGGCTGAATAACACAGCCGCTGATTTCACACAGGCAGCAATGATTTGTGACGACATTATTGCCAAAAAAGCAGATTATGGTCTCGACTTGTGGCAGGATTACGGCGATGCTTTTGTGCCCGCAAACGATTATGGCAAAGAAACCATGTTCGTAAGCGATCACGTGCTGGATCCGAAATATGGTTACTATCAGGTTGGCGGACAGGCTGGGGGAGGCGCAGCGCAAAATTTGAGCCCATGGTTTACCAACTGGAATTATCCTAACAACAGCGGGATTAACTCCATTAAAAATGCAGCCGGCGCATTTGTCAATAACGGAACTTCCGGCATGCTGCGCGACTCGTATTATGGCCGTCCGTATGTGCGTATGCGTCCTAATTCAGATAAAATTGCGACCGGGCCGCGGGCTGGCAAAAACTATTTCCTGGATCAGGCATTCACCAACCGCAACGTGGATTCGCGTTATGCCAATTCTTTTTACACCGTTTATATTTCAAATACTGTCGTAAAAAATGAGGCGAATGCGACCAATAACCTGCGTGGGATTTCCTATACAACCGTTCCGGGTGTGGATACTGCCGTCTGGTTGCCCGATTACGAGGTGCCGGGTGCGCCGCAATTTGTAGGTAACCGCCCATTCAAGGGCATTGTGGTGCCACCTAGTCTTTGGAACAATGGTATTTTCCCGGCTTTGAAAAAATTTATGGACCCCAGTCGTGGCGCTAATTTTAATGATCCTTCTACGCGTCCTGCGGTGTTATACCGGTTCTCAGATGTGTACATGACCGGCGCTGAGGCGAATTTCAAAGCTGGTAACAATGCAAAAGCAGCTGCATTGATCAATGTGGTTAGACAGCGTGCCGCCTTCAAAAAAACCAATTCAACAGCCGAAAACGCCGCAGCAGCAACAGCTATGACCATTACGGCCGCACAGGTAACGCTGGATTTCATCCTGGACGAACGCAGCCGTGAATTTTTCGGAGAATGGCAGCGTTGGCACGACCTCGTCCGGACGCGCTCGCTCGTGCGCCGCGTGCAGGAGTGGAATCAGGAAGCTGCGCCTTACGTGAAAGATTTCAATATGCTCCGCCCCATTCCGCAAACGCAGATTGACAGGGTAGTAGAAGGACCGAAATTCCCTCAAAATACCGGATATTGATAAAAAAATGAAATGATGATAAACCGCAGCTTGCTATTCAATATATCGGCGTCCGTGGTGGCGTTCGGTTTAGGTGTTCAAAATGGTGTTTGTCAGGTTACCAATGTTAAACCATTGGTAACCGACCTGTACACCGCCGACCCTTCGGCCCATGTTTTTAACGGGAAGATTTACATTTATCCATCCCACGACATTGAGGCCGACGTGCCCCAGGACGATGAAGGCGGGCATTTTCAAATGCGCGATTACCACGTCTACTCCATGGACAAGATCGGTGGGAAAGTGACCGATCACGGCGTGGCGCTGGATGTAAAAGATGTGCCCTGGGCCGATAAGCAAATGTGGGCGCCCGACGCAGCATTCAAAAACGGCACCTACTATCTCTATTTTCCCGTAAAAGACAAAGAAGGTGTATTCCGCATGGGTGTGGCAACGAGCAAATCCCCGACCGGCCCATTCAAGGCTGAGCCTGAGCCTATGAAAGGAAGTTACAGCATTGATCCGGCGGTTTTTACGGATACAGATGGTAAAAGTTACATGTATCTGGGAGGCATCTGGGGCGGTCAGCTGCAACGCTGGCATACTGGAAAATATGACAAAACTTTAATGACGGACCTGGGCAAAGGACACGAAAATGAACCCGCATTAAGCGCCAAAGTAGCGGTGATGAGCGATGATATGCTGTCATTCGCGGAGCCTTTGAAAGATGTGCAGATCCTGGATGAAAACGGCAAGCCGATTCTGGCATCCGACAACAAACGCCGCTTTTTCGAAGGCGCCTGGATGCATAAGTATAACGGGAAATATTACTTCTCTTATTCCACGGGTGACTCGCACTTGCTGTGTTATGCAGAAGGAACCAACCCTTACGGTCCGTTTACCTACAAAGGCGTGATTATGAACCCGGTAGAAGGCTGGACAACCCATCATTCGATCGTGGAAGTGCAGGGGAAGTGGTATATTTTCTATCATGACGCGGCACTATCAGGGAAAACGCATTTGCGGAATGTGAAGGTCAGGGAGTTGCTCCGGGATAGCAATGGCGACATTAAAACCATTAATCCTTAACATGGCGAAACTTTCATTATTGATCAGTTGGCTAAAAGCGGTGACGGTTACGGCAGCACTGTTTTCGTCGCACAATATTTTGGCCCAGAAATCGCTCAAAGAAACCTATAAGGATTACTTCCCCATCGGCGTGGCGGTTTCCCCGAGAAGCGTAACCGGCCCGGAAGCGGAACTCATTAAGCAGCAGTTCAACAGCATTACGCCCGAGAATGCGATGAAAATGGGGCCGATCCATCCCGAAAAAGATCGTTATAACTGGATGGGCGCGGATGCGATCGTGGAATTTGGACAGGCAACTGGTATCAAAGTGCGCGGCCATACGCTTTGCTGGCATAACCAAACCCCCAAATGGTTCTTCACGGATTCAACCGGAGCGCAGGTTTCGCGTGAGGAATTATTGTCCCGTTTGAAACAGCATATTACGGATGTGATGACGCATTACAAAGGCAGGATTTACGCCTGGGATGTTGTAAACGAGGCAGTTCCAGACACAGGTAAGGGAATTTACCGGGAATCCAAATTTTACCAGATCATTGGCGAGGACTATATTCAGAAAGCATTTGAATACGCGCATGCTGTTGATCCGGATGCCAGGCTTTTTTACAATGATTACAACACCGAAAATGCCGTAAAGAGGGAGAAAATTTATCAGTTGGTTAAGAAATTGAAAGAGAAAAACGTCCCGATTCACGGGGTAGGATTGCAGGCACATTGGTCCATCTATGAACCCACGCAGGCCGAGCTGGAAAAGTCGATCACACAATTTGCGAGCCTGGGCCTGGCCGTTCAGATCACCGAACTCGACGTTTCGGTACACCCGAAAGAACATGAACGCCGGGAGAGAAAAGCCGGCGATGAAAAAAGCGTTTTTACGCCGGAAATGGAGCAAAAGCAGGCGGCACATTACAAGATGATTTTCGACACATTCAGAAAATACAAAGGCACCATTACCGGCGTGACATTCTGGAATGTTTCAGATAAAACGACCTGGCTGGACAACTTTCCGGTGCCTGGCCGCAAGGATTATCCGCTGCTTTTTGACCAGAATTTTAAACCAAAAAAAGCATTTGACGGCGTCGTGAATTTTTAAAAAGCATTGCTCATTTTCCTTTAACGAATGCGCTTCTTTCAGTTTTTATTGTTGCTTACCGCTCTTTCCGTCCAGGTATTTGCCCAGATTCGTTTGCCGAGGCTGATCTCGGACAATATGGTATTGCAGCGCGACCAGCCGATCACGGTTTGGGGCTGGGCTGCACCGAAAGAAAAGGTAACTGTAATATTCAAAAACAAAACTCGAAGTGCGGTAGCGGGGGCGGACGGAAAATGGTCGATTGAGCTACCCGCGCAGCCTGCCGGGACGGGTTTTGAAATGCTGGTGAAGGGTAAAAATGAAGTCCGAATTAGGAATATTGCCTTTGGGGATGTGTGGCTTTGCAACGGACAAAGCAATATGGTCATTAACATGGAGCGCGTGAAAGAGCGTTTCCCCGAGGATATCGCCAACGCCAATTATCCCGACATCAGGAATTTTTTCATCCCCACATTAATTGATCTCACCGGCCCGCAGCAGGACTTTCCCAATGCGGAATGGAAGGCAGCAAGTCCCAAAGACGTGCTTGGTTTTGGCGCAGTCTCTTACTTTTTTGCCAGAGATCTTTACGACCAATACAAGGTACCGATCGGCATCATTAACAGCTCTGTAGGCGGCACACCTATTGAAGCGTGGATCAGTGAAGGCGGTTATCAGGACTTCGCTGAGATATTAAAGGTTATTGATAAAAACAAAGACACTTCCTATGTGAAATTAAGGAAGCAGGAAGACTTAAAAAATACACCTCAAAAGCCCCGGTCAAACGATCAGGGACTAACCGAACATTGGGAAAGCGAAGCATATCAGCCCAAAGACTGGCGGAATTTCAATATCCCCGGTTATTGGGAAGACCAGGGACTCAAAAATCTGGATGGTGTGGTGTGGTTTCGCAGGGAATTTGAAGTGCCTGACAGCTGGATTGGCAAGCCGGTGAAGCTTTATATGGGGCGCATTGTGGATGCGGATGAAATGTTTGTCAATGGAAAAAGTATCGGGCGGGTAACTTATCAATATCCGCCACGCCGTTACGAAATTCCGGCCGGTTTGCTGAAACCGGGCAAGAATATATTTGTGACACGGGTAACGAATACGGCAGGAAAAGGTGGCTTTGTGTCGGATAAACCCTATTTCATGACTTCCAATGATCAGCAAGTTGATCTGAAAGGGACGTGGCAATATAAGGTCGGACAGGTTTTTGCACCATCAAAAAAGGGCGATAGCATTCACGCGCCTTTTGTCGCCCAAAACCAGCCTGCCGCACTTTACAATGCCATGATCGCACCGGTGCTGCCTGTGAAACTGAGCGGTTTCCTTTGGTATCAGGGCGAGTCGAATGTGAGCGATCCCAAACCGTACAGGGCATTCTTGCCGGCATTGATCAACGACCGGCGCAGGCTTTGGAATGATCAGGGTTTGCCATTTCTGGTGGTCCAGCTTCCTAATTTTCAAGACATTGATTTCATGCCTGCGGAAAGCAATATGGCGCTGCTCCGGGAGGCACAGAATCAGGCGTTAACACTAAAAAATACGGCTGTGACGGTGACGCTGGATCTGGGCGAGTGGAACGATATTCATCCTTTGAACAAAAAAGACATTGGAAAAAGACTGGCATTGTCCGCCAGAAACCTTGCCTACGGCGACAAAAATGTCGTTTACAGCGGCCCGACATTGAAATCTCAAAGCATTGCAGGCGACAAGATCCGCCTGACTTTCGATCACGTCGCCGAAGGCATTCGTTCCCGCGACGGCGAAGCGTTGCGCTGGTTCGCGATTGCGGGGGACGACAAAAAATTCGTTTGGGCCGATGCGCAGATTGTGGGAAAAGATCAGATCGTGTTGTGGAGCGAAAGGATTAAAACGCCCGTATATGTACGTTATGCCTGGCAGGATAATCCCGAAGGAATTAACTTTTATAACTCCGCCAATCTCCCCGCATCGCCGTTTCGGACGGACGGGGATTCAGGGCAAATTATACGCGGAGATAAATAATTTTAGCAGATATCACCATGACCAAAAGCCATTTCTTCCTCTATCTAAGCTGTTTTTTGATCAGCTCGAACTTGCTTACCGCTGATCCGTTGGCCTCTGACGGTGATGATGGATATCGGTTGTGGCTTAGATATGAGCCTGTTAGCGTTGCATCTGTCAAAACGGAATATCTAAAATATACGGCATTTATTGGCCAGTCTGCGAAAAGTGGGATCCTTCAAAGTGCGGCCGGCGAGCTGCAAACGGGATTGCAGAAACTGCTGGGGAAAACAGTGAATGTAACCAATTCAACTGCCGGAAAGTCGGGTGGAATTATCTTAAAAATTGAAACAGGCGCAGATACTACGCACCAAGCCGAGGGTTATAAGATCCAGGTTTCTGAGGGAAATATAATGATTAGTTCAAAATCAGAAAACGGCATACTTTACGGAACATTTGCCTTGCTGCGACATATGCAAATGCAATTGCCTATCAAAGGATTAAGCCTCGCGAGCAGCCCGAAAGTGCGTTACCGGATGCTCAACCACTGGGATAATCCGGACGGGACGATTGAGCGCGGTTACGCAGGTCAATCACTCTGGAAATGGTATGAACTGCCGGAGCGTGTCGACCCGCGTTATGCGGATTATGCGCGGGCAAATGCGTCGTTGGGGATTAACGGAACCGTGCTCAACAATGTCAATGCCAGTGCGCGGTTTATGTCGCAGGAATACATTGTGAAAGTTGCCGCGGTGGCCAATGTGATGCGGAAGTATGGGATCAAAACCTATTTATCAGTGTACTTTGCTGCGCCGAAAACATTGGGCGGACTCAAAACATCCGATCCGCTCGACCCGCAGGTACGTGCCTGGTGGAAAGAAAAGGTCGCGCAGATTTACAGGGAAATCCCTGATTTCGGTGGTTTTTTGGTAAAAGCAAATTCAGAAGGAGAGCCGGGCCCGCAGGATTATGGCCGCACGCACGCCGACGGAGCGAACATGCTTGCCGAAGCATTCAAACCTTACGATGGCATTGTGATCTGGCGGGCGTTTGTTTACAAGGCGGACCCTAATGCGGATCGTTTCAAGGCGGCGTATGAGGAATTTGTACCGCTGGATGGAAAGTTTGATCCCAAAGTGATTGTGCAGGTGAAGAATGGCCCTATTGATTTTCAGCCGCGCGAACCGTTTTCGCCGCTGTTTGGAAATATGCCGAAAACGCCGCTGGGAATGGAGTTTCAGATCACCCAGGAATATCTGGGATTTGCCACGCACGCGGTGTATGAAGCACCTATTTTCAAAGAATGTCTGGATTCGGATACTTATGTGAATGGGGCAGGATCGACCGTAGCAAAGGTTGTCGATGGGAGTTTGCACGGGTATCCGCGGACGCTCATGGCAGGCGTGGCAAACACCGGTAACAGCCGGAACTGGACGGGGCATCCGCTGGCGCAGGCCAATTGGTATGCGTTCGGCAGGCTGAGCTGGGACCATCAGCTGAGTTCTGAGCAAATTGCACAGGAATGGGTTGCGTTGACTTTGACACGAAACCAGAAAGCCGGTGGCCACATTACAGCACTCATGCTGCGATCACGCGAGATTTACGTCGACTATAATACCCCGCTTGGACTTTCACGTCCCTGGATGGGCGTTCACTTTGCGCCCGAACCCTGGCAAAACAAAGGCTCCCGGCCCGATTGGACCGCAGTATACTACCATCGCGCCGATTCAGCAGGACTAGGTTTCGACAGAACAGCATCCGGAAGCAATGCGCTGGCGCAGTACCGGCCGGAAGTGCAAAAGCAGTGGAATAACCCCGACCAAACGCCTCTGCCATATCTGCTATGGTTTCACCACGTGCGCTGGGACAAAAAGTTGAATACGGGCCGAACATTGTGGGAAGAGCTTTGCACCCGCTTTTACACCGGCGCCGACTCTGTTTCCTGGATGCAGCAGCAGTGGGATCTGGCGAAACCGAGTTTGGACACTCAGATTTACACCGATGTGGCCGGGCGATTAAAAGTGCAGCGCAGGGAAGCAACCTGGTGGCGGGACGCCTGGGTGCTGTATTTGCAAACCTTTGCCAAACAACCTATTCCCGCAGGATTCGAACCGCCCAGGCAGACTTTGGAAGACGTTAAGAAGTCTGTAAATGTCTATCTGATCAGATAGGCGGTCTGCTAACTGCTCAGTCCCAAAGTTCCCCAATCAATCCTTACGCACAGGAAAGTCATTCTTACCCAAAATCACCGTCATCACAGTCGGCGTTTATCCTTTCAAGTTCATATTAGCTTGCAAAGATCTCTTGATGCAGGTCCTGTAAAAGGGTGGCTGTTGAAAACGTAAACTTTGCCCAACATTCGCGGCTCGTGCCTTACAGTGATAAGGGTACCAGCCTGGGCATATCTGCGCACGAAAGATTTATTTTTAAAAATTCTTGCTTCAATATTAGGTAAAAAGGCCTTCGAACTCTTTACTTTGTCTATCAACTATATAGAGTTAGCTGCCATTAACCACCAGTGAACAGCCAACCCGGTTATTCTATTTTACTTATTCAAACAAATGGTTACAAAATTACCATCACCCGGGATCGTCAGATCCTATTTGGCAATATTGCTGGTGGCAATCATGTCCTCCCTCGGCGCTTCCGCCCAAACATTCACCATTAAAGGCAAAGTCGTTTCTCCGACCGACCTCTCCGGCGCACCGGGGATCAATGTGATTTTGAAAAACACGACCAATGGAACCACCACCAATGCCGACGGCGCTTACGAAATACAGGCGCCGGAAGGCGGTGTACTGGTGTTTTCAGGGATCGGTTACAGGTCGGGCGAGGTGGCCATTAACGGCCGCTCTACCATCGATATTACGCTGGAAGTGGATACGAAGCAGCTCAATGAAATTGTGGTTGTGGGCTACGGAACGCAGAAAAAAAGCGACGTGACCGGCGCAGTAGGTTCCGTGAAAATGGACCGGGAAATTACGAGCAGGCCCATTGTGGAGCTGGGTCAGGCGTTGTACGGGAAAATTCCGGGCGTGCAGGTTTTGTCCAGCAATGGCCGGCCGGGTACTTCTTCCACGATCCAGATCAGGGGGATCAACTCGGTCTCGGCCAGCAGCTCGCCGCTGATCGTGATCGACGGAATGCCAATCCCGAACTACGATCTGAACCTGCTGAGTGCGGGAGATATCGAGTCCATGGAAGTTTTGAAAGATGCTTCTTCGGCGGCTATTTATGGTTCGCGCGGCGCGAATGGGGTGATTTTGATTACGACCAAAAGCGGGAAAGAAGGCAGGACCAAATTCAGCGTCAACTATTCGTACGGTATCCAGAAAGTGATCGACCGCATTGCCGTAATGAACTCGCGCGAGTATGCCCAGGCTTCCATCGACGCGGCACAAAATGGCTGGATCGAAAGCGGCGGCGACCCGGCTGCACCTAATACGATCGAAGCCCGCAAACAATATAAGTACACCTGGCCTACGGCATTCGATAACCCCGAAAATTTGCAGGATACTGACTGGCAGGACGTCGTTTTCAGGACTGCGCCCATGCAGAAAATCGAGCTGAATGCGAGTGGCGGCAATGCGAAAACAAACTTCATCGTTTCGGCGGGTTATGTGAAGCAAAAAGGCATTGTGATCCATTCGGATTACAAAAAATACACCTTCAACATCAAAGCCAGCTCGCAGATCAAAAAGTGGTTGCAAGTGGGCGGAATGCTCAATGTGGCTTACGATCACGAGAATGAGCCTTATAACCGGACGGTAGAATGGGCGGTGCAATACCCGACCATTTACCCGGTTTACGGAAACAATGGCTTCCTGGGCGCGCCTGCGAATACACCAGGTTTTGAGAAGTACGACGCGATTTTATTCCGTCCGAAAAACGGCCACCCGCTTTATCAGATCACAGACGACATTCAGCACAGGCAGTTCAACAACCTCGGAAATGTCTTTGCGCAGATCGATTTTCTGCCCGGCCTGCGTTTCAGATCGTCGCTTAATTTCTTCTATAACCGCATTGATAACAACAACTATCAGGCGGTTGACCATAACCTCGGGCCGACGTATTATACAGAGGGAATTATGACGGTAAACCAATCGCGCACACTGAATTACACCTCGCAGAACCTGCTTACCTACGACAAAACCTTCAAGGAACATGCGTTCTCCGCACTTGCCGGGATGGAGTATAATAACAATGAATATTACTACACCAACCAGGAAAGGCGGGGTTACGACAATGACCTGATCAAGGCACTGAGCGCTGGAAAGACTGTTTTTCAGGCAGAGGATGACAAGAATAGAAGCATCCTGATCTCCTATTTTTCACGTCTGAATTACACATTCAAAGGCAGGTATTTGCTATCTGCCAGCATTCGGCGTGATGGTTCTTCTCGTTTTGGGCCAAATAATAAATGGGGCGTATTCCCGTCGGTTTCCGGCGGCTGGGTCGTTTCGGACGAAAGCTTTTTAAGCTCCGTAAAACCATTGAACAACCTGAAACTGCGCGCGAGCTACGGCTTCACGGGGAACGACCGTTTTGCTGACTACAAATGGATCGGCGCGATGTCGCAGGGAAGGGTCGCGTTTGGCAATAACCTGGGCACGACTTACTATCCGGGCAGCATTACCAACCCGGACCTGGAATGGGAGCGCACGCAGCAATTCAATGCAGGACTTGATCTGGGTTTGTTCAGCAACCGCATTGTGCTGGAAGCCGACTACTACATTTCAAAATCCGACGGGCTGCTGCTGGACGTACCGGTGCCCATTGTTTCAGGTTTTAACAGTGTTTTCAAAAACATCGGCAAGCTTCAAAACAAAGGACTTGAACTCAATCTGACCACACATAACCTCAAAGGCGCGGTCGGCTGGACTTCGCAGCTGAATTTCTCGCGCAACCGCAATAAATTACTCGCATTGGGCAAAGACAATGCGCCGATGATCTACCAGCCGGGCTTTGGGATGGAGTCGATCAACCAGGTCGGTCAGCCGATTTTCAGCTTCTACGGTTACCAGTATGATGGCGTGTACATGAACCAGGGCCAGATCGACTCCGATCCGTCGCATTATGCATCCGCCAAGCCGGGCGACGGGCGGTATGTGGATATCAACGGCGATGGTGTGCTGAATGCGAAAGACCGAACGATCATCGGTAACTATGCGCCGGATTTTATCTGGGGTTTTACCAATAACCTGACTTACAAAGGGTTTGATCTCAGCGTGTTGATCCAGGGTGTGCAGGGTAGCGACGTGTATGACAACAACATTCACCGCTCCATGCTGTACCACGAAGGCCGGAATTACTACAAGGAAATGACCAACCGCTGGCGGTCGGAGCAGGAGCCGGGCGACGGTTACCATTATAAACTGACGGTGGATCTGGACGGTTATGAGAAAACGGCTTCGAGTTACTGGATTGTGGATGGTTCCTATTTCCGGGTGAAAAGTCTGACAGCCGGCTATACATTCCCGTCCGGGATTTTATCCAAACTGAACCTGGAATCGCTGCGGATTTACGTGAACGGACAAAATCTTTTTACGCATAAAAACGCACCGGTTTTTGATCCCGAAAACTTTAACGGCAGCGCGACCAGTGCCACTGCGCGCGGCGTAACGCATTCTCCGTATCCTTCGGCAAAGGTTTACACATTCGGCGTGAACATTGGTTTTTAACTCAAATCCAAAAAAGAAATGAAGCTTTTTAAAAAACATATATTTTACATTCTCGCCGCATTATCAGCCATTTCGTGCAGCGAAAGCGAGTTGGACCAGTATCCGGAAACGCGGCTTTCGGAAGGGAATTTTTACACCACAGAGGCGCAGATCGTGCAGGCTGTAAACGATGTGTACCGGCAACTGAACCGTTCTTATGCAGCCAGCGGGCTGGTGGATCTGTACGGCGAGCTTTACTCGGACAATACGTATATTGAGTTTTCGGGCGGCTCGACCACTTTCGAGGATGATATCAAAGCATTCAGGATCCAGCCGAACAATGGTCCGATCCAGACTGCGTGGAACAATAGCTATAACTCGGTTTATATCTGCAACAATGCGATCAGTCAGCTTGAAAAAACGACCGTACAGTTTGGCAATCCGGCATTGAAAGACCGCCTGAAAGCAGAAGCTACATTCATCCGCTCGCTCATCTTTTTTAATATGGTCCGGGTTTGGGGAGATATTCCAATGCCGCTGAAAGTAGTGAGTGCCGACGAAAGTTATACGTACCTGCGGGAGAAAAAGGAGACGATTTATCAGCAGATCATCGCCGACCTGAAAGCCAGCAAAGCGGCATTGCCCGAAAAATACGCGGGTGCCGATGTGGGCAGGATTACGAAATACGCGGCAACTGCGATTCTGGCAAAAGTATACCTGACGATCGGCGACAAAACCAACGCGGCAAAAGAACTGAAAGAGATCATCGACAGCCATGTATATTCGCTCGATGCGAATCAGGACGGAAAAGTCAACAGCGCCGACTATGCATTCAACTTTGCGCCGGGTACCAAAAATTCAAAGGAATCGATCCTGGAATTGCAGTTTCTGGCCGGACAAAATGCGGTGAACAGCAATTACCAGCAAACCTACACACCTTACCACTGGGCTTTTCACCTGCCCGGCAGCTCCGAAACTTTCCGTGGCAGCGGGCTGAACAGTCCCACGCCCGACCTGACGAATGAGTTTGAAGCGGCTGATACGGTGCGCAGGAATGTATCGGTATATCCCGGTTATGTGAACCTGGAAACCGGCGCGTTTGTGAAGTATCCATTTACACAAAAATATTACGACCCAAACTGGCGATACCCGGGCCAGAATGTGGAGCTGGTGCGGTATGCGGACGTTCTGCTTTCGTACTCGGAAGCCACCGGGGACGCTTCTTATCTCAACCAGGTGCGGGAACGTGTCGGGCTGCCGGGCTATGGAAAAACGGGTTACCCTGATAAATATTCGACGCTCGCGCTCGCCATTGAACATGAGAGACGGACAGAATTATGCTTTGAGTTTCACCGGTTCTTTGATCTGGTTCGCACGGGCCGCGCGGTGGAGGTTCTGAAGTCAAAAGGATTCAACATTACCGAAAGCAAGTTGCTGTTCCCGATACCGCAGAGTGCCATTGACGTAAATCCGGGGCTGACGCAGAACAGTTATTAATCACCCCGTTTCATTCGTTTTCGTGTTTTTAAATTAAAATAACATTGAAAAAACAACTTGCAAAAATCCTGTTGCTGATTTTCGTACTTGCCGGCAGCTGCGTTAAAACAGCTGCCGCGCAGGCACCTAACATTATTTTCATAATCGGCGATGATATCAGTTGGGACGATATCGGGGCTTACGGAAATAAAAAGATCAAAACGCCGAACCTCGACAAGCTGGCAAAAGACGGGCTGCGGTTTACCAATATGTACCTCACAGCCAGCTCGTGCAGCCCGAGCCGGAGCAGCATTCTCACGGGGCGTTATCCGCATAATACCGGAGCGGCCGAGCTGCACGCACCTTTGCCGGCGCATTTGAAATATTTCCCGGAATTGCTCAAACAGCAGGGTTACTTTTCTGCGTTGGTCGGGAAATGGCACGAAGGCCCGAACACGCGGAGGGCTTACGATACGCTGCTGGTGGACCGGAAAGCCAATGGCGAAGGCGGCGAATTGCAATGGAACAATCTGCTGAAAGCCAGGCCGAAAGATAAACCATTCTTCTTCTGGCTCGCGCCATTTGATGCGCACCGGCCCTGGTCTGCGAAGACCGATGGCTCGCAGCACAATCCTGAAAGTGACGTTATTGTCCCGCCGACGCTGGTGGACACGAAGGAAACGCGGCAGGATCTGGCTTTTTACTACAATGAGATTTCACAGCTGGACAGGTATGTCGGCGAGTTGCGGCAGGAGCTGGAAAGGCAGGGAATTGCAGAAAACACACTCATTATCTTCACAGCCGACAACGGCAGACCGTTTCCGGGCAGCAAAACGCGGCTGTACGATGCGGGTGTAAAAACGCCATTTATCGTGAGCTGGCCTGCCGGGATCAAAGGCGGGCAGGTTTGTGAAAGTCTGATCAGCAGCATTGATATTGCCCCTACGTTACTGGAATTGGCGGGCGTCAAACCTGCGGAAACGATCCAGGGTACCAGCTTTGCGGCGCTGTTTAAATCGCCGGAAAAAGCATTTCGCAAATACGTTTTTGCCGAACATAACTGGCACGATTACGCGGCCTACGAACGCTCGGTGCGGAGTAAGGATTTTTTGTATATCATTAATAAAAGACCTGATTGGGACAATGCAGGTCCGATCGACGCCAACCAAAGTCCTTCCGCCAAAGCACTGAAAGCCACAAAAGCGAGCGGTAAGCTGACCGTTTTGCAAAACGACGCGCTGCTCAAGCCTCGGCCCGCGGAGGAGTTTTTCGATAACCAAAAAGATCCGCTGCAAATGAAAAACGAAGTCACCAACAAAGCTTACGCCGCCCATGTAAGCGAGCTCCGGCGCATTCTCAAGCAATGGCAGGACGAAACCGGCGACACGGAACCTGCAAACCTCACGCCCGACTGGTACGACCGCGAAACCGGCGAGCCGACAGCCAGCAAAGACAAACGCGGTGAAATGCCGGGAGCCGCCAAAAAAGCAGATCACATTCATCTTAAAGGCCCTTTTTAATGAAAATTTCTTTTCAAAGATTAATATTTCTGATGACGCTTGCTTTAACAACGGTTAAAGCGCAGCAGCAGGACAAACCTGTCCAGGATCGACCCAACATTCTCTGGATTGTCAGCGAAGATAACAGTCCGTTTTTAGGTGCATACGGCGACAAATACGCCACTACGCCCAATCTCGACAAATTTGCGACGCAAGGCGTTTTGTATAAAAATGCCTTTGCAACTGCGCCAGTCTGCGCGCCTTCGCGATCCACATTGATTACAGGAATGTACCCGCCTTCATTGGGCACCGAGCACATGCGGAGCACTTACCCGGTTCCGGATTTTGTCAAATTTTTTCCACGATATCTGCGCGAGGCGGGGTATTACACAACCAATAATGCCAAGAAGGATTACAACACGATTGATCAGACGGAAGCCTGGGATGAATCCAGTGGAAAAGCTACTTACAAAAACCGTAAGCCCGGCCAGCCGTTTTTCGCCGTTTTTAACCTCAATGTTTCCCACGAAAGCGGTATTCATACTTCGGTACCGACCGAAAAGTTGAAGCACGATCCTGAAAAAGCGCCGTTACCGCCTTACCATCCCAAAACGGCAGAAATGAAGCACGATTGGGCGCAGTATTATGATAAGATAGAGGAAATGGACAGGCAATTCGGGGCGCTTTTGAAAGAACTCGACGAACAGGGTTTGGCCGGCAACACGATCGTTTTTTATTACGCAGACAATGGCGGTATCCTCGGCCGCAGCAAACGATTTGTATACGAATCGGGCCTGCGCGTGCCATTAATTATCCATGTTCCTGAAAAGTTCGCAGCCCTGGCGCCCGGAAAGCCTGGCACTCAAACTGACCGCATCGTAACGTTCCTGGATTTTGCGCCAAGTATTTTGAGCCTGGCGGGACTTGAAATACCTGCCTACATGCAGGGAAAAGCCTTTTTGGGGAAACAGCAGGTAAAAGAACGCGACTATGCGTACGGGTTTCGCGGGAGAATGGACGAGCGTACCGATCTTTCGCGGACTGTCCGGGACAAAAAGTTCAGGTACATCCGCAACTATCTTCCACATAAAATCTACGCGCAGCATCTGGAATATTTATGGAAAGCGCCTTCGATGCCATCCTGGGAGGCTGAGTTCAAAGCGGGCCGGCTGAATGAAGATCAGTCCAGATTTTGGCAGGAAAAACCTGCCGAGGAACTTTTTGACGTAGAAAATGACCCGCACAACATTCATAACCTGGCCGCCGATCCCAGGTACAAAACTACCCTGGCGAAACTGCGGGAAGTAAACCACAACTGGCTGATCGAATCCAAAGATGTGGGCTTTATTCCGGAGGCACTTCTTAGTAAAATCTCCGAAACCACGCCGCTTTACGATTATGCAAAGAGTGGAAGATACGATTTGAAACGAGTTGTAGAAACGGCTGAAATCGCGTCTTCACGTGACAAATCGAAGTTGAGTGAGATTACAAAAAGGCTGGGTGACAAAGATCCGGTGGTTCGTTACTGGGCTGTAATCGGCACTATTGTACTGAAAAATGATGCGGCTTCTGCTAAAAGCAAACTCCTCACATTGCTCAGCGATCCCGAAATAGCGGTGCGTATCGCGGCCGCCGAGTCGCTGCTTGCATTGGGAGAAACCGATAAGCCGGTACAAACACTGAGTGAGGCACTGACCGACAAAAACCAGATGGCGCGGGTACAGGCATTGAATGTGCTGGAAACGATCGGACTGAAAGCACAGCCGGCAGTAGCCAATGTAAAATCACTTTTGAAAGAAAACCAGAAGGATTCGGATTACGATGTGCGGGCGGCGAAACAGATTTTGGAACAACTCAATAAATAGGGTAGTATGTTGAAAATCAATATCTTGTCTGCTCTGCTGATGGCCGCGGCGGTAGGGCTTTCAGCAAGCAAAAGCAAACCAGCGGCTGATAAACGGCCCAATATTCTCTTTGTTATTTCCGACGATCAATCTTACCCTTACGCTGGCGCATATGGCGACAAAGCTGCGCGTACGCCGCATTTCGACCGGGTTGCGCGGGAGGGGGTTTTATTCAACAATGCATTCGCGGCCTCGCCGGGTTGCAGTCCGTCACGTGCTGCTTTGCTGACGGGCCTGAACTGCTGGCAGATCAAAGAAGCGGGCACACACGCCAGCAGCTTTCCTGCCGAATTCCAGGTCTTTCCCGACCTGCTTGAAAAGGCTGGGTATGCAGTTGGTTTTACAGGAAAAGGCTGGGGGCCGGGCGATTTCAAAGCTTCGGGAAGAAGCAGAAATCCTGCCGGGAATGCATATCTGGCCAAAAAACATCAGAGCCCGAAAGGTATCTCGGATGTAGACTACGCGGAGAACTTCAAGGATTTTTTCAAACAAAAAGGGGCTGACAAACCATTCTTTTTCTGGCTTGGAACCCACGAGCCGCACCGCACTTACCAGAAAGGAATCGGTGCGGCAAACGGATTTGAGACCGACAAAGTACAGGTACCGCCTTTTCTCCCTGACCTACCCGAAGTTCGCAATGATATTCTCGACTATTTGTATGAGATTCAATGGTTTGACTCACAGTTGGGGAAGGTGATCGCCCAGCTCGAACAAGCCGGGGAGCTGGACAATACACTGATCGTCGTGACGGCGGATAACGGAATGTCGTTCCCGCGCGCGAAGGCCAATGTATATGAATATGGCATTCATGTGCCGCTGGCTGTGCGTTGGGGAAGTGAGATCCGCAAAGGTGTGGTGGCAAAGGATGTGGTCAGTCTGGTGGATCTGTATGCGACATTTCTGGAAGTAGGAAAAGCAAGTTTACCACCTTACAGGACTGAGAGCAAGAGTTTGGTGACGCTGCTAAAAACGGGTAAAGCGCAACGCACCACTGCCTTTTCGTCGCGCGAGCGGCATTCGTCATCACGTTACAACAACCTGGGTTATCCACAAAGAAGCATCCGGACCGACAGGTATCTGTATATCCGGAACTATAAACCCGAACGCTGGCCAGCAGGTGACCCCACCAGGCTGGATTCAGACGGAAAGCTGGAACCTGTCAACACCGCATTTCACGATATCGACGAATCGGCAGATAACATTGTAATCCGCGAATGGCAGAATCCTGAAATCACGCCCTTCTTCCACCTGGCAACGGACAAGCGGCCGGCCGAAGAATTTTACGATATCATCAAAGATCCGGGCTGTTTGAAAAACCGGATCAATGATCAAAATCTGGCCTCGCAGGTTAGTAAACTTCGGGATGAATTGAAAAGCTATCAGCTCGCCACGAAAGACCCGCGTGAAACGGGCAATGGTGATTATCTGGAGTCTTTTCCAAGGTTGAATGGAGAGATACGGAATTTTCCGAAGTCGCCTTAATCAGTTGAATATGCTATCGGTTTGCCAAAGATGAAGGTAGGGTGATCGAGCTTTTGTCTGACGTTACAAAATAGAAGCGGCATGCTTTGAAAACTCACTATTTCGATCCCAGATTTATTGTCGTAGCCGATGGAGTGGGAGGGTTAAAAATCTAATTGAGCGTCTTCATCCATTCCGCAACTCTCCCAAACCACTCCTGAAATGAAGGGTAGCTCAAAAATCCATGCTCACCTTTGGAATAAATGTGCAGCGCGCCGCTGACGCCGTTTTTGTTGAGTGCTTTGTAAAATTCAATGCTATTGGAAACAGGAACTACTACATCTGCGCCGGAATGCACCAGGAAGGCAGGGGGCGTATTTTTAGTAATTTGAAGTTCATTCGAAAATAAACGGATCTTTTCGGGCTTTGCATTTTTGCCTAATAAATTATCCCGCGAACCTATGTGCCCGGTGCTATCATTGAAACTGATAACGGGATTGATCAAAATCATGAAGTCGGGGCGAAGGCTGGTTTTTCCTGCTTCATCCACATAGCGCGTTTCGAAATGCGTTCCGGCGGTGGAAGCGAGGTGGCCTCCCGCGGAAAATCCCATGATGCCTATTTTGGCGGGATCAATTCCAAATTCTGCTGCACGCGCTCTGACGGTTTTGATGGCTTGCTGCGCATCCTGGATCGGCCCGATGGACTGATCTTTCATGATCTTGCTGTCTGGTAATCTGTATTTCACGACAAATGCGGCGATGCCCAGCTTGTTGAATGCGCGGGCCACATCGCTTCCCTCGCGCTTGATCAGTAAGGTGCCGTAGCCGCCTCCCGGGCAGATGATAACCGCCGTTCCGGTTGCTATTTCTTTGGTGGGTAAAAAAATGGTAAGACCCGGAACCGAGACTTTTGACGTAAGGGAATCCACGGATGCATTGGCAGCGTGGATTTCCTGGTTCGGCCCCGAAATTGAATTCGGGACCGTTCCGGGATAGAGGTTGATGTAGGTTTGCGCAATGCTTTCGATGCTTGCAAAAAGAATTCCCGCAGCGAACAAAGTCCGTTTTAGTTTTGACATGTTACGGTACTTTGGAGTCGGTAACCGTCAAAATTCCCTGCATCACGCGCCAGTGGCCTGGGAATGAACATATAAAAGGATATTCTCCTGGCTGGGCCGGGGCTTTGAATTCCAGCCGGAAGCTTTTTCCTGAATTAACCAGGGGTGTTGCGAATAAAACGTCCGGCGTCGAAGGCACGAAATTCTTTTCAAAACCATCCTTCAAGCTCGCCATCGCATCCGCCGCTTCTCCCACTTTCTCGGCTGTGCCCGGCTTGACGATCACCACATTATGCGGCATTAGATCAGGGTTTTCAAAGACCAATGTTACTGCTCTTCCGGCAGGGACGGTCAATGCTTTTTTGTCAAAAGCCATTTTGGCTTCAATGGCAACGAGCTTAATTTCAATCGTACCCATATTTTCCAGCATCGAAAGCACATCCTTTTTGTCCTTTTCCGGCATGTAATACACCAGATTTTTCATCGTCGTAATGGCGGTGGCAAATGCCGGCGAGTTTTGAACAGACTCTGGTGTGGTGTTCAACGACGCTATGAAATCCTTGGTATTCTGCGTTTTAGCTGGGTTTTCTATGGTCATTCTCATCAGCAATGGATAGGCAGCGGCAGGCTCTCTGGCGGTCAGCTCTTTTACTTTTGTATAAAAAGAAGCTCTTAAATCTCCGCTATTCAGCATGGAGATCCCGCTCAGGAACGCCGCCGGTTTCTCCTGAATTGCTTTTTGCAAAGATGGATCCGATTGCCCGGCGGTGATCAGGGCCGCAAAGCC
Organism: Dyadobacter sp. UC 10; assembly: GCF_008369915.1. Classification (NCBI taxonomy): domain Bacteria; kingdom Pseudomonadati; phylum Bacteroidota; class Cytophagia; order Cytophagales; family Spirosomataceae; genus Dyadobacter; species Dyadobacter aurulentus. The sequence goes on along the minus strand of NZ_VSRN01000001.1, from coordinate 286,919 downwards.
AGTAGCCTGCATGACCCGGCTCGTGTCTGCATTGATCAGTTTTGTCAATTCTGCCTGACTCTGCTTTAATTCTGCGGGCTCAGTAGTTAATAGTAATTTAATAAGTTCCTGTTGCGCAGCACTTTGCTGACTTGATAACCTGCTCTTTTCTTCCTCCCTGATCGCTGCCAGCAGCACATTTACTTTGCCCGTTTTTTGCTCTCTGGCAAGGATGCTTACTGCTTCCTGTTTTTTTGCAGCGTTAATATCGGGGCGCGTCAGCATGGCTGTGCGTACCTCGGGAGTTTGCGGCAACGAGGCGAGTTCCTGTGCATTGGCCAATTTCAGAACATAACGGGCGGCTTTTTTATCGAAACTTTTGCCTTGCTTCATCCCCGCCAGCCAGATCGGTTTCAAAAACCTGAACGTCTCATGTACCGCATAATCCATATAATAATCAGTTGGATATTTGAAAATATCCGTCGCTGCGGTTACGGCCTGTTCGGAATTGAAAAAGCTCAGTGCGACCACTGCCTCAATCCTTACCCGCGCCGATTCGTCATTGATACGGGCTCGCATCAGTTCCAGCGACCCGGGAATGCGGTCGTGCCAGTAGAGGAGCAATTTAGTGGCTGCGGCGCGCGCCTGAGGCTCTTTTGCATTAAGTAATGTCTTTAAAATGTTGGGTTCAACTACATTGAAATCCTGATAAAGCCACAAACCTTCTAGCAAATTGTGCTCATATTGCGGGTCATTCTTATCCAATGCCGCTACCCATTTTTTCAGTTCCGGTAAAACTTCCGCCGCTTTCTTTTCCCGGATCTGCGCCCGCGAACGATAGCGGAAACGGTCTTCGTAGGCTTTTAAATTATCGAGCAATTGCGGAATGCTTTGCTTTGACACATCGGTTACTTTCAATGCAGGCTTGCCTTTGTAAGTAATCCGCCAAACGCGGCCGTGCGATTTGTCCCGGGCCGGGTCGCGCGGTGGATTTTCTCCGTGCGAGATCAGCGGGTTGTACCAATCCACAATGTATAAACCGCCGTCCGGGCCGAATTCAATGTCGATCGGACGGAAGTTGGGGTCTTCGGATTGCAGGATCGCTTCTACTTCCTTACTGCCGATCCCCGAGCCGCGCGGGATGATCCGGTGCTGTTTCGTGCCCTGGAATCCAATGTTATTGTTGACCAAAAAATCACCCTGAACCTCATCCGGAAATTGCCTGCTGGAAACAATTTCAATGCCCGCAGTGGGCCTTACGCGCGTTTCCGTAAACATTTCAATACGCGGATGTTTGTCGGGATACGTGACATTTCCGGTCATCGGCGGAGCGAAATAATTGGAGCCGTCCGAGGCGTCACCGATCAAATGCATGCCCCATTTATCAAACACACTTCCCCACGGATTGTAATAAGGATAGGAAATATAATGTGTGAGTTTGGCCGTGCGCGGCTCGTAGCGATAAGTCGCGCCGGCATAGGAGCGGATCGGGCCATAAGGCGTTTCCACCTGCGAATTCAGGAAGGTTCCTTCATTGAAATACAAAGCACCATCCTGCCCGAATGTGAATGCGTGCGTGGCGTGATGGCTGTCTTCGGAGCCAAAACCGGTCAGTACCACTTCGCGGAAATCCGCTTTGTCGTCGCCGTCGGTGTCTTTTAAAAACACAATATCCGGCTCCTGGGACACATAAACGCCGCCGTCGCCAAACTCGAATCCGAGCGGTAGGTAAAGATCATCCGCAAAAACGGTGTGTTTATCGGCCTTACCATCCGCGTCGGTATCTTCCAGGATCACAATTTTGTCATGGACCGGGATGCCGGGGAAATATTGCGGGTAGGTGGGCATAGTCGCCACCCAAAGCCTGCCGCGCGCGTCGAAGTTCATGGCTACCGGTTTTTCAATCGGAAAGTCCTTTTCGGAGGCAAAAAGATTGATTTCGTAACCTTCCGGCAGCTTGAATTTATCGGTTGTTGCCGGCCACAATTTTTCGTGATGCGCATGCGCGGCTGCTTTCGCGGCCTCGCCTTGCCGGCCTGTCATCGGAATGTCGGGTATCAGCATAGGATCGACCGGTTTGCCGCGCCTGTCGACGATTTCAATGGCCTTTTTATAAGCTTCCGCCCCATTGCTTTTCCCCATTTCCCAGATCACCGAATCCAGCGATGCCGTCATCTGGTTTATTTTCCGAAGCTCCGGCGGAAACGCGATCACGCCAAAAGGTTCTCTTCTGCGGCCATAAATGTACTCGCCGTTCACAGCGCGCCAGCGGTAAAAGAAATGGTCATCCTTCATCTTGATCACCGCCAAAAGCTTTTTGCTGTTTTCGGTATTCAGGTCAGGCATTTTCCCAAAACCCAGCGATTGTCCCATCCATTCAGCAGCGAGCCTGTAACCCTGGCCGGTCAGGTGAATGCCGTTAATGGTCAGTTTTGGTTGTGCGTTTTGCTTCATTTTGGCTAATGAAGGCGCGAAGAGATCGATGAAATACAGCCCTTTTGCGGAAGCTGTTTTTTGCATGGCTTTCGTGTACAATTCCAGATTTTTATTGTGCTCGGCCGGATTTGGAAAATTCACGCCCAACGCTTCATGCGCGATCGGGGAGACGAGCACCAGGGCAGGAGCCGAGCGGCCATTGTATTGATTCTTTTGCAGGTTTTGAATAAATGCATTCAGGTCTTTTTCAAATTGCGGCAAGCCCGCAGGACCTTTAAATGCTTCATTCATCCCAAAACAAAGGAAGATCATGTCCGCTTTCTGGTCGTAAAGATCCTGGTTCAGCCCTTCGAAATTGAGCGGGACTGGCATTACAATGCGCTCGCCTTCGTGGGTAAATCCCTGGAACTTCACTTCCTTCTGGCCCTCGGTCAACCTTGTTGTTTTTTCTCCAAAACCCGGAAAATTGAGCGGGCGGGGCTGTAATCCCACCTCGTCGGCGCTCCATCCCATATTCCGCATGGTGAGCTGCTTGCCCGGGAAATTTTTCTGAAGTAATGTTTCAAAATAGCCATAGTGGCGCATCCGGTCGGCAAATGTGTTGCCGAGCAGGATGATATGGTCGCCATTTTTGGGTGTAAATCCGGGGTTGGGTGCTTGCGCATTTGCCGGTTTGAATAGCGGAACTGACAGAAAAACGATGGCCAGCAGGATATGCTCAAATTTGGACTTCATAGGTAATTAGCTAAGTCAGTAAAAAAAGGCGGTTTTGGTTTACCAGCCACTGTTTTGTTCCAGTTTGGGATTTTTCTCGATCTCGCGCTGCGGTATAGGCATCAAATACATTTTTTCCTGAAAAACACAGGGGATACCATCTACCGGTTTTGGATTATAGCTATAAGTTCCGTTTGCATTTTTGGTGATATACATGGCATTGAATTGTTTTCCGTCTAATACCTGCGCGGCAATTTTCCACCGCCTGAGGTCCCAGTAGCGTTTGCCCTCAAAGCTCAGTTCGATATACCTTTCGTGACGGATCTTTTCGCGCATTTGCACTTTGGAAAGTCCGGTCGGAAGCTGGTAGGGAACCAATCCCGCCCGCTGGCGCACCGCTTCGATCGCTGCATACACCGACGCGTCGGGCACTGTTAACGCTTCGTTTTTTGCTTCGGCATAATTTAAAAGCACTTCTGCGTAACGCAGCTCGTTCCAGTTCTGGTCGCTGCCGGCGGCTCCGTAATAGTCTTTGTTGGCTTCGTTCATACCTTTTCTGATCAAATAGCCGGTAATGGTTGCATAAGGCAGGTTAATGCCGTCGATGGGCGCGCCTTCATACAAATAGATGGTATTGCCAAAGAAGGTAGCACCATTATAAAGCACGGTCGCATCGAATCTCGGGTCGCGGTTTTTGTAAGGATTGGCCGGATCATATCCAGAGCCGGTTTCATTGATCGCTTTTCCATTCTTCATTTCAAATGCATCTACAAATTCCTGCACGGGACTGCGGTTCACAGCATCCTGTTTGGACTGAGAATCGGGCTGGCCCCATGAGTCCCAACCGTGTTCGCGGAATGGTTTCTGAAACTGCACGCTGAAAATCTCTTCCTCATTGTTTTTATCAAGCATAATGTTGCGGAAGTTGCCGTGCAGCTTGTAATTGCCGGAATCCATTACTTCTTTATTCACCAATGCAGCTTTTTGCCAGCGCGCCACATCGCCTGTCGGATTGTACAAGGCACTCGCCCAATAAGTCAGAACCCGGCCTAAAAAGGCTTTTGCAGAATGCTTATTTGCTTTTCCGACGTCCACCGCGCGGCTTCCGTGCGTTTCCGGCAAAAGCGTAGCGGCTTCTTCCAGTTCTTTGATCACAAAGTCAAAACTTTCGTCGGTCGATTGCCGCGCTACAAACAGATCGTCGTCAAGTCCCTGGGGCTCGGCGATAATCGGCACGCCGCCGTAGCGTTTGATCATATCAAAATAGAGCTTGGCACGAAGGAATTTTACTTGTCCTTTGAAATTTGCTTTTTCTTCCTCATCGATATCAGCCCCGTCAATTTTATCCAAAAACATATTTGTTTTCCGTACAGGGCCATAAGCCCAGTATTCCATCGGGTTGTTGTCGGGAAACCATTGGCCCTGAATCACATTCCTTGGCCCGCCGCCCCAATAGCAACGCGATTCGTCGGTAATGTTGTCGTATAGATTCCGTTCAAATGAAGGCACATCCAGGTACATATTATTAACAAAAAGCTGGATCAGCGCCGGATCCTGGAAGATATTTTCTTCAGGAATGGAATCGGTTGCCTGGCGTTCGAGGAATTCTTCGTTGCAGGCGGTGGTCATAAGGATCATTACAACCAGCAGTGTTTTGGCAAATATTTTTGTCATGACTGAAAACATTAACTGATTAAAAAGTAAGGTTTAAACCCAGGTTCAGCGTGCGCTGCTGCGGGTAGTAAGTGCCCGTCGCGTTCTCGACCTCAGGATCAAATATTTTCATTTTCGACCAAACGAAAAGATTGGCTCCCGAGAAATAAACCCGCACATTACGCACACCGATCTTTTTGACCAGATCCGAAGGCAGCGTGTACCCAAAATCAATGGACCTTAACCGGATATAGCTGGCATTTCTCAGATACAGGCTGGAAGTCAGGGAGTTGTTAGGATGAGGGCCTTCCCACGGTCTTGGATACAATGCATCCGGATTTTCGGGCGACCAGTGATCGAGCAAGTCCACGTAAGTATTGCGCGTACCTCCCTGGAAAAAGTCCCTGGCAGCGCCGTAAAGTACCTGCCGCACGCGCCCGGCTGCCTGGAAGAGGACATTCAAATCAAAGCCTTTCAACGAACCTCCGAATGACAACCCGCCGATCACTTTCGGAACATTGTTGTCCATCGAGATGATAGTCAGGTCATTAGCATCCACTTTCTGGTCGCCGTTGATATCCGCATATTTCACATCACCCGCTTTTTGTCCTCCGTTAAACTGCGGCAGGTAAGCAGTCACTTCTTCGTCGGTCTGGAAAAAGCCCAGTGCCTTATAACCCGTGAGAAAACCCAGCGGCCGGCCGGTTTGCAGCAGATAGTCCGGCGTGTTAGCAGGCTCATCCAGGGTGATCACCTTGCTTTGCGAGAAGCTTCCGTTGAGCTTTACGAAATATTTGAAAGCCTGATAGCTGTTCTGGTAGTTCAGCATAAACTCGATACCCTTGTTATCGACTTTTGCGTAGTTTTCAGCCGGTAGCTGCGCGCCCAACGTGCCCGGAATAGAGCGGATACGCGTGCGGAGGATGTTGGAAGTTCTTTTGTAAAAAAGATCTATTTCAAACTGGAGTTTCCCTTTCCAGAGCGAGCCTTCCAGGCCGACATCCGAAACCGAAGCCGTTTCCCAGGTCACATTGGGATTAGGCAAAATGCCCGGCGCAATGGTGGAAAGGCCTTCCGTGCCTGATACAATGGTTCCCGAAGGATTGTATACCTGCGAATACTGGAATGTAGGATTTCTCAATAAATAGCCTGTGTACACATTGCGGTCGTTGCCTACCACACCGTAGGAAGCGCGCAATTTCAGGTTGTCGAGAAATCTTAGAGCCGCTATGTCTTTCAGGAAAGGTTCTTCCAAAATGCGCCAGCCTGCAGATACCGCCGGGAAAAAACCATATTTTTTTGAAGCTGGAAAAGCCACAGAGCCGTCCCTTCTGAAAGAAGCCTCCAGAAGATAGCGTTGCTGGTAACTATAATTAACCCGCGCAATCGCGCCGCGGCGACCGTCTGTGAATGAGCCGCCATTGGCATCTTTCTGACTTTCACCACCGTAGAAAAATTCATCCAGTCCCTGGGCAGGGAAATTGGTGCGGAAACCATAAAAGTTATTGCCTTTCGCATCGAGCTGCTCAAACAACAGCAAGCCGCCCCATTCGTGCTGGCCAAAGCTGCGGGAATAGTTCAGCGAAGCATTCAATGTGGTTGTATTGTACTCGCTGAATGACTGCGTTAATGCGGTTTTACCATTCCAGCCGCCATAGGGATATATTTCCAGCGTATTACCGTCTGCGTCCTGGCGGTTCATGAAAATGGGAACATTATAGTGCTTGTTATTGGCATATTCCCGGCCAAAAGAGGCGCGTCCCAAAACAGAAAGGCCTTTGATAAACGGCAGTTCGTGCTTGACCGTCAATGTGGCCTGCAGGATATTGTTGCGCATGCGGTTATAGCCGGTTTTAATCTCTTCAACCGGATGCTGCTCGCGGGTGTAAAAAATGGTCCCGTCGGGATTATATGCTTTATCGAGCGGATAAGCGGCCACAATGTCGTCGAAAATGGACTCGGGCGCGTAGGCGCTTTGGTTGGTATTTCTGGCACTGGCGTCAATGTCGGCCGAAATCGTCAGGTTTTTATTGATTTTGGCGTCCACATTAGTCCGGATGGAATAGCGCTGAAAATTAATGCGGTCATACATTCCGTCCTGATCCAGGTATCCCAGCGAAAGAAAGTAGCGGATCGCATCGGAGCCGCCGCTCACGCTCAGGTTTTGCTGCGTCTGGAAAGATTGTTTTTTCAAAGTGTTGCCATACCAGTCATATTCCGGAAGCACGCCCGTGCGAATATCCTCTAACTGCTGATCAGAATACTGGATCGGTTTGCCGAGGTTCTGCACCGCTTTGTTTTTAGTGGTTGCATATTCGTAGGCATTCATGACTTTGGGATATTGGGTCGGCTGCTGGAAACCGGCAAAGCCGTTGTAATTGAATGTCGGCTTGCCCGTCGCGCCGCGTTTGGTTGTAACCAGTATTACCCCGTTGGCCGCTCTCGAACCGTAAACCGCGGTCGCCGAAGCGTCTTTCAGTATCGAAATGGTTTCAACTTCGTTGGGATCGATTTGGTCAAAAGTCCGCACTATGCCGTCGACGACGATCAATGCGCTGTTATCACCAAATGTGCTCGCCCCGCGGATGGAAATAGATGATCCCGCGCCGGGCTTTCCATTTCCATTCACGGCAATAAGGCCCGGAAGCCTTCCTACCAGCGAATTGGTGATGTTGGTAGCCGGTGTTTTCAAAAGTTCTTCGCCCTCCACAGAGGCAACCGAGCCGGTCAGGTTAACCTTTTTCTGCGTTCCGTAACCGACGACGACCACTTCCTGTAATGCTTTCAAATCGTCCTTCAATATAATCTCCATCGTGCTCTGGCTTCCTACCGGGATCTCCTGGCTCAGGTAACCCACAAATGAGAAGATGACCGTGTGCTCACCGTCGGGAATGCTGACCTCAAAGCTTCCGTCCGTATCGCTCAGTGAGCCGCGCTGGGTTCCTTTTACCACAATGCTCACACCGGGCAGGGGCGCTCCTTTTTCATCTTTGACGGATCCCTTAATGGTCTTGTCCACCGGTTTTTGCTCTTCCGCTGGCTGGGGACTCAGGGGTTTTTGGTCGGCTCCCATGCTGAGCACAAGCTGGTTGCCTGAGACTTCGTAACTAATATTCAAAGGCTTGAAAAGCGATTCCAGAACTATATTAAGCGGCTCATTCTGAACATGTAACGTTACTTTGCTCTCAGCAGGGATCAGCTGCGGGCTGTACATGAACCGCACGGAAGCCTGGCGGCTGATCTGACGGAGTGCCACACTTATTGTCTGATCATCCAGATCCAGTGAAATCCGGCGGTTCAGTAACTCCTGCGCCCGGCTGTCGTTGGCCACAACCAACGATGTGCAAAGGACAGACAGGATCAGCTGATAGATTGACATGCGCATGATTTTGAGGAAAATCCTGATCGGTTTCGTACTAATTTTCATAGATTTGTGAGTATGCTTTTTTGGAAAAAGAGGTACAAAAATCCCCTGCTTCCGGTTTTGGCGAACCGGATTATTAATGAGAATTAAGAAAGGGGAAAAGGCAGGCCGGGGATGTTACAGCATCTTCGGCTTGTTCATTTTAGCTCAGGGTGGATGGCTGGACTGGCTCATGAAATTCTTTTTAAGGGTTTAGGATAGTATAATAGCTACTTGCAAGAGCTTCCGTGAATCACGATCTGCCCGTCGATCAGTTCATAGCGCGCTTGTATGGCCTTGCAGATCATGCCGAGTTTTTCAAATAATGGCTCCTGACCAAGCTCTGCGGTAAGCTGGCAGCCTGCCATCAGGTCGGCATCGTAAATGATCTGGACTTCATATCGTTTTTCCAGCGATTCAAAAACCCTGGCAACCGGCGCATTTTCAAAAACCAGGCTCTGGCTTGCAATGTCTGCCGGGCCAACCTGCGAAGGGTTTTCGATCAGCGACCGCTTCATTTTCTGATCGTCGCGATGGTATACGACCTGCTGGTTCGGCAACAGGACGAGCTCGTTCTTTTCTGCTTCCGCTGTTTTATTCTGCCGCGCATTTGCCGACACCGTCACCTTTCCTGTTTTCACCACAACCCGCACATCTTTATCTTGATCAAAAGCCTTTACAGTGAAACTGGTACCCAAAACAGTAGTTACCACGTCGCTCGTGAATACTTTAAATGGACTTTCAGGATTTTTGGTCACATCAAAAAACGCCTCGCCATTTAATAAGACTTCGCGTTCTTTTTTTACAAAACTGGCCGGATAGCTAAGCTTGCTTTTTGGCGAAAGTCTTACAGAACTACCATCGGGCAATGCGATGTATTTTGTATTGGTTTGATTATTAGTTACTTCAATCCATTGTTCATCTTGTTTATCCTTCAACGATTCCTGACTGACCTGCGGGAGCTCTGTTTTGACAGGGGAATTTGTATAAAAATAAACCAGAACAATAAGGCAGGTGAAGACGCCAAATGCCAGCGAAAAGCGACCGAACCTGTTCAGGTCGAACCAATTTGCGGAAGGCTTCGTGTATTCCAATTCTTCGGTGGCTGATTTCCTTGCGGCAGACAGGCGCTGCAATTCAAGTTGGAGCTCTTCCTCGCTCAGGTAATCCTGTGCATGATGGATTTCCGAGATCAGTTCTTTCGCAGCGGTTACAATACCCGCACGATCGGGGTTGTTACGGACCCAGTTTTCCCAAAAAGCATTATCCGCAGGCTTTTGATGGAGCACCCACCTGCAAAACGCCTCGTCGGCCAGGAAATCTTTAATGTCGTATCGTGCGTAATCCTGCATTTTCCGTTTTCATTGGACTGTATATTATGAAATAGTACGTCCTGAGAAACGGATACCCTTTTTATGAGATAAATTTTAGGAATAATTTTATTTTAAAAAGAGCAAAGAAAAGTATCTACGATTAAGATGTTGACTATGAATGAAGTGCGTCAAGCAAGGCCTCGCTGAAAAACAGAAAAATTAATTGAGGAATGATCTGAGAAAAAGAAGGCAGGCCGCTTTTCAGCTGACCGATCGCCCGGTAAATGAAATTGGAAACGGTTTGTGGTTCGATCTTCATCACCTGGGCGATCTCTTCGTTGGACAAACCTTCATAAAACTTAAGAAAAATCACTTCTTGCTGGCGTTTCGGCAGGCGGTTGATCGCATTGCGGATCTCGCGCTCTTTTTGCGAAATGGATTCGGAGCTGATCAGCAGGGTTTCAACCGTCAGATTATCCGTTAATCCTTCACAACTGGCGGCAATGTCAGCCGAATCGTCGAGGCGGGTGTTCACTTTCAGCTTCCGCAACAGGTTGTTTCGCAATGCGCAAATCAGGTAAACCGTAACGTAAGACGTGTCTGTAAGGCGGGCCCGGCGATACCATAATTCCAGAAACAGATCCTGGATGCAGTCTTTGATCAGCTCCGTATCCTTGGTGAATTTGGTGGCGTAATTGAACAGCAGCCGGTAGCGCCGCTTGGCGAGCTCGTCAAAAGCACGTTCATCATTCTGACGAAATCGGTTCCAAAGTTCGCCCAAATGCAGCTCATCTTCGGGCACGGGTGTGGGCTTCCTCATGGGGTATTCTTGAAATTGTAATACTTAGTCTGTCAATGTTAGTATTGGCAGCTAAGTAAGTTATCCTGTACCGTCCTGTATCAGGCAACAAAAAACGTATTGTCGTGTCAGACTTAACCCCTTATGTAAGGTTGAAGAATTCCGGGTTTGCGGTAACAAAGATGAGGGCTGACTACTTTGGAGGGAAGGGATTTATATAGTGTTCAAATCAGTAGTTTTCAAGCGTTAATCAACTTTCCTTCTTGTAAATATTTGTCGGTAATTATTCCTGGTCATAAACATTAAAACACATGCAAAAAAGAATTACATCGGCGGCATTCGCACTTATTTTCCTGCTCATCGGCATCACATCCCACGCCCAGGACGGCTGGATATCTCTCTTCAACGGCAAAAATTTCGACGGCTGGAAGGTCGGTGCTAATGCCGCCTCATTCACGGTTGTTGATGGGACTATCAAGGTGGCCGGCCCACGCGCGCATTTGTTTTATGAAGGGCCGGTCAAAAACCATATGTTCAAAAACTTCGAGTTCAAGGCGACTGTCAAAACGACAAAAGGCTCCAATTCCGGCATTTTTGTACATACAACATACCAGGAAGATGGCTGGCCTTCACAAGGTTATGAAATCCAGGTAAACCAATCGCATACCGATTACAAGCGCACCGGCAGTTTGTACAATGTGGTGGACGTCAAGGAAACTTATGTAAAAGACGATGAATGGTATACGGAATATATCAAGGTGGAGGGAAAGCATATTACCATAAAAATCAATGATAAAGTGGTGGTCGATTATGAGGAAACTGACGTTGACAAGCGGGAAGGGGATATGAAAAACAGATTCCTCAAGTCAGGTACCTTTGCATTGCAGGCGCACGATCCCAAAAGTGTTGTTTTTTATAAAGATATAATGGTCAAGCCTTTGACCGAATAAATACACGATTCCGGTAATGCAGGAGATTATTCATTTCGAATCTACACTCGATCGCCTTCCTAAAAAGGGAGGCGAATTTTATATGATAGTACCCGATGAAGTCGCCGCGCAGTTTGTCGAAGGCCGGAAACCTGCCCGCGTGCGTTGTCTTTTGAACGGGAAAGTCGAGTTTCAATGCGCGATCCGGCCGAGGGGTGGAGGCGGTTTTTACATCAATATCGGTACGCCTATCCGCCAGGAAGGTAAGTTTGTGCTCGGCCAGAAATTGTCTGCAAAAGTCTGGAAGGATGAAAGTGAATTTGGCCGGGATATGCCGGAGGAGCTGAAAGAATTGCTGGAAATCGACGAAGCAGGGAAGCGGTTATTCTATGAGTCCCTGCCCAGTAAGCAACGCGCTATGATATATTACATTGCCGGGGCCAAGTCGGTGCAGGTACGTATAGACCGTGCGATTATGTTTATTGACCGATTGAAGGCCGGACAGTAACTGTGCTATCAATCAAAGTTTCCATTTGTATCTTCGCGGGAACTTTCAAATAAAAGATTCCGCAATGAAAAAAGCAGTTATCCTGGTGATCTTCTATTTGTGCTGGATAACTTTTAAAAATTACAGGAAGCTCGGTTCGGAGAAAGCCGATACTGAACTGGATACGATGAGCATTCTTTTTGCGGGCATCGAAAATCATATTTCTCCAGATTCCCAAATCGCCTTCAAAACCAACGCGCCTTCTGACAGACATGGTGTGCTGTATTTTAAATCTGCGCTGGTGCTGGCGCCTGCTGTGCTGCAACTTGAAAGTGGGGCTGATACTGTATTACTGCTTGAAGAATTGGCGCTTCCAGCGACTGCATTAACGGATTATGCAATCATTGCGCAAGGTGCAAATCGCCGGATGAAATATACTTTAATGCGCCCAAAACGATAGTATGCTGATTTTGCCCCTGTTATTAGCTCTGTTAAGTCTGCTTTTGACCACCAGTTTTCTCCTGCGCAGAATAGCCGGCCCGGAAAACCTCCTCATTTATCCGCTGTCTTTTGCACTGACCATTTCACTGACAGGTTACCTCTATTATTTGTGTCTGTTGTTTCATTTTGATTATCGCCTGCTATTAGGTGGCATTATTTTGTCCGGTGTGCTAAGCAGTTGGGCACATTATGCAGACAAGCGAAAACAATTCCTGCCGGCTTTCCCGTCTGTCAGCAAGTTAAAGATGCTCTTAATGGCGATTGCCGCATTGGCACTTACAGTTGGGTTCAATGATTATGTTTACAGATGGGGTGACTGGGATGCCTGGGCGATCTGGAATTTGCATGCCAAATTTCTGTTTTACCCGCATAGCTGGACTAATATGTTCTTGTTTGCCGACAAAATGAGCGTGACGCATCCGGACTATCCGCTTATGTTGCCTTCGGTGATCGCATTCATTTGGAGGGGCGTTGATTCGATCTCACCATTCGCTCCTATCGCCATTGCGCATTTGATATTGCTGGCCATTCCACTGACGGTATTTCTGGCATTGAACCGCTTTGGACATGTCTTCGCAGCCGCGAGCGCGCTGGCTATTTTCGCATTGGATACCAAATTCATCAACCTCGCTGCCTCGCAATACGCCGATACATTGCTGGCATTATTTATTCTGATTGCCTTTGTTTTGTATAAGGAAACAGCTGCCGGAGGCAATATGAAAATGCTCGTACTGCTGGGCTTTTTCGCAGGAAGCGCGACGTGGGTGAAAAATGAAGGACAGCTGTTTTTTGCCGTGTTTTCAGTTGTATTCCTGTGCCAAAATTTGCGCAAGCCGACGAGAGTGCTGTGGTATTGCGCGGGAGCATTGATTCCTGTTCTGATCCTGTTGCATTTTAAACTCGTGCTGGCACCGGCCAATGATCTGGTCCATGCCAACAGAGGTGCGGAGCTGCTTATACTGATCACCTCTCCCGGTCGGTACTGGCTGATTATAAAGCATTTGGTACTTACTGCAATTCAATATTACTGGGTCGTCATGTTGCTGCTGATCATTGTTTTAATTAACAAAGCAGCGTTTGTGAAGAGTACGCCTTTTGCAGTCATTTCGCTGGTTTTGGCCGGGTACTTTGTCGTATATCTTACAACTCCTCACGACCTTAGCTGGCACCTGGGTGCATCCGCCGACAGGCTGCTGCATCACCTTTACCCTGCGTGTATTTACCTTATTCTGTTAAAATTAAGTTCGACGGGGGAGGTTAATTTTTGGACGAAGTTTAAGTTTTAAAGGCTTCGTTTTCGATCAAATATCAGGATTTTGAATCCGTAACATTGCGGTACTGGCTAGGCGAAATGCCCTCCGACTTCCTGAACTGCCTTCCGAAATAGTTCAAATCCGAAAAGCCCAGCTGATAACAGATATCCGTAACGCTTGACTGCGTTTCCGAGAGAAGATGTTTCGCTTTTTTAATCTTTTCTTTCAAAATAAAATCAAGCGGACTGATGCTGAACTCCCGCTTAAACGCCCGGTAAAAGGAAGCGCGGCTCATGCATGCTTTTTCGCTCAGCTCGTCAACCTGGATCTTCTCACTGATATTGGCCCTGATATAATTGACCACAAATGCAAGCGGGCTGTCTTCATGCAGGTAAGCTGTCTGCTCGGTCGCTTCCAGGTTTTGTGTCTGGATAATATGCACGATCAGTTCCTGCAGTGTCAGATCGGCCAGAATATCTTTTCCCAGTGCCGACCCGGAGCAGATTTGGATCAGCTTATTGAGTGTCTGTGCAAGTTCGAGATTATTGAGGAAATGGTATTGATTGTGATGCAGGTTCCAGTATTGCTGCTTGCCTTCCCTCGGATAGGTGTCGTTGAGCCTGTCGACGATCTGCTGGATCTTATTCTGATCGAGCGCGAGGGCGATGCACTGGGTAGGGTTGTTCAGGTCAGCTTCCGGAAAATCAATTTTCATCGTCACATTAGCAGGTACCAGCACCGTTTCGCCCGGCAGGTAGTCAAAGCCCGGGTTGTCAAACAAATGCATTACTTTTTTACCCCGCAGCATACTGGTGATTACAAAGTCGGAAAAAGTAAGTGGTACCAGTTGAGAGGCCTGCAATGTCTCAAACAGATTCAGCTCGCAGTTTTCCAAAGTAAAAGCCCGCCGGTTCTCAACCAAAGTTTTCAAAGACTTTTCACCCGAAAGAGCCACCATCCCCAACTTATGCCCCAATGCCATATTCTGAATTTATTTATTGTCTGTTAAAGATTATTGTTTGTACGATCGTCCATCGTCCCCGTCCTCTTTCCTTCCTTTTCTCCATCAATAAATATAACTAATTTCTGATAAAATGAGATATTTATCCTACAATCTGGAACGATCGTACCAATGAGTAACGCGGGTGCTTACTAGGTTTGTATCCATTATTCATTTTTAATCACTGTTTAAAATCATGGATACGATAACCCAAAACCCAGTTACAGAAAGTAAGAGTAATGTTGCGCAGAACCTGGCCCAGAGGCCTGAGTTCAAGGAAAAATATGGAAACTTCATTAACGGTGAGTTCGTTGAGCCGGTTAAAGGTGAGTACTTCGATAATCTGTCACCTATTGATGGTCAGGTATTTACAAAGGCAGCGAGGTCTACCAAAGAGGATATTGACAAAGCCTTGGACGCCGCGCACGCTGCGTTTCCAGCATGGAGTAAAACAGCCGCCACTTACCGCAGTAACCTGCTGCTGAAAATCGCCCAGGTGATTGAGGATAATCTCGAATACCTGGCCGTAGTAGAGACCATTGATAACGGAAAAGCAATCCGCGAAACCCGGGCCGCAGATCTGCCGCTATGCGTCGACCATTTTCGGTACTTCGCCGGTGTGATCCGCGCGGAAGAAGGGAGCGTTTCGGAACATGATGAAAATACGGTCTGCATCAACTTGCATGAGCCCCTAGGCGTCGTTGCGCAGATTATCCCGTGGAATTTCCCGCTACTCATGGCTACATGGAAAATTGCCCCGGCACTGGCTGCGGGCTGCTGTGTGGTAGTGAAACCTGCTGAACAAACGCCTACTTCCATTATGGTTTTAATGGAGTTGATCGGCGATATTCTGCCAAAGGGTGTGCTCAATATCGTAACGGGTTTCGGGGTAGAAGCCGGCAAGCCGCTGGCATCGTCTCCAAGAGTCGCCAAAGTGGCATTCACCGGAGAAACCACGACGGGCCGGCTGATCATGCAATATGCCTCAGATAACCTGATCCCGGTCACGATGGAGCTGGGAGGTAAGTCTCCGAACATATTTTTCCCCTCCGTTGCCGACGAGGATGATGCATTTTTCGATAAGGCCATCGAAGGTGCCGTGCTTTTTGCATTGAACCAGGGAGAGGTTTGTACCTGCCCGTCGCGGATGCTGGTACACGAAAGCATTTACGATAAATTCATAGAGCGCGTCATTCAAAGGACGAACGCGATCAAAATGGGCCACCCGCTCGAAGCCAGTACCATGATGGGTGCGCAGGCTTCGAATGATCAATATGAAAAAATCCTTTCGTACTTGAAGATCGGTAAGGAGGAAGGCGCAGAAGTGCTCGCAGGAGGAGAAGCGCAGACTTTTGAAAATGGCATTTCCGGGGGCTATTACATCAAGCCGACCATATTCAAAGGCCACAACAAAATGCGGATTTTTCAGGAGGAGATTTTCGGTCCGGTGGTTTGCGTTACCACCTTCAAAACGACCGAGGAGGCAATCGCTATCGCGAACGATACTCTATATGGACTAGGCGCGGGCGTCTGGACGCGAGACGCGCATGAGATTTACCAGGTTCCGAGAGCGATCCAGGCGGGCAGGGTTTGGGTAAATAACTATCACGCTTATCCGGCGCACGCTCCTTTCGGAGGGTATAAAAAGTCAGGTTTTGGCCGGGAAAATCATAAAATGATGCTGGGCTATTACCGGCAGACTAAAAATATGCTGATTTCCTACGACCAGAATAAACTTGGGTTTTTCTGATTTGTTATGGGCACGGCCAGAGTATTGATCACACCGGAAGCTGAAAAAATTGTGGACCAGCTTCGGGATAGCAACGGCCCGCTGATGTTCCACCAGAGCGGAGGATGTTGTGACGGATCGCAACCAATGTGCTTTCCGAAAGGAGAATTCAGGACTTCGGAAAGTGACGTGATGCTGGGTGAAATCGCCGGCTGCGAATTCTATATGAGCCGCGATCAGTTTGAATACTGGAAGCATACCCAGCTCACCATCGACGTGACAAGTGGCCGCGGGTCCAGTTTTTCTCTCGAAATTCCGCTGGGAATTCGGTTTATTACCAAATCCCGGCTATACACCGCGGAAGAAGAGAGGGGGCTGGCGGCCATCGGGGAATAGTATCTTAATGGGCAAAAGTCAGAAACGGGGCTCAATCTTTGGGCTCCGTTTTTCAGTTGCAGGTTTTAATTTGTCCTTCGTTTTGTTATATTTGTTAAAATCAAGCGGTTTGCTGACTCGGAAAACTTAAGTCAGCTCTTTCTATAACACGCTGCCATAACGTGGCAGATTAAAAGCTGAATTTTGAATTTCGACGAATTTGAACTCCACGAAGACGTAATCAACGCCGTGGAATCTATGAACTACAAGCAGGCGACCCCCATTCAGGAGCAGGCAATTCCCTACATACTTGACGGCAAAGACCTGCTGGCCTGCGCACAAACAGGCACCGGCAAAACAGCTGCATATCTCATTCCTATTTTAGACAAAGTTGCCCACGAATCCAATGTGCACACAGGCGCATTGATCCTGGTACCAACCCGCGAACTGGCTGTTCAGATCGATCAGCAGATCCAGGGACTGGGCTATTTCGTAGGCGCGACCAGCATTGCTGTTTACGGTGGAAACAAGGGTCCGGAGTGGGACCAGCAGAAAAAGGCATTGACCCAGGGCGCCGACATTATCATTGCTACCCCGGGCAGGCTGATCGCACATTTGCAGCTCGGTTATGTGAATTTCAGTGACATCAAGCATTTGGTGCTCGATGAAGCAGACCGGATGCTCGATATGGGTTTTCTGGGAGATATCCTTAAAATAATGAGCTTTCTGCCAGCTAAAAGACAAACGTTGATGTTTTCGGCTACCATGCCGTCCAAGATCAATGAGCTGGCCAAAAGAATCCTGCAAAATCCTGAGGAAATCCGGCTCGCAGTTTCGCGTCCGGCTGATCGCATCGACCAGCAATTTTACCTGGCCAGCGATGAGCAGAAGTTACCGCTGCTGCTGCACCTGCTAAGTCAGGTTCAAAGTACGAGCATGGTGCTCTTCACTTCCCGCAAATCCACGGTTGAGCCGATTGTCCGTTCGCTGCGCAAATTGGGAATGGATGCGCATGGCATTTCGTCAGATTCAGAGCAGGCCGACCGGGAGATTGTGTTAAGAAATTTTAAGAACAGGCAGTTTCCGGTCCTGGTAGCCACAGACGTTTTGTCCCGCGGGATAGATATTGATAATTTAAGTCACGTGGTCAATTACGACGTTCCGCGCGATCCTGAAGATTACGTTCACCGTATAGGGCGTACGGCACGTGCCGAATCCAAAGGAACTGCGATTACCTTCATCAATGAGCAGGATCAGAAATATGTTCTGAAAATAGAGCGGCTTTTTGAAAAGGAATTGGAGAAGAAATCCGTTACCAAAGAGCTGGGCCTGGGCGAGGCGCCACTTTTCGAACCGAAACGTTTTAAGGTTCCCGGACGAAAAAGACCTTCCGGATCCAAGGAAAGTTCCAGGCCGGGCGGCGGGCAAAAACGACGCAAGCCTAAAAAAGAATTCAAAAACCCTTCTCAGGCATAACATTTTATTCAGTTTTTGTCAACGTTAGGCAACGAAGCAAAATTGGTTCTGGCACTATAGCAATGTTTTCTGTAATGAAAACTGTGATATAGTACTCGGTTACTATTTTTCCTTTTCATTTGTCTTGCTTTATAGTCGACATGCATGAACCTAAATTGAGTACGTTTGGACCGTTTAATAGATTGGATAAGGAATTACAAGTTTAGCGTATCCGACCCGCCGATCATCACGATGGAGGGTTTGTTTTCGCTATTGCTATTGTTGGTGCTGAGTCTTGCCGCGGTTTTCTTCCATTTAATCAGGATATTCTTTAACGCTCCCGTCGACTTTTCGATGGACTGGAATTTGTTTCTGAGCTGGATCCCGCTACTGGTCGCTTTTTTTGCGGACAGTATTACAAAACGTTTCCCGGAAATTCCGGTAACACTGTTGCTGATCAGCATTGCCTGGCTGGCATTTTTCCCGAATGCGCCCTACATGATCACAGATCTGGCGCATTTAACCGTTGACTATCAAAGAGATCTGACCTGGCATGACACCATCATGCTTTTTTTCTACGCGGAGGTTAGTCTTTTTAACGGATTGGTCTCTCTTTACTGGATACACAGGGCGTGGAGGAGGGTTTTTTATAGAGGGACGGCTAATATGATGCTGGTAATCAGTCTTCCCCTTGCAGGGTTCGGCGTGTATCTGGGCAGGGTCAGAAGAATGAACAGCTGGGATATCATTCACGAACCGGGATTGATAATAACCAATCTGTTTGAAAGCATTATGGACAGGACCGCACTGGTTTTCAGCCTGGAAATCGGATTGTTACTGGGGGTTTTATATCTGGTTTTGTGGGGCATAATCCGTTTCCGTATTAGATACAACAAAAAACACCAGTGAATTTCTGCTTTCGGGCGCATTGTAAGAATGCTATCCTTTGAAGTTTATGCAAATCTCAGGAAACATAAAAGACTCTTATTCCGTTCAGTATGATCAGGCCTCAGTTGCCTGGCGTAATACAGGCGCCAAATATAAAGCGCTCAATATCATTGAGCTGGCAAAGCACATCCAGTTCAGGAATGTGCTTGAAGTGGGGGCGGGGGAGGGTAGTATCCTCAAGTGGTTATCGGAATTTAATTTTTGCGAAGATCTGAATTGCGTGGAGATTTCAGAAAGCGGCATTGCCCTGATCAAAGAAAAGAATATCAGGCATTTAAATGATGTGCTCCTTTTTGACGGATATCGGATTCCCTATCCTGACAATCATTTTGACCTCGTGATCTGCTCGCATGTATTGGAACACGTTGAGCATGAAAGGATTCTGCTGAGAGAGATCAAGCGGGTTTCCCGTTACCAGATCTTTGAGGTACCTATTGATTTTTCGTTCTATGTAGATAGAAAGGTCAAGCATTTTCTATCCTACGGCCATATTAATATTTACACGCCCGCACTTTTTCGATTTTTGCTTTCTTCTGAAAATTTTCAGGTGAAGAAGGATATCTGTCACTTGTATCATGAAGATGTGATCAAACCATTATTTAAGAACAACCCAACCGGGCTTTTTTTGACCAGGTTCAAATATGGCCTGCTCAGATTGTTTCCGTATCTGCGCGGCATCAAACCAAGCTCTTACGCCGTGCTGACCGAAAAATCTGAAAAACAGTTATCGATTTTCTAGCCGGTGCCTGAAATTATTTCAACTCTCCCGATCCTTTACCAGGATGAATACCTGGTGGCAATTAACAAACCGCACGGCATGCTCGTCCACCGCACGCAGCTCGCAGCAGATTCGGATCAGTTCGCCGTCCAAATCCTGCGGGATCAGCTCGGCCAGCGGGTTTACCCGGTTCATAGGCTGGACAGAAAAACGTCTGGGGTATTGTTATTTGCATTAAGTGAGGAAATCAACAGCCTGATGCAGCAGCAATTCCAGAACGGGTTGGTGAAGAAGACTTATCAGGCAATAGTACGGGGTTTTACGCCCGACTCCTGCGAGATTGACTACCCGCTCAAACGGGACGACGGGACCGTCCAGGAAGCATTCACCGCTTTCAAAACCCTGCAAAGAACCGAGGTTCCGTTCCAAACCGGCGCGCACCCCACTTCCAGATATTCGCTCGTGGAGCTAAAACCTACCACGGGCCGTATGCACCAGCTCAGAAAGCACATGGCGCACATCATGCACCCAATTATTGGCGACCGGCCGCATGGTTGTAATAAACAGAACCGGTTTTTCAAGGAGAAGTTCGGGATGGAAACTATGTTGCTGCATGCGATGGATATTCAATTTAACCACCCTGTCGTCAACTCAGTAATGGAAATCCGGGGAGAGGTAAGTCCTGAGTTCGGGAGAATGTCGGACGTGCTGAAACTGGATATTAGCAGCCGGGAGCAGTTCAACGGGCTTAACTGATAAACAGGAATATCAGTTTGGCGTAGCAGACCGTTCTGAATTCTTAGCGCGCTTTCCGCGTTTTTTAGATTTGGCAACGGTTTTTTTCTGAGGGTGTGTCATTAAAGAATCAGCAAGTTTTTTTTTCTTCAGCATAGATTGATCATAAATCCACCCGATCACCTCATAAGTTTCGCCGGTTGTTCCCTGGGCTATCCCAACCTTAATCCGTTTCGAGAAATTGGACCACGAATGTGTCCATTCAATCCCTCCTGGTTTTATCTCACTTAACTTTGGAGCAGAAGACAATGTCTTAGGGGTTCCATTGTCAGCCTCCAAGAATGAGATCAGATTCTTGTGATCCTCCCAAAGTTTGGTATCAGAATAAGAAGCGTTACGGCTGATCCCTGCAAGCTCGATTTTAAATAATTGCGACTGGTTGTTGAAAAGGGGCTTTACGAAATAGGTATTTGCACCGAAACCCTGTAATATGTACTTGTTGGCTGCCTGATATTCTTTGAGGGAAATGCCAAAGTTAATACCCGGGAGTGCAATTTTCGATTTCCTGACCTCCTCGCTCGAGTCTGATTTATGTTCCGCAACCGGTGGACTCTTCAAGGTTTCTGTCGCTGATATGTTCTCGTCTCTTTTTGCCTTGCAACATATGAGGGCAGTTGACAGTAAGAAGGGAACGATAAATTTCATCGGTAAAGCTTAAAGAGATCGTTGAATAAATCGTAAATATATCAAAATACCTTTATGCAGTTACTATTTGATAGCAGCCGGGATCTCTGCGCCGGTTATATCAGTTGCTTAAAAGAAAACGACAGGCATTGCTTACTTAACATCATTGATAGAACTGACGGCTTAAATAATCGTAGGATAAAAAGCAATGCTCCACAACTGTGCCCTGATTATTAACCACAACCAAAACAGTCTCCCCTTTCCACCCACCCTGACTGAGATGCAAGCGGACATAGTTTTTATCAGCAATATTAATATGGTGAGCAATGGTTAGACGCCGGCCGTTTCGTTTGGCAAACGGCCACCTTCTTTTAGCGCGAATTGGCGAATGCGTACGTACATAAAAACGATGCGCTATATTTTGGCGATGAAAGGTTGAGTCGGCAAATTCTTCCGCTTTTATTCGTGTTTCTAAACCGTCCGATTTGTAAACAGATTGCAAAGAATTGCATTTTTTGGAAAAAGGAGCTAATAAAGTAGCATCCTCTTCCACCAGGCCATTTGAATATGCGGTAATATCGCCATAGGTTTTATTAATCAGCAGGCTATCTGCATAATAATTTAATGCAATCTGTTCATGGCAAATAGTTTTCTTCGCAAGTGTTGGCTGGTTTATTTCAAGATATGCAAAGGCCTTTGCCAGGGCTGCGTCCTTACCCGTCAGCATATCAGTACGTGAATGCAGAGCCAAAACATCGACGGGAACGCCTACACCTTCATAACTGATTCGTTTGCTGCTTACCGTCTGTCCGTTCGATAATGCAATATGCCAGCCGTTCGGTAAGCGCTCTCCATGCATGGAAGAAAAAATGCCGTTTGTGTTTTCACCTATTTGTCTGACGTAGGGAAACTCCTTGAGGTACATGGCGCAATGATCACCGGCACTGATCGTGGCACCACTTGTCAACAGGATTGTTGGTTTAACCAATTGTTTAGTACCCTGAGGTGCTATCTGATAAGCAGTCCAGGAAGTAAAATCGTTTTTAGGTTTACCGGTACGGGTGCGTCCGTACCCAACCAATCGTTTAACCTGGGTAAGTCGGCCCACTAATGCATTCAGATATGCTGGTGAACCTCCGCCATTGATACGAATGTCGATAATGAGTGCCTTTACGTCGGCAAATTCATGCACCATTTCATCCAATTGTTTCGTAAACAGCTCAATTGGCATACCGCCGAATCCATTTATTTGGATATATCCAAAGTTTGCCGATCTGCAGTAACCGCCAATCTGATAGGGTTCGCTTTGGAACTTTTTAAATGGACCGAATCCCTGCTTTTGTAAATTATCAAGTGTTACCTCATGGAATTTTGCTTGCAGATCCTTGGTGGGGAACTCTTGAAAGAATCTGGAATATTTGGCACTTGCGGCTAAATCCCCTGTCGGAGAAATGACCACGTGCCCATCTTTTAGCGGAGCTACCATTTCATTCAAGGCAGTCAGTAATTGCTCATCAGTTGTATGTCTATTAATTGCAGGCCTAAAACTTTGATACTGTTGTTGCCAATCTATCTTCCTATTTTCAAAATGAGCATAATTACGGTCAAATATTTGCCAGAATTTTTCAAAATTCAGTTCAGGATCTTTTTTTGACAGCCGCTCGCCAGCCTGAGAAATATGCTGAAAAACGCAGAAAAGCAAAATCAAAAAAGTAAATCTCATATTGAACACGGTTTAGACCCGGCGGTAAATTTGGTGCAATTTTTCCATAGATAAATTAAAAATTTGTCATAACGACTACGGAATGCTGCACATTGATTTTTCCGATAGACGCCCTGTTGATCAGGTCTGTCCAATAGTTCGGATTTATAAAACAGTACTCCTGAATCAGGTTTGTTGCACTTTCATCCTCCGTGCATGGCAGACATTTGAGAAGCGAAATGGAACAGTTCCATTTTGACCATCAAAACTACCAGCAATGAAAAGGACAACCTTACTCTTAATTTTACTGGCCTCTTTTCAGGCATTTTGCCAAAACACACCGACGGAGAGACAGTTGATCGAAAATACTATTCAGTTATATTTTGATGGCTGGGCAACGGGCGATACCACAAAGCTGGCAAAAGCCATGCATGCTTCCTGTCATCTGAAGAATTACCGGGATGGGAAATTTGCCAGTTTTTCGAGAAGTCAGTATCTCAGCCTTTTCAAGCCTCACGAACGGCCGAAAAACCTGCACACGCAGATCGTTGCTTTGGATATTACCAACAATATGGGCAGCGCAAAGGTTGAGATTATCAATGAGCGGGAGGTATTCACAGATTACTTCAATCTGATGAAAACCAATGAAGGCTGGGTGATTGCCGATAAGGTTTCCACCCGCACACCGCATAAGACAACTGGCGCGATTCCTCAGAAAGAAACAATTTTAGATGGCCTGAAACGTCCATGGAGTATGGCTTTTATCTCCGAAAATGAAGTGCTGATCTCGGAGAAAGAAGGGGATCTGATCAAATACAATTTGGAGAAAAGAGAAAAAATCAGGGTCAAAGGCTTTCCGGCCGATCTGGAAGATAATCTGGACGGCTTTGGTGATAATACAGGCAAATTCGAAGTGCTGCTCGACCCGGATTTCAGGACTAATAGGTACATCTACCTGTCTTATGCCGCCAAAGCTCAGAAGGGAAGAACTACAAAAATCGTCAGGGCGGTTCTTGAAAACGAATCTCTACAACAGATCAAAGTGCTGTTTGTAGCAGAACCTTACACCGACCAGCGGGTCCATTATGGTGGCGGAATGCTATTTGGGAGTGATGGTAAGCTATATTTTACAATCGGCGAAAGGATATTTACCGAAAAAGATGAACCAGTGCTTCCCATAGCGCAGAACGTGGAAGACAAGAGAGGGAAGATCTACCGCATCAATTCGGATGGCACTATTCCAAAAGATAACCCGGACTTTGGAGATAAAGCCACTCCCGGTCTGTATGCAACAGGTATCCGGGCGGCCCAGGGTTTAGCGCGGGACCTCCATACCGGCAAAATCTGGTTCAGCGAGCATGGTACGCACCAGGGGGACGAAATCAATGTACTGGAAGCTGGCGCCAATTACGGCTGGCCCATGAAGACAACTGGCAAATACCGTTTTGCTGAGTTTGCGCCTGCACCTATCCCGGGAAATAATTATAAGGAGCCTGTGTGGTCCTGGCTGCAAACAGTGGCGCCAACCGGTCTGCATGTTTATTGGGGCACCGAGTTTGCCGGATGGAACCGGAATCTGCTTGTGGGCGGATTATCAAAGGGCAGCCTGTGGCGGCTGGTACTAGAAGGCGAAACTATTAAGAGCGCTGAGGAATTATTTACGGACGACCGGTTAAGGATACGGAAAGTGATACAAAGCCCGGCGGGTAAATTGTATCTCCTTTCCGATGAAACAAATGGGAAGTTAATAAGGGTAAAGAATGCGGGTTTATGATCGTAAAAACCAACGCTGCATGTTCTGGCTGATACCAACCTACTCACTCCGCAAACTCTTTACCGGATTCATCAAAGCGGCACGAACCGACTGAAAGCTGACGGTCAAAAAGGCCACGATCACTGCCAGCAAGGCGGCTTCCAGGAATAGGAGGGCGCTGATATTGATCCGGTAGGGATAGTTTTGCAGCCATTTGTCGACCGAATAATAAGCCAGCGGGAAGGCGAAGATGAAGGATACACAAACCAGTTTGAGAAAATCTGATGTAAGCAGCCGGGTGATGCTGCCTACCGATGCGCCCATCACTTTTCGCACACCGATCTCTTTCGTGCGCCGCTCGGCCGACAAGGTAGCCAGCCCAAACAGGCCAATGCAGGAAATAAAAATGGTCAGTATGGTGCCGAAAAGCATGATCTGTTTCCATTTGGCTTCCGATTCGTACCGTTTCCGGTTCTCCTCGTCCATGAACTTGTAAGAATAGGAATTGAGTGGAAAAAGACGGGAAAATGTAGTCGCAATATGACGCAGGCTGCTCGTTTCAGTGCCGGGTTTGATCTTGACAATAAATCTTCCGTAAGCATTCCGTGCTTTCATCGTAAAAAGCTGCGGGCCGATTTTCTCGCTCAGATCCGTGTAATGATAGTCTTTGACAACACCCACAACCGTGTATTTCATATGGTTATCATACCAGAAATCAACAACCTGTCCGATCGGGTTTTTCCATCCGGCCTGCTTTGCAAAGCTCTCGTTCACCAGTACGGATCGATTTGAATCCGTAGGGAAATCGGCAGAAAAGTTGCGTCCTTTCAAAATGGGGACCTCGATGGCGGGCAGGTATTCCGGGTCAATGGTTTCGTAAGTAAAGCCGATCTCCGTGTTTCCATTCACTTTGGCATTACTGTTCCACCTTCCTCCATTCTTAGGGGCGACAGCGAGTACGTTCAGATCTTTTTGTAGCTCCTGCCTGACCAGCTGCGCCTCTTCACGGGTAAGATTTGATTTGCTGACGCTAACCAGGTGTGCATCATTGTAACCCAGGTCCTTGTTGATCAGGTAGTCAAATTGGGAATTGATCGTTAATGTGCCAATGATGAGGAAAGATGCGATTGTAAACTGCAATACGACGAGGGAGGTCTGTAAATGGTTTTTTCCCGAAAGCTGCATTCTGTTGTAAAGCGTTTTAACCGGAGTATAACCAGACAATACCAGCGCGGGATAAAAACCGGCAAGCAAACCGGTAACTGCGAAAAGAGAAAGATAGCCCAGAATCAGCCTGGCATCGAAAAGGTATGAAATTTCCAATGCCTTGTTAGAGAGGTGATTAAACGTAGGCAAAGTGAGCTGAACGAGCACCAGGGCCAGCATAAACGCAGCCAGACAAAGCAAAAATGATTCCCCGAGAAATTGCACGATCAGCTGTCCGCGGCCGCCGCCGACCACCTTTCGGACACCGATTTCTTTCGCACGTTTCAAAGACCGGGCGACGGTCAGGTTGACAAAGTTGATGCAGGCTATCACCAGTATAAACAGGGCGATGCCTGTCAGTATGTAGGATAATTGCGGATTACTATGTCCCGTCAATCCATTGTCGGCTGGCAAATCGGCACTCAGGTGCATATCCGTAAAGGGTTGGAGCGTATACTGCTTGTGCTCTTTCATACCAAATTTTTCGGCCACTTCCTTAATCGCCTCCTTGGCGTCGGCATTGTAAACGAGGTTCATTTTTTTCTCTACCAGAGACACATTGGAACCCGGACGCAGCAAAACGAAGGTATTGAGAAAGGTATTGAACCAGTTCTGGCTCCGCTCCATTTCGCCTTTTTCGGCCAGAAATGGGACCAGTATATCGAATTTAATAGATGAATTCTGCGGTGATCTGCGGGCTACACCTGTCACGGTGAAGGGTTCAAACTTTGCATCCGGGTCGAAACTGGCTCTCATTAAAATCGATTTTCCCAGCACATCCCTGTGCCCGAAATGTTTTTCAGCCATTTGCTCGGAGATAACCACGGATTTGGGTTCACGCAAAGCTGTCTGAGGATCGCCGCTCAGCAGTGGAAACGAGAAGATGGAAAAGAAATCCGAATCGGCCCGAAACACTTCCTCACTTTTAACCTCGTTTCCTTTTTTGATATCGTTCCGATCCACGTGATAGCGCGCGAATGCCACAATTTCCGGCACGCCTGCCGCGAATTTCGGCCCCTGCAAATACCCTGTATTTGCCATTACGCCTGTTTGCTGCCCGGCCGGCGAAATATACTTGCTGGTAATACGATAAATGGCGGGGTTGTTAGCGTGGAACCGGTCGTAGCTTACTTCGTCTTTGGTATATAGCAGGATCAGCATGGCGGCTGCAAGGCCGATACTCAGCCCGGTGACGTTGATAAAGGAGTAAACCTTACTATGGGCCAGGGTTCTCCATGCGACCAGAAAATAATTGCGGATCATATCGCGGCTGAATGTATAAGTGGACGGATGAGGTGATTTTTGTCTGAGTATGTATCTCGGTTTCAGAAAGCCAAGTGCCTCGCGCCAGTAGCGTAGCCGCGCTTTCCGCAAACCCGTTTTTTTGCTTTGAAAGTGAAAATCTTCGTGAAGATCTCCGAGGATGGTTTCGATTAAATGCGGGGCGCAGATCCAGCAAAGAAGCTTGTCGGCCCAGGCAGGCGGCTGTGGGGTTTGTTTCATAAATCAATGGCCAGCTTAAAAGGTTTGACGATCCGCGACCAGAGATTTTCCCGAAGTTCCTTAACCTGCTGCAATGTATTTTGTCCGTAAACTGTGATCGTGTAAATCCGCTTCCGCCGCCCGCCGCGTTCGGCAGTGGGTTCGCCCATATGCGATTTCAGCATCCCTTTTTCCTCCAATCGCTGTAATGCAGAATGGATCTGGTTCAGTCGCACCTCGCGGCCGGTTTGCTCCGCAATTTCGTGGCCCAGTGCAACACCATAAGCCTCACCCTGAAGCGCGGCAACGGTTAGCAAAACGATTTCTTCAAATTCACCCAGATAAGCCCTGTTCATACCAGATCATTAGTTCTATATTTGCTGATCAAATACTTTGCCAGATTTGGAGATGCAGTTTATTGGGTTGAAATTTAGCTGGTTAGTGAAAATGCAGCTCTTGCAAAATGTTCGAAATCGAACGGTGGTTGTTCGAAGTTGTGGCTATACTTTGCCTGAGGGAACCGGTATTTTCCTGACGCTGGTTGTTTGGTTTTTCAAGGTCGATAAATTCTTGCGTTAAATATCCATCGTAATATTGCAATTAATAAATTGCCGCCTATATTTGCATCATGGGAGTTACGAAAACCGAAATATTCACCGAGCAGCAGAACCGTCTTGCAGATCTGGCAAAGGCGTTCTCGCACCCGGCCAGGATTGCGATCCTGCAACTATTGATTGCCAGGAAAGCCTGTGTGTGCGGTGATTTGGTGGATGAATTGGAACTTGCCCAGGCCACAGTCTCCCAACACCTGAAAGAATTGAAACGGATTGGGATCATTCACGGAGAAATCAATCCGCCGCGGGTTTGCTATTGTATTAATCCCGCGGTTTGGGAAGAAGCACAGCGGGCGTTTGGTTCTCTGTTGAATACGTTTACTGTAACCACATCCTGCTGTAACTAGGCAGGACATTTTTTTGAGAATATCAATCGTAATATTACATTTAACCAGTAAAAGCTATGAACCAATCAAATTCTGCGGTGACCCGCGATCCGATTACCTGGGGTGAACTCAAAAATAACCTCAAACAAAATCCTGATCTGCACCTGCAATTCCAATATGAAGAGGGCAGGTTTGTGGACAATTCTTATCACATTACCGAGATCAAACAGGCGCCGATCGTTTCGGTGGACTGCGGCGGGGTAATGAACAGCTGGACCGAAGTAATCGTGCAGCTGTGGGAGCCGTCGGTGAAAGAAGCAGACCGGTCAATGAAAGTAGGTAAGGCCCTGAAAATTATTGAGCTGGTTGAAAAATCGCTTCCACTGGACCCCAATGCAACCGTTAAGATCGAGTTTGGGAATTCGAAGTTCGATACGCGGCAAATGTATCCAGGCGAGTTTGTTGCCGACGGTGAAACATTTTCGGTTAACCTGGTTCCCGACTTTACCCAATGCAAGGCGCTCACCCGCAACCAGAGCTGCGGCACATCGCCGGCAGATGCCTCATGTTGCGCACCTGCCGCTGTAAAGCAGGAATTGGAATTAGTCGCTTCTGATGCGACGTGCTGCGAGCCTGGCTCAGGATGCTGTTAATCAAATCAAAAAATTATGGGTATTCAAATCGATCATGCCAGGCCGGAGGAAAAGGAATCGGTGGTCAGCTTCCTAAAAAAAGCTGACCTGCTTACAGAAGATTTACCCAGCAGCCTGCGCAATTTTCTGTTGGCAAAACATGACGGGACGCTTATCGGAGTCGCAGGCCTTGAAATTTTCGGGTCCGTTGGGCTCTTGCGCTCAGTTGCTGTCGAGCCTGCCTGCCAGGGCAAAGGTATCGCTGGCCAGATGGTCGGGCAGCTACTGGCAGGTGCCGCCGAGCAGGGATTGCAAGCGGTATACCTGATCACGACCACAGCTGACCATTACTTTGACCGGTATGGCTTCATGGCTGTTAACCGTGAGCAAGTCCCGGAAGCAATTCAACAAACCCGGCAATTCGGCAGCCTTTGTCCTTCATCAGCTGTCGTCATGAAACGGAATTTAAAGTACCAAACTGGATGAATACCCGACGTCTTTCTTTTTTAGACCGTTACCTGACTTTATGGATCTTTCTGGCCATGCTTGTAGGTGTGTCAATTGGCTATTTCATGCCGGGCACACCTGATTTTATTAATCAGTTTAATTCCGGGCAGACCAACGTGCCGTTAGCGATCGGCCTGGTGCTGATGATGTACCCGCCCCTGGCCAAGGTGCGCTATGCCGAGCTGCCAAAGGTATTTAACAACACAAAGATCCTTGTGCTTTCCCTGCTTCAAAACTGGGTCATTGGACCCCTGCTGATGTTTGGCCTGGCCGCAATTTTTCTTCCGGATAAGCCCGGGTACATGACCGGACTGATCATGATCGGCATTGCCCGCTGCATTGCGATGGTTATTGTCTGGAATGACCTGGCTAATGGCGACCGCCTGTACGCAGCAGGATTGGTAGCTTTTAACAGCATATTTCAGGTCTTGTTTTATTCGGTTTATGCGTACGTGTTTGTAACGGTATTGCCACCCGTCTTTGGTCTGAAAGGCTTTGAGCAGGGCCACCTGGTGGCAAACATAACGATCGGTCAGGTCGCGCAAAGCGTATTCATTTACCTGGGCATCCCGTTTTTGGCTGGCATTATTTCAAGGATCGTATTGACCAGGCTGTTTGGCAAAGATTGGTATGAAAATAGATTTCTTCCAGCCATCAGTCCTGTTACGTTAATAGCCTTGCTGTTCACCATCGTAGTCATGTTCAGTTTGAAAGGGGAGTTGATTGTCAGTATACCGTTTGATGTGCTCCGTATTGCGCTGCCACTGACAATCTATTTTGCAATTATGTTTTTCTCTGCTTTCTATTTGTCGAAACGTGCCGGTGCGGATTATGCCAAATCCACATCCCTGGCATTCACTGCAGCAGGTAACAATTTTGAATTAGGTATTGCGGTTGCAATCGCTGTATTCGGGATTGATTCCGAAGCAGCTTTCGCTGCCGTGATCGGCCCGCTGATCGAAGTGCCGGTATTGATCCTGATGGTCAATTTCGCGCGCAAACAACAACACAAATTTGCCAATTAACCACTTATTAAATGAGAATTGCCCTTTTTTCAGATATTCACGCCAACCTTCCTGCCTTGGAGGCGTTTTTTAATGATGTTGAATCCAGAGATACCGACGCTATTTATTGTTTGGGGGACCTGGTGGGTTATAACATCTGGCCTAATGAAGTGATAGATCAGATCAGGAAACGCGGTATTCCTGCCATTGCCGGTAATTACGATTTTGGAATAGGAAGGAGCAGCGATGACTGTGGCTGTGCCTACAAAACGGACGATGAAAAAGAAAATGGCAAAGTGTCGATTGCTTACACAAATGAAATTATCAAAGACGGGCAGCGGGCGTACCTGAGGGCCTTGCCGGCCCACATCCGTCTGGACTTTCAAGGCCACGATAGACCGCTGTCGGTGCTGCTGGTACACGGCAGTCCGCGCAGGGTCAATGAGTATTTGTTTGAAGATCGGGACGAAAATAGCATGCTGCGGATCATGGAGCAGGCCGGTACAGATGTGATGCTTTTTGGCCATACCCACAAACCTTATCACAGGATCCTGCATTGCCCTCAGGAAGACGGCACCGTCCAGTTCCGCCACGCGGTCAATATCGGATCAGTAGGTAAGCCCAAGGATGGTGACCCCAGAGGCGGTTATGTGATCCTGCATATGAATGCCGATGCATCCATTTCGGTTAAAGAAAGTATTACAGTTGAATTTATACGCTTTGAGTATAATATTGAGAAAGCGGCCAAAGCGATAGAAGACAGTATACTTCCAGATGCCTATGCAGAATCATTGCGTCGGGGAAAATAAAACAGTGCGCTAATCTGGTATTGATGCCCGCCTGTGGTGGTCTTCATTAACCGGTTATTTGGTCGCCTGCGCGATGTTGCCTGTCTGATAATAAGGCAGGAGGTGTTTATACATGGCTTGTCTGAATTCGTCAGCGGTGCCGTTTTTAAGTACTTCGATAAGATCGTGGTGGGTTACAGGATCCGGAATTTCCACGTGCATCCGGAATTTGTCTGAAAATACGTGATTGAAAACCGGTATCAGTAAGTTTTGAAAACGTGCGAAGGTTTCATTTCCAGACATTTCATACAGTTTTCCATGAAAGGCTACCTCTTCCTCGATCGTCAAGGCATCGTTATTCTGCTGCCTCGCTACGATCTCTTCGAGTTCCTGGACCTGCGCCTTGGTTTTTCTCGCGAAAAGAAACTCTGAAACGCCCATTTCCAGGATTAGCCGCATTTCAAAAATATCCTTAAGATTGTCTTTGCTGAGAATCATAGGATTAAGTACCTTCTCAATCCCTGCAAGCAGGTCGGGCTGTGCCATCACCATCCCTCTTCTGGGCCTGGCTTCTATCATCCCCAGCATCCGAAGCCTGCTCAGTGCCTCCCTGACTACATTCCGGCTCACATTCAGCTGCGTGGCCATGTCCATTTCGTTTGGAAGCGGGTCTCCCGGCTTGAACTTGTTATCCTCAAAATATTGTCGCAGCGAGTTTTCAACTCGATCGGTCATGGAGAGATTGCTGACCGGTGATAGTAAAGTGGTGTTGGTTTTACGCATAGTTGTATCAGCCTTTTCGGCGGCTCAAAGGTAGTAGTTTTTCAGCTCGCAGTTATTTTTTTAACACATACAAAAAAATAATATCACAAATCAACTTGCAATTAAATATTGCTATTATATTTGTCCTACAAATAAAACTAAGAAGAAAATTTGGTAAACCCTTAATTTAATATGTCTTCGAAATGGCAAAACAGACAAAAGTAAATATGAAACACATGTACTTTCGAAATTGGAAGATTAATATAATCTTCGTTTTTGCACTTCTTAGCAACGCTGCACTATTTGCACAGGGACGTCTGATTCAGGGTAAGGTTACAGCCGCAACCGGCGAAACCGGCATTCCCGGCGTAACCGTAGTCGTAAAAGGGACCCAGGCTGGCAGTCTCACGAATGCAGAAGGAGCATATGAGATCAATGCTTCTTCTGGCCAGGTACTGATCTTTAGTTTTGTCGGGTATAAGTCCAAAGAAGTCACGGTGGGTTCTGAGAGCAGGCTGAATGTCGTTCTCGAAGACGATGTGACCATGCTCAATGAAGTGGTGGCTGTGGGTTATGGTTCCCAGTCCCGGCAAACGGTCACCACATCGGTGGCCAAGCTGGATACCAAGGTTCTTAAAAATGTAGCTTTATCAAATGCCGCGTCATCTTTGCAGGGAACGATCCCTGGCCTTCGCGTAGTCAACACGTCGGGCCAGCCTGGCAGTACGCCCACAATCCTCCTCCGCGGTGGGGCATCCATCAACAGCCCCGGCTCACCACTTGTGGTAGTAGATGGTATCGTGCGTACATTCAATGACGTTAACCCGTCGGATATCGAATCGGTGGAGGTATTGAAAGATGCCGCGTCGACTGCGATTTACGGGGCAAGGGCCAATAATGGGGTAATACTGGTAACCACCAAAAAAGGGAAAGCAGGCTTTTCGGAGATTCAATATAAAGTACGGACCGGGATCAATTACCTCCGCACCGCCTACGATTATGTGGAGGCGCGTGATTTTCTATATTATAACCGGCTCGGTGTCCGTCGGACCAATACTGCCCGCTCGCAGGGTGGCGTAGCGCCGCTCGTTCCGGATAATCAGACCGGTTTCGGCACAAATCTGCCTCACATTTACTCGACCTTAAAAATAGGCAATGCCAACCGCGGACAATTCCAGTCGCTTCTCGGCCAGGGTTATGGCTGGCTGATCGATCCGTTCAATGATGTGGATACGCTGATGTACAAAGACTATGGAAATGAGCTGAGAAATGCGGCTTTCAAAAATCCGGCGATCACCCAAGACCACTATCTGAGTTTCACCGGGGGAAATGAAAAAGCGAAATTCGCTTCCAGTGTCGGCTATTATAAAGAAGATGGGTTGGTGGTAGGTACCAAATACGAGCGTTTCTCGGGATCATTAACCGGATCATATCTCATTAAACCCAACTTTGAAGTATCGTCTTCGGTAGCATTTACATTATCCAAACTTCCTCCCATTTATCAGGAACCTGCGAATATTTTTTACCGGGTACAAAGTCTTTGGCCCACATTCAAGCCTTTTGATGATAACGGTAATCCGAATCCAAACAATGGCGTGGCAAATGGTAATCCGTTGTACTACCTGAACCAGTATGTAAGAAAGAACGAAGCACGCAAAACGACATTGAATGTCGGAGCCCGCTGGGAAATCGTCAAAGACCTGGAATTACGGGCCCAGATAAATGCCTATTACACGGATGATCTGAATGAATCTTTCAATAAATCCATTCAGTACCAGACTACTGCGGTTCCTGACATCACACGGGCAGCTTCTGCCAGATATCAAAGATTGTTACAGCAGCAACACAACCTGACGCTAGGATATGTAAAGAGCTTAAAGGGGCATAACGTAAGTGTGCTTGCCGGAGGCGAATATTTCGATGTGTCAACCCTGGATTTTTCGGCAGCTGGAACTAAGGCGGCGACAGACTTTATCTACACCCTGAATGCCGTCACTGAAAGGACAGCTACAGGCACATCATGGGTTCAGCAGCGGATATTGTCGGCTTTCGGTCGTTTGAACTACGATTTCGATGGAAAATATCTCCTATCTGCGGTGATGCGTTACGATGGTATTTCCAGACTGGCAAAAGGAAACCGCTGGGCTTCATTTCCGGGCGTATCGGTTGGCTGGAACATGCACCGCGAAGCGTTTTTCGCGAACCTGGGACTTGACCGATACATAAGCACCTTCAAACCGAGAGCGAGCTATGGTGTGAACGGAAACGTGGCGGGCGTGGGCGAATATGAAGTGCAGGGCGGCTATGGTATTCAGAC
Organism: Dyadobacter sp. UC 10; assembly: GCF_008369915.1. Taxonomy (NCBI): domain Bacteria; kingdom Pseudomonadati; phylum Bacteroidota; class Cytophagia; order Cytophagales; family Spirosomataceae; genus Dyadobacter; species Dyadobacter aurulentus. The sequence continues at coordinate 252,715 of NZ_VSRN01000001.1, read as the reverse complement.
ACTTTATGGCGGACAAGCCGGGTTCCTGAATACCGCAATGGTCAACACCAACCTGAAATGGGAGCGTTCTGCTTCCATTAACGTGGGCGCTGATATCGGTATTCTCAAAAACAGGGCAACGATTTCCTTCGATTATTTCAACCGCACCACCAGCGAATTGCTGACCAACCTCGCGCTTCCGAGCTACACCGGGTTCGGCAGCATCCGTACTAATCTGGGAAGTCTGCGTAACCGCGGTTTTGAGCTGGATATTAATGCAAATGTGCTTCGCCTGGACAATGGCCTGACCTGGGATGTGGGTGTAAATACCTCTTTTGTAAAGAACCGTATCATGAAATTGCCTGTGAATGGCAATGAACGGAACAGGCAGGGAGGATATGAAGTATACGATCCCGCGCAGGGCAAAAATGTGTGGGTAGGAGGGATCCAGGAAGGAGGGATGCTGGGCGATATGTTTGGTTACAAACAAGAGCGGATATTGCGAGACTGGGACGATGTAAATCAGTCGGTACCTGGCCGTTACGATGCAATCGCTGAGTTATACGGACCAAAAGCTTATGCCGATCTGGCAAATAAAACCGGTAAGTATCCTATCGAACCCGGTGATGTGCTATGGGCCGATCTCGACAACAACGGGATCATCAACACGCTCGACCGGGTGAAAGTAGGAAATATGTTTCCGAAATGGACAGGCGGTATGACCTCTACACTTACCTACAAAAACCTCAGCTTGTCGGCAAGGTTCGATTATGCACTTGGGCACACGATCTACAACGATGTGTATGCACGTATTCTGGGCCAAATGCAGGGGACTTTCAATGTGATCACGGACGTTCGTAAAATGTGGAGCGAGGAAAATATGGATACTGATCTTCCCAAATTTTACTATGGTGATCAGGTGATCAAAAAGAACATTACCCGTTCCAACAACGCAGCCACTGCCGTGGACAACAACAGCTCCCGGTTTTATGAAAAAGGGGATTATCTCGCCCTCAGAGAACTTACGCTGGCTTATACACTTCCAAAAGCATGGACTTCCAAAGTCAAAATGTCGAATGTGCGGGTCAATGTGACCGGGCAAAACCTGAGCTATTTTACCCGTTACACCGGTACAAGTCCCGAGCCGGGCGTTGCCGGGAACAGCCCCCAGCTGGCCGGCCTGGATGCAGGACGCTATCCTTTGCCTAGAACACTGCTGTTTGGTCTGGAAGTATCATTTTAAATGCAATCGAAGAATTATGAAAAAGATAACATTTCCTGTTTTCCTGAGCATGCTCCTGTCGCTGGCGACTTCGTGCAGCAAGACCGAGCTTGACCTTTCACCTATCAGCAGCATTACGGACGACAACTTCTGGAAGGCGCCCGAACAGTGGGAGTCATTTGTGATCGGCATCCACGCACGTCTACGGACCCATACGTATAATTTATTTGTGCTGGGCGGCATGCGGGCCGATGAATTTGGAGAGACGTCTTTTGGTGGGGAATCTACCAACAACCGGGAGCGACTTTGGCTCAATACTATCAACATCAGCAATCCGGGCGTAAACTCTTACGGAGATTTTTACAGCAATATCAATCAGATCAACCTGCTGATCGAGAAGACCGAACAGACTACGATATTGCCGGAGGCCAGCAAGGCGTATTATCTCGGGCAGGGTTATGGCATGCGGGCATTTTATTATTTCCATCTGCTGCGTTCCTGGGGCGACGTGATTATCCACGAAACAGCGACTTCTACTTTCGATATCAACAAGCTGGCAAAGCCGGCCTCGCCGGCAGCAGATGTGATGGCGCTCATCAAGTCGGACCTGGGCAAATCGGAGGCTGCTTTCGGGACGAATTACACCATTAAATTGAATAAAGCGATCTGGTCAAAAAGTGCGACATTAATGCTGAAAGCCGAGACATACCTCTGGTCGGCGAAACGGCTCAATGGCGGGGCGGCCGATGCTGCAATTGCCAAAACAGCGCTCACGGATATCCAGCAGAATGTGCCGGCATTCGGGCTGCTGCCAAACTATAAAGATGTTTTTAGCCACGCCAATAAGGGCAACAAGGAAATCATATTCACGATACGCAACGAGCTGAACGAGTATACGTTCATGGGCGGTGAGTTCGCGCCGTTTTTACCGCAGATTAACTACATAGGCAACTACTATGACTCCCTGTCGAAAGTGAAAATCGATGTGCAGAAGGATCTGGTAGGTGGAACGGGCGGTTTTCAGGCGCCGATCAAGAAAAGCACATACCGCAGCTTTTCGGGTGAAGATTCCCGAAAGTACGCTTCAATACAAGGCGCTTTTTCACTGGTAAACGACCAATATGTCCTCGCCGGTTGCTACCTGGCGAAATATCAGGGCATTATTAACGCCGGCAGCCGTGTGATGGTGGACGATTATCCGATATACCGTTATGCCGATCTGCTGCTGATGCTGGCCGAGGCCAAAACTGTGCTTGGGGAAGATCCGGCAACGGAAATTAACCTGGTGCGGCAACGTGCCTATGGGACTAACTATAAGCCAGCCGTGCATGGCTTTCCCAATCAACCCGGCGATAAGGTATTGCCCGAAATGATTCTGAAAGAGCGGTACTTCGAATTCATCGGAGAAGGAAAGCGCTGGTACGACCTGCTGCGTTTCGGAAAAGAATATGTAATCAAATACACGACGGTTACGGAAGATTACAAACTATTGTGGCCGGTAGATCTCAATACGCTTACCAACAACAAAGCACTCAAACAAACCCCCGGCTATCTTTAACCAGTAGCAACAACTCCGGTCCCCGAACCGGAGTTGTTGAAAAAAAGACGCTGCCTATTCCTGAACCCCTGAACATTTGATATGAACGACATGCCGTCAATGACCTTTTTTAAATGGCTTACCAAGTTCCGGTTACGTTTGATCGCCGCCGGAGTTGCTGCTGCAATGACAATGGGAAGTCCCGCATCGCAAGGCCAGTCCGGCCCGCAGGTTACATTACAACTTTTACCTGGGACGGACAACCCGCGCAACAGCGAAGGCGATTTTGTCACCCTGAAAGATGGCCGCATTCTTTTTGTGTACACCCATTTCACGGGAAAATCTGCCAGCGATTTCGGTAACTCACACCTGGCCGCACGCTACTCGTCGGATGGTGGCAACACCTGGACAGACAAAGATGAAATCGTAGTGGAAAACGAAGGCGCCATGAATGTGATGTCGGTGTCTTTGCTCCGGTTAAAAAACGGGAAGCTGGCTTTGTTTTATGCCCGTAAAAATTCCATTAATGACTGCATTCCTTACCTGCGGATCTCCGAAGACGAGGGCAAAACCTGGAAAGAGCCGGTGGCGTGCATCACCGACCGCCCCGGCTACTATGTCTTGAACAATGCACGGGTGATTCAGTTGCCATCGGGCAGACTGCTGGTACCCGTGGCTTTGCACACGTCCGACGTGAAAGGCGTGTCACCGGAGAAGCTTGAGTCGAGTTTCAATAACTATGGACAATTGTTTTGCTATTATTCGGACGATGACGGTAAGTCCTGGAAACGAAGTGCGCAGATCAAAGTGCCTGATGCAGTAATGGCCCAGGAGCCCGGACTGGTCGAATTGAAAGACGGATCTGTGATGATGTACATCCGCACGGATCGTGGTATGCAGTATGCATCCTATTCCAAGGATAAGGGCAAAACCTGGCAAGTGGCCGTGCCTTACAACCTTCCTTCACCTTTGTCCCCGGCTACTATCGTCCGTGATCCGGCTACCGGGCAACTGGTGGCGATCTGGAACAACTTCGGCGTTTTGGGACTGGGTTATGGAAAAAGGACACCATTCAATATCGCCGTTTCGGCAGACGAGGGAGTGAGCTGGAAGCAGGTTAAAACCATTCACGACGATCCGGATGGGCATTATTGCTATACCGCCGCACGCTTTAATGCACAAGGCGATCTGCTGCTGAGTTATTGCGCTGGCTTTCGCTCCAAGGGTACTGGTCTTTCTATCACCAATCTGACAAAAATCAACCATGGCTGGCTTTCCTCTAAATAAACGTACTGTAATTTCCTGCCTGATGGCGGCGGCCACGCAGCTGGTCTCTATCGCGCATAGTCAAACCAGCGATATCACCGGAGAAACCGTTCTCAACCTGAAATCCAGTGCTGAAAACCCGCGTAATACCGAGGGTGGCATGGTCACGCTCAAAGACGGACGTGTACTGCTGGCTTACTCCCGGTTTGATGGTACCGCCAGTGACCACGCACCTGCGCGGCTAATGGGCAGATTTTCGTCTGACGGCGGCAAAACCTGGACCAATGAAGACCATCTGGTTCTCGAAAAAGAAGGCGATATGAACATCATGTCCGCTTCCCTGCTTCGCCTGAATAATGGGACGATCGCCCTGTTTTATGTTCGCAAAAATTCGATGGACGATTGCATTCCACAGGTACGTTTTTCATCAGACGAAACTAAAACCTGGTCTGCTCCTACGCCGCTCATAACCAATGAGAAAGGCTACTTTGTTTTGAACAACGACAGAGTGATCCAGACCGGCAGCGGCAGGTTGATCGCGCCTGTTTCGCTTCACAAAACGGCTTCTGCCCAGTGGAGCAACAAAGGAAGATTAAATTGCTATTACTCCGATGACAATGGACAATCCTGGAAAAGCGGAAAGGTAGTACCCACGCCCGACTCGGTGATCACGCAGGAGCCGGGAGTAGTGGAACTGGCCGACGGCCGGATCATGATGATTATCCGTGCCAGTGGTGGACGTCAGTATCAAACGTACTCAGACGATCGTGGAGCAAGCTGGTCTATGGCAATGCAATCAAGCCTGAATTCACCTGTTGCGCCTGCGTCGGTCAAGCGCATGCCGGGTTCAGCCGACTTGCTGGCCGTACATAATAATAATGGGTTGTCGGGTCCGGGTTATTTCAAAGCCAAACGTTCCCCGCTGACCATTTCGGCCTCTCGCGACAATGGAAAGAACTGGGTCGCGCTGACAAATATTGAAACCAACCCAAACGAGGAATATGCCTATACCTCGATCCATTTTGAGGCGGACCATGTGCTGCTTTCCTATTATGTGAATCCCGAAGGCAATAATGCCAAAGGTTTGAGCCTGAAAGTGAAACGGTACAGTCTCGCGGCCATTAAAGACCGGCTCGCGAAAGAATGGACGTCCATTGCGCTTAAAAACGAGGCGGAAAGAGATAAAAACCTGCCCATTTCTTTGCAGCTCAATCCAGGAGGTGACAATCCCCGCAACAGTGAGGGAGACTTCGTCACATTGAAAGATGGCCGGATCCTTTTTGTATACAGTCGCTATACCGGAGGCTCATCCAGTGACCATGCGCCCGCCTACCTGGCCGGCCGGTATTCTTCGGATCAGGGTAAGACATGGACTAGGGAGGATCACATAGTTGTGGAGCGTGAGGGAGATATGAACGTCATGTCGGTTTCGATGCTCCGGCTTAAAGATGGAAAAATTGCACTTTGGTATCTGAAGAAAAACTCCGAAACAGACTGCAAGCCACTTCTCCGCCTTTCTTCCGATGAAGGAAAAACATGGTCAGCGCCAATCTCATGCATTACCGATCAGGAGGGATATTTTGTACTGAACAACAGCCGCGTGATCCAGCTCAAAAACGGAAGGCTCATCATGGCGGTGGCGCGGCACGGGGACGACAATGGTAAATGGAGCAACCAGGCAACGTTGTTCAGTTACTACTCCGACGACAGCGGAAAAACCTGGAAATCAGGCAAATCTGTCCCGAACGATACCAAGATCATCACCCAGGAACCGGGGCTGGTCGAACTTAAAGACGGACGTATCCTGATGATCATCCGGGCGAGCGGCGGCAAGCAGCAAATGTCGTTTTCCAGTGATAAAGGCCAGACCTGGTCGCACATCCAGGAGACGAACATTTATTCGCCTATGTCACCGGCCACGATTGTCAGAATGCCCAAAACGGGTGATCTGCTGATGATCTGGAACAATAACCCCAAAAGAGAAAGCGATTGGCATGGCGGTGTACGAACCCCGCTGACCGTGGCCATTTCCAAAGACGATGGCCTGACCTGGACGAATGTGAAGAACATTGAAACCGATCCCGACGGCTGGTACTGTTATACTGCTGCGCATTTTACAAAAAACGATGTATTACTGGGCTATTGCGCCGGCAGCCAGTCTGCAAAAACACATTTATCTGTGCTGAGAGTGACGCGTATCAACCAGAAATGGCTTTACAAATGAGCGATCGGCAGACGAAGCATACCCTCCCGAGACGACTCTTCTTGAGAACATTGAGCGCCATTCTGCCTGCCGGTGTTACCGCGCTGGCGTATGGTGGTGAGGCGGGTTTGCCTGCAAAAACGATCGTTAATCCCCAGGATATAGATCGTATCGCTGAGATCCTCCGCGATCCAAATCCCCACATTTGGGTATTCACCGGCGACAGCATTACGCACGGGGCAAAGCATACTGCGGGCCGGCGTTCGTACCCGGAGATATTTGAGGAAAGATTGCGCTGGGAGCTTACAAGAACACGCGACTGGGTGATCAATACCGGCATTAGTTCGCAGACTACTGCCTCCATATTACAGGATTTTCATTGGCGGGTTTCCCGTTTTGAGCCCTCAGTGGTGTCCATTATGATCGGTACCAACGATTGTTCAAAACCGGAAATAACGTCGGCTGTTTTTGAAAAGAATCTCGTATCGCTCATCGGGCAGATCAGAGCATTGAAAGCGGTACCGGTCTTACATACTCCTAATCCGATCATTCTAAACCTCTCGCCTGAACGAAAAACGCTTCCCGATTATGTGAGCGTGATCAGACAGGTGGCTGGTTCCAGCCAGGTGCTGCTGGTTGATAATCATGAATATTGGGAGAAAAGACAAAGCAAATTTCTCAATGACATTTACCGGCAATGGTTGAATGACAGGCTCCACCCGAACTACGTGGGACATCAGCAGATTGCACGGTTACTATTTAAGACGCTGAACATTTTCGATCCCGAAGCACCTGCCTGCGGAGGAGAATATTTTGAAGGACAACATTGAGATTGCTTCGTAGCTGACATAAACCTATTGAAAACATCAGAAGTGAAAACGGTAATTGAAGGTTTGCAGAAAGGGCCGCACGTACTGATAACCTCAGGCGTTCACGGGGACGAGTATGAGCCTATACTGGCAGCAGGCCGACTGGGAAATTTTCTTGAAGACAAATTGACCGCGGGCAAAGTAACGATAATGCCGCTCGTGAACAGACTGGCCTATGAAAACGCAAGTCGCTTCGGCCCCGATGGATTGGATCTGGCGAGAATCTGCCCGGGTAATGCGGAGGGAAGTAGTTCAGAGCAGGCGGCGGCGATCATCAGTGCTATGATCCATGAAGCTGATTATCTGGTTGATATGCATACAGGCGGGGTGATGTACGACATCTTTCCATTGGTGGGTTACATGCTGCATGAGAACGGGAACATTCTGGAAAAGCAGCGTCAGATGGCACTGGCATTTCCGATCCCGGTGATCTGGGGTACTGAATCCACCCCGAATGGCCGCACCCTGTCTGTCGCGCGAGACGCGGGCGTACCGGCTGTATATCTTGAATACGGGGGAGGTACAGGCATTCGTGAAAAAGTGGTCGAAGGCTATTTTGACGGATGTATTAATCTGCTGCGTAAGCTTGGCATGCTCGACGGCGTAGTGACCGAATTACCATTGCACGAACGCTATTGGGTAGAAGATCCGCGGTTCAACAGCGGGTATCTGCAGGGCATGATGCCTGCTCCGGCTGACGGAATTTTCCAGGCGGAGGTGGCGATCGGCGACCAGGTTGTCGCTGGTCAATGCTGGGGGAAAATACATGATCCGGTAACCGGCGATTCTATAAAAGTGCTGGCAGATGTAGACGGGCTGGCATTTTTGCTGAGAAACCTCGTGAAGGTAAAAACCGGGGATGCATTGGGCGGGATTTTGCCCATTACAAAACCTGGAAAGATTACGCTGACTTAGCGATTTAATTCAAAATACAACGAGTAACCAATATACCTTTTGATGACAGAACCGAAAAAAGTAGCCCTGATCACGGGAGCAGCGGGAGGGATCGGAAGGGCGACTGCCAGAATCCTCGGCGAGCTGGGTTATGCACTGATGCTCTCGGATATTGAGGCCGGAGGATTGCGGAAATTACAGGATGAACTCCATGCTGCGGACATTGCAAATGCATCTTTTCCGGGGGACCTCAACAGTGAAACCTATCGAGAATCGCTGATCGCAGAGACGATTGCGCGATTTGGGAGAATCGATGTGCTGCTTAATAATGCTGCCTGGCGCATAGCCGGCTCGCTCCGGACACTGGACCTGGCGACCTGGGAAAAGACAATCGGTGTGTGTCTGACCGCCCCTGTTTTCCTGGGTAAGGCTGCGGCTGCGGAGATGGAAAAACAGCAGATACCCGGCGTCATTATCAATGTGTCGAGTATCATGGCAGAAAGGCCGTCGGGAATGGCTGCCGCTTACATTGCCTGCAAAGGTGCGCTGGAAAGTCTTACCAAAGAAATGGCGATCACGTACGGACGCAGTGGAATACGGGTTCTTTGCGTTGCCCCGGGCTTTATCCGCACGGAACTAAGCAACGATTACAAAAACCAAAACGGAGAGAATGTGAGTGACCAGCTCATCGCGCAGCTCACCGACTTTATCCCGCTCGGACGTGGCGGCGATGCCGCAGAAGTGGGCCGTACCATTGCCTGGCTTTGTTCCGATGCCGCGTCCTACATTACCGGTACGACAATCACAGTCGACGGCGGGTTTCAGCCGAATTTCAACCCTTATTCAATTAAGAAAATACAATTTCCGGAAGAATTTTGAACGCGAACCAGGTCTTGAACGATCCATTAAACTCTACTTCCCAGCCCGATCGCTTGAGTCTGGGGGAAGGAAATACACCTTTGGTAAGATCCCGCAACATCGGGCCGGCGATGGGTCTGCCGAATCTATATTTCAAGCTGGAAAATCTGAACCCCACCGGCTCCTATAAAGACCGTTTTGCGGCGGCACTGGTGAGCGAAATGGTCGGCAACCGGCAAACCCGCTGTATTGCAACATCGAGCGGGAATACCGGCGCGGCTTTGGCAGCTTATTGCGCTGCGGCACAGATCAAATGCATCATTGCCGTGGTAGACGGCGCTCCGATGCCCAAGCTGAAACAAATGCAGCTGTATGGGGCCGAATTGCTGATGATCGATGGCTTCGGCACCTCGGCGGAGGTAACCAGCCGCGTCATGGACCATCTTGAAAACCTAACCGGGAAACTTAACCGGCCGCTTCCGATCAGTGCCTACCGGTTTTGTGCGTCGGGAATGGCGGGGGTGGAAAGTATTGCGCACGAAATTCTCGATGCACTCGATGGTACTACCGAAATCTTTGTCCCCGCAGGTGGCGGCGGGCTTACGCTGGCGGTGGCGCGTGGAGTAATCGGGAGAAAAGGGCAGGCAAAGGTCCATTGCATTCAGCCGGAAGGAAACGATACCATCGCCACTTCCCTGCGGACGGGCATACCTGCAAAAAGTGTGGGACATTCGACCACCCGGATCAGCGGACTGCAGGTTGCCAGTGTGCTCGACGGCAATGAAACGATCGCAGCCTGTAAAGCACTGGGAGGTACAGGTCAAACCATTTCGGATGCCGCCGTACTGCGCTGGCATAAGGAGCTGGCTTTCCGCGAAGGGATCTTCTGCGAACCCGCCGGTGCGGTGGCGCTCGCAGGTGTGGAAAAAGCCATTTCAAATGGAGAGCTCGATCCAAATGCAAACATCGTTTGCCTGGTCACAGGCAGTGGTTTCAAGGATATGGCCACGGTGGATTCCGGATTTTCCCTGCCGCCGGTTACTCCCGCAGACATAGACAACGCATTTAAAAAACTTGCTCAATTATTATCCTGATTATATCAATTTTAAGTAATACCAAATGACAAATCATACATTCAAAGGTGTGTGGCCCGCGCTGCTTACACCTGTTCACCCCGACGGAAAGCTCAATGAGTCGGAACTCGAAAAGCTGATCGAACTCCTCATCAGTCAGGAAATGGACGGCCTGTACCTGCTGGGCTCCACTGGTCAGGGATTCCTGTTCAGTGAGGAGGAACGAAAATCCATTACGCAGAGAACGGTAAAGATCGCCAACGGGCGCGTGCCGGTGATGGTGCAGGTAGGTGCCATGAATACGGAGGAATCCATCCGTCTCGCCAGGCATGCTGCCGATAACGGTGCTGACGGAATTTCGTCCGTGGGCCCGATTTATTATGCTGGCGGAAGCGAAATGGCTTTCACGCATTACCGCCGGATTGCAGAAGCAACTGATCTTCCCTTCTTTCCATACCAGATCGGCGGAGCTGCCAACCGGGACGTGATTTTGAGGCTGCTCGATCTGCCGCAGGTTAAAGGCATGAAGCTCACTACCGACAAATTGCTGGAAATCGGCTCGATCAGCAACCTTGCAGGGGACAAATGGCAGCTGTTCAGTGGAGCCGATGAGCTGATGTGCCAGGCAGCGATCTGCGGTACCGCGGGTGCGATCGGTTCTTTTTATAACATGTTCGGTCCGACCTGCAAATATATCCGAAGCAGCTTTTTGGAAGGACGTGTATTAGAAGCCCAGGATTTCATGCTTCAGTTCCAGGGGCTCATTGAAAAGATACTTCCCTGCATCTGGACATTTATCGTCCGAGGAATGGAGCTTAAATACGGCATCCAAATCGGTACGCCGAAACCTCCGCTGCTGGCGCCGGAAATGCCCTGGACCGATGAGGAGGTAATCGCCATGATGGATGCGATCGATAGTTTTGGACTCAAAGAAGCGTAGCAAGTCACTAATCTGGATTAAAAATGCTTGATTTTAACAGTTTAAAAGAAGAATTATATGTGGCTGTCGTGGCGGATGTTCTGGATGCGATGGGTTATACCCGGCAGGCCACCCGGATCCCGTTTCATGCCTTTACAGGCGTAGAAAAACTGATGGGACGATGCAAAACCACGCTTTGGGCAGACATGTTCCACAAGGATGCAAACCCATATGACCTGGAATTGAAGGCGGTAGATTCCTGCCAGCCGGGCGATGTCCTCATTGCGGCTGCACAAGGTTCGGACCGCTCCGGCATATTCGGCGAGTTGCTGGCTACGGCTGCCAGTAACAGTGGCTGTGTGGGTACTATCGTACATGGCGCAGTGCGGGATATAGCGAAAATGAAGGAGATGAAATTTCCGGTTTTCGCCACTGGCCGTAATCCTTATGACAGCCAAAACCGCCAGCGGGTGATCGACATCGACATACCCGTGGAAATGGATGGCGTAATCTTCCATCCCGGTGATATCGTGTTTGCAGACGTGGATGGGATCGTCGTGATTCCACAGGAGATCGAGGAACGGGTGATCCAGGCAGCGAAGGAGAAGATCTCAGCAGAAAACCGTACCCGGGATGCCATTAAGAACGGAATGAAAGCAATGGAGGCATATCAAACATTTGGAGTATTATGAGTTCAAAAAAAGTAATAAAAGGAGATAATCTGCCCGTGAGTTCTTTACCATTCTCTCCGGCGATTGTATCGGGAGGACACGTTTTTGTTTCCGGCCAGGCATCGACTGACGATCACGGAAATATTGTGAATGATACATTTGCAGGTGAATGCAGACGGTCTTTTGACAATCTCAGACGCATTGCCGAAGCCGCCGGGGTCACGTTTGACGATGCGGTGCAGGTGCGGAATTATGTTGGAAAACAGGAATATCTGGCAGAGTTCAATGCTATTTACCGGGAATATTTTCAGGAACCTTACCCGGCGCGGACTACGCTGATCGGATGTCTTGGGGAGTTGTTGAAATTTGAGGTGGATGCCGTTTTTCTTCTTCCCGAATGATCCAAAAAAGAGTCGCTTTACTGGGGATCTACCATGAAACGAACACGTTCGCACCCGAGTTAACCGACCTCGGGGCATTCCATCATGGCTTCTGGCTTGAACAGGAGCAGATCCTGGACGAATACCGGGGTGGCCACCACGAGATCAGCGGGATGGCCGGGGTGATCGAACAGGTGAGCGAGCTTACTCTTGTCCCCGTTTTTTATGCCTACGCCACACCGGGCGGAATGGTCACGAAAGAAGCATTGGATTCCATGCTTTCCAGAATGTTTGCACTGTTGGATAAATCCGGGCCATTCGACGGCATTCTGGTGGCGCCGCATGGAGCAGGTGTGAGCGAGCTGCATCCTGATATGGACGGGTACTGGCTGCAACAACTCCGGCTCCGCGTCGGACCGGAAATGCCCATAGTCGGAACGCTGGACCCGCATGCTAATGTGAGCCCGCTCATGGCCTCGTCGACTACGGCTTTGTTTCCCTACCAGACCAACCCACACCTGGATCAGGCGGAAGTCGGCCGGAAAGCAGCCCGGCTGATGGTTTCGATCCTTTTGGAAGGAAAGCAGTATGAGCAGACGTTACTTCAACTGCCGATGGCGATCAGCATTGAGCAGCAGAATATGGCGGAACCTCCCTGTCGTGGCCTGCTCGAATGTGCCGGGCAAGTGCGGGCAGCGTTCAACTTACAGTCTGTGAGCCTGCTGCTGGGGTTTCCTTACGCGGATGTTGCCGAAATGGGATCTGCTTTTTTATTAATATATGAAAAAGGAAATACGGGAATAGCCCAAGCAACCGCACAATTGCTGGCTTATGTTCAGCCGCGACTGGCTACTTTCAATGGTATCAAAACAGCTATTTATTCCCTGATCCCTCAGCTTTCCGAACTTGAAAAACCGGTTTTGCTGCTTGATATGGGAGATAATGTAGGTGGGGGCGGATCGGCAGCGAGTACGCATTTGCTGGAAGCATTTGATGAGGCGCGGCTGTCCGGGATGTTTATATGCATTTACGACCCTGAGGCAGTGAAAGTTTTGGGCCAAAACCCTGAACTCCCTTTTTCACTTCGTGTAGGTGAGACCGGATACAGGGTTTCGGTGGTGAGCAGCAGAATGATCGACGGGCATTTCTCAGAATCAACCCCGAAGCATGGCGGATTTGTCAATTTTGATATGGGACAGTCGGCGATCATCACTACTGCGACCGGACAAACGATCATGCTTACTTCGTTGCGGACAGTACCTTATAGTCTGGAACAATTGCTTTCCAAAGGATTGCGGCCCGTAGATTTCGATTATATCGTAGCCAAGGGTGTAAATGCGCCTATTGCTGCTTACCAGTCGGTTTGTAAAACCATTTGTAAAATAGATACCCCCGGGACCACCGGTGCGGATATGACCCGTTTTAAGTTTTTGCACCGGCGCATTCCACTTTTTCCTTTCGAATATGTTTGAATACCAGGTACAAAAGCTGGCTGACCTCGCATTTTATTCCGAAGGCCCGGCAGTAGGTTCTGCGGATGAATGGTTTGTGACAACGCTTTCGGGCAGGCAGATTTTGCGTGTATTTCGGGATGGTAAAACGGCTGTTTGGGCGCCGGGTGATTGTCCGAACGGGCAGGTCATTTTGAGTAGCGGCGAACATCTGGTCTGTGAATCCAGGTCGGGCAGGATTGCTACCTATCGTGCCGACGGATCATTTGCAGGCTATATCATCAATGGTACTTGTGGTGGAATTCCGGTGCAAACACCCAACGACCTGCTGGTCGACAGCTCGGGGAATCTGTATTTTACAGACTCAATCCGTTCAGATGGGAAGGTTTTTTTTCGAGGCAGCGATGGCATTGAGAAATGCGTGGCCGATGGCATCGACTACGCCAATGGGATCGCATTGAACCGAGGTGAAACCCGCTTGTATGTGGCAGAAAGCTACGCAAACCGTATTCGCGTGTATGATCTGGCAGCGCCCGGGGAGCCGGAGCCGGGTTATTCCTGCATCGGGCTTCCGGCCCATTCCAGTCTTGATCCGGCATGCAATCTGCCCGATGGGCTGGCTGTGGATCGGGAGGGAAGACTTTGGGTGGCGCACTACGGAATGCAGGCCATTCAGATCATTTCTGCCGAGAGTACATGGCTATTTTCGATTGATACGGAACTCCCATTAACCAGCAACCTGGCTTTTATAACCGATACCCCTTCCCGAAAACAGTTGCTGGTAACGGGCGGGTATGGAGAACCGGGTCCGGGGGCGGTGATGCAGATTACCGTTCTTATTAGCCAGAAGTCGTTTCCATTCACTGTTAACTGATTGAATATGCATTTCCCGGGGCAGCGAGCACTTTTTTATTTTTTACTGACATTCCTTTATTCCATTACGCTAATGGCTCAACCAGCCCCATTGACCTGGTCCGCTTTTCCTTCCCTCCCCGACAGTCGCGGTTTTGCAGCCATGTACGCAGGCGTATCGCATGGTACTTTGCTCGCAATGGGCGGCGCCAATTTTCCTGACAAATTTCCGTGGGAAGGCGGCGCGAAGAAATGGTACGATCACATTTATGCATTTTCAGATGGGAAATGGCAGTTGTTAACCGAAAAATTGCCGCAGGCAGCGGGATATGGCGTTACCGTGAGCTATAAAGATCAGGTGATCCTCGTCGGCGGATGCACGTCCGGCGACCATCTTTCTTCGGTATTCAGTTATGAATGGATCAATAATAAACTTATAAAAAAGGATCTGCCGCCATTGCCCGAGCCGCTGGCATACATGGCTGGAAATCTGCTGGGCGATTGTCTGGTGATTATGGGAGGGACCAATTCTCCCACAAGTAGTCCGTTGGCGCGGGCATTTCTGCTCGATCTGTCAAAATCGGATAGAGGGTGGCAGTCGCTGAATGCATGGCCCGGTCCCGAGCGCACTTTGCCTGCCAGCGGGGTGTTCGGAGACCGCATTTTTCTGATGGGAGGAGAGACGACCGGGCTGAATGCATTTGGCGAAAAGTTCAGGAACATTCTACTGGATAATTATGAAATGAAACTGAATTACGCCGACGGAAAATGGAATGCGGCATGGAAGAAAATGGCGCCCATTCCCAGAGGTGTTTCGGCTGCCGGCACACTTCCGCAGATACGTCCCGACCGCATGCTGGTATGGGGTGGCGTGGATGCGGTCACTGCCCGCTACCGTACGCCTCAAACGCACCCGGGCATCGGCCGCTCGATGCTGTATTATTATCCCGGGAATGATACCTGGGAATACATTAGCGATCAACAGGATTTTCCTGCGCGTGTTACGCTGGCCGTGGTGCCTTACCAATCATCCTGGCTTTATATCAGTGGTGAAATAAAACCCGGAATCCGTACACCCACGATTGTAGAAGTGCGCTAGCATATGAAGTACACATCTTTCCATACATACAAAGTTTCGAAGCTGGCGCTGGGTACGGTTCAGCTTGGGATGGATTATGGCATTGCCAACCGCCAGGGCGCCCCCAGCGTAGCGGAAGCCCACGCGTTACTCGCTGCATCGGCTGCAAACGGGATAAACAGTTTCGACACATCCCCAACCTACGGCACTTCCGAAGATGTACTTGGAAGTTATCTGGCCGGAGTTAAAAAAGAAGACATTTTTATCGTATCAAAATTCAAGTATGATACGGATCTGGCATCTGATCTTGAAAAAGTCTGGACAGAAGTTAAAGGGATCGTTGAAAAGTCACTTACGCGGCTTGGAATTCAAAAACTGCCTTTGATACTCTATCACAAAGGAGCGTCCGAATCGATGGAACAGGTCAAAAACGTTGTTCCTGAATTGCTTGACAGGTTAAAAGACGAAAATCTGATCGCGCATGGGGGCATTTCATTGTACTATTCATCCGAGGCCAATGACCTTTTGGCAGATCACGCATTTGAAGTATTACAGATCCCGCTGAATGTGCTCGATCAGGAAATTATTGCAAATGGAACGCTTCAAAAGCTTCATGACAAAGGAAAACTGGTTATGGTCCGGAGTGTGTTTTTGCAAGGGCTTTTCTGGAAAGACCCGGAAGATCTGAGCGGTAAACTGAGCGCAGCAGCACCCTATCTGAAAAAACTCAATCAGCTCGCCGCCGACCACCGTATCACATTAGCTGAACTTGCATTCAGCTTCATCCGGGATTTGGAAACGGTAGACAGTCTGGTGATCGGGGCTGAAAACATCGTGCAGGTAGAAGCCAATATCAGGCTTTTAAATGCACCATTGCTAGCTCCCGAACTGAGAAATGAATTGTTGAAACTGAGTACCGATGTGCCGATCGAAGTGATCACGCCGGCTTTGTGGAACTGATCATAGTTCGGCTAGATGCCGCACGACGATCAATATTTTAAACTAAAAATGATATGAGTGACTTATTTGATCTTTCCGGCAAAGTGGCTGTGGTAACGGGAGGAACGGGGCTGTTTGGTGCGCCCATTTCCGCTGCACTTGCCAGCGCCGGGGCCGAAGTGGTAATCGCTTCCCGTAATACTGAAAATTGCCGGGAATTTGCGCAAACCCTCGTCGATCAGGGCCTGAAAGCCAGTGGCTGGGAACTGGATCTGGCATCCGAAGATTCCATTATCGAGTTTGTAAAAGTTGTTACTGCGCAATTCGGGAAGGTCGATATCCTGGTCAATAACGCCGTTTCGCGTCAGGGATTCAGTGATCTCGAACATATGAACGCGGCCGACTGGGAAGCTGCCCAGCGTGTCAATGCTACCGGACTTATGCTGATTACCAGGGAAGTAGTAAAAGGGATGCGGGAACGGGGTAGTGGCAATATCATCAATATCGGATCCATCCAGGGTGTAGTAGGTCCGCATTTCCCGGTTTACGGTGAAACGGGCATGACTAGTCCTGTCAATTATACTTATGACAAATGGGGGATGGTAGGTTTCACCAAATGGCTGGCCAATTATTACGGCGGGTTCAACATCCGCGCCAATTGCATTAGTCCGGGGGGCTATGGGCCCGGCGTTGAAATGATGGAAGGAAAAGCGGAATTTATCGCGAACTACAAACGACTTACCCCACTGGGCCGGTTTGCCAGCGACCGCGATATCCAGGGGCCGGTGGTTTTTCTGGCCTCGGACGCATCTGCTTTTGTCACGGGACATAACCTGGTCGTGGATGGTGGCTGGACAAGCTGGTAATAACTCAGAAATAAATGTAATGCAGATGAAAAAGGACGATTTGCTAATGAAACTTTCGGAGGGGGCCACCGTTTACGGGACGTGTCTTACCAACTTGTCGTCGCGCTGGCTGCGAACCGTTGAAGGCGCGGAACTGGATTTTGTGTTTCTGGATACAGAGCATATTCCTGCCGACCGGACGAGTTTGTCCGAAACCTGCTGGCTTCTGCGGTACATGGGCATTACGCCGATTGTCCGCATTGCTAATCCCGATCCTGTTCTGGCCGTGCAGGCGCTCGATGCCGGAGCGATTGGAATCGTGGCACCTTACATTGAAACCGTCGCACAGCTCACCGCACTCACGGGGGCGATAAAGTACAGACCTTTGAAAGGAGAATTGCTGGAATCTGCATTGGCAGATACGACCTTGATTTCTGATTACACTTCGAAATACCTGCAGGAATACAATGCAGGGCACTTGCTAATCGCCAACATTGAGAGCAAGCCTGCCCTTGAAAGGCTTGATGCATTGCTTGCTCAGCCAGGTCTGGACGGAGTTTTCATTGGTCCGCATGATCTGTCGGTAAGTCTCGGCATTGCGGAACAATACGATCATCCCGATTTTGAAGAAGCTGTGCAGCGCATTGTCAGCAGCACGCGCAAAGCCGGAAAGCATGTCGGAATTCAGTTCTGGATGGGGCCCGAAATTCAGGCCCGGTGGGCCAGGGAAGGTGTCGATATGGTCATTCACAGTAATGATATGAGCCTGTTCAGCCAAAAATTACAAAGCGATATGCAAGCAATCCGTACCCAACATCTGCTATGCCATTAATTTCCATTGAAAAAGGGTCACGGCGTTATGCCTGGCTGGTTGTCGGACTGCTCAGTGTCGTGGGTTGCCTCAATTACCTGGACCGGATGATGATCACGACCATGCGGTTCTCTATAGTCGAATCCATACCCATGACCGATGCGCAATTTGGGCTGCTAACCTCCTTATTCTTGTGGATATATGGGTTTCTGAGCCCGATGGGCGGATTTTTGGCCGACCGGTTCAAGCGTTCCTGGGTAATTATTGGTAGTTTGTTCGTTTGGTCGCTCGTGACCCTGCTCACATCTTATGTTACTACCTATGAAGGGTTATTACTGACACGGGCTTTGATGGGCATCAGCGAAGCCTGTTACATTCCGGCGGGATTGGCGCTGATCATGGATTATCACAAAGGCACCACCCGTTCGCTGGCCAATGGGATCCATATGGCGGGCATTATGATCGGGCAGAGCCTGGGTTTTGTGGGCGGCTGGCTGGCCGAAACGCATAGCTGGAATTACGCATTTTTGTCTTTCGGATTGTTCGGCATCGTGTATGCTCTATTCCTCGCCGTACTGCTGCGGGAAGCGCCTAAAACTGAAGTTCAGCCCGACCTTCACCCGGAGATGGCGCCAGCGGATGCCGGTCTGGATTTGAAACGAGCCATCCGGGCGTTGGTATTTAACCGGCAGTATATTACCACGCTGCTGTTTTGGGGAACGGGAGGCATTGTCGTCTGGCTGGTTACGGGGTGGCTGCCGACCTATTTTAAGGAACATTTCAACCTCAGCCAAAGTATGGCGGGGGTATATTCCACCGGCTATATTTATACGGCGGCACTGTTAGGTGTACTTACAGGAGGCGTTTTGGCTGATCGCTGGTCAAAACGCAGTCCTCGGGCCAGAATGCTGGTTCCTGCGATCGGTTTGCTGATTGCCGCGCCGGCTATCTTTTTTGCAAGTATGGCCGATACCCTCGCATTTGCTTTGCCTGGTTTTGTGGCATTCAGTTTTTTCCGGGTTTTTCTGGATGTAAACATGATGCCCATGCTCACGCAGATCGTGGATCGCCGGCTGATTGCCACCGCCTACGGGATTCTCAACTTCATTTCCTGCCTCGTAGGTGGGGTGAGTCTTTACGCCGGTGGCTGGTTGCGGGATCTGAATGTCGATGTGGGACTTCTTTTCAGAATATCTTCCATTTGCATGGTGGTGATGGCTGCATTGCTTTTTACACTCAAACCCAGGTCGGATAAATTTTGACAGGCATCAGAGGAATATTCAGCAGAGTTTACTGATTATTAAAACGTTGATGCATTATTGCGCAGGCCCCGGATTGGCCGGCATCTTCCTGGCTCTCATTATTGTTTCGCAAGTTCTCCAAGTGCTTTCAACTGTGCCTCAGTCTGTTCATTCCACAGCAAGCCGTAGTTCAGGCGCATACAGCTTTGATACTGATTCTGCAGGGTGAAAATCTTCCCCGGGGCGAAGCTGATGTTGCGAGTGAGTGCTTTTTCGTAGAGGTCGACCGTATCGATATGTGCCGGCAGCTCAACCCACAAAACCGAGCCGCCTTGTGGCCTGCTGGCTTTGGTACCTTCGGGGAAATAGTCTGCGATGGCACCTGAGTACCTGAGCATATTACCGTGCAGGGTGTGGCGGAGTTTCCTTAAGTGGCTTTCATAGCGCCCGCTTTCCAGAAATCCGGCGATCGTCTCCTGCGTGATCGAAGTGCCCGAAATGCTGTGATACAGCTTCATTTTCAATATAGTTTCTTTGAATTTGCCCGGCGCCACCCAGCCCACACGGTAGCCGGGAGCAAGTGTTTTGGACACCGAACCGCACCAGAGTACTATCCCGCTCCGGTCGTAGGTTTTGCAAGATTTTGGGCGGTGCTGCTCAAAGTATACATCGCCGCTAATGTCATTTTCAACCAGTGGTATATTGTACTTTTCAGCCAGCTGCACGGCGGCTCTTTTGTTTTCGTCAGGCATGCAGCTTCCCAGCGGGTTGTTGAAATTGCTGATCAGCAGGCTGGCTTTTACCTTTTCATTTTTCAGCGCACCTTCAAAGGCATTCAGGTCTACGCCCGAGCCGGGGTCTGTGGGCAATTCCAATACTTTCAAACCCAGTGCTTCGGCCAGTTGGAGCATTCCAAACGAAACCGGACTTTCCATCGCGACGGTGTCGCCTTTCTCAGTAACGGACATCAAACAATAGGAGAGTGCGTTCAGGCAGCCGCTGGTCGTAATGATGTCGTGGTGGCTCAAGCTGCATTCCATCGCAAATGCCCGGCGGGCTATTTGCCTTCGCAGTCTTTCGTTTCCTTCGGCCTTATCGTAGGCCACTCCGCTGCCTTGCAGCTCGCGGGTTGCGAGGAGTAAACCTTTGTTGAGTTTGGCAATCGGTAAAAGCTCGTTGGCCGGCGTGGCGAGCGCAAGCGGTAAGTGCCCGCCTTCGCCGAGGTTGTCGTACACTTTGCTCACCAGCCGATCGCTCATACCGAAGCTCGCGATGGTGGACGGACTGCTGATGCCAGGTAACTGGGGAGTTTTGGTGCCTGCGAATCTGACATAATAGCCCGATTGAGGCCGGGTCTCGATGAGCATCTTACTTTCCAAATGGTAGTAGGCGCTGAGGGCAGTGTTCTGGCTCACGCCGTAGTCACTGCAAATGGTACGCAGCGACGGGAGTTTGTCGCCGGTGCGCCATGTATTGTCCAATATGTGCTGTTCGATAATGCCCGCAATCCGGAGGTAGACAAATTTGCTTTTGCCGGTATCTTCTTTTTTCATATTATAAAACTGCTATCATTAAAAATAGTAAAACTGCATCTGCTATTGTAATTTTCTTTTATCCAAATTTGCCCCCGGCAGTTTAAAGAACAGCATGCATTTAAATTCAGACCATATCTACATCATCGGGTGCGGCGCGATCGGGAAGGCGCTGGCCGTTTTTCTGAGACTTTCGGGACGAAAAGTGACGCTCATCAGGGGTAGTGTGAACGACGGCAGCCGGAAAGTTGAACAGATCCGCGTGCAAATGTCCGACGGAACTTTGCACGAAGCTGAGGTCGTGGTTTCCACCCTTAATGCGTTTCCGATGCTCAATGGTCTGATTGTCCTGGCCAACAAATCGTTCGCAAATGAGCAGCTGGCCGTTGCATTGAAGAACAAAACGGGCAGTTCGCCTATTTTGTTGCTGCAAAACGGGCTGGGTGTGGAGCAGCCTTTTTTAACACACGGTTTTCCGGAAGTATACCGCTGCGTATTATTTGTAACGAGCCAGATCATCGACGAAACCACGGTTCGTTTCAAACCTGTGGCGTCCTGCCCGGTTGGTATCGAGCGTGGAAATACTGATTGTTTGCAGCATATCGTCAGGCAATTGACGACGCCGCATTTTGAATTCCACAGTAAGGCGCATATCCAGGACATTGTCTGGAAAAAGGCGATTATCAATTGTGTTTTCAACTCGGTTTGTCCGCTGCTGGAAACAGACAACGGTGTTTTTCAAAGAAACGAAGTGGCGCTCGATATTGCCCGGCGTGTGATCGGGGAATGCATTGCTATTGCTAGTGCAAGCGGTATCCTGCTTACAGTACATGAAGTTGAAGAAAACCTGTTGCAGATCAGCCGCTCGTCCGACGGGCAACTTATTTCCACTTTGCAGGATATTCGTGCGGGCCGGAGAACAGAAATTGAAACGCTCAATTTCGAGATGATGAACATAGCCGCAAAGATGGATCTAAGTCAGGCAGTGCAGGAAACCAAGATGCTCGGAGAGCTGGTAAAGCTGAAAGCGGAGCTAAATTTGAAGACAAATCCCGAAACACTTAAACCTGAACAAATAGCAATAAAATGAAGACAATGCTCATTACAGGCGCAAGCCGGGGAATAGGCGCAGCGACTGCTTATCTGGCCGCTGAAAACGGTTTTGCCGTCGTTGTTAATTACCATCAGAACCAGGCTGCTGCTGAAAAAGTGGTTTCGGACATTATACAAACAGGCGGGAAGGCCGTCGCTATCCAGGCTGATATTTCAAAAGAAGAAGATATTCTCCGGCTTTTCACCGAAACCGACCGGCTTTTCGGGAACCTGCATGCATTGGTCAACAATGCAGGTATATTGGAACGCCAGATGCGGCTGGAAGATATGGACGCGGCCCGACTTAACCGGATTTTTGCGGCCAATATCACCGGGCAGTTTCTTTGTTCGCGCGAGGCGATCAAAAGAATGTCTGTGAAAAATGGCGGGGAAGGCGGCACGATCGTCAATGTGTCTTCAATCGCTGCCAGGACCGGGGCGCCAAACGAATATATTGATTACGCCGCCTCGAAAGGCGCAATCGACGCGTTTACCATCGGACTTTCAAAAGAGGTGGCCGAAGAAGGTATCCGCGTAAACGCCGTGCGGCCTGCATTCATTTATACCGACATCCACGCAGCTGGCGGCGAGCCGGGGCGGGTCGACAGGATCAAGGATAGTATCCCACTGAAACGCGGCGGACTCGCATCAGAAGTAGCCGAGGCAATCCTCTGGCTTTCAACAGAGAAATCATCCTTCTCCACCGGAATTTTTATCGACGTTACCGGCGGCAGGTAGAAAATGATTCATGCTAAGCGATTGTCTCCCGTTCTTTTTGTTCGCTGATCTCCCGCCAGCCACTGTATAGCAGTCTTTTGTCTAAGACCGGTTTGGGGAAAAATAAACTGGCTACATATCCGACCCCGATCACAATAAGGTGGCTGTAAACACCAAGCATCAGTTTATGGTGCGTGAAATTCAGCGCACCCATATCCAGAAGCAGGCGTTTGTTTTCTCCGATACCTATGGGGGTGGAGGTCAGAAAAGCGTAGGCTGTGAATAGGATACAAGTGACAATTGCGATATTAATTCCTTGATTGTTAGCTCTTGCGCTGAATAATCCCAGCAGAAATATGCCCACAATTCCACCCGAGAAAATTGCATATAGCGTAAACACAATGCCCAAAACACCCTCATCGCCTGCATTGAGGTACAACATCGCAATGCCCACGGAAATCAGGCCGGACATCACCACAATCATTTTTGATGCATACAGATATTGCTTATCCGTTTTTCCCGGACTGAATTTTTTGTAGTAATCCTCCACGCCCACCGCAGCCAGCGAGTTCAAATCGGCACTCAGACTGCACACTGCTGCCGAAATCATAGCCGAAAGGATCAGGCCTACAACGCCAGTCGGCAGCTGTGTCATGATGAAATAGGGGAACACTGCATCCGCACGAAGATCGGCTGGAATAGGGTTTTGTTTATAAAACACAAAAAGCGCGGTACCGATAAACATGAAGAGCGTCCAGACCGGAACTGTCAGCAAAATCCCCAAAAGCGATGCATTAATGGCCGATTTATCAGTTTTCGCGGTGAGGTAGCGCTGCACAACGGTTTGGTCGGTAGCATATTTCTGCACGGCGTAAAAAGCCCCGTTGATCGCCATCACCACAAATGTGAGCTTGGTCAGGTTCCATTCATAGGGGCCAAAACCAGTCCGGCCATTTTCAGAAGCAACGCGCCAAACCTCCGCCGGGCCGCCTTCTACCGAGAATAAAAGTACGCTGATGCAAATGATCCCGCTCGCGAAAAGCATGAAACCCTGAAAAACATCCAGCCAGATCACCGCCTCGATACCGCCCAGTAAATTGATGATGATAATCAGCGAGCCAACCACCAGAATAATAACAACGGTATCAATATTGGTCATTTTTTGCAGGGAAATAGCCAGCAGGAAAAACACGGTCCCCATTCCCGAAAACTGCCTCAAAACGAATGCAATGGAACTGTAATAGCGGGCCAGTGGCCCAAACCTGCGCTCAAAATATTCGTAGGTACTGAGGTTGATCACTTTTCGAAAAAGCGGCACGATGAACCAAATGACGATCAACAGGACGATTGGCACCATTAATCCCTGAACGAGCAGGATCCAGTTGGAAGAATAGCCCGTGCCGGGGTAGGCGAGGAATGTTACGCTGCTGATCAATGTAGCGAGCAGCGAAATACCCAGAGCCCACGACGGGATCTTACCTTTTGCCAAAAAATAATTCTGCGTAGTTTTCTGGGTTCTGGCGAAATAAAGGCCGAAACCGAGACTCCCGATCAGAAAGACCAGAATGATACAGTAGTCCAGTACATGTAAAGGCGAGTTCATAAAAACTAAGAAATGTTAAGGGTTAGGTGAGATCAGAAAGCCGGGTAATTGGTGTGACTGAAACTTCGAAGCAGGATTTTGCGCTGTAAAAATGTAAACGTTTACATGATTAACAAAATATTTTACATAAAAATGTAGGAAAAATGCCAGTAAGAGGCGTTGAAAATGAATCTGAATAGTATAAAAGCTATAAATAGTTAGATTATATTTTTTTATTTAAATAATTCCGTTTAATATTGTTGCAATCGTTTACATTGAATTGTTACCATGGCCAGTCAAAAGGGAGTTAGTCTGAAGGAAGTCGCTGATAAGGCCGGCGTTTCTACGGCAACGGTTTCCAGGGTAATCAATTCCAAAACGGTAGTAAAAGGGGAGACGGAGCTGCGCGTTCAGAAAGTGATCAAGCAGCTGGGTTACAGGCCAAACCGGGTGGCACAGCGGCTTCGCACAACACGGGGAGCCAGTAAGCTGATCGGATTATTGATTCCGGATATCCAGAACCCGTTCTATGTAGATATCATCCGCGGCATTGAACAATATGCTTATGCGAAGAATTTCGCGATCGTGATCGGAAACTTCTCGCAAAACGAGGAAAGACAGAAATTTTATATTGAAATATTGAAGTCCGAATCCGTCGACGCATTCATTGTAGCGCCGTTTCCGGGCATGAATGAATATGTGAAGGAGCTGGTGGAAGAAGGTTATGCGGTGGTTTGTATTGACCGGGGACTGGCCAATGTAGATTTGGACGTGGTAAAGGTCGATAACTACCAGGGGGCGTTTGACGCGGTAGAGCATTTGATCAAAACAGGACACACGCGCATTGCGCATATCTCAGGTAATGCATTGATTCCTACTACCATAGAAAGAATTTCTGGTTATGAAGCCGCGTTAAATAAATATGGAATCGCGATTGACCGGGACATTATTTTAGGCCGCAATTCGGACCACCAAAGCGGCGTGGAGCTCACAGCTCAGCTGCTGGATATGCCCAACCCGCCGAGCGCAATTTTTACGTCCAATAACCTGTTGACGCTCGGGGCGTTGGAAACGATCCACACCAGAGGATTGAAGATCCCGGAGGAGGTTGCGATTGTTGGTTTTGATGATATGTACTGGGCGATGTCGCTAAACCCGCCACTTACCGCCGTGCGGCAGTCGGGTTTTGAAATCGGCAGGATTACAATAGAACTGCTTCATCAGCGCATCGCCGATCCGGGAAGGCCATTTGTAAGTATTGTATTAAAAACCGAGCTGATTGTAAGGAATTCGTGCGGTTATAAGTTGAAAACAGGTTAAAGTGAAAATGTAGCAAGTGTAGCTGCTATTTTTTTGAAACAAAATGTAAACGATTACATTCGCAAGCAGTATGCCCTAAGCTATATGCATTAGGCTTCGAGGTGGAGTGGGTTAATGGCTGTTAGCTATTAGCTATTAGAAATGAGCAAAAGGTTATTCGAAAAAACATAAAAGGCTAACGGCTAAAAGCTAAAAGCTAACAGCCAAAGCTAACAGCCAAAAGCATCAAACAAATGAACAAAATTCAAATTTTCAATCCGGGTAAGGTTGTCTTTGGGGCTGATAGCCTGGATCAGTTTGTGGCGGATTACCTGAAACTTTCCCACAGGAGATTGTATATGGTGACCATCTCGCCAATGGTGGAGAAGCTGGGGGATACTTTGTCACAATTCACGGCAGCCGGCGTCGCTACGTGCATCAATACTACGATTGTGGATGAACCCACTTTTGATGATTTTGAAAGGCTTATTAACGAAGCAGCAGCATTTGAGGCGGATAGCGTGGTGGGAATAGGAGGGGGAAGTGTGATGGATATCGCCAAGCTCATTGCGGCGCAGCTGCATAGTGAACAAACAGTGGATGAGGTTCTTAGCGATGGCTTCCGGAAAAAGCGCAGTACGTATGTAGCTTGTCTGCCTACTACCGCGGGAACGGGAAGCGAGGTTTCTCCCAATGCGATTTTTGTAAATTCGAAGGGAAGTAAGATCGGTGTGATAAGCCCCGAACTGGTGCCCGACGCAGCCTATATCGACCCTGCTTTGACCATGACCGTGCCGCCGTCGGTTACCGCGGCGACCGGGATTGATGCATTGGCGCATTGTCTGGAAGCTTATACCAACAAATTTGCGCACCCGGTGATTGATCTCTTTGCATTGGAGGGTGTGAAACTGATCGGCAGTTCTTTACTGAAAGCATATCAGAATGGTGCGGATGCGGAAGCGCGTACCAACGTGGCGCTCGGCAGTATGTATGGCGGCATGTGCCTCGGGCCGGTGAACACAGCTGCGGTCCACGCGCTGGCTTACCCGCTCAGTACAGAATACCACATTCCGCATGGACTGTCGGTTGCATTGTTGCTTCCTTATGTGATGGAATTTAATCTTACCGCTTCCCCCGAACGTTATGCCGCGGTTGCAGTCGCTTTGGGTAGCACCGCCACAGGCTCGCAGGAGGAAATAGCCCATTCTGGTGTGCAAATCATCAAGGAGCTGATCAAAAACTGCGGCTTGCCGGCCAGTCTGGCGGACGTGGACATTCCCTTGGAGGCGGTAGCAAAACTGGCAGCCGGTGCGATGCCGATCCAGCGGTTACTGAAAAACAACCCGCGCGAGATCACGCTCGCCGATGCAGAAAAAATATACACCAGCGCTTTTAATTTGCAGGAATATGAAGAAAAAATTTAGCGGGGTAGTGGTACCGATGATCACGCCGGTGCACGCAGACCTGACCATTGACGTGCCTGCCGCAGAAAAACTGGTGCATTACCTTACCAGCAATGGTGCGGCCCCATTCATATTGGGCACAACGGGTGAATCCGCGTCGATCGGCAGGGCTGAAAAAAAGAAACTGGTGGAAGCAACTGTGAAAGCGGCGGCTGGAAGAAGCATTGTTTATGCAGGTATTTCAGGCAATGCGGTCACCGATTCCATTGAAGATGCACATCATTACCAGGATTTGGGCGCGGATGTTTTTGTAGCTACCATGACAAGCTATTACCCGGCCGATGCCGACCAGATGCTGCGTTACTTCACGCTGCTGGCGGATAAAGTGCCTGCGCCGCTGATTATTTACAACATTCCGGCCACAACACATTTGTCTATTCCGCTGGATGTGGTCGAGCAGCTTAGTACGCATCCCAATATTGTTGGTTTTAAAGATTCGGAAAGAAGTGTGGAGCGGCTGGAAAGGTCCGTTTCGCTTTGGAAAGACCGGTCGGATTTCGCTTTTCTGACGGGCTGGGCGGCGCAGTCGCTTCGTGCGTTGCAGCTGGGTGCCGATGGTATCATTCCGAGTACCGGAAATCTTGCCCCGAAATTGTATGATACACTCAGCAGATCGGTGGCTGAGGGAAATGGGCAGGTCGCTGAAAATGCGCAGCTTAAAGCCGATAGGATTTCAGAGATCTATCAGAAAGACCGTACATTAAGCTATTCTCTGCCCGCACTAAAAGCAATGATGTCGGCTTACGGATTATGCCAAGCCTGCATGTTGCCTCCGATGTTTCAGCTGGCAGCCGATGAGGAAAAATCTATCAAAAACTTCACATTATCGCAATTCGGCGATCTGGAAGCAATAAACACTATCAAGTGATGAACGAACAGAGACCAATTTTAGGCATTACAATGGGCGACCCGGCGAGTATCGGGCCGGAGGTTGCAGCGAAAGCTTTTGCCAATCATGAAATATATAATACCTGCCGGCCGCTGGTAGTAGGCGACGCGCGTGTGATCGAAGATGCAGTCCGTTTTTGCGGGCTGGACCTGAAAGTCAATGCAGTGAAAGCCATGAGCCAGGCGGAGTTTTTACCCGGACAAATCGATGTTTACGATCTGGAAAATGTGGATCTGGCGGAGCTGAAAAAAGGCGAAATGTCTGCTATGGCTGGCAACGTGGCTTTTCAAACGGTGGTGCAAACGATTAATCTGGCCATGAAAGGTGAGATCGACGGAACCGTGACAGGCCCCATTAACAAAGAGTCCATTCACATGGCGGGACACGAATTTTCGGGGCATACCGAAATTTATGCGCATTATACCGGTACCAAAAAGTATGCTATGCTGCTGGTGGAGAATGATTTGCGTGTGATTCACGTGTCAACCCACGTTTCATTGCGCCAGGCTTGTGACCTCGTAAAAAAGGACAGGATACTGGACACGATCGAGCTGATGCACCAGGCTTGTGTACAATTGGGAATCCGCGAACCCAGGATTGCAGTTTCAGGCCTGAACCCGCATGCAGGTGACGGCGGGATTTTTGGCTGGGAGGAAAAAGAGGAGATCATTCCGGCGATTGAAGAGGCTGTCAGCCGCGGCTACAACGTAACCGGCCCCATTCCGGGCGACACCCTTTTTCCGAAAGCAATAGGCGGCCGGTACGACGGCTGCGTGGTGATGTACCACGATCAGGGCCACATTCCATTCAAAATGGTCGGGTTTACGTGGGACGATCAGGCGCAGAAAATGAACAGTGTGAAAGGCGTCAACATTACCCTGGGACTACCTATTATCCGCACCTCGGTAGACCATGGAACTGCCATGGAAATTGCCGGAAAGGGCATTGCGAGTGCCGATGCGATGCTGCTCGCCATTGAGTATGCCGTTAAACTATTTGAGAACAAGGTTCAATCTTATTAGCATTTATGATAGCTGTCATAGCAGATGACTTTACCGGTGCGGCCGAGATCGGAGGCGTAGGAATACGCAACGGTTTCAGGGTTGTGATTGACACTAAGGTAGATAGCAGTGTGGAAACGGACATTCTGATCATTGCTACCGATACCCGGTCGCAGGCCCCCGCACAGGCGGCAGATCTGATCAAAAAAACAACACAGGACCTGCTGGCGCTGAAACCTGAATTCATCTATAAAAAAATGGACTCGATCCTGCGTGGTAATGTAGGCGAAGAGCTTTTGGCGCAGCTGCATGTTTCCGGCAAAGAAAGGGCATTGCTGATCCCGGCAAATCCGGTTTTAAAGCGGACGATCAAAGACGGGACTTATTATTACGACGGAATGCCGCTGAATGAATTCAGTTTTACAAACGGAACGGTTAAAAAAAGGGTTTCTTCGAAAGTGATTGATTTGATTGGCGGAGAAACAGGTACGGATATCTGTGTGATTTCAACCCATGACGAGCTGGCGGAAAAAGGGCTGATGATCGGGAACACTTCCACTTTGGAGGACCTGGAAGCATGGGTTAAAAAAGTGGACGAGAAGACCATCCCCTCGGGTGGATCAGGGTTTTTTGATGCGATTCTGAGAGGCCGGAAGGATGCAGGAAAAGAAGAATTCAACCCGGTGCATCTGGGGGAAAAAATCCTGTATGTATGCGGCAGTGCTTTTATAGACAGCCGGTTGCTGGTAAAGGCTTCGAAGGAATCGGGGCAGGAGGTTATTTATATGCCTGAAAAGCTATTTTGTTCAGATGACCAGGATGAAAGGCTTATTTCGGCATGGACAGCGGATGTGATCGATAGCCTCGAAAAGAAAAATAAAGTAATACTGGCAATAGATAACCTGGAATGCGGGGAGGTGGAAAATCTTCCGGCTAAAATCAGGAAGGCGATTGCAGACGTGGTTGAAAATGTGCTGAGCCGTTCAAAAGTGGATGAATTGATCATCGAAGGCGGTTCTACTTCCTTTTCGATCATTCAGAGACTGAATTACACACGCTTTTTCCCGACCCACGAATTCGGTCCCGGTTCTATCAGAATGCGGATCGAAGAGCAGAAAGACATTTTCCTTACGTTGAAACCGGGGAGCTACGTCTGGCCGGAGTCGATATGGGAATATCCGGTGCATCATCAGATGAAATGAATACGCAATAACAATTCATGCTAAATCCTGTAAAATGAAAAACAACGCAGACAACACAATGCTTCCGGAGGTAACCCGACGTGACTTTATCAAATCCGCGGGAATCGGCGTGATTGCAGCGCCGTATATAGCTAAGAGTGCGTGGGCGCAGACGCCGCCCAGCGACCAGATCCGGCACGCGATTATCGGAACGGGGAGTATGGGCCGGAACCATATCAAAGGTTTTGTCAATACCAAAGGCTGCGACCTCGTGGCCCTCTGTGACGTGGATCCGCAGCAGCTTGTAAAAGCGACGAAAGATTTGCCTAATGCGGATAAAATCAAAAAATACGCCGATTTCAGGGAATTGCTGAAAGACAAATCGATTGATTCTGTGTCTATCGCTTCGCCGGACCACTGGCATACACCCATTGCATTGTGGGCGCTGATGGCGGGAAAGCATGTTTACGTTGAAAAACCCTGCAGTCATAATATCAGGGAAACCAATTTGCTGGTGAAAGCCGCGAAGCATTTCAATAAATGCGTGCAGCACGGAACGCAGCGCCGCAGTAACGGTGCGCACATGGAGGGCATGAAGCAATTAAAGAACGGTATCATCGGTAAAGTACATACCATCAAAGCTATCGATCACCAGCACCGCGAGGCGATTGGCCGCGCGCAGGCGGAACCCGCTCCCGAAGGCGTAAATTACGATCTCTGGCTGGGTGCAGCGCCGAAAGTACCTTTTACTAAAAACCGCTGGCATTACAACTGGCGCTGGTTCTGGGAATATGGAAACGGCGACGCAGCCAACGACGGCGTTCACCAGATCGACGTGGCGGTTTGGGCATTGGGTGACAGGTATCCGAAGCGCGTTGTGTCATCAGGAGGCCAGTATTATTACAATGACGACCACCAGACACCGGATACGCAAACCACGATTTTCGAATACGACGATACGCAGATCATCTGGGAAATGCGCCTCTGGACACCCTATAACCTGGAAGGCCACGACAATGGCAATGTGGCTTACGGAACAGATGGCAAGATGGAATTCGGCCGCGCCGGGGTTGTGGTGACCAAAGGAAAAGAGCAGATCAAAATTGAGTCTCCCAATGAGGTGGAGGCGATTATGCCGAATTTCCTGACTGCGGTGAGAGAAAACAATCCGTTGAAACTGCATTCACCCATTGAAAAAGGAGCTATTGCAACCAATATGGCACTTCTGGCCAACATTGCAACCCGTATCGGCGCTTCTTCGCTCGAATATGACCCGATTAAGGTGAACATCAAATCTCCCGGCTACGATGCCAAGGCCAATGCATTGCTCGGCAGGGAATACCGGAAAGGCTATGAACTTCCCTGGAAAGGTTAAACTAAACGCTTGCTATCACTCAACCCTTAACGCCTTCAATATGAATGAAAATCTGACTTTAAAGACCCGATTCAAGCAATTTACAAGTGTTTTAAGTGTAATTATCTGCACGATATTGCTAGTCGGCGCCGATGTAATTGCACAAAAACCGAAGAAAACTTCCGGCCAGCCTGTGGTTGCCTTTGAGCAAAAACCCGGAGAACTGACGATTACCATTGGCGGAAAGCCCTTCGCCAGCT
Organism: Dyadobacter sp. UC 10; assembly: GCF_008369915.1. Taxonomy (NCBI): domain Bacteria; kingdom Pseudomonadati; phylum Bacteroidota; class Cytophagia; order Cytophagales; family Spirosomataceae; genus Dyadobacter; species Dyadobacter aurulentus. The sequence goes on along the minus strand of NZ_VSRN01000001.1, from coordinate 221,257 downwards.
ACGTGTACGAAGACCCGAAGATCAGCCGGCCGTATTTTGCCCATGTAAAATCCTCCTGCGGGATTCAGGTCACACGCAATTACCCGCCGCAGGAAGGCGATCCGAAGGACCACGCCACGTTTCATCCCGGAATATGGCTCAGTTTTGGCGACATCAACGGCAATGATTACTGGCGTTTGAAATCCAAAGTGGAGCATGAAATGTTTGTGGAACAACCCAAAGGCGGTGCCGGATCGGGCACATTCACAGTCAGGAATTACTATATGACCGCGGATGGAAAAGACCGGCTTTTGGCAGAGCTGGTAAAATACACGATTCTGATCAGGCCTTCTGGTACTTTGCTGCTCACCAACAGTACTTTTTCCTCAGAGACAACGGACCTGGCTTTCGGGGATCAGGAGGAAATGGGCCTTGGCGTGCGTGTGAATACGAAGTTTACCGTGCAATACGGAAAGGGGCATCTGACCAATGCGGAAGGTCTCAAAGAAGGGGCCGGAACCTGGGGGAAAGCTTCCAAATGGGTGGATTACAGTGGTATTGTTGATGATAAAAACGTAGGTGTTACCGTTATGCCGGATCCCGGGAACTTCCGCCCGAGCTGGTTCCATACCCGTGACTATGGTTTGATGGCCGCCAATGCTTTTGGCAGGGAAGCCATGAAACAGGGAGAAAAAAGCTCCATTGCTGTAAAAAAAGGCGAGAAATTTGAACTCGGTTATGGTGTTTTGATCTATTGCAAATCAAAAGGTGAAAAAACCGACATCGAGGGCGCATATCAGGACTATCTGCAAGTTCTGAAAGACTAAGGTTTTCTACTAACAAGCTTCTTTACCAGACATTCTGTTTTGCCTTGCGTACACTTTTCATCCAGCCGGACGAAAAGTGTACGCGGGGATTCTTACTGCCAAAATTCAGGATCCAATAAGCATATGATGAAGGTTTTTCATCATAGACAGGATTCCTGCTGCCTGCTTTTATTTGCATTATATCGTGAAAAACTATTTTAAAACTAATTTACTATGCAAAAGTATTACGATGATTTGATTGCATCAGCCAGGAAAGGCGGCATTTATTTGCTGACGGCCCTGCTGCTGCAGGTCGCTCTTGTGAACCTTGCCTACGCTCAGACCAGGACGGTCAACGGAAGGGTTACCTCTCTCGACGGTGGCTTACCGGGCGTGAATGTGCTTGAAAAAGGAACAAACAATGCTGCTATTACCAACAGCAGCGGGCAATATTCTATCAAGGTTGCTGAGGATGCGGTCCTTGTGTTCAGCTACGTAGGCTTTTTGAGCGAGAGCATCAGCGTGGTTGGTAAATCCACACTGGACGTCGAGCTGAAAGACGATGTGAAGGCACTCGGTGAAGTTGTGGTGGTAGGTTATGGCGCACAGGAAAAGAAAACGGTGACCGGTTCCATTGTGACGGTTCAGGGAAAGACACTGGAGCAAACTCCGGCGGTAAGCCTTTCCAACTCTTTTGCAGGCCGTCTTCCTGGTTTACAGGCGCTTAACCGTTCGGGTGAGCCTGGAAGCGATGTGGCTCAGCTGCTGATCAGGGGGAAAAGTACATTGGGGACCAGTGCTGCATCCACCGCCCCGCTGATCGTCATCGATGGTGTTCCCGGCCGTGAAGGTTTTGACCAGATAGACCCGCGGGACGTGGAAAGTATTTCCATTTTGAAAGATGCCTCGGCTTCTATTTATGGCGCCCGTGCCGCCAACGGAGTTATCATCATCACTACGAAACGGGGCGCATCGGGTAAGCCATCGATCAGTTACAGCTTCAACCAGGGCTTTACCACGCCTACACGCATTCCCGATTACGCAGATTCGGAGACATTGGCGAGGTTCCAGAATGACCAGTTGCAGGCACAGGGACAGGCGCCAAGATATACAGCAGACCAGATCCAGAAATTTCGCGATGGTTCGGACCCGCTGAACTATCCCAATACAGACTGGGCCAAAGCCACTTTGAAAAATGTGAGCACGCAAAGCCGCCACAGTCTTTCGGTACGCGGCGGAACGGATGCTGTTAAGTATTTTGTATCAGGAAATTATGCCAATCAGGAAGGGATTTTTAAGAATGGTATTAATAATTACAATGTGATTGGTGGACGCTCCAACATTGACGCCACGATCACTAAAAACCTGAAAATCGGGCTTGATCTTTCGTTTCAGGAACAAAACCGCACCTTTCCCGGAATTGTTGCCGCGGACATTGTCAAGTCTATGTGGCGTAATTATCCTTATCTGGTTGACTTTTATCCAAACGGCTTGCCGGGTGACGGGGTGGAAAGGGGGGATAACCCCATTGTAATGGCTTCTGACAAAGCGGGGTACCGGAAAAGCAAAACGGACATTTACCAGACCAGACTTTCTTTTGACCTGAACATTCCGCAGGTAGACGGACTTGGCGTGGACGGTTTTGTTGCTTTTGACAAAAACAGCGAGCAGATCAAGGAATTCAACAAACCTTATTCTGTGTACAGCTACAATGCCACTACCAATGTGTATACGGCCAATGCAGCACGTTTTTACGCCCAGCCACAGCTTACCGAGCGTTTGAACTACAAGTCCAGCCTGATTGGTCACTTGAAACTGAAATATGTTAAAGCCTTCAACAATCACAAGTTCAACTCTTTTGTGGCCATGGAATTCGCTGATAACCGCAGCAATTACTTTTCTGCACAGCGGAGAAACTACATTTCAACGGCAATTGACCAGCTTTATGCAGGCGGCGAGGCTAATCAGGTAACAGATGGAAGCGCCAATGATTTTACGCGGAAAAACTTTTTCGGCAGGATCAATTATGATTTTAAAGGAAAATATCTGGTGGACCTGAATGTGCGTTACGACGGCTCTTCCGCTTTTCCGAAAGACAAGCGGTGGGGCCTTTTTCCGGGGATTTCCGTCGGCTGGGTGGCTTCGAATGAAAGTTTCCTGAAAAACGACTTCATGAATTTCCTGAAGTTCCGCTTCTCCTGGGGTAAAATGGGTAACGACGCCATCGATCCATTCCAGTATTTGTCTACGTACAGTTTCACCAACGGGTATTTTCTCGGCGACGGAAAAGTGCTGAACAAAGGTTTGAACCAGAACGTGGCGCCTAACCCGAACATTACCTGGGAAGTGGCCAAAACGACCAACGCAGGTTTGAATGCCGAATTTTGGGACGGCTTGTTAGGTATTACGCTGGACGTTTTTAAAACCCGGCGAAGCAATATCCTGACTGCTCGCGACGCTTCCATTCCGGTTTACACTGGACTAAAACTGCCGCTGGAAAATATAGGTGTTGTGGAAAATAAGGGCTTCGAAATTGAATTATCTCACCGCAAAGCGATTGGAAATTTCAATTACAGCATTCGTCCCAACATGTCCTTCGCCCGTAACAGGATCATCGATATCGACGAACCCGAGAATGTCCCGGAATGGCAGCGACGAACAGGTCATAACATCAACAGCGGACTTTACCTGATCCCATTAGGCATTTACAGAACCCAGGAAGCGATAGATAACTCCCCGCACATTCCGAATACGATGATCAATGACCTGCAATACAAGGATGTGAACGGTGACGGAAAAATTGACAACCTGGACAGGATCAGGCTCGATAAATCCAGCACGCCGGAGATTATTTTCGGAACTCAGATCGCTGTCGGTTACAAAAATTTTGACCTCGGGATCCTGTTGCAGGGGCAGAGCAATGCGTGGCGCTATTATTGGTTCCCGCAGGGTTTATTCGGCAATGTGATGCAGGAAATGGCCGATAACCGTCCAAGCGCAGATAATCCGGACTCTAAATATCCAAACCTGACCTACGATGCGGCGCAGGTAAGCGCGCAAACGTCCGAATTCTGGCTGAAAGACGCTTCATTTCTTCGTTTGAAAAACGTTGAAATCGGTTATGTCCTGCCGTCCGGATTTTTGAAAAAGATAGGCATCAGCGGCGCACGGCTTTATGTGAACGGGTTCAATATCCTGACCCTGGACAAACTGAAATGGTTTGATCCTGAGGGAGATGCGGACAGGGGCTCGTTTTATCCCCAGAATAAAATTTTCAATGCTGGTTTTAACATTACCCTTTAAAATAACGGATATGAAAAGCATTTTTAAATTCAGACCGGTTCATTTACTGGCTGGTGCCATGTTGGTTGTGCTATCGTCCTGTAATGATTTTCTTGAAAAAGAACCTCTTAATGCAGTTTCCGAACTGGTAGTTTGGAATGACGTTCCGCTGGTGGAAGCGTTTGTAAATGAAACTTACGCAACCATGCGTACGGGCTGGCCCAACCACAGTTCGCTAAGCGTTACCTCCGACGAATCGTTTGCGCGGGAGCGGGACGGTGCGCATTTGATCCAGCGGGGACAGATCACACCATCCAATCTGGGGCATCTGAACTGGACCTGGGCCCACTATTATACGATTATCACCAAAAGCAACATATTCTTTGACAAACTGCAAGGCGCCGACCTCGATGCTTTGAAGGCGATCGACGAAAAGCGAGTCAACCGGATGATTGGAGAAATGAAGTTTTTGCGGGCATTTTCCTATTTCAGACTTTCTGCATTTTTCGGCGGCGTTCCGCTGATTGAAAATGTTTTCGGGCTGGATGATGAATTTGGGGTGGAAAAAAGTTCGTACGAAGAGATAACAGCTTATGTCGTGAAAGAGCTGGATGAGGCTGCTGCATTGCTGCCGCTTGCGCATGACGCTGCGAACAAAGGCCGTATCACCAAAGGCGCATGTCTCGCGATCAAATCCCGCGCATTGCTGTATGCGGCCAGCCCGTTGCACAACACAACCAATGACAAAGGCAAATGGCAACAGGCTGCCGACGCGGCCAGGGCGGTGATCGATCTTAAACTATATGCACTGTATCCGGAGTATGGTAAAGTTTTCACGGTACCTTTCAATAGTGAAGTCATATGGGAAAAAGTGATGAACAATGATGTGCTCCGTCAGGAAACGATAGAAAGGTACTTCTTTCCAAATGGCAGCGGCGGACATGCCGTAACCGTCCCCACCCACCAGCAAGCCGAGACCTACGAAACCAAAAACGGCCTGCTGCCCAAGGACGACCCGACTTACAAGCTTGAGAAGTTTTGGGAAAACCGTGATCCCCGTTTTTATGAAACCATACTTTACGATGGGGCTCCCTGGAAAGGACGGCAGATTGAGGTGTTTTTACCAAAAGGCATGGATTCCAATCAGGGCAATGAGGGCTGGAACGCGAGTTACACCGGTTATTATACCAAAAAATTCGTAAACGAATCCGTTAATGGTCCTGGCAGCACCAATTCATCGAGCCCGAACTGGCCTTACGCCCGTTATGCCGAAATCCTTCTGAACTATGCCGAAGCGCTTTACAATCTGGGGGATGAAGCGGGCGCGCGCGAGTACATCAACCAGGTCAGGGCGCGCCAAAACGTGAATATGCCCGCTGTAAAAGACACTGGCGCCAAACTCTTGGCACGCATTCAAAATGAGCGAAGAGTGGAACTTTACCTGGAAGAGCATCGCTTTTTTGATATCAGAAGGTGGAAATTGACGTTTCCCGCCAGCACGTCATTACTAAAAATGAATGTTGAGCTGGCAGGCGGCAAGAAAACGTATTCGTTTTCTCCTGTTATCCAGTTTGCGTTACCGGAAAATACTTACCTGCTCCCGATCCCGCAGGATGAGATCAATAAAAGTGCTGTTTTAAAGCAAAATCCGGGGTATTAAGTAAGTGCCTGACATAATAAAGCGGGAAGGTACATGCGCAGCAGGCGCTTACCTTCCCGTTTTTATATTTTCCTGGGTTCAACGCATTCAGAGTTTCTGACGGTTGCGGGTTTCCAGTGAGTCGCGAAATTCTTTGGGGGACATCTTGTTGATCCTTTTGAAACACCGGTTGAAATAGGAAATGTTACTATATCCGCATTCCAGCGCTATTTGGGTGATCGACAGCTCAGACTGGTGCAGCAGCTTGCACGCAAACCCAATTCTCACATCATTCAGAAACTCGGAGAATGTGCGATTGGTGAGGGATTTGAAATAACGACAAAACGCATGAATTTGCAGGCCGGCCACCGAAGCAGCCTTTTCCAGGCTGATATCATCCTTGAAATTTTGATGGATGAAATACATCAGCTTCGGGATCCTTCCGTGAGGCTGGATCGAATAGGTGGAGATCGGGTCAGGGGCATTGAGGTAGCTTTCTTCAGCCGGGTCGCAGAGATGCACCAGGATGCGCAGGAACGATGAAAGCAAATGAACATCTTTCTGTTCCAGCATTTCCTCCAGAATCGCGGTTACCAGCGCCCGTTTTTCTCCGTGTATTTTGAGGCCTCGCTGCGCTTCAATGAAAAAATTCTGCACCTTTTTCACATCCACAAGGCCCTGCATTTGCTCGCAAAATTGTTCTGAATCAATGTAAAGTGCCACCGAAACTGCTTCAAGCGGCTCGGGGGTTTCAGAATCCGGTTCGCTATACCAAACGTGGGGAACATTGGCGCCGACAAATGTGAGGTCATCTTTTTCGAACCTTTCAACAGAATGGCCGATAATGCGCACGCCGGAGCCGGAAACGATATGTACCAGCTGACATTCCTTGTGAAAGTGAAAGTCGGTAGAGAACGAGGAGCGCGCAATTTTTTTGACCACAAACGAACTTCGTGAGTGGGCAAGGTCAGACAGGATCGAGAAGCTTGGTTTCATGGAAAGTTGATAGATGTTGCAAATATAGTATCACAAGATATCAACCCAAAATCATTTTTTAGAACTAAATCAGTATTTATTTGTATGAAAGTGCGTGTCGTTTAAACCGGTGGCTGGCGCTGATATATTCCTGACAAAGTGAATTAAACCTGATTTCTATTCGTCCTGGCATCAGCGGTTACATCAGATCATTTTTTGATTACAATCAGGTCGTCCGGTGTGTTTGATATTATGTTGCCCATGTCAGCTGATCGGCTTTACCCTTGAATAACTACACTACTCAAACAATTTCCTTCTAACCATTTCAGATTTATGGATCAAATTTACAACTCAGGGTCCCGGATGAAATCAGGCTGGCTTCCGGCCTGGCGACTGTGCGGCCCAGGCGACGTTCACCCGGTAAACGCTGCACATTTGAATGGCCTTTCGGGCAAATTCGCCAAAGCGTTTTTTATCGTCTTACTCATTTTTTGTCAAACATCGTTCGGCCAGACGCGGCAGGTTTCCGGCACCGTATTTGATAACGACAATGCCCCGCTGCCGGGCGCCAGTGTCCAGGTAAAAGGTACCACCACCGGCACGATCACAGATGCTGAAGGGAAGTACAATTTGCAGGTGCAACCCAATTCTACACTGGTTTTCAGCTACATCGGTTATATTAAACAGGAAGTGCCGGTTGGGACACAGACTACGCTGGACGTGAACCTGAAATCCGAAGAATCCTCTCTTTCCGAAGTGGTGGTGGTCGGGTATGGAACCAGCAAGAAAGCGAATCTTTCCGGTTCGGTGACGACGGTGTCGGGTAAGGAACTGACAGAGCGGCCTGTACCCAACGTGCAGAATTTGCTGCAAGGCAGGGTTTCGGGTTTGGATGTGATCCAGTCAACGGGTGAGCCTGGCCGCGATGACGCTGCTTACCAGCTGAGAGGATTTGGCTCGTTTGGTGCTTCCAATGCGCCCCTGATCCTGGTCGACGGGATTATCGCCTCGATCAAAAACCTTTCTCCGCAGGATATTGAAAGTGTTACGGTATTGAAAGATGCCGCGTCTGCCTCCATTTACGGTGCACGTGCAGCCAATGGCGTGATCCTGATCACAACGAAAAAAGGAAAAGCGGGCTCGTCGGAAATTGAGTATACGGGCAGCTTCGGACTTAGCGAAGCCACCAGGACACCGGAGCTGATCACCAATTCGGTACAATATATGGAGATGTACAATTCGGCCCGGGCCAGAAGCGGGCAGGCGCCGATTTACACCCAGCAGCAGATCGATTTATATAAGAACAACCCGAACAGCGATCAATACCCTAACTTCAACTGGCTGGATTATGTGCTGGACAAAGGTCCGATCCAGAACCACCACCTCGGTTTCAGCGGCGGCAATGAGAAAACGCTTTATAATGTTTCCTTCAATTACCTGGACCAGGAAAGTATCACGAAAGGTTATTTGTACAAACGTTACAACGGCCTGATCGACTTCTCGACACAGGTACATAAAAAGGTGCGGGTGGGTACAAATCTCAACCTTTCGTTCCAAAATGCGAAAGCGCCCTGGCTTGTCAACGACGACCTGCTGCTGCTTGCTTACGCATCTGCGCCAACATTCGGCCCGTTCCTTCCTGACGGTAGCGGCAGGGTAACAAACAGGGATTTCGCGACCAACGGATCGGGTAACAGGAGTGTGGAAGAAGTGTATGCGACAGGCGGGCAGTATACCAAAACCTACAATGTCAATGCACAGGCTTTTGTTGAAATAGAAATTTTAAAAGGATTGAAATGGCTCAATAAGGCCGGTCTCACCTTTTACAATGACCAGCTGAAAAACAGGCAATTCGGTTCTCCTTCGTTTGCCTACCAGCCCAATGCGGAGGGGAATTATGTGCAGGTAGCGAATGGCAACCCTACATTTTTCGGATTGCAGCAGCGGGAGGACAGAAGCATTACCAGGACTTTTTTCAGCACCCTGAACTACACGAAACAATTTGGGACGAATCACAATCTGGGGCTTTTGGCCGGTTTTGAACAGCAGAACAACCTGACGGAAAGGCTTTCCGGTAACCGGTTTGATTTTCCAAATACGTCGATCATGGTGCTGGACGGCAGCGGGCCTAACAATCAATCAACGGGCGGCACGGCATCGGAATGGGCATTGCGGTCGTATTTCGGTCGTGTGAATTACGATTTCAAAGGCAAATATTTCATTGAAGGTAATATCCGCCGCGATGGTACTTCCCGCGTGAGCTCGCGCTGGGGAACGTTTGGCGGAGGTTCTGCGGCCTGGCGGATTTCGGAGGAAGGATTTATCAAAAATTCATTGTCCTGGATGGATAACCTGAAACTCAGGGCTTCTTACGGTGTATTGGGTAATCAGGAAATCAATGTGGGTGTGGCCGACAGGATCAATCTCGCAGGTAACTATCCTTATCAGGATATTCTCAGTCTGACGGCTTATCCGTTTGCCAATTCACTCGGTACCGGTGCGCAGCTGACCCGTCTGGTCACCAAAGACCTGAGATGGGAAAAAACTTCTATGCTGGATTTCGGTTTGGATATCGACATTTTCAAAGGGCTTTTCGGTGCGACGATCGACTGGTATAAGCGCAATACAACCGATATTCTTTCCACCCGTGCGGATTTGCCCAGCAGTGTTGGCTTGATTGCCCCGATCGTGAATGCGGGTGGTATGCAAAATACGGGTCTGGAAGTGGAACTGCGGCACCGGAAGAGTTTTGGGGAATTTAATTATGGTGCAAGCGTGCTGTATCACAAATTCAACAATAAGGTTACCAAACTACTTGCCCCTACTTTGGGTACCATAGAAGTGGGCCAGCCTTACAACAACTTTTTCTTATACGACTGGATCGGGGTATTCCAGAGCCAGGAGGAGATCAACAATTCACCCAAGCAGCCTTCTTCTGGTACCCTGAAACCCGGGGATCTGAAAATCAGGGATGTCGACGGCAATGGTACCGTAGGGCCAGAGGACAGGATCCGGATCAGCCGGTTTCCGAAATACAACTATTCGTTCAGTGTGAACGCCGGTTGGAAAGGCTTTAACCTGACCGCTTTCTTCCAGGGCGTTCACGGTATCAATACGCAGGTAAGCGGCTGGGGATATGAGCCTTTTCAGCAAAATTCCGCACCTCCGACCCGCTTCCTGGACGCATGGTCGCCCACCAATCCGAGCAATACAGTGCCGGCTACTTACCTGACTGGCTATGCGGGTGTGGCAGGCTACACGTCGACCTATTTTCTTCAGGACGCTTCTTATCTGCGGTTGAAAAACCTATATCTCTCTTATGCTTTCAATGAGAAGCTATTGAGCAAGATTCGGTCAAAGGGGTTAACCATCTACATTTCAGGGGATAACCTCGTTACCTGGACCAAATACGAAGGGAATGACCCGGAACGCGCAGGTTCAGGCAGGTTTGCCCAATTTCCCCAGCTGCGGATCTACACGGCCGGATTAAGTATCAAGTTCTAAAACATGTGGATCTGATTCACAGCCATTTAAACCGATATTAAAAATGAACCTCAGACATAAATTTATATTTTCCGCGATGCTGGCAGGTTTGGTGCTGGGTGGTACCAGTTCCTGCGACGACGGCTTCCTTGACAGAGAACCGCTGCACGCTATTTCCGGTGAAAGTTTCTGGAAGACGCAGGCAGATGTGGATATGGCGCTGGTAGGTGTGTACCGCAGATTGCAAAGTAACCTTTTCGGACACCGCAGGACCCACCTCGACGGATATTCCGACAACTCCTATGACCGGCATCAGCAGATAGGTTTTCAAAATCTCACCATAGGCATTACCAATCCTTCCAATGTGCCCTCGGCATTGTACAATGATCCGTATGCGGGAATTGCTGCCTGTAACTATTTTTTGGAAAATGTTGGAAGCGTAACGGCCTTGCCACCCGCAACGGCGGGCATTTACATTGCCGAGGTCCGTTTCCTTCGGGCATTGTTTTATTTCGAGCTGGTGCAGTTTTTTGGGGATGTAGTGTTGTATAAAACACCGCCAAAAACCGCTGAGGACGCTAAAATTGCAAAAAGCCCCAAAGCCGATGTGCTGGCATTTATCGTGGAAGACCTGGACGATGCCATATCAAAATTGCCCGCAACTGCCTATTCAGGTCATGCTGTGAAGGCGAGTGCACAAATGCTGAAAGCCAGGGTTAGGCTGTACCAGCAAAATTGGGCCGATGCAGTGGCGTTGACAAGCGATATCATGGGTACCAATACCTTTTCAATTTTCCAGGGTGGCTATGCCAATCTCTTTTTGCAGCCAACGCAGCAGGGTAATCCGGAGATCATTTTTTCGACCAAATACCTGGCGCCCAACAATCCGCAGGGCAATGAAGGTATGCTGGTTGAAATCGGTTGGTATGGTGGCAATCAGCCTTATCAAAATCTTGTAGATGAATACGAAACCGCCAGCGGTAAGATGATCACAGACGCATCATCGGGCTACGACCCGGCTAATCCATACGATAAAAGAGATCCCAGGTTGAAAATGACCATTCTGGTGCCGGGTGATAAATATGTGAATCCCGATGGTTCTACATTTGCAACCTCAGACCCGATCCTTACCGGGTTTGCCCAGAAGAAATACATGGACGTCTCGAAGCTGCCATGGGACCGGTCGAAGATCACTGTTACCGACATGAATATTGTACATATGCGTTACGCCGAAGTGCTGCTGGCCTATGCGGAAGCTAAAAATGAAGTGTCAGGGCCGGATGCCAGTATTTACGATGCCCTGAACAAGATCAGATCGAGGACGGGTGTAAACCTGCCGCCGGTGAGCCAGACGATGTACAATACCAAGGAAAAACTGCGCGATTTTATCCGGCATGAGCGACGCGTTGAGCTGGCCATGGAGGGACATCGTTATTTTGACCTGAAACGCTGGGGAATTATAGCGCAGAAACTGGCGACTGTGAAAAACCCGGCCGGTGTCACTTTGTCTTTCGGAGAGAAAAATAACGTGCTGCCATTCCCGCAGTCCGAGATCGACCGCAACAAGAGCTTGGTACAGAACACAGGCTATTAAAAATTATTGATTGAAATGCACAATCCCGGACCGGAAAATCACTGGTCCGGGATTGTGCATGATAGGCTATTCCCCCGGGGGATGCTTCTTGCTGATCAGACATCCAGCCGAAGCCTTATTTTCTCTCCTGCATTCCTTAGCGCCTGGATGATTTCTTTTTTTCTGGGCAATGAAAATCTGGATTCAGGCATAAAAATACTTAGTGCCGCGATGACCCTGTCGTTTTTACGAATAGGCACAGCGATCCCTATTATGTGCTTCACAGAATGGGTAATCACAAGTTCTTCCTGAACAATTTTCTCCAAAGCTAATTCGAGACCTTCCCTGGTATTTGCTTCTTTCCAGGTTTCAGTGGTTGGAATTCCATTGCTATTGATGAAATTTTCTCTCTCCCGTCTCGATAGAAAAGCGAGCAGTAGTCTGCCGGTTGCAGTTTCGTAGACATTCCGCTCGCTCCGGCTCCGTACCTGTAAATCCTGGTCGCTGTTCACCAGATGAAGTACAAAGCGTTTCTGGTTCCGAAGTATCCCAAGCAGGGAGGTTTCGTTGACCTGGTTTGTCAGCTCTTCCATCACATCCTTCGCTGCCATGATCAGGTTCTGGTTGTACGAAAGGTTGTTGGTGAGGTTGAATGCCATCGGGCCCAGCCTGTAACCTTTTTTTCTGCCCAGGTGTTCAATGTAATTTTTGCTCACCAGCGATTTAAGTATGTTCGCGCAGGTGGCCTGGTTCAGTTCCAGCTTTTCAGCAATTTCAGTAAGTGTGTAGGCCTTGTCCGGGTCCTGGGCAACATATTCCAGGATATCCAGCGCCTTGATGATGACTAGTACCATTGTGTTTCGGTCAAATCTTTATATGACAATTTACATTCAATAACCTCACTTTATGAAGTCGCGTTACCGGCCCATCCAGCCGCCATCCACGGTAATTATGCTTCCGTGCACATAGTCTGAAGCCGCGGACGCCAGAAAAATAGTCGCGCCTTTAAAATCATCGGGAGTACCCCAGCGGCCTGCCGGAATGCGGCCCAGAATAGATGCGCTGCGATCGGGGTCATTCCGCAATGCCTCGGTGTTATCGGTATTGATGTAGCCGGGCGCTATGGCGTTTACGTTGACACCCCTTCCGGCCCATTCATTGGCGAGTGCTTTTACGATTCCGCCAATGGCCGATTTGCTCGCCGTATAGCCAGGTACGTTAATGCCGCCCTGGAATGTCAGTAACGAAGCTGTAAAAATAATCTTGCCCGACCCGCGCGCGACCATCGTGCGGCCGATCTCACGGCTGAGGATGAATGGCGCATGGAGATTCGTATTGATAATGGTATCCCAGTATTCGTCGGAATGCTCTTGTGCCGGCTGGCGTAGGATGGAACCTGCGTTATTGATCAGTATATCAATGACCGGAAAGTCGGCCTGGACCTTTTCTATAAAGCTATAAAGAGCCCCACGGTTACTGAAATCGCATTGATAGGCTCGGAATTGACGACCCAGCGCATGAACCTCTTTTTCAATTTCGCTGCCGGAAAGTTCCAGATTGGCTGAGACACCTATGATATCCGCCCCGGCTTCTGCCAGCACCGCCGCCATTGCACGCCCAATCCCTCTTTTACAGCCGGTAACCAATGCTGTTTTCCCGGTCAAGTCAAACCGCTTGAATATGTTCATAATTTTATAATGCTAAATTAAAATTTCTTTGTCCAGGCAATATTATAGTATTATGGAATAATTTTCAAATTCGGAACAAAATTTTTCAAATAGGAATATCCGGGGTAAAACAGCCATTTATTGGATTTTATAAAATGTTTAATATAAATTAAGCAATATTAAGACTTTATAGAACAGGATTTAAACCAAAATTAATTGTACTAAAAGTTGCTGAAAGTGCTGTTTCATAGTAATATTGTATTGTGAAATTATTATTTATCATTATTAAATTATAAACCACTTCACGATGCGAAAGTGTTTTACAGCCCTGCTAAAACTGGCGATGCTACCAAGCCTGCTAGTCCTCTTAACCCTGGTATACACGCCTTCTTTTGCGCAGCTGACGGTTACCGGTACTGTGTCTGATGAAAGCGGGCAACCTGTGCCAGGTGTCAATGTGGTGGAAAAAGGAACCACGACGGGTGCCTCCACCGGTGTGGATGGCAAGTACGTTACCAAAGTGTCGTCACCAAATAGTGTGCTGGTGTTCTCATTTGTGGGATACGTGTCCCAGGAAGTGACGGTAAATAATCGTGATCTAATTGATGTGATGGTATCGCCGGACGATAAGTTGCTGGGAGAAGTAGTTGTGGTCGGATATGGGACGCAGAAGAAAAAGGACCTTACCGGCTCCATCGCTTCAGCTAATCTGCAAGCCTTCAAGGAATCGCCAAACGTCAGTATATTACAATCATTGAAAGGGGCATTGCCGGGCCTGACAATCGGGCAGACAAACCAGGCCGGGCAGGAAGCTGCTATCAATATCCGCGGCGTATCTACTTTAAACGGAAATACATCTCCACTCATCATTGTCGACGGGCTTATTTTTAACGGACGGCTGTCGGATATCAACCCGAGTGATGTAGCCAGTGTGGATGTTTTGAAAGATCCGAGCAGCAAAGCCATTTACGGTTCGCAGGCCGCCAATGGTGTGATCCTGGTGACAACCAAATCCGGTAAAACAAATCAGAAACCCTCGATCACCTATTCGGGCAGCTTCGCCGTCTCTTCACCTACTATCAATGCAAAATTGCTGGATCGGGAAGGTTACCTTCAGAAAGTACGTGACATCAATTATTACAATTCATACACAAAGGAATCGGGCTATACGCAGACCAATCCGGGCTGGGATTTTATCAACTCCGATATGAACCCACCTTTGCTTGCAGGTATCGGCGCAGGCAACAATTATGACTGGTTTGGCAATCTGACACAGGATGCGCTGATCAGTAATCACAGCATCGGAGTTTCGGGCGGCTCTGAAAAGACGACCTACTTTCTTTCCGCTGGTTATACCGGGGAAAAGGGTTTTATCAAAAATGATAATTATAAACGATACACCGCGCGGCTCAACCTCGACACGGAGGTTACCAGCTGGCTAACAGTCGGAGCCAATACGTCGGGTACATTTACTGATTTTTCCGGCGACGCACCTAATGTGGGCACCATTGCAGTCACCTCACCGCTGGTATTACCCTGGGACGCAAATGGCGATTTTGTTATCAATCCGGTTGGAGATGCTAATAATAACGCCTTTTTACAGTCGACCAACGACAACTTCGAAACCCAGAGCCGCCTGGTGGGCAATGTCTACGGGATCGCGAAAATTCCTGGGATCAAAGGTTTGACCTATCGGGTGAATTTCGGTAACAATGTTAAGTTTTTTAAAGAGTTCGGTTCCAGTATCTACGGTGCAGGACGGACGGGTTCGGCTTTCAAAAACAATGCTTATCAGTATGAGCAAACCCTGGACAATATCCTGAGCTACACTAAAACGATTGGCAAGCATAACATCGGCGCCACTGCGGTGTACGGATACAATACCGGCAAATATGAGCGCACGGCTGCAAGTGGCAGCGGGTTCTCGGATCTCGACCTTTCTTACAACAACCTGGCGCTCGCGGAAATCAGGAATATCGAATCCAGCGCTTGGAAAGAATCATTGTTATACCAACTCGCCAGCGCGACGTATAGCTTTGACGGTAAGTACCTTTTTAAAGCGACGGTGCGGCGGGATGGTTTCAGCGGTTTTTCCAAGAACAATAAAACGGCGATTTTTCCATCGATCGGGTTGGGCTGGGTAATCTCGGAAGAGCGCTTCTTTCATATATCTCCCATTAATTACCTGAAAATCAGAGGTAGTTATGGTGAAAACGGAAATAAGGTCGCACGATACAGTTCTCTGGCTCTCGTGAAAGCAGAGGATGAGTCGAAATATGTTTTTGGTGACGGAGGGACGACCCAGGTCGGCCGGAGCGTAAATACGCTCGCCAATAACGACCTGAGATGGGAGAGGACAAAAGGGATCAATATTGGAATGGACTTCGAGATCCTGAAAAGTAAAATTGACGGAAATATTGAATATTATAACTCCGATACCTACGATCTGCTCTGGTCCAAAGTGTTGCCGCAGACTTCCGGCTTTTCAACGGTATTGAGCAACATCGGTCAGTTGAAAAATACCGGGCTGGAATTCATGGTTCACGGGGCGCCGGTAAAAGGCAAAAACCTGAGCTGGGATGTGACGTTGAACTTTTCGCGAAACCGAAATAAAGTGGTGAGTTTGCTGGGAGACGATTTGAATACCGACGGCAAGGAAGACGATCTCATCGCCAGCGGACTGTTCATTGGCCGGTCTATCGGGACGATTTATGACTATAAAGTGAATGGCATTTACCAGGTCAACGATGAGCGGCCGGCAGGATTCGAGCCGGGCAGCCACCGCGTGGTCGACCAGAATGGTGACGGCAAATATACGCCTGCTGACGATCGGGTTATCCTGGGTCAGTCGGAACCTGCCTATTCATTTGGGATCCAGAATACGGTTTCATACAATCAGTTCACGCTACGGCTTTTTGTTAACTCCATCCAGGGCGGCAAGGACGGTTACCTGAAGGCCAACTTTCCACAAGGTAATCTCAGCAGCCGGGGGAATGCCACTAATTCCAATTGGTTTGATTTCTATGATTACTGGTCGCCGCGTAATGCCGATGCCAAATATGCGACGCCATGGGTGGGGTCACCTGTCGGAGGTAATGCGCGCGGGTATTACCAGCGCAACTTTGTCAGACTGCAGGATATTTCGCTTTCGTACAATTTCGACAAAACCGTGACGGATAAGCTGAGAATGCAAAATCTCAAATTGTTTGTGAGCGGAAAAAACCTGCTCACACTTACGAAGTGGGATGGCTGGGACCCGGAAACCGGCGTCGGAATTGATTCACGAAACCCGTATCCGGTCATGAAATCGTATTCTTTCGGCCTGGAAGTATCCTTTTAAAATCACCCTCTATTGTTCAGACTATTCCTACCCGTTTAACATACAATAGCAAAAAGTATGAAAACCAATCTATTTAAAATCAGCTTGTTCGCGGCTTTAATGGCGTGTAGTTCCAGTTGTAAAGAAGAGAGCTTCCTGAATGAGGTACCGCTGGATTTTTACAGTCCTGAAAACTCTTATGTGAATGAAGCGCATTTCGAATCGGCCCTGGTTGACCTGTATGCCAAGGTGCGCACAGAAACGAGCGTTACTGCCAATGCCAATGAGTATACCGATGTGCTGGGCACTGACGTGGCCTTTAACGCACGCCTGGATAACAATCGGCTGGCGGATTATAACAACACGATCACGCCGCAGAACAACGTACCCAAAATCCACTGGGTGAACATGTACAAAATCATCTCCAATGCCAATACGATCCTATCCAGGCTGTCGGTTTCCGAGGTCCCGGAAGAAAAGCAGGCCATTATTGCAGCCGAGGCGAAGCTTTTCAGGGCGTGGGCTTACCGTTACCTGGTTCATATTTATGGCGGGGTACCTTTGATCCTGGAAGAAGCCACGTCGCCGAAAAGCGATTTTGTGCGGGCAACGCGTGATGAGATTTTTAGTCAGGTTATCAAAGACGCCACGGAAGCGGCCGGCATTCTCCCGAATGTTGCCGGTGTGGCCGACGGGCGGTTGAACAAATCAGTCGCCAATCATATTCTTGCGGAAACGTATCTTACCTTAAAACAATACGACCAGGCCATTGCCGCAGCTACCGAAGTGATCGAAAAATCGTCACTGGCGTTGATGACAGTGCGTTTCGGGAGTCTGAAAGATAAGCCGGGCGATGTCTATTATGACCTGTTCCGGGCGGGGAACCAAAACCGGAGTGCGGGAAATACCGAGGCGATCTGGGTGGCCCAGTACGAGGTCGATATACCTGGCGGCGGTCTCACATCGGCCGGTTCGCCTACCAATCAGCTTGAACGCGTGGTGGCGCCGGTTGCATTTACGCTCAAAGATCCAAAAGGTGCAGCGGTGGTACTGGATAACCTGCCGGCCTCCACGCTCAATGTCGGCGGGAGAGGCGCGTCATTTGTGCAGCCCACCGATTACTATTTGTACGATATCTGGGGCCTGGACCCGAAAGCCGATAACCGCATCATTAAATCGACGGACATCCGGACTTCTCCATTCAACATCGTGCGTGATTTCATTTATACCAATCCGGCATCTGAATACTTTGGAAAAAGCATGATAGATTTCCCCACCTCTCAGTGGGTACAGCAAAGCTGGCGCTGGTATCCGTATCCTTCCAAGGTGACCACGCCGGGCCAGCATCCTCCGGGATTGATGGAAGATCCGATTGCGATGACGCTCAAAGCAACCGCTGGCGCGACGTATCGCGATATGTACCTGATCCGGCTTCCGGAAACCTACTTTCTGCGGGCAGAGGCTTACTTGATGAAAGGTGACCTGGCAAAGGCGGCAGCTGACCTCAATGTAGTCCGTGTGAGATCGAATGCGACACCGGTATTGCCAGCGCAGGTAAGCCTGGAATATATCCTGGACGAGCGGGCCCGCGAACTGACTTTCGAGGAAAACCGCCGGTTGGTATTGGTTAGGATGGGTAAGCTGGTGGAGCGGGTACGGAGGTATAATCCATTGAACAAAGGCAATATCAACGACCATAATATCTTGTTCCCCATTCCGTACTCGGAAATTGAAGCAAACAAGGATGCGAAACTGGAACAAAATCCCGGGTACTAGGGAAAGGCGGCTTTTGGTGAATAGATGTCATTTATGGTCAGTGGTCGTCATTGGTTGTTTTTGGATGAATGGGGTTTGTGTGGCGCAGACTGAAATTGAGATACCGCTTTATGCATCGAAAGTGCCTAATTCGATACCAGCCACCCAGCCTGAAAAGAGGACTTTTAATGCTGCCGGGCAACTGACAGCATTGTCAAAAGTGATTGCGCCGCGACTGATCGTATTTCGTCCGGCTGCGGCCAATGGAACCGGAATTATTATTTGCCCGGGTGGCGGCTACCGCAACCTGAATATTGAAAATGTAAGGTTCATTGCTCAACGGTTAAATAAAATGGGTATCACCGCTTTTGTACTGACCTATCGCCTTCCTGCCGACAGTTTGATGGTCGACAAGTCGGTTGGGGCGATGCAGGATATCCAGCAGGCTTTCAGGGTGGTTCGCAAAATGGCGGCTGAATGGAAGTTGAGCCGCATTGGCGTCTGGGGTTCCTCGGCTGGGGGACACCTGGCGGCGATGGCGGCCACGCATTGGAACAAAGCCTATGAGACAGGAAAAGACACCGCGAATTTGCGACCTGATTTTGCGGTTTTGGCCTGGCCCGTGATCACTTTCAATGGAAGCGACGCGCATAAAGGCTCGGTTCAGAACTTGTTGGGAAGTAATGCCACGGAGGCACAGATCAGGGAATTTTCACCAGAAGAAAGTGTCGACGCCCAAACGCCGCCCACTTTTCTCGTCCACGCCGGCGACGATCCCACGGTTTCATTCCAGAACAGTATGCTGTTTTATCAGGCATTAAAAAAACAAAAGGTACCCACTGAGCTGCATATCTATGAAGAGAAAACGCACGGTTTCGGGATCAATCCGGAGGTGAAGCATTCATGGATGTCGCAGCTGGAAATATGGCTTACTAACCGGGGGCTTATTCCTTCCAATACGCATTAAACGATGAATTTGAAAGATTTCGCCTTTTACTTACTCTTCATGATGCTGGTAGCATCCGGAGCAGTGTTTGCCCAAAACACTCCATCTGCCGTGCCGTTTCCATTCCCGGAGATGAAAGCGCCCGTATTCCGGAAAGAGAAGTTCGATATCCGGAAATACAGGGCGAAAGAAGGGGGCATCACTTTGAATTCCGAGGCGATCCGGAAAGCGATTGTGGCTTGTAATGCGGCTGGCGGCGGTTCGGTAATCGTTCCGAAAGGTATTTGGCTCACGGGTGCCGTCCATTTGAAAAGCAATGTTAACCTGCATCTGGAAGAAGGGGCAGAACTTCGTTTCAGTCAGAAATTCGCGGATTACCTTCCGGTAGTGCTGATCCAGCGCGGTGGGTTCTTTTGTTACAATTACTCGCCTTTTGTGTATGCCAAAGATTGCGAAAACATCGCGGTGACGGGCAAAGGTACTTTGAATGGACAGGGTCAGGTTTGGTGGCCGTGGAAAAGTAAGCAGCCCGGAATGACGCAGTTATTTCAAATGGGAAAAGCTGGTGTGCCGATCGAGCAGCGGGTATTTGGTACTGAAAAAGCAGGCGTTCGCCCGCCATTTATTCAATTTTTGGAATGTAAAAATATCCTTTTGGAAGACATTACGGTTGTCGATGGGCCTTCGTGGAATGTGCATCCCGTTTTTTCTGAAAATATCATCATCTGGAAAATCAAGATCAGGGCGCACGGGCCAAATAACGATGGTATTGACCCGGACGGCTGTAAAAATGTGCTCATTGAAGATTGCGATATCGATGTCGGCGACGACAATATTTGCCTCAAATCCGGCCGCGACGAAGAAGCCTGGAAAATAGGCAGACCGTGTGAAAATGTAGTGGTACGCCGTTGCAGCACCAAAGCCGGACATGGAGGATTTGTAATCGGCAGTGAAATGTCGGCGGGAGTGAAAAACGTGCTGGTCGAGGATTGTCATTTCGCCGGTACAGACCGCGGGTTGAGGTTCAAATCCAGGGTTGGCAGAGGCGGAGTTGTGGAGAATGTGTGGGCCAGAAATATTACCATGACGAAGATCAAAGGCGAAGCGATCGTCTTTGACCTGACTTACGACAGCGAACCCATCGAAAAAAATATGAACTATGGCAAAGGCTCTGCCCCGCTGGCAAATGCGCCCGTTTTCAGGAATTTCAACATCAAAAACATGGAATGCGATGGCGCGAAAACAGCAATTAGCCTTCGTGGCCTGCCGGGGAATTACCTGCATCACATCACGTTCGACAACATTAAAATCAATTCTAAAAACGGCGTCTTTTGCAGCAATTCCCAGTTTATCGATTTCCGGAATATGGCAATAAAGCATCAAAACGGCGAGGCTTTTCAGATAGAAAATAGCAGTTCAATACAGTACTGAACAGAAACTTATGAGATATTCAGCGATCATTTTTTTCCTTATTTCGGCTTATACCTCTTTTGCGCAAAGTAAGGCAAAGCAGCCTTTTACGCTGGTTAGTGAGCAAAATCAGGCTACGATCATTTTGCCTGAAACAGAGCCTGAATGCGTTCGGCTGGCTGTGAATGACCTGGTGCATGATGTAGCGCAAATCAACGGGAAAAAGTTACGGGTCGTTTCCAAAGATGACGGTAAGGTTTCCGGTTCGAAAATCCATGTCGGAACCGTAGGTTTATCGGATTCGCAGATTAAAAAATACAATAGTAATGCAGCCTCCCTCAAAGGAAAATGGGAGGTGTATGAAGTGAAATCCAATGGCGGCAGCCTGGCGATCAATGGGAGCGACGAGCGGGCAACCATGTTTGGGATCTATCATTTCATTGAGGAATATCTTAAAGTCGATCCGCTGTATTTCTGGTCGGATAAGCTACCGGAAAAGAAGTCGGCACTTCAATGGGAAAGGGTTCAGATCAGCCAGAAAAGTCCATCTTTCCAATACCGGGGCTGGTTTATCAATGACGAAGATCTGCTGACCGAATTTTACGAAAGCGGCGGCAAACGGAATATTGACTATCCGTACTATGGTCAGGTGGTGAACCCTGCATTGATGAGCAAAGTCGTAGAATCACTGGTACGCCAGCGCCTGAACCTCATTATTCCGGCCAGCTTTATCGACATCCGAAATCCTGCCGAGGCTGCATTGGTGAAGGAGGCTGCGAAACGCGGCGTGTTTATTTCCATGCACCATGTGGAGCCGATGGGTGTGAGTGCATTTACTTTTTTTAATTATTGGAAGGAAAAAACGAACGAGAAACCGCTGTTTTCTTTTTACAGCAGCCGGGAAAAACTCACAGAAGTGTGGCAGGTGTATGCCAAAGAATGGGCGAAATATCCGAATGTAATCTGGCAGATCGGTTTGCGCGGCATCGCCGATCGTCCGATGTGGATGGCGGATCCCGGTGTGCCTCAATCGGATGCGGACCGGGGAAAACTGATCTCCGACGCCATGGCGACACAAATGGAAATCATCAAAGAAGTTGACAAACGTCCAAACCCGCCCATTACAACCACATTATGGGCCGAAGGCTCGACTTTGAACCAGGCCGGGCATTTGAAAATTCCTGAAAAAGTAACCATCGTATTTTCCGACAACAGTCCCGGCTGGAAATGGCAAAACGATTTCTATCAAACCCCGCGGACGAACAACAATACGTACGGCGTGTACTACCACCACCAGCTCTGGGGAGCAGGCCCGCACATCGCCCAGGGCATTTCGCCGCAGCATACCTACCAGGTTTTTCAGGAAGTACAAAAAATGAAAAGCAATGCATATGCGATCATGAATGTCTCGAATATCCGCGAGTTTCAGCTCGGTCTGGCTTCTTCGGCGCATATGCTTTATAATTTAGAATCGTATGATCCTCAGGTTTTTATGAAGGAATGGACGGGCGTTCAGTATGGTCAGCATGCAGCTGCCGCCAAAAAAGCATACGATCTGTATTTTGAGTCTTTTGTCGTGCACGACAAGCAAAGGGTGGCCATGCTCCTCGACGGGCAGACCCGCAATTTTGCCCTGAATTACTTGAAGAAACTCTCGCAGCAAATCAGCGATCCGGAGGCATACCAAGCCGCCGAATTAAAAGCAAAGCAAGCATCGACCGAATCTGACTGGGGAAAAACCTCGTTGAGCGACGCGCACCCGCAGCCGCGCGACGAAAACGAACTGCTTGAAAAGGTCCAGAAACAACAGCAAGCCCATCAAAATGCATTGACCGAATCGCTAAACGTGCTGGCGAAGCTGGAAACGCTGCAAAAGACTTTTTTCGAAACCAACCTGATTTCCCAAACCCGCATAATGCTCGGTCTGGAAGAATGGCTGAAACAGGTACTTCTCGCCAAAAAAGCAATGCATGAAGGGCAGCCGGATCAATGCAAAAATCACCTGCAACTGGCGGTTAAGTCCATTGACGGGATCAATGAAGGAAAGGCGATGAATGTAAAGTCGGACAAATGGGCAAACTGGTACCGGGGTGATAAGAAAATGAATATCAATGCTTGTAAAGACGCCACTGAAAAGGTTTATAAACTTTTGAAATGAATTGAACCACCTAAATCCATTATGATGAAAAAAAGTCGTTTTCAAAATTTGAGCCACTGGGTCGCCGGCCTGCTATTAGCCAATTGCATGGGTACCGCGGCGTTCGCGCAGTCACCTGCCGGGCTTCCAGCGGGGCTTCCAGCTGGGCCACAAAATTTTAAGGAAATCGGGTCGGTCAAGACACGTTCGGCCAAAGAGATCAAAGCTTCGAGCTGGTCGATCGGGGGCGAAACCATGGACCGCGACTACACCGATTATCAATCCTATAAAAAATACCTCGACGCGTTGGGCGCCAAACGGATCAGGCTGCAAGGTGGCTGGGCCAAATGCGAAAAAGTGAAAGGGAAGTACGACTTTGCCTGGCTGGATGCAGTTATTCCCGATGCATATAGCCGCGGTGTGAATCCCTGGGTAGAACTTTCCTATGGAAATCCGATCTACGAAGGTGGCGGCGAACCTAAACTCGCCGGTCGCATTCCCACGTCACCAGAGGCATTGGAAGCCTGGGACAAATGGGTAAAAGCGATCGTGAACCGTTACAAAGGACAGGTAACCGAATGGGAGATCTGGAATGAGCCGGACATTAATCCCAAAAATACCGGAGATGAATTCGCTGATTTCTATATACGTACCGCAAACGTGGTCCGGTCGCAGCAGCCTAATGCAAAGTTTCTTGCGATGGGTATTGCGGGTGTGCCCAGGCTGGAATTTCTCAGACCTTTTCTGGAAAAAATAAAAGCTAAAAACGCGCTTGATCTGATCGATGTCATTACCTACCACGGGTATGCGCCGAACCCGGATACCTCGTATCCCAAGATTGAGGAAATGCGAACCTTCGTGGCCGGGTATAGTACCAAAATTGGTTTCATGCAGGGCGAAAACGGCGCGCCATCAACTCCCAGTAATGTAACGATCGGCGCATTGAGGCAATACGACTGGACGGAATTGAGCCAGGCCAAATGGGACCTGCGCCGGATGCTGGGCGACCACGGACGCGGCATTGCCACCAACCTGTTCACGATCAGCGATATCCATTATGCAGCGGGCGACCACATGACGGGTGTGAATACGAAAGGGATTTTGAAAACCAATCCGGATAAAACCATTGAACGTCCCAAGCTGGCCTACAAAGCCGCGCAGCATGTGTTCTCAATCTTCGATTCCGAAATGGAGGCATTGACGACTCAGATTCCGAAAACAGATCAAGAAAACCAGTCTGTATTTGCCTATAAACAAAAAGGAAGCGGCAAAATGGCTGTGACCATGTGGTGCAACGAGGCGCGCCCGGCAGAAACCTACACCCCAAAAAGCAGCAAAATTACCGTGAATGGCGCGTTCAAGGAGCCGGTTTACGTAGATCTTATCTCTGGAAAAGTGTATGAGATCCCCAAAGCAAACTGGAAAAAGGAAGGCGCTGCTTTTACATTCAGCGGCATTCCAGTGCCCGATTATCCCGTATTGATCACTGAAAAATCGACATTTACATTACTCACTTCTTCCATTGATACGCCGGATTTTAAGTACCTGGGAAAGGTGGAGCCGAAGCATGCGCTGGATATCAAATCGTCCAACTGGTCGGTAGGTGCCGAGATGATGGACCGGGATTTCACGATTTATGCCAACTGGAAAGAATATCTGGGAAAATTGGGTGCGAAAAAGGCAAGGATACAGTCTGGCTGGGCGAAAGTAGAGAAAACAAAAGGCAGTTACGATTGGGCCTGGCTCGATGAGATCGTGTATGATATGGTGAAACAAGGTGTAAAACCCTGGATCAACCTGTCTTACGGAAACACACTTTATTCCGGTGGCGGCGGGACTACTTTAATGGGCGCCGTTCCGCAGTCGGACGAGGCTTTGGAAGGCTGGGGCAAATTTGTAAACGCCATTGTGTCCAGATATGGCAAGGTAGTCGACGACTGGGAAGTGTGGAACGAGCCTAACTATAAAGTGTCGCCCGAAGGGTATGCAAAGTTGCTGGTACTATCCGCAGAAATCATCCGCAAAGTGCAGCCGAAAGACAACATCATTGCATTTGCAATGGGCAGCAAAGTGGATTACGAGTATGCCGACAAAGTGCTGGCGATTGTGCAGCAACAAAACAAAATCCATTTGATCGACGAGATCAGCCATCACAGGCACATCAAAATACCCGAAGACCGCGGCACAGAAATCGAGCTGGAAGCGGTGGTGAAAAAATATAACCCCAAGATCAGGATCAGACAAGGTGAGGGCGGATGCCCGTCGGAATGGAACGACAACTTTGCGCTGAACAAATATCACTGGAGCGAGCAAATGCAGTCGAAACACATTTTGCGCAGGCTGCTTACCGATCTGGGAAATGACAAGGAATCGTGCCTTTTCACGATCATGGACGCCCGCTATCCACAGGAGTGGAACCACAAAGGTTTGCTGAAAGCCAATGACGACAAAACGGTGGCCTATGCAAAACCAGCTTACTACGCATTTCAGAATGTAACCTCCGTTTTCGACGACCGCCTCACACGATTGGAAAAGTATCCGTTTGCCATTCAAAATCACCACGACAGGAAAGTGTCACTTTATGGGTATGCCGGCAAAGGAAAGCAAAGTCAGATTGTAACCGCCTGGTTTTCTGATAGCATTCCTTCCAATGTGAATGATAAAACACTTTGTGATCTGTCTTTTGATAACGGGAGTTTTGAAAACCCGGTCTGGGTGGACCTGGCCTCGGGAAGCGTGCACGAGATTCCGAAATCCAACTGGAAAAAGGAGGGCAGCAACGTTCATTTCACCAAAATTCCGATGTACGACTCGCCGATCCTGATCGCGGAGAAATCCCTGATCCAGATCGCCAAAGCAATGTAAAGTTCTTAAACCCATTAAAAATGACTGATATCAACACGCCTGGCTTCGAGAGGATCAAACAGACTTCCCTGAATTTTGTGAATGCGATGAAAATCGGCGATACGCCTGGCATTTATCGAAAAGAAAAAGGCGATGGCGAAAGCTTTTATGGCTCTTACCATGCAGCGCACATCCTGGATTTATTTGGGGAACTACCAAAATTCTCAGATGAAGAAAAGGCGATCTGGGCGCAGCAGTTTCAGGACCGGCAAACGGATCAGGGCTATTTTTCGAGCAAAAAAGAAGATAAAACCCGGTTCCGCACATTGGAAGAAATGGAGCCTGTATGGCATTACACCCGCGGGAATATCTGGGCGATGCGCGTTTTGGGCGTGAAGCCCGAGAAAGAATTCGCATTCCTCGAACCGTTGCTGGATGCTGAAAAGCTTTATAAATGGGTCAAACATTACGATTGGAGCAATTCCTGGGCTGCGGGAAATCAGGTACTGGCGGCTGCCACGGCATTAGTTGCCGCGCGCGACTGGTTTGGGATTTCCGAGGTCGATAAAGTTTTGGAAGAAGGCATGTACCCCGCATTGGAAGAATTGCTTGATGAAAACACCGGTTTCTGGGGAACACAATTTGGCGCCGATCTGCCGAATGGATTGTTTGGTACCATTCACGTAACCCCCATTTATTTCGCCCAGGGCTGGCCGCTGCGGGCTGTGGAACGCAATGTGGATTCCACACTGGCTTGCCAGTTACCCGACGGTTCCTACTGGCCGGGCGGCTCCGACTGCCCGGATTTCGACGGCGCATACATGATCGCCAACCTCGCCGAACTGACCGATTACCGCCGCGACGACCTGATCGCCGCAGCGCGACTTTACCTGGAACATGCTTTAAAGCATGAAGATCCGGCAGGAAACGGCTGGCTTTTACACCGCATTGACAGCAAGCCTGCCGACTGGGTGCCGCGCCCGCACTGGATCTGGAAAGAAGGCGGTACCAACGCCACCGCCGAGCTCCGTGACGAAGACCCGCAAAGAACGCATATCATGCTCGGATCGTGGTTTTACCCGCTTTCCATTGCATTGATCAGCCATTTTCTAGGCGATACCGGCTATGAAGGAAACTACCATTTCAACTCGCATTCCTTGCACGTATGCAATGTGTTCAACGAGCCATTGAATCTCTAAACCCATTGAAAAATAGTATGGAAAGCAACAGGAGGACATTTTTGAAAGCATTAACACTCGCCCCGCTGACGGGAAGTGTTTTGGATACAGAAAACGAATTGCCGCAGATTGAGCCGGATGTACAGCCCGTTTTTGCCCTCAACAAAATAGGCAGCATCAAGCTTGTACAACCAAAAGATATTAAATCGTCCCCGTTTGGTATTGGCTGCGAAACGCTCGACCGCGAACTCTGGGACCCAAAAGAAGTATATCCGTTCCTGACCGACCTGCCTGTGAAATGGGCGCGGCTGCAAACCGGCTGGAACCGGGTCGAAAAGGAAAAGGGAAAATACGACTGGAAGTGGCTCGACGAAAGTGTCGACGGGCTGATCAGTCGCGGCATTCAGCCGTTTTTTAATGTAGGGTACGGAAATAAATTTTATACCGAAGGCGAAATGGGTTTCCATCCGATGGACAAACCCGAGGCTTTGAAAGCATTCAAGGCATTTGTAACTGCCCTTGCCAAACGCTACCACGGCAGGGTGCAATATTACGAGATCTGGAACGAACCGAACCTCGGCGGTTTCTGGCAGGGCGGTAAAGTCGATCCTAAAAAATACGTGGGTCTTGTGAAGGAAACGGCGCCATTGATCCGCAAGAATTGTCCGGGTTCGGTGATCGTGGGTGGCGTGGTTTCGCGTCTTCCGATCGTTTTTATCAAAGGATTATTCAATGCAGGTTTGGCCGAAGAGATCGATATTTTCTCCTTTCATCCCTACACTTCCGCGCCTGAAAGCTATAATGACAAGATCATTGCGGTCACCAGGCTGGTGAAGCAGCATAATCCGAAAGTGAAGATCTGGCAGGGTGAAAACGGTTTTTCTTCACAACCCAATAGCACAGGCTACCCGGGCGAGGGACCATATAGCGAGAACATCCAGGCTAAAATCATGCTGAGAAGGCTGCTTACCGATGTTTCGCTGGGCATTCCGATGACGTTATGGTTTCTGGTCGTGGATCTGCACGATTATCCCAAAGGTTCGGGGAAGGTGAATTACAAAGGGATTTTGCGAACAAAACCGAACATTGAACCCAAAGTGGCTTACAAGGTTTTGCAAAATCTGGGCAGCGTCGTCCATGGCGATGTGAATCCGGCCAATGCAACAATCTACATTCTGGATGGAGAAAAAGCGGGTGATAAAAAGGAATACAGCGCCATGGAAAACTGCGAAATGCGCGGGATGCCAAACCTGAATTCCACGCTCCTGAATACTGCAAAAGGCAAAGTGCTGGCGTACTGGAATATGGATAAGCCGGCAGACACCACGCCTGGCAAAACCGCACACGTCTTTTTGTGGGATTGGGAAGCCCATGGTTTTGAGGACGCCGTATTGGTAGATCCGCTCGACGGCACCATTTATGAACTCACCGATCAGGAGAAATTCTATGATAAAAATAAGCTGAGCACCGAACTCGAAGCCCAGGTTTTCAGGAAACTTCCCCTCCGCGATTACCCGATGCTGATCATGGAAAAGAAATCAGTGATTTAAAATGCGTATGAAAACGAACCGATTGATTCTGTTGCTTTTTGGCATGTTGTCTCTGTCCCTAACCGTATCGGCACAGCGCGGAAACGGCACATGGGATGTATTCGACAGCGGTGCAAAAGGCGATGGTAAAACGAAGGATACCAAAGCAATACAGGCGGCGATTGACAAATGCCACGCGGCTGGCGGCGGGAGAGTGTACCTCCACAACGGGACATTTCTGTCGGGGACAATCTATCTCAAAAGCAATGTGACGCTGCATATAGAAGCTGGCGCGACACTCCTGGGCAGCGACAATGTGAACGATTTTCCGAGTATTTCGTCCAAATACCCTTCCTATACCGGTGATTTCGTAACCAACAAAATGCTGATCTACGCGGAGGATGCGGTCAACATTGCCATCACGGGCTACGGCACGATCGACGGCCGGGGCGACGATATCAAAGAACCGTATCTGTCGCCTTCATTCAGCGGCCGGCCACGTATCATCCATTTCAGGGCTTGCGAAAATGTGAAGATCCTACGCGTGAAATTGTACAACTCGGCATCCTGGGTGCAATCGTATCAATCCTGTAAAAATGTATTGATTGATGGCATTACCGTCGATAGCAGGGAAAATAAGGATATCGAAAAGCCGCGATGGGCCGATGCGAAAGGCCGAAATAACGATGGACTGGACCTGGTGGACTGCCAGCAGGTGCGGATTGCCAACTGCAACATCAGTTCCGGAGATGACGCGATCTGCCTCAAAAGTTTTTCGCCGGATGAAGCCTGCCGCGATATCACGATCACCAATTGCATTGTCAGCTCCAATGCGTCGGGCATCAAGATCGGCACCGAAACCAGCGGGACCATGGAAGACATTACCGTTTCCAATTGTGTGGTTTACGATACCCGCGTGGATGCGATCAGTATGATGACAGCCGATGGCGCAACGGTGCAGCGGATCACGTTTTCAGGCATTACGATGCGCAATATTAAAGGCGGCGCCATTTTCGTGAGACTGAATAAACGAAATCGTCCTTACCGAAAAAATGCCAAGATAAATGAGCCGGTATTAAAGGATATCCTGATTGAAAATATCCAGGGAACTCGGATATCGGCAGATTACAGCAGCTCCATCAGTGGCATTCCTGATGCATTTGTAGAAAATATCACATTACGAAACATTAACCTCACTTTCGAAGGAGGCATGAAAGCTGCGGATGCCGACCGGCAGATTCCGGAACAAGAAAAGGGCTATCCCAACGGTCTGACTTTCGGCAGGTTACCAGCCTACGGTTTCTTCATCCGCCATGCAAAAAATGTATTTATGGATAACATTCAACTGCGGTTTCTGAAAGAAGATCAGCGCCCGGCGATCGTTTGTGAAGATGTGGAAGGGTTGGAGATTACGAAGTTAAAAGCGCAGCGTACGGCGCAAACGCCGGTTTTGGTTAGGAAGGTGAATGTGCGGGAAAAGAACGATGACAATGATAGCGGTATCAAATAAAACTGTTGAGCAAACTATGAAAAAAACAACCAACTACATTATGCCAATTCTCCTCCTCGCGCTCTTCGCTGCCTGGAAGCAATCGCTACCCTCCATTTTCCTGATCGGCGATAGCATTTCCATTCAATATGGCCCCTATCTGGAAAAATACCTGGATGGAACCGTCGCTTTCGACCGGAAAAAAGATGATGGGCAAGCGGAGAAGAACCTGGATGTGCCGGTGGGTGCGAATGGGGGTGATTCGAGGATGGTGTTGGAATATTTGAAAATCAAGATCAAAGAACCGGCTTTTAAACCTGACTACCTGGTGCTCAACTGTGGGCTGCATGACATTAAACATGATGTGAAAACGGGCAAGATCCAGGTGGGCGAAACGGAATACCGGAAAAACCTGCAAGACATTATCGACCTTTTAAAACCCAAAAAAATAAAGATGATCTGGATCCGGACAACGGCGGTGGTGGATTCGATCCATAATAAGAAATCGAGCAGCATTGTGCGCTATGGGAAAGACCTGGCGACTTACAACCGGATTGCCGACGAAGTGATTACCAAAAATAACATCCCGATGATCGATCTGTACGATTTTACCTGGAAGCTGGGTATCGCGCAATTCATTGATCATGTGCATTACAATGAACAAACCCGCTCCCTGCAGGCGGCCTATCTCGCCGGTTCCATTCAAACTCTTGTCCGTAAACCTTAACCTTCTCTCATGCAAACTTTATCAACGCTGGATTACTGGGCCATAGGTATTTACATGCTGCTCATGGCAGGCATCGGCCTGTTTCTAGGCAAGTTTGTGAAAAATATCGGCGATTATTTCAAAGGCGGAAACGCGATTCCCTGGGTATCGGGCGCAATCTCCAATTTCATGACCAAGTTCAGTACATTCATTTTTGTCGCCTATGCCGGGATCGCGTATCAGCATGGTTTTGTGGCACTTACATTGATATGGAGTACCGTTCTTCCTGCATTGGTCGGGGTGGCTTTCTTTGCAAAAAGATGGCGTCGGGCGGGCGTGATGACGCCGATGGAATTGCTGGAAACGCGTTACAATATGCCGGTAAGACAGTTGTTTTCGTGGACCGGCGTGTTTTTCAAAGTCCTGGATAACATGGTGCGGCTCTACGCATTGGGGTTATTTGTAAAAGCAGCCACCAGTTTGAGCCTGGAAAGCTCCATTTTGGTCTGCGGAATCATTGTCGCATTGTATACGGTTGTAGGCGGTCTTTGGGCAGTAGTCGTAACCGATGTCGTTCAATTCATCATTCTGATGGTCGCGACATTGATATTGGTACCCCTCACCATTCAGGCTGCGGGCGGGCTCGACGCGATGAAACTGGCGATTCCCGACCATTTCACCTGGTTCAACGGGCCAAAGGGAATGCCGCTATTCATGACGGTTTATTACCTGATGATTTTGGTCAAATACAGTGGTAACTGGACATTCATCCAGCGTTTTTACAGCGTCCGCGACGAACGCGCGAGTGAAAAGCAGGGTATGCTCACAGCTGTTTTCTTCTTCATTTTCCCCATCATTTTCCTGTTCCCTTCCATTGCTGCAAAAGCATTGATCCCCGGGCTGGAAAATCCGGAAATGGCTTATGTAAGTGTCTGTCTGAAACTGCTGCCGCAAGGAATCATGGGACTCATGATCGCGGCGATGTTTGCGGCAACCATGTCGGTACTGAGCGGGGAGTATAATGTGACGGCCGGCGTACTGACGCGGGACATTTATCAAAGACTTTTTAACCCCAACGCAACCGATAAGGAAATGCTTTGGGTCGGCCGGTTAATGACATTGCTTTTTGGCGGATTTATTACCGTCGGTGCACTTTATGTGGGTGGATTTGGCGGCGCATTTGAAGCGAACAAACTCTTCACCGGATTATTTGCATTGCCGATGACCCTGCCGCTTTTACTCGGAATCGTCATGAAACGTCCGAGACCCTGGGGTGCACTGGCGACGGTGATCGGCGGGATGATCCTCGGATTATTCCTCAACAGCCAGCCTCAGATTTCCTGGGAAATGGCCACATTGATCCAGATCGTGGTGTGCGTACTGATTTTCCTGGCCTCCGGTCTGGTCGAATCCAAAGACGCTGCATACCGGAAAAGGGTGGATGCTTTTTTCCTGAAACTCGCCACGCCGCTGACCGAAGCCGAAAAGCCGAAAGTCAACTGGGGCTTTATGCATGTGATGAACCGCCTGTATGCGGTGGCATTGGCGGTGACCGGGGTTTTGTTCGGCGTAATGAGCCTGCCGTCGATCGGGGAAACCAGCGGGCGGTTTGCGTTCGGGGCCGGAACAGTGTGTTTGATATTGGCCGTGTTTTTATGGCTTAGGACGCAGAAAGTAATTGTAGATGAACCTGTTAATCAAAAAATAGAAGTATGAATTTTGTAAAAGATAAGGTATATTTTATCACCGGAGCTTCGGGCGGAATCGGTAAAGCCGCTGCATTGCAACTGCTGGAATTGGGCGCGAAAGTGTTTGATTTGAGCCGCACGCGACAGCTTGCCGATGAAGTTTCCAATGAAAATCTGCGCTCCTACAAAGGGGACGTAAGCTTGGAAGCAGACGTATTAGCGGCATTTCAGGCGTGTATCGATTCTTTTGGTACGGTGGATGTACTGCTCAACAATGCGGGTCTGGGTGTATTGACTACTGACTTAGCAACGACCGATCTGGACACCTACGAGCAGATGGTCAACGTAAACATGCGTGGCGTGTTTTTATGCAACCGCGAAGCGCTGAAAGTGATGAACCCTAAAAAAGAAGGGCATATCGTGACGGTGATTTCCATGGCGGGCCAGCGTACCAATCCGAATGCGCCGATCTACTGCGCTTCCAAATTTGGCGCGCGTGGGCTGAGCAGCGGACTGGCAGACCAGGCGGTGAAGCTGGGAATTAAGGTTACGGACGTTAATCCGGGTCCGGTGGATAGCGACTACTGGGGCGACCGGCAGGTACCACGCGAGAAATTCCTGAAAGTGGAGCAGGTTGCGAACGTGATCGTTTTTGTACTCAACCAGCCCGCGGAAGTAATGATCCGGGAGATCAATTTTGACAATATAAAATACCTGGCAGGATAACGCACCAATGGCCCGGCATTGAGCCGCAAGTCAGTTAAACATTTGAAACCATGATGAAATCGAACGGAATACTTGTCGAATCACCCTTTCCTATCTCAGTCCGGGAAATGAAGCAGCGGTACCTGAAACTGTATTCGGGTGCTGTGAATGACGTTTTGCGGTTCAAACACAATCGTCACGCATCGAGCCTGCCGGCTACATTTGCCCCGCTTCGGGAGGAAATGAAAATGGCCGGACTCGCATTTACGGTAAAAGGAGGGCCGGACATTACGACCGACGGCGAGATGGAAATGCGCGCCAAAATGCTGGAAGAATTGCACGAAGATTCCATTGTGGTGTGGGATTGCGGCAGCGAAACGGTCACCTCGCAATGGGGTGAAGTGATGACCATGGCAGCCATTCGTGCGGGCTGCTGCGGGGCGGTTGTGAACGGGATCCGCGACACCCAGTCTATTCTTGAACAGAAATTCCCTGTTTTTCATAAATACAAATCCAACACGGGCATGCTCGGCAGGTTCCGGATGTATCATTACCAGAAACCCGTATTGATGGGCGAAGTGATCGTAAAGCCGGGCGACTGGGTCTTCGGCGATATCGACGGCGTGATTTCCATTCCGCAAGAGATAGCCTATGAAGTACTGCTCGCAGCAGAGGAAATCATCGAAAAGGAGGCCGACATCCGTGATATGGTCGAAAGCGGTATGAGCCCGACGGATGTGGTGAAAAATGGAGGTTATTTCTGAGTATGCATATTTTCATTACCAAAAAAGAACGGGAGGATATTCTCCAAAAGCTTCACGACCGCGATCCGCTGATCTGCTCTTTTTTAGATGCATTGAAACAGCGGGTAGCGCGACGTGTCGAAAATGGCGGACTTTGTCAGCCGGGAGACGCTACTTCCTGGTATTACCCCGCCGCCGAATACATCTCGGATGCTGCGATGCTCCATGGCTTGTTCCCGGAGGAAAAACGGGCGGCCTGGATCAGATCGGTTACGCTAACCATTGCCCGAAAGCCGGAAAGTGACTGGGCAGGACCGGCCTTCCGCAATCATTCGAAACCCTATTCCGGACATTTGGAAACGGCGCACCTTTGCTGGGCACTCGCGTCCGCACTGGATCTGGCAGGGGATGTTTGGAGTGAGGCAGAGCGGGACGAGATTGAAACCGCGTTGGCCGAAAAGGGAATGGAGCTGTGCGAACGCTGGGTCCAAAAGAACACACACCTGGCCAACTGGCGCGGGATTATGGTGTCGGGCGTGATCGTGTCGTCGGCTGTTTTGCGAGACGAAGAAATACTGGATGCTTACATTCCGGAATTGCAGCAATGCGCCACTGCTTTTCAATCGGATGGTTCGTATGCGGAATCGCTGCAATACGGGAACTACCTGGCTTTTGCTTTGATGCTGGCCTACGAATCGGTAGCGCGCGCATATCCGGCAAAAGCGGCGCAGCTGGATGTTTCGGCCTATGGAAAAGGTATTAAGTGGGTGGTGAACAGCATGTTGTATGCTAAACCGATGAATTCCTGGGGCGAGCAGCCACGGGCGCGGGCGGTGAATTTTAATGACAGTGCGGCATTATTTCGTCCATCGGGTGACTTGCTTCTGCATCTGGCCGCCAGGAATACCAACCGTGAAGAAGCGGGGCTGGCCTTTTATTTATTTCAAAAATATTACCAGCCGGTACCGTATCAGGGACCACACGATCTGGCGACTTTCGGGATGCGCAATGACTGGGGTTTTCTGACGCTGCCCCTTTTAACAAACGACCTCCAAGCCGTCACACCACAAGAAGCAAACCTTCCGGCAACCGTTTCTTTCAGTAATGGACACGGTTTTTTGCGGGATCAATGGGATGGGAAAGCGGTTGTGGCGATCAATGGAGGTGGAGATGCATTGAACGGGCCGGGGCATTTGCATGGCGATGTGAACGGTTTTATCCTGGCTTATCAACATGAGCGATTGCTCGTCGATCCCGGCCACAGCTGCTACCGAAACCTGATCCACGGCCTGGAAAGCGCATCGCAAACGCACAATACCTGCACATTTCTGGTGGAAAAAGACAAGCTCGGTTTGCAGGAAGACCTGGCAAAGGCCACGTTACTTGAACAAAAAAGCGTTTTGCCCCGCAGGGAAATCCGGAATGGAAAAGTAGGGGAGCCTGTCGATCGCGGCAATAGGAAGTTGATTTGTGAAAGATCAGGCATTGTTTCGGTGATCGGCTGCGAGGCTGCAAAAGTGTATGACGACCCGATTACAACATTCAGTCGGTTCTGGATTTTGGCAGGTAGTCAGGTTGTTTTTGTGGTTGATAAAATCACAGCGAACAAGCCGGTGACGACCATGTGGAACTGGCTGGTCAATAACCGGGACGGAAAAACGACGTTTGAAAAAGATGATCATGCGCTGGCGGTCAGGCGGGGAGGTTCGGGAATGAGGCTGTTTCAATCCGCGCAATCGACGCTCGGTTTTCCGGTATATGCATATGTCCACGATGCTTATCATGTGGAACCCAATCAGTTGGGAGAAGGTAAGCCGGGAAGCGGCTTGTTGTTCAGGCATACCGAAAACGAAAGTACTTTGGATCGGATCATGGTAACGGCCATTGCATTGGACCAGTCCGAAAATATCGCTTTATGGAATTATGAAGCGCAGGGTAATACACACATTTTAAGGAAAGGTAATGATACCTGGGAGTTGGAAGTAGCGGGTGGTTTTGAGAGGATTAACGTGGTCGGGGCCGGGGGAAGGATTGGGATTATCAGGGAGGATGGAGGGTGGAGAATGGAGGAGGGTTGAAACGGAAACAGCTGCTAACCACAAAATAGACAAAAAGAATAATATGGAAAACGATTGGAAATCCCTTTTTACGGGCGTTGATCACCCGGCGGTAGCAGCTGACGATGTAGAAGTATTGGCAGACTGGTACTGCGAAACGCTGGGTTATGAACGGTATTTTAAACATCCTAAACCGATCTGGATGCTCAAAGCACTTGACGGTACCTTGCTGGAAATCATGCCAAAAGACCATACGCTCCGCCAGGAACGCACCACCTGGACACCCGGCTGGTCACACGTCGCATTCCGCGTTACGGACATTACCGCCGCCATTCAGTACCTCGATTCCAAAGACATCAAATGGGGCGGAGAGGTCATGGATGCAATCGGCGGCGGAAAAGTGAGGAATTGTTTCGATGGGGAAGGGAATATGATTCAGGTGTTGGAAAGGGTTTTTTAGCTGTTGGCTTTTAGCCGTTAGCTATTGGCTGTTAGCTTTTAGCTATTGGCTGTTAGCTTTTAGCAATTAGCTTTTGAGGTACTATCAACCAATAGCTAGTGGCACACGAATGAGCGTGAACAAGTAATGCAATTAACTAATAACAATAAATTAAAAAACAAGCTAACAGCTAACAGCTAAAAGCTAACGGCTAACAGCTAAAGAACAACAACATGAAATCACTAGTATATTCTGGAAATAAAACATTTACGGTTCAGGACTCCGAGAAGCAGGAATTGCAGGCTGGGGACGTTCGCTTGAAAGTGGCTTACTGCGGCGTTTGCGGCACGGACGTGCACATCTATCATGGTAATATGGACCAGCGGGTGCAAATTCCTCAGGTGATCGGGCACGAGGTTTCTGCGGAAATCGATGCGATCGGAGCGGACGTGACAGGCTGGGCGATTGGCGATAAAGTAGCCGTGCGTCCGCTGAAACCCGGAGCCGAAGATCCTTCTGATAACGACTGCAACCACATCGGAAAGAACCTCAAATTCATCGGTATCGACACCGTGGGCGGGATGCAATCGTACTGGAACGTGCCGGCTTACACGTTACACCGGCTACCCGAAAACCTTTCGCTGCGGGAGGGCGCGATGATCGAACCGTTGGCGGTAGCTTGTCACGATGTCCGCCTTGGAGAAGTAAAAGCCGGGGAGTATGTTGCCGTGATCGGTGGCGGGCCGATCGGAATGCTCGTTGCATTGGTTGCGCGGCAAAAAGGCGCGAATGTGCTGATCTCCGAAGTAAACCCGACACGCATTGAACTGGCGGAATCGCTGGGTTTGAAAACGGTTAACCCATTGGAAAAAGATCTGGCGGCCGAAGTAGCTACCTTCTCAAATGGCGCCATGGCGGATGTGGTTTTTGAAGTTTCCGGTACCCAGGCCGGCGTGCATGTGATGACGCAATTACCGAAAGCCAGAGGTCGCATTGTGATGGTGGCCATTCATGCTCAGCCAAAGCCGGTTGATCTGTTCCGGTTTTTCTGGCGTGAACTGAAACTGATCGGGGCGAGGGTATATGAGCCGCGGGATTTCGAAGAAGCGATTGCGCTGGCGGCAAATGGCGACATTCCGTTGAGCGCATTGATTACCGAAGTAGCCCCGCTGGAAAACGGGCAGCAGGTTTTTGAGATGATCGATAATAACCCGGCAGGTATGAAGTACCTGTTGCAATGCTCGTAGACAGGTTACCCGGCATTATTCGCTTCGCAAGGACTTTACCGGATTCGTCAATGCTGCCCTGATACTTTGAAAACTTACCGTCACGAAAGCGATGGCTGTTGACAAAAATGCCGCAATCAGGAATATCCACCAGTGGATGTCAGTGCGGTAGGCGAAGTTTTGCAGCCATTTGTACATGCCGTAATAAGCGATCGGCGAGGCGACAACGAAAGCGATCAGGACAAGTTTTAAAAAATCCTGGGAAAGCAATCCCACAATGCTGCCTACTGACGCGCCCATCACTTTCCGGACGCCAATTTCCTTCGTGCGCTGCATCGTGCTGTAAGAAGCCAATCCGAGTAATCCTAAACAGGAGATGAAAATGGCCAGGATTGCAAAGTTGAAAAACAGCTTTTCGAAACGTTCTTCACTGCGGTATTGGCGATCGAAGAACTCATCCATGAAATAGTAGCTGAACGGGCGGTTAGGCATGATGGATTTCCATTTGCTTTCAATCGCCGCAACCGTGCCTTTGACATTGCCACCATCGATCTTAACCGAAACAAGGTCCGAATTTCTTGTCTCAATCCGCATGGTTAGGGGCTTGATAGGCTCGTGAAGTGCCCTGAAATGAAAGTCCTTCACGACGCCAATGATTTTTCCTTCTCTTCCCCATTGCCTGAAACGGCGGCCGATTGCCTGCTCGGGAGAACTGTAGCCGAAGAGTTTAACAGCCGCTTCGTTAATCACCATGGCCTGGGTCGTGTCTGTGCCGAATTCCCTTTCAAAAGGCCGGCCTGCTACCATTTTGAGCTTAAACTGATTGATATAATCGAAATCCACAAAATACAGGTCCAGATTGGCAATCTGCAGGTCGCCGCTTTTATTTTCTATTTCCGAATAGGCTCCCGGGTTCCCGCTTCCCGGTACGCTGGAAGAAGTGGCCGTTGACTTCACGCCTGTCAAATTCCGGAGTGATTCCTTGAATGCTTCTTTCTTAGGATCTCCTTCCGAATTGACGATCAGCATCTGGTCCTTGCTAAAACCCAGATCGCGGTTGCGCATGAAGTTCATTTGCGTATAAACCACAATTGTTGCGATAATCAGCGCAATAGAAATGGCAAACTGAACCGACACCAGTCCTTTCCGCAGTAACACCCCTTTGAGGCTGGTAGTAAAACGCCCTTTCAGCACCACGACCGGTTCAAAAGAAGACAAAACCAGTGCAGGATAAATGCCCGCAACAGCTCCGATGATGATCGAAGCCAGGAATAAACCACCGACAAAAGGAAGGTTATGCAGGATGCCTTCACTGATGATCTTGCCGGACAGGTTGTTGAACAAAGGGATCAAGGCAGCGGATAAAACCACGGCAAAAATGAATGCGATCAGGCAGAGTAAGATTGATTCGCTGAGAAACTGCCTGGCAACCAGCCACTTCTGGGCACCAACAACTTTGCGGATGCCCACTTCCCTCGCCCTTTCAACGGAGCGTGCCGTAGTGAGGTTTACAAAATTGATGCAGGCAATCAGCAGGATGAATACGGCCACAACCGAAAAGATATATACGTTGTTCATACTGCCCGAATCGTCCGAGCCGCGGGTTGAGCGCAGGTGCACATCCCGAAGCGGTTCGAGAAAAAGCGTGTAATGCATATTCAGCTCGTTCATGAGCTTTCCTGCGCGGTTTTTGAGAAATCCCGGAAGCTTTTTCTCCAAAGCTTTTCCGCTTGTTCCCGGTTTTAAAAGCAGGTAGGTCGTAGCGCCGAAATTACCCCACTCCTGATCAATCCCCTTATTGAATTTCTGTGTCAGCGTCGACATAGACACGAACATATCCCCCTTGATCTGTGAATTTTCAGGGATATCTTCCATCACGCCGGTAACAATCGCGGGGAAGCCTTCACCCGACAAGAGCAAAGTTTTTCCAACCGGATCGGTATCGCCGAAGTATTTCCTGGCCGCTTTTTCAGTAAAAACAAGGCTTAGCTGGTTTTTCAGCGCCGTCTCCGGGTTTCCTTTTAATAATTTAAATCCCAATACCTTAAAAATGCTGGAATCCGCAAATACGGTTTTCTCTTCCTGAAATTTGATTTCCCCTTTCCTGACTAAAAAGCTGCCGCCGTTGACGCGCGTAAAGGCTTCGACTTCCGGAAAATCGATTTTAATGTTGGGTGCAAACGCCCAGGAAGTACTGCCTGTGTTGAGGGTCTCGGAAGGGGTTTTTATATCGGTCACCAATCTGTAAACCCGGTCGGCTTTGGTATTGAAAGCATCGTAGCTCAGCTCGAAGTAGACATACAGGAATATCAAAAAACAAGCCGACATCCCTACCGTCAGGCCCATAATATTGATAAATGAAAAAATCTTATGTTTCCAGAGATTACGAAAGGCGACTTTCAGATAGTTTTTGAACACGGCTGATAGCTATTGGATTTTGGATTTCGATTTTTGAAATACAAAACCCATACCCGGTTTTTACCTAACTAATAGTCAGTTTATTAGCTACTGGAATGGCAAAGAAGTGTTCAAAAGTGGACAGTGTATGTTTTTTTGCGAACAGCGATTGTGAGTAGGAGATGATGGTGGAGGCTCCGCTGGAAGCAAAATTTGTATGATTATTGATTTTTTCTAAAAACAAGAAGCTACCCGGGAGCTTTAACCGGCTGGTTGGCTAAGTGTCAAGATCTTGATGAATTGTCCCATTGTAACAATTTTAGTTTGTTGATACTGGCTTAAAACCAGTAAATCCTGATCTCCGGTAACTAGATAATCAGCCTTGCTGCTTTCACATACGCCAAGCAAATAATTGTCATCTACATCACGAGCAATTTCAGGTGCAATTCCGTCGCTGGTTTTCTTTAAAAACTTCAATGCAATGATCTTGAAGCGGTTTATTTGCTTACGCGAAATGTATTTTGAAAATTTTGGACGTTCGATAACATCACTAAATTCATCTATCAAGTCAGACGAATAAAATACCTGTAAGTCTGTATTTTTTAGGATATTATAATAAAGGGTCCTGCGTGAGTTTCTACTGATGCAGGCAGATACGTACCAATTGGCATCAAGGACGATGCTGAGCTTTTTGCTTTTTTTCATTCCGGTACGCATTGATTTCATCCTGGATCTCTTGGGTAGACATTTCGACATCAGGCAGTTCTGAGTCGAGTTCTTCAAAGAGTTGATCAATCATGCGATCCTGTATTTTTTTAGCAATAGCCAAACGTGCCCGCGCCGGGAAGGCCTCAAAGGTCTTTATGAATTCGGTCTGTGTCATTGTGTTACCTGTCCTCATTTTCCTTAATTTTTATGCAGCAATGTAATTTATTGGAAAATTCATTGCCATCTAAACGCAACATGATTTATATGCTTATGGTCAGTTAGCAACAACGTAATCGGTTTAAAAGAAGTGACAAATGTTAACAATATTTCGGATCTTAAGGTTTATCGGCCTTTCTTCACTCGCTTACGGCTTCGCACCAATTAGTTAACCGCAAAGTAGCAAATTGTATCACGTTACCAGAAAAGGCAAGGTCACAAACCATAACAGCCGCAGAGCGGTTTCCTGTTTACAGAAAAGTGCATGCCAACTTATCGCAAGTGTGCCAGCGGGGCAATCCGC
This sequence comes from Dyadobacter sp. UC 10, assembly GCF_008369915.1. Lineage (NCBI taxonomy): Bacteria > Pseudomonadati > Bacteroidota > Cytophagia > Cytophagales > Spirosomataceae > Dyadobacter > Dyadobacter aurulentus. The sequence continues at coordinate 180,057 of NZ_VSRN01000001.1, read as the reverse complement.
CGCGAAGTTCCCGGACATTATACTGTCATCTCGCTGTATGTTATCGGCTCGGTAGTCAGTGAAATATAGGGAGGTGTGCTGCCAGCGAGATTATTAAAATAATGACCATGGTCCAGACCTTGATCCTCAAAGGTTGACGTCGCAGGGCATATCCGATTCCTAATGTTAAACCCAGCGCGATAATGGAGGCGACAGCATATTGGCTGAATGATAGTTCGTCCGTATCCGACATCTTTCTTAGAAACAATCTGACTACTAAATTCAGGCTGCTATTATTCAACATAAAAAGCCAAAAACCCCATTTTTGCTCTTTTTGCTGGGTTTGATCCATCGTATTTAATAGTTCAGTATCTGAAATAAAACTAGCCTGTATAGAGAAAGTGAGTCTGCGTCAGTTGATCCCGATGCGAAGCCAGGAAGTCCTCCAAAGCTAAAATAGTTATCTTAGGCTGTATAGACAAAAAAACTAGTTATGGGCACGAACAACAAGCTGATATTGGAAGAAGCAAATGCCGCAATGACAAAAGGCGACTATGAAGGGTTTTTATCGTTCTGTACTGACGATACGGTATGGACATTTGTAGGGGAGCAGACGCTACGGGGAAAGGAAGCAGTGCGGGCTTACATGGCGGAGACCTATTTGGAACCGCCAAAATTTATGGTTAAAAACCTCATTGCAGAAGGTGACTTTGTTACCGCACTCGGCAACATCGACTTGAAGGATAAAGATGGAAAATCGACCAGCTATTCATACTGCGACGTCTGGCGATTTCTTGATGGTAAGATGGCCGAATTGACGGCATTTGTCATTGAGGCTGAGTAGCGGAGACTGGCCGTTTTCGAGAATCATAAATTCGCAGGAACGAGAGTTGGGCAAGTAAATCAAACTGGTGAAGGTTTAAACAAATCCGATCAGTAGGGATTTCTCTCATCAGATAATACTATGGGGAAAAAATCATTTCTTTTTGCTTTATAATGAAATGCCAGGCCGATAATCTATTCACTTATGAGAAGATTTTACATTTCCCTCGTCTTCATACTATTTGCCGGCCTTGCCTCGGCGCAAAACGCAAAACCTTGTAAGCCCTGCGGTGAGTTAAAAAATCTGCAATTTCCGGATGTCACAATTCTGGTCGCTGAGGCCAATGCCGGAGATACGATTAAAAACCCGGATGAACCGTGGCGCGGAACGGTCGTCATACAGAAGCCTTTCTGTCGCGTACTGGGCAGGATAAGCAAAGAAATCAATTTTGAGCTCCTGCTGCCGGAGGAAAGTAACACGCGTTTTCTGATGTCGGGCGGAGGGGGTTTTGTGGGGAGTATTCAAAATGATTTCCAGAGGCAGGTAGACGAGGGATTTGCAACAGCAGGCACGGATACGGGGCACGAAGGAGGGGGCGACGCGAAATGGGCTTACAATAACATGGAGCGACAGCTCAACTTCGGGCGGCTTGCCGTTCATCGTACCGCCGTGGTTTCGAAAGCCATTATGCAACATTATTACTGCGCAGCACCGTCTAAATCGTATTTCGTTGGCTGTTCGCGCGGGGGCGGGCAGGCGATGATGGAGGCCCAAAATTACCCGGAGGATTTTGACGGGATCGTGGCCGGGGCGCCCGCATTTGGGTGGCCGGCGACTGCGGCGAAATTTTTGCAGCACAGTCAATACAATTATCCTGATCCAAAAGCGCTGAGGCCGGTCATCACATCGGATAATCTCAAACTTTTGCATAAGGAGGTTCTCAAACAATGCGACCAGCTCGATGGTACAGCTGATGGGATTTTGAACAACCCCGGAAAATGCAATTTCGATTTTTCCAAATTACCGGTTTGCGCTGGCGAAAAACCAGGAAGCGCATGTTTGACAAACAAACAACTCGCTGCGATCAAGTCTATTTACAGTCCTTTGGTTGCAAATGGTAAACAGATTTACCCCGGTTTCCCCCTTGGCGGAGAAGCGGAAGCGAATGCCTGGGACCCCTGGATTACCGCACCAAGTTCCGGTCCGCAAAACGAGCCCAGCCTGCATTATATGTTTTCGACAAACATTTTTAAGTATTTGATATTCAACGATTCAACCTTTAATTATTCAAAGTACGACTTCAAAAACTTTGACGCTGAAACTGCCTACGCTTCATCCTATCTGGATGCCACCAGTACCGATTACAGCGCGTTCAAAAAACGCAATGGGAAGATCATCTTTTTCCATGGATGGAATGACGCTGCACTCTCGGCAAACGCAACGATTGAACATTATAACGGGATATTAAAAAACGACAAAGATGCGCCATCCTACGCACGACTGTTTCTTCTTCCGGGAGTGCTGCACTGCGGCGGCGGGCCGGGTTGTGACAGGGTAAACTGGGTCAGCCTGATTATCGATTGGGTAGAAAAGTCAAAGGCGCCCGATCAGATCGTTGCGTCGAAAAACGTTGGGGGGAAAGTTGCTACTAAAAATATCTTTCCTTATCCGAAAGAGTAGGAGCCGCAGCCAGCGGTGACGGAAATTCTTGAAAATTGACAGATCAATACCCTTCGTTCTGATCAATATTTTGATTTTGATTCCGCTCTTCTTCAGGAATAGGCGCGATGCGGAAAGGGTGGGAGAAGGGAATGGTCGCCGGATGTTGGCCATCTTTTCTGATGATATCAAATTTCAGGCGGTTCAGGTCGTGGAAGCGATCTCCCTCGAATGCGAGTTCCTTTCGTCGTTCAAGAAGGATATCATCCAGAAGGCGTTGGCCGGATGAACTGTATTTTTTGCCCGGATCCCGTTCTTTTACCAGCATGTTCAGATAAGATATTGCTTTGTCTTCCTGATGTAGCCTGAATGCGGCTTCCGCTGCGATCAGGTAGATTTCGGATAAACGGATCACTTTTTTATCGTCCTGGTCGCCGGTCATGTGACTGTACTTATTGACGACAAACGCGGGGTTTTCGGCTGCTTCTCTTTTTTGGGCATTTATGAGTTTTGCGCGGATGTCAGTTTGACCATACAGTTCAACCAACGAAGCTCCGGCAAGCGCGTCACCATAACCGGCTTGGTGGTACATATAGCCCAGCTCATCGGAACCCGCATTCGAAAATTCATCGGCAGATACTTCAAATAGTGTTTCCCGTCTGTCGCCAGGCAGGTGTGGCTTGGCGGATGCCCAATAAGAAAGGAACTCATCACGCAAAAGCAGTTTATATTGTGCTTCTTCAATGACCTGTTTCGCCTGATCGAATGCGCTTTGATAGTTCGCCTGATAGAGACTTACCTTGGCTTTCATTGCTATAACAGCGGGCCCCGAGAAGTGCGCGGAACCCTTGTCGGACACGATCATTTCCGCGGCAGAATCCAGGTCGGCTGTTATCTGGTTATAGACTTCGCGGACGCTGTTCCTGGGTGGCCTGGCCGAAGGGTTGTAAGTGAGCACAAGCGGAACACCAGGCATGGAGGGGTCTTCTGTAAATGGTCTTGCAAATGTCCTGACCAATGTGAAATACATCAATGCCCTTAATGCGTAAGCTTCGCCTTTCATTTGGCCCACATTTTCATCCACCGGAAGATCGGCATTGATCACATGATTGATCCTTAATATTGCTTTATAGGCATCAAACCAAATACCCCTGTATTCGGCATTGTTGGTAGTGATTAAATTCTGATCAAATGCAATGTATTTTCCCGAATTACGGGAAGACAGATACACATTGTCCGCAGCCAGGTCTCCAATCAAAGGAAGCGACCGCCCGAAGAGATTGGGGCTGGCTAGCTGGGCATAGCATCCGTTCAATGCGGCCTGCATATCAGCAGCATTTGTGATCGCCTCTTCGGACGGGATCTGCGTATAGGGATGCAGGTCCAGGAACGATTTACCGCACGAGCCGCTGATGAACAGCAGTATAACCGATATGGCCGTTAAATTTTTTCCTCTGGTTTTCATATCCCTAAAATTCAAGTTGCAGTCCTCCTGTGAATGTTCTTGGAATAAAAACCTCGAAGTTCGTTGTGCTGGTGAGATTGGTTTCAGGGTCGTACGGAAGTTTTTTGTCCCTTACCCAGGTCAGCATATTGGACCCTCTCAGATACAGTCTGACGTTTCGCAAACCTGTGCCCGCCAGTAATGTTTTCGGTATTTGATAAGCCAATGCAGCATGACGGAGCCGCAGGTAATCGCCCCGGTAAAGGAAGCGGCTTGACACCGCATTGGAAGCATTGGCCCCACCGTATACGAATTTGGGCACATTAGTCACATCACCCGGTTTCTGCCACCTTTCCAGCTCTGCCGCCACCACATTGAAATTGGTATGATATCCATCGCTTTGCGTATAAGCCGCCCAGGCATCTCTTACTAAATGGCCGTAGCTGTAATAGAACTGGAAATCCAGACTCAGTCCTTTGTAGCGAAAAGCAGATCCAAAGCTGCCGAACGCCCGTGGTGATGCAGAACCCGCAATAGCCTGTTTGGCGAGATTGTAAGACTCCGTGGTTTCCCTGCGGGAAGCATCCGTGTACCATGTCGGCGCGCCGGTTTCAGAATTAACTCCCGCCCATTGCCGCATATAAAACGATTGCAGGTCTTCCCCAACCCGCCGAATGAACATTCCTGAAACAATGTCCTGATTGCCAGGTAGTGACAGGATCGTGTTTTTATTCCAGGCGATATTGAAGAAGATATCCCATGAAAACGGATCGGATCGAACCACATTCCCCGACAACCCGATTTCGGCCCCGCGGTTCTGCATGGTGCCTGCATTATTTTTGTAGCTGGCAAAGCCCGATGTGCCCGACAACGGCTCGTCGATCAGTAAATTGGAAGTGATACGGTTGTACCAATCCAGGGTAAGCAAAAGCCGGCCGTCCATTGTTGCCATATCCAACCCGAAATTGAGCGGTTTGCTGAGCTCCCAGGTTAAATTGTTATTACCGGGCGTTACCGGCGCACTTCCGGTATTTCCGAGATAGTTATAAGACTTGCCAAACTCGTAGACGGCCTGCGAATCGTAATTTCCGATCGATGCATTGCCAGTGAAACCGTACGAGCCTCTTAATTTCAGCTCGTTGATGAAAGGAACATCTCTGAAAAAGCCCTCCCGGTGGAGATGCCAGGCTATTCCAACCGACCAGAAATTGCCGTAACGGCGATGAGCGCCAAACCGGGAAGATCCATCCCGCCGAAAGCTTCCCGAAAGAAGCAGTTTTTGTTTGATTGAAAAGTCCAGTAACCCGATTGCAGAAACAAATGCGTAATCGCTGTTGCTTCCCTCTCCCGAGTATGTGACCGCTCCCGCGGAAGGAACATTAATACCCAAATGGGGCGGTAAGCCATGTACAACTGTCCGGTTGAAATAATGCTGTGACTTTTGGGCCTCGTAGCCGGCCGACAAGTGTATTGCATAGTCATTCTCTGAAAAGCGCAGATCATATGATGCCAGATTGCTCCATACCCAGTTAAAATATCTTGCATAACCCCGGGCGGAAAGTCCTTTTTCGTTGACAGCATCGCCGTAGAAAGGGTTATTGTAGCTATCCTCTTCCAGCGTATTGTAGTCGGTTCCGATTCTGGAAGTCAGTTTCAGTTGTCTGAAAAGCTGGAAATCAGCAGCGAACGAGAGGATACCTTTAAGGCTGGATGTGTTCCGGTTATCCATTTCGGCAATGGCCACAGGATTGTAAAGACCACCAGCCGGGAAATCCGGGGCAGAAGTGTTGGGACTTCCCCCGGCATTTTTCGGGGACAGGGAAGGCCGCAAAAAATAGGCTGCCAGCACCGGGTTGGAAAAGGCGCCTCCATTGTCGGGTCCAAACTGGGTAGTGTTTCCGAAAACCAGGGAAGTTCTTAAAGTGATTTTCTTCGCGGGCGTATGTTCCAGGGCCATGTTTCCTGTAAAGCGCTTAAAACCCGTATTGATTACATTTCCAGTTTGCGAAAGATAGCCGGCGCTGATATAAAAACTGGTTTGCTTGCTCCCCCCCGCTGCTGAAAAATGGTATTGCTGAAGTTTGCCGGTCTGAGTGACCTCTTTGAGCCAGTTGGTATTTACGTCGCGATTAACTTCGAATGTTTCGTCTACATATTGAATCGCGGAATTTATATCGGGGTATTGATCCGGGTACCGGTTGCGGACACCCTCGGCGGTCAGTTCGCGCCATTCAGTTGTATTCAACGGGCGATTGGCCGGGCTTGAAAACGCCTGCCTGGCGAAACCGGCCTCTGTGCTGAACTGAAAACTGGTCTTGCCTGACTTTCCTTGTTTCAATGTAATAACAATAACCCCATTGGCTGCCCGGGATCCGTAAGCGGCAGTCGCAGCGGCATCCTTGAGTACGGTGATCTGTTCGATATCATTGACATTAATGCCTGCCAGCGTATTGGCATGGACATTGTTGCGGGCAAGAACTCCTGCATTGACGGGAATGCCATTTACAATATACAAAGGCTCTGAGCCAGCATTAATGGAACCAGTACCCCGAATGCGGACACCTTGAAAAGACCCCGGAAGCCCCGATCCCCCCGCAGCCTGCAAACCCGGAACAAGACCCTGCAGGGCTTTATCCACTGAAATAAAAGGGGTGTTTTCGAACTGCTTCGACTTCACGATCGCGTATGAACCGGTTGTCTGGTTCCTGGGCGCCGAAGTGTAGCCGGTGATGACGACTTCTTTCAAATCGGAGACATCTGCCCTGAGTTGCACATCGAGCTGCCGCTGATTTTTGGGCAGGGCAACTTCATGGGTTACCAGACCGAGGGCCCTGAAAATCAGTGTTGAATTCCGGTCGGGTACTGAAATCCGATAGCGGCCCAGCGAGTCAGTGATACTTCCGTAGGCGATTCCTTTGAGCTGCACCGTGACGCCGACGATCGGCATTCCGTCTTCGGCAGAAGTTACTATTCCGGCTACGGGGAAGTCCTGGGCATTTAGCTGCAGTACCCCTAACACCAGACCAGCGAAAAACAGCCACCTATACATTTCAGATACTTCGGTTGAAATTCAGGATTTTGCAAGCAGATATTTCAGTTGCCGGACGCCCTGCATGCGGTATTTGGGATCGAGGATCCCATTGAAAAACATAAAATCGTGCAGGTCGAAATACGAACGGTATTCCTGGATGAAGTCATAAAATGAATTAACGTCACCATAAGGCAGCTTGTCTTCGTATTGCTGGCCCATGGCAATCCGTTTCGCGGTGCGTGAGGAAGGATGGCATATCCCGGTTACCACCGCTCTGACCTGCGGGTGCCGACCGTGCAGCTCGAAGAATTGCTGCCGGAATTTTTCCAGTTTGTCTTTCTGTTCGTTGCTGAATTCTCTGCTCGTCCAGATGCACAGGTTTGTGCCCAGGGATAGGGCGCGTCTGAAACTGTTGTCCGAGCTGCCAAGCGTCCAGAGTTCGGGGAGAAAGCCTTTGTATGGCGGCAACACAACGCCGTCGTTTCGATATAAATCTTCTTCATTACGCAGAAAAGACACTGTTTCGGTTACCTTTTTATCAAATTCAAGATAGGCATCTTCATTTTTCTTCCCGGTCGAATACAATGCTATGTTTTGATAAGGCATGCCGTTGGCAAAACCAAGCTCGATGCGGTTTGGAAAAATGCTGTTGTACAGTTTATAGGACGAGGCCACATGATACGGATTGTGGATACAGATCAGCGTCCCTGCGGTGCCGATGCTCATATTCTTGGTATGCGTGGCCAGGATGGGGATGAGGTTGGTGGGGTTGCTGTACGTGAGGCTGGTCTTGGGCATGTGGTGTTCGCCCAGCCAGAATTTGTCGAAACCCAACTTTTCCCCGGCAATGGCGTAGTCAATTACGTTCTGCAATTTGAGCATACTGTTCAGGTGCGGTGCACGCTGGCCAAAATCAATTAACCCTATTCGTATTGGTTTCATAGGATATGGTATAATGAGGTTATGCGGCCAGCACCGCCTTGCCAATGAGGCGCATAGCCAGGTTTCTTTCCTTTGATTCTACACTGTAATTGTAGAGGATGAATTCATCGACGCCGTATAGCTCCTGGTATTCCGCTATTTTTTCCTGAAAATAATTAGGACAACCTACCAGGTTCAGATAGGGGCCGGCAGACGCAAATTTCTCTGCTGTCCGCCGGGCCTTCTGCATGGTCCTATCGCAAATAAACCCGACCACCAGATTTATTTTCGGATAGGAACCGTTGGCCGCGAAATAGCTTTCCCGTAATTCCAGGAGCCGCTCTTTCGCAAAGCCTTGCTCTGCATATTCATGGCAAATAGATCTTGACAAATTAACTTTAAGGTTGATAATGCGGTCGTTTGAGCGATACGCAGAGCTGGATAGGGACCAGACATCAGGCACATGCCCTTTATAAGGAGGCACTACTACACCAGTCCCATCCATGTACAGATCCTCGTCATCCCGCAAATAGTGAAGCAATGCCGCAAACTTCTCCTCAAACACGGAAGATTGGTCTAATTCATCCTTCCCGGTCGCGTATTTAATGGCGTGTTTGTTGGGTTTTCCATTCGCAACCCCCAGGTCGATCCGGTTGCTGTATATATTGTTGAGCATCTTGAAAAACGTCGCAATATGGTAGGGGGAGTAGAGGTTCAGCAGTATCCCCGCTATCCCGATCCGGATCTTTTTCGTGGAAGAGGCGAGTATCGGAAGTACGGCCTGCGGATTGGACCATGCCAGTGATTTATTGGAAAAATGATGCTCGCTGATCCAGTATCTGGAAAAACCCAGTTGTTCCGCGGTCGCAGCGGAGTTGATCACGTCATCGAGTTTCAGCAGGCTGTTTAATCCGTTTTCGCGGGTTCCAAAATCCAGGATCCCACAGGTTGGCTTTTTCATTTTACAAATCGATTAAGAGAGTAACCATAATTTTTCCCAATAACCTGGTTCGCCTTGCAGCGCATTCATGAGCACTAACCCTGAGCCGACAGCACCTTCAAGAAAATTGCCGGACAGATCCGGATACAATTGCTGGTCTTCTTCTTTCTGGTATTCACTGAATGCGATCTGCATCCAATGGTCATAGCCTGCCTGATAATCTTCAATACCTGAAATACGCCGCAGATAATCGTAATAATGCGCAATGCCGGTGGCACCGTGGCAGAATAGCGAACCGTGGCATTTGGCATTCCCGATGTCTTTCATGGCAAGGGATGCCAGACCAGCTTCCGAAGCCAGCTGAAACCATTCCGGTTCCTGAAGGATCAGGCCGGCCTTGTAGAGAAAGTGGATTGCATTAAGGTCTCCGTAGCACCAGCGGAGGCCACCCAGGTAGGATGATTCTTCCGCCGGCCGGAAATCCCCGTCACGCGGAACAACCGTGTTCGGGAAAAACGAATGCTTCCCTTGCTGATAATCGGCGGTTTTTTTGTGGACAGTGATAAAACGGATGTACTTTCTAACCAGCGATGCTGCCAGGTCCTGTTCAATTTCAGATTCATAAAGATTCAGCAGCAGGAGAATGGACGCTGCCATTCCGTGTGACAGGCTGAAATTGATCTCGTCAGGCCAGGCAGGTCTCCACATGTAGGTATTCTTAAGATAGGACCCGGCCCGGCCTGCATGGGTAATGGCGGACAGCTTGCGTACATATTCGCTGAGATATCCCCTTACATCGGGATTTCTGTCGAGGCGGTAATAGAGATAATGAAATCCGCCGGTACCGCCGTGCAAAAAGTCAGTGTCTTCCCTTTCAATCTTTTTAATACTGTTTTCATGAACGTATATATCAATACGTCGGAGGAAATGATCGTAGTCGTCGCCGATGAAACCTTCGTTGACCAGGATTTCCAGGGCCAGCCCCAAACCGGCCAGGCCGCTTGATAAAGTTGCATTAACAAGGCCACTGTCTGTGAGCTGCCGGAGCAATTGCTCAAGCCGGATATGTGCCTGCTGCGCCAGCCGGTCGTCACCGAGTACCCTCGACAGATAGAAATAGTACATGATTACACCCAGCTCGCCCCTGGATACATTTTTTTCCTGCACCGGATTTTGCTCGATCAGTTTGGTCAGCTTCGGCAGGCGCTCTTCGATTTGGGAGGTCCAGATACTTTCTTTGATCGCTATCATCAGTATAAAAAAGATAGGTGAAAAATGAATGTCAGAGTAACCATATTAAATCATCAAAGTCCACATGATCCGGGTTCAGCCCCTTGATCAGTCCGCATCCGATACCAATTACTCCCTCGCTGAAAGCCAGATTGGTGTGTGTGTGCCACTGATTATTGGCCGCCCTGAACCCCGCGTAACCATTTTGGGCGTTATCATACTCCAGAATTTTCAGGTACCAGAATCTGGCAGTTTCTTTCATCAAAGTGTCATTTGTAATGCGGCCGATGCGGTCAAACATCAATGCAAGGCCCGTAGCCCCGAACAGGATACCGGCGTCCTGTACGCCTGTGTTACTTTCATCATGGCGCATTGCACAATTTTTCAGCAAAGCAACTCCGTCCTGATACCAGGGGCTGTTATTGAATACCTTACCGGCCCTCAGTAACATATAGCCGATACCCATATCCCCATAACACAATGCCAGTCTGCTTTTATGGGGATCTTGTACGATGTCGATAAATTGATAGTGCTGGTCCTGCACGCGATGCAGCTCGATGAAGGCAATCGTCTGGGTAATGATCTCCTTCATCTGATCGGCTGGGAATAAAGCCATTTCTGCAACCCTGGTTAGAAAAAGGGCAACGGCCGCTGAACCGTGCGGCATACTCAGATAGGTGCTTTCAATATTGCCTTTGAGCTGGGATTTCCAGTAGCAGCCTTTGTCAGTCCGGATTGCGTTTTTGATAATTCCGTGCACAAGCTCTGCAACAATAGGCTGCATCCGCTCACGGTCGAAGTGGCTTCGGTGCAGGAAATAAAGCCCGTATCCCAGTGCCCCGTTCACAAAGCCCCCTATATTGTTTTGGGCTAATTCGCCACGCATTTTTTTTAATAATATCACATCGATGTCTTCCAGAAATTCATTAGGAGCGACATCCAAAACACCTGCTTTATATAAATACTGGCATACGATACCCAGTTCTGCGAAATCCTGGGGATAGCTCTTATCGGGGTCCCCATCAATCATTTCGCAGGCTTTGTCAAACATCAACTTTGCTTCATTAAAATACCGCGGTTCGGCGGAATGAACGGAATACAGGTAATTCAGAACGGACACGCCCAAAAAACCTCTGGAAAACCCGAAGCTGGTCAGTTGTTCCTGGTTCGCAGATACGACGTGGTAAATTTCATTTATCTTGCTTTTTGCCGCTTCGGTCAAAACCCTTGATGTCATTGATGGTACCATTACTATCCTTATTTTTTCTGCACAAATTTGATTACAGCAGGCGACCACCAAGAACTTTATAGACCAATGCCCGTAATATTTCGACAAATCACTAAAACCGGGAAACCGACCCTCCTTTTTTCTTAATAAGCCTCACAATCAGGTCTGTCACACCATATGGCGTAACATCAGACGCAAGCAGAACGCCCTTGTCGATTAATATCGACATTTCGTATAGTTAATTTACCGGCCTGTGAATCGTCAGGCAAATTCGTATCGATTTCGTTCGGGCCCATCAAGAACGTCACGTCTCAATTTCAACTATTAATCATTTTTTATTATGAAAAAGAAAACCGAAACATCAAAGCTTTCACTTGACAAGGAAACTATCGCTCGTTTGAATGAAGAGCAACTTTCCGCTGAGCAAACACAAGAAGTAGACGGAGGTGCAACAGTATTTACAGGCGGATCCTCTTGTTGCGGAATTGGTAATACAGGATCGTACACCTCCTGCTGCTAATCAAATCATGTGGGCAGGAGTGACACACTCTGTGCCCACAATTTTTTCATTTTAAAACAAATAGCAAATCATGAAAAAGAAATCAACGCCAAACCGCCTTTCTCTCGACAAGGAAACCATTGCTCACCTGAACGTTCAACAGCTCTCAGCGGAACAGGCTGAAGAAATACAGGGCGGCGCTACCAAATTTACCGGAGGCGGCTCCTGTTGCGCACCGGAAGGAGGTTCCAATTACACTTCCTGCTGCTAATAATTCCCCCAAATGTGAGCAAAGGACGAACCCTCTGCTCACATTTCTTTTGTTTCATTTTAAACAATCGGTGCATCATGAAAAAGAAAACCACGACTTCCAAATTGTCAATTGACAAAGAGACTATTGCCAATCTGAACTTCGAACAATTATCGGAAAACCAGACCGACCAGGTCCAGGGTGGGGCAACACCTTTTACCGGAGCGCCGGGATCATGCTGCGGCGGCTATACGTCCTGTTTAGGATGAGCATTCATATGGGCAAAGGCAATCCTCTGCTCATATTTCTTTATTTCACTTTTAACAATCGCGGCATTTATGAAAAAGAAAACCACAACTTCCAAATTGACAATTGATAAAGAGACAGTTGCCAATCTGAACTTCGAACAATTGTCGGAAAACCAGACAGTTGAGATCCAGGGTGGGGTAACCCCATTTACCGGAATGCCGATATCCTGCTGCGGTGATCAGTACACATCGTGTGTATGAAAAAATTTATATGAGCAAAGGCTGGTCTCTGCTTGTCACTTTTAAAAACTACGGTTATGAAAAAGAAAAAGTTAAACTCAAAGCTTTCTGTTGATAAAGAAACGATTGCCAATTTGAATGTAGAGCAGCTTTCGTCTGACCAGACGGAGCTCCTTCAGGGAGGATGCGGGACGCATTTTACCAGCGGCGCGTCGTGCTGTCATACCACCAGCCCAGGATATACTTCATGTGCCTGACCTTCAAGTGTTTTTGTATCAGACGGTAACGGTAGATTGCCGGCTTTCTCTCTTTATTAGACGATTGTTTTCAGGTCCCCAGATCTAAATCTTTCAGCGTTATGCCTATTCTTTCCCAAGGGTTCTTTCTGCTAAGACGCCCACAGCTTCCCCTGGATGTCTTTTACCAGTTCAACGAGCGGGTCAAAAATCAGCCTGAACTATTTGAACAGGAAATTATTCATTTTTTCTCACAGCCTGCCGTACTGGAAGCGATTTATGTAGCTTCTCCGGAGCTCTATGATTCTTTCACCGGGCTGATCGAAGGAAGGGTCAAAACCGGGATCGACAAACTGCTTAAAACATTTTATAAGTACCTCGTCAGGATGACCTCTCGCAGTACTCCTTACGGCTTGTTTGCGGGGTGCGCCATGGGGGAATTCGGGCAGCAAACCCGCATTGAGTTTGATAAGGCCCAGCCGCATTTTACGCACGCAAGGCTGGATATGAACTACGTGGCGGAAATGGCGGCGGGCCTGCTGAAAAAAAACAATGTTCGGCAACAGCTGAATTTTTTTGTGAATACCAGCCTCTATCGCATTGGTGATACTTACCGGTATGTGGAGAGCTTCCTGAGGAATAAACGGAGATTGTATGTACTCGCGTCGGTGGAGGCCAGTACATACCTCGATATTGTGCTGTCGACAGCCCGTCGCGGCGCGACTTTGTACGAGCTGGCAAATGCTATCGTTACCGACGACATTACCCTGAGCGAAGCGGAAGAATATGTAGATGCGATCATTCACGCCCAGATCCTGGTTTCGGAGCTTGAAGCTACCGTAACCGGAGAGGAATTTTTTCATACCATTATTGGTAAGCTGGAAGGAATGGAAGGTACTGCGGAAGATGTATTTCAGCTCAAAAAAATTGGCGGGTTGCTGCAATCCCGGGAGCCGGGTGTGAGTAAGTACAAGGCCGTGGAATCTGTCATTGCAAATCATTTCGTAACAACCGGCAGCAAGGACCTGATCCAGACCGATCTGTTTTACAATACACAATCCTGCGTGCTGAACGAGCAGGTGATCGGCTTGCTGACGAAGGAATATAAAAACATCGAGCTGCTTGGTCACAAAAATCCGCAGCCCGAGATGGACCAGTTCAGGAGGAATTTTTTTGAGAGATATGAACAACGGGAAATGCCATTGCTCGAAGTGCTGGATAGTGAGACCGGCATCGGGTATGGCAGGGTAACAACCGGCAAGGCGGATAACCTGCCATTGCTGGATGAAATGCAGCTGCCCGGTAATTCGAAACCTAATGCGACGGAATGGTCGCCGCTGGTAAAATTCCGCGAAAAGCTCTATCATCAGGCCATCGCGGAGGGTACAAAGTCGGTTTCGCTGACTGATGCCATGTTGAATGAATTAAGAAAAGACATGCCGGTCACGAGAACGGCTCCGGACAGTTTTTACTTATTTGGCACCCTCATCGCCGACTCCCAGGCCGAGATGGATAACGGCCGCTTTAAATTTGCTTTCCAGGCCATGGGAGGGCCTTCCGGGGTAAAGCTGATAGGACGTTTCTGTCACGGAAACCCGCAGCTGACGGATTGGGTCAAAAAAGCAGCCAGGGAAGAGGAAGCCTTTTGTCCGGACGCGGTTTTTGCAGAAGTTGCGCACTTGCCGGAAGCCCGCGTAGGAAATGTGCTCATGCGGCCCCACTTCCGTGAATTCGAGATCCCTTATCTGGCGGGTTCGTCACTGCCAGAGGAAAACCAGATCATGCCGGAGGACCTGATGGTTTCGGTATTAAGCACCGGCGAGGTGATATTACGATCGAAAAAATTGAACAAGCGCGTAATACCCAGTCTTACGAATGCACACAATTTTAGCAATGGTTTACCGGTTTACCGGTTCCTGTGCGAACTGGCTTATCAGGAGGATTATCAATATTTTGGCTGGAACTGGAATTACCTTTCATCGAGAACATTTTTGCCAAGGGTAGAATACAAACACTGGATACTGAGCCGGGCAACCTGGAACCTCGAAAAAGATTCCTTCGCCTCCCTGCTGGGAAAAGACGTTGCCTACGCAAAAGAATGGCAAAACGTCAGAGATAATTTAGATATTCCCCGGTTTGTACAGCTACGGCAAGGTGACAGCGAATTTTTAATTGACGGGGAGTCAGATATTTCTGTGCAGATATTATGCGATTCATTGCGCAAGTATGGCAGGGTTGTCATCACTGAATTCCTGGAAGGGCAGGGAGGGGCGATTCTGGGTGATGAAGAAAATCGCTATGCCCATGAGTTACTGATCCCGCTTTTAAACCAGAAAGAAGCAATTACCGCTCCGTTGGCAACGACTAAGCTCACCGAACCGCCTGTTGAAGTGAAGCGAAACTTTATGGTGGGAAGTGAGTGGCTGTATGTCAAGATTTACACCGGCACAAAAACGGCCGACCGCCTTCTGACTTCTCTGATCAAGCCTTTCGCTGAAAAGCTTTTACAGGAGAATGTGATCCAGAAATGGTTCTTCCTGCGCTTTGGCGACCCTGATGAACATATCCGGCTCCGGTTCTTCCACGGCAGCAATCCTGTTTTCTGGAATACAGTGATGCAACAACTTAACGAGATCCTCCACCCGCTTATCGAAAACGGAACAGTTCAAAAAGTACAGTTGGACACCTACAAGCGGGAGCTCGAAAGATATGGGCACAATGCATTTGAAGAGGTCGAATCGATATTTTTTGCAGATAGCGTAGCCACGATCGGACTACTGGATATGCTGGAAGGAGATGAGGGAGAACGCTACCGCTGGCTTTTGGGGCTCAGGAGTGTGGACCGCCTTCTGGATGATCTCAATTACAGCCTGCCGCAAAAGAAAATACTCATGGACCTCCTTCAGGAAAGTTTTTTCAATGAGTTCAAAGGTAATACTGCGCTTACCGTTCAGCTGAACGATAAATACAGGGCCCATTCAAAGGAAATAGCCAGCTTCCTCAACCCGCAGGATGATGAAACAAACGGTATCCTGGAAGTGATCGAACTGCTGGATCAACGTTCTGAACGGATTAAAGCTTCGCATGCTATTTTACTGCCCGGCATGACCAAACCGAAGGCCGGTTTTACCAGCAGCCTCGTACATATGCTGCTGAACCGGTTGTTTGTTTCCAAGCAGCGGGTGCATGAGCTGGTGATTTATCACTATCTGAAAAAATATTACGAATCGACGCTGGCCAGGCAACAAAAGAATACGGCCAGAGAGATGATGAAGGAACAGTAATTATTAACATTTTTAATATTAATGCTCATATTTGCCGGCCAGGGATAATCATTATAAAGATTATTGTCTGGCCTTTTAGCATTCATCCGGTTTTGCACAACGTTCGAAAATATAGCCCTAAATGAATTCAAATACGACAAGAAAAATCAGTTGTTTGATCATTGACGACGAGGAACCTGCTCATGAAGTGCTCAAATTCCTGATTGCGAAAATTCCCTGGCTGGTTTGTGTGGGGAGCTGTTACAATGCGATCGACGCACTGGAAATAATTCCGGAAAGCAAGCCGGATATTCTTTTCCTGGACGTCAATATGCCCGAACTGACTGGCCTCGACCTGTTGAGCATTGTGCAGGCGCCCAATTCGCACGTGATCATGACCACCGCTTATCCCCAGTATGCAGTGGATGGATTTACCTTTGATGTTACCGCTTTCCTATTAAAACCCATTGGTTTCGACCGTTTTCTGAAAGCTGTTACCAAAGTACGCCGTTTAGTTACCGGTAATCAGTCGCCTGATGAAAAGATACCTGCGACAGCCGGAGATGAGGTTTCTGGGCCTGAACCGTTGCAGGTGGATCAGTCCGCGCCCAACAAGCCGTCATTACAGCCAGCAAACGACGGGCGGGACGAAAACGCAGTCCAGGAAGAGTATATGTGGATCAGGGCTGACCGAAAAATGTATTGCGTCTGGTTCAAAGACATTTATTTCATCGAGGGGCTGAAAGATTATGTAAAAGTGCATTATTCCAACGGCGTGCTGGTTACGCTGGCTTCCATGGCCACGATGATGAACCGCCTGCCCTCACCGCCATTTGTCAGGACACACCGATCCTATATTGTCAACCGGAACAGTATTAAGGTGATCGAAGGAAATATGATCACGATGCTGAATGGAATGAAAGTCTCTATTGCCGTGTCGCCGACCAGGGATGAGGTTTTCAAACAGTTGACGGAAAAATGAAACTTAGCGTGAATGAACAGTATTAATCAGGATAAGTCATTTGTTTATAGCCTATTTTTCCCTCGTTCGACCAGGCTGAGGGTTTTTTACCATATCAGCTTTTGGATTCTGTTTATTTTGCTGCACAACGCTTACGCTATTCCTACATTGGCGTCGAAAGCCGGCGATCCGAAAGTTAACTTGGCCGGGTTTCTATATTTCTTCAAGATCATTCCCGAATACTACTTATGCGCGGGGCTTTATAATTTTCTGAGTAGGCATTTCAAAGGGTTATTTCTTGGATTAATATTATTGGTCACAATTATTGTGGTCAAGCACTTCTTTTCACTTGCTCTTTTTTTGTGGGTAGATAATTCACTGGGTTTGGAAAACATGCCTGTCAGATTTCAGTTGGCAGCAAGCTTATATCTGGCTCCCTTCGATCCGCGAAATATTAATTCCTGGCTTGTATTTCTCTATGACATATCCGAAATAGAGTTGCTGTTATTGCCTGCTGCATTTAAGGTTGCCAAATATGCCGTGAAAGAGAATACTTTACGGCAGAAGCTTCAGAATGAATCGTTGAGTATGGAGTTAAGGGTTCTGAAGACCCAGATCAATCCCCATTTTGTTTTCAACGTCATGAATGCTGCCTATGCAAAAATCCTTCCCATTTCGGAGGAAGCAGGGGAGTATTTGCAAAAAGCGTCCGAGATTATGCGTTTTGCATTGTATGAAACCAACGACGAGTTTATCAAACTTGAAAAGGAGATTTCCTATCTGACCCAATATGTTGAATTGGAGTCCATCCGGAGTAACAAACGGTGTAAGATCACCTTCCGGCAGGAAGGGCATATTAGCGAAAAGCACGAGATCCCAACCCTCTTGCTGATAACACTTGTTGAAAATGCTTTCAAACATGGTGTTCATGCGACCCGGCATAACTCGCATGTGGATATCCGGATATCGGTTGACAGCGATTCGCTCGAATTTGAGATTATCAACAGTATTCCCAATCAGCCTGCGATGCGGAACAGGCGCTCCGAAAAGGCCGGCGGGATCGGGCTGGCCAATCTGGAAAAGCGGATGAATATTTACTATCCCGGCCAACATCAGTTGATCAAAACCGAGCAGGGCGGTGAATTTAAGGTATTGATCAGGCTGCCGTTAAATAGTTAATGCGAAAGTATCCCGTCTTTGGTCGAGAACTAACCAATATTGGTATAAAAAGAATAAAAAATATGTTTTTGTAGTGTTATTTCATGTCGTACATAAACAAAACCGATATCAAAGACATGAAAAAACAAGCTACTACCCTCGCAAAACTCTCTGTCAACAAAACTACAGTAGCCCGCCTTACCGACTTTTTTTCAAGGGACAACGAAAAGTCTTTCACAGAGTCAGATACTACGGTCAATACCACCCTCATGTGCAAAGGACTTACGCTGCTTAGATGGTAACTCTTTAAAAGTGGTTCAGCCTTTTCTGGCTAGTCGAAAAACAACCTGCTTTCGTCGAAAAATATTCGGCTCCCGCATTTTTTGCGGCAGATTTGTACATCAAGTTTTACCACAAACACAATGGTTATGAGAAAAAGCTTTGACCAATTTTGGATGGAACTTCTCGACGAGGACGACTCCCTGAACGCAAACGCAGCGGAGGTACTGACGCAAGACAGTGGCGAAGAGGTAAGGGGCGGCGACAGACCGGATATGCCCGTTATCTACGAATCGGCCACCCGGAAACCGGACACGAGGTCGGCAACCCTGCTTGAAAACCTTGGACTCAACATTCACTAGAAACATTCGGAAACCATGAAAGAAAAAGGACGATTTTCGATCAGCAGGAAGGATAAAAAAAGCAGCAAAAAATCGCTGGACGAACTGAAAGAGGATGGGCGCGACCAGATCGATGGCGGCGACGTGCAAGGCGGCTGGCTTCAGTTCGGAGGCGGTAAAATGTCGGACGACGAGAAGGACAAGAAATGATTGACTGAAGTAGCACCTGTTTTCGCAAATTCCTATGTCTCCCCGGAAAGGCCTTAACGGATTGGTTGTCAAGATAGCCAGCCGTTGTAATCTCAACTGTTCCTATTGTTACATGTATAACATGGGCGACGAAAGTTACAGGCAATTACCGAAAATCATGACAGACGCTGTTGTGGATCAGCTGATCGAGCGCACAGCAAGGCATTGCGAAGATTTTAAGCTGAGGGACTTCGAGTTTATCCTGCACGGTGGCGAGCCATTATTGGCTGGAAAGCCATTCCTTACCAGGTTTGTCGAAAAGGCGAAAAAGCGATTTGAGGCGAAACGAATGAAGTTAAGGATCGGCATTCAAACGAATGGCGTGCTCCTTGACGAAGCGTGGTGTAAATTATTAAGTGCTTCATCAATAAACATCGGGATCAGTATTGACGGTCCGGCAGGGTGGCATGACAAGTATCGTAAGGACCATCAGCTGAACGGTACCCATGCCAAAACCCTGCTGGGCCTTCGTGCTGCCCAAAACGAAAAATGTAAGGTAGGTGTGCTTTCGGTGATGGATGCCAGCTCGGATCCCAGGAGCATGTACGAGTATTTCAATCAACTGGGTATCGACGATCTTGATTTTCTATGGCCTGACCACAATTATGAGAAGCTCCCCGAATTGTACATTCGAAGGTCACGGGCGCCAGGTTATACCCCTTTTGGTGATTGGTGGATACGCCTGTTTGACTGTTGGTTTGCTGACCGGTTCAGCAAGCCGAGGATCAGATTTCTGAATCAGGTCATATTGATGATTTTAGGAAGGGACGCTGGCTTTGAAAGTATCGGACAAGAGGAAAACCGGTATCTGATCGTCGAAACTGATGGCGGAATAGAGGCTTCTGATTACCTGAAAGCGTGTGGCGATGGCTTTACGAAAGAAGGGCTTAATGTCGGGAACCACGAATTTTCGGAAGCATTCGATACACCTTTGATGAAAATGCACCGGCAAAGCCACCAGGTTATGTCGGAGACGTGCATGCAGTGCAAGATAAGGGAAGTGTGCGGGGGCGGGCATATTGCGCATCGCTTTGGCAACGGCAATGGGTTCGACAACCCTTCGATCTACTGTTTTGATCTGATGAAGCTTTTGACGCACATTCAAAACACGCTTCTGGGGCAACTATCGGCAAAAACCATTCGTGAAGCAGGGTTGGTTGAGATGTCTTACGAGGACGTTTTGGAAAGTATTAACATGCATAATTGCTAAGCGCTATGGCTGGAAATAAATACAAATTCTTTGCGCAGCTGGATTTTATGGACTGCGGCCCTACCTGCCTGAAAATGGTTACGGCTTATTTCGGCAAGGACTATTCCATAGATTTTTTGAGATCCAACGCATTCGTGTCCAGGTCGGGCGTGAGCCTGGCGAACCTGAGCCTCGCTGCCGAGAAAATCGGGTTTAAAACCTTGATGGTCAGGATCAATTGCACCAAATTGAGCAACGAGGCTCCTTACCCGTGTATTTTACACTGGAACCAGGAGCATTACGTGGTTTTATACGATGTGAAACGACAATTTTCTTTCACCAAAAGGAAATTCGAAGATCGGTACATTGTGGCGGATCCGGGACATGGCCTGGTATCGCTGGATAAAGAGGTTTTTCTGCGTTGTTGGGCAGGCAGTAGTGCGCAGGAGGTCGGGGTTGCGCTGTTACTGGAGCCTACCCCGGAGTTTCATCAGACAGAAATAGAGGGAGATCAGAAACCAAGTGCAGGTTTCGGTTTCCTGTTTCAATATCTGGCACCCTACCGCAAATACTTGTTTCAGGTTTGCCTTGGCATGTTGTTTGGCAGTTTGGTCAGTCTCATTTTCCCTTTTCTCACTCAGTCACTGGTAGACTACGGGATACATCAGCACAACATGAGCCTGATCCATCTGATCCTCATCGCGCAGCTCATGCTTTTTTTGGGTGGGATTGGTGTGGATATGATCCGCAACTGGATTTTGTTGCATGTCAACACGAGGATCAGTCTGAGTATCATCTCTCATTTCCTGATCAAACTGATGAAACTGCCCATCAGCTTTTTTGAAAGTAAGAATATAGGCGATATCACCCAGCGCATCAGCGACCATCACCGGATTGAAACTTTCCTGACCAGTACGACGATCAATACGATGTTCTCGGTACTGAATATTATCATTTTCTCCGTCGTGCTAGGCATTTACAGTGCGCAGTTATTACTGGTATTTGTTGTCGGCAGCATATTATCGTTTGCCTGGGTTTTCCTGTTTCTGAAACAAAGGAGGGACCTGGATTACAAGCGTTTTCAAAGCATGAGGGAAAATCAGAGCGGCATTTTCGAGCTGATTACGGGCATGCAGGAAATCAAGCTTAATAATTGCGAACGTGCCCGCAGGTGGGAATGGGAGCGCATCCAGGCCAAATTGTTCAAAGTGAATGTAAAAAGCCTCAGCCTGGAACAATACCAGGAGATCGGATCCTCATTTTTTACACAGTTGAAAAACATTATGGTGACGTACATTTCGGCAACCCAGGTGATCAACAATGAAATATCGCTGGGGGTGATGCTGAGTATTTCCTACATCATCGGCCAGCTGAACGGGCCGCTGAGCCAGGTCATAGAGTTTATTAAAAGCATTCAGGATTCTAAAATGAGCCTGGACCGATTGAGTGAAATACATAACAAACCTGACGAAGAGTTGAATGAAGAGTATGTGTTCGGGAAAAGAAGCGCCATTTCCACTTACGATGATAAGGATTTAAAAGACGCGGTGAGCGACATCCGCTTTAACAGCCTGCTCACCGGGTTTGACGAGGGGATTACGATCCGTAACCTGTCTTTCCGGTACGGCAGCCCGCATGTTCCCCTTGTTTTGAAGAATATCAACCTGCATATCCCAAAAGGAAAGGTGACCGCCATCGTGGGGTCGAGCGGAAGCGGTAAATCGACATTGCTGAAACTATTGTTAAAGTTTTATCCTGCTCAGGAAGGAGAAATTCTCGTCGACGGCATCGAAATGAGCGATATGCAGGCAAGTACGTGGCGCAGCATGTGTGGTGTCGTAATGCAGGACGGATTTATATTCTCGGATACACTGGCTAAAAACATAGCGGTAGACGGTCAGCGTGTGAATGAAAGCAGGCTTTTAAATGCAGTCGTGACAGCCAATATCCAGGATTATGTAAGAAAGCTGCCACTTGGGTTTTCTACCAAGATCGGAAGCGCGGGATCGGGACTAAGCGGTGGTCAACGGCAGCGGCTTTTCATTGCACGATCGGTTTACAAAGATCCCAGCTATATTTTCTTCGATGAGGCAACCAGCGCACTGGACGCCAATAACGAAAAGATTATCATGCAAAATCTTGAACATTTCTTTAAAGGAAGAACAGTCGTCGTGATCGCGCACCGGCTTAGTACGGTGAAGAATGCGGACCAGATCATCGTTCTGGATAGTGGTGAAGTAAAAGAGATCGGGAACCACAAACAGCTGTGCGAAGAAAAAGGATATTATTATGAACTGGTCAAAAACCAGCTTGAACTGGATGCAGCATAAACTCAATCATCATGGCCGAACTAGTGGAATATCATCAACCTAATGAAGAAATCCAGGAAATTATAGGTCAGGTCCCCAACACAGTTGTCCGCTGGGGGATCACATTTTCCCTGATCCTGTTGCTGACTGTAATAGGTGTCTCGCGTTACCTGTACCTGCCTGTTTCAATTAAGGCAACGGCGACATTGAATGCCAAGGAACAGTATTTCAGAGTGGTCTGGATGAAGACCGACCCGGCTGTGGACTATGTGTTAAAAGTTTCGGAAAACGACCTCGTTCATAAGAATGATACGCTTTTGACTGAGATCAACTCTCAGACTGGAAAGAAAAAATATTACACGTCTCCCACGGGCGGAAAGGTTGCCATTTTTAAGGGTACCGAACAAATGCCCCGGGCCTCAGTCCTGATGGTAGTACCCGAATTCTCGGATTATATAGTGGAGTTGAAAGTACCCGTGAGCGGGGCCGGACAATTGCGGGTGGGGCAAAAGGTAATTTTACGGCTTGACGAATTCCCGGAAAGCAAGTATGGTTTTTTGATTGGAGAGGTGGCAACCACCACATTAATTCCCATTGACAAGTTTTACAGGATCAAAGTAAACTTGACCAACGGGATGACGACCAATATCAATCAGCGTATCCCGCTGCAAGCCAGTATCAGTGGTACAGCTGAGATTATTACCGAAAATACGACTGTCTTCAACAAGATCTTCAAATATCTGACCTAGCTAATCGGATTCCATAAGAGCTGACCGGTCATACGCCGGCAGCTTCTTTTGCTTTATGGCGGGCAGGTAAGGTTTCGGGTTCGATCGGGAACTCCAGTAACCCCAGAAACAACAATTCCTTGATTTTCAGATCCAGTTTGCGCAACAGCTTCTCGCGTTGATCGGGAGCCACGGATTTTTGCGTCTTGTCGGTCAGTAATTTGGTGAGGGCGGCAATCGTGATGGGGTCTTTGGAAGAAGCTATAATAAAAATAGCAAGGTCGTCCAGCGGGCGATGCGCAATGTGGTGATATCCGAACCCGAAATCGTATACCGTGGCGAGATAATACGTGCCGGTTTTTCCGGGGTATGAAAAATGCATGACGGGAATTCGCTCATTAACAGTCAATATCGTGTCCGGGCTTAATCTGAGGTTCTGGTTGAGTGCAGCATAACTTTCCTCCTGGCGCTGCCTGAGTTCTTCGCTTTTTGATAGCAAATCCCTGAAGAGCGCATGCTTTTCATATTCAAATCGGATGATGGCCGAAAGCTCGTTTTTCCCTGCCTTGCGGTAGCGTGTTTCAAGACTCCGCCAGTTCTTGTTATCGACGGTCACTTCGGGATCAGTTTGCCTGATCATCAGGTTACTCTCTATGAAAATCGGATTGTCAGGAAAAGTAAATGCTGTCGTCTTGTTCCACGATTTTTCGATCAACCGGACCACTTTCTGAAATGTCTTTGGGAAGCGTTTTTTTAATTGAAATTCAACCTGCTTGCAGTAATAGATATCCTTTTTGTTAGTGCCAATCAGATGGGTAAGGCCAAAAGACTCATCCATGCAGTTAGCCAGCGCGCCATATCCGCCATCCTGTCTGACTGGAATAAGCTCAGTGACCGGCTGCTGGCAATAATCCGCATAATGCCGGAAAAACGCTTCTTCTATCAGCGTATTCAGGTAACCATAATGGGCCATTCCAGGGATAGGATTTGAGAGGTATTGGTTAAAAAACGATTTCACCTCTTCGACGTACGCCTTGAAGAAAGTATGGTTTGTACCTCCCGTGATGCCCATGTTCACCGCCTTGTACGGGCCTGCCTGACCATTGAAAAAGTGCGGTAACGGAATACCTGCCTCGGTAAACTGCTTTATGGCGATTTCATAACATGGGAATCCGCTCTGGTCATTTTGTGCAATAACGGGCTTTCCAGACAGGGTGTCCGGCAAACCGTTCCACAGAAAAGCGTCTCCGTCGACGTGGAGAAAAGGGGCGTCAGGCTGCGCGTAGGAGCTAATTTTACGCAAAACCCACCACTCTTTGGAATACAAATCACCCAGACCTTCCTGAGTCAGATGCACTTCGCTGTACGGCAGTTCCAGCAGGTCGGCCAGAATGTGCTTCCCGGTCTGGTCCGTATGCAATACGAGTGCAGGGAAGTGCTGGTGGAGCAGGGAAGCACTTAAAGCCCAGCCCATAAAGTGAAACCTGGCATCCAGCCAGCCGCCCCGAATTTGATCTGCCGGAAGCTCCGGGGCCCAGAAAGTTTGTACAGCATTCATTTTCACAACATTTGCAATGAAAGCGAATAATAAGCAGCGTCACTTTCGCTACCTATTTTCTTCGACGAAACCGGTTTTCCTATCGACGAAACGCGATGTATTCTCCTGTCTGATTTTTTGCATAGTTGGTATAAGAAAATTTCAAATCGCTAACTATTAAGTCTCTTTTGTAATCACAGATAAGCGCAAATAGTATAACAAAATTTTGTTGTCATGAAAACGAACTTAACCTTATTGATCATTTTGATTTGTGCCGCTTCGCCGGCAATGTCTCAGTCCCGGGTGAGGGGCAAGATTGTAGAAAAAGGGGATCAGGGAGCTGCATATGCAACAATCGCGTTAGTAGCGGCAACAGATTCAAGCGTGGTGAAAGGAGCGGTTTCAGATGAATCGGGTGTATTCGAAATCGACAACGTCGCCAACGGGAATTATCTCGTCAATGTGCAATACGTAGGTTATAAAAAGAAATGGTCGCCACCGGTTGTGTTGAGCGATTCGATGAATAGCGTAGACCTTGGGAGCCTGGTGCTGGAAGAAAACGTCGAAAGTCTTGCCGAAGTGACCGTCAAAGGTCAGCGGAGCCTGGTGGAACAAAAAGGCGACCGGATGATCCTGAATGTTGAAAAAAGCGTGATCGCCAAAGGAAATAAAGTAACCGATCTGCTCAAATATGCCCCGCTCGTACGGGTTACCAATGAAGGCATTAAAGTCGGTAATAAGGGTAGTGTTCTGATACTGGTTGACGGTCGCCAGACAGGGCAGGGGGCACTGGCCAGTTTTCTGCAGAACTTTTCGGCAGAAGATATTCTCAAAATAGAAGTGCTCACCAATCCTCCCGCCAAATACGATGCCAGTTTCGGGGCTGTAATTGATATTATTACGAAAAAAAGCCTGGAAGTAGGACTCAACGGAAGGGTTGCCGTGAATTATTCGCGGGGCGAATACGGCAGGTTCACACCCGACGGTTCCCTCAATTTCAGGACCCGGAAGTGGAACCTGTTTACCAGCGCCAGCGGAGCGGTCAGCGACTATTACAATGATCAGTTTCTCGAACGTCAGTTCCCGGGCAGCTCTCTGGCGAATAAGGTCAATAGCCTCGATCAGAACAAGAGCATTTCATCTTTTAACGGAATTGATTTTACACCGAACTCAAAACATGCACTGGGCTTGCGACTGAATGGATCATGGTCAGGCAAGGACGGTGAAAACAAGACAAAAACCAGTTTCAGGGGCCCGTCGTCGGTTGTTGATTCGTTGTTACAGGTAACCAACAGAAGTAAAGAAGACGGACAAACCTATGATGTTAATTTTTACTATACCGGGAAACTCGATAGCACTGGTAAGGAGCTTTCAGTTAATGTAACCCAAAGCTTTTTCAACAAATCATCTGTTCAAAATCTGACCTACCAGCGGCAAAATCCCGGTGAGACCCCAATTGGAGTCCCTTCGAGAGTACGTATCACCAACCCAAATGATCAGAAAAGCTTTATCGCACAAACTGATTTGAGTATTCCTTTCAAAAAAGGGAAATGGGGCGCAGGACTAAAATATATCTCCATAGGAAATGATAATGAGTTGCGTCAGGAAAATTATGATGAAGGTTTATATGTGCTGGATACAGCGTTCAGCAATGCAGGAGTTTATCGGGAAAACACCTATGCCGGCTACACGAATTACAGCAACTCGTTGGGGAACGACTGGTCGCTGCAAGCCGGGTTACGGTTGGAGCACACCAGTCAGGAGTTGACCAGTGCCGGTTTGAGCAGAACGTACACCGGCCTATTCCCGAGCATGAACCTGAGCAAAGGTTTTAAGAACGAATCGAATTTCAGTATCTCGTACAGCAGAAAAATAGCACGGCCGAGCTTGTACAGCCTGGTGCCGTTTCGTACAGTGGTTGATCCTTACTCGATCGTGGAAGGTAACCCGTTGCTGAAACCTTCCTTCGCCAATACCGCCGATGTCTACTATACGTTTGGCAATATCTCGCTATTCGCAAACTACACCCATACCAAAAATATGATCTCGGATGTACTCTTTGCCGACCCGGAGACTAAAGTCTACATTCAGACAATGGGTAACCTGAGTAGTGTCAATGATGCCTATGCAGGGATCAGCTGGGGACAGGATATTACCAAATGGTGGAAAACAAATACTACATTCACGATCTCGGGGACTCAGACAAACTCACGGATCGCCGATGTGCCCGGTGTAAAATTGAATGGCTACGGTGTTGTTGTGAACAGTACCAATATATTTAATCTGGCAAAGGGCTACAAAGCCGAGCTCTTTCTGAATTACAATTCTCCCAACCGTTACACGATATGGAAGACCCGCTCCCTTTATTGGGCCTCTTTGAGTATCAATAAAGAATTAACCAAATCTCTCAACATTCGGGTAGCCTTTGAAGATATTTTCCGCACGCAGGTCAATCGCATCCATGTAGCTTATGGGCCGGTGGATATCCGTAGCCGGCTCTACTCGGACACGCAACGTGTACGGGTATCCGTTTCCTACAATTTCGGGAAGAGGACTGTAAAAGGCTCGAAATACAGAAGTCTTGGCAATGAAGCTGAGAAAAGTCGAATGGGGGGAAGATAGGGGGTAATTTGTTAAATGAACCCATATGGAAAATAAAGCAGACGTTACGGTTATCCTGACTGTTTGGAAGCGCAACCATTTAAAAGAGCAGATAGAAGCCCTGCTTGCGCAAACTTCACCACCCGCTCATATCTGGGTAATCCAGTGTATGCAGCATGTATCGATTAAAGAAGTTCTCCGGGAATATCCGCAGGTGAAATTCTTCCAGTCGGATGAAGACCTGAAATATTTTTCGAGGTTCAGTATCGGTATCCATGTCCGGTCGGAATTTACCTGGGTTTTGGACGACGATATCATCCCAGCTTCCGGCTGGATCGACAAATGTATCAGCACGTGCAGGAGGTACAATGCCATCGTTTCCAGTAATGGCAGGATCATTCCCAGGGACGACTTTCACCCCGAAAAGGTGAAGGGAGCGGATTATACCCAAAGATATTTTATCGGCGACAGCACATCGCGCGATTCAGTAAACCTCTGTGACCGGGATTCGCGTATTGATTTCCCGTGCAGCAGCTACTTTTTCAAGACGGAGTGGCTGAAATATTTCTGGGGAATATGGCCGCTGACACTGGAAACCGCCGAGGATATTCATTTCGCAGCAACTTGTCAGATCCTTGGCGGCATATCGGTCATGGTTCCCAGGCAATTATCAGAGTCAGACAGCGGTAATGTGAAACCGGCGTACAGTCTCGACGAGCATGCATCCTGGAAAAGGTGGGGTTTTTCTGAGACAAGGGCCGAGGTGATCCGGTGTTTTATTACCGAGAAGGGATGGAAACCATTGTTGTGGTAGAATTTTAAATTTCCGGCAAGTGAAATCTGACGACATTACATTCATCATCCCGTTTTTCGGTCCGCCACCCGCGTGGTGGCCGTTTTTCCTGCAAAGTTGCAACTACAATGAAGGAATATCCTTTCTGATCTTTGCCGACCGCCTGGACACCGGCGTGCATGGTAATGTGGAGGTGATCAAATGGAGCCTTCCGCAACTGAAACAACTGGCAGAAGAAAAGTTGCGTATGGAAGTATCGTTGGATAGTCCTTACAAGATTTGCGATTTGAGACCTGCATTTGGGCTGATATTTGAGGATTATATCAAAGGGTCACGCTTCTGGGGAACTTGTGACGTCGATATTATTTTGGGCAATATCCGTATGTTTATCACAAGCGATATATTGAATGAGTATGATGTCATCACTGCCAAGCGCGAGTATCTGATCGGTCATTTTACATTGTACCGGAATGTCCGCAAAGTCAATCTTTTGTTTAAAAGAAGTGCGGATTATCGTAAGGTTTTCCAAAATCCGGAAGCTTTTGTTTTTGACGAATGCAACTTTCTCTGGTGGAAATTACTGGCCGGACAGCCTATTCTGGAAACCCAGCCGAAAATAGAAAGCATGTCCCACCTGGTAAAACGGTTGGACGCAAGCGGATACATCCGGGCTTATTTTCAGACTCACGTAATCGAGCAGGACAGGCTTACCCCCCTGGGACAGCTGGAAGGATTCACTCAGACACTGACCTGGAAAAACGGAAAATTAATGGATGAGACGGAAAGTAAGGAATATCTTTCATTTCACTTCCACTTCCTGAAAAAGGATCCGGAATTTAGTATTCCCGCGTTGGAAAAAGTGCCGGAATGCTTTGCTATTTCTCAAAAAGGTTTTTCAACAATTGAAGAAAAAATGCTCTGCTAAAAAGATTGCCATATGTATATTAATTATCTGATATTGGTTCACAAAGACCTGGCTCAGGTCGACCGGCTCATTGATAATCTCATAGACAATAACACGTTTATTTATCTTCATATTGATAGAAGGGTCAGAAGAAGTGAAATAATGCAGTATAGATTTTCAGCTAATCAAAACGTAAGGATAATAAAGAACCGGGTAGCTGTAAACTGGGGAGGATATAGCATGGTACAGGCGACTTTGAACCTCATGAAATCCGCCTGTAATCATAACAGGGATGGCTATTTTGTTTTGCTTAGCGGACAGGATTTTCCACTGCAACCCACCCGGTCAATTTATGCATACTTACAAGACAATTATGGAAAGGAATTCCTGAACTATTGGCGGCTTCCATATAAAAACTGGATGTGGGGAGGGCTTGATAGAATCAAGTATTATTGGTTTGTTGATAAAATCGGGATGGATGCCAGCAACCTTTTTGTTGATTTTCAAAAAGAAAATAAAATGGAGCGGGATTATTTCAAAGACTTTCCGCCATACGGGGGCTCTCAATGGTGGTGCCTTACTATGGGTTGTATTCAGTACATTCTAAATTTCATCAAACAAAATCCGATTGTTATTGAATATTTCGAATCGACATTGATCCCGGACGAATCTTTTTTTCATACGATTATAATGAATTCGCCTTTTCAGGATAATGTGGTCAATGATAATCTCAGGTATATCATTTTCGAAGGAGGAAAGCCAAACCCAAAAGTATTTGGTATTAGTGACTTTTCATCCCTTGTGAATTCCGGAAAATTATGGGCAAGAAAATTTAATATGGTTCACGATCATTTAGTGCTTGACGAATTGGAAAGCCATATTCTGAGTGAGATGGTGTAATTATCACTGATATATGAATGTCTGCTTGTTGTAATGTAATCAAGGTCGTCACTATATGGAAAATCATTTGTTTGCCGGGTTCAATTATCTTCAATCAGATAACCTGGGAGATTATATACAATCATTGGCAGCGGAGCAGTTTATTCCTGTAGTCCATAAACGATTTAACCGTGATAACCTTGGCGAAGTAAAGTCTTCAAAAAAGTATATTTTAATTATGAATGGCTGGTTCACGCATTCGCCGGGCTCCTGCTTTCCTTTGTCCCCCGCTTTTCGTCCGGTTTTCTGGGGCCTCCATGTTACCAACTGGAATGATTCGTGGCAGTATTTGATTTCAGATCCGGAATCACTGGATTATTTGAAAACGCATCAACCCGTAGGATGCAGGGACAGGTTTACGCAGCAAAAACTAGAAAATGAGGGAATTGAATCCTTCTATACCAAATGTCTCACTTTGACATTTCCAAAAAGAAATAAAATCATTAAAAAAGAATTGAACGTTATTGTCGACGTTCCCATTTTAATGCCTCCGCATATTGAAGCCAATTCCATTCGTTTGACGCACCATATCTCAAAGGAAATAAGTGAGCATCAAAAGAGGGTGAAAGCAAAAGAATTGATTGAATTCTATAAAAATAATGCTTCAACCGTCATTACAACAAGACTGCATTGCGCACTGCCATGTATTGCGATGGGAATTCCGGTGATATTTTTCGGAAACCGGAAAGATTACAGGGTTTCAATTTTAGAAGATATTGGGGTACCCATAAATAATTTTCCGGTCAACCATTACACATACGATCAAGGCCAGCTTGAAAAATTGAAACAAACCGTTTGGAACGAAGCAAACTGGAATCCGCCGTCAATAGATTTTGAAAGTTCAAAGACCGAACTTATTCGGGATTTTAAAGAGTTTCTGGCGGAGAAGTTAGGCAAACACTAAGTGTTCGGGGGCTGCAAGCTTACGCTAAGTCCCATTTCTTCCTTATTTTCCGGGATAAAAGTTTGTTTGCCTCTTTGTCTCCCTCGAACTTTTCTTTATCCGCATTCCAGGTCAATTCCCTTTTTAGCCGGTACGATATCAGTCCCAGATGCATCGGAAGCGTGAGTTCCCTGGCATAGGCGAGATTGGATTCGGGCTGTTTCCGGGATTTAACTGCATCTACAAAATTTTGCTGGTGCCCCGGTGAGCGTGGGTTTGTTTGCGGGATCTCAGGGATTTCTGTAACCGTTTCGCCGTTGATAGTAATTTCTCTGGAGTCGTAGTCACAAATGAGCGTCCCCTTGTCTCCTTCAAAATATGCGCCGATCCCTCTTTGGGCAGCACCCGGTACGTTCGGGGGAACTGTCGTCCAGTATAATTTAAGGTCGTCAAACTCGTAGTCTACATCCAGCCACTTCGGAGCGTCTCCCAGGCCGGCCGGGGTTTCTCCGCGGGCAGCTATTTTCTTTAAGCCCTTCGGCATGATCGCTGAATAAACTACATCGGCAATATGGCACCAGAAATCCGCGTAAACGCCACCTGAATAGTCCAGGAAATACCGGAAAGTTCCGTGGCATTTCTCCGGCATGTAGTCTGTGAGCGGTGCCGGGCCGAGCCACATATCCCAGTCCAGCGTTTTAGGGATCGCCTGCACGCCGGAGGGACGCAGTTCGGGGGAGTGTCCGGTTTTCCAAAGCCGCACGGTCGATACTTTGCCTATTGCCCCCGACTTGATTATTTCCACGACCCGATGAAAGTTTTCTCCCGCGTGGATCTGGTTGCCCATCTGAAAAACCCGGTCGTATTTGTTCAGGTTTTTCAACATCATATTTCCCTCCTGCACATTGTGTGAAAGCGGTTTTTCCCCATAAACGTCCTTCCCCGCCTGAAACGCCAGGGTGGCAATCTGCGCATGCCAGTGATCTGGCGTGGCGATGGTAATGGCATCGATGTCTTTCCGGTCCAGTATCCGCCTGAAATCCCCGTAGGTGTCTACTTTACGGTCGGGGTGTATTTTGGCCAATCGTTCTCTGGTTTCTCCCAAATGCAGCGCATCGACGTCACATAGCGCCGCGATCTCAACCTCCGGCAAATTGGCAAACCAGCGCATATGGCTGTTTCCCATTCCGCCAAGACCGATGTGGGCGATCCGGATCCGGTCACTTGCAGCTGCTTTTCCCGGGAAGGACGGAAGCAGGGTGAACCCCAATGCGCCCAGGCTGCTCATTTTAATAAACTCCCGCCTGTCGACAGGTTTTGCATATTCCATATTATTTGGTTTAGGGTTTTTAGTTTTCCTTAATGCGGATATTCCGGAATTTGACAACGGAACCGTGGCCCAGAAAAGCAATATGTCCCGATTCATTCAATACTGCCTTCTGGAAAGAGCCCGGTTTTAATTTCGCTGTTGCCTCTTTTAAATGGCCGTCCAAAATCTTTTCACCGTTCAGGATTACCTGGAGATGGTCGCCTTTCGCGCGTACTTCCTGTACATTCCATTCGCCCGCCGGTTTCAGAAAGCCGCGCCTGGCAGGGATAATTTTATAAACAGAGCCGTGGTATTGGCCCGGTTCCAGGTCTTTGTAACTGGGGTGTTCATTGTCAAGTATTTGCAGCTCCATTCCGCTGTATCCCTTTTTAGGCTCCACAAAATCGTGGCGAAGTCCCAGCCCGTTGTTCCCGGCGGGTCCCAGCAGAAATTCGAAACGCAGGGTGAAATCTGCGTACGTATCTTTTGTATATAAATTACCGCCTTCCTCCTGCGTCGGGCGCATGGTTATCGTTCCCTCTTCCAGCACGTATTCAGCAGTATTTCCTTTCCATTGATCCATCGACGTGCCATCAAACAGGATCTTATAGCCCTCTTTTTTTTCCTTTTTTGACAATTCAAATTTGTCCTGTTGCTGCCCGCTGACATTGACGGAGACAACACAGAGTATACATAACGCACAAATGCCGTTTTTCCAATTTCTCATCATCAGATTATTAGCTGGTTTAAATTAAGCCATCACAGCATTGGCCATGCGGCAATTGCTGTGATGATTTTGGATTAATCCTGGATTGATACAGGTATTAGGATAGTCGATCTCGACGGGTCGATTCCGTATTTTGAAACAGTTGTGATTTCAAGCGGCAGCATATAATCGCCGTTGGGGACCTTACCTTTTATCAGGTAATAGGACAATGCCTGCTCATTATTCAGGTTTGCGATCGTAAAAGTTGTTTCGTCAATCCTGTAACCAGCAGCAGGGAGTAATTTGTGGGTTGTTTCATTGGCGAGGTTATAGGCTTTCAGCGCCGCTTCGCTCACTTCGACCTTGTATTGCAGATCGGTTTTATTATGGTAATTGGTTTGAAGAAACGCATAAAACCTGGTTTCGGCCGGTGAATTTGCGGTACTGATCGCAGCAGTCCCGGGGGCCAGACCTGGTGTTTTAAATTGGATGTAAGGATCAAGTACTTGGGGGATAACCAGTGAATACAGCTGATTTTCCCCGGCAGGTTTAATAGTATTCGACGAAATCCTGACAGGCACCGCGTAAACCAGTTCGGTGGCAGCCTGCAAAGTCTCTATTCCGGCAGCATTAAATTCAATTTCGAAAGGAACGCTGTAATCCTGTTCTCCAAAAGATACCTGCGGCGTTTTGATCTTGTACAATTCCGCTGGCAGCAATGTGTATTTATCGCCGAACTGCGCCAGTAAAGCCTCGTCTACGTGCAGGGCAACTTCACCGCCCTGCTGCCCAACCCCGCTTTTAATGGCCTGAAGTTGGTAGGTAAAATTCTCCCACTTAAAGATATTTTGCAAATTTTCCCCGGAATCATTCAGGTAGACCTTATCCTCCACCATATTGTTCAGGCGCCGGTCTTCACAACCTGAGCCAACGATGGCAGGCAGGCATATCAGTAAATTCAGCAAGCTATTTTTAATTTTCATGATCGTAAGTCGCTTTTTTATTTTGATTACCATCCGTAGTTCTGTGTGAAATTCTTCATCTCATTCAGCTGCTCCTGATTGATCGGAAAGAAATAATGTTTCTTTTCAAATACCCTGGTGCCGGGGAAAAGGGTAGAAGAGCGCTTCCACGAATCATCGTAATTGGTGGCCGCCAGGTTTCTGGTGTAATTCGGGCCGACAAATTCTTTTTCGGCGATCAGCCAGGTCCGCGCATCGTGGTAGCGGTGCGATTCAAAAGCCATTTCAACCATTCGTTCCTTGCGGATCAGCTCCCGTAGCAGAGACTGGTTTCCGGTCACCTCTGGGTAAGCGACCTGCAAATTGTTAAGCCCGCTCCGGTTTCTGACTTTATTGATATACAGCAGCGCATCTGCTTCGTTTCGCTGCGGTTTTTCGTTGCAGGCTTCGGCATAGCTCAGGTAAATTTCCGCAAGCCTGAACATGGGCCAGCAGAATTGGCCCCACTGACCGTTTTCGGTATTGTTATTCGGGTCGGACATTCTCCGGAAGAGATAACCTGCCTTCACGCAGTCTCCCGAAGCCTGATAGCCCGAAGTGCCTCCCGTGTGGAATGTAACTACTTTATCTCCCGCGCCGCGATTGTACCAGTTGAAGCCGTTTGCAAGTATGGAAGCGTAAAAGCGCGCATCGCGTCCGACGGTACTATTGTGTGCCCGGATCGGTTTCCAGTTATCCATCGGGTGGATGTAGTTTGCCGTAAAACCTTCTTCCCGGTAGCCCGACTTGGCATCTATCAACGGGTAGCCGGTAGCGTCGTAGCCCGTAACCGGGTAGCGCCCGCTGGCGGCCATCGGATAAGTGTCGACCAGTTTCAGGGAGGGAGCATATCCGCCATATCCTTCTTTCACAACCCGCGGCGGGTTGGCCCGTACTACCCAGCCATTTGCGGCGCCAAGCCAGCGGCCCCATATCACCTCCGAATTCCAGAACTTGAAAAATATCCCCTGATAAGATTTGATCGCCTTCCGCATCGGATCGGTTTCGGTATTGTCGGTGTACAAGGCGTACTGGTTCATGTCGATCAGCTCTTTCGCCGTCTGCGCCGCGGTTTCCCATTTGCCAGGATCAACAGCTTGCGGGAAAAGGTTTTTGCCTTCCTTGTTGACCATGGATTTCAGAAAGTCGGCGCCATTGAAGAGCGGGCGGGCTGCATAAAGCGTTGCACGCGCCTTTGCTGCCAGTACAGCGCCTTTGGTAGCTCTGCCTGCCCAGGCTTCTTCGGTAATCGTAGCCGGGAGGGCAGCAATGCATTTGTCAAATTCAGAGAAAATGAAATTGAAGTTCTCGTCTACCGTATGCCGGTCTATCGTTTCAGGACGGATCGAAATATCCGGGTCGGTGTCTCCCCAGATGTATACAGGGCCATATTTACGCAAAAGGTTGAAGTAAAGAAATGCACGTATAAAACGGGCTTCCGCCTTCATTACCTCCTTCTCCGCCGCACCGATCTCTACGTTTTTGTCCACATTGTTCATGAAGATCGTAGCCTGGTTGATACCGGTATAGCTGTTTTTCCAGGTCACAAAAGATGAGGTGGTCGGGCCCCAGGAGCCATTGTTCATGTTCAGCCAGGCAACACCCGACAGCCAGGAGAACATGCCTTCGTCGGATCTTGGCACAACGGAAGCTTCCCCGCCTACAAGGTCGGAGTCATTTGGTAAAAAACTGTAAATCTGAGCGAGGTAAGCCTCGGTGGTACCTCTTTTGTTAAATGTTTCTTCCAGCGTGAGCGCGTTCTGTAATTCTACCGAGAGATAGTCGCTGCATGACGTGAATACAAGTATGCTGAATAGGATGCCTGATATAAAAGATAGTTTTCTCATGATCGTCAAGATTAAAAATTAAGGCTGGCTCCGAAACTGACCGTTCTCATCTGGGGATAAATGTTTCCAAAGCTCGCGTCCAGTTCCGGGTCCCATAATTTGAATTTGCTGAATGTGAATAGGTTAACGCCCTGCGCATAGATACGAACCGACGATATCTTTGCTTTGCTTACAAAACTTTTCGGGACGGTGTAACCGATTTCAGCATTCTTGACCCTGATAAAACTCATGTTTCTCTGGTAAAAAGTCGACGCCTGCCGGTTGTTTTCATTGTAAGCCAGCGACATCCGCGCATACTCGGCATTGGGGTCCTGGTTGCGCAGGCTCCATCGTTTTTCAGCCGCATCGGCCAGGATCTGCCCGTTCACCAGTATACTTCCCTGCGGTCCCTGCAAAGGGTCGCCGCTGATGATCCTGGTTACATTTCCTACTCCCTGAAAGAATGCCGACAAGTCGAATTGTTTGTATTTGGCACTTAATCCGAAACCATAGGATAGTTCGGGAACGGTACTGCGCCCGATGGCGATACGGTCGTAGCTGTCGATCACCCCGTCGCCATTGATATCTTTGAACCTGATGTCGCCAGGAACCACAGACCCGAATTTCTGGACCGGGCTTTGCTCAATTTCTTCTACCGATTTGAATAAACCCAGCGACACCAACCCGAATTGCTGGTTGTATGCTTGTCCGGCAATATCCTGATAGCCATAGATCGGAGTGGGGGAGTCGTTGTAAATCACTTTGTTCCGGTTATAGGAGAAATTTCCCCTGGCGGAAAGCAGCCAGTCGCCTTTTACGTAACTGTATTCAATAGAGCCGTCTACCCCGCGGTTTGCCATTTTACCCAAATTCACATACTGGGCTATATTCACACCGACCACCGAGGGGACACTTTGCTGTAAAATATAGATCCCGTCGCGGCGCTCATTGAAATAATCGACCTGCAATTTCAAGTTGTCCCAAATCCCCAGCTCGAGACCGATATTCGTTTTGATCGCCTCTTCCCAGGCCACGTTGGGGTTGCCCGGATTTCCGGTTGCAATACCGCCCACAAACTTCTGGCCCGTCGTTCCAAAGATGTAGGATTGGGAATACTGCATTTCGGAGTTGTAGGCAAACCGGCGGTCGCCACCGATCTGATCATTTCCGATATAGCCGTGGGAGCCTCTGAATTTCATCAGGTTAACGGCCGGGAACATATTCTGGAAAAACTTCTCCTTGCTCAGGTTGTAGCCGAGGCCGATCGAGGGGAAAAAGCCAAAGCGGTGGGCAGGAGCAAAATTCTCCGATCCGTTGTAACCAAAATTTCCGTCAAAAAACAGCTTGTTCTGAAAAGCATAGGTCACCCGTCCGGCAATACCAATGTTGCGGTAAGGGAACGCCAGGATGTAATCGCTGGGGAAATTGTTGGTATGTTCCCTCCTTGTAAACAGGAATAATCCTCCCAAACGGTGATCGCCAAATGCATTGTCGTAGTTCAGTGACGATTCGAGGTTGGTCGTTTTCGTGCCGCGGTTTGATCGCGATAGCGACAGGTAATCACTGCCGTCCGCATTTTTGTGAAGGATCAGATTGCCGCTATCGTCGCGTCCCGTTGCGTAATAGGTGGCCGGGTTTTTCCTTTTATCCAGTGTCGATTCATTGGTCGCATCCCAGGAAAACTTGATATTGAATTTCAATCCTTTCAAAGCGAAATCGCTCAGATCCTGGGTTAAACTCATGAGCGACTGCGAGGTATTCCAGAAGTCCTGGGAAAAGCCGGTGGAATTCAGCGAATAATAGGGATTGCTGCCCACCAGCGGCTGTGCGTGGGTCCCGTTGGAATAGTAAGGCGGGATGGATATCGGCGGGGTGGTCATGACCATATTGTACATGGCGTCCATGTTTACGCCCAGACGATTTTTGTTCTCGTAAGTATTTGAAAGATTGAGACTTAACTCGGTCGATTTTGTGATATCAACATCCAGGTTCGACCGGAAAGTGAATTTGTTGTAGCTCACTGACGGATTGTACGATTTGCTGACAACGGGATTAAAAAGACCGTTTTCATTGTAATAGGAGCCGGAAACGTAATACCTGGCGATCTTTCCGCCGCCCGAGACGTTCAGATTCAAGCGGTTGCTGGTGGTTGCATCTTTGTAAATCGTCTTCATCCAATCCACGTTAGGATAAAGGTCCGGGTCTTCGCCCGACAGGTATTTCTGTTTGATGTGATCGGGGAACGGGGTCAATCCGTTCGCGTCATAACTGATGTCATTGTAATATTCCATCCACTGGCTTGCATTGGCCAGCCTGGGTAGTCGGGTAGGTGCGAGGAAACCTCGTTCATATCGGGTATTGATGGTGGGCTTGTCGGAGTATTTGCCCTTTTTTGTCGTGATCAGAACGATCCCGTTTGCACCTCTCACCCCGTAAACCGCGGTTGCACTTGCGTCTTTCAGGATTGAGAAAGATTCAATGTCTTCAGGATCAACCAGGTCCATCGAGCGCTGAATACCATCAACCAAAATAAGCGGGGTATTGCTGGCCCCAAAGCTGCTGATACCGCGGATCCAGAAACTCGATCCCGAACCCGGCTCACCACTGCCCTGTACGGATACGATACCTGCGATCTGACCGGCAAGTGCATTGCTGAGTTTGCTCACCGGTACTTTCAGATCGCTCGCCGATACCGACGAGATCGCGCCCACGATACTCTCTTTCCGCTGCGTTCCGAAAGCGACGACAACAACCTCATCCAGGTTCTGGTTATCCGGCCGCAAAATTACATCAAGCGTCTTGCGGTTGCCTAGCGCCACTTCCTGGGTGAGGTAACCGACAAATGAAAAGATAAGCGTTACTTCACCATTAGGTACCGACAAGCTGTAATTGCCTGATGCATCCGCAGAAACCCCTCTCAGCGTACCCTTCACCGTGATATTCACACCTGGAAGTATTTCACCTTTCTCATCAGTGACACGGCCCGTAATGGGTACGTCCGCATTGCTCATCGGTACTTCCCTGATCTTTTTGCCGATGACCTCAATGGCCTTCACACTATTTTCTCGGGAAGGATTGGAAACGGGTTCCAATGGTTTTTGTATAGGTACCGGGCTGATTTTTTCATCTACCAGCACATAGGTGTCCTTCTTTACCTTCTTAAACCGGATGCCTGTCGAATGCAGCAGTATTTCCAGGTTATCTTCAAAAGAGGCCGACGAACGGATGCTGTTGGCCGGGACCATAATCCTGTTCAGGATTTTTTCTTCAAACAGCAGATCCACCTGGTATCTACTTTTCAGTATCAATAACATATCTGCCAGCTCCTTCATCTGTGGCCGCGTGTCTGAAGACTGCCGGACGAAATTCCGGGTATTAGCCAGAAGTTGGGCCGAAGCCGCAGCGGGAAGCGCACCGATTACAACACAGAGGCAAAAAATCCTGATCAGCGGTAATTTTAAATTCATAAATCGGCAGGTTAGGATGGATTATAATTAAGGGTTAGGAATTAAAATGATCTTGTTTTCGGTCCTTGTTATTTCAAAACTGTACATATAGGACATGCTCGTCAGCAGCTCTTCGGCATTCCTGGCCGGGAAAGATCCCGTTGCAGTGCGGGTTGCCAGGGTTTTGTCTTTGATCTTGACTATTACCCCAAATACCTCGCGGATTTTGGCCGCCACTTCCAGCAGGGGCGTATCGTCGAAAACGAACCGGTGTTCCTTCCATGCCGAATGCTGCACAACCTCCGTTTTCGTTAGCTTTTCAATTTTGATAGCGCCGTCTTTTTCAATAGTCGCACGGTCGCCGGGGGCCATGGTGAGGGGCTTTTCCCTTGCATACGACGACAATTCCACCTTGCCTTTATTGAGTACCACATTCGTTTGCTTGGGACGGGTGTACACAACGAACTCTGTCCCCAATACGGTGATCAGGCTGTTATCCGCGGTATGCACTCTGAAAAGCTGATGGTCAATGGTATGTTTCACAGAAAATTCAGCCTCCCCTTCCAGGTACACGTGCCTGGTAGATTCGCCAAAGCCCCATCTGGGGACTTTCAAGGTAGAATTAGCATTTAACGAAACGATGCTGCTGTCTTCAAGGGCAAACTTGCTAACCTCACCGAAAGCAGTTTCATAAGTCCGGTAGAGGAAGAAGTCCTTGCCTGTATACAGGCCGAAACCCATGACGAACAGACTGGCTGCTGCCCACAGGAAAATCGTTTTGCGGGAAATTTTCCGGATTGGAATTACTGCCTGCGTTGAGCCTGGTTCATCTTTCTGAAGTATTTTTTCAGTAACCCTGGCCAGGGCAGCCATTGTGTCGGGCTGAAACTGGAGTTGCGTTTTTTCCCACTCTTCCAGCCATTCAAAATAGATCTCTACATTTTGTTTATCCGTCAGCCATTCCCCGATCAATTGTTTCTGAAGAGCGGTTGCATCACCCGAGAAGTAGATGAAGACAGTATGTTTTGTGAGTTCTGGTCTCATTTTTTATTTTTTTAGAAATAGGGCAAAAGGTCAGGGACGACTTTTAAAACCATAGATTCTGGGGATTAAAACAATTCTGAAAAGCCCATGATCATGAGCAGGCTGTGGCCTTTGAGCGCTTTTCTTAACTCGTTCAGTGCCTTGCTGATATGTGCTTCAACCGCTTTTTTGGATATCTGAAGCTTATCTGCTATTTCCTGATAGGATTTTCCTGCAAACCGGCTCATAATGAAAACTTTCTGGTTTTGGGGAGGAAACCCGCCGATAATCTTTTCGATCTTCGTGTAGAGCTCGTCAAATTCCATGAGGCGGTCGGGTTGCATATGCAGCGATGCAACGGTTGCCTCTTCAAGTTCTTCGGCCATTTCGTTCTTCAATTCCCACTTCAGGTAAGTGAAGCATTTGTTACGGACCGATATAAACAGGTAAGCGCGAAATGAAGTGGAAATGTGCTCATGTACAGCCTTCTTCCAGAAGGATAAAAAAACTTCGGACACAATATCCTCAGCAACCTCCCGGGAATATACGTACCGCACCGCGTGGCTGCACAGGGGGGTATAGTAGTGCGAGAACAACAGGTCATAGCCTTTTTTGACGTCTGTCTGAAATACGCTTTTAATAAAAAACTCCTTGTCCACGGGCGAATCAGGGCTGGCTTTCTGATCACCTTCGGAATTTGCCTGAATCAAACCCCTTTCTCCGAAGACCTCAGTCAAATTCATATTCTGCATCTTTTCCAATCTGACGAATATTAAGTACACCGTTACGATGGAGACAAAATTTTATTATAACACCCTACCTGTTCATTAAAATAATTTTAAAAAAAGAATACACGCATTCCCGCTGGTAACCAGTCCGAAGTAATGAGATGTGTCAGCAGGGGAGTGTATGGCATCTTTTAGTCTGACGTAAATAAAGTTGCTGTATATTAATGCGTGTGATATTTTGTTTCTTAAATATTTGAAAACTTAATATTTAATAACAATATTTGCTTCATACTAAATAATATATAATATTAACACTGCCGAATTTTACAGCGCATGGAAATTGACAGTTACATAGATCTGTATCGGGGCGGTTTATTAAACAACGTGATCCCGTTCTGGGCACAGCACTCGCCGGATGTCCGGTATGGAGGTTACTTCACTTGCCTGGACAGTCACGGAAATGTGTTTGATACGGATAAGTTTGTCTGGCTTCAATGCCGCCAGGTCTGGTGCTTTTCCATGTTATATAATAAAGTGGAACAAAAGCAGGAGTGGCTCGATACTGCGCTGCTTGGTGCCGGGTTTCTTGAAAAATACGGGCGGGACCAAAATGGGGACTGGTATTTTTCGCTGAGTCGCGAGGGTGCGCCGCTTACACAGTCCTACAATATTTTTTCCGACTGTTTTGCTTCCATGGCATTCGGGCAGCTGTATAAAGCCACACAAAACCCGGAACATGCCCGGATTTCGGTGGATACTTTTCACAGGATTTTGAGCAGGAAAGAAAATCCGAAAGGTATTTATGATAAAAATTTTCCGGGAACCCGTCCTCTGAAGGGTTTTGCCCTTCCCATGATACTGTGCAACCTGGTGCTGGAGATTGAACATTTGCTCCTCCCCGAACTGGTAGAAAGTACCATTCAGAACGGGATCAATGCGATCCTCCATGAATTCTATCGTCCGGAGTTCGGCCTGATACTGGAAAATATTACGCCCGACGGGCATTTTTCAGATTCCTTTGAGGGGCGTTTGATAAACCCCGGGCACGCTATCGAAGCCATGTGGTTTTTGATGGACCTTGCGGAGCGTTCCAATAATAAAGAGTTGGCACAGCAGGCAACAAACATCACCCTGGATATCCTGGAATTTGGCTGGGACAAAAAGTATGGCGGGATATATTATTTTCTGGATGTAAAGGGCCTGCCGCCGCAGCAGCTCGAATGGGACCAGAAGCTTTGGTGGGTGCATATCGAAACGCTGATCAGCCTGTTGAAAGGTTATTTGCATACAGGTGACGAAAGGTGCTGGGCCTGGTTTGAAAAAGTACATGAATACACATGGACGCATTTTGCAGACCAGCAAAATCCGGAGTGGTTTGGGTACCTTAACCGCCAGGGAGAAGTACTTTTGCCTCTGAAAGGCGGTAAATGGAAAGGTTGTTTCCATGTTCCCCGCGGACTGTACCAGTGCTGGAAGACTTTGGAAGCAATCAGGGAGAAAAAATCGTCGGAGATTCAATTTTCATAATATGGCAGGAATTCCCGTTGGCAATGCAATCAGCTCCGGGCCGGCCGACCGGCAGGTGCGGAGTTATACTCCCGCGTTGATCACGCTCGCGGTGTTGTATTTCATGATGGGCTTTATCACCTGCCTGAACGACACGCTTGTCCCGTTTTTCAAAAAAGGATTCAGGCTAAACTATGCAGAATCGTCGCTGGTACAGTTCTATTTTTTCCTGACGTACGGAATCGTTTCCATTCCGGCTGGCAGGATAGTGGGAGGCGTGGGATATAAGAAGGGAATGGTGCTCGGTTTCTCGATTGCTGCACTGGGTGCGTTGTTGTTTTTTCCTGCTGCGGTCATGCATCAATACGCTTTGTTTCTGGCGGCGCTCTTTGTTTTAGCAATCGGTATCGTGCTTCTTCAGGTAGCTGCCAATCCTTACATCACCGTTTTGGGAGCGGCAAAAACCGCATCCTCGCGACTAACGCTCATTCAGGGTGTGGGGTCGATCGGTACCACTACGGCCCCTTTGTTTGGTGCCTATTACATTCTCGCGCCTCTGCAAACGTCGGCCGCGTCCAGTGCGGCGGTTAAATATCCGTATCTGGGTATCGCCGCAGTACTCGTAATTATTGCATTCATTGTGAGCAGGTTAGCGCTTCCTGAAATCGAGGTTGAAGAAAGTAATAATGTTGAAGACCAAAATTCCGCAAAAGGTATTTTTGCTTTCAGAAATCTTAATTATGGAATATTCGGTCTGTTTTTTTATGTAGGTGCGGAGGTTTCAGTGGGGACTTTCCTGACAAACTATATTGCCGATCTTCTGAAAACAACAGAAAGCGCTGCAAACAATTTTGTCGCATTTTACTGGGGCGGCATGCTCGTGGGGCGATTGATCGGGGCGGTCCTGCTAAAGTCGGTCAAGGCGTCGGTGATGCTTTCTGTATGTGCCGGGCTGGCGATCGTCCTTGTGATACTTTCCATAAATACCAGCGGTTATGTGGCCGTCTGGAGCATGATCGCGGTAGGTTTTTGCAACTCGGTGATGTTTGCCATCATTTTTTCACTGGCCGTAAACGGGTTGGGAAAGTACACGACCCAGGCGTCGGGACTGCTTTCTGCTGCTATTGCAGGCGGGGCCGTTATTTCATTTTGTCAGGGGATGCTGATCGACAATACCAGCTGGACGATTGCATTTGTGCTGCCAGTGGCGTGTTATAGTTATATCCTTTTTTATGGACTGAGTGGCTACAAGTCGAAATTCAGCAACTTGTAAAATGGTGATTGGATTGACTATGCCTAAATACGATAAATTAAATGCTTCTGAACGACTACCTGCTTCTATGGCTGTACTG
The DNA here is from genome assembly GCF_008369915.1 of Dyadobacter sp. UC 10. Lineage (NCBI taxonomy): Bacteria > Pseudomonadati > Bacteroidota > Cytophagia > Cytophagales > Spirosomataceae > Dyadobacter > Dyadobacter aurulentus. The sequence continues at coordinate 136,298 of NZ_VSRN01000001.1, read as the reverse complement.
CCAGGCAGAATATTATTTAACTAAACCCCCAATAATGTAATGACGTAATGATGCAAAATTTTATGAACAGGTCAATCAGCTGCGCCGGGAGTTGCTACCGGAACAATACGTATAAGGCGGATCGGCAGTATTATCGCAGTCCGGAACCCACTCGCTCTGATAGATAATGTCGAAATGAGCTGAGCGCCGGGAAGTTTTATCTTAGATTTTAAAAATATGAATCGCAGAAATTTCATTGAACATATTACAATAGGCGGCGGTACGCTGGCCACGGCCGCTTTGGTCGGTTTGCCCGCAACAGGTCAACCAGTAAAAAAAGAGTCAGTAAACGGTAAAACGCAGATAAGCGCCGATCTGGTGGTGGCCGGAGGCGGGCTTGGTGGCTGTGCCTGCGCGATCGCAGCCCTCAGGAATGGCCTGTCGGTAATATTGACCGAGGAAACGGACTGGGTGGGCGGACAACTCAGCCAGCAGGGTGTGCCGCCGGACGAGCATCCCTGGATCGAAACGCACGGTGCGACGCAGCTTTACCGCGATCTCAGGAATAATATCAGGGATTATTACAAAAGAAATTATCCATTGACAGCCGATGCAAAGGATAGGAAAAACCTGAACCCCGGCGACGGTTCGGTGTCCAAACTTTGTCACGAGCCTAGGGTAGCGGTCGCCGTTTTAACGGATTTGTTTGCGCCGTACATCAGCAACGGGAAACTGAGCCTGCTGCTGGAACATAAGGTAACAGGCGCGGATGCAAAAGGTAACAAGGTAAATGCATTGCAGGCGGTGAGTTTGCGAAGCAAAGAAAAGCTTACGCTGGCAGCGCCTTATTTTGTGGATGCAACCGAAATGGGCGATTTACTGCCACTTACCGGGACTGAATTTGTGACCGGAACAGAAGCGAAAAGTGAAACGCAGGAATTGCATGCACCCGAAAAAGGCAATCCGGAAAACAACCAGGCTTTCACGGTTTGCTTTGCAATAGACTATGTTCCAGGTGAAAATCATGTGATAGAGAAGCCGAAGGAATATGATTTCTGGAAAAATTTTGTCCCTAAAATGACGAAACCCTGGTCGGGCAGGCTGCTGGACCTTTCGTATTCCAATCCAAAAACATTGGAGCCGAAAATGCTGGGCTTTCATCCTGAGGGCATTGCAACGGGCGACAAGCTGAACCTCTGGAACTACCGGCGGATTATTAGCAAAGCAAATTTTGCAAAAGGCACTTACCCGGGCGATATCACGATTGTGAACTGGCCGCAAAACGATTATTTTCTGGGCAACCTGATCGGTGCGAGCGACGCGGATTTCAACAAACATTTTGAAAGAGGAAAACAGCTCAGTTTGTCATTGCTATACTGGCTGCAAACCGAAGCGCCCCGGCCCGACGGCGGAAAAGGCTGGCATGGTATCAGGCTGCGGAAAGACATCATGGGGACTGAAGACGGTTTGGCGAAATATCCGTATATCCGCGAATCCAGAAGGATCAAGGCTGTTTTTACGATCAAAGAAGAACATGTGGGCGCGGATAACCGGGCGATGATCACCGGGAAAAAAGAAGGAAATAAAGCGGCTGATTTTTATGATAGTGTCGGGATCGGATATTACCACATTGACCTGCACCCCAGCACGGCCGGAGACAATTACATTGATTTCGCGTCCCTGCCATTTCAGATCCCGCTCGGTGCGCTGTTGCCGGTAAGGATGGAAAACCTGCTTCCTGCCAACAAAAATATCGGGACCACGCACATTACCAATGGCTGTTACCGCCTCCATCCGGTTGAATGGAGCATTGGAGAGTCGGTAGGGTTATTGGTCAGATATGCACTGGACAAAAATGTGAGCCCGAAAAGTGTCCGGGAAAAGAAGGATTTGCTGGCTGGTTTTCAGGATTTTGTGAGAAAGAACGGTATAGAAACCGAGTGGCCGAAATCGGATGTTAGGCGTTAGCTGTTGGCTGTTGGCTGTTGGCTGTTGGCGGTTAGCTATTTGCTATTAGCTATTAGCCGTTAGCTATTAGCTTTTAGTTTTTTGATTTTAGTTCTAGTTTTTAACAAAGTATGCACAGGGAACGGTTCATCCCGGCGCTTAAAAGCGAATAGCCCAAAGCCAACAGCCAACAGCTAATAGCTAAAAGCTAACAGCTAAAGGCCAAAAGCTAATAGCCAAAAGCCAAAAGCTGCATTATATTTCTGAAAGTATCTAAGTTTGGACAAGTATCACAGCAAAAATATATGAGTCGGACGATTCGGTTAACGGGTGTCGGGGGGAAGCCGTCGGACCCTAAGAAGGTTATTCTGAGACATTTTGCAAACAATGGAAATACAACGCTTCCTGACCTGAGCAAAGAGCTGAATGTAGGCGTGCCGAAGGTTACGTCACTGGTGAGCGAGCTCATTTCGGAGGGGCTGATAAAGGATTATGGCAAAATAGAATCAACCGGAGGCAGGAAGCCCAATCTGTACGGGATCGTGCCCGACTCCGCTTTTTTTATCGGTGTCGACGTCAAGCAGAGCCATATTAATATTGGCCTGTCGGATTTGCAGAAGAACCTGGTGCGCATTTCTGAAAAATTGCCGTTCAGGCTCGACAATACACCGGAGTCCCTTGCATCGCTATGTGGCTATATTCAGGATTTCGTCGAAAAGCTGGATGTTCCCGCAGAGCGGGTACTCGGCATTGGAATCAACTTGTCGGGGCGGATCAATTATACGACCGGGCATAGTTACAGTTTTTTTCATTTCGACGACAAACCCCTTGCCAGTGTCATCCGGGAAAAGGTAGGCATTCCGGTATTTCTGGAAAATGATTCCAGGGCAATGGCTTACGGGGAATTTTGCGCGGGGGTTGTCGAGCAGGAGAAGGATGTGCTGTTTTTAAATCTCGATTACGGCATTGGAGTCGGTATCCTCTTCGACGGGCAGGTATATTACGGCAAATCCGGGTATGCCGGCGAAGTAGGCCACATCCCGATTTTTGACAACGAGCGGATCTGTCATTGCGGAAAAAAAGGCTGCCTGGAAACCGAAGCTTCGGGCTGGGCGCTCACCCGGATGTTTCAGGAGAAGCTCGCCGGCGGCTCTTCTTCGGTACTGACTTCGGTCAGGGGCATCAAGCCGGAGGATGTGACAATGGACGACATTATAGAAGCGGCGTTAAATGACGATGTGCTGGCAATCGAGCTGATTGCCCGGGTTGGAGAAAACCTCGGCCGCGGTATTGCTGCCCTAATCAATGTATTGAACCCGGAAATGATCGTGCTCGGAGGAAGCCTGGTTTCAACGGGTGATTATTTGTACCTGCCAATCAAAACAGCGTTGAATAAGTATTCATTAAGTCTGGTGAATAACGATTCCAAGCTTAAAATATCCAGGCTCGGAGAGCGTGCCGGAATTCTGGGAGCCTGTCTGCTGGTAAGGGACCGGCTTTTGGAAATCGAATAAGAAAATGGCGCTTTTTTACCTTACTAATGATAAATACAATCGGGATCCGACAATGTAAAATCAAATATTATAGCGGCGTTTTCTCGAAATATCTTAAACCTAAGCCCTTTTAATAGTGAATCATGTCAAAATAATCGGCGGGCTGCTGGCAGCCTGCCTGCTAAATCCCGCAACACTCATTACTGGTTCCGAAAGTGGAGGCATCGACCGGTTTTCCTCCGGTGAAAAGCCGGGATTTCGGCAGGATCGTGTAGTGGTTGCTAAGCAAAATACTTCACTGCACGCACCGGACAGTAGCCGCTTTTCGCATATGATGCTTGCTCAGGGATTCGACGAGCCTATGGAAATGGCTATCCTGCCCAATCTGAATGTCCTGATCGTTGAGCGTAAGGGTGCGATAAAGCTTTACGATGCAGGTGCAAAGCAAACCAGGACCATCGCTCATCTTAAGGTTTTTAGCGGGATCGAAGACGGCCTGCTAGGGGTGGCGATCGACCCTGATTTTGAAAAAAACAATTGGATCTATTTGTATTATGGTGTCGGCGGAGACCAGAATGTGAGCAATCTGGAACGTTACGAACTCCGCGGCGACCAGATCGATATGGCATCCAAAAAGGTACTGATGCAGGTTCCTACCCAGCGTACCTACTGCTGCCATTCTGCTGGTTACCTTACTTTTGGCTCCGATGGTCTGCTGTATTTATCTACCGGCGACAATACCAATGCAGAGGAAATTGAAGGGCACAACCCGACGGACGAGCGGCCGGGCCGGGCACTTTCCGATGGCCAGGGAACGACGGCGAACACCCGCGATTATCGTGGTAAAATACTGCGTATCAAGCCGGAAGCGGACGGTACATATTCGATCCCGGAGGGAAACCTTTTTCCCAAAGATGGCTCGAAGGGCTTTCCGGAAATATATGTGATGGGTTGCCGTAACCCTTTTCGGGTGTCAGTGGACCCCAAAAACCAATACGTATACTGGGGCGATGTCGGCCCGGATACCAATGTTCCTGCGGAGGAAAATTTCCTGAGTTACGATGAAATCAATCAGGCAAGGAAGCCGGGATTCTTCGGGTATCCCTACTTTTTGGGTAATAATGAAGGTTTTCCCAAATATGACTTCGAAACGAAAAAGGAAGGCCCCAAACAGGATCCGCTGCATCCTGTAAACAATTCGCCTAACAATACCGGTATCAAAGAACTGCCGCCTGCGCAGCCTGCCATGATCTGGTACGGAAAAGGCCCATCGAAACGTTGGCCGATGGTTGGGAAAGGGGGTGCCAGCGCAATGGCAGGCCCGGTTTATTACAGTGACCAGTATCCCAATGCAAAATACAAGCTGCCCGACTATTACAATGGTAAGCTCTTTATCTACGACTGGATACGCAAATGGATCATGGCCGTAACGATAGACGAAACCGGTAACTACGCAGGTATGGAGCCATTTTTGCCGCATTTGAAATTCGTTGCGCCTATTGATATGAAAATAGCGCCGGACGGGGCTATTTATATGCTGACTTACGGAACCAACTGGTTCGCGAAAAATGCTGACGCAGGCCTGCTGCGGATCGAGTATTCGGAAGGAAACCGTAACCCGATTGCAGATATCCAAATAGACAGGCAGTTCGGAGCGGCGCCGATGACGGTTTCGCTGTCCGCAGAGAAATCAAGAGATTATGACACCCAGGACAAACTCAGTTTTGAGTGGAAAATAGGCGAAAAAAAACAAACAGGAACCACAGTTAAGCATACATTTACCAAAACAGGTATTTACGATATATCCCTCACCGTTTCCGATCAGCAGGGTGGTACAGGTGTGGCCACGACGCAGGTGAAGGTAGGCAATACCCCTCCGGAAATAGTAGTGCAGAGCAGCGCGAACAAGAGCTTTTACTGGGATAATACTTCATTTGACTATAAAATAAACGTTGCAGACGCGGAAGACAAAACGATTAACAATGCAAGCGTAGCGGCATCTTTCAGCTACCTGAAGTTCGGCAAAGATCTGGCTTCGGCTTTGTCCGGCGCAAGCCATGGCAACATCAAATATGCTGCGACTGAAAAACTGTATGCTTCCCTGGATTGTAAAGCCTGCCATACCATGGACACAAAGTCGATAGGGCCGGCCCTGAAAGAAATCGCTAAACGGTACGCCGGAAAAGAGGGTGCTGACCAGCAGCTTGCAGGTAAGATCATTAAAGGAGGAAGCGGAAATTGGGGGACTTACGCAATGCCACCGCACATGGACCTGCCTGAGAAGGATGCCCGCGATATCGCCGGTTATATTCTATCGCTCGGAAAAGAGCAGCCCCGGCTGCCTTTGCAGGGTAATATCCGGCTGACCGAGCACGTCGGGCAGGGGAAAGAAGGGGCTTATGTGTTGCAGGCGAGCTACACGGATAAGGGTGCCAACGGGATCGAGCCATTGAAGAGCAGCGGCCATGTCGTATTGCGCAATCCGCTGGTCCAGATGGAAGATTTCGAAGAGGGTAGCGCCAATGTATCGATTGGTACGCTCAATACAGATTATGTTTCATCTATCTGGGCCAAAAACGGGAAATATGTGAGTTTCAGGCAAATTGACCTGACGCGCATTAAAAAGATCAGGATACGGATACAGCAGCAGGGTGCCGGCGGTTTGCTGGAAGTGAAATTGAAAAGTCACCAGGGTGTAGCGATCGGTAGTCTGACTATGCCCGCCGGGCAGGACAAGGATAATTGGAAGGAGCTGGAAATCCCGGTAACAGCGACGGCTGGCTTCCATGACCTTTATTTTACGTTTTCAAATCCGGACAAAAATAAAGTCGGCTTGTTTTTTATAGACTGGATTTACTTTGAAAACTGATTTGAGGTTCAGATAATCCAGCTAAACCGGCAGATTGTATAAGTATTAATGCAGCTAATCACATACTTTTGTGCCACTATTTAGAATAAGTCTATTTACTAATAGAAAGATAATAATAGTTAATGAAATAATCCAGTACGGGAAATAGCTGCTTACGCTACTGTTAAAACAGAACGATGCCACTTTTTAAATGAACAATATGAACTGAACATTGTACAGGCTTCAATAGAAAACATCAAATCATAAAGCAAAAAAAAGCCGGATGGCTGGTACCCATCCGACTCCCGCGCCGAGGCGCTGCGCTTTTAAAACGCTGAACATTTTAAAGCAATGCAAATTAGTAAAATTCTGCATACAGGGCTGTTTTGTGTCCTGGTGATCATAGCCTTTGCCCAGCAGCCAATATCCCTGACGGGGCAGGTCCGCTCGGACGAGGGAGGAGTCCTGCCCGGGGCCTCGGTCAGTCTGAAAGGCACCGCTTACGGGGCCGTCGCTAATGCCGAGGGTAAATATGCCATCGAAAACGTTCGCCCGGGCGCCTACCAGTTGCTGGTGACTTTTATGGGCTACAAAACATGGTCCAAAGAGGTTACCATCAAGGCCGGCGAAAATGCCAGACAAAATTTCAAACTGGTTCCCGAAACACGCGAGCTTGAATCATTATCGGTGATCGGCAGGTCTGAAACGCGGGAGGTAAACCGGCAGGCATATAATGTCACGGCCATCGACGCGCGGAAGCTGCAAAACTCGACACTGGATCTTTCTCACGCATTGGACAGGGTGTCGGGCGTGCGGGTGAGGGAAAGCGGGGGCGTGGGTTCCAATATGAATTTTTCGCTGAATGGTTTTACAGGCCGCCAGGTCAAATTTTTCCTTGACGGCGTGCCGATGGACAACTTTGGTTCGTCTTTTCAGCTTAATAATATCCCCATCAACCTGGCCGAGCGGGTAGAGGTGTACAAAGGCGTAGTACCGATCTGGCTGGGCTCCGATGCGCTGGGCGGCGCAGTCAATATTGTAACCAATACCCGGCAGAACAGCTACCTCGACGCATCTTATTCATATGGTTCATTCAATACCCACCGAACGGCGATCAATGCCGGATATACAGCGAAAAACGGCTTCACAGCGCAGCTGAATGCATTTCAGAATTATTCAGACAACAATTACTGGATCAATGTAGATGTGGCGGATGTAAATACGGGCGAATATTTCCGCAACCAGCGTCTGCGCCGTTTTCATGATACCTACCATAACGAAACGGTGATCGCCAATGTAGGTGTGGTTAATAAAAAGTACGCCGACCGCCTGCTGCTGGGCATTACTTTGGGCAAAAATAAAGCCGAGATCCAGACCGGAGCGCGTATGGTGAGCGTGTTCGGGGCATGGCACCGAAAGGGGAACATTGTCATGCCGAGTCTGAAATACCAAAAGAAGGATCTGTTTGTCAAAGGATTAAGTGTAAATATCTCAGCCAACTATAACCTCGGGCAAGAGCAGAACGTCGACACGGTGTACCGCCGCTACAACTGGTTTCAGCAGTTCAAACAATACGAAGGCCTGGGCAGCGAGCGCGAAAGGTCGCTTTACAGGTTCCGGAACAACAATGGCCTGGCGACTGCAAATGTGACATATCAGCTCAACGAGCGCCATTCTTTGACTATCAACAATGTCTATAACACCTTCAACCGCGAAGGAAAGGACGAACTTTTCCCCGACGCGGAAAAATACGAACAGCCGAGGATCAATAAGAAAAATGTGCTCGGGCTGGGATATAAGTTCGATTACAGTGAGCGCTGGAATACCTCTGCATTCGTGAAGCATTTTTCGCAGAGAAATAAATACTCGGTCTCCTATAATCCGAGCGGGAACTGGGGGGATAATGCATTTCTGGAACAGAAAAACAGGTGTACAAAGCTGGGCTATGGCATTGCTTCCACTTATTTTCTTTCCAAAAATCTGCAGTTGAAAGGTTCATTTGAAAAAAGCTATCGCCTGCCCGAAACCGATGAGCTTTTTGGCGACCTGATTAACCTGGAAGGTAATATTGAACTGGAACCGGAAACGAGCTACAATTATAACCTCGGGTTCAGTTACCAGGGCAATATCAGCAGGGTCCACCGGTTCAGTGTAGATGCAAATGTGCTCTACCGCGACGCGCAGGGCTTTATCCGCCCGAGACTGAATGCCAATCAGACCAAACAGGTGATGGACAACCTGGCCGATGTGACCAACTTCGGGGTAGACGGGGAGGTGCGTTATTCATACAAACAACTGCTGACCGCAGGCGTGAATCTGACTTACCAGGACTTGCGCAACAACACCCGTTTCGAAGAAGGCTACACCGTGGAAAGCCCGCTTTACCGGGACCGCATTCCGAATATGCCCTTCATGTTCGGGAATGCCGACGCGGCACTGTTCCTGAAAGACTTCGGGAAAAAAGGCAATACGCTCACCGTGGGTTATAATCTCTTATTTGTACACGCCTATTACCTGTACTGGCCAAGCCTGGGCAGCGACAAGCTCGATATTCCACGGCAGCTGAGTCACGATGTCAATGTGGTTTACGCGCTGGCGGACGGCAAATACAACGTCTCCCTGGAATGCAAAAATCTGCTTGATGCCAAGCTGTATGACAATTTCAGCCTGCAAAAGCCAAGTCGCGGTTTCTACGTCAAATTACGCTACTTCATCAGTAAATAATTCCGATCAATTTTATAAATCAATCCAAATCAGAAAATGAAAAAATCATATTTAAAATGGGTTTTCGTAGTAGGGACAGGCCTATTCCTGGGTGGTTGCAGCGACGACAATCCTTCCGGGCCAACTCCCGAGCCGGGCACAGGAACTGCGCGCTACGTGGTGGCCTCGGCGCCGGTCGGCTCGCAGGATGGTGTGGCCGATTACCTGTTGACTACCAGCGATCTTACGCAGGGCACGATCAGCACAGTCGGTCAGGGGATTGAGCAGGATGGGTCGTACCGGTACTACCTGACACACAAAGGCAAATTTTTCAGCCTGCTGTACGGGCAAGGCAATCCGGGCGCAGTAACAACTTATGCACTGGACGAAAAAGGTGCGTTGCAAAAAACATCTGATTTCCAGGCGGAAACTGTTCAGGTATTCACCACGGCCGGCGACGATATCCTTACCATCAAAGTACCCCGCAGCGGCAATGAAAGTGCTTCCTGGTTTCGCATCAATGCCGATCAGTCCAAAATCGTCAGTGAAGGGCAGGTTAACATCGTAAAGCTTGCAGGCAATGGTGAGCGGGCGCATTTCACCTGGGCGACGCAGGTTGGTGACAAAATTTTCGCTCCTTATATGAGCATCAAAGGCGCGGCGCCGGATGTATTCGGGACCGCTTATCCCGACAGCAGCTGGATCGCCGTGTTTTCGTACCCTTCTATGACCTACGAAAAAACGATTAAAGACAACCGCACCAGTTTCATCGGATCTTATTTCAACAACGGTCTGGCTGTGGACGAAAATGGGGATGTGTATGGATTTTCGCCCGCGTCGGCTACTAATGCCGGGAAAGAATCATCAACCAAACCTTCGGCTTTCGTTCGTATCAAAAAAGGCACCACCGAGTTTGATCAGAGCTATTTCTTTAATGTGCAGGAAAAATCAGGCGGGCACAAAATCTCTGATCAGACCTACCTGGGCAGCGGAAAGATCCTGCTTTATATGTATGGGGACATTAACGCCACTACCGGCAATGCGAAACTGGCTATTGCGGACCTGTACAACCAGACATTTACATGGGTAACCGGCGCGCCCAATGCAATCGCTTCATCATCTGCATCTTACAATAACAATACCGTAAGCGAGGACAAGAAAAGTGTTTACGTTGGTATCAACACAGAGGCAGGCAGCTGGGTATACACCATCGACATTGCAACTGCGACGGCCAAACAGGGTTTGAAAGTGGAAGGCGGAGCGATTACCGCTATCGTGAAGGTGAAGTAGTTTTCTGAAACCCACCGCTCCCTGCTTTTGCGGGGAGCGGCGGCAGACTGATCATCGGGAAGGAAAAAGCGGGCACACGGTTTTGTTATTAATTTTGCAGCGGTTGGATAGCAATATTTGTAATACATCAGACGGGAGGCGGAGATATATGAATAGCGTAACAAATCAGGCAGATGTGAAGGATGCGGACCCGGCATTGCAGGACTATCCGCTCCACGACCTGGGTGATGCTTTCTTTGAAATAGCCACCATTGAGGATGCCGATACATATTTCTTCAAAGGCTTGCACCGGCATGATTTCTACGAATTGCTGTGGTTTACCGATGTCAGAACGGATCAGTTTCACTATATCGATTTCAATAGGTTTCCAATCGCCGACAACCAGGTATTCCTGCTTCTGCCGGGTCAGGTGCATAGCATAGAGCAACGCGGCAAACGCGGTTTTTTGATGGCTATTTCCAAAGATTTCTTCGAAAAGGAAATGGGTAGCGACCTGTTAAGGCTCTGCAACTATTCGGGCAACTTTGCCGTCGTGGTCCCTGAGAGCGGGACTCAGGTTTTAAATACATTACTTGGCCTGATCAAAATCGAATATGACGGTGCGCGGCGCCCGGCGATACTTGAGTCTTATCTTCGGAGCTGGTTCCTGCATTGTATCGAGCTGCAAAAAGAGATCAGTACCGCCTCTCACACCGACCCCCGCCTCCACACGCTGATCGAATTCATTGAAACACATTACCGAAAGCAACGCAGCGCCGATTTTTATGCAAAACAACTCTCTATCAGCGCCAAGCGCCTGAACGAACTGACCCGTGAATCGTTTGGCAAAACAATCAGCCAGATGATCAGTGAGCGCCTTATTCTGGAAGCCAAACGGGAGATCGGCTACATCGAAAAGCCGATCAAGGAAATCAGCTATGCGCTGGGTTTTTCGGAACCTTCGTATTTCACCAGGTTTTTCGGAAAACAGACAGGTTATGCCCCGCTGGATTTCAGAAAACGCATTGCGTCATTAAATAACTGAAAAACATTTTTGCCTGAAAGATTTTCGGTTCGACCATCCAAAATCGGCGGCGCGTATCTACCTTGCATTGTATTTTTAATTATTCTGAATAATAATAGTAATGTTCAGTACCATTTGTTTACTTTTTCTGAGCGGTTTCATTCTGTGGATGAATACCTCCGGGCGGATCTCGTGGCCGGATAAAAACCGGATCATGTCCGGATTGGCATCTTCTCCTGCTTATTGCCGGTATGCCGCTTTTGCGCTGTTTCTCGCAGCAACGGCGCTATGTGTAGTGCAATTGGGTCTGGGCAGCGGGATTTTTGCGGCAATAGTTATTCTGATGACCGCCGGATCAGTTTCCGTCCTGTTTTTTCCATTCCCCTACTTCGGTATCAAAAGCATTACAATACTCTATATATGCGCGCTTGCGCTTGAACTGATCATTTACTGACCTATGCCTGCCAACAAAAAGTACCTGACCCGCTCACCCTGGCTGCGCCTGAGCAAGATCCTCGCCGGATCAGTAGGGGGCTACGCCGTGATGATGAGCCTGCACCTCTTTTTTACGGCCTTTTTGCCAAAAGAAAACGTGATCATTACCGCCTATTTCACGGGTTACATACTGTGGGCATTTTTGCTGCTCTATGCTTTCATCGCACGCAATGTCTGGCGCGTCTGGGCGCTTTACATTATTCTTAGCCTTGTGTTTTCATTGCCTTACCTGCTGAAATTCAACCTCAATCATGGATCTTAGGAAATACAACATCTATTTTCATACCCACACGATCAGCGGGATCATCATTGCTGCGATATTGTATGTGATCTTTTTCGCGGGGTCTTTTTCTTTTTTTAAGGATGATATTTCAGCCTGGCAAAAAGGGAAATCGATCGTCGCGCAGCATCCGGTACAAAAGTTCAATCCCGTTATCGATTCGCTGGCTGGCAAGCACAACCTGCTGGGCCGTAATTTTGATTTTTATGTTCAGCGGCAGGGTCAGGGGACTTACGTGAGTATGACCGCTTCTTCGGATACCACCGTTACCAAGCCAAAGCCAAAGCCGAAAAGGGAAGGCAAGCGAAAAGGAAGGGGCAGAAGGGGCGGCGATGACGATTCGGCTTATTTTCTGTACAGCTTTACCGATCAGAAGGCCGCCGGGGATTATTCCGAGGCTTATGATATGGGCGAGTTCCTGTACCGTCTGCATTTCCTTGCCCAGCTCAATCAGGTATTTCCCTTCGATATCGGTACACCCTTTGGCTATCTGATCGCCGGTATCGTCTCGTTTCTGTTCCTTTTTGCATTGATTACTGGTTTGCTGCTGCATTGGGACAAGATCAAATCAAACTTCTTTGTGTTCAGGCCCGTCAGTAAATGGAAGACGGTCTGGACGGACATGCATACTGTACTGGGTGTGATCGGATTCCCTTTTCAGCTCGTTTTCGCCGTGACCGGCGTGGTGCTGATCGTCAACTATGTGATCCTGGCGCCATTCACCGACCTGCTTTACGAGGGAAATTCGGACAAACTCTATGAAAGTCTGCAATACAACCGCAGTATGACCGCTGAATACACTTACAAGCCCATGAAAGCCGGTTTTGACCTGGATGCATTTGTATCTGAATGGCAAAATAAATGGAAGGGAAGCGAGATCACCCGCGTGGCGATCCGTAATTATATGGATGAAAGTATGCAGGTCAGCGTGGAGTCGAAGCCCAACCCGGAAACTAACTTTGCCGGATCGGGACTGGTGCACGTAGAAGTAGCTTCTGGTAAAATGCTGGCGCAAAAGTCGCCTGTCGACGGAGGCAATTATATCGATGGCGTGAAAAGCCTCGTATTTCACCTGCATTTCGGCGATTTCGGTGGCAAGCCGCTGCGTATTGTGTTCTTTATTTTAGGTTTAATGGGCTGCGCGGTGATCATTTCGGGCATTCTGATCTGGTTTGTGGCCCGCGATAAGGTGGCAACCGAGGCGCATAAGCGCAAGTTCAACTTCTGGGCCAGCAATGTGTTCCTTGCGGCTTGCCTGAGCATGTTACCCGTGACTGCATTTACATTCATTATGCTGAAAGTGCTGCCCAAAGTAGACCAGTCGGCCATTTACCATACCTACTTTTACAGCTGGCTGATTCTGTCGCTATATTTCATCATCCGAAGGAACTTCCCGCTCATGAACCGCCAGACGCTGCTTTTGTCGGTTGTACTATGCCTGGGTGTGCCTCTTGCCAATGGTATCTCTACGGGACTTTGGATGTGGACAACCTGGCAGCAGGGTGCATTCGATATTTTCTTCATCGACGCACTGTTCCTGGTGCTGTCGGCCTGCTGTGCCTTTGCCTATCGCCGCGTAAAGCTGGAAGCGAAGCCTTTCAAGGTTTTAGAGAAGAAAAAGGGGAGAGCTGCACTTGGGGTTGGGGTGTAGTTAAAAAGCGCGAATATTGGGCCGATCATAGGTTCATTCACAATTACTTATCCATTTATTATAAAATTATTCGGATAATTTTTAGGAAAATAGTAATGGTACGGGGTTGAGGTTTACGTCACTGGGAGATACATATCTGTTCTCTTAAACTAAACTTAACCCCTATGAAAAAATCCTCTACGCGCATTCGGTGGGTTAGTCTCGCGGTCATGTCAGGAATATGGCTGTGTCCGGGCTTTCACATCGAAGCAAAAAGTGGCACGATGACACGCGCAGGTCGGGAAGCAAAAGTTGCCGTCACTGTTACCGGTAAGGTAACCGATGAAAAAGGTGTCGGCCTTCCTGGTGTGAATGTGATCGAAAAAGGTACCTCCAACGGAACGACCACCAATCCCGACGGAGACTACACAATTACGGTTGCCGGCGCCTCTTCGGTGCTTACTTTCAGTTTTATCGGCTACATTTCCCAGGAGGCAACAGTCGACAACCGCACTGCAATTACCATCCAGCTCGCGCCCGAAGACAAATCGCTGGACGAAGTGGTCGTAGTCGGTTACGGAACGCAGAAGAAAGTGAATGTGACCGGCGCAGTTTCGGCGATTACGATCGACGACAAAATTACCAATCGGGCGCTCAGCAATGTTTCTTCGGGTCTTCAGGGACTGGTTCCAGGTCTGGCGGTGAACCAGAATTCGGGTATGGCGGGCCGCAATAATGCGTCGCTTGTGATCCGCGGACTTGGTACTGTCAACAATGCCAGCCCGCTCGTGGTAGTCGACGGGATGCCGGATGTGGATGTCAACCGACTGAATATGAACGATATAGAGTCGGTTTCAATCCTGAAAGATGCGACTTCTTCTTCTGTTTATGGTTCGAGGGCGGCAAATGGTGTCATTTTGATCACCACCAAATCCGGGAAAGGCCAGGAAAAGGCAACCATCAACTTTTCGGGAAACTACGGCGTCCAGGTCCCGACCAGGGCTTATGACTTTCTTGCCGACTATCCGCGCACGCTTACGATTCACCAGCGGGCAGCTGCGGTGAATACATTGCGCCCGAACTTCAACTTCAAAGACGGTACGATTGACCAGTGGATGGCACTTGGTTTGATCGATCCGGTCGCCTATCCCAATACCGACTGGTGGGATGTGATCATGCGTACAGGTTCGGTGCAGAACTATAACCTTTCCTCGTCCGGCGGTGGCGACAAGTCCAACTTCTTTATCTCCGTTGGTTTAATGAACGAAAAGGGTTTGCAGATCAATAATGACTACAAACGCTATAATGCACGTTTCAACTACGATTATAAGATCAGGAAGAATATCAACACCGGTATCAAATTCAATGGTAACTGGTCGAACCTGACTTATGCGCTGGAAGACGGCTTTACAGACGATGCTTCCACCAACACAGCGGGATTTGATATGCAGTACGCTATTCCGGGTATTTTGCCTTACGATCCTGTTACCGGATATTATGGTGGCGTAATGGCCTACAATGAAGATCCTCAGGCCTATAATCCCTATACGCTTTATGTAAACCAGCTCACCAGGCAGAACCGTCAGGAAGCCAATACCAGCATTTATCTCGACTGGACGCCGATCAAAGGCCTGACTGCCCGCATCGATTACGCGCTCAACTACTTCAACCAGTTCCGCTGGAATGCAAATACGCCTAATCAATCGTACAACTTCCAGACCAATTCGTTCGGAAGCAGGGTGTATGTGGGCGCCAATGCCGGAGTAGGTAACTTTACGAATACAGGCTACAAAACCCTGCTGAACGGGCGTTTGAATTACAATACAACCATTGCCAAGAACCACGAATTGGGCGCAATGTTTGTGTACAGTGAAGAGTACTGGTACGATCGCTACCAGGCCACTTCGAGGAACGACAGACTTCATCCGTCTCTGAGCGAGGTCGATGCGGCGCTGACCGAGATTCAATCTACCGGCGGTAATTCTTCAACCGAAGGCTTGCGTTCTTACATCGGGCGCGTCAACTATGCAGCGTTTGACAGGTACCTGCTCGAAGTAAATTTCCGGTCGGATGGATCTTCGAAATTCCTTCCCGGCAGTCAGTTCGGATTTTTCCCCTCGGCGGCTGTGGGCTGGCGGTTTACAGAGGAATCATTCATTAACCAGTACACCAATCGTTTCCTGACCAATGGAAAGATCCGCGCTTCTTATGGAAGCCTCGGAAACAACAGCGGGGTAGATCGCTACGAACAGCAGTCAACGCTCGCTGCCAGCAACTATATGGTAAGTGCGGGAATTGTGAAGGGTTTTATCAACAAAAAACTGGTTAACAGAGATCTCTCCTGGGAAAATACCAAAGTCTTCAACCTGGGTCTTGACCTGGGCTTCCTGGATAACCGCCTCACCGCCGAGATCGACTATTACGACCGCCTTACTACCGGCATGAACCGGCCATCCGAAATGTCGATCCTGCTGACAGGGGCCTATGATGCGCCAAGGAAAAACATCGGAAACCTGCGCAACCGTGGCGTGGAAGGTAATCTTACCTGGCGTGACCGGAAGGGTGCAGTGAACTACACCCTCGGGTTAAATGCTTCTTTCAACCGGACCAACCTGGAAGTTTGGAATGAATTTCTGTCCAGAGGATATACATTTCTGAACATGCCTTACCATTACCTTTATACTTACCAGGATGCAGGTATCGCCCAAACCTGGCAGGATGTGTACAATGCAACCCCTCAGGGCGCGTCGCCGGGGGATATCCTGCGGAAGGATATCAACGGGGACGGCAGGATCTCGGATGATGATAAAGTGGCTTACCCAAAAGTGCAGCGCGACCGCCCTACTACCAACTTTGCCCTGAACGGTAATGTTTCCTGGCGTGGTATTGATCTGACATTCCTTTTACAGGGAGCTTCCGGTCGCAAGGATTACTGGATAAATATTTACAACAATACCAGCATTGGAAACCAGCGCTATGCATCTACGCAAGCGCACTGGGATAACCCCTGGTCTGTGGAGAACCGTGACGGTGAATGGCCGAGGCTGAACGGAAATGCAAACCGGGAAGAAACCACATTCTGGCTAGATAACCTTTCCTATCTGCGGGTAAAGAATATCCAGCTGGGATACAATCTTCCTGTAGTGCTGACGAAAAAGCTCGGCATTAGCAACTTCCGCATTTTTGCCTCGACAGAAAACCTGGCCACGATCACCAAGTTCCGCGGACTTGACCCGGAAAAAGCCGGCAACAAAAGCGATGCATATCCTTTGAACAAATCCTATTCAGTTGGTATCAACATAGGAATCTAAAAGCTATTCCAATGAAAAGAATCAAACATATATTATCAGCTATCACCCTCGCCGGGATTGTTTTCGGTGCGAGCTCTTGCGTAGAAGACCTGCTCCAGCAGGATCCTACGACGGAACTGGCGGCAAACGCATTCTGGAAAACTGAAGACGATGCAATATTTGCATTGAACGGAGCCTACGCATCCGTGCGACCTTTGTTTGACAGGGATTATTATCTGGATGGGCACGGCGAATACGTGCGTACCCGCGGTACCAGTGCAACCAACGAAAATTTACGCCTCGGCGACGCTTATCACAACGGGGACTATAACCCAACCGGCTACGGCGATAATTTCGATAAAATGTACCGGTACCTGTATGGTGGTGTAAACCGGACAAACTATGTGATCAGGAATGTTGAGCGCATGTTGCTGACTGCCAAGCCAGAGTCGATAGCCAAGCTGGAAGCGATCGTAGGCGAGGCCAGGCTGCTCCGGGGAATGGTTTATTTCCGGCTTATTTCCATGTGGGGAGATGTGCCTTACTTTACCAACATTGTCGAAGCCAACTCGGACGTATCCGCATTGACGCGCACGCCGATCGGGCAGGTAAAGGATTCCATCATGGCGGATTTTACCTATGCTTATGAAAAACTTCCTGCAAAAGCGCCGGGGGCCGGGCGCGCAGGAAAGCCTGCCGCACTTGCATTCCGCGGAAAACTGCAGTTGTACTGGGCTTGCTGGAACCGGTTTGGCTGGCCCGAGCTGGAAAACTTCAAGCCTGATGCCAATGCGGCAACTGCTGCCTACACCGCCGCTGCTGCTGACTTTAACTCGGTGATCAACGATTATGGTCTGGTTTTGTTCCGCAACGGAGAGCCGGGAGAGATTGACTCACTGGGCAAGGCTGAGAAGCTGCCGAACTATTATTACCTGTTTACTCCGGCTGCAAATAACGATCCCGAAATCATCATGGGTTTCACGCACGGAGGTATTGGAACAGGGCAGGGGGAAGAGCTGATGCGCGATTTCGCCGGTCGTTCACACGAAGGGTCACAGCTTTGGGTAGCGCCGCGGTATGAGATCGCTGATCGCTATCAGTCTACGGTAACAGGTGATTTTGCCCCGAAAATGGTACCTATGAACCCAGTCGACGCGGGTGCCCGTACGGCGCTGAATTCTGCTGTAAATCCACAAAGCTACAAGAACCGGGACTACCGCATGAAAGCTTCCATCATGTGGGACTATGAAGTAAGTGTGGGTATGATTTCACTGAAATCCACGGGTTGGCTTCCATATATCTACAAAACCTGGAACCAGCCGGTTACCATTGATGGCGTAAAGTACACGACCTACAATACCGACGGTACCAACTCTGGCTACGTCTTCCGTAAGTTCCTGCGCAATTATGCCGGTCAGGGACGCAGCGAGGGGGATTACAACTTCCCGGTAATGCGCCTGGCGGATGTTTACCTGATGTACGCAGAAGCTTCCAATGCAGTAAAAGGTCCTACTGCTGAGGCGATTGCTTTGCTGAACAAGATACGGCGCCGCGGAAACCTCCCTGCGCTTACCGCTGCCAAAACAGCCGGGGCAGATGCATTTTTCGCAGCTATTGAGCAGGAGCGGATTGTTGAGCTTTTGGGTGAAGGCCACCGTGGGTTTGATCTCCGCAGATGGCGTGCATTGGAACGTGTATGGGGAGCGCCTTACAGCGAAGGGGTGTGGCGGATCGATACGCACGGTGCCAACCAGCAAAGGTATTTCCAGAACGTACCCGAGCGTACTTACCAGCAAAACTACATTTTCCGGATTCCGCCGGGCGAACGCGACCGCAATCCGAACCTGACCCAGAATACGCCCTGGTTGTAGGCTATTGTGCGACGATTTTCTAAAACATTAATATTTAATTCAAATGCTAAAATATATCAAATGGATTGGAGCGATGCTACTGACCGTCAGTATGCTGGTATCCTGCAAAGAAGATTTCCCTGTGGATGAAGACGGGCTGCTGATTACCACCCGCAGCCAGTGTTATGTGAGTAACTTCGAGCTGCTCGGGCCTGATTTTCAAACGGTAAGAGTTGAGAATGCAGTGATTGACACCACTGCTCAGACGATCAACGTCAAGGTGTTTTATGGAACAGACCTGAAAAACCTGTACCCGCAATTCTCACTTGTAACTGATGCGAAGCTGGACCCAAAGATCACCGGAAAAGTCGATTTTTCGGATCTGGCAAATCCAAAGCAGTATACAGTTGTATCGGGTAACCGCAAAATCAGGAAAGTATACACGGTCAATCTTACAGTGCAACAACCGTAACCCTTTAACAGCAAGATCATGAAACATAGCTATTTATATTACTTCCTTGTTCTGATCGGACTGGTTTCGCTGTCTTCCTGTCAAGAGGAAGAATACGCAATACCGGAACTGAAACAGGAACTTCAAAACGATGTGATTAAAAGAACGCTCGGGCCAAACCTGGTCGGATTGAATATCGAGTTCGCTTATGCAATGGCGCTGCCAAAGTCTATGGGCAAGCTGGTCTCTGCAGAAGTGGAAGCAAGCATTGCAGGTGGAGAATCGACCTTCCTGGAAAACCGATCGTTTTACACCAATGGAAGCGGTGAGGACGTGGGTATCGAAGTAGGGAGTAAGTCGGTAAACAGCGGCGGGAAAACGACTGTGGCATTTACCAAAGATACGTCTGCGGCCACGCTTCGCTATTCCTACCGCATACCATCTACTGCGAGAGGAAAAGAGGTTTCATTCAAATTCTCTGCCCAGGCCAGCAACGGCCAGGCGGTTACCTATTCCATGGGGCCTTACAAGGTCGCCGAAATGGACATGGTGCTCGATCTTGATGTTGTGGATAGCTCCAAAGCATTCATCTCGATTGAAGATATGGCCGTTTACAGCGCGGCGGATGCAGCTGCAAATGCATCTAAAATCGATCTGGTGTATTTGTACCGTTCTATTCCAAATATTACTTTTTCGCACGGACTTGTTGCGCCTTCTGCCAAAACTTACCTGCCTGGCGTGAACCTGCCGGCTGGTGCGAACCGGGCTACCAAAGTACAAAAGGTCTGGAACCTGCGCGATTTTCACCTGGCAAGGTTGCAGTTTGGCGTATATATTGATGACCTGGATTTTCAGCAGCTCGATATTGCTTCGGCGCCTGATTATGCGATTAATATGCGCGCAGAAGCTGGCGTGTGGGTGGAAACGCAGGATGGAAAGTACCGCGCGTACGTCTATGTGAATTCGGTTAGTAACGATAAAAAAAGCGCCAGGATCAGTATTAAACGCTACCTGATGAAATAGCGTTGCTAAAATCGTTTGCTTCATTTCCCGCAGGTTGCGTTGACGGAACCTGCGGGATGATGCATTAATAACTCCCAATGGTGCTTTCCTATGAAGAAAATTGCATTTACAGCCCGCCTCGCGACATGCCTGGCGTTGTGTTTCTCAGTCTCCGCGCATGCGGGTACGCTCTTTTCAGGCACTGCTCAGCAGCTAAGAACTGATATTGTCACATCAGAAACCAACAGCTATGCCGCCGGGCCGCTGCAAACTTTCCTGCTTAAGCCGGAATTTCTGAAATCGTCAAAAGATAAAATCCGGAAAGGCGACAAGCAGCTCCAAAAAGCGTTGCAGGAATTGGTCGCCCAGGCCGACAAGGCATTGAAGGCTGGGCCCTATTCGGTTACCTACAAAAGAAAAGTACCTCCAAGCGGCGATAAGCACGATTATATGAGCGTTGGTCCGTATTGGTGGCCGGATTCAACCAGGGCTGACGGACTTCCCTACATCAGAAAAGACGGGCAGGTGAATCCGGAAAGGTACACTATCAAAGATGCGGATTATCATTCAAGTCTCTGCCGGGATGTTTACCGGCTTTCGCTGGCCTGGTATTTCACAGGAGAAAGTAAATATTCCGACCATGCTGCGAAACTTTTGAGAACCTGGTTTTTGGACGAGGAGACAAAAATGAACCCCAACCTGAACTTCGGACAGGCAATACCCGGTCGCACCAATGGCAGGGGAATAGGTATCATCGACACCCGCGCGCTGGCGGTGCTGATTGACGGCGTACAGTTGCTAAAAGGTTCTGAAAGTTTGTCCGCGACTGATTATCGGGGTATTCAGGATTGGTATAAAGCATTTTTGACCTGGATGACAACAAGTCCGATTGGCTTGGATGAGGCCGACGAGCATAACAACCACGGTACCTGGTACGACGTCCAGACCGTTTCGATGGCGCTTTTCACAGAACAGCCTGAGCTAGCCAGGTCGATTTTGGAACAACAAACCAAAAAGCGGATCAGTACCCAGCTCGACACCAGCGGGGCGCAGCCGCATGAGCTCGCGCGCACGGTTTCCTGGAATTACTCGGTAATGAACCTGCAGGGTTTCTTTCAGCTGGCGGCATTAGGAGATAATGTGGGTATCGATCTTTGGAACTTTAAGACGCCGGATGGAAAAAGTATCAGATCCGCATTTGAATGGTTACTGCCTTTTGCCCAAAAGAAAAAAAACTGGACCTACCAGCAGATTAAAACCATTCATTATGATGGATTTTTTCAGACTGCCAAAGCGGTTTCACACAAATATCCTGATGTTGATTTGTCGGGGTTAAACACGGAAAATACAGAAGGAAATGGTCTCTTACTGCTCACCAATGCCAACCTCTAGTTATGAGAAAAATCTTTATACTACTCACCGTCCTGCTCAGTTTTCAGGGATTTTCCAGTCAAAGCCAATCGAAACCTGAGGTACTTAAGTCTTTAAAAGAAGGGCATCCCAGGCTGCTTTTACTGAAAGGGGAGGAGCAGCAAATTTTGTCGCAGGTTAAAAAATATCCCGAATGGAATGCGGTACACCAGCAAATACTGGCTGAATGTGACAAACTTCTGGATGTGCCCCCGGTCGAGCGGATCAAAATCGGAAAGCGGCTGCTCGATAAATCGCGCGAGTGTCTGAGGAGGGTCTTCCAATTGTCGTACGCATACAGGACTACCAAAAATGAAAAGTATCTCCGGCGGGCGGAAAAGGAAATGCTGGCTGTGGCTGCTTTCGAAGACTGGAACCCGACGCACTTTCTGGACGTGGCCGAAATGACGATGGCCGTTGCAATCGGCTACGACTGGCTCTATGACGGGCTGGCAACCGAAACAAGAAACACGATCGCAGAAGCAATATTGAAAAAGGGCATTGAACCTTCACTTGACAAGAGGTACAATGCATTTCTGAAAGCAGAACACAATTGGAACCAGGTTTGCAATGCGGGGATTTCCTTCGGCGCGCTGGCTATCGCGGAAAATCAGCCGGAAATTGCCGCGAATGTGATTTCGCGCGCTGTCGCCAGTATTCCAAAAGCAATGGGCCCGTCTTACCAGCCCGACGGTGCATATCCGGAAGGGTTCAGTTACTGGGGATATGGCACCAGCTTCAATGTTTTGTTTATCAGCGCGGTTGAGAAAGCATTGGACACGGACTTCGGGCTTTCGAAATCACCCGGCTTTTTGAAAACTGCCGGATTCCTTCAAAACCTCGTAGGGCCTTCCGGCCTGGCGCACAATTGGGGCGACAGCGGATTGAAGGAAGGGCTTAGCCCGGCTATGTTCTGGTTTGCCGAAAAAAATGGCGATCCTTCGCTGCTCTGGACACAAAGGAAGCTGCTCTCCGATCAGACCGACGGCATGGTGCGCAACCGGATCTTACCGGCGCTGCTGGTTTGGGGTACCAAAACAAACCTTGAAGGGATAAAAGCGCCTGTAAAGAGGCAATGGGTAGGGCAGGGGCCTTCTCCAGTCGCACTGATGCGTACTTCCTGGGTCGATCCCAACGCTATTTTTGTCGGATTGAAAGCGGGTTCCGCATCCGTAAACCATGCGCATATGGATATCGGCTCGTTCGTGCTCGACGCGCAGGGCGAGCGCTGGGCGATGGATTTCGGCATGCAGGAATATAACTCCCTGGAAACAAAAGGGGTCGATCTGTGGAACCGTCAGCAGAACTCCCAGCGCTGGGAAGTGTTTCGTCTCAACAACTTTGCCCACAATACTTTGTCATTTAATGACCAGCTCATGAATGTGAAAGGTTATGCCAAAATAGATTCCTGGTCGGACAGCCGTTCGCAAATGCTGGCTGTGACTGATCTTTCAGATTTATATAAAGGTCAGGTTGCAGCTGCAAAACGAGGCGTTTCGATCCGCGATGAAAAGTGGGTTGTAGTCAGAGATGAGGTGAAAACAGCCGACAAACCTGCCAAAATGCGCTGGAACCTGCTCACGGGCGCAGCTGTAAAAGTGCTCGACGGAAAAACAGTGGAACTATCGCAAAACGGAAAAAAGATGCTGCTCGTTTTTGAAACAAAAGCCGATATTGAGATCAAGACCTGGCCTACCACCCCGACCCACGATTATGACGCACCCAACCCGGATACGCAATTTGTAGGCTTCGAGGTGACGTTGCCGGCTAATTCATCTGAAAGCTTCAATGCTATTTTCTCACCTTCCGCCAAACTGCCTCAGGTTAAGCCGCTTGCGGATTGGAAATGAGAGGTGGAAAGTAGTCAACCGGGGAAGATGCGGTCCAGAAGGTGCTTTAAATTTTGGGCTGGTTGCCCGAAAATCGATATGAATAGAAAACAAGTAATATGAAAACCCACCTGAAATTTAGTGCCCTTTATCTTTTCATATCATTGGGGCCGGCTGTGCAGGCGCAGCAGAAACCGGTGCATCCGGATGCCAGGTACGCCGAGGCGGAAATCGTTCAGCAGAAGGCAAATGGCTTCAAAGGGATCTGGTATATGAACCAGCCTTCGAATGATGAATATGTTTATAAGTATAGTGGAGGGCTTGCTGTGTACCCGGCTAATCACCGTCCTTTCGCGATTTATTCAAAGGAAGTGGACAAAACGTTTTTCTGTTTTGGGGGCACGGACGATACCAATTCCACATTGCTTCATAACGTCTCCTATTTTGACCACAAGACCAAGAAAGTGGCCAATCCCGTGATTTTGCTCGATAAAAAAACGACCGATGCGCACGACAATCCGGTTATTTCAATGGATGATCAGGGACATATCTGGATTTTCTCAACTTCTCACGGAACGCCGCGGCCATCTTACATTCACAAAAGCAAAAAGCCTTACGATATCAGTGCGTTCGAAACCGTGAAAGCAACGGAGATCGTCAATGGCCAGGCGCAGCCTTTCAACAACTTTTCCTATTTTCAGGTTTATCCGATCAAAGGGAAAGGTTTTATAGCCCTTTTTACCAAATACAATAAGGCGGGCCAGCGCGTGATCGGATACAATACTACCAGGGACGGTGTTCATTGGAATGAATGGAAAGTACTGGCCCATATTCAGAGCGGGCATTACCAGGTGAGCGCCGAGTCAAATGGCAAGGTGGGTGTCGCTTTTGACTATCATCCCGATGGTAAAGGATTGAATTACAGGACCAACCTGCATTACCTGGAAACTTCTGATTTTGGTGCAACCTGGCAGAATGCGGAAGGGGCACAGGCCCAGCTGCCCATTACATCTACGCAAAACATCGCATTGGTAAAAGATTATGCTGGTGAAAAACTGAACTGTTACCTGCTGGACATTACTTTCGATAAGCGCCGGAAGCCTGCTATCCTGGTTATTTCCAGCAAAGGCTACGAAGCCGGCCCGGATAATAGCCCGCGGGAATGGACGCTGTTTCGCAGGCGGGGGAAAAACTGGACTAATAACGTAGTAACCACTTCGGACAGCAACTATGATATGGGCTCGGTATACGTTGAATCCAGGAAGGTTATCAAAGTGGTAGGTCCCACGGTAGACGGCCCGCAGGCTTATAATCCGGGTGGAGAAGTAGCGATGTGGCTGACCAAAAACAGGGGCAAGACCTGGCAAAAGGAAAAGCAGCTGACCCGGAACAGTGAAATGAACCACTCGTACGTGCGCAGGCCCTCGGGGGCTCAACCCGACTTTTACGGTATCTGGGCAGACGGCAACGGCCGCAAGCCTTCCGAATCGAACCTGTACTTTACCAACCGTGACGGGGATGTCTATAAGCTTCCCCGAAACAGCAGCGATGAGATGATCACACCGGAGTTAATGAAATAAGAGTAGTGTTTAGTAGTAAGAAAGTGCTCTACCGGGTGAATTCAGAGTTTTGTCTTTGAATTCACCCGGTGTTTTTATGTTAGTATTTTGTCACTCAATCAGACTAGTGTAGATTACATTTTCTTTTGCCATTGCCAGGCCGGGAATCTTACCTGCTTCATCATCTGCTTCACAGCTAACAGGGTTTCCATTACAGTCAAATAAATAAAAGGCTATTCCGCCACTGCCCAGCGCAAAATTAGTGTAAACAACAGGTTGACCTTTGTACCTAATAAGAGAAATCATGCCTATATAATTTCCTTTGTGGGTCTTACTTATGCGATCTTCTTCAGCTTTGGTAAGCATATCTGACAACCACACCATTGTATTCTGATCGCATACCGATTGGGCTCTGCCAAGAGCGCATTGAACATCATGACCACATGCCGGATCACCTGTTTCTGTGCCGGATTTGCAGCTGAATATTATCAACAGAAGAGAGATGATGTGTAATGATATTTTCATGTAGCTGTTTTTTTAAATGGTGATAATCATTTAAAAATTACACAATTTTTTTAGATGATTACTTCATAGAAGCCTATCTGTTGATATGTGTGCTATCAGCATGAAATAAAGCATATTCCGGCATTAGGTCTACGCTGAATTGCTTACCAGGGATCGTTGTTTTTCTGCACCTGCATTTACCAGGAATCCGCCGCTGCGCCATTTATACATGCTTTGGGCAGGTGGATATATTGATATAATTTTAAGACGATAAAGTCATTTAAATACTGTAAATGCTGCCCTTATTGACATGTTCTGCCTTTCTAAATTCGTTTTCACCCCATTGGGTGATAAATCGCCACGGTACTTTTTAACAAGCGGCATTCCCAGGAAATACTGATATTCTGCTGATACTGCCCATCTTCCCTGCTTTACACCGGCTGCGACCAGGAGGGCGGGGTCTATATTTTTAAGAGTAGTTGGTTTCCAGGTTTCATTCTTATACCGCCAATATTCATTTTTGAATCTAACCAGCCTGTCTGCTTTTACTCCGCCATCAACAAACAGTCTCAGGTTTGCATTATTTAAGAAATACTTTCTTAAATGTAGCGCAAGGGACAGATAATGATGGGTTTCCTTGAAATCAGAACCATTGCCTGATTTCTTCGTTGCACCTGTAAGGACATTGTCCTGGACATGAACAAATTCATAACCGATTTGCGGGATCGCTGCCCATGTTGACAAGAGCTTTCTCTCCGCCCATAACGCTCCGCCAAAATTCAGCCACGACGTTGCTGTAGAGGTGTAAGTTGATAAAATTTGATTTTGATATTTATCACTTTTGACGACTTTAAATCGTTCAGAGGTTAATCCGGCCAATACACCATAGTTCCACTTTTTTACCTTTTGAGAGTACGCAGGATCAGGGGCGGCAATTTTCAACAATAGCAGAGCAGCTAAACCATAGAGAAGATTTCTTTTCATAATGAAAGGTTTTTTTGCCGATGTGCATTGAATACTATTTTTGTTTGAATCTGTACCGAATGCCCCAACTTCCCCTGATAATTGGCGAGCCTTCTGAAATGATTGGAGCCAGCTCTATATGAAATCCAAAAGTCTTTGCAGGAAAAGGGAAAAAGTGAGCTCCTAAGGGAACGACCAAACCAGGAAGCGTATTTATTCTCCCTCCCAATCCGGCATATACTTCAAAGTCCTCTTTATTGAGGAACTGATAACTGACCACAGCCTCTAACGACATGTTATCCAGTTGTGTATCTATGCCCGCACGGAGTTCTGGAAGAAACCGGTCTTTTAACTCATAGCTGAAGCCTATAAATGGCAAATTGGATTGATGGGCACTAACCCCAAATTGTGCAAAAGTTATACTTGTTGAAAATAAGAAAAATAAAATTGTAAATAAGTTACGCATACCAGCAAGACTTTAAATTCTAAAAGTGTAATAAACAAAAATGTAAAAGCAAATGCACCAGGTCGGACAAGGTAAGAAGGAGTTAGAAAAGAAATGCAACTGCCTGGAAATTTTGACATTTTTACATACAAAACATGAATTAATAAAACCATTATACATACATTTACGGAATTGTTAATTTGAAGATCTGAAATTATGAAGGGGACGAACCTAGGGGAATTTGAGGAGCTGGTACTGCTGACCATCGCCGCGTTGGTGCAGGATGCGTACAGTGTGGCGATTTGTGATGAACTGGAAAAGCATACTGGCAGGGTTTCGAAGCTCGGTGTCGTACACGCGGTGCTGAACCGGCTGGAACAGAAAGGCCTTGTTAAAAGCAGGCTGGGGGAGGCTACCAGTGAAAGGGGCGGGAAGCGCAAGCGGTATTATGAAGTGACGCAGGCGGGTAAGGTTGGGTTGATGCGGGCGAAGGAAGTGCGGGATGGTTTGTGGAATATTATTCCGGGATTTAATATCGAACCAGCCTGATGAAAACGACCCTACCTGAGAAAAAAGCGCAGCCGCCTCAGTGGGCGCAACGGTTTCTGGAATGGTATTGCCGGCCAGGGCTGCTGGAAGATCTGCAGGGTGATCTGAACGAGTACTTCGACAGGAATGTAAAGACGAAAGGCGCCAGGCGCGCCAGGTGGATCTATGTCATGGATGTGTTTAAATTTTTCAGGCCGTACACGGTTAGGAAACCGGATTTTCTCAATCTCTATATTCACTACTTTATGATCAGCAGCTACCTGAAAACCTCGCGGCGCAGCCTGGTGCGCAATAAGCTATTTTCCTTTATCAATATCGTCGGTCTCGCGATCAGCATGTCGGTAGGGCTGCTGGTCATAGCGCTGCTGACAGATTTTCTTTCCTACGACGATTTTCACAAGAAAAAGCAGCGTATATACAGGGTGGTTACTAAAAGTGAGCAGCCGGGGCAATCGCCCGCAGACTTTGCGTCTATGTCGCTGAAAGCGGGTAAACAGATGAAGGAGTCTTTTACAGGGTTTGAGGATCTTACCCAGCTGAGGCCAGGATTTTCACGTGACGCCAGGATAGGAAAAGAAACCATTCTCCCGTTGACCGGCTGGTGGGCCGACGAGTCGTTTTTCAAGGTATTTACCTTTCCAATGAAAGAAGGCGACCCGGCTACTGCGCTGCGGGAGCCTTATTCGCTGGTGCTGACTGAAAAAACAGCTAAAAAGCTTTTCGGCGACTCAGATGCGTTAGGCAAATCAATACAGTTTGACACATTGAGCTATACCGTAACCGGAATTCTTGAAGACATTCCCAACCTGTCGCACCTCAGGTTTGAAGCCCTGGTATCGTTTGCGAGCGCGGAAAGTGAAGGCTGGTTTTCGTATGAGGAAACGGATTGGGAGCACTTTTATTCCAACTATACCTATTTCACAATACCCGAAAACGGTACCACCGCCGCCATGCAGGCAAACCTGAACCAGCTGGCAGCCAGGGAGAATAAGGGACTGAAAAACGGCAGGATCAGCTTGTCGGTTCAGCCGCTTTCGGAGATCACGCTGGGCAAGCATTATTCCAACGAAATAGGGCATAGCTTTCCGATGGCAGTGGCCTTGGTATTGGGTGGCCTGGCATTCGTTGTCGTATTGTCTGCCTGTTTTAATTACACCAATCTTTCCATAGCACGGTCACTGAGGCGGTCCCGGGAAGTGGGTGTGCGCAAAATCGTAGGTGCGCTGAAAGGGCATGTACTGGGCCAGTTTGTTGCCGAATCGGTGATCATTGCACTGCTGGCGCTGGTCTTCTCCTTTCTTTTGTTTCTAGTGCTCCGCAAGCAGTTTATGTCTCTGGAGCAATTCCCCGATCATCTGGTCGCGCTCGAACTCACACCAAAAATCGTGCTGTATTTTATTGCATTTGCCACGCTGGTAGGCATTGCGGCAGGCTTTCTGCCAGCGCTGTTTTTTTCAAGAATGAAGGCAATACAGGTGCTTAAAGGTACCTCGGGCATCACGGTTTTCCGTCGGGTTAATCTGCGCAAAACATTGATCCTGATCCAGTACACTTTTTCATTGATGTTTATTACCACAACCATGCTGGGCTATCATCAGTACAAAGAATTTCTGGCATTTGATCTGGGTTTTAAGACGGACAACATCGTTAACATCTGGATGCAGGACAATAAGGCCGAGCTGTTGAAAAAAGAGCTGGCCGAAATGCCGGAGGTGGGCACCATATCCCGGTCAAACATTGTGACCAGTATCGGCACGCTCACCGGTACAAACGCGAAGTATAAGGATCCTGCCGATTCGGTTCGGCTGTATCTCAATTTTGTCGACAATAATTACCTGCCCCTGCATCAGCATAAGTTCCTGGCTGGGAGGAACTTTACCACCCGGCCCGCCAAAGGGAACGAAACCGAGATTATCGTAAATGAACAGGTCCTGAAGCGGTTTAACGTGGGTAACCGCGATCCGAAAAAAGCGTTGGGAGAAGTGTTGCAGATGGATGATAAGAAATTGACGATTGTGGGTGTTTTAAAAGATTTTCATTTCGGTACTGCGGAGAACAAAATCGAGCCCATGGCTTTTCGTCAGTACGATAGCGAGCAAAAAGGGGGATACCTGAACGTTTCCGTCAAAACGAAGGATTGGGCAGCTACCCGCGCAGGCATGGAAAGGGCATGGAAAAAAGTGGATAAGGTGCATGAGCTGAAAGCCAGGTTCTACGATGAGCAGATCGAAATCTTTTACAGTCAGTATTCCGTAGTGGTCAAAGTGATCGGATTTATTACATTTCTGACAGTCTGCATTGCGTCGATGGGACTGCTGGGGATGGTTGTATTTACGACTGAAACCCGGTTGAGAGAGATCAGTGTCCGCAAAGTGCTTGGAGCAAGCGAGGGTGGGCTGGTGTTTCTGTTAAGCAGGGGATTTTTGTCGCTGCTGTTAATCGCTGCGCTGCTGTCACTCCCGGCCACCTACCTGTTTTTCGATAAAGTAGTGCTCGCAAACTTCGTATATCACGCGCCTATCGATGTACTAGCGATGCTCACCGGTGTGCTGGTGGTCATGCTCGTCGCCTTTCTGATTATTGGGAGCCAGGCATTGAGAGCGGCCAGAAGTAACCCCGCGGCGGTGTTGAAAAGTGAATAGCTGACTGACTCTGAACAGTAACAAAAAACCGGGCACTGCTTCAATGCCCGGTTTAAGTAATACGAATCTAATTTGCGATGTTAGTGTTTCGCCCACCAAAGCGGGGTCAGCGTTCCGTCCGGGTTTCCCAGGAAATTCAGGGCCTGGTCGTACCCCCTCGCATTGCTTGCAGGCAGGCTGGAAGGATATTTGAGGCGCTGCGGGAAAAACTTGATATTGGAAGTCATGTAATTGCTGGCATTGAGCGCAGGCATATTGACCAGCGGATTTTCAACTGCCGGGTTCTCAAAGAAAGGTAGTCCCAGCCTGCGGTGATCGCTCCATGCTTCCAAAGGCAGCCAGGGCGTTTGCGCGATAAACTTCTGTGTGATAATCTTGGTAAGAAGGTCGTTTTTTACAGCGCCATTCTTGTAAAGGTTATTGACAGGATAAATCCTGTTGACCGTACCTTCCGCGTTGGTGTACCCATCTTTGTATTTCATGACATAGGTTGCAGGCGGCTCGGCCACATGCGTCCAGCTCACCGACGTGCCGACCCGGTTGTAGGCGGTAGACGATTTGTAGGCAGCTGCGAAATTCGTCACATTCCAGTAAGCCAGGCTGGCATCGATACCCGCCTCGTAGGCAGCCTGACCGCTCATCGGTACCGTCCAACCTCTTACGGCAGCCTCGGCAAGCAGAAAATAAGTCTCCCAGGAAGCAAAGAAGATCCTTTTGCTGGTTCCGTTTCTCAAATGCTGGCCGTGACGGGGAATAGTACCATTGTAGGAACGTACATTGTTTTTAGCGCCTTTCGGTCCCCAGTCTCCGTTAGCTGGCGCATTCCAGGTGTTTTTTGCTTCAATGGTTTTGACTGTTGCCCCTGCGGCATCCACCAGAGTCCGTTCGGTGGTTTTTGCGGTGTTGTCCCACGAAGGGTAGGCGTTGAAGTCAGCGTTGTCGACATCGCCGGGAATGATATAGGTTTTGTATGCCCGGGGATCGATGGTATTTGGCAGCCCGTCCAGCCAATAGCCAGCCGAAGGATCGTTGGTCATCGTCGTAAAATGATCTGCAAATCTCAGCCCGAGATAATCCTGCGGTTTGATAAAAGGAAGCTGGGCCGGCCTTACCTGATCTGCCGATTTAATGCCACCCAATCCAAGATAAAGGTTATTGATTGTCGCAGAGATTGGGAAATAATTCCATTCGCGCGTCATAACCCCCGTGAGCGCATCCCAGCCGCCTGTTTCCTGGATCTGGAAAGTCTCGTCCGCCTTGGTGATCAATGGTCCTGCGGCGGCGGCTTCGAATTCTGCTTTTGCCTTGGCGGGATCTACCTCCGAAAGGCGCATGGCAAGCCTCAGCCGCATTGAGTTAGCATATTTTTGCCACTTGGCATAGCTAAAACCATAGGCCTGGTCGTATTTTGAAATTGCAGAACTTGAAATACTCAGGTCTAGTTTTGCAGAAGCGTCTTTCAATTCATCCAGAAGGTAGTAATACACCGTTTTTTCGTCAGAAAACTCCGGGTTTTTACCCTCAAAACCATTGATTGGAATAGGGCCGAAGTTGTCGGTCAGCTCGCTGAGCAGGTACACGCGCCAGATCCGCGCAACTTGCAGCAGGTTGCCCGTGTACTCTTTGATGTTTCCGGTTTCGATCTGCTTTTCGGCCACCTGGACAGCCGCATAAATGCTATTGAGCCATCCTCCCAGGTAACTGGCCCCGTAATAGTCGCTCGACCAGCCATCGTTGTAGCCGCCCGTCGATATTCCGCCGCCTGCCTGCTGGCGACCGGCCGTTTTCCAGTACAATACAAATACACGCTCTGCGATATGCGGGTCCATCTGGCTCCCGATAATCGAGCCGTTGATAAAATACTCTACCTGCACCTGGTTCTCCGTGGCCAGGTAAGGGTCTGCATTTATCTCATCAAAATCATTGCAGGCCGTTGTAAACAACATCAGCGCCGCAGCGGGCAGGACCGCCCTTTTAAAAAATGCTTTCATATATTTTGAAATCTTTATATCTAAACTGATGATCAGAATCCGAGGGTGAGCGAGAAAAGGAACGAGCGCATGGTCGGGAATCCGCCGTTTTCAAAGCCTACTGCATTGGTACCTGTCGCAAAAACAGACTCGGGGTCAATGCCTTTCAGATGACTTTTTATCATCCATACATTATTGGCCGACGCGCTGATCTTCGCTTTCTGGAAAGTCTTACCCAGCAGCTTTTTAGGCAAGGTGTAGCTGAGCATTACATTCCGCAGACGGATATTGGTCGCATCGTAAATGTATGCTTCTCCTACCCCCAGGTTATTAAGGGTAGAAACTGTGCTCCAGTATTGTTGCTGGGTAACTGGCTCGGTATTGATCGTCGCCTCGCTACCTTCCGCCTGGACAACTCCATCGACCACAAACTCAGGTCTCTCGCCGCCCGGAGCAGTTACTGCCGCAGCACCAGCTGACTGAAGTCCCACATTGGATGCAGAAAATATCTCTCCGCCCAAACGCGCATCGATCAGGAAGGAGAGGCCGATTCCCTGGTAAGAGAAATTATTGGAAATGCCCAGCAGCCCTTTTGCCTGCTGGTTACCCAGCTTGACGATCGTCGCGTCGCGTTGCGGAAGGCCTTCTGCCGTGAGCAGCAATTTGCCAAAGTGCGGGCTGGCCTCGTCTTTCACGCGCAGGAACCGGGTTCCGTAAATATCCCCGTACAGTCCGTCCGTGGTTGCCCTGATAAACAAATCGTCAAATGCGCCCAGCTGGTATTCGTTTACACCCAGATCTTTCGCGATATCGATGATCTTGTTTTCGTTTTTGGAAAAATTAGCCGTGATAGACCAGTTAACCGAGGTAGGCTTGGTCAGGATACCCAGGTCGGCCATGATCTCGATCCCTTTGTTCTGGATATTCCCGGCATTCACTTTCATACTGGAATAGCCGCTCATCGGGTCCATCGGTATGTCGATCAGCTGGCGTGTCGCGTTGGATTTGTACCAGGTAAAGTCTAGTCTCAATCTGTTGTTCAGAAGCTTAAGTTCAGCTCCCAATTCCAGGTTTTTGATCAATTCGCTTCTCACGCCAGAATTTTTCAGCAGCGATTGCCTTACCGCGATCGTATTGCTGAGGGGATCTTTGGAAATGTTGTAACCATTGTACAGCTGGTAAGGCGCCAGGTCATTTCCAACCGTCGCATACGAGCCCCGGAGTTTGGCGTAGTTCATCCAAAGCGGCATGCTGGTGCCCATTTTTTCAAGCATATCCGTCACCACGTAGGAGAGGCTGTATGATGGATAGAAGTAGGAGCGGTTTTCTTCGATCAGTGCGGATGACCAGTCGTTTCTTGCCGTGACGTCAAAGAATATCCAACCCCCATAATTCAGTCCCAAAGAACCGTAAACAGAATTGATTTTTTTACGGCTGTAACCCGGCCAAACCTGTGGCGCAGCAGCCGAGTTGGTCGGAGTAAACAGGTTAGGAACTTCCAAAGCGCCTGTATTGACGGTCAGCGAGCTGAACTTTTGCTGCATTAAGTTACCTCCCAGCGTGAATGTACCGCCCAATAAGCCGAATACTTCATCCTTCGTAGCCTTGATCAATGCACTGTAATTGGTTTCACTGAAAGTTTGTTTGCCCAGTGAATAGGAGTTCGAAA
Organism: Dyadobacter sp. UC 10; assembly: GCF_008369915.1. Taxonomy (NCBI): domain Bacteria; kingdom Pseudomonadati; phylum Bacteroidota; class Cytophagia; order Cytophagales; family Spirosomataceae; genus Dyadobacter; species Dyadobacter aurulentus. Next base: position 102,497 of record NZ_VSRN01000001.1, on the reverse strand, counting down.
GCGGGCCACCCGCGTAGGTTTTCCGCTCGGTGTTGGTGGTGTACAAATCGCCCCCCGCTTTTACCTCTGCATCCAGCCAGTCGGTGAACGCATATTTCAATGATCCGTTCATAATAAAGCGGTTCCGTGCATCATTGTTGAGGTTATAGCGGCTCAGCCAGTAAGGGTTCGACTGTGAGCCCGGGGCGCCCGGATACCACAGCATTTTGCCGAATTCATTGGTAGCAGCGCTGAAATCACGGATGTCCAGACTTCTTGGCAGCATATATAATACAAACACACTGCTGTTGTCCCTGCCGTTAATCGGCCGGTTGTAGCCGGAAGTATTGTTATAAGCCATTTTGATATCGCTTGTCCAGCGGCTTTCCCTGCCGAAATGCGTCGTCGCTTTCGATGTGAAGTTGACGCGCTTGAGTTTGTTTCCAGGGATAATGCTTCGGTCTTCCAGGTAATTTAGCGATGCAAAAACCGCGGTAGAGCCGTATTGTTGTTGCAGTCCCAGGCTGTAATTCTGGCTTGAACCCGATCTCAGAAAGTTGTTGACATTGTCATGAATAGCCAGCGGCCCCTGTGTGCTGTCCCACCTGGTCACTGTCTGCCCCTCTACTTTCGGCCCCCAACTGGTGGTATTCATGGCATTGTAGATGTTATCAGTACCCTGGCCGAAGGAATTTTGAAGCTCAGGTTTGATAAATATGTTCTCGGTCCCGAGGGTAGTCGAGAAAGTAATACCCAGTCCAGGCTGCTTGCGTCCCGATTTGGTGGTGATTAAAATGACACCATTACCGGCGCGTGAACCGTACAAAGCCGCAGCCGACGGACCTTTGAGGACGCTCATGGTTTCAATGTCCTCGGCGCTGATGTCGCCAAGCCCGTTCCCCAGGTCCAGCCCGGCCCCCCAGTAACCGTTTTCGGTTGTGCCGGTAAAGTTGTCGATCGGAATACCGTCCACCACGATGAGGGGCTGGTTACTTCCGGTGAGCGAGGTATTGCCGCGTAATACGATTTTGGATGATCCGCCAGCGCCATTGCTGGAACGGACTACCTGCAAACCGGCTACTTTACCCGTGAATGCATTCGCCAGGTTTGTTTCCTTTGCATCCGACAAAGCCGATCCCTGGATTTCCTGGATTGCATAGCCCAGCGATTTTTTCTCCCGCTGAATACCCAGGGCCGTCACCACAACTTCCGAAAGTGAAGTTGCATCTTCCAAAAGCGTAATATCGAAATAGGTTTTGTTTCCTACCTCGATTTCCTGCTTTGTGTAGCCGATATAGGAAACGCTCAGCACCGTGCCCGGGCCTGGTACATTGATGCTGAACAAGCCTTCGGTGTCGGTGGTCGTGCCCGTTTTCGATCCCTTCACTACGACAGTAACACCCGGCAGGGGAGGGTTTCCTGCTCCGCCTGTCACCTTTCCGGAGATCTTGGTCTGCGCATAGACCCCCGAAAAGCTGAACAGTAACAGCAAGCTGCATACAAGTTTTCTCATTAGATTATTTGGTATAGGTAAAACAACTGATATAATTAGCGGGGAGAGGTAATCTGTCAAGTCTTTTATTTTGTCTTATATGTAATGTTAGCTTCGTGGGAGGTATCTTAATAGAATTTTCAAAATTTTATATGGAGGTTTATCGATTTGCTGGAATATTATTGAAGGTGTATCATCAGCGCAAATGTATAGAACGCGCAACAATGTAAGCGGGTACAAATGTTACATTGTACCGTATCAAAAGTTACCTGAATACGATTTGTGAAGCTGGAAATCGCTTTTTTGGGTAGGCTGTTTGGGGTTAAGCCTTGTTTTTCCTCTTGCTCAGATAAGCAGAGGGAAGCTCGCCAAACTCATCCTTGAACTGTCGGGCGAAATACTTGGGGTTATTGAAACCCACCTGGTAGGCTACCTCGGAAATGGTCAGCTGACTTTGTTCGAGCAGCCGGGCGGCGCGCTCCATACGTATCGATCGGATAAACTCGACCGGGGTTTTTCCCGAAATAGCGTTGAGCTTGCGGTACAGGTGTATGCGGCTCATTCCCACTTCCCGGCTAAGGGCCTCCACCGAAAAGTCGGCATTGCCGATGTTATCTTCAACGATCGCTATGACCTGTCTGACCAGATTCTCGTCGCGGCTGCTGATGGCAATATCCCTTCCCTTGATGGCGATATGCTGGCTGAACGTTTTGCGGGCCGCTTCCTGCTGTCGCAGAATATTGGAAAGGCGGAATTGCAAAATTTCAAAGTTGAAGGGCTTTTCAATGTAATCATGAATACCCAGCTCGTAGCCTTGCAGATGCTGGTCGGGGGAGGTGCCCGCAGTGAGCAGGACCAGCGGGATGTGTAAGGTGCGTTCGTCATTTTTCAGCTTCCGCACTAACTCCATTCCATCCATTTCAGGCATGGTAACATCCGTCACGACCAGGTCAGGAATGGCGCTTATCGCTTTTGACCAGCCTTCCGAGCCGTTTCTTGCTTCGATAATCCGGTAAAATTCTTTGAGATTGTCTTTCAGGTAAAAGAGAAAATCCTCATTGTCCTCTACCAGAAGCAAGACGGGAAGCGCACTCGCATCCGCGCCTGGCCCGGTCGGAAGAACCGGAACGGGATTTGGTTTTGATGCGATTTCAGCGATTGGTCCCGCGGAAACGGAGCCTTCTGCGCCTTGTACCGGAATCAGAATTTTAAAACAGCTCCCCGCGCCGGGTTCACTATCAACTGTAATCGAGCCACCGTGCAGGTTGACAAACTCTTTGGTAATGGAAAGCCCGATGCCGCTTCCCTGGTTAAGTAGCCCGGCCGGCAGATCGTTTTGAAAGAAGCTCTCGAAGATTTTGTCCTTTTTATCGTGCGGGATACCAATGCCGGTATCGCGCACCTTCATTTCCAGCCACGACCGGGCATGGCTTCCTGTTGGCCGCGCGTTGGCAATTTCAACTGTTATTTTTCCGTGTTCCGGGGTAAATTTGAACGCATTTGAAAGCAGGTTAAAAAGAATTTTTTCCAGCTTGTCCTGATCGAAAAAAGCATTCAGGCTCTGCAATTCAGACTGGAAATACAGGCCGACCTGCTTCTTCTGAGAAATATCGGTAAATGAAAAAACCGCTTCCTTTACGAACTGGACAATATCGCCTTCGGTTGGATTAAACCTGATCCCGCTCACTTCCAGCTTACGGAAATCCAGCAGCTGGTTGACCAGGTTCAACAGCCTCTTCGCATTACGCTGCATCAGCTGCATCTGATTGTACAGGGGTGAATCGGTGTTTTCCTTCAGGATCTTTTCCAGAGGTGATAAAATGAGCGTCAGCGGCGTCCTGAACTCGTGGCTCATATTGGTGAAAAACCGGATCTTGACATCATTGATTTCCCGCAGCCGCCTTGATTCCCGTCTTTCCTGTTCGATCAGGTACTTTTCGCGTTCTTTGTTCCGGATCGTTTTAGCAGCTGCATACAATGCGAATATGAACAGGGCCAGATAAGCTAGCTTTGCAACGGGGGAGTTCCACCAGGGCGGCAGGATCTCAATTTCCAGCGTCGTTTCCTCATTATTCCAGTCGCCGTTTTCGTTCGAGGCCTTCACCCTGAACAGGTAGGTGCCTGGGTCCAGGTTGGTATAGGATGCAGTCCGCGAGCTGGCTTGTGCAGGTACCCAATCTTCGTTAAAGCCTTCTAATTTATAGAGATAGCTGATTTTTTGAGGATGAAAAAAATTGAGTACTGCAAAGTCTATCGCGAAGATATTGGCACTGTGTGGCAGCACTATTTTTTTCGTTTCCGAGATCGCGCTGGTAAGTATCACGCTGCCATCCCCGATTTTGTCCCCCGCATTGACTTTCGTATTGGAAACTGAAAGTGAAGACAAAACAACATTCCGGAACATAGCCTTGGGCAGGATCTGCTCAGGACGGAAGTGGTTATACCCTCTTGCACCACCAAAAAACAACGCTCCGTCACGCGTTTTCAACGCGGCATTTTCGGTAAACTCCGACCCCTGCAAACCGTCGCTTTCGTCGTAGTTGATGAACTGTATTTTAAGACCTTCGCTGGTCTGAGCCAGTTGCATTCTGGCCAGTCCGTGAGGCGTTGCGATCCAAATGTCGCCGGAATCGTCCTCTACCACCGAGAGGGCAGTATTGTGTGGGAGTCCGTCATTTTGTCGGAATACCCGGAACTGTTTTTTTACAGGATCATACAGGTTGAGTCCGTCCTGGGTGCCGACCCAGATCCGCTTTTTCGAGTCCTGCACGATCGCATGCACGATGTTGTTGCTGAGAGAGTTGGGTTTGCCCGGTTCATGATGGTAATTGGTAAATTTACCCGTCGCAGCATCCCGTATATCGACGCCGAATGAGGTACCAAGCCACAAATTCCCGCGGTCGTCTTCTGTAATCTCGCTGATATAGGCATCGTGAACAGAACCAGGTAGCCGGGCCGGATAATGGGTAAATTTTTCGGTTTGACGGTCGAAAAGCTCTAAGCCGCCGTCCAGGGTACCTATCCATAGATTTCCACGCGAGTCCTCCTTAATTTCCCAGACACTGTGGTGCGAAAGACTGCCCGGGTCGGCCGGGTTATGCCGGTATGTTTTGAAATTTTGTCCGTCAAACGAGCTGAGGCCGCCAAAGTACGTACCTATCCAAAGTGTTTCCTGCCTGTCAAGAAAAAGGCTGATCACGACATTGCTTCCCAGGCTATTAGAGTTGGCCGCATCGTGCAGATATTGCTTGTAGGTGTTTCTTTGCCGGTCGAAATAAATCAGTCCCCCGCCATTTGCCCCCATCCAGATATTTCCTTTTTTGTCTTCCAGAAACCTGTTCAGGTCATTATAAGGCAGGCTGGCAGGCTGGGAGCGCTTGTGCTTGAAAAGCGGAAAGCGAAAAATGTCCTCGTGATAATAGTTAACCCCGTCTTTGTAGGTTCCCAGCCATATCACCCCCGATGCATCTTTGTAAATCGCATTAAAAGTATTCTGACTGATCGCATTCCTGTCGTCATCGTCAGGCAGGATGTAGGAGACCTCATTCTTTTTTTTATCGATGAGATTAATACCCCCGTGGTCTACACCGATCCAGATCCTTCCCTGGTTGTCCTGCACTACGCCTTGGATAATATCCGAGTTAAGGCGCGGGTTACCTTGTGTTTTATTATAAAATGAAAAGGAAAGTTCGGATGGATTGAAACGGTGGACGCCCAGATCTTCCCGGATCGCATAGATCCACAATTCTCCGTCTGAATCCACCGTAATGCCGTAGTTGAGCAGTCTCAGTTTGTGCTTTTTTGCCAGGTAGTCGGATCGCCAGACCACTTTGCGCGTTTGAGGGTTGACTTTTTCCAGTATTCCGTTCCGGTGCATGATCCATAAATGCCGGTCGGGGCTGTTGGCGATGGCTGATATTTCATTGCTGGAAATGCTGTTTGTATCTTTTGGTGCATGCAGCAAATGAGCAGCTTTGCCTTTTGCAGCCGGGATATAGTTGAATAGTCCGTTATTTTCCTGTGCAAACCAATAATTTCCTTTTCCGTCTTTGTGAATAATCCTGACAAAACCGGGCGAAATACCCATTTGTTTGAGCTCGTGCGAAGTATTCGCGGCGAATTTTTCTGTCAGTGGATCGTAAACGCTATTTGTGGTGGCTGAGCTGGCCCATACCTTTCCTTTCGGGCCTTCCCAAAGGCTGCGTATGCTGTTGCTGCGCAGGCTGGTGCTGTCGCTGGCGTCGTTTCTGAAAACCTTGAAGTGATATCCGTCATAACGGTTGAGTCCCGAATTGGTACCTACCCACATGAAGCCCTGACTGTCGAGCAGGAAACATGTGGGATGGTTGTTTGAAAGCCCGTTCCTGACATCCAGTTTCAAAAAGCGCAACTGGTCGGACTGTCCTCGAAGCAGGCCGGGGGCTGTTGTCAGGAAAAAGGTTAAAAGTAATTCTTTAAGCAGACGCAAGGATTTGTAGGTTTACCTCTGCTCAATTTACTTTTTTTGTCAAATGATAAAAAGCCTGTACCCGAAATAAGGCTGATCTGTTATTACAAATTCTGCCTTTTCAGTTCATCCACAGCATAACTGGCCGCCCGGGCGGTCATGGCCATGTAGGTAATAGACGGGTTGACGCAGGAAGAAGAAACCATGGCAGCCCCGTCAGTGACAAAGACATTTTTACAATCGTGAACCTGGTTGTATTTGTTCAAAACCGATGTTTTAGGATCTTTCCCCATTCTGGCCGTGCCCATATCGTGAATGCCCAGTCCTGGATGCGTATCCTGGCGGTTAAACCCGGTTACCTGCTTAAAGCCCGCGACTTCAAGCATTTCAACGGCCGAATTCATCATATCCTTTCGCATAGCAAGCTCATTTTCGCCAAATGCAGCATCAAATACGATCAGTGGAACACCCCATTTATCTGTCTTTTCTTTGTCTAAAAACATCCGGTTGGAAGGGTCGGGCAATATCTCTCCAAAACCGCCAAAGCCCATCGTCCATGTCCCCGGGCGGGTCATATCTTCTTTAAAATCAGCCCCGAATCCATTCATCGTAATCCCGCGCTTCCAGTCGCTTTTACTGGCTCCGCCCTGGTAACCATAGCCGCGCAGGAATTGCCTTTTGTCTGTTCCCCAGTTCCTGAACCTGGGAATGTAAAGTGCATTGGGGCGCTGCCCGTATATGTAATCTTTCTCAAAACCGTCCACGGTCGCATTGGCGCCGACGCCCAGGTGGTGGTCCATAATGTTACGTCCTACCTGGTCACTATCGTTGCCAAGCCCGGTCGGGAACCGGTTGGATTTTGAGTTGAGCAGCAATGCAGCCGAATTCATTGAGCCCGCGTTGAGAAAGATAATTTTTGCGAAAAATTCTTCCACTGCCATGGTATGCTGGTTGATCACCCGGACACCTTTGGCCTTTTTCGTTTTCTCGTCGTAAATCACTTCGCTGACAATTGTATCGTGCAAAACAGTCAGCTTATTCGTTTTGCGTGCCGCTGGGATGGAACCGGACAGGGAGCTGTAATAGCCACCGTAAGGACAGCCCCTGGCACATTTCGACCGGTACTGGCAGGAGGCGCGGCCCAGCTCGGTATGCCAGGGCTGCGGCTTGGTCAGGTTGGCGATCCGGCCGATCGTCACGGGACGTTTCAGCTTTTTCATCATTGTTTCCCGGAAATAAATCTCCGGGGCACTCATGGGCATGGCGGGCAGATAATGGCCGTCGGGCAGTACGTCCCAGCCTTCCGCCTGACCGCTGATACCGACGAATTTTTCAACGTGCGTATACCAGGGTTCGAGGTCTTCGTAGCGGATTGGCCAGTCGATCGCGATCCCTTCTTTCGCATTGGCTTCAAAATCCTGTTTGTTCATCCGGTAGGATTGTCTTCCCCAGTGCATGGACTTTCCACCGGTATGATAGGCCCTGATCCAGTCGAAAGGGCGCTTTTCTATGTACGGGTTTTTCTTATCATCTGTGAAAAAACCTCCGGTTTCCTCATTGGCCAGGGTTCCAAAACGGCTGTTGGCCCAGTATTCTTCCGCCGACTGGATCGATACCTTTCCCCGGTGCTCAAATTCCCAGGGGCCTTTCATCGCCGTGTCGTAGTCTTCAATGTGTTTCACTTCCCGGCCGCGCTCGACCATCAGGACATGGATACCGCGTTCGGTAAGTTCTTTTGCAGCCATACCGCCGGTCATGCCTGAGCCGACCACGATAGCATCGTATGTATTGGTTTTATTTGCTTTCAGATTGAGGTTCATGGTGATGGCTAGTAGGCGAAGGATTTTTGATTGGGTTTCAGCTGGATCATTTCCAGTTTACCAGGAATAGGCACGTAGTCAAAAGAAGATTTGATGCCTTGCTCGGAGGTAAAATAACCAAGCATGGTCAGCTCCTTCATTAGTCTCCAGAAAGGCAAACCCTTGGCTTGTTCCTTCATTTGCTCACGGTCTTCATTGTCGCCCATTTTAGTTTGCCGGACCTGATATACCTTCATTTGTTCAACCGAATCGCTTTCGACCTGTCTGAGTATCTCAGTCTTTTCCGATATGTTCAGAGACATGAAATCCTTCTTTTCCAGGTTTTTAACGCCTTCCAAAAAGCTGGCATGCTCCGGCGACTTGTAGCAATCGTGCAGCATCATGACGATAAATTCGGGTACGCCGGCGTCCTGGGCCCCGGGTGTATCTGTTTTTGGAATGATCAGTTCGGCAACTTCTGAGACGATCAGTTTTTGCCGGTCCGTGAAAGCAAGGTCAGCGACAGGTACTTTCTTGCTCAAATTGCTTTCCCATTGTTGCATTGCCAGCAATGTGGGTGCTGAAAACGTGCCTCCGAGCAACAGGGCAACCCGTTGAATAGCATCTCGTCTGTTCATCATCGTCGTTCGCTTACTTTTTAAACTGGTCAAATTCATGTTCACCATTAGCTGGCGGAGTTAAAAGCGAGCAACTGCCTGTTTTTAATGCTGGTCCATGTAACAATGGATTTCTTATTAGCAGGTATATTCATTTGGGGAAGTTTCAGGAATTTTTCAGTGGTACGTGATTTGTAGCAAACGGCGCAAACAAACTTCAAATCATCATGAAAACTGAAACAGGTTCAGAACCTAAATTCACAACCAAAACTACTGCTGCGGCTGAGCCTGCGTTAAATGAGCTCTTTCTGGACGCGCTAAGAGATATTTACTGGGCCGAGAATCATTTGGTCAAATCACTTCCTAAAATGATCGGATCGGCGCATTCTGAAAAGCTGGCAACAACTATTCAAAATCACCTGTCAGAAACAAAAGAGCACGTAAGCCGGCTGGAAGTGGTTTTCGATATGCTCGGCGTTGCGGCTATTGCCAAAAAATGTGATGCAATGGAAGGACTTACCAAAGAAGCGGAGGGTATCATCGAAAGCACCGATGAAGGAACTTCCACCCGCGACGTGGGCATTATCCTTGCTTCCCAAAAGGTAGAACACTACGAAATTGCGACCTACGGCGGGCTAGTACAGCTCGCGACCACGCTGGGGTTCAGCGATGCGGCCGAAATCCTTGGCCAGACACTTGCCGAAGAGAAAACGGCCGATCAACTGCTTACTCAGGTAGCAGAAAGTGATATCAACTACCAGGCTTCCACCGAAGCATAATTTATTCCAACGAGCTATATGAAAGACGATAAAAAAACAGATAAGCCTCTTAAAAGGCAGGAAACCGAGAAAACCCAACAGTTGGCCGAACATACGGCTGACAGTACGGGCGAGCTGATGAATACGAACCACGGCGTGCGCATCAATGATGATCAGAATTCTTTGAAGGCAGGTGAGCGGGGTTCCTCCCTGCTGGAAGATTTTATACTTCGTGAGAAAATCACGCATTTTGACCATGAACGTATTCCCGAGCGGGTCGTACACGCAAGAGGGTCAGGGGCGCACGGGGTTTTCAAGGCTTATAAGTCAATGTCGGGTGTGACCAGAGCGCATTTCCTGAGCGACGAATCGCTTGAAACGCCCGTTTTTGTGAGATTTTCGACGGTAGCCGGATCACGCGGATCCACCGACCTGGCCCGCGATGTGCGTGGGTTTGCGGTCAAATTTTATACCCAGGAGGGAAATTTCGATTTAGTGGGTAATAATATGCCCGTGTTCTTTATCCAGGATGCTATTAAATTCCCGGATTTGGTTCACGCCGTAAAGCCCGAGCCTGACAATGAAATGCCACAGGCCGCATCGGCTCACGATACTTTTTGGGACTTTATTTCCCTGATGCCGGAGTCTGCGCATATGATTATGTGGCTGATGAGCGACAGGGCAATTCCGCGCAGTTACCGGATGATGGAAGGTTTCGGCGTCCACACTTTCCGTTTTGTTAACGCGGAAGGCGTTTCGAATTTTGTCAAATTCCACTGGAAGCCACTGCTTGGTGTGCATTCTGTGGCCTGGGATGAAGCCCAGAATATATCAGGTAAGGACCCCGATTACCATCGCCGGGATTTGTGGGATGCAATTGAAAGCGGCAATTTCCCGGAATGGGAGCTGGGCGTGCAGATTGTGCCAGAAGAGGACGAGTTTAAATTTGATTTCGACCTGCTGGACTCGACCAAAATTATACCCGAAGAACTGGTACCCGTGCAGCGGATTGGTAAATTGACGCTCAACAGGAACCCTGACAACTTTTTCGCTGAAACCGAACAATCAGCTTTCCACATCGGGCACGTGGTGCCGGGAATCGACTTTACCAATGACCCGCTTCTTCAGGGCAGGTTATTTTCTTACACAGATACACAGCTTATCCGCCTGGGAGGTCCCAATTTTCAGGAGATACCCATTAATAGGCCCATCGTGCCCGTTCATAACAACCAGCGCGACGGTTACATGCGCCAAACGATCAACAGGGGAAAGTCAAGCTACAACCCGAATAGTTTGGGGAATGGTTATCCTTTGCAGGCGAAGGCTTCAGAAGGCGGTTTTACTTCCTATCCGGAACGGATCGATGCCAAAAAGATCAGGGCAAGGAGCCGAAGTTTTTTCGATCACTTTTCGCAAGCGCAGCTTTTTTACAATAGCCAGTCGGATCCGGAGAGGAACCACATGATCGATGCATTCAGCTTTGAACTTGGCAAGGTGCAGTCCGTTGAAGTGCGGCAGCGGATGTTGGGGATACTGTCACTCGTTGATAAGGGCCTTGCTGCGGCGGTTGCTTTTGCGCTTCGCATCCCGGTTCCACAGGATCCGGAACTACCTGTGAACCACAGTATTCCAGCTGATGGAAATCTGGCAGACTACGATCCGTTTACGGTGGATACCGCATTGAAGGCGTCGGCTGCATTGAGTATGGCCAACACGGTGAAAGACACCATCAAGACCAGGAAAATAGCATTCCTGGCCGCAGATGGCGTTGATGAAAAATCGTTGACCACAGTGAAAGCCGCATTGGAAGGGGCTGGCGCTATTGTGGAGATAATCTCGCCACGGCTTAATTTCATTCTATCGGAGGGTGACGAGCAAATCCCGGTTAACCACAGCCTTTTAACAGCCGCTTCGGTATTTTATGACGCTGTGTATGTTCCGGGTGGTACTAATAGTGTGGCCACGATTGAAGCGGAAGCAGATGCGGTACACTTCCTTAACGAAGCTTTCAAGCATTGCAAGGCGATAGCAGCCGACCTGGGAGCTGCTCAGGTATTAGAGGCAACGTATTTCAGCAAAAAGATACCGTCGGAATTTTCAGACCAGACGGTGCTCAGAGAAGGTATTGTAGTAGGAGAGGACCCGAAAAAACTAGCGGATCAATTGATTCTTGCTATTTCTCAGCACCGTTTTTGGGAAAGGGAAAAACCGCGAAAGGTTCCTGCATGATGATGTTTTAATAAATAAATCGCCTCACGAAACATGTTTCGTGAGGCGATTTATTTCATGTGCAAACCATGCCCGTTTCAGGAAAGCAATTCAAGGGCCTGCTGATTGCCTTGCTGCAAGGCCAGGTCTTTTACCGATAATCCCCTGACATCGAGAATGGTCGTATCAGCGCCCTCGGACAGCAGCAGCTTCACCAGCTCGTTCCGGCCGAACATGGCCGCGAACATCAATGCAGTACCGCCATTTCCATGTTGCAGGTTCAGGTCGGCGCGATAACTGATCAGCAGCCGGGCCAGGTCCTCATATCCTTTAAAACTAACACCCATCAGCGCCGTATTTCCTCCATGGTCACTGGCATTTACATTGGCCCCATTCTTAAGGAGCAGCTCGGCGGCCTCATAGCGGTTGTTGTAGCACGCGATGATGAGCGGCGTATACCCCTTTTCATCCTGCACATTCACATCCTGCCCCGTCGCGATAATTTCGCTGATTACGGCAGTATTGCCCAGGCGTGTGGCGTGAATGAGTACCGTGTCCAGATTTTCCATATTGGCAGATGTCATTTTATAAATGTTAGAAGGCTCAAAGATTCTTGTAACCTTCTTGCAATTATCCTGCCAGGACTGTTGTCTGCGATTATGGGTTTGGCTCGAACTTGGTAACCACGTGCGTGAGCGGCCGGACTGTTTGCAGGTAGGCGAATATTGCTTTCAAATCGCTTTCTTTCATTCCTGCATACATCGTCCAGGGCATTACGGTGTTGAATTCTTTGGGGCCGACTCGATGTGGCTTGTAGGATGAATCCGCATAGGTTTTGAAGCGTTTTACAAACCCTTCTTCTGTCCACGATCCGATTCCGGTGGCTTTATCCGAGGTAATGTTTGGAGACCGAAGCAATCCGGTAGGGATCTTAAATTCCATGCCGCCTCCAAACTCACTGCCTTCGACGCGCGCGCCTTTTTCCATTTTACTGTGGCATTCTACGCAGCTGGCAGCGGTAACCAAATATTTGCCATAAGCGACCTTGTCGGTCTCTGCCGGCATTTTAGTCAGGTTGGCTTTGGCCGGCATTGTATTGAGCAGGATGCTGACCGGAAAGTCGGCCACAGATTCCGGCACTTCGTTTTTCACCGGCTCCAAGGTGCGCAGGTAGGCGATAATGCTGTAAATATCTTCTTCATCGATCTGCCCGAATCCGTGGTAGGGCATCACAGGAAATAATGCATTTCCCTTTTTACTTACACCGGTGGTAATAGCACGGAAAATCTCTCCATCCGTCCAGTCTGCAAGTGCGTAGGGGGTAATGTTTCTTGCATAGAAATTACCGGGAAAGCCCATGTCGGCGCTAAACTTTTCACCTCCTCCACCGAAATTACCGGAAAGTGGTGCCGTAAAGTAATTCCAGTCTCGGGCTGAATGGCAATCCATACAAACCGAAACGTGATTTGCCAGATATTTGCCACGCTCGATCCGGGCCGGGGTTTTTTCAACTGTAATTACGGGCGGTTCTCCTACATCAGGAAGGGCAGTTTTAACATAAATGGCAGCGCCGGCAACGAAAATGATGAGCAGAAGGAGGATTCCGCCAAAGATTTTGAAGAACTTTTTCATTGAGTAAATGAGGGAGAAAATGGTTCATGATGACTAAGAGGGCCGAAAATATCAGCTAATTGTCAATAAAAAGGAAATTGAGGAAAAAACTTACTTAACGGACAATGCTATATGCTTCGTCCAAACCTTTGGGTATTGCAACCCTTTAATGCAACAATGTGTCAAAGATCCGGGTCTCATTTAACAGCTAAATCATGCAGACATTTCTTCGCCTACTTTCGCTTGTTTTCATCAGTTTCGCTTGTGTCGAGCCAAACGATAGTCCGCCGAATGGGATGCCGTTCGAAGGATCGGGTTACCGGCCGGTATATGCTACCTCAGAAGAACTTGCAAAAATTGATATTTCAGCCCCTCAGCCGCTGGTTGAACCCGGCAAGATTTACCTTTTCGATCCCTATATCTTTGTCAACGAGCTTGGAAAAGGCATTCATATTATTGACAACAAGGATCCAAAAAACCCCAAAAACCTGTCCTTCATTTCTATCACAGGCAATTACGATATTGCGGTGAAAGGAAGCTGGCTTTATGCCGATAATGTATCAAACCTGCTCGTTTTTGATATTAGCAATCCATTATCACCCAAGCTGACGAAGACGATCAGCGATGCCATCCCAGGCAACAATTATCCACCAGCTCAGAATGTATATTTTGAATGCGTCGATAGCAAGAAAGGCATTGTAGCAGGCTGGGAAAAAGTACCGATGCAGGCGCAGCCAAAATGTTTCCGATAGATTGACTATTTCTTTTCCAGGTTTCGACTTTTGATATCAGCAATATGAAAAAGATTATCCCTTTTCTGTTTTTTGGCCTTGCCGTCCTCGGCCTCTGCCTGATCCTGACCGCGTGCCAGGAAGGCAAGGAATCGGCTGTGAATCCGCAAACTGGTTCAGGCGGCTCGATGGCCAGGTTCGCTATCACAGGTAATACCCTTTACATCGTTTCAAAACAATCTCTGGAAGTTTACAATATTGCCGATGGTGCCAACCCGGTAAAAACGGTAAGGAAAGATATGAATGTGGGCATCGAAACGATTTTTCCTTACCGGAACCAGCTCTTCATCGGGGCAAATGACGGCATGTACATTTACAATAACAGTAATCCCGCTAATCCTGCTTATCTGAGCAAGTTTACGCACGTACAATCCTGTGATCCGGTTGTGGTGCAGGATCAATATGCCTACGTTACTTTGAGAAGCGGCGTTGCCTGCAGGCGGGGCAATAGTCTGAGCTCACTGGATGTCGTCGATGTCAGTAATCCTTCCAATCCGCAGCTGGTCAATTCCCAGCCAATGTCATCACCGTACGGGCTGGGTGTTTCTGGTAATAAGTTGTTTGTTTGCGAGGGAGAAAAGGGTTTGAGGGTCATGGATATTTCGAACCCGATCCGGCCGGTTGAAATGCAATTTCACCAGGACCTGCCGGCGTACGATGTAATCGTCCGGCCAAATCATCTGATCGTCACCGGCCAGAAGGGCCTTTTTCAATATAAATATGATCAGGATGACAAATTTGAATTGTTAAGCAAGATTCCGGTTCTATGAAAAACGCTCTATTGTATGTCCTGATCTTTTGCCTGATACATGCCGGGGCTTCCGGCCAGGTTGATGCTGAAACTGCTGCGGATCATGTAATTATCAAATATTCTCCTCTTCCAATGTTCGATTTCGACAATACGATCCAATTTGGGGTAGAGATTCCTTTCGGGCAAAGCGGTGTCACTCTGCAGCAAGACCTGGGCTACGGGCGATCGACCTTTAATGCCTGGTATACAGAACAAACCAATGTGCCCGACAAGTCGACTTACAAAAGCAGGACCACATTGCGGTATTATTATTTCGGGAAGCGGAGGGTAAGGGGCTACGTGGCCGGTGAGTTTATGTTCAAACAAGTCGTCTACCGTGAAAACCAGTGGGTCGGAATGGATTGTTCCGGTTTTGGCGGATGCGGTTATTTTGAGAATAAGGATATCCGCATTGCAAGGATTGTGGGTGCCGGTCATGCAAAAATGGGCTGGCAATTCTATTTTCCAAGCCGGCTTACTATGGATCTTTTCGCGGGTTTGGGTATGAGAAGCATCAAGGTCCGCACGTTGACCCCTGGTCTGGACAATGCATTGATAAGAGGTCCTGACGAATTCTGGGCAGAGTCAACACCAGGCACGCGTGAGATTGTACCGAGCCTGGTGTTGGGTTTTCATCTGGGTTTTGTACTGGGGAAGTTTGAAGACTAGCAGACTTGACTAGCTTCCGGAATTGGCTTTTTTGCCTGCACTGTATTTTTTCTCCGCAGTCTTAGCTTTTTCAAAATCCAGTACTACACCGTTGATGCAGTAGCGAAGGCCGGTAGGAGGTGGACCATCATCGAACACGTGCCCTAAGTGCGACTTGCACCGACCGCACATGACCTCAATCCGGCGCATGCCGTGGCTGTTGTCTTTGGCCTCAATGATCGATTTTTTATTGATAGGTTCAAAGAAGCTTGGCCAGCCGCAGCCGCTCTCGTATTTGGCGTCACTTTTGAACAACGCATTGCCGCACACGGCACAATAGAATGTGCCTACTTCTTTGGAATGTTCGTAGGCGCTCGTGAAAGGCCTTTCGGTCCCTTTCAGCCGGGCTACTTCATAAACCTCCGGTGAAAGTATCTTCTGCCAGTCCTGGTTGCTCTTGTTAACCGGAGCAGAGTCTGTCCGCGAATACTCGGTCGCTTTTTTCTGCTCGCTTTGTTTCGAAGCCGACTGTCCATAGCAATTTTGAAGCAACAGCATCAGCATTCCCGACATCACAAGCACTACTGTATTTTTCATATCCTACTGATTTTTTGATTTTCCTTATATACGATAAAATCCAGCAGACAGTTGTTTCTGGTGGTGATTATGCAACAATTTTATCTGGGAAAAAGTCAAATGAATACAGAAAGATCTTTCACTCCTAGCATTCTGGAAGTTGTAAATCCTTCCCCGAACGTAGCGCCGACCCCATGTCCCATTTCGCGCGCCCGGGCAATGATGAATTCCAGGAATTCGGGAGAGGATATGTAGCTCTGGGGCTCGCCCTCGACTTTATATTCAGGAATATGGAACTGACTTTTGAATGCCCGGATCGCTTCTATTTTCCGGTCGTGAAACGCGGTGATGTCAATCACAAAGTCGGGCTTGATATACCTGTCCTGAATAGCATGGAAGACCAATCTTGGACGCCAGGCTTCCTGTTCATTCCCTTGCTCGTCGAAGGTTTTGATCATTCTTAAACCCGAATAAAAACAGCTGTCTGCAACCAGTTTGCCGCCCCGCCCGTGATCGGGATGCCGGTCGTCGATCGCATTGGTTATCACAATATCGGGCTGATATTTTCTGATAAAGGGAATGATCGCTTTTTGATGCTCTTCATTGTTTAAAAAAAATCCATCTGCCAACCCTACATTCTCCCTGACCGAAACGCCAAGAATTTCAGCGGCGTCTTTTCCTTCCTGGATCCTTCCCTCCGGCGTTCCCCGGGTACCCAGCTCGCCACGGGTAAGGTCAACAATACCGACCTTTTTGCCCAAAGCCATTTGGGACAAAAGCGTTCCTGCACAGCACAGCTCCACATCGTCGGGGTGGGCAGTGATGGCTAAAATATCCAGTTTCATAGGATGAGGTTATTTAATGCGGAGTTTCTGACCAATTCTTAAAGTAGACCTGGCCGACATGCGGTTACGCCGCGCGATGGAAGAAATGCTTACCCCGTAACGTTCTGCAATTGCACCAAGCGTGTCGCCCGGGCGGACTTTGTGTAGCACTGAGCGGCGGTAAGCAACAGGCGCTGCATCCCCTGACTCAAATTCACTCTTGTTTGATTTACCGCGTAGGTGATCCCAAACGCTGCTGGTCAATATAAAGTGATCGGATTTTATGGTTTTGTTGTCCCAGTCAAAAATGTGCCTGGGATCGAATGGATTGCCTTCATAACGGTTTTCATAGTGTAAATGAGAGCCGGAGCTGCGGCCGGTATTTCCACCTAAGCCAATCATTTCACCTGCTTTTACAACCTGGCCCGACTCAACCGTTTGTTTGGACAAGTGACCATAAAGGGTCTCGAGACCATTGTAGTGCCTGACTACAACAAAACGACCGTATCCAGAGCCGTCCCATGCGACAATGCGTACCATTCCGTCGAAAGTGCTGCGTACCGTATCACCGGTTTCCAGATCGAGGTCTGTCCCATTATGCCATCTTCCCCACCGGTAACTGAAATTCGATGTTGTCGGAGTTTTTTCCATGGGGGTGCTCCATTTGCGGTTGAGCGCCTCGTTATAAAGTGTAAGATCGACAGGCTCGTCGAATTCCAGCGGGTTCAAACCGTAGGGATTAATCGTGCGAGCGTCCCAGATTACATAATACTCTGCCGCCTTAACCCATTCATCGCCCACCTGTAAAGAATCGACAACCTCTACAACCTCTGTGTCGCCTTCATCAATGGTGGTTGTATCTTCGTTTACGGTCGGATTAAGTGGTTTGACGGGTTCAAATTGGTTTTGAAATCTCAGATTGGAAGTTTCCACTTCATATTCGTCCTCAGGCTGAGGAACAGCTGCTTTGCTTACAGGTCCTTCGTTGGCATTGTTTCCGGACTGGTTTATTTTTGGGTTTCTTCTGAATTTACCTCGCTCTTGGGCTTGCGTGTTCCATGAAATCAAACACACTATCATCAGCAAACTTACAATAAGCTTTACTTTCATATTTAAAAATGGGTCAGACTACATGCAAAATGAATATGCATGTAGTCTGACTAAATTTTAGGGGTTGGGCAAATAATTAAGCTGTCGTTTCTTCGATAATTACTTCAACTTCTCTTTCCATTAAAAATCTTTCTGCGTCCAAAGCGGCCATGCAACCGGTTCCCGCTGCGGTAATCGCTTGTCTGTACACATTATCCTGCGCGTCACCACAAGCGAATACCCCTTTAATATTGGTGCAGGAACTTCCTTTGATGGTCTGAATATAACCGGTTTCGTCCATATGCAGGTATCCCTTGAAGATATCTGTGTTAGGCTTGTGCCCGATTGCAACAAAGAAACCGGTTACATCTAAAAGTTGCTCCTCGCCGGTTTTATTATTTTTTACCAACACCGATTCGAGGCCTTCTTCTCCATTCAGTTTCACAGTTTCCGTATTCCACAAAACCTCGATATTTGGTAACATTTCAATTCTTTTCTGCATGATCTTCGATGCACGCATTTCGTCGCGACGTACAAGCAGGTACACTTTCCGGCACAATTTGGCAAGATAGCTCGCTTCTTCGGCAGCAGTATCCCCCGCGCCGACTACTACTACATCCTGGCCGCGGAAAAAGAACCCGTCACAAACCGCGCAGGCAGAAACGCCCCTTCCGTTCAGCCTTTCTTCTCCTTCGATTCCCAGCCATTTGGCCGAAGCACCGGTGGAAACAATCACCGAGTCTGCAATGATCTCGTGTTTGTTGTCAATGATCACTTTGTGCGGGTATGACGTGAAGTCAACCTCGGTAGCCATTCCGTAACGGACATCGGTCCCGAATCTTTTGGCTTGTTTTTCGAAATGGATCATCATTTCAGGTCCCGTAATTCCATCGGGATAACCCGGATAATTGTCCACCTCGGTGGTAATGGTAAGCTGGCCGCCCGGTTGGGCGCCTTGGTAAAGTACAGGATTTAAGCCTGCTCTGGATGCATATATGGCGGCAGTGTAACCGGCAGGGCCGGAGCCGATAATCAGGCAAGAAACTTTCTCAGATGACATGGATAGCAACAACTTATGTAAATAACGAATGTAAAAATCTTAACTTCAAACAGATTGAAAAAGGAGTGTGTGAAATAAAAAATGCCCGTAAGGCATTCAATCAATACAACAAAGGCAGATTGACAAAAGTGCGAAATTTCACTCCTTTATGCAAGTCTGTCAAAGTATGCGCCACTCTATCCGCCTGTTCTTCTGGCGGTTTTCATCCGAATCGTTGGACGCGACGGGTTTGGTTTCTCCGTAACCTTTCGACGAGGTGCGTTCGGTTACAATACCGGATTTGTGCAAATACTCCTGAACAGATTGCGCGCGCCTCTTGGAGAGCTCCATGTTCTCTGCATCAGATCCGACATCGTCGGTATGTCCGGAAATTTCAATTTTAATGGTTTTATTTCGGTTCAAAAAATCCACCATCTTGTCAAGCTCGACCTTCGATTTTTCGTCGAGCTCGTACTTGCCGGTCTGGAAAAATATATTGTTCAATACTTCTGCCCGGTCTTTTTCAATTGCCTCCAACGGAATTTCCAGGTCTACGAAAGAAACAGAATCATTTACCGAGAACGAAAGACTTTTGAAAAGGTAACCTGCCTTGGACACATAAAAGGCATATTCGCCGCCATTATTGAGTACTGTCAGAAACGTTCCGGTTTTACTGTCGGACGAAAAAGCGCCTACTTTCTGTTGCGTTTTGAGGTCAAAGAGGTCGATTTCTGACGCGAGGGGCTGTCCCGTCTTCTTATCTGTGATCCTGCCTTTTGCGTAACGCGCAGGAATGATCATTTTTTGCAGCGATTCAGGCATTTCGAAGCTGTAAAGAAGTGAACGACCCTTTCCACGGTCGGAAGTATCGTCGGTATAGTAGGCAGTGCGCCCGTCGGAAGCAATGAAAAGTCCGACCTGCTCGGCGGCGGTGTTAATAGGGTACCCTAGATTTTTGGGCTCTGACCAGACCGTATCGATCCTTTGAGAAACAAAAATGTCAAATCCTCCCATGCCAGGCAGACCATTCGAGGCGTAGAAAAGCGTGCGGCCGTTGGCGTGGATGAAAGGCGCATTTTCGTCATCCGAAGTATTAATAGCAGGGCCGAGGTTACTGGGGACCGACCATTGCTTTTTGTCATCAAGCGTGGTTACCCAGATATCCCTTTTTCCCTGACCGTCCTTGCGCTCGGAAGCAAAGTATAAAGTATGCCCATCCGCTGATAAGGAAGGTTGGGATTCCCAGTCTCGGGTGTTGACCTGCTGGCCGAGGTTGACCGGGGCGCTCCATTGAGCGCCTTCTTTTTGAGCTATATACAAGTCGCAGCTTCCATATCCATCGGGCCGGTTGCAGGCAGTAAAAACAAGCGTACGCCCGTCGGCCGAAACGCTGCATGTTCCTTCATTATTAATGGTGTTGATCGATGAGGATATTTCCTCTGGCTTGTCCCAGCCAAGCGTGGCGTGACCATCTTTTTTTCGTTTTGTAATATAAATGTTCTCGTCCCGATCTTCTGTCAGTCCTGTAAATATGAGAGTTTCATTATCGGCCGTCATCACTGGAAAGTACTGGGTCCTGAGAAAATTGACCGTGTCGCCCATCGACTTTTTCTGAATGCGTAGCGGTTTTTTTATTGCTTCCCGGGCAAATTTGGAAGAAATGACAGACTTTTCCGCCAGCCTCGACAAACTGGATTTGGGCGGGAAAAGTTTTAAAGCATTTTCGAAAAATACCTGAGCCGAATCGTACTGCTCTGATTGGAAGTAATATCTGCCGAGCCACTGAAACGCAGGAGCCGACTGCGCCGCTTCGGGCTTAATGGCGATCGCGGCAGCGTAGTATTTTCTGGTTAAATCGGTGTTTCGCTGCAAATCGTAGATCTGCGCCAGTCGCAAGTTAACATCGTAGTTTTTTGGATTTTCGGCGAGCACTTTTTCGAAAAGAATGATCGCTTCTCCCAGCTGTCTCTGCTGCCACGCTTTCTGCGCCTTATCGTAATTCTCCCGGCCCTTTTTGGATAATGTCGCCTCTTGCGCGTGAAGGGTGTAAAATCCTGACAGAAAGAGAATGATGACGATAAAAGCTGCCCGACGCATTATGGAATGTTCATAAATTTGTGAGTTTGTAACGACATTTTCCATTTCGGATTGTCTTTGATATAGTCAATAATCAAAGGCAGCATGATGTCGTGCTTACTCCATTCCGGCTGCATCAGCAGCGAACACTGATCGGAAACCAGGGCTGCGTGTTCTTCGGCGAAATCAAAGTCACTTTTGTTGTAAATAATTACCTTCAATTCGTCGGCCTGACTGTAAATATCGCTATGTGGCGTTTTGAATTTTTTAGGAGAAAAGCAAACCCAGTCCCATCGTCCCGTAAACGGATAAACGCCCGACGTTTCTATATTGGTTTTAAAGCCTGCCTGCTGCAAAGCACCCGTAAGATTGTCGAGGTTATACATCAGCGGCTCACCACCGGTGATCACAGCCAGTCGGCCGGGATGTTGCAATGCGCCGTCAACAATAGCGTCGATTGTGTATTTCGGATGCAGGTTTGCGTCCCAGGATTCTTTTACATCACACCAGTGACAGCCTACTTCGCAGCCGCCCAACCGGATAAAATAGGCAGCCCGCCCACTATGCTGCCCCTCGCCCTGCAACGTGTAAAATGCCTCCATAACAGGAAGCGTGATTGTCTGAATTGGTAAAGTTTCGGTTAACATGCTGCAAAGATACAAAATCAAAACAGGCGTTTTCCCATAAACCGTTAGTCACATTGCATTGATATATAATTCCTTTATTATAAGTTTGTTAAGCACCTCAACTAAAATGACCAGCGTTCATGAAAAAAGCTTTACTATTTGTAATTGTCCTTATATTCTTCCAGGGTGTTACGCCATCGGCTGCCGAAAAAATCCAGATGGTCAATTTCAGTTCTTTGCCTGCGAGTATGCAGCTTTTCGCCCGAAATGACAGTAATGAAGCTGAAATTGTAATAGCAGGCAATGTAGAGTCGGCGGGATACGCCTACATTTCGGTGGTGAAGAGCAGGAACGGGGCCAGGACGGGCTATCACAAAAGCGCGCTCAAATACGCTGGCGAAGTTGCGTCGTTCGATATCAAGTCGACCATTAAATCGGAACTTGCAGAATATGCATTTGAAATTTATGCCTGTAAAAGCGCCACAGATTCTATACTGGTTGTAAAACGTGAAAATGTGGTCGCAGGTGATTTTTACATGATTTACGGGCAGTCGAATGCAGTTGCCTGGGAAGTGGATTATACCTATCGTAATGAATATTGCCGGTCGTTTGGTACCGGTCCGCAAGGTAACGGATGGGGGTTATCCAACGATTTGAGCCCGCGTGTCGGTATTTTTGGGATTGAATTTCAGAAGCGGGTGTCCGAGAAATTCGGTGTTCCTAGCTGTCTGATCAATGGAGCACTCGCCGGTGCTTCCCTTGCCCAGCTCATCGAGCGCAACCCTGCCGATCATGCTGATGCTTCCAAACCCTACGGCGTACTGCTGAACTATGCAATCCAATCCGGTCTTTTGCCCGCGTTGAAAGGAATTTTTTACTGGCAGGGTGAAAACGAAGCCGCCTCACCCGATCCGCTTTCCTGGGCGCCACGTTTTGAACAAATGGTAAACAACTGGAAAGAGGATTATCCGATGGTTGAAAAGATATATGTATTCCAGCTTCCGCTATTCGGCGGAGGCGGTTACGACGACCGCATTGGCCAATTCCGGGAAGACCAGCGGCTGCTGGGCGAAAAATATCCGGTTATCCAACCATACGCCGCATTAGGCGCGGTAGGGTGGAACGGTTTTCACTACGGACTGGAAGGATATCTGCAGCTAGGCCGGGACCTGGCGGATATGGCCGGTTACTATCATTATGGACAGAAAGAAAAAATCACATCCCCCAGCCTGAAAAAGGCATATTATTCAACCAAAGATTCCACAGAAATAACGATGGTTTTTGAAGATTACCAGAAAATGGTGTATCCCAACGACACATTGAACACTAACATCGAAGGCAGCCAGGAGCCGGTCTCCAACTATTCGGTCAAAGACTTTTTTTATCTCAATAAGGAATGGCAAAAGCTTAAATCGGGCAGGGCGGAGGCGAACAGGATCATCGTGGAAAAGAAAACCGCAGGCCCCGATTCGCTGATCAAGTACCTGCCTTCCAAATACCACTACGCCGGTTTGCTTTCAGCTCCGTGGGTTTACATTGGGCCTTTTTTGCGGAATGATAAAGGTTTCAGGGCATTTGCATTTCACCACAACAAAATCTATCCGTTCCCCGACCTGGGCACGATCAAGCTGACGGCCCGGGACGAGGTAGGTAGTGTAATCCTGAGCTGGAACGAGCTGCCAGGGGCGACGGGCTACATACTGGAAAGATTCGGCGGACCGGATTCTGCCGGCTCGCACGAAATCCTGCATTTACCGCTGCAAGCCACTTATGCAGACAAGTCGGCCAGGCAGGGAGTGGAGTACACTTACTCGATCCGCGCGACCACAGCGCATGCGGAATCTGCGATAACCAGCATCCGGCACAAAAAGCTAAGCGAGGATGTACTCGGCACGGAAACGCTTGCTGCCGGAAATTTCGATGTGTTCCCTAATCCGGCTATGCATGAAGTAAATGTGGTATCTGCCAAAAATAAAATACAGCTGCTGGAAGTGTTCTCGACTTCGGGCGCCAAGCTCGGCGAGAAACGATATAACCAGCAGGATTGGGCCGTATTTGCTTTAAACGGCATTTCGGCAGGCTATTACCTGATGCGGATCCATACGAATGCAGGCGTTGTAACCAAGCGGATCATGGTCAGGTAGTTGCAAGATCCTGCTGAGCATTACCCGGGATAAAGGCAGCAGAACTTTGCCCGGTCGTGGATTAAGTCACATATTTGCAGGATGGATACTGTAAAAATTCACCAGCAGGAAGTTATTTGCGCGTTGGCAACCCCGTCGGGAGTTGGAGCGATTGCAGTGATCAGGGTTTCTGGATCAGGCAGCATTGAAATGGTCAGCCGTATTTTTAAAGGCAAAAATTTGACCGAAGTCCCATCGCATACCGTGCATTTCGGCACCATTCGCGCAAATGGCGAGATTGTTGACGAAGTGCTGGCGACAGTTTTTAAAAGTCCCAAATCTTTTACCAAAGAAGATTCCGTGGAGATATCCTGCCACGGCTCAAACTATATAATAGGACAGATTCTCCGCTCCCTGATTTTCGAGGGCGCCCGCATTGCCGCGCCCGGTGAATTTACCCAGCGCGCATTCCTGAACGGACAGTTTGACCTCGTACAAGCCGAAGCCGTCGCGGATCTGATCGCGGCCGACTCACACGCAAGTCACAAAACGGCACTGAACCAATTGAGAGGAGGTTTCTCCAAAAAACTGACCGCGTTACGTGCCGAGCTGATCCATTTCGCCTCCATGATCGAGCTGGAACTGGATTTCGGCGAGGAAGACGTGGAGTTTGCACAAAGGGACGATTTGCGCAAATTGATTGACGCGCTGCAACAGAATATCGAACCGCTGATCAGCTCATTTCATTACGGAAATGCGATCAAAGAAGGTATCCCAGTCGCGATTATCGGCTCCCCGAATGTCGGAAAATCGACGCTTTTGAATGCGCTTTTAAATGAAGAGAAAGCGATCGTCACCAGCATTGCCGGCACCACTCGTGATGTTATTGAAGATACGATGGTTCTGGAAGGACTGAAATTTCGGTTCATCGACACCGCAGGCATTCGCCAGACCTCCGACGTGGTCGAATCCATTGGTATTGAACGTTCCAAAAGCGCAATGGAAAAGGCCGACGTTATCATTTTTCTTTTCGACAGCAAAGAAACGCTCACCGACAACCAGGAACTTGCAAGTCAGCTCCCGCCGGAAAAACCCCGGTTTTTTGTGCTCAATAAAGCCGACATTAATCCCGATCTGGCTGACGAATTATCCGCAGCAAATCCGGACTTCAAAATCATTTCCGCCCAAACCCAGGCCGGTCTGCCAGCATTGACCAGCAGCCTGATCGATTTGGTAAAAGGCCACACGCCGGCAGATACGGTCATCAACAACTTCCGCCACTACGAGCATCTGGTAAAAACCCAGAATTCTCTCACCGACGTTCTGAATGGACTTTCACTCGGCGTCACCGGCGATTTTCTGGCGCAGGATATCCGGCTGGCATTACATCATTTGGGGGAGATTACGGGGACGATTGTGACGGATGACTTGCTTGAGAATATTTTTAGGAAGTTTTGTATCGGAAAGTAAATGTTGAAATTGGCACAAAATCGAAACTGTGATCGAGCAGGATATCCGTTGGGAACGGCGCTTTGAAAATTATAAAAAGGCACTTAAAAAGTTAGGCGAAGCTGTGAAGCTCGATGCCGAACGGTCATTGAGTGAACTCGAAAGGCAAGGGATCATACAAGCATTCAAATACACGCACGAGCTGGCCTGGAAAGTAATGCAGGATTTCTTTGTCTATCAGGGCAATACTGAAATCCGAGGGTCAAGGGATGCGACACGACAGGCTTTTAGTACTGATTTGATCGCAGATGGAGAGAGTTGGATGGAAATGGTCAAAAACAGAAATCTTACCAGCCACACTTATAACGAAGAAATCTCCGAAGAAATTTACACAAACATTGTTGACCGGTTTTACCCGTTATTTATGAAGTTTCAGGAAACGATGGAGCGTATTAAATTTCGACATGACTAATGCACGGATTATCAGAAAAAACCGTCAGTAGCATTCAGGGGGTGTTTGCCAAGCATCCAGAAATAGAGCAAGCCATTCTATACGGATCGCGTGCGAAAGGGAATTACCGAAACGGCTCCGATATTGATCTTGTTTTGGTAGGGTCGGGGCTCGACCTACCTCAGTTGTTTAAAATTGAATTGGAACTGGATGATCTGATGCTTCCCTATAAAATCGACCTCTCTGCTTATCACAAAATTGAAAATCAGGAACTCATTGAGCATATTGATCGGGTGGGGGTGGTTTTTTTCAATGTATAAACTAGACCGAGATATCGCTTATCGGGAGGATTGTAGATTCATTGTTTGCATTGAATACTGTCATGCACTAAACGGCCGGCCACAGGTAAAATGTTTCGTCGATATTTATGATCGACGAATTTGACAAAACAGCAAATCATAATAATTTGAGCGCATATCACTTGAACATTGAATTAGTGAAAATCGAGCTATGTTTGAATCAAATTTATCAATTGATTCCTCAACTAGAAGATCGTCATTTAAATGTGAAGCAAATGCCATTATAAAACTGATTCGCTTTTTGAACAAGTCTAAAAATTGTTCTTCGCTTAGCCTATTTACGGAACGGTCCTTTTCTATGAGTTTATTATATATTTTTCGTAGAATAGATTTGTCCTCACTTCCAATTGCGTCCTTCAACCTTCTCGCCGCAATCGTAATTTGATTATTTAATTCTCTGATCTGCGACGTAAATCCATACTTTACGTGTATTAAATAAATGTTGACTTCGTCATAGTATATTAGATCGCAAAGTTCTACCCCGTCCACTATTATAGTGTCAATAACAATATAATTTTCGGCACCATTATACAAAAAGTTGTAGTTGCCTTCCCGAGATATATTTACCTTGTCCCAAGGCTTATGCAAAATTAATGGTGGTGCTTTGTAAGTTGTTAGTAGTTGCAAGGTGCTGTTTCTTAAATCATGGATGAAGGTGGGTCGAAGATGGTACCATTTAGTATCAACAAGAAACACAGGTTTATTTTTATAGGTAAATTCCGAAGAAATATGGAACAAGAAGCTAGAGGATACGCTTGTCTTATGATTCTTAATGCAGGTAACTCTAACACCTTGTAGATAGACCATAAATTTAAATCTGTCACTTTCTCCGTGTAAGTCAACAGCTCGTTTGAGAACGGTGTCGTATATGTCACCACGATCATATAACTCGTCGAATGTGGTGTAGCCATTTCTGGGGGTTTTCTCCTTTAACTTATAGGAATCTGCTTCGTAGAATTTTTCAATATTATTAGGATTGCAGAAATCATGCTCAAATTTGTATACAGTTGGATTGTTGCGCTTATATAATCCTCCTATATCATTAAAGATTCTAGTTATAAATTCAGGGTATAGCTCTTCGTTAATTAATTTTTGATCTTGGATCTCTTTATAGGAGCTTAAATAATCTGACGCTGCAAGTTCAGAAATGGTAGTTAATTCGAGTATTACCATGTGTAGAATTTCAAAATCAATTTCTTTCTTTATTTTAAATCCTTTGCCAACAGAAACTTGTATTCTCTCATTTTTTTTGCTTTTCACAAAGTGGAAATGCAAGTCAGAGATTTCCTGGCTTAATTTAATATGTATTTCTTCCGGGATCTTGCCAAATTTGACAAAATCAATAATTCTATAATTATTACGAAATTGCTCCTTAATTCCAGCACGGTGGCCAGTAATGCCCCGTGATTTTATGGAGGCAAGTTCATCAACTTCCGGCTTCATTATTCTCGCGTATGTATTAAGACCAAATGCGTGATCCATGAACGGGATAATTAGTCTATAGGCATGACCTCCTACTACGCAATAAATGCTATTATCAACTTCTGCGAAGAGTAAGAGGGATAATTGTTGCTGTCTGAAATTGGCATGCTCGATTAATTGCTCAGGAAGAAATTTTTGCCAGTCGGAAAGAGTCTCATCCGTGTTATACAGATATAGGTAATAAGTAACATTGCCTTTGACAAATGATGTAAATTCGGGTGACTTGATTTTTACCTTTAATTCAGGACGTTCATTGTATGTTGCAACAATCACTTTGAGCATTGACACTGTTGTAGTACAGTTGACAAATTTTCTATGGTCTTTGTCGATTCGGTAAATGTTGGGATTTAGTGTCATCTTAACTGTGGAGGATGTTTATGGTCAATGAACATAAGCCATAAGTTAATCATAATCTACTTTAGACGACTAGAATAAAGTGTTGTTTGTCAAAGCATAGCTTGGTACTGCAATTTTGTAAAAGTGGGCTCGTAGCCTGCCACCTTGATTCCAGTATCTTCCATCACCGTTAGTTCATTCCCTCGCCGTCCATCAGAACTTTCCACTATATTTGCCCCGCAAACTTTGAAAAATAAATATAGAGCTAATGTTAAAAACTGGGGAAAAATGGCCTTGGAGGGGCATACGGGTGCAAGTCCCGAAACCTATCAAAGTTAGCTCTTTGACGAAGTTTGCGGTGACCTCTCCTTATTTATTCACACTTATCCATTTTTTATGCAAACTTCGAATGGTTCTGGTGTTGGCTCGAATGAACGTTCAGTCAATGCAGCGATTGATGCACGTCACGCATCAGATGTCAGCAAGCCGTTAACGGAGTCACAAGCCGAGTTTTGGTACCTCGTTGAATGTCAGGGATGTAATGAATTGGCGCATTCTCTTAGGACAATCCACGATCTTGCTCTTTATCATTCGGACGTTCCGTTTGATATAGCCGAAAAGTCGGCTTTGTATGATCTGAAAGTGCTTTGGGAGGGTTTTGAGAAAATGGGACAAAAAGCATGAGATTTTAAGGACTGTCGCCAGGCAGTCCTTTTTCAATTCTTACTACGCTCTTCCAAGACTTCGCGGTGATTCAGGACGAATTGTCATCTCTTTCCATAATGGAAATTAATGGTCAGAAAACGCTGACGAGCAGATCGTATATTAGAATACGTCACCGATATTATCAGAGGTCGAAAATGGAACCAAGGCGCGTGCATCTATCCGGGGCTCTGAACAATCGGCTCCCTCCATCAGGAGCATCGCCGAGTCGAATGGTCAGATCCGGATCAGCTGGATGCCATTTAAAGTCAAATTGTAAAATCTGAATTTTCTAAAACATGAGTCGTATTATTGAATTTACCCTGCAATCGAAAGGCGGGGTAGGGAAGAGCCTTCATACCTATTGCCGGGCTTTATCTGTTCCGGAAGAGCATTCACTGTTTGTCGATGTGGATAGCTCGACGCAGACTTCCACAAGGCAACTAAAATTTCTCGGCCCGGAAAGGCTGGAAACCATTTTACTCTTAGATGCACGTGATGTACTTGTGCGAGACAAGTTCCTGGGCTATATGGAAAGTCTCGCGGAAAGCAATTTTGAGCGTATCTACATGGACTTCGTGACGCCGGAGTCTGAGCAAATTCCGGCACTTATCCAGCGGGACATTCCGTTTAAGGAGTAGCAGTGGGCCGGACATCAGCTAGCGAAATGAATGAGCAAACTAGGCGCAGGCTTCTCTTCCCAATTTGTTCTTCCTAATGCCGAAAGTGTTCCTATGAAACCGAACATCAGCAAGCTAAGTGAAACGCTGAATACGAGTCGGGCACTCGTAGTGGAGTATATGCATTATCTGGAAGAGTTGGGCATATTGATGTTGTTGCACCGGGATAGCTTCGGCATTACCAGATTGCAGAAACCCGACAAGGTGTATCTCAGTCATCCGAACCTTCAATTCGCATTGCATCAGAGTCGTCCGGATATTGGAACATTGCGTGAAAGCTTTTTCCTGAGCCAGGTTCGGCCCCTGCATAAAGTTGAGTACATGGAGAAGGGAGACTTCAAACTGGATAGAAAGGTGACTGTTGAAGTCGGGGGCGCGAATAAGACCGGGCAACAGCTCGCAGGTGTTGATGCTTATGTAGCTGCTGATGGGCTTGAAGTGGGATATGGAAATAAGATTCCACTCTGGATGTTTGGACTGTTGTATTGATTTTCTCCTTGCCCGTTCTGTTTTGCGTATGAGCTGCGCCACGGATTTTCGATTCGTCCATTCTTACTGCATTGTTTTAGCTATCTGCATAGTCAGTCTGCTTTCAACGTGTGAACAGGATTGGCCAGCGCTGCTTTTATGCTTCGAAAGCTGACCGTAACCAGGGCGACTGTAAGGCAAACAAGCCCGGCTAGCAGGCATGCCCACCAGCTTATCTCAGTGTGGTAAGCAAACCTGTCGAGCCACTGGTTCAGAGCGTAAAAGGCAACCGGACTTGCCAGTAGAATTGCCAGCATCACGATAAAGAGATAGTCTTTAATTAATAATGCCACGATGCCCGGGACTGAAGCACCGAGGACTTTCCTAATGCCTATTTCCTTTATTCGCAGGCCGGTCGAAAATGTAACCAGACTTAGCAAGCCCAGGCACGATACGAAAACGGTCAGGAACGCAAAGATGTTAAACAGTGTCATCATCACGTCGTCCCTTCTGAATTGAGCTTCAAAAACACTGTCCAAAAACTTATATTCAAATGGGAAATCAGGATAGTGGTTTTTCCAGGCGCTTTCAATCGAGGCAAGGTTTTCCGGGTTCGTTTTTAGCATAAGGGATGCGGCAGGAGAAGTGTTGTAAACCATCACCAAAGGTTCTACCGGGCTGTGCACCGACTTGTAATTAAAGTCTTTGACCACACCGATCACTTCTCCCTTATGGCGGAAACCTTCCATCGCCTGACCAACCGGGTTTTTCCAACCGGACATTTTTACAAAAGCTTCGTTGACGATGAAGCCGCCATTTTTGTCCGAAACACGGTTTGAGGATATGTTCCTGCCCTGCAATAATTTAATATTCAGAGTGGGAATGAAATATTCATCAATAAAGAAATAGGTGCTGATGACTTCTTTTCTCAAACCATTGGATTTGAAGATAGTTGTGGCAGCCGGATATGTAGCGTCCACCTGCATTACATCGGTGCCAACCGTGACCCGCTGTACGTTGCTTTGCTGGCGCAAAATTGTCGCAAAAGCATTCAATTTAGAGCGTGCAACAGAATCGTCTGGCGCTTGTATTGCTACCACCTGCTCTTTGTCAAAACCCGGATTGTGATTTCTTAAGAACTTCATTTGCTGATGAATAACTACAACTCCAAACACCATGACCACGGCAAGTGAAAACTGGAAAAGTGTAATGCCTTTTCTAAGCCAGATAGAATTCCCGTTCGTTGTTAGTGTACCTTTTAAAGCTTGGACCGGTTTGAAAGCTGACAACATCAAAGACGGGTAGATCCCGGCAAGAACGGTAATCACCAGCAGGCTCAGCGCAGCGACAGCAAGGATATTACTCCATTCCACAATCATGTTTATTTGAAGCAGCCTGTTTAAGAAGGGGATTGAAATATTAAGGATCAGCGCACCAAGTATCACTGATAATGTGGTGACGATAAATGACTCGAAAAGAAACTGGAAAATCAACTGGCCACGCCTAGCACCATTTGCCTTTCTGATACCCACTTCCCGCGTTCTTTCGATAGCTGTGGAGGTAAGCAGATTGATGTAGTTCAAAACGGCGATGATGAGCACAAATAAGGCCAGGAATGAAAACAGGTAACCATACTGCTTATTTCCTTTTGGCGTATCGCCCATTTTCCCGGTCTGATAATGGACATCCTTCAGTGCCTCAGTTTCAAAAATAAGCTTATATCCGTCCGCGCCCTGTGCTTTAAGCTCGGGTTGAATGTATCGCTGGCTCAGGGCCAGAAGCTTTTTATCAAAGGATTTTAAATCAGGTATTTGTGCGAAAAGCGCGAATGTGTAGACCGGGAAATCGTCCGTCAGCCAGTCCCTGGTATCTAAAAAGTCACGCGACAACATCACTGATATTTTCAAATCGGAATTGGACGGCAGGTCAGCAATGACACCGGTAATTTCATAAGGCGTTTTATTAATCTGAATGATCTGTCCCAATGCGGGCGCTTTACCAAAATATTTTTCCGCAAATGTTTGGGTTATGACTGCTGTATTCGGTCTTATTAAAGCGTGCGTAAAATTTCCTTCCAGAAAGTCAAACGTAAATATCTCAAAGACAGATTGTTCGGAAAAGTAAACGTTTGGCTCGTTTTGCAACAACTGGTTGTGTTTCACAGCCGCCTCTGTGATTTGGAGGCGCACCGTCTGTTCTATTTCACGGTAATCTTTATTTAAAAAGGAGGCCAGCAAAACAGGGGTATTAGCGATTAACATCGGTTTATCAGGCGTCTCAAACTTCGATGTAATCCGTACAATCCTATCCGACTTGTCGTGATGATGATCGTAGGTAAATTCATGTTTTACAAAAAACACAATAGTCAGGCAAACAGCCAGTCCGAGTGCCAGTCCACCGACATTGAGCGCGGCGTAAAATTTCCTGCGCCGAATATTTCTGAGTGCAATTTTTAAATAATCGTTTAGCATAGTCAACGCAGATTTGTTAGTAAGGCTACCATGCAGACCAATACTCCATTCCAGCCAGAATTGTTGATAACAGGCATCGCTTTCCTGATCGGCTGGTGCCGATCGAGCATATACGCAAGCTGACGCATATGTTTAAAAAAGACGCAGCAGATAGCATTGGCTATAATCAATTGCCTACACGCATACACGGATATAGATTTTATTTTAAAAGTGCGTCGTGTATGTTTCCACCAAACCAGAAGGGTCCGACACTGTCTCTCGGTGAAGCATGGACAATTATAAATTTTTTCCAAGTTTGTATCGAAATATGGTAAGTGAGGGAAACCGCTTATGTTGCAGGTATTATTCAGAGACGAACCAGTTAGGATTAACAGATCCTCGACATAAGGACGGCACAAGAGATTATTTAAATAGTGTTTTTCAAATGGATGAAGAGGCAAAATTATGGCGGAGATTTTTAGAAGGGGACCGGACCGTGTTCGATTTTCTGGTTCAAACTTACTACACTTCGCTGTTCGATTATAGTTTGAAATTCACCTCCGACCGGAATAAAGCCAAAGATCATGTTCATGACCTTTTTACAACATTATGGGAAAGGCGCGCTCATTTAAGTCCTGTTGATCACATCAAGCCGTATCTGTTGAAAAGTATACGCAATAATATTTTCAAAGAATTCAACCGCTCCGGGGTTTTTCAGAATATCAGTGACTACGAAGATGAGATTGTTCAGGATGAATCGATGGAGATGAGGATGATCTCGGAAGAATCCGTTATTGAAAGACAGCGTAAAGTCAATTTTATTCTAAGTCAGCTTACCCGCAGACAAAGAGAGATAATCCACCTGAAATTTTACGAAGGCTTGTCCAACGAACAGATAGCCGACATTTTGTTCATCTCCAGAGGTGCCGTAGCCAATCTTTTGCATCAATCTCTGAAGCTTGTAAAACAGAAATGGGAGCTGCTGAATATTGCGCTGAGTGCTTTCTTGTATTTTGCTGATTATGAGATTGTTATTTCAATTTTCAGAAATAATTAAAAAAAATCTTTCTTTTTTCCATTATCCTGAGGCCGGTTTCAGATTATGTTTTCGTAGGGTTAAAAATTTGATGTTTCTATGAGAAAATTTAACAATTCCAATCTTGAAGATTTTCTTTTAGATGATGAATTCAGACATGGTGTCTGGGAAAACGAAAAAGGGAACGCCATGTATTGGAATGAAATTACATCTTCGAACCCCGACAAAGTCAATGTCATGAACCAGGCCCGTGAGTTGCTGCTCCTTTTAGGGCCACAGGTCTCGTCACTTACCAGGCAGGAGCTGGATTCGGGAATTGCAGCAATTTTATCAGCTGATAAGGTTCGGGAAAACAGGTTCGTACTTCGAAAATTGCACTGGTTAGCTATTGCCGCGTCGGTGATGTTGATACTGGGGATTATCGTGTACCGATCAAAAACCGAACAGAACAGATATTCTTATAAAGAAACAATATCCAAAGTTTCTTTGCCTCTTACAGAAGTAACAAATGAAACCGGGGATACAAAATTGGTGAACCTGCCGGATGGAAGCACCGTCAGATTATCACCTTCCAGCCGGATCAGTTATACCGTTCCATTTATTCAAAATAAAAAAAGAGAAATATACCTGATGGGCGAGGCTTATTTCGACATTCATAAAGATATCGCTAACCCACTATACGTTTACACAAATGGTTTGCTGACCAGGGTTGTCGGCACAAGTTTCCTGATCAAAACAAGTAAAAGCGAGGTAAAGGTTTTGGTGCGTACAGGAAAGGTTGCTGTAATACCTATTAAAGACATAGAAACGCAGGGGAAAAAGAATACTGAAATATTGCTTACCCCTAATCAGCTGGCCTTATTTTCCACAAAGGACCATGTGGTTTCGAAAACGATTACCTCTGCTCCTTTGGAAATTGCAAATACCAGGGCCGATATCTCTCATTTTGAAAACCAGCCGGTGATCGAAGTCTTTTCGGCATTGGAAAAGGCATACGGAATTCCCTTTGTTTATGATCGCAGGGTGATGGCAAAGTGCTCGCTCCGCGCCGAGTTTACCAATGAATCGTTCTTTGCAAAACTCGATATTATTACCCGGACAATAGGCGCAAACTATGAAATAAACGACGGGAAAATCATTGTCTCAGGCAAAGGATGCAACTAATAATATAACTGATTATTGAACCTTAACACCACCGGAACCATATGATAAAACCTTAACGTCTTTCGCAAAAAATAGACCGGTAACGGTTCCAGCGTTACCGGTCTTGTACTCCTCACCATTTTAAGCGTGACTTAAAGGTTCTCTTTCGGGAATCATGGGAGGGCTTTGCTGTTCGTGTACACCAAAAACAATGTGAAATTATGAAAAAAAAACATTTACAATTAAAAAATCTGGCAACAGTGATAAAGGTTACATGCATTCCATTCCTTATTTCACTCGTTTTTACAAGCCTGTCATTTGCGGGTAATGGCCTGGCCCAGGAACTCCTGAAACGAGAGGTAAGCATTGAGGCTAACGAGCAACAACTCAGACATGTGCTGGCAAGCATCGAGAAATCGACCAACGTCAAATTCACCTACGTGCCTTCTCTGGTTGATAATCAGAGAGTAAGTATTTCTGCATCCAAACAGACACTCGATAACCTGCTTGCCAAACTGCTGCACCCCCTGGATATTCAATATTCCGTTTCGGGCAATCACATTATCCTGACTAAAAAACCGGAAACTGTAACGGATGAAGAAAAGATACAAGGTTTTGCCGAGCCAGTGCCGGACGAAAATGCAGTGGACGTGACCTTAACGGGAAAAGTATTGACGGCTGATTCAAATGATCCGTTACCCGGGGTTAGCGTGGTGGTAAAAGGGACGTCGATCGGAACGACCAGCAATGAAAAAGGGGATTTTCAGGTTTCCGTTCCCAATGATTTGAAGGCTGTTTTGGTAATAAGCTACGTCGGCTATGAAACGCAGGAAATTACTGTGGGCAATAGTACCAATATCGAGATTTTACTCAAAGAGGATACAAAAGCTTTGGGAGAAGTAGTCGTAGTGGGCTATATGACGCAAAGAAAAGCAGACCTGACCGGATCTGTTGCCATGGTCACGGCGAAGGAAATCGAGAAAAATAGTTACTCGAATGTTATGCAGGGTTTGCAGGGCAGGCTCCCGGGCGTTTACGTCACTGGCGACGGAAGCCCTACCGGAAACGTGAATGTCCAGATCCGCGGATTAACCTCTATGCGATCTGCCCCGCCTTTAATCGTAATTGACGGTTTTCCTACAAACGTCAATCTGCGAGACATTAACCCCAACGACATTGCATCCATCCAGGTGCTGAAAGATGCTGCCTCTGCGAGTATTTACGGATCCAGAGCTGCAAGCGGGGTCATTCTTATTGAGACCAAAAAGGGAAAAATAGGGGAGACAAAAATTGCCTACAGCGGCAATGTCGGTGTATCCAGTTTTATGAACCGGGTACCTATGATGAATACGCAGCAGTTTGGTCAGGCATTCTGGCAGGCGGCTGTTAACGAAAACCAGGATCCCAACGCAGTAACGCAGATATATTCCTTCAAGTGGCATAAAAATGACCAGGGACGGCCGGTATTGGATGAGGTGACTCCGAGGGAATGGCTGAACGCTGACAAAACAATGAAAGCTGCTGATACGGACTGGTTTGACGCCGGATCGCAGTTGGGTTTACAAAACAACCATCAGGTAACATTGACCAATGGAAACAAGAATGTACGAAATATGTTTTCCGTCAATTATTACGAGAACCGCGGAACACAGATTCATACAGGATTGCGACGTATTTCACTGCGCCTGAATTCCGAGTACAGCCTGATCAACGATCGTTTGAGCGTAGGAGAGAATATTGCGGTTTCTACTTCGAAGATTAATGATCAGAACCACAGCCATTCCTTTCTGACCATGCCCCCGATCATCCCTGTTTACACGACAGACGGCGGCTGGGGAGGAACCGCCTACAATCTGGGTATGGATGATTACAACAATCCGGTCCGTATGCTCACACTGGGGAAAGACAATTTTACGACTACGAACAAAATTATCGGAAGTGTTTATGCCAATCTGAAATTATTCAAAAATCTATCCCTGAAAACATTATACGGACTTGATTACACAGGTAATAATTACCGGCATATCGAATTCACCTGGGTGGAAGGCGGTGGAAAACGCAATATTAATAATGGTGTAAGAAGCTATCAGGCCCAGAACATTACATCCACCTGGACAAATACATTAAACTACAACCTGAACACCAGGAACCATAATCTTGATTTCCTTGCCGGTATCGAAACTTCGAGATACACTTTTCAGGATATTAACGGCTTCCGCAGAAATCTGGAACTTGAAAACTACGATTATGGGTATCTGAGCTCTGCCACCGGAACGCAGGAAGTGAATGGTACCGGCGATGAATACACGCTGCTGTCTTATTTTTCAAAGTTCAACTACGTGTTCAAGGAAAAAT
Source organism: Dyadobacter sp. UC 10 (assembly GCF_008369915.1). Lineage (NCBI taxonomy): Bacteria > Pseudomonadati > Bacteroidota > Cytophagia > Cytophagales > Spirosomataceae > Dyadobacter > Dyadobacter aurulentus. Next base: position 66,093 of record NZ_VSRN01000001.1, on the reverse strand, counting down.
ATTTGCTTTCAGCAACATTGCGGTATGACGGCTCTTCGAAGTTTGGTATCAATAATCAATTCGGCTTCTTCCCTGCGGTTTCTGCGGGATGGCGTTTGAGTGATGAAGAGTTTCTTAAGAACATTCCGCTTATTTCTGATCTGAAATTCAGGGCAAGCTGGGGGATGAATGGAAACTCAAATATCCCGACCAATGCATTGGTCAACTTTTACGATGCCAGTTATAATGCTACAAGTTACGGACTCGCCGGAAACGAAACAGGTACGCTTTATTCAGGTTACAGAAGGCGCCATATTGGCAATTCGAATTTGAAATGGGAAGCAACACGGCAAACCAATTTCGGATTGGATTTTGGAGTACTCAATTCCAGGCTAACCGGATCTGTTGATTATTTTCATAAATACACCGAAGGAATGCTTTATGAACCTCCTTATCTGGCAGCGATCGGGGAAGGCGGTGCACAATGGATCAATGCTGCCAACATGACGAACCGGGGCGTGGAGCTTATTCTGACCTATGGCGACCGGTTTGAAAATGGCTTTGAATATGCCGTAACCGGTAATATGAGTACTTACAGAAATAAGGTCGATGATCTGCCAGAATCCGTAAAATTCACTTATGGAGGAAACGGGCTTGATGACGATATTCTCGGCAGGCCACTCAATTCAATTTACGGATTCGTAGCAGACGGTCTTTTCAAGTCGCAGGAAGAAGTTACGAGTTCGGCTGAACAGCAGGGAAAAGGCCTTGGCCGGATCAGGTATAAAGATCTGGACAACGATGGAAAAATCACCTGGGAGCATGATCGTACATGGATAGGTGTGAGTGATCCCAAATTTATGTACGGCGTTAATTTCGACTCTAAATTCAAAAACTTCGATTTTTCCATGTTTTGGCAGGGAATAGCAGGTAACACCGTGCGCAATGACTGGAAGTCTTACAGTGATTTCTGGAATGTGTGGACACAAAGCGGATTCAACCATCCAACGCGCCTGCTGGGTGCGTGGACACCCGAAAACCCGGATTCCGATATCCCGGCCCTGTCTCTTTACAATACCAATGATGAAAGAAGGGTATCCACCTACTTTACAGAATCCGGCTCTTATCTGAAACTGAGACATATTGAGCTAGGCTATAATTTTCCTGCCGGACTACTGTCCAGAGTTGGTATGAAGCAATTCAGGGTCTATGCCAATGCGCAGAATATAGTCAACCTGAAAAAATGGTGGGGAGCTGATAAATACACGGGCATTGATCCGGAGAACCCGACAAAAGCGGCGGAGTATTCCAGCCCGTATGTCAGGCCGCAGATATTCTTAATGGGTGTAAATGTTTCATTTTGAACACTAACGGATATGAAAAATATTAACAAATATACACTGTTGTTTAGCCTGGTTTTGCTGTTGACACAATGCCAGAGTACGCTTGATGTTCAACCGAAAGGGATCATCACAGAGGACCAGCTTACAGAACCAAAGCATATAGACGGGTTGGTTACTGCTGCCTACGCGTTCATTCCAAGAGCCCATGCCTTTAACACCATGAACCCCTGGATCGCGAGTTTCCGTTCCGACGATGCCTACAAAGGCGGAGGCGGACTGGATGACCAAACGCCCTGGTTCCAGATGGAAACATACTCACTGGTAAATGCCAATGTTGGCAATAATGACGGGGTTTGGTTTAGCGGATACAGCGGAATTTCAAGAGTAAATACCGCCATAAACGCTATTAACAGGATGGACGAAGCGAAGTATCCGCAAAAAGCCCAGCGTATTGCAGAAATGCGGTTTTTGAGAGGTTGGATTCACATGAAACTCAAGAGAATATACAGGTGGATTCCTTACGTGACCGAAGAAGCCACAAACGAAGATATTGCCCGAATTGCTAACAGACCCGATGGAGCAACAACAGATATGCCGATCTGGCAAAAAATTTATGACGATTTGAAATTTGCAGCCGACAACCTGCCCGAAGTCCAGGCAGAAAAAGGCAGGATCAGTAAATTCGGCGCGAAAGCTTTTTTAGCTTATACGGTTCTCTGGATGGCATACCCGCAAAATGAGCAGAACCAACTGACCACCATCGATAATGCCAAGCTTACCGAGGCATTAGCGCTGGTGAACGAAATTATTGATAGCGGTAAATACAAACTGGCTACGGATATAGCTGAGAATTTCATGCTTGAATTTGACAATGCATCGCCGGAATCGTTATGGGAGTTACAGTTTACGATCAATGACGGTACGGTCCGCGGTAATTTGAATGAAGGAAATGGCCTGACCGCTCCCTGGTGGAACCCGTATTTTAGTTGCTGCGATTTTCACAAGCCATCCTATAATATGGTCAATGCATTTAAGGTCAACTCAGGTGGTTTCCCCATGTTCAATACGTTTAACGATGAAAACATTACTAACAAAAAGGAGTACTTTGCAAACAATACCTGGGATCCACGACTGGGTCACACGGTAGCGATTCCGGGGCATCCCTGGAAATACCAGAAGATCATGTTTGACAGTTCGGCTTCAAGGCAACCTGCTGTTTATGGTTATTTCCACTCCATGAAAGAAAATGTTACAACCGACAGCCCGGGCTTATTCAATGAATTCTGGATGTTCAATTCCAAAAATCAGCTCGAAATCCGCTATGCTGAGGTCTTACTTTGGAAGGCGGAGATCCTTATTCAGCTAGGACGACATGCAGAAGCGATGCCCATTATTAATCAGATCAGACAACGCGCGGCCAACAGTACGGCCAGGCTGAAAATGCCGAATGGCACTTTCCCGGTAAAATATAAAGTTGCGCCTTATGTAGAAGGTGCTGGTGTAAAATGGGATAAGGAATTTGCCTGGAATGCGTTGATGTGGGAAGTAAGACTGGAAATGGCCATGGAAGGCAGGCGGTTTTTTGACCTTGTGAGATGGGGTATTGCAGCCAAAACCTTAAATGCTTATCTGGATGTTGAAAAGAAACGGCGCCCCTGGCTGAATGTGGCGAAATTCACGGCTGGCAGAGACGAGTACCTGCCGATTCCGCAGGCTCAGATAAACTGGTCAAGAGGAGTTTACAAACAGAACCCGGGCTATTGATTTATTACGTCTGCCCGTCTCAGGCAGGCGTAATAACGCTTATATTAGTAATACAAATGCTTTTTAATGCTCTATAAATGAATCCGCTATGCGTCAGGTAATTACAAATTTTTTCACGCTTCTTTTTTTCGTCAGTTTGACGGGACTTCCTAAACCGCTTTTAGCGCAAAAGCCCAAAGCTGCCCCAGCCAAAGCCGACACAGCAAAATTCGACCGCGACTATGCGCTGGAAGCAACTATGTTAGGCTTTTTCGGCCCGGACGGCGCCCGTAACCCGACATTGAAGGCCAACAAAGGCGACAAAGTCCGTATCAAAATCACCAACGGCGAGCTGATGACGCATGATATTGCCCTGGAAAAACTCGGAATCAAGAGTAAGGTAATCCTGGAAAAAGGGTCGAGTACCAGCATTAATTTTATAGCGGAGCAAAGCGATACCTATTTCTGTTCCGTGCCAGGGCACCGCGCAGCTGGGATGGTGGGCAGTTTTGAGGTGGTGGAGGGGAATGTCGATGAGAAGACGATTGCGGGGCAGTTGCCCATGAAAGACGGCCAGCCGCTGAACCTGAATTTTGAAACCGGGACATTGAAAGACTGGACTGCGACGGGTGACGCTTTTGCCAACCCATTGTTTAATCAAGACCCTTCACCTGTGCATGAAAAAGAACTGAAGATCGGTTTCGACGGGAAGTACTTTTTGAGCAGCGGCGGGAATACCAACTACAAATTAACCGGAACATTAACTTCCGCACCATTTAAAGTAACGCAGCCTTTTGCCGCATTCAAAGTATCCGGCGGCGCGTTGCAGGATACGCGCGTTGAGCTGGTTCTGGCTGGCACAGACAGCGTCATTTATCACATTACAGGGCAGGGGCGGGCAACATTGCAGCCAGCTGTTGTGGATTTACAGAAATATCTCAACCAGGAAATTTTCATCAGGATTATTGATAATGAGACCGGTATATCGCAAATCCCGTACATACCCAATGATAAATGGGCACACATTAATTTTGATGAATTTCTTTTCTATTCAAGCCGTCCCGAGTTTGGTAATGAATTGAAACAGGAGGATATCATCATTCTCCCTCCATTGGATCCAGTTTTGAACGCGGGGCTTTCGGGTGAAAAAGCGGCTGCTGCCATGACGCCCCCAAAGGGTTTCAAAGTAACACTGGCAGCTTCCGAACCGGAACTTGTAAAACCCATTGCATTTACAATTGACGCAAAAGGCAGACTTTGGGTGGTAGAAGGACGCACTTATCCGGTACGTGCTCCGGAAGGACAGGGCAGGGACAGGATTTTGATATTGGAAGATACAAATGGCGACGGAACATTAGACAGCAAGAAGGTTTTTACAGAAAACCTGAACCTGATCAGCGGAATAGAAGTAGGAATGGGCGGTGTTTGGCTTGGTTCCGCACCTAATCTATTGTTCATCCCTATTGATCCGAAAACAGATAAGCCTGCCGGCCCTGAACAGATTTTGCTGGATGGCTGGGGTTTGCACGATACGCATGAGGTATTGAACAGTTTCAGATGGGGGCCCGACGGCTGGCTGTATGGAACGCATGGTGTTTTCACGCATTCGGTAGTAGGAAAACCGGGGACGCCTGAAGCAGACCGGGCAAAAATCAATGGCGGCGTGTGGCGGTACCACCCGACCCTGCACAAGTTTGAGGTTTTTGCAGAAGGATCGAGTAATCCCTGGGGCATTGATTTCAATGATTACGGGCACCCGTTTATCACTGTGTGCGTGATCCCGCACATGTATCACGTCATCCAGGGTGCACGTTACCAGCGCCAGGCCGGAAAACATTTCAATCCGTACACGTACGATGATATCAAGACCATTGGTGATCATGTGCACTGGCTGGGAGAACGCGGTCCGCACGCGGGCAACTTCCGTTCTGCCGCCGCCGGTGGGGGCCACGCGCATGCAGGGGCGATGATCTATCTGGGCAACAGCTGGCCAAAAGAGTATCGCAACGAGATTTTCATGAACAACATCAATGGTGCGCGTATGAATATTGACCATTTCGAGAAGAAAGGTTCAGGTTACGTGGCGCAGCACCGGCCGGATTTCATGGCGATGAACGATTCGTGGTCACAATGGCTGAATTTCAAATATGATGCTAGTGGGTCAGTCTGGGCGATTGACTGGTACGATAAAAACCAGTGCCATAGTCCTAATCCGGATGTGCATGATAAAACCATGGGCCGCATTTTCAAGATCACGCATGAAAACGACAAGTGGGTAAAAGTGGACCTGACCAAGGCGTCGGATATGGAACTGGTTAATTATCAGCTGCATGATAACGATTATTACGTCAGACAAGCACGGACGATTTTGCAGGAGCGCGGGGCGAGTAAGAAAGTGCACAAGGCATTGAAAGAAATCCTGGCTAAAAATCCTGACGTAACCCGTAAGCTCCGGGCATTGTGGACACTTCACGTCACGAAAGGATTCACGGACCAGGATCTGATGGCATTGTTGGCTAATGAGAATGAATACATCAGAAGCTGGTCCATTCAACTGCTGACGGAAGACAAGCAAGTCACGCCGGAAGCCTTGAAAAAATTTACAGAAATGGCACAGAACGATAATTCCCCCATGGTAAGGCTTTATCTGGCATCGGGAATGCTTCGGCTTGATCCGGCGCAGCGCTGGGATGTGGTGGATGCATTAATGCAGAAGGAAGAGGATAAGAATGACCATAACCTGCCATTAATGGTCTGGTATGCGGCCGAACCACTGGCAGCATTGGATATGAAGCGGGCACTTCAAATGGCCGAGAAGGCGAAATTGCCGAAAATCCTGCCTTACACCATTCAGCGCGTGGCTGCAATAGGTACGGAAGATTCGAAAAAGGTTTTAAAGGACCTGAATCAAAAACTGGGACAAAGTGGCTCGCATGAGAACCACGAAAGCCAAATGCTGATTGGTAAAGTGCTTGATGGAAAGTAGGATAAACGATTTGATAACCAGGATGATATATATAAAAACTGTTTTCGTGTCAGGTCTGTTGGCCGCCGCCATTCATGTAAGTGCTCAGACGGGCGTAAGCACAGGTGACTTTAAAAAAACGAAGATCACCGGTGACTTTATTTCGGAAGGAGCAGCCGTGGCAGATCTGAATAAGGATGGCAAGCCAGACATTATAGCCGGCTATTATTGGTTTGAGGCGCCATCCTGGACCAGGCATGAAATGGCGCCTTCACGGGTTTTCGATCCAAGAAAAGAATACAGCAACTCATTTCTGAACCTGGGAATGGATGTCAATCTGGATGGTTGGGAAGATGTGGTCATCGTTGATTTTCCTGGAAAACCGGGGTTTTGGTTTGAAAATCCTAAAAATAAAGCGGGAGAATGGAAGAAACACATGATTGACGATTCCGTTGGAATTACCAATGAGTCGCCGGGATTTATCGATATCGACGGGGATGGAAGGCTCGATATTCTTTGCGGTGATAAAGACAAAAAGCAGATCATCTGGCTCAAAGCGCCGGTAAAGAAGGGCGACACGAAATGGCAACGCTTTGCTTTAAGTGAGGAGAATGTGCCAGGATCAGAAACTTTTTCACACGGGATCGGTTTCGGGGACATCAATATGGATGGCAGGAACGATGTAGTCGTCCGGGAGGGATGGTTTGAAGGAAATGGTGATATCAAAGCCGGAAACTGGAAATTTCATCAGGCTAATCTGGGCGAGCCGTGTTCTCACATGCAGATCCTGGATGTAAACGGAGATGGAAAAAACGATGTGATCAGCGCCTCGGCACATGCGCTGGGCGTCTGGTGGCACGAGCAGGTCGACGAAGGCGGCAAGATCAATTTTGTGACACATTTGATGAGCGAAACCACTGCGCAAACGCATTCCTCTATCATGGCGGATCTTAATGCTGATGGTAGGAGGGAGTACATCACCGGAAAGCGCTTTCTCGCGCATCACGGGCGCGACCCCGGCGACAGCGATCCTGCAATACTTATGTATTTTGACCTTGATCCCAAAAAACAACCTTACTTCAAGGAGCACGTAATCGATAAGGATTCGGGTGCCGGATTGAACATTGTGGTTATCGATATGAATGGTGATCAAAAACCAGACATAGTAACAGCAAATAAGAACGGTGTTTATTTATTCGAGAATATGATTGCGGAGTAAGGCATTGCCAGGAACTGGATTTTAACCTTGGTATAAATTCAGCTCCTGGTAAATATTGTTATCCCTTCACATACCGATCCTTTCAGTATTGTCAAATCTGACAACAGCATTTCTCCCTGAGGTTCGAAGTAATTTGCGGTAAGCCATCTATCTTAGAATACAGGATATTGATGTGGCATATTACTGTAAAAAATCGCTGTTATATCAGCGAATCCATTGGTAACTATTTCATGCCTTTTCTGGATCATAAGAAGTTGAAAGCGAAGTATTTAAGCCTGGATTCATAGAGCCGCCGGACCGGCAGCTGGTCCGGAAAAGCAGGTGATTCAGTTTATTAAGCAATAAGGAGAAGCTTGTAAGCCGTAGCTAATCGCTACGGCTTATTTATTTAACATGGGAAAGGGCAAAATGTAACATCAGCAATGATTTGTGTAACATTTATCGCGGATTAATTGCATTATATAAATATATATTTGTGCTCGGTTGTGCTGAAAAGCGACTTTATTCATTTGTGTATCAGTTTAACGATGAATAAACGCTGGCTTTTCCAGCATCTGACTGCTGCTACGTGCGTAACGTACCAATGGGTTGTCGCGTAAAAAATGCTTCTATCACCTTAAATTCATTTCTGCTATGAAGGAAAAATTACGGTTTTTTTTACAATTGTCATTTCTACAATTAACATGCCTGATTGCGGCTTCCGACTCGTTCGCCGCGGCTTCTTCTGTTGTATTTGACGGAAGTGTTCGGGCGCAGTCAGTTGACAGGAAATTGAGCGGCAAAGTCTCTGATGAGGCAGGCCAGGGACTTCCCGGGGTTAATGTGACCGTCAAAGGCACTACGCGCGGCACATCCACAGACGCGAACGGACTTTACTCCCTGGAATCAGTGGATGACCAGGATGTGCTGGTTTTCTCATTTGTGGGCTATCTGGCCAAAGAACTTGCGGTAGGTACGGTAAGCAAGCTGGATGTCGTTCTGGCTCAGGATACAAAGGCATTGGAAGAAATTGTGGTGGTGGGTTACGGTACCCAGAAAAAAGCCACGGTTACCGGGTCGATCAGCAGCATTAAAGGTGATGCCATTGCGGAAGTACCGGCACCGAATATTTCACAGTCTCTGGCTGGACGTGTGGTAGGTGTAAGTATGCGGCCCAATGGCGGGCAGCCCGGAAAGGATGACCCGGATATTCACATTCGCGGCATTGTGACAACGGGTAATAACCGGCCGCTTGTCGTCGTGGATGGTGTCAGAAGGGACAATATCAGGCAGGTGGACCCGGCCAGCATAGAGACCATCACGATTTTGAAGGATGCGGCGGCTGTGGCGCCGTATGGTATCGGCGGTGCGAACGGTGTAATTATGATCACCACCAAAAAGGGCAAAACCGGAAAACCACAGGTGCGGATTAGCTCGTCCTACGGCTTCCAAAATCCGACCTACCTGCCCGAAATGCTGTCGGCGAAGGATTACATGGCGTTGCAGAATGAGGCTTATCTGAACCAGACTCCTGGCGGGGCCAGTCTTCCAAACGATCCGGAACTTGTTAGAAACTACGATCAGCTGCATGCGGAGGACCCGTGGAAATATCCGAATTCCAGCTTTGTCGATGTATTTAATAAGAATGTCCCGGTACAAAACCACGGATTGGAACTGAGCGGCGGCACGGAGAATGTCACATATCATGCGGGTGTAAGCTATTTCGACCAAAAAGGTATTTTCGACCCGGTAGGTTACAGGCGTTATAACTACAACCTGAGCCTTGAAATGGCAGCAACCAAGACTACGAAAGTAGGTATGTCGCTGTTTGGAAGCGTTGAAAACACAAAAGATGTAGATGCCGACGAAAGCACTTCTGGCCACCTTTTCCGCAGCTTTTACAAGTTTTTACCTACTCAGAGTCTGTTATATCCCGAGGGTGATAAATGGGGCGAATCGTCGGCCAACACGCCGATCGGCGTGTTACGGTCTGAAGGGTATAGACGCACCAATGGAAGCACGTTGCTCGGTAGCTTGTTTGTCGAACAGCAAATTGCGAAGGGTTTGAGTGCCAAGTTGGTGTTCAGCTATGATCCCTGGCAGCAGAACGTGAAATTGTGGCACGTGCCGTTTGTCTATCACAAGATTGACCTTTCGCAAAAACCTTATACGTACTCCGAAGCTATTTCTCTTCAGGAAGGAAACGGCAGACCGTTCAGATGGCTGGGATTGCAAAACCAAAAGCGGACCAATTACACTTATCAGGCTTACCTGAACTACAACCGCACATTCGGGCCGCATGCGATAACCGGGTTGCTGGTGATGGAAGCCCGCAAGACCAAAGCAGATTCAATGGCTACCCGTCGTAATAATTTCGCGATCGGAATCGATGAATTGAGTTTCGGTAGCTCCGATAAACTGGATTACGATAATGCCGGTGTATCGTCCACGGGATCGGAATTGGGTTACGTATATAGAATAGGGTATACATATAAAGACAAATATATTCTCGAAGCGGCCGGACGTTACGATGGTCACTACTACTTTGCACCGGGCAGCAGATGGGGTTATTTCCCCGCATTCTCGGCTGCCTGGCGGGTTTCGGAAGAGAATTTCATGAAAAACTTCCGTTTTATCGACGAATTGAAAATCAGAGGATCTTGGGGTAAGGCTGGTATGCTGGCCGGCGGGCCTTTTCAATACCAGTCAGGATACGATTTGAGAGGAGCTGCCTATGCATTCGGCAACGGTTCACTGGTTCAGGCATCGAGAGTGCCGCGTGAAGCCAATTCGAAGATTACCTGGGAAATTTCAACAAAAACAGACATTGGATTTGACCTGAGCATGTTGAATTCGCTGCTGACCGTAGAATTTGATTACTTCCATGAAAAGCGGACCGGAATGCTGCTGGCACCGCAGGTAACACTGCCCGTCGAATACGGACTTTCGCTTTCGCAGGAAAATAAGGGAAGAATGAGTGCCAATGGCGTGGAATTGAACATCGGAACGCGCAAGCGGATTTCCAAGGACCTGGACTTTTCTTTGAATGCCAATGCCAGTTACGCTATCAACCGGATGCAGGAAGTTTTCCAGACCGACGCTGAGGCCAATAACCCTAACCGTACGCTGGTTGGAAGACAATTTGGAACACCATACGGATTCAAGTCGCTTGGATTGTTTCAGTCTGCGGAAGACAAAAACGGGGACGGAATTGTAGGGGCGGCGGACGGCTACAATGTTGTCCAATTCGGTGAACTGCACCCTGGCGACATTAAATACGCTGATTTGAGCGGCCCCGACGGCACACCTGATGGTCTGATCGATAATTTCGATCTGACTGTGATCGGCAATCCCGTTTATCCGGCCTTAACATTCGGCCTCACGCCCAGTGTCAACTGGAAGGGGTTTGATGTGAGCTTGTTCTTCCAGGGCTCCGGAAAATCGAGTATCAGTGTAAGACAATTTATGACTGTTCCGTTTGAAAATAATGGCAGCAACACGGGCTACGAATACTACGATAACCGCTGGACGCCTGAAAACCAGCATGCGAAGTATCCCAGATCGACCCCCGCGCCTTATGCAAACAACACAAAGGATTCGGATTTCTGGTGGGTTAATTCAAGCTACCTGCGCCTGAAAACGGCCAGCATTGGATATACGATTCCGAAGAGCGTGCTGGGTAAACTCAAAATGAGCTCAGCCAGGGTTTACTTTCTCACGCAAAACCTGTTTACGATCAGCAAGATCAAGCACATTGATCCGGAAATGGGCTATACCGACCGTGAGACCGCATATCCTGTGATGAAAGCAAGCACATTTGGAATTGATCTGACATTTTAATGATAACCAATACAATGAAAGCAGCTATAAACTACTTTAAAATCATAGGTATGGGCATTTTGATGCTTGTGCTACCCGTATCGTGCGATACAGATGAGTTCTTGGAAAACGCCAACAAAGCCAATCTCACGGATCAAACACAATGGGAATCCGAAACCAATGCCGATGTTTTCCTGAATGATGTGTACAGTGAAATTCCCAACAAGCTGAACCAGACGGAGACACTGGACTATTTTAGCGACGATTACAACATCAGCCATTATTACACGGCTTCCAACTGGCGGCAGGGTGTGACCCAGATCCCGTCCAGCAGCACGGACAATCCCTGGGGCGGAACGCAGGGGCCGACTTACGGTTATACCTGGCAGAATTTTTTCGTCAAGATCAGGAAGTGCAACACGTTTATGCAGAAATTAACTGAGAACAAAGCCAACTTTTCAGAAGCGTATTTCAACAAACGCATTGACGAAGCCCGGTTCCTGAGAGCATTCTTTTACAGCGAATTTTTTGTTCAGATAGGAGGCTTGCCGATCATTAAGGAGCCTTTGGACAGAAATACAATGAGCCCGGAAGAGCTGTTGAGACCGCGGAATACATTCCAGGAAACGTTTGATTTCATTGTAACTGAGCTGGATCAGATTTCGAAAAATGAATACCTGGCCGTCAAATACAATTTGTCGGACAAGGAGGCCGGCCGGGCTACATTGGGAGCTGCGTTAGCCGTGAAAGGCTGGATCGAGCTTTTCGGTGCAAGCCCGTTGTTCAATACTTCTACACCTTATCTAACCGATGCAGAGAAGTTCGTTCATTTTGGTAATTATGATCCTGCGCGCTGGGCGAAGGCTGCTGCTACTAACAAAGAGTTTATTGAAAAATATGGTAACGGGAAGAATTATAACCTGTTTGCCGATCTAAAAAACCTGTTCAGGGCCAGCAATGAGTACAATTCGGAGGTAATCTGGGACCGGCAGGTGGTAGCCAACGTCGGCGGAATGGGTTCCAGCTACGAGCAGCGCGGCGGTCCGACTTACGTGCTGGGCGAATACCGGTCGTGGGGAAATTACAATCCGACACAGGAGCTGGTAGACCAGTTTGCGATGGCCAACGGAAAGCCGATCACCGATCCGACTTCGGGCTATAATCCTCAGAAACCTTATGTAAATCGCGAAAAGCGCTTCTACGATGCCATCGTTCACGACGGAGCGATATACAAGCAGGAATGGATGCCCCGCGCCGACACGATCTACACGCGAATTGACGCAACCTATCCAAATCCTGACCGGACAAACCAGATCGACCTTGCAGGGAAAACCGACGTGGGCGATTCGGGATATTACCAGAAAAAACGATTGAACCCTGACGCGGCGCCGGGTAGCGATGCCAGCGGACAAAACTATATTTTCTTCCGCTATGGCGAAATCCTCCTGAACTTCGCGGAAGCGCAAAACGAAGCGAGCGGCCCGGATGCTTCCGTATATGACGCGATCAACAAGCTACGCGCCCGGTCGGAGCTGCCTGCACTTCCCGGCGGCCTGTCCAAGGAAGCAATGCGTGCTGCCATTGCGCGCGAGCGGAGGGTTGAACTCTGCTTTGAGGACAAGCGCTTTCTGGACAACAAACGCCTGGCTATGGCAGCTACTGTCATGAACAAGCCACGTCACAATATGGTGATCCGGAATTCGGTGCCTGCGAACAATTCGGGTGTTTGGGTTTACACCGTAGAAGAGGAGAAAAAATACAAAGTGAAATTTGAGCTCAAACAGTATATGAGCCCTATTCCGCAAAATGTGCTCGATCAGAATCCCGGTATCAGACAAAATCCCGGATATTGATGAATGCCCGCCGGAAGCCTGCCTGAACATCGGCAGGCTTCCGATCGGTAACATACGCCATGACTTATGTAACATTGTGCCGGTACTTATAGTATTATGCCCACATATATTTGTTTTCTGTTGTAAATCAGGACGAAAAGCAGTTAACAGTAACAACAGCATGTAACATGACCGCAGTCGATCGGCATATCGGGGAAGACAACTACAAGGCAATAATGACAGAGAAGCGCGCATCATACCATTTAATGCTGTTGATGCGAATACTGGTCGCCTGGTTATGTTTCCTGTCAGATGTATCCGGGCAGTCCGCCAAACTTTTCAGTGTTGAAAATGGACTGTCGAGCAGCATGGTCACTGCGGTTCATCAGGATCGTAGTGGCTTCATATGGGTAGCTACCGAAGACGGGCTGAACCGTTTCGACGGGATAAAATTCACCGTGTACCGGCAGGATAAGGCAAATGGCGAAGGCGTGTCCAGTAATTTCATCCAGGTCCTTTTCGAAGACCGGGCGGGAAGAATGTACACCGGCTCGCTCCACGGCCTGCAATATTATGACCCTGCCACGGACTCCTTCCGCACCATACCCCTTATGAATGGGCAAAGTAAAATGGCCAGCGTGCGGGTACTGGCGATCTGCCAGCGAAGGAACGGTGATATTCTGGTAGGTACTTCCGGGCATGGCATATTTAAGGTCGGGCATGACGGCAGGCAACTCTGCGCGAAGCCGATACCCTTGCAGGTTCCCAGCAATCTGATTATTCAATTGTTTGAAGACAGCGATCGTAATCTCTGGGTGTCGACAGAAGACAGAGGGCTGCTGCGGTTTGAGGACACTTCTTTAAAATCCAGCAAAGCTTACTTTGTTTCCAAAAGAAGCCAAAACAACATCATAACAAGCCTCTGCCAGGACAAATATGGCCGGGTGTTTGCCGGAAATATGGTGAGCGGTCTGTACCAGTACAGCACTACGAATGATATCTTTCAACCAGTCCCGTATGACGAAGCCGATAATCTGCCCATTGCTGATCTGACGGTCAACGACAACGGGCAGGTACTCATCGGGACGAGGGGGAAAGGAATGAAATACTTCGATTCTGTGTCCGGTAAGATCCTCGATATGAACCACAATGTGGACACATTTGATTTTACAAAGTCGAAAGTGTTTTCAATTTGTGAAGACAGCTCGGGTAATACGTGGGTAGGAATTTATCAGAAGGGCTTACTGCTGCTGGGCGTCAATACCAACCGTTTTGGCTATATGGGTTATAAGTCGGCCAGTGACAACGCTATCGGTTCGAGTGCCGTGAAAGCGTTATTTGAAGATAGCAGCAATACAATTTGGGTAGGAACAGACAGTGATGGCCTGTATGGATTGCCTCACGCAGTTAAATCAGGTGTTCATTACGTCAAAAGCAAGGATAACCCTGCTGCACCGGAGAATGTGATGGTTGTTTTTGAAGATTCCGAAAGAAACCTCTGGACAGGTTCCTATCTCAGCGGGCTATCCAAACTGGACCGCAAAACCGGGAAGTTTAGCCATTCTGATAAGTTGACAGACAAGAATGGAGACAATGTGCAGCGGGTTTTCGACATCAGGGAGGATTCAAATAAACGGCTTTGGGTCGCCACGATGGGCTCCGGGATTTTTTGCATGGACCTCCGCACGGGGGCAGTTGAAAATCTGGATGCTTTACCAGGCAGGATCAGCCTTCCGAACGAAAATTTCCTTCCCAATAGCTGGGTCAATTGCTTACTGATTTCCAAGGACAACAAACTTTTTATCGGCACCTTCAACGGGCTTGCTTGCCTTGATCTGGAAACCAAGAACTTCGTATCCACATTCTCCGTAAACAGCCTTCTGAAAGGAGTGGTGATTTATTCGCTCTTTGATGACGATAAGGGAAATTTGTGGGCCGGCACTTCGCAGGGACTGAAAAGGATCGCCCGTGCTACCAAAGTGATCACCACATTTGATATGGGCGATGGCCTGCCCAGCAACCTGATCGGTGCTGTAAGAGGCGATAAGGCCGGAAATCTTTGGCTGAGTACAAACCGCGGCCTGTCAAAAATGGACTTGAAAACCAATACGTTTGTCAACTTTTACTCAGCCGATGGATTGCAGGGAAACGAATTCAGCCAGGGGGCCTTAATGGTAACCAAAAATGGGGAATTCTACTTTGGCGGGATCAATGGCATTACCTTTTTCAAGCCCGAGGAAATACGAATGTCCACCAAGCGGCCTGCGGTTCGAATTGTGGACCTGTTTATTCATGATAAGGCGGTGAAAAAGGGTATGAAATCCGGGGGCTATATGATCGTCGATACGACCGTAAGCAGCGCGAAGGAATTTAATCTTGCCCATCATGATAACTCGTTCAGCCTTGAATTTTCGACGATGGATTTTATCGACGCGGAACGCGTTTCTTACATGTATGCCATTAACGATAACGAATGGACAGCGCTGCGGGCCGGTACCAACAGGCTGACATTCGATAATTTAACGCCCGGGAAGTATCAATTCCGGCTAAAAGCAAAATACAGCCAGACAGATTCCGAGCAAACGCAGGTGGCCATCATCATACATCCTGCATGGTACTTCTCGGTTTGGGCGTGGATCGCATATTCCCTGTTTACGCTATTGGCAGCCATTTATATTTTCAAAACATATAAAAACAGGCGGCTGGTAAAAAAGGAAATGCTGGCACATCTGCGCCGGGAAGAGGTTAATGAAGCAAAGCTTGAATTCTTTATCAATATCGCACACGAAATACGTACACCGCTTACATTGGTGGTCAGCCCGCTCCAAAAATTGCTGGCGCAGGATTACAATGCGGAAAGGATGCATTTGTACGAAATTATGGGTCGTAATACCAAACGTATATTGGACCTGGTCAATCAGCTGATGGACATTCGTAAAATTGAGAAAGGCCAAATGTCTTTGCAGTTTTCGAGCGTGGAAATGGTCGATTTTACTAAGGAAATATGTTTGCTGTTTGAAGAACAGATCGAGACAAAGAATATCGATTTTTTGATGGATATGCCTTCGGAGAAGATCTTCGCTCACATTGATCCGCTCAATTTTGATAAGGTTTTGATCAATGTCCTTTCCAATGCTTTCAAATTCACGCCCAAAGGAGGGAAAATCCGTGTTTCAATTTCAATCACAAACGCCCGTACTATCAGTGGAAGACCTGAACTGATCATCGCGATGGAAGATTCGGGCGCATTTATTGATGAAAATGAAACGGAGCGCATCTTCGACTGCTTTTACCAATCCGAACAACACCGTGACTATAACAGGTACGGAACGGGAATCGGCCTTCATCTTGTGAAACAATTGGTAGAACTGCACGGCGGAAAGATCCACGCAGAAAATATGGTAGAAGCCGGCTGCCGGTTTGTGATCTCCATGCCGGTTGAAAAGGTGGAAACAGTAGAAATCGATCCGATCGGTAAAATGTTGGCGGCAGATCAATTGTCACCGGAAACCGCAGCGGACGACGGGCATAGAAACAAGCCGAGGAAAAAAGCCAAACGCCTGGTGATCGTCGATGACGACAGCGAGATCTGCAACTATCTGACAGACGAAATGTCGGGCGAATTCACCGTATTCGCTTATGCGAATGGCGAGGAAGCATATAGAGCTATTTTAAAAGAAATGCCCGATCTGGTGGTCAGCGACGTGATGATGCCGGTTATGGATGGTATGACCCTTTGCAAAAAGTTAAAGGCGAACCCGTTGGTAAACCACATCCCGGTTATCCTGCTCACCGCCAAAACAGCAGAATCGACCAATGTGGAGGGGCTCGAAATGGGAGCGGACGCTTACATTACCAAGCCCTTTAACATGCAGATATTAATGAAGACAATCAATGGGCTGATCAGAAACAGACAGATACTTCGAAACAACGATAATGAGCAGCATTACCAGGAGGAATTCATTTCCCGGATAAATATGAAGGCTTCGGAAGAAAAGCTGCTGGAAAAGGTACATCTGTTTATTGACAAAAACCTGGCAAACCCCGACCTGAGCGTGGAAATGATCTGTAATGAAGTCGGGATCAGCAGGGTGCATTTACATCGCAAGCTCAAAGAACTGACCAATCTGACAACCCGGGATTTAATCCGCAACATCCGACTCAGGCAGGCAGCGGATTTGCTGACGGTGAAGGGTTTGATGGTTTCTGAGGTTGCATTTGCCGTTGGGTTTGCCAATGTAAACAGCTTTTCGGTAGCTTTCAAAGAGTTCTATGGGGTGTCGCCAACAGTGTTTGCGGAGAATTACCTTGAAAAAGCATAAACCAATTTGATAGTATTGATATGATGCGATTATTTTTCTGCCTTTTATTACTGATTACAACCGTTGGATTCGGCCAGACAAACCGGGCACTAAAACTTTGGTATAACCAGCCTTCGGGCAAAACCTGGGAGAATGCATTGCCGATTGGTAATGGCAGACTGGGAGGGATGGTATATGGCAACGTGGCCGATGAGCGGATACAGCTTAATGAAGGCACATTATGGTCGGGTGGCCCGAACCGGAATGACAACCCCGACGCACTGGCCGCGCTGCCAGAGATCCGCAGATTGATTTTTGAAGGAAAACAAAAAGAAGCCGAAAAACTGGCCAATAAGGCAATTATTACTAAAAAATCGCACGGGCAAATGTTTCAGCCTGCTGGCGAGCTGCATCTAAACTTTCCGGGACATGAGCAATATGAGGCATACTATCGCGAGCTGGACATGGAGCGGGCCGTGGCGAAAACGATTTATAAAGTCAATGGCGTAATATTCACGCGGGAAGTCCTCGCATCATTTCCGGACCAGGTGATGGTAGTGCATTTGACGGCCGATAAACCTGGTAAGTTGTCCTTTGCGGCATCCTATTCTACATTACATGCTCAGCCGGAAATCAGAACCACGCCGGGCAGGGAGTTGGTCCTTGCCGGCAGAGGTTCCGA
This sequence comes from Dyadobacter sp. UC 10, assembly GCF_008369915.1. Lineage (NCBI taxonomy): Bacteria > Pseudomonadati > Bacteroidota > Cytophagia > Cytophagales > Spirosomataceae > Dyadobacter > Dyadobacter aurulentus. Next base: position 48,231 of record NZ_VSRN01000001.1, on the reverse strand, counting down.
TCATGAAGGCGTGACCGGAGCGGTGAAGTTCAAAGTGATCACGAAAGTTAAAAACGATGGTGGTAACGTGTCTGCAACTGATACTTCACTGGTTATCAACGGAGCCGATGCAGCAACAATATTCATTTCGATCGCGACCAACTTCAAGGATTACCGGGATGTAAGCGGTGATGAAAACGCATTGGCGGCTTCCTATTTGAACAGGGCGTATTCCAAATCATACGACGCGATCTTGAAACCGCACATTGCAGCCTTTCAGAAATACTTCAATCGTGTAAAATTCGACCTGGGAACATCAGAAGCAGCCAATCTTCCAACTGACGAACGCTTGAAAAGCTTCCGGAATGTGAATGATCCGGGGCTGGTCACTCTGTATTATCAATATGGCCGTTACCTGCTGATTTCCAGCTCGCAGCCGGGCGGACAGCCTGCCAATTTGCAGGGGATCTGGAACAATAAGATGAGGCCGCCGTGGGATAGTAAGTACACGATCAACATTAATGCGCAGATGAATTACTGGCCGGCAGAGAAGACCAATCTTTCTGAACTGCACGAGCCTTTCCTGAAAATGGTACAGGAGCTTTCGCAAACCGGGCAGCAGACCGCAAAGGATATGTACGGCGCAAGAGGCTGGATGGCGCACCATAATACCGATATCTGGCGGGCAACCGGCGCAATTGACGGCGCATTCTGGGGTATGTGGATCGCTGGCGGTGCCTGGACGAGTCAGCATCTTTGGGAACATTATCTGTACACCGGCGACAAGGCTTATCTGGCAAGAATATATCCGGTACTAAAAGGAGCAGCTACTTTTTATGTAGATTTTCTCATAAATCATCCCAAATATCACTGGCTGGTTGCAAACCCCGGCAGCTCTCCCGAAAACGCTCCCGCCGCGCACGAAGGCTCTTCACTGGATGCCGGCACGACGATGGATAATCAGATCGCTTTTGACATTTTCAGTACGACCATTCGCGCAGCGGAAATATTGAAAAAAGATGCAGCTTTCGTTGATACGCTCAGACAAAAACGCAAACAACTGCCGCCAATGCATGTCGGCCAGTACGGACAATTGCAGGAGTGGCTCGACGACGTCGACGATCCCAACGACCACCACCGCCACGTCTCGCATTTGTACGGTTTGTTTCCGTCGGTGCAAATTTCCCCGTATCGAACCCCCGAGCTTTTCGCCGCGGCACGGACTACTTTAATGCAGCGAGGTGATGTTTCCACAGGATGGAGCATGGGCTGGAAGGTAAACTGGTGGGCCAGGCTGCAAGACGGAAATCACGCATTTACATTGATCCAAAACCAGCTTTCCCCGCTCGGCACGAACAAGGAAGGCGGGGGAACTTACAATAATCTTTTCGACGCACACCCGCCATTCCAGATCGACGGCAACTTTGGGTGTACTTCCGGCATTACCGAAATGCTGATGCAAAGTGCCGATGGGGCAATTCATTTGTTACCAGCGCTGCCGGACGTTTGGAAAGAGGGCAGCATTGGCGGCATCCTTGCATTAGGCGGGTTTGAGATCGTCGATATGCAATGGGCCGGCGGTAAGCTCACTAAGGTAGAAATTCGGTCCAAACTGGGTGGGAACCTTCGGTTACGGGTGCCCAATGCAGTGAAGCTGGCTGGCGGTGCAACACTGAACAAAGCCACCGGGCAGAACCCAAATGCATTTTATATCACCGAGGATACGCCTGCGGCCGTCGTTTCACCCAAAGCCGCAAAGGCAACTCAACCTTTGAAGGAAACATTGATTTACGATGTCCCTACACAGGCTGGGAAAGTGTATTCCTTTCTAGCCCAATAACCTTTTTTACCTGCTGATTAAGCCACAAAAACATGAACAAGCGATTTGCTCAGGCTGTTTTTACAGTATTTTTTCTTGTGATAAGTTATGCTGCTACGGCGCAGACAACCACGATTGTAAACCCAATCCTGACGGGCTTCTATCCCGACCCGAGCGTGGTGCAGGTCGGGAAGGACTATTATCTGGTCAATTCGACTTTCTCCTACTTTCCGGGTATCCCTGTATTTCACAGCAAGGATTTAAAAAACTGGAAGCAGATCGGGAATGTGATCGATCGTCCGTCGCAAATGGATTTCATAGGTGAAAAACTGACCCGCGGTCTTTTTGCACCAGCGATCAGTTACCATAACGGCACTTTTTATGTCACCTGCACCGATATTGATCATGACGGTAATTTTGTGGTCACGTCCAAAAATCCGGCAGGCCCGTGGAGCAACCCGGTCCGTGTCCCGCAGGTTCGGGGGATCGATCCGTCGCTCTTTTTTGATGACGATAATAAAGCTTACATCGTTTATAACAGCGATGCGCCGGGGAGCAAATCCTTGTATCCGGGCCACAGGACAATCCGCATTTATGAAATTGACCCCGTAACGTTGAAAGTGATCGGGGAGGAAAAACAGTTGGTCAATGGCGGGGTGGACCTTAGCAAAAAGCCTGTCTGGATCGAAGCGCCACACATTATGAAGCGTTTTGGCTGGTATTACCTGTACGCGGCCGAAGGCGGCACGTCCGTCAATCATACTGAAGTGGTATTTCGCAGCAAATCCGTTTGGGGACCGTACGTGCCGTATGAAAACAATCCTATTTTGACGCAAATGGGACTTCCCGAAGACCGGAAAGATCCGGTCACTTCCGCAGGCCATGCGCAGTTTGTAGATGGGCCGGATGGTAAAACGTATGCTATTTTTCTCGCTGTAAGGCCTTATGAAGGAGATTATTACAATACCGGACGGGAAACTTTCATAGCACCCGTCACCTGGAAAGACGAGTGGCCGATTATTAATCCGGATACCAAAGAAATTCAATATCAATACAAGGTGCCATTCAGTGAAGTGAAGCAGAAAGGAGCGCTTCCGCAGGCAGGGAACTTTGCCTATACACTCACTTTTGAGAAATCGCTGGACCCGGCATTGCTTTTCATGCGTACCATCGACAGCAGCTCATTTTCACTTTCCAAAAAAAACGGCCTGACCCTGAAATTGAAGCCGGAGACCATTATGGATCTGGGTAACCCCTCCTTTATCGGTAAACGCCAGCAACATTTATACTGCACCACTGAAACCGAGCTTGACTTTTCAGCTCAATCAGAAAAAGAAAAGGCAGGTCTGACCATTTTTCAGGACGAGCGCCATTTTTATTTTATCAGTAAATCAGTGGATCAGGGCAAACCTGTGATCCAGCTTTACAAAAGCAATCCGAAGGACAAGGAAATGGAATTGCTTACTCAAATGCCGCTTGCCGACGCATCGCCAATTAAACTGCGTATCGTGGCCGACGGAGGGACTTGCAGCTTTTATTTTTCCAATGGTACTTCCTGGCAACTGCTGAAAGACAAGCTCGATGCCAAATTCCTGAGTACCAAAGAAGCAGGCGGTTTTATTGGTTGTTTGTTTGGCATGTATGCGACTTCATCCGGCGAAAAAACGACCAACTCTGCCTCTTTTAAATACCTGAAATACAGCGGCAATGATCCCATGTTCGAAAAGGTTTCGAAATAATATCCAGCTGTCAAACTGGTATCTCCCGTGCGTTCAACAATCAATTTTTAAATATGCAAAAGTCAATATCCGCATTCTGCCTGTTCTTTTTTATGCTGCTGTTCGGCAGTGCTACTTACGCGCAATCCAATTTTTCCAGCAGGCTCATCGGCGTTGGCGTCGTGGTCTCCGACATGGAGCGTTCGCTTGATTTTTATGTCGAAGGGATTGGCATGGTTAAAACGGGAAATTTTACGATCAATGAAGATTTTGGAAAACGCTCGGGCCTGACCAATGGTGTGGCTGTGGATGTCAACATTCTTAAACTCGAAAACAGCCCGGAAGCCAACGAATGGAAGCTGATGAGTTTCGGCAAAAAGGCAGCGCATCCCCGGCCTAAATACATTCAGGACGATACGGGAATGCAATACATTACGATCCAGGTCAAAGCGCTCAAACCGGTCATTGAGCGGTTGAAACAGCAAAAAGTGGATTTTCTGGGTAATACGCCAACCGCATTGAACCAGAAACTACACTTCGTTCTGGTACAAGATCCCGACGGCAACTTTGTGGAGCTGATCGGCCCAATGGAATAAAATGGTACTAACTGTAAAATGCTCATGCTCAAATCACATTTTTTCTTCACGCTGATCTGCCTCGGTCTTTGTTCTGCCCGGGCACAGAAATCCGGGCCGATCCCGGTCCTGATCGTGGACGGTTTCAGTAACCATGACTGGAAACAGACTACCGCTGTAACGAAGTGGATACTGGAAGAAAGCGGACGCTTCCAAGTGGATGTTAGTACCATTCCCGCCGATTCCGTGGAACGTGCAGGCTGGAATCCCGTATTTGCTAAGTATGCTGTTGTGATCCAGAATACCAATAATATTCAGAACACCCGGCTTAAATGGCCGGCCGGAGCGGAGCGGCAGCTGGAAGAGTATGTGAAGGGAGGTGGTGGGCTGTATATTCTGCATTCAGGTAACAATGCATTCCCGCATTGGAAAGAATATGACAAAATGATCGGCCTGGGATGGCGTAAAAGTTCAGAAGGCTACGCGCTTGAAATTGGTCCGTCCAGTAGCGTGATCAGGATACCGCCTGGCGAGGGACAGGGGACTGGCCATGGCGACAGGTTTAATGCGCTTATTCAAATATTGAATCCTCATCCTATCAATAAGGGCTATCCCAGCCAATGGCAGACAGCAAATACGGAGGTATACTATTTCCCTCGCGGGCCGGCCGAGAACCTGACGGTGCTGTCGTTTGCCTATGATAGTACCAGTACAAAGCGGACCTGGCCGGTTGAATGGGTAGTTAGTTATGGTGCGGGGCGGGTCTACAATTCAAGTCTGGGACATTTATGGAAGGGAGAGTTTTATCCGCCGGCGTATCGTTGTGTGGGCTATCAGACGACGGTGATCAGGGCTACGGAATGGCTGGCCACAGGCAAAGTAAGCTATCCCGTACCCGCGCAATTTCCAACCGCAAAAAAGCAAAGCCTCCGGGCTGAGGATACATTTAAATCCCCATAGCTGCCTTACGGCTATTTTTCAATCAACCCGAAAACCATTAAAAATCTAAACTAATGAGAAGACTTATCTTGCTGGCAATGAACGTGATAGTGCTGGCAACTGTCACCAATGCTCAAAATGCCCTGATGGAAATGCCGAAGGGTTACGACTCGGTGCGCCCGGATGTTGCGGTCGGAAAATTGGACAGTGTTCAATATGTATCCAAAACGGTGGGTACCTCGCGCAAAGCACTGGTTTACACACCGCCCGGTTACTCCAAAAAGAAAAAATACCCCGTGCTGTACCTGCTGCACGGCATTGGTGGCGATGAAAAAGAGTGGCTCAAAGGCGGAAACCCGCAACTGATCCTCGATAATTTACTTGCCGAAAAGAAGATCGAGCCGATGATCGTGGTGATGCCGAATGGCCGGGCAATGAAAGACGACCGGGCGACAGGCAACATCATGGCGCCGGATAAAGTAGCCGCTTTCGCGACTTTCGAAAAAGACCTGCTGACAGATCTCATTCCGTTTATTGAAAAGAAATACGCCACACTGAATGACAGGGAGCACCGCGCGATCGCGGGCCTTTCGATGGGTGGGGGACAGTCGCTGAACTTCGGGCTGGGTAACCTGGACCAGTTTGCGTGGGTAGGCGGGTTTTCGTCGGCTCCCAATACCAAAAAACCGGAAGAGCTGATGCCTGACCCCGGGGAAACGAAAAAGAAACTGAAATTACTCTGGATTTCCTGCGGCGACAATGACAGACTGATCTCGTTCAGCAAACGGACGCACGACTATTTGTTCGAGCATAGTGTGCCTCACGTTTATTACATAGAGCCGGGGGTGCATGATTTTAAAGTCTGGAAAAACGGGCTTTATATGTTCTCTCAATTTTTGTTCAAACCCGTTGATATAGCCTCTCTGCCCAAATATACCTTGCTAGGCACGCCGGCTTCTACCAATGTCCGCTCGTCGAAATACCCTCAGATCTTGCCCGACAACCGTGTCATATTCAAAGTAAAAGCCCCGCAAGCGCAGAAAGTACAGATCGATCTCGGTAAAAAATATGATATGGTGAAGGATACGGCAGGGCTGTGGACGGTAACGACAGATTCCATTGGTGAGGGCTTCCATTATTATTCGCTGCTGATCGACGGGGTTGCGCTGGCAGATCCGGCGAGCGAGACGTTCTACGGGATGGGAAGAATGGCCAGTGGTATTGAAATACCTTTCCGCGGCGGTTCTTACTATGCGATGCGTGAGGTACCGCATGGAGAAATCAGGATCAAAAGCTACCTGTCCAAAGCAAGCAACAGCTGGCGTGAAATGTACGTGTATACCCCGCCGGGTTACGACCAATCCACCGAGAAATATCCCGTACTGTATCTTTTACATGGCGGCGGCGAGGATCAGCGGGGTTGGGCAACTCAGGGGAAAACAAACCTGATTCTAGACAACCTGATTGCGGAGGGTAAGGCAAAACCGATGATCATCGTGATGATGGATGGAAATCCGGGCAATCCGATGGGGCCTGGCAGTATGGCAACAGCGGGTGATGGTTTTTTGAAAATTTTCGAAAGTGAATTGAAAATGGGCGCGATACCCTTCGTTGAAAGCAGCTTACGGGTGCAGGCTGATGCGGCGCACCGGGCTCTTGCGGGCCTTTCCATGGGTGGCATACAAACGTTATATGCGGGTGTGAAAAACACGGATTTGTTTTCGTCACTGGGCGTATTCAGTTCGGGCTGGTTTGCGAACAACGATGCCTTGTCCGGCCCGCATTACGAATTTGCCAAAACCAACGCAACGACCATCAATAGCAATCTCAAAAACTTCTGGATCTCAATGGGCGGATCGGAAGACATTGCCTACAAGAATTGCAAGATCATGCTTTCGAAGTATGACGAGCTGGGGATTAAATACAAATACAGCGAGTACCGCGGCGGACATACCTGGCCGGTGTGGCGGCACGATTTATTTGAATTTTCGCAGCTGTTATTTAAGTAAGATTTGTTCCGAAAATCATTTTCAACTGTTTCCATTTTGAAAATGGTTGCGTCACCTGGCTGTTCACTACTGTGGCTGATATTCCGGAGATTCTTATTAATCATTTGTCCATCATGTATCTACACCTATTTTAAGATGAAGCCGGTAAATGAGCAGGCAACTTCCCCGCGGCAGCGGACTACCTGTATTTTTTAACGCGGACCCGAATAACAGGTCCCGATTTCCATTGGGACAGGTCCACATACGCGGCGTCGGGCACTACGGGGCCTCTCGGCCACGGGCGGGCATAGCCATAAAAGGGCCTGTCCAAAGACTCAGTTCCCACTTTATCCCGGGGAGCGTCATTGTGAAAGACGCTGGAAGTGGTTCCGTTCGGATTGAACACGACCGACGTATTTCCGTTGCGAAAAGCGGTGGAATGTGTCCCGTCAGGGTTCACGATAACCGATGTATTACCATTGTGAAAAGCAGTAGCGTGCGTTCCGTTCGGGTTTACGATGATCGAGGTATTGCCATTGTGAAAAGCAGTAGCGTGCGTTCCGTTAGAATTTACGATGACAGAAGTGGCACCGTTATTGATAATATGAGAGTGCGTCCCATCCGAATTGACCGCAACGCCTTGAGCATGGGAAACGAGCGTAAAGGTCAGCATTGCCAATGTCAGTCTTAGTTTCATGTGCAAGTGGCGATGATTTTATGTAACCAATTTAAACATAAAAATTGTCATCGTTCTCATCAATCGTACACTAACACGCATTGAAAGGAGCAGGATCAGGTCATGAGTCGAAGCTGTTGAAGGTTATCGAGCTTTATCGTAGAACTAGTTGATTTTTGCACTTAATTTTTTTAAATCACGAATGCATGGTTTTTAATTGACATTTCAATTTTTTGCAATGCTGAATCAAAGCCCGTCAGATACATTTGTCCTGAGATTTGATCCGGGATTAGCTTACACTCGCATCTGCTGGTTTACAGGCATGCTGATCTGGCTTAATTAATAGAAATAGCAGCTGTATGCTACCTGCAAGAGCCCGGAAATAATTGAGATCAACGTTCAAAACAAAAATATTCCAGGCATGACGATTGCACTCATTGATAACCATCCGGTATTTCGTACGGGTATCAGGACCATACTAACAAGTCAGTTTGAAAATGTAGTCATGTTGGAAACAGGGAGTATTCAATCTTTCTCGGGCGGGATACAGCAGGAGGCTGTCGACATCATTATCATCGGCCTGTCGGAAGAACAACCTGAAATTGACCGCAGTGCATTGAAAAAAGCCATTAAGAATAACCCCATGGCCGCGGTGATCCTGTATTATGCGCACAATCCGGGCTTTAAGTTTGCCAGTTCGCTAATCCGCAGCGGCGTCAAAGGGTTTCTTATTAAAAGTGGCGGAGCCAGCGATCTTGCTGTGTGCGTCAACTCGATTCTCTCCGGTGAACCTTACGTTTGCCATCACGTCCGGGCGCTGGCTTAGACGGACAAGCTCATTTCCCCCGGCGATTGCCGTCTTTACCCAGTAGTTAGTTACCGGCTCATAACCTATGCCGGTGCTACCTTATAAGCCCTCACCCCCCATCGGTTTCCGGCTACGCTGCAAACTTTATCTGACGGACAATAGTGGTGCGGGCATGACGCTATTACAGTTTCATTCCTGAAAAAAAATCTCCGGCCTTCAAAAAGAAAGGCAGTGGGTTGGCGTGGGAACCGGGCTGCAAATCATATCTCCCGGCAGGACCGGGAGATGATCAGGTACTCTATGTTACAAAATCAATCCATTTACTTATGATTGCGATGGTCTGTTATACCTTGTCAGGGGTATATTTCATAAGCCCGTCGTGCGTAAAGGTAATGCGTATAACCGGGGACGGCATTGCGAAAGATTGGATGGTTAGCTAAAATCTGTGCTGTTTTTTATTAAATAAATTTAATAATTTATAGAAGTACTACGATGAACGAATTTTTTATATTATTGCCGGGCACAGTCGGAAATCAATTTTTAGTCCATTTAGAATGAGCATTCAGATCATTATCGCAGAGGACCACCCGCTCGTATCGGCAGGAATGCAGTTTTTGTTGACTACCCACAATCCGGATATGGTGGTCACGTGCACGGCTGATTTTTCCAAGACCATCGCGATCCTGGAAAAACGCAGGTTCGACTTGCTGATCATGGACATTAACCTGCCCGGAGGCGATAAGGTGAGTATGGTCAGCTCGGCCAGGCTGCGGCAGCCGGAGCTGCCAATTCTGGTGTGTTCGAGCTATGATGAGCATTTGTATGCATTACCTTTCCTGAAAGCTGGCGCCAATGGGTACATTTCCAAAACATCTATCAATGAGGATTTTACCAGGGCGGTGGATCAGGTCCTTGGCGGGCGCGTTTATGCAAGTCCCGAGGTGATGCAGCACGTTTTTCACCAGTTACTGAATTCCAGGGACACGCAGGATACGGTGATCGACAAGCTTTCAGGAAAAGAACTGGATGTGGCTCAGCTTTTGGTCAAAGGGCATTCCACCAAGGCGATCGGCGAAACACTACACCTTTCAGCCTCGTCGATCAGCATTTATAAATCTAAAATTTTTGAAAAGCTCGGGATAACCAACCTACTGGAACTGACAAAATATTTTAAGGTAAACGAATAATGTAGTTGTCAGGGACGTCTTGAACTCTAATCTTTTGTAAGCGGCATGATGAAAGCAGGTTTTCTACCCATGCTACTATTGGGGTCAATTTTTGTGCTGACAGGGTTGCCTGCGCCGGGCCAGCAGCCGCCGCAAGGGTACTGGATGCAGCATTTCAACGACGAAAACGGGCTTCCTCAAAACAGCGTGAAAGCGCTGAGCGGGGACCGAAACGGGTTTATCTGGCTTACAACCGAGGCCGGTCTCGTCCGCTTCGATGGGCGCAGATTCGTAACTTTTGAAAGATCGGTGTTGCCAATGTCAACGAATCGTCTCAGAGGGTTCGTCCCAGCTGTTGCGGACGGTGCAAAGCATCAGCAATACCTGTTTTATGCCATCACGGAAAAAAATGAATATATGGGTGTCCTTCCGAACGGATTGGTTTCTGTCGACACTACTTTCTATGACCGTTACCGGAAGCGTAATCCATTTGTCAGCAGTACGATCAGGCACAACAGTATACTGGCCGGCTTGCCTGCGCAGTACCATATAGATCCATTTTATGAGCACTATTTTTTCACCGCCGATGGCCGGACATCCTACATCTGGCAAAACGACCAGGTTACCTGTTTTCGCGACGGTAAACAACTTTACAGCTCAAAAGGCCCTTTCAAAAACGTCATGTTGCTTAACGCCAAACCTTACGGGGTAGATAGCGGGGGAAATTTCAAAAAGATAGGCGAAGTTACGCAAAGCGCTCTGATCGGAGGCGATATTGTAGCGAACAGCCATTATTCTTCCCGAAAAACGAGTCCCCGCCTGTTTTGGAACAATATATCCCGCCAGGCTTTTCTTTATCTGAACAAATGCTTTTACAGCCTTACGCCGACGGCAAACGGAAACCTGACCACCCGGTTAATCTTAAAGGGTTTCGATTTTGAGAACCTCAATTTCGTAACGGCATTTTTTGATGAACCACATGGTTTTTTGTTCCTGGGAAGTATTACGAAAGGGTTATTTGTTTTCAAAAAAGAGAATTTCGAAACGCACAAACTTGCAAGCGAGGATGCTGATAACGTTTATTATGCACAGTTACCCGTGTCCGGCCGATCGGTGTTTACTTCACAGGGGTACTGGATTACTTCCGGGAATGATGGTATGGGGGCTGTCGCAAAAAGGATTTCCCCGTTTATGGAGCGTTTGGGCAACAAATTTATAATGGCGCAGGAGCGGGACAGCACATTCTGGTCAGGCGTTGGCTTCGATTTGTATAAGCTGGACCGGTTTGGTCAGAAAATTCTGGCGTCTGTAAAATTACCTGAGAAGGCAAAATCTTTATATATAGAGCCTGGGGGCAGGCTCTGGATTGGATGTGAGGATCATTCGATTTATACCCTCGAAAAATCTGAGGGTAAATACCTGCCCCGGAAAATGGTTACCCTGAACGCCAAAGGGATATTGATTATGCAGCGGGAAGACGCTGAAACCATGTTTGTAGGAACTGAGGGTGGTCTTTACAGGCTCAATACCAGGACCGGAGCATTCCGCACTGTAAAGCCTTTTGAGAAAATGACCGTGCGAAGCTTTCACATGACCCGTGAAGGCGCCTGGGTGACTACTTACGGGAATGGAATTTACCTGTTGAGACAGGACAGGGCTATTCATTTCCCGCTGGACAGCGATCGGTTTTTAGCGACTGCGCATTGTATTGTGGAAGATAGAAACGGCTTTTTCTGGATCAATACAAACCATGGACTTTTTCAGGTCGCCAAAAGAGAACTTCTGAATTTTGCAGATGGTAAAATCGACTTTGTTTATTACCAGTATTATGATAAGCGACACGGTTTTTTGTCCAATGAATTCAATGGTGGATGTCAGCCATGCGCTGTGAGGCTTTCGGATGGGACGGTATCCTTTCCTTCCATGGACGGTTTGGTTTGGTTTAAACCTGAAAGAATCGAGCCGGAACTTCCGGACAATAGTATATTTGTTAGCGCAATTCAGGAAGACACAATTGGGTTGCAAGTAAAAGATTCGCTGCAAATTTCGCGGGATTTCGAGCAGCTAAGATTGACCGTTACAACGCCTTATCTGGGGAATGAAAAGAATGTCCGCATGCATTATAAGTTGTCTGGAACGGGCCGCGAGGAAAACTGGATTCCCGTGAATCCGGATCTTATTATTGCAATCACCAACGTGCCTTATGGTGACTACGTGCTGAAAATCCGGAAAGTAAATGGTTTTAATCCAGGTGATTATACCTATAAATCATTGTATCTGCATGTTCATCGCGCCTGGTATGAAACATGGTGGTTCCGGGCATTGGCAATCGCTTTGATAGCGGGCCTGTTTATGGTATCAGTCCGGTTCAGATCAGCATATCACATCAGAAAAGAACGCGAGGCTAATCTCATACGTCATTACCGGGTGATCAGCCAGATTATAGCTGCGGTTAACCACGACATTCAGACTCCGCTGCATTACATCAGTTTCTCGCTGAAACAATTTAACACATACGTGCACAGACAGACTGACGTTGATCCGCTGATTGTGGTTATGAGCGATGAAACGCTTAATACGTCGCAAAGATTAAATACACTTACCAGGAACCTGCTCGATTACATCAAGCTGCAAAGCAAATCTCCGTCAGCTCGCCGACAAATAGGGCCTGTTAACGTAGCGGAATTGGTTTCCTCGGTTACGGAACTGTTTACTGCGATTGCAGCACAAAGAGAAGTTCGTATCAAAACGATGATTGACCCGGCTGTCACGGTACAAAGTGACGCTAGCTTACTTTCGATTATTGTTCATAATTTAATCGACAATGCGTTGAAAGTCAGTCGGTATCAAATCAACATATCAGCGGTCGCCGAGGCAGGACAAACCCGGATTGTGATTGAAGATGATGGAGGGGGAATACCGGCAGACCAGATGATGTGGTTAAATAAGAACTACAAATCTTATGAAGAATGGCTTTACGCCTCCCGCAACCCAGCCCAAAAAGGGATCGGCCTGGTCATCGTGAAAGATTTGTGCGTGCTGCTCGGCATCGACATTGAAGTTAGCTTGCCTGGGGAAAAGAAAACAATGATCGTGCTTACCTTCACTGGTAAAAGCTAACTGACTGCGCTGGCACCTTGACGGCCAGAATCCCGCCCAACTAGCTCTCGAGGCAGCCGGATATTGTCACAGCCTCCCCCTGCAATTGGCTCGAATACACTGCTTCACTGGCAGCAGAAACAAGTAATTTTAAACCATTGTCCGGTATTCAAATTCTGTTAAGACTATGGAACAGCAAGTAACTTTTTTTCACGGTGGCGGTTCTGCGGAGGATTATGAGGCAGATGAAAAGCTTGTCGCTTCGCTGAGATCACAACTGGGATCGGGTTATTCCGTTCAATATCCATTTCTGCCCGACGACGGAACGCCGGATCTGGGGCGCCGCAGGCAGATCAGCGAGGAGATTTCGGCAGGTCCGGATGGGCTTATTGTGGTTGCTCACTCACTCGGAGCTTCGATGTTACTCGCTTACCTCTCCGAAACGGAGATCACCAAAAAAATCGCAGGCATTTTTTTGCTGGCGACACCCTTCTGGGAAGGGAAGGAGGACTGGGTCGAGCCGTTCAGGTTAAAATCAGGCTTTGCAAAGAAAATTGACAAGAAAATTGCTTTGTTCTTTTATCATTGCCAGGACGATGAAGAGGTCCCGTTTGCGCAGCTTTCGAGTTATAAAAAGCAGCTTTCCTGGGCCCATTACCGGGAATTCGCAACCGGCGGCCATCAATTCGGCGACGATCTTACAGCAGTTGCACGCGACATCATGGCAATATAAAAGAAGCCGCCCGGAGGCCTATTTTCCTTTCAAAAACAGCTTTTTGAAGCCAGTCACCAACAGGAAAACGACCAGTCCCATTACCAGACCAAACCCGAATTCCCTGGCAATATCAGGGAGTTGTGGAAACAGGTGGTGGAAGTAATCAATGTTATGGGCAAAAATCCCTCCGGCAACTAAAATCAAAGCTATTGTGCCCACTACTGACAGAAACTTGATCATCAGTGGTAACGCCTTGACAAGCAGGTGCCCCAATTTTGCGAAGAAACCTTTATCGTTTGATTTTTTAATCAACCTGTAACCGGCATCATCCGATCTTACGATCAGCGCAACGATACCGTAAACGCCCACCGTTGCCAGCAATGCCACCGCAGACACAGTCAATATCTGAATAGTCAGATTCTCTCCCGCTACACTCCCTAATGCGATGATGACGATTTCTACTGAAAGTATAAAGTCGGTTGTTACCGCGGATTTTATTTTTTCCTTCTCATTTTCGAGATCAACGGCACTCCCATGCGGCGTCTCCTTGATAACCGTGTGCTCCGTTTTGGGACGGTGAAAAAAGAACTCAATGATTTTTTCAACACCTTCATAAGCCAGGTAAAGCCCTCCAAGAATCAGGATATAATTGATGGCAGTCGGCAAAAAAGCACTTAGCAGCAACGCCACCGGAACGATAATCAGCTTGTTGATAAGCGAGCCTTTGGTGATGGCCCACAACACCGGCAATTCACGGTCGGATAAAAAGCCTGTGGCTTTCTCTGCATTCACGGCCAGATCGTCTCCAAGTATACCCGCAGTCTTTCGCGTTGCGACTTTTGTTGCTAGCGCAACATCATCCATTAAAAAAGCTATATCATCTAAAATTGCAAAAAATCCTGACGCCATTTTTGGTTTTACTTGTGGGTTATCATTTAATTCAGTTCAGTTTTAATAGCTAAAACTGTTCCAGGTCTGGTATCGATGTGCGAAGGTAGTAAACGATAATGTACTTAGCATGCCAGCTGAACGATCTGTTCCAAGAAAATCAGGATAGAAAATGGCAGCTAAAATTTCTTCCCGGCTTCGGGAAATTGTAAACGCGTTACCGCTTACCGATGGCATCCGAATTCTGGAAATAGGCTGCGGCCCGGGTGCCGCCGCACGTGAAATAGCTGCCCGCATTGGAAATGGGCATATAATGGGCATTGATCGTTCCGAAAAGGCTATTAGTCAGGCAGTTGAAAGCAGCGGGAGCGAAATATCAGCCGGCACATTGTCATTCAGGGTTTCAAAAATTGAGGATTTTGAGCTGGAAAGGAGCGAGCCACTTTTCGACATTGCTTTTGCTGTGCGCGTAGGTGCGCTAGACGGCCGCCATCCCGAAATAGAAAAATTGGCAAAGACGCAGATCAAAAAAGCATTAAAGCCAACCGGCAGGTTGTATATAGACGGCGGGAAGCCACTGAAAGAAGTTCGGCTTGACTGACATGATCATGACAGCTCGGGCGGCATCGGGCAGTACATAATTTGTCGGTTTCGGTTTAATTTTTCTGTTCGATTTTAAATCCATTCCCTAATGTTTGATAATTATATTTCACAAAAATGCTTTTACCGGCAGCCCTTTTTTGGTTTTGATATAGTTTATAAAATGAAATGGGCTTCTCAATGAAATATCGTTCGGTCGGGTCATATTCCACATTTCCAATTTGGTGATCTCTGATAAATCTTCGTAGTTCCAGGGTTGAAAGAAAATGCGCTGACGTTTCCCTCGTTTTGTTACCCATCACTATTTCTATCGCTTTTACCTTTCTGTCAGATTGCAGGTAAACGTCGCTTAGCTGCGTGGTCAAAATTACCAGTGATATCGAAGCGGAAACCAGTATGCAGACCGGAATAAAACGGGGCAGGATTTTCTTGTCCAGCTCGAACGATAAAAACAGATAAATAGCAATAGAAGGAATAATGTAATATCTGATCGAAGTACCGGTAGTGAAGAGAGAAAAAACACCCAGGTAGGTGGCGATCAGTATAGCAATCAGGTTTTTATCCCCGGCAACAATATTTTTTATCAGAAGAAACAAAAAGGATCCGAACAGGAAGAATCCACATGCAGTCGCCAGCAAATGCATGGGTTTGGAAGGTTGATAGGAAAATAAGTTTGTTATTAAAGCTGTGTTAGAAAATACCTGTGAGATACTGAGGCCATGAAATATGCAGAACGCTAAGATCGACAATAGCAGGAATGCGTTAAAAAAATGCGGTTTTATCTTTATTCTCTGGATCCAAACCAGAATCGGAGTCACAGTTATTGTAATTTGTTTGATAAAAATACTCTCGAAAAATAGCAGTACCGGGACGATCACAAATATTCCGTTTCCATAACTTGCCCAAATGTCATTCACCAGAAATTTCAGGTAAAGGACTTGCACACATATATTTAAAAAATTTACTGCCAGTATCGCCGTCACATGGTGTTTGTCAACCTGATTATTCAGGTAAACCCAGATACCGATTCCGATCAAAAGCGCAAGGGGCAACGAAGCGAACAGGATATGGTTATACGAGCCTAAGAGGTTGATCAGCAGAAATGCGAAAACCGTAATAGTCCGTGGTCGGTTTTGCGAAAAAATGATATAAAACAGGCCGAGCTGTAATAGCAAAAAAAGATAACTGAATGTAGTGACTTCCCAGGCGAGTTTAGGGTAAAGAACAAAAATACTTGACTGCATAATCAGTAATTTGAATACGGTCAGCATCCGGTATTTTTGATATTTTAAGAAAATCATTACTGCAATAAATAGTGCTGAAAAGTTCAGTATCACACCTGGTAGGCGCAACTGAAAAACGCCTATCCCAAAATATTTGAATGTAATAAAGGAAACCAGACTTTGCAGGATACCGGTATAAAATGTCATACCGACGGGGCTTTTAATACCTTTTTCTGAATATGAATTTGCTGTCAGCCCAAACCATGCTTCATCTCCGTGCAGCCCGGGCAATTCTTCCAGCCGGAATAGCCAGAATGAAAGAAAGCATAGCAATGCCGCTGCTGTTAGCATCAGTGTCAACAATCGACCCGCATCTTTGGAAATCAGGAATGTAAAAGGTTTTTTCAAATTCAAGGGTTGCGTATTCGCTCGGTTCTAATTTCCGCAAAATATCCTGTTTGTCGCGTGATACCAGTTTTTACCTACTTTACGGTAGCAGGTCGGGTTGCTTTCTGCGCTTAGTTAATGAAGTTGAAATGATTTATATATCGATAATATGCATATATTATTATCTTGCATTTGTCTGTGACATGTTTTGTAGATGAATATGAAAACACTATCAATGCTGCTTTTCTGTCTGTGCGTTGCGGCTACTTCGGACGGAAAAACCAATGTCATCATCTCGGGGAAAGTTACCTCAGACTTCTCGAAAGTCGTGCTCCGCGATTTCAACTATTTTTTGCAGGAGGATATCATTTTCAGCGAGTCCGCCGTAAGCGAAAAGGATAGTTCGTTCATCCTGAACTTTGCGATTGACGAGCCACGCGAGCTGATGATTCTGAATGCACCTGTGTTTGTAACACCAGGAGATACTATCGAACTGTTGACAGACGGCTTCAAAGTCCTGCTTGCAACTGGCAGGAATAAAAGCAACTATTTGTTCTTTTCCGCATTAAAAGCCATTAAGCAGACTTATCCGCAGCTCGAAGAAAAATACAGCAACGACTGGAAGCTTTACAGAGAGGATCTGTACCGAAATTATATTCGGAACGAGTCGCTGCGAGACAGCCTGGCTTCCGCCCTGGTACCGACGGATGAGCTTGCGAGCTATTCGCAGCAACAGCTGACCTGCCAATACTTGGGTATATTGCTCGGTACAGGGAATGCGCGTATCGCAAACAGATCGGTTCGCCAGTCTTATCTCGCTTCATTGGACAGGGACCAGATCGCCCGAAACCTGAAATCCGGACAAAAAAGTGCACCGATCACGCAAAATAGAGCGTGGCAAGAAATGGTTGATGCTGCCATATTATTTGAAACCGGCAGACACGCGACCAGTGCAAATAAGCTCAGGGACATGGTCGCCGTAGCGAATAAGTACCTGGACGATCAGCATCAGGGCATTTACATTGTATATGCATTGGAAAGATATTACCGGGAGGCCGTAAACGGATTCGAGTCTACGCTAGTAGATAGCCTTACCAATATTGCAGACATTAAGCTTGGTCAGTCGCAAGCTTTTAGATCAAAGCTGCTGGCTTTTAAGAAGAAAATCAATGCGCACAGATTAGTGCTCGCCGATAGTGTATTGCAGGCGCCACTGAGAACTCCTGGTCGCCATACGGTCATTTTAGACGAATTGCTGGAAGCGGGCCAAATTGTGGTCCTCGATTTTTGGGCCAGTTGGTGCGGGCCGTGTATACAGGACAGGAAGGATGGAGCAGCTACTTATGCTTTGTTTAAAGAAAACAATGTGTCTGTAATGAGCATATCCATAGATGAGTCCGATGAAATTTGGCTGAAAGCCCTTCAAAGGTTCAGTTTCAATCACAACGAATTCTTACTCGAAAGCTTCCGGCTTACCGCACTGGCGAGAATGATCAACCTAACAAATATACCCCGGACCATTATAGTCGGCCCGAATAAGGAAGTGCTTGCCCTGGATGCTCCCAGACTGGCTGATACGTTCCGCTGGCATCAATTGCTAAAACAATACCAAACCAGCAGATAATTGTAAAAAATCACATGCTGTCGCCGATGATATCTTCCCATTTATAATAATGAAACACCTTACCTTCCGACATCACTACAAAAAGTCCTTTGGGAAATTCAGGAGACAGTGCCAGGCTGGTAACGTCTGAGCCATCGCTCTTGTGGGCGGCTACCTTTACTGTTTTTACCAGCGTATGCGCGTGCGGATCTGCCGCTGTTCCTTCTCTTTTAAATATATAAAATTGATCAGCGCCCTGATCTGAAACGAGCAGGTAACCCGTTTTCGGGCCGGTCTTGTAGATGGAAATTCCTTCATTGTCTTCCGTAAACCCGGTATTTGTGATCAATGTCAGCTCTTTACTGCTGCTGTCGGGATCTGCGTGGTATTTACGCACGCCTACTTGTTCGTCGGAGTAGTAAACGTACCCCATTTCATTATCGACTGCGATGGATTCTATTTCCTTCTTGCCGCTGTATTTGCCGAATTTCCGCACCAGATCAGCCTTTACATTTCCCTTTCCATCGTCTTGCAGCCGGTATTGCCAGAGGTAACCTTCCTTTGGCCCGTTTTTCCTGCCTACGATCGCAAATATCGCTTTATCTGATGGGCGTGTATAGAGTGAAATTCCCATTGGAGCCTGCATCGAATCGCCTTTGAAAACCTCGATTCCACCGAGATCGATCGCTTTCATATCGGGAAGGCTGAATATGCGGATCTTGTTTGCGGCCCTTTCGGTTGCCACAGCGATATCGGTCGGCTTACCCGAAAGCATCAGTCCGTAAGCGATATCGACGTTATTGGGGCGTTTGAGGTTTTTAACTACTTTCTCTTGCTGGATCTTCCCGGCCAGGTCAAACACATATAACCCGCCGTCTTCATCCTTGTCCGTGCCGATGATCAGACTTTTGGATGCGTCCTGCGGATTGATCCAGATCGCCGGATCGTCGGTATCATGCACGACAGAATCTGTGATCACAACCGGCTGAACAATAGTGGAATCCGTAGCCGCTGATTGCTCGGAAGACTGGCGGTTGCAAGCAGTAAGGGTTAAAATGGCAAAAAGGGCAACAATAGAATAGAAATGCATTGATATTGGTGTTTGAATAAAAAACGGGCGGTACTGTGCGCACCGCCCAGATAAGAGGGTTTTTATAGCTATTTGGTCATGTCAAATTTCAAACCAAAATTAAACCTCGGCCTGTAATACTCTGCCTGCGTAGTCCTGGCAGAGATACTTTGGTAGTAGCGGAGAGGTTGATTGGTCAGGTTGTTGGCTTCTGCAAATAGTCTCAGGTTTTTGGTCACCTTATAAGCTGCATTGGCATCAAGGAAAAACTGTTTGTCGTAGTAAATATCATCAAAATCTTCACCGCCTAATGCATCCAGGTACGCAGCGGTATAGTTCGCGGATAGTCTGGCCGAGAAGCGTTTGTTTTCCCACGACAGCGATGCATTGAACATATGCGGTGCAGTACCAGGCAGGGAAACGTCTGTTCTGGCGTCCCCGTCTTCATTATACACACCCTCCGCAAAGGACTTGGTGAAAGTGTAGTTGGTGTAAATTCCAAAGTTCTTCAAAAAGCCCGGAAGGAAATCGAGCTGGCGCTGGAAGGCTAGCTCAAACCCGAAAACATTCACATTATCCCCGTTTCTGGATTGCAGAAAATCCCACTGCTGCCCGTCTGAGATCGGATTGGTTACGCTGGGGAAGTCGGCCGCAAAAGCAGCTTCCGAATATTGCTGGTTGCGATAGGTGTAAATGAAATTTTTGAGGTTTTTGTAAAAAACACCACCAGAGATCAGTCCAACGGATTCGAAGTAATTTTCCGCCATCAGGTCGAAATTCCATGAGTAGGTTGCTTTCAGGTCGGGATTACCGGCTGAAATTTCCTGATCACCCGGAATAATGCTGATGTAGGGAGCGAGTGCGTAATAATTTGGCCTGGCCAGCGCGGTAGTTGCTGCTAACCTGAGGATGAAGTTTTCGGTCGCGTTGTAACGGAAAGATACGCTCGGCAGTACATTTAAATAATTGTTTTCAACCGAACGCGCGCCTGCCAGTTCTTCCTCATCTTCAATGATGTTGCCGGTATAGTCAATGGAAGTATTTTCAAACCTGACACCCAGGATCATGGACAGTTTCTCACTGAAATCCTGGTCAAAGCGGACATATCCTGCCACGATATTTTCTTTCGCATTGTAATTTGCCCCAAGGAACTCACCGGGAACCGGCTCTGCTTCGAATTCGGCTGTATTGGTCAGGTTGAGGTTACCCAGAAAGGTTTTGGAAGCAAACAAACCCGGTACCAGGTGCGAGCCAGCCTGAAATTTGTCGCCCGGCCAGTTGACCGTAGCTGCATCGCCCAGGGTAGCAATTGCATCTTCATTGACAGGGGAGTATTCGTAAAAAACGTTGTTCCTGTCCTTCGTTTTTAACCGCAATCGTGCGCCTACACGCATTCTGCCTTTCTGGTCCGCAATAATGGAAAGCGGGAAACGCAGGTTGACCTTGGCACCCAGTTCGGTTTCTTCGGTAAAATCGTGGTTCTCCGTAATCTCGTTTAGTCCCAGTGTTCTGTCGTCCAGCCCGGCGGATGACAGGAGCGGGGAACGTGAATCACCATTGTAGCTCAACTTGTTACCGCCTTCGCGGAAGTCGATATACCGTTCGTTCGGCCTGTCTTCACTTGCCGTTGAATAGCTGACGGACCAGTCCAGATCTACTTTGGGGCTTAGTAAATGGTCGCCCCGCAGCGAATAATTCTGCACCGTTTGCCTTTCGAGGCGGCCGCCTTTGTTTTTATTGTTATCAATACCTCCCTTGGTCTGCCTGGCTATGCGGCCCTCGAACCCTGTAATCTGGTCGCTATCGTTGTAAAGCGGTTCAATGTCATCGATTCGGAGGCGGTAGCGGTTCTCGATATCGTCGCGCCAGTTGTACATCGCATTGGCGGTTATGGTATGGTTCTGGCCCAATTTGAAATCGAATGCAGCGGAAAGACTTCTCCGGATACGCTGCACATCGTATTTTCTGATATCCGTCTCATTGATAAATACATTGCCAAAATCGTCCTTCGCCCAAACAGCCTCTACATCGTCGGAACCATAATTGTTATTGTTGTAAGAACCGCTCAGTACCATTCCGATCGCATTTTTGGCAAACCGGTTGGCGTAAACAAAACCGCCCGTATAAAGCGCCTTGCCGCGGATCGGGTTGAAGCCCGACGAGAGCGTAGCCGAAATCCGCTGGCTGTTCGGTGCCGCGCGGGTTACCAAGTTCACGGAACCGCCGATCGCGTCCGCGTCCATATCCGGCGTAAGGGTTTTATTGACCTCAATAGTCGAGATCATATCGGAAGGGATCAGGTCCATTTGCACCCGCCTGTTGTCGCCCTCGGCGGAAGGTATCCGGTCGCCGTTCAAGGTAACTGAGTTAAGCTCAGGGGCAAGGCCGCGTACAATGATATTTCTTGCTTCACCCTGGTCATTCTGCATGGTAATGCCTGGTACCCGCTTCAATGCGTCGCCGATGTTGGAATCGGGGAAGCGTCCTACCTGATCGGAGGAAATGATATTGGTAATATTGTCGTTGTTTCGCTGCTGGTTAAGCGCCTTCGCCTGGCCTTTGAGCCGGTCGCCCAACACCAGTACCTCATTGATATCCAGACCGCCTTCTTCCAGGATAAGCTCGAATGATTCTTTTCCGCCAGCTTCTACCACAATGCTTTGCGCATAATTGCGGTAACCCATATAAGTCGCTTCCAGCTGATAGGTGCCGGGATTTACGTTTAGAAATTCAAACTTGCCGTACACGTCCGAAATTGTGTATTGGTTGCCGGGAGTGATTTTGACGGTCGCGCCGGGCAGTGATAGTTTTTGGGCATCCATGATCTTTCCTGAAACCAGGGCCTTTTGTCCGAAACAAAGCGGGGAGGCAAACAGGAGGGGTAGTAGTAAGATCGGTAGTAGTAAAGTTCTTTTCATCGGCCTGATTTTAGTAATCCGCAAAAATCACTGACTAATGTTACCAGGGCGTGAGGGGAATATTATCAAATTATCAAGATCGCGTTACCCTCTTGCTTTGTCCTATTTAATGACTGAATTATTTTAAAGCAGATCATTACGGTGGTTATGGCTCAAATCCGGGATTAATAGTTCATCTTGTCGGAAATTGCGAAAATGTCAATACACATCATACGGAAGGACATTGTCTTTCAGCCCGATTCGAGTCGGGTCATTGCCCGGTTTTTATTTAGCAGCGAAGAGCGCGCCCGCCTGCTGATCACCAGAATCCTGGCACTTTCCGGGCAGGAACAGCACCAGGAGCTTAGTAATGTGTTCCGGAAATATGCCAAACGCCACCGGAATATCCTGCGCATATTTGAAAAGCACTTCCAGAAACTGGCGCACGTGCTGCATGAAATGGAGATAGAGCCGCATTCGCTGAACACCACTCAGAAAATGTTGATCGGGTCCTATTTTACGATGGAATATTCGATTGAGGCAGCGGCATTTTTCAATCCTTCTATTGTCGCAGATCCTGATCAGTCCCGTCTTGGTTTTGGTGAAAAAAGGGTTATCCTCAGCTTCCGCGCGACTGGTGAGGGACATATTTCATCCATCGTATTCAGGTCGGCCATCATCGACCAGAACAGTGCGATTATTGTAGAACCTCCCGGACGAATGCTGGACGCACCGGAGCATGTCAGAAACCACGTTTATAAGAAAAAGACCTTTCTGGCCAAATTAGGTGAAATGCATAACATGGAAAATGCTGCGTATCCAGTCATTGCAGGGAAACTGACGGAGACATTTACCTACGAAGAACTGAAACGTTATGTGGATGAAACCCGTAAGGAAGTCGAAATGGACCAGCCTGGTCAGGTTTTGCTGCGCGAAATCATGTGGCTGGCCTCTTCTCACTATGAAATGGACTTTTCCCTGGATACGGATATTTCCGAGCGCGTGATCTTTCCGATAGCGGATACAGAAAAGCGCGGGATTGAGGATGCCAGATTCGTCCAATTCACATCAGAAAAAGATGAAGCGATCTACTACGCAACTTACACTGCGTATGACGGCATGTCGATCTTGCCTAAATTATTGATGACCAGGGATTTTTATCACTTTAAGGTGCTGCCGATCCACGGAGAAATAGCGCAAAATAAAGGAATGGCGCTTTTTCCCAGAAAGATCAATGGCAAATATGCGATGCTCTGCCGGATCGACGGGGTGAATAATTACATTGCTTTTTCCGATAATATCAACATATGGCGGGACGCTGAGATGATCCAGTCGCCCAAATATCCCTGGGAATTTGTCCAGATCGGAAATTGTGGCTCGCCGCTTGAAACAGAAGCGGGCTGGCTGGTGCTGACGCACGGGGTTGGCCCTATGCGGGAATATGTCCTGGGCGCGTCGCTTTTTGAACTCAACAACCCCCGGAATGAAATCGGCCGGCTCTCGCAGCCGCTGCTGATGCCAAACCGTAAGGAACGGGAAGGTTATGTACCCAACGTCGTGTACTCCTGCGGGGCACTTATTCACAACGGAAGCCTGATCATTCCTTACGCCATGTCCGATTATGCCTCCACCTATGCGGTAGTTGATCTGGCCGAGTTGCTGAAAGAGCTTACCAACAGCCGCGTTTCAGCGGTTTAGCATCTTGTTGTAGACAGCTTCGTATCCTTCAACCATCTTTTCTCTGGAGAATTTGGAGGCAGCCCATTGCCGGCAGAAGGCTCTGCTGATCCGGGGAATATGTGCAACTGCGTCGACGGCCTCCTCTACGTTGCTAACCAGAAATCCGCTTTTCCCGTCAAGCAGCAGTTCGGGCATGGAGCCGCGTCGGAATGCGATCACGGGCGTGCCGCAAAACATCGATTCGGCCACGCTCAATCCGAAAGGCTCTTCAAATTTCACCGGATGCAGCAGGGCAAATGCTTTTCCCAGCAATACCTGCTTCTCCCCGGGGCCGACGTTGCCGCAATAGCATATCTGTTTGTCGTCGATGTACGGTTTTACCTCGTTTTCAAAGTAAGCATTGTCCTGTATCAATCCTGCAATCATAAGCTTCCGGCCGCAGTTCAAAGCGATCTGAATGGCCTCCCGGGTTCCCTTATCAGGGTGTATCCTCCCGAAAAACAGCAGGTAGTCGCCGGGTTCTTCTACAAAAGGAAATGCATCTGCGTCAATACCATTGTATACCGTAGCCAGGTAATCCAGCTCCGGATCCCGATCGGAATCACTGATGGAGACGTAGCCCGTATGCCCGTTATATTTTCGGTAAACTTCTTTGATCTTTTGCGAGGAAAAACCGTGAATGGTTGTCAATAGCGGCGTTTGGATCAGCCTTGAATAGGTGAGGGGCAGGAAGTCGAAATGATTGTGTATCAGGTCAAACTGTCCCGCATTTTCCATTAAATGGCTGATATGCAGGCATTCCGCTACTTTGGCGTCCACCGTTTCATCCTCCGCGTAGGGAGTTGCACAGGCTGACTCCAGTTTCGCATTTGTCAACGAATCCGAGGTTGCGAAAAGGGTTACTTCAATGCCACGGGCATGCAAACCCTCCGTCAGGTCGTACGCTACCTGCTCCCAGGGGCCGTATTTTCGGGGTGGTGTGCGCCAGGCAACCGACGCCAGTATGGCCACTTTCATACCAGGCTGGCTTCCAGATTGGATACTTCCTCGAATGCTTCCAGCACGCTGAGGTGGGAAATCAGGTATGCCAGCGTACTCTCCGCGCCCTGGTTGCGGTTGACCCCATAACTTTCCAGCCCGTCGCAGCAGCCTTTTGTTTCGAAATCATATAAACTGATCCGTAGATCGTTTTCACCCAAAAACCACATGAAACAAGTGTAGAGCTGCCGGATATAAGCCTGGTCTTTTGTAAGCTGAAATGCCTGGTGAAACATCAGTACCATCGCGAGCGCGTCCAGCGGCTGCTGAGCGAACATCGAGTTTTCTCCATCTTTTTTGTACCATTTTTCATTACCTACAATAGAAAGATAACCATCTCGCAAAGTGATATCCGACAGAAATTTCATGCTTTCAAATCCAATCCGCTCTACGTTTTCATCATTCAGGAACTCGGCCGCATGCAGCAGTGCAAGTGGCAGAAAAGCATTGTCATAAGCCAGCAGCGACTCAAACCAATGCCAGTCGTCGGTACGGTTGAGCTCATAGTCTCCGACAAGCCGGTTCGTCAATTGCTTTAATACTTCTTTCATGCCCTCATCGGAAGGATTACTTTTCAGGTAATGGCAGACTCCCACGATCGTATTGGCAATACTTCTGATCGATTTGAGCTTTGTGAAATTAGGCGAGGCGTCGGAGAAGATTTCGCGGGCCGTCTGGTAATAGGCATCGTTGGGTGCATTGCCCAGCAAATATCCCAGCGACCAGATCGCCCTTCCGAAAGAATCTTCGGAGCCCACTTCGTCAAGAAAGTTCCTGTTGAAACTGAGGAAGTTCCGGAACGATCCGTCCGGATTCTGCATATAGTTAATGTAGCTCAGGTAAGTTGGCGAAAGTTTCAGGGCCAGCGGGTGCTTGTTCCGTTTGTAGGTCATCAGTACCATCAGGAGCGCCCGCGCATTATCGTCCAGGCAGTAACCTTCCTTTAAATTGGGAATACCATATTTGGCATGCTGGATAATACCGGTATCGTCGGTGAGCCGCTGCACATGGTCGAGCAGAAATGGCGGCAGGGCCAGCAGGTCCAGGATCATTTCCTTTCCGACCAGCTCATCAGGCTGCTCAGCTACGATCCTGGCGGCCAGTTGTGTATATTTTTCACCTATCTTGGGCCAGGTAATTTCACGTCCGTAATCATAGGCTTTCTTGCGCATATCCTGCATGACCTGCGGATGGTCCAGCAAATCAAGGAAAACTTCACTCAATGCTTCTGCGTCGTTGAAGCCAAAGAGCCTGCCCCTGCCTTCTGAAAGCAGTTCTGCGGCGTGCCAGTAAGGTGTCGATATGACTGCCGAACCCGCGCCAATCGCATAAGATAGTGTCCCGCTGGTGATCTGCGCCTCATTTGTGTAGGGGGTAATATAGATATCCGAAGCCGACAAATATTTGAAGAGCTCGGACTGATCTATAAATTCATTCAAAAAAATGACATGTTTTTCGATGCCCAGCTTTTTTACCAGCCCCATTAAATAGATCCGGTATTCCTCGCCCGAATGCCGGATCACGTTCGGGTGCGTCTTGCCCAGCACGATGTACACCAGGTTCGGATATTTTGAAACAACGGAAGGAAGCGCTTTCAAAACGGTTTCTATGCCTTTATTTCTGCCGATAAAGCCAAATGTGAGCAGTACGTGTTTGGAAGAAAGCTTGAATTCTTTTTTCGCCAGAAGCTGATCGAACTGAATATCCGGAACACCGTGGGCGATTTGTGCGATCTTTTGTTCGGGCACACTGTATTCGGCGATAAGCATATCGACAGCTGTCTGGCTCATGACCACAACAGACTGCGCGATCTTGCAAATCTCTGTCAATACAGCGCGCTCATTGTAGGAAGGGTTTTTGAGGACAGTATGCAGTGTAACAATCAAAGGGATTTTGAGCCTGTACAGCAAAGGCAAAATGTAAATGCCATTTTGCCCGCCAAAAATCCCGAACTCGTGTTCGAGGATACACACGTCGGCGCCACTGATATTGATAAAATTGGCTGCTTCCAGATAATCGGCCTGTTCTTCCTGCCGGATCGTCAGTTTCACTTCCTTTGGGTAATCATAGCGTTGGGCGTTATCATCGATCGCTACCACAATACCCTGGTTCGAAACATCTGTGCCTGGCGAGGCAAGCATCGAATCGAACAGGTTTTTTGTAAAAGTCCCAATTCCGCATTCCCTTGGCGGGAATGTCCCTATAAACGAAATCTTCATAACCTCACGGATTGATTTCTTCTAAGGTACCCTTATTATTTGACACTTATAGTCCCGGGACCCTGGGGCGGCGAATGGAAAGTGTTTAAATTAACTTTAATTCATACCGGTGATTTAATTGCTTGAATGTCTGTGTAAAAGGCCTATCTTACAATAAATCGAAAATATATGTCAAAAGAAAAGGGTGCGCAGAAAGGTGACAAGAAAAAGGCCGGGAAAAATCTCAAAGAGAAAAGAGCCGACAAAAAAGAAAAAAGGGACACTAAATCCGCAGGTGAATGAGGTGGAAATTTTAAATATTCTTTTCGTGAGAAGCCATCAATGAATTCCATTGATGGCTTTTATTTTGACAGGGACACACAAGCGCATTGTTCGCTTAAAGCACAGCGGAAATCTCATCTGCAAAAAAAGCAAACTCCTCGTCACCGCCTTCTGCCGGCCGGCAATAGTATATCCTTTTATAGTACCTTCTGATGGTCACTTTGCGGCCAGGATTTGATTTAACAAAAACGGTCTGCCCGTCGGTGAATTTAGTCTCTGAACTGATCTCTCTCATGGTGTTGAAGAAGTTTGAATGAATAATTAAGAACCGGGTGATGAGCGGGATTGGAGTACCCACTGTAAAGGTGAGCATTGCATGCGGACAAACCGTGCTATATGTTCGATTATTTGCAGGATATTTCAAAGCAGATCATGATGGTGGCAGGCACATTAATTTTATTGATTGAAAGACCATTTAATCAGATGAACAAATGATAGTCACGTATACTGAGGAAGGTTGGTCGATCGTACTGCAGCGCTCGCACGGACTGCTTGCCGGACAACTTTGTGCGCATTGGAAGAAAGACAAACAACCGGCCAGATGGGTAGAAACGCTGGTAGCCACAACCGAGCATGACGATGTGCACAACGAACTGGAATCGGAAGATTTGCTGAATGAGCATGGCGGCCCTAAAAATTTCAAATCTGATAAATTCAATGCAGAAGACTGCAACCGACTGCTCGCCCGCGCCGTCGAAAAGGGACGCTATGTTGCGCTGCTGATCTGCCGGCATATCAGCTTTCTGTATGCATCGGACCCGAAGGCAAAGGCTTACTGCAAGAGGTTAAAGGAAATGGAAAAGGAGTGGATCAGACAGGCGGGGGCTACATCGGGAGAGATTTCGGAAAGCTACGAATTGCTTGAATTTTGCGACGCCATGTCGTTACTGATTTGCCAGGGAATGCAGCAGCCCGAGCACCGCAGGATCGAAATCAGTAACGGTCCGGACGGGATGCGCTATACAATGTGGGAAGCAGAAAACCAGCAGCTGGTCGTATCGCCCTGGCCATTCGAGCACGATTCCATTACGGTTAACTACGAAACGAGACAAGTTCAACAGCTTTCCTTCCGCGACGCCGCCGAATTCCGGAAAGCGCTCGGGGAAGCAGAGGTGAAGCTGCATGCGCTGACGATTGTAAAAGGGTAGGAGCTAAACTGTTAAAGGACGAAGCCGGCGATTTTAAACAAACAGGTATGAATCGACTGGACGGTTCTTTTGAAGGTAGCTGTTTACCTTAAACCCTAGTTTGTTATGGCCAATTCCAGGAGAAAATTCATTGGTAACGCATCTGCGCTGGTGGCTGGTGCAGGTATTTCTTCGGTTTTTCCGGGGGCTCTTTCGGCCTTTCCGCGGCATTATTCTCTGGCAGATCACATCCGCGTCGGCGCAATCGGTATCAATGGAATGGGTTGGCACGATCTGAATGCCGTTTTGAAAAATCCGGGTGTGACCTGTACGGCGCTCTGTGATGTGGACAAAAATGTGCTCGACAAGCGCGCCGCCGAGCTAGCCGCAAAGGGCGTGAAAGTCAAAACTTACAGCGACTACCGGAAGCTGCTGGATGACAAGGACATTGATGCGGTCGTAATCGGCTCGCCCGACCACTGGCATTGCCTGATGATGGCCGAAGCCTGCGAAGCCGGTAAGGACGTGTATGTGGAAAAGCCAATCGGTAATTCGATCGCCGAATGCCGGGCGATGGTAGCCGCCCAGCAGCGTTACAACAGGGTGGTGCAGGTGGGGCAGTGGCAGAGGAGTCAGCAGCATTTCAGGGAAGCTATCGATTTTGTGCATTCAGGCGAACTGGGCAAGATCCGTCTGGTGAAGGTCTGGGGCTATTTCAACTGGGGCGAGCCGCTTACCAAAAAGCCGGACGGTAATCCTCCCGTGGGCGTAGATTACAATGCCTGGCTCGGCCCCGCACCAAAAAGACCGTTTAATCCTAACCGTTTTCACGGCAATTTTAGGTGGTACTGGGACTATGCGGGCGGCGTAATGACCGACTGGGGCGTTCATCTACTGGATTACGCATTGCTCGGCATGAAGGCCGATGCGCCGAAAAGTATCATCGCAGCCGGCGGCCAGTTTGTTTACCAGGAGTCAGGAGTGGAAACGCCGGATACGCTGACGGCTGTTTACGAGTTCGGAGATTTCAATATCCAGTGGGAGCATGCGATTGGGATAGGTGTTGGTCTTTACAACCGGGAGCACGGTATCGCTTTTTTGGGTAATAACGGTACTTTGGTGGTCGACCGGGGAGGATGGGAGGTGATTCCGGACGGCAAGAAAATGGAGGCTGTGCCACTTCGTAAAGCGATGGACAACGGACTGGACCTGCACGCGAAAAACTTCATTGACGTAATCCGTTCCAGGAAAATGGAGGATATCAACGCGCCGATACAGGCTGGCGCCAACATTGCCATCCTTTCTCAAATGGGTAACATTGCATTCCGAACGGGCAGGAAGATTTTCTGGGATAAGGAGAAAGGTGTATTTGATGACAGGGAAGCCAATAAGCTCATCGCCAAAGAATACCAAAACGGCTACAAAATGCCGCGTTTTTCATGAATAGTAAAAAGTGTCAGTGCTTTATCTGCTAAGCTATTTTGGAGAAAAAGCAGGCGTAGGGTTAAAATTGCGGCATTCTTTGAATAAATTGTCGGGATCTTGCATTTAAATCCTGCACATTCTCCTATTCACTATTGCTATGTATGTAAATCGCTACCTGTCGCCCCAGATCGTTTATTTTTACTCATGGAGAATGGTTCTCTTCTCCTTGTTTACCGGTTCAATGGCCATTTTTGTCTACGTTTACCTGGATTGGAGATGGGTTGCGGTACCCTGGCTGCCTGTCTCACTGGTAGGTACGGCCACCGCTTTTTTTGTTGGTTTTAAAAACAACCAATCGTACGACCGGAGCTGGGAGGCGCGCAAAATCTGGGGCAGTATCACGAACCACAGCCGTTCCTTCGGCGCGGCGATCCGTGGCTTCGCCGATATTAATGCCGGGCAGCCGGAAACGGAAACCGAAGTGAGGGTAATTATTTACCGCCATATTGCGTGGTTATATGCGTTACGGAACGCAATGGCGCAGCGCACTACCTGGGAGCACAAGGACCGTGCGAGCAACAGGCAGCGCGAAGCATTGAATATGGCCAAAGTCATCTGCGATGCGGAGATTATCAGGCATTTGCCCGCTGAAGAGCTGGATACGCTGAAGGGAAAGAAAAATATGCCTACCCAGCTTCTCGAACACCAATCACAGCACCTGAGAAGGCTTCGTAACATGGGCTGTATTGACGCGTATCAGCATGTGGCATTGCAGGATCTTGTCTCCAAGCTGTACGATGAACAAGGTAAAAGCGAACGGATCAAAAACACACCCTTTCCGCGTCAGTACGCTACTACGTCCAACTTGTTCATTCTGGTATTTATGACCTTGCTTCCGTTTGGCCTGCTGGCCCAGTTTGTCGAGCTTGGTGAGCGGTATATGTTTTTGCTGATCCCGTTCAATCTGATCGTCTCCTGGGTCTTCATGTTTATGGAATACGTTGGCGACATCAGCGAGAACCCATTCGAAGGCTTGTTGAACGACACCCCGCTTGGCACGATCGTCCGTAACATCGAAATAGACCTGAAAGAAATGCTGGGCAGCGAGGAAGTCCCGGAAAAGCTGGCGCCGTTTAAAGGGGTATTGTTTTGAGGATTTAAACAGCGATTTATAATTCGTTGAGAATTCAAAGATTAATTATCTTCCACTTTTAGTATCTTAACCCAGCTAAGTTTCATTCTGATTATTTGCTCATCCTTTGCGATTACGAAACCTCTCAATCTCTAACATCACAGTGAAATGGAATTAATAGATATTTACGGATGGACTGAAATACCCCTGGAAAGCTTCTCGGTCGAAGATTATATCAAGATGAATCGAAACCTTGATATGATACGTTTTAATCCGATTCAAGTCACCAAGATTTTGAAGGCAACCAAAATGGATCTTTATAAAGATTACACGCTTTATGAATTTTATGACACATCGCCGATCAGGGACTTTCCGGTCAGAATTTTATATAATAGGGAGGCTGGATTAATGTCCGAACTCACAGGTACGAATGCCCCGATCTATACTTTAAATTCGACTTCATTTACCAAAATGATTTCGAAGACTGAGCTGACCGATGACGAGCTTTACGCCGTATTGACAAAATATGTCCGATTCTTTTTCAATAACGTGGAGGGCAGGCATGGAAGCTTCCATATTGTGGAAACTTTTGAAGAAATCAAGAAATACGTGCAGGTTTTTTACGAAACTGAGGCTACAAAAGACGACACCCAGTTAATACGCAACCTGGATCCCGGGAAAATCGGTGAACTGCGAAGTTTAATTAAATCAACAATATACAAACCGGCTAAGAGCGATTTTTACAAAATTAAAAGAGGATTCAGAAATGACACTGAGGACACGGAGTGGATTTCTTATGAAGAAAATGAAGCCAGCTTCCGGCTCAACGCATATATGGTTTTTAAAGGAGCGCTTTTCAACGCAAACGTTAGAGTTTATAGCAATAACCTTGGTAGCCCATCTGGTAATATTGCGCATATTGTGTTGGAAAATGAAGAGTATGTATATCCAAACGGGAAATTAGATCAGTTTGATTTTGTTAATTTTATCCCACCAATATATGATTCTGATGTTTTTAAGAACGTCTGATAATCCTGGTGATACCTATTATAAACATTGAAATTAAAATTACGCCCAGTACATTGTTGAGTATCACAAATGCGGAAGCCCACAATCCCGAGTCGAGAAGGCCGGTATATCTGATGTCCGGGACTATTGACTTGCCGCTTGGACTCCTCGGCGAAAACAAAGTCTTTTGATCCGAATTCATAAAGGGCAATGCGGTTTGCAAAGAATATTGCACCGGAGAGAACGGAATCTTGTCGGTGTTACGCAGCGCTCCGTTCTCAATTATTCCAACATCGGATCTGGCTATCATTCCTCCGTTTCTGGCAGCCTCTCTGAATACAAGGCTGCTGCAGATTATTAGTGTCACCAAGATAGTGAGTGCCCGGTAATGCGGAACGCCTATTCTTGAAATGACTTTCAATATCCAAAGCATTATCCCCTCAGCAATATTTCTTGGGTAAGAACTTAATAAGATGCTACGGGCTTTTCCGTCTTCACCGGTTTTCAAAAATACACTTGCCAGTTGTTCGTAAGGTTGTCTGTTGTTTTCCTCATGGTAATCATAAAACCAGTTGCATTGCTCGAGAGACCTGCTTTTTCGGGAGACGTCTTTGTCCAGATTCTTGCTGTAAATGTAATCGTATTTTAATCCTATCAATTTCCACTTAGTATATTCGAATTCTCCTCGTCTTGTTGATACAAAAAACTGATCGACCTTTGAGGAGTGTAAGTTTACTTCCCCCAATGCACGAAAAGGAATCGGGCTTTCGTCAGGCCCTTCATTGAAAAACAGATCTCCGGATATTTTGGAATATTTAATAGTCAGGGCATTGGGGTAATTGTTTAAGTGTGGTTCATGATGTATTCGTGGGATTACCATCCCCATCTTTCTGCTGATCCGTTCTCTTCTGCTGATTTCGTCTTTTTTCGGTTTAAATTGGTTGGACAAGGTGTTCATTCCTACAAAAAACGCATTGGAACAATCAAACTGACCATGACATTTTATGCCTGAAAAGGATGATTCACCAACGATAATTGAAGTATCAAACATTTTTTGCTGGCATTCATCATCGTCTATCCGGCCTTCGGTTTCGTTTTGCATAATGGTATGCAAAAGTTCATAGCCGGTTGCCAATTGCTGCATTGGAATTGAATAAATCAGGTTTTCGTGATTGTAAATATCCTGGCAAGCATCCATAAATTGTTTCGAAAGTTCTTCGAGCGTCGCAGGGTCACTGTTCAGTTTTTTATAACCTTCCGACAAATTGGTTCTATGCTTTCTTCTGAGCGTGGTGAAATGCGCTATAATTTCCCGCTTCTTGGTCAAAATGGGAGCGCGCCCGGGACTATATGAAATGGTCAACTGACTGTCTCGCAACAGATCTGCTTCCGAAGTTCTGATACTATATTTCGGTGGACAAAATGTTATTCGTCCTTTAATATCAATATTATCACAACCGAGCGCTTTTTCTTGTTTGTCAAGCTCTCCAATAAATTTCGACTGAGAAAGTTGCAGGTTTCGGCCAATCTTTGAGTCCGATAATTCAAGCCTGCCCAGTAATACAGAACCGCGGCTTATAGCGATGTCGCGGCTTGTATCTGTGCGATTGATGTCCAACGCATTCAGAGATCTTAGATTTTTGAAAATAACAGAGTAGTGAATAGTAATGTAGTCACTCTCCGTTGTACTCATATTGATTCCATTGATAACCAAAGCATTTCGGATGGATACCCATCCGATGTTTGAATCGGACAAATCCAGTGAGTAGCCCAGGTAAGTTTCCTCTTCATTATCCCCGAAAAAGTTACTGGCTTCGATTTGAAAGGTACTCTTTATTTGAGCACGGCTGCTGTTGACACTACCGTGAACCGTCGCGCCGATCAGATCTACCTGATTGGCTTGCAGTTCAATCATGTTCACATTTCCGTGTAACTCTGAAAATGATAGTGACACCAGCTCGGATACTTTGGAGTTTTCCAGTATAATGTCATTTAAAACTCTGGTAGCAAGCGCGCTTTTATTTCCGAAACTGCGATTGTAATCGTCTTCTTTTCGTCCTTCGTTAATATCTGAGGATTTGAAGTTGAGAACAATATTTCTGTTATCGGAAGAGTCTTCCCGCTCTTTCTGTATTTCATGCACGTCGGAAATTTTGAAGTCGCCGACAGTCGTCATATTGTCAGCCCGGACACTGGCCTTGATGAGGTTTTGATAAATGTTTTTATGAGCGGTAAATCCAATGTGGCAGGCTCTGAAAACGATGTCTTTGGTTGTCGAATTGGAGAGTGAAATACCTCGGGGAAATATGCAGTTGTCGAATACCAGGTCCAATTTGATGGTGGTATATGCAAGGTTTAAAGAATAGGTGTATTGATTTGTCTGATTATTTTCTGCGGATTTGGAAGACCTGTTTTGTGCAAAGTGTTTATCGATAGTTGCTCCGAAAATTCTGATTTTTCCCTTTGGGAAAATCTTTTCCGCACGTGTTGGATACAATAGCCATTCTAATATTTCTGACCTGATCAGTGTGGTGTTTTTATCAGAAACATACCTGGCCAGATATGGAATTGAGCTGGGATCAAGCGAAGTAGGAATAAATGGTTTGTGGCAAATTGCTTCACCGTGCAGAGATCCTTCATAAATCAAAATCTGCTCAGCATAAGTAAGTTCAAATGCCAGCAAATTTTCCGAGGAATCAGATATGACGTCGTCTGGTATGCGCGACAATTTTAAAAAGTACGCCAGCGTATTAGTGTTCATCTGATTCAGATTTTTGCCGAAGTACTTTCGATCTTTGATTTATCGGTCAAAAATATCAATACGCTCGGCAGGATTGGAAGGGCTTATTTTCAGTGCTTTAAGTTGTTGAAATTATTTTATTCGAACAACTAATCAGACTAAAATAAATGCGGCATTTCCGATCCAATTTTTATCGTGCGTCAGTAAACCCCAGCCCGAAAACGAACTGCGCCGAGCATAACAAACAGCAGGGCCGCGACAAGCAGGGGCAGTGCGGCTTCCGGTATGCTGGTAGTGGTATCGTCGGAGAAATTTTGGATTCCGAAATTTTCCCACTGCTGGCCGCTCACTGGCGCTTCGCTGAAAATCGCCGGGTAAAAATGGAGCCGCAGTTTTTCATGGAAGCGGCTCGTGGCATCCATAAAACGGAGCTGGTTGCTGAGTCCCGAACCGGCGATTTCGTTGAGCTGTACCTGCATCTGTACCGAAGGGATAAAGCGGGCAATGCGCTTGCTGGCCAAATTCCGCATTTCCAGTTTGTGCCGCAGCGCGTTCGACTGGTCTGCCGATTCGTCGTCGCCCATGAGCTGCATTGCATAGTACCAAAGCCAGTTGAATTCCTTTTCGGGGTAACCAAAACTTTTGAACTGCGGATAGTGACTGTAAAACTTGTCAATTGTAGGTTTTTGGTCCATATCCCACTTTTCATGATAGCCTTTACGTTGACTGACGGTCGTTTCCATGGCTTCGGGCACAGGATAAGCGCTCACCAGATAGCTATTGACCATCGCCGGCGTGACGATGATCAAAAGAATCCAGGCTGAAAGCAGCATAACCGCATTGTTGCTGGAAGATTTGTGCATCGAGGCAACCCAAAAACTCAGGGCAAACCAGAACAGGATATAAAGTATCGAGAGTGTGGCAAACAGCCAGAAGCGGGCATCAAGAGGGATTTCAAGCCAAATTACAGCTGGCAAAAGTATTAAAAGAAGTGTGCTGGTGATCACGATAAGCCTCACTGCAAATAGATTTAATATTAGTCCGAACAGATTGTTGCTTTGTACGGCAGCTATTTTCCACGTCCCGCTCTCACGTTCTTCGGAAATGATATTGTAGGTGAATGCAATGATGAAAAGGGGGAAAAGGTAGATCAGTACGAAACTGAAATCGATATTGCCCAGCAGCAGATTGCTCGGATTTTGAAGGTCCGCGTCGTATTTCTGCCCCTCTAGTCCCCTGATCGTAACACTTTGTATCGAAGGGTTTACGTCGCGCTGACCAATAGAAAGGCTGTTAATAGGCGCAGTTTGGTTGACCAGGGAAAATTTCACATAGTACAGCAACAAGCCAACTTCGTCGGGATGATACTGAACGTTCCTGCCGATATGTTCCTTCTGATAGGCAGAAGTAGCTTTTACGTTTTCAGACTGTTTTTCAAGAAACTGGTTTCCGATCACCAGACTGATTATCCCCGTGACGATCAGAAATGCAATGCCGATCCTGACTCCGGCGGATGATAAAAAATTTTTAAATGCCAGCTTAAACATATTAATTGACTTTCAGCTTGTTAGATAGTAATTGAATCAGGCAGACCAGCAAGGCGATCCAGAAAATGAACGCCAGGAAACTGGTCGCCTCATACTGGAACACAGCGCCGACCTTCGGGGATTTATATTCAAATTCAGGCACTTCTTCCCAATGCTTCTGGTCAATTACCACCGGTTTGTCTGTCGGCCCCGGTTTTTTGTTGCTGATGTATTTGATTTGAAGCTCGTTCATCTTCTGGGCCATCGCATAGCGGTAAGCTTCGGCCTGTTTTTGGAAATCGGTATAAGTGCGGTAATCGGTTCCTGCCAGGGACATGGACAGATTTTTGATCGCCATAAATGGATTAAGAAATGCCATTGCCTTCGAGAAGCTGTTCTGACTGTCGTAAACCTTCATCAGATTATCGAAATGCGCATTGTAAATGCGCGCGCTGATTTTTTCGCCCTCAGCCATGACGAAGCCGCTGTAATTGAAGGGCAGCTCGTGGGTTGAATCTACCTGGTGAGCAGCCAGCAGTGAATCCTTTAAAGCTTTGTAGTGAATATCATCGGGATTGTGGCTGTCGCCTTCTTTGAGGACATCTTTTTCAATGTTGGCCTGAAATGTAACTTTTAAGGGTGCGGGATAGAGATAGGTCCCCAGAGCCTGTGAAGCCCTCGGAAGGACAATCGTCAGCATTAGCCAGAGACCGATCAGGGATACCAGCGCCGATTTGGAAGTTTTACTCATAGCCGAAACCAGCACGGCAATCACGCAGAAAAACAGCAGATAGATGCTGTATGACAGGGTTACAAGCACAAGCCTGACCGTTTCGTCAGCAGAAATCTGCCCGTTTTGAAGAAAAAACCATAACAGGAAGGTCGTCGCCATTACGGGCACAAATAGGATCATCGCAATCTGCGCCAGCCCGATCACTTTGCCGGTCAGCAGTTGTTTCCAGCTGATACCCTGCGTCAGAATGATCTTCAATGTGCCGTTTTCACGCTCGGCTGCGATACTTGCAAAACCGATAAAGAAAATCAGAAGAGGCAACAGGATTTGGAGCACCATCGCCATACTGATTTCGCCAAAGCGCAGCATGCCGGTTGAAAAACCTGCCTCTGAGAAATTCACCGAATTTTGCTTGTGGGCTTCCAGAAAAACGGTATTTCCAAAGAAGCTTTCCATCCCGGAATCGAAAATGCTCAAAGGCGCTTTCGGGCGGAATGCGAAGTTTCCGTAATGCGCCATCCGGTGCGGGTGCTTGTCGGGGTTGTCGAGCCAGTCGTGCCGCACCTGGGCCTGGTACCGGGCAATGCTTTCATTTTGTCTGACAAAACCAGCCCAGCTAGTCACCACCGCATACGCGAGTAGGATGCCGATAAACAGGATGAGTATGTAAACAGCCCTGTTCTTCAATGCATTACTGCGGAAGTTTCGGGCGATCAATAGGTGGGGATTCATGTGGTATTTACTGAAATGGAAAGGTCAACGTCTGGGCAGCGGGTGCTCGTCAGACGGTTTGCAGATAAAGCGCTTCGAGCTCATTGGCTGAGATCTCAGAGGCATTTAGCGTTGATACGAGCTCACCTTCACGCATGATGCCGATGTTGGTAGCCACTTCGCGTGCCCTGAAAATGTCGTGGGTAGCCATCAGTATCGCCGTGCCGTTTTCTGCAAGTGACCTGATGATTTCTGAAAACTCATTGGAAGCCTTGGGGTCAAGGCCGCTGGTCGGCTCGTCAAGCAGCAGTACCTTCGCC
The DNA here is from genome assembly GCF_008369915.1 of Dyadobacter sp. UC 10. Classification (NCBI taxonomy): domain Bacteria; kingdom Pseudomonadati; phylum Bacteroidota; class Cytophagia; order Cytophagales; family Spirosomataceae; genus Dyadobacter; species Dyadobacter aurulentus. The sequence goes on along the minus strand of NZ_VSRN01000001.1, from coordinate 10,102 downwards.
TTTTTAGCTACCGCAATAGCAATACCTACCTTTTGGCGCATTCCTTTCGAGTAACCCGCCAGCTTATGTTCGAACGACTGGCTTTGCAGGCCGGAGGTGGTCAGCAGGTCACTCAATTCCTGATTAGAATACTTGAAGCCGGCCAGTGAAGAAAAGTACTGCAGGTTTTCGAGCCCGGTCAGGTTTGGATACAGTGTGACCGTTTCGGGGATATATGCCAGGTGCTTTTTGATTTCCTGCGGGTGTTCATCCACCGAAATTCCGTTGACAAGCGCGCTGCCGCCGGTTGGCTGGATAAAGCCGAGAAACAAGTTGATCGTAGTCGTTTTTCCCGCCCCGTTTTGGCCGAGGAGCGCAAATATTTCACCCGGCCGGATCGTCAGGTTCAGATTGTCAAGCGCAAGGTGTGCACCATATTTTTTTGTGAGGCTTTTGGCTTCCAGCATGGATGATTCGGATTTCTTCTAAGAATTGCAATAAACTGCTGCATTTTAAATGCAACAACATTGCAAATATAGAAGTATCCTTTCATGCAACAATGTTGCAGTTGATATTTTTCGCTCAAACATCGGCTCCCGGCGTTCTCAGGCGGGGAAATACAATGCTGCTTCACATATATTTATTTTTTCAAAACCTGTTTACCAAAAAACTTCTGCTTTGGCGAATTGTCTTTCACCAGGGCTTTAACTGCATCGGCAAGCTCGATCGGGTAGTCGGATTCGATGATCGACGCGCCGTCCCGCGCGATCGACTGATACGCCTCTTTCCGCTCTTCCGCGCTTTTTAACTTGTCATAGGAGGAAGCCGCCGATATCATACACATGGCGCCGGCATTGTTCAGCAGCGCATACAGCTCCTTATTGTCGGGCTTTACCAGCGGACCAATGTAGGCGATCAGTTGGGTGAAGGGAACACCCGCTTTCTGATAGTCCTCAAACTCTTTTTTTGTTTTTATAAAAGCAGAGAACGTGCTGTTTTTGTTTTTCTTTAAATAAAATAGCGCCTCGTCGGGGTGGTGGACGGTCATCATTACAAAATGATCTGCTTTGTGTTTACGGATGAGGTCAGCGGTCATTTGCAGAGGTACATCTTTGTGGTCCAGGTTCAGGATGGTCTTTCCACGCGCCCATTCAATTGCTTCCGAAAGCGTAGGGATCAGAAAATCGGTCACATTCCCTTCGGCATCTTTCAGTCTGATATCTTTCAGCTGCGCATAGGTATAGTCCGAAAGCTTGCCTTTTCCGGTGGTGGTGCGGTCCAGCGTCGCATCGTGCAATAGTACAAGTACACTGTCTTTGGTCAGTCGCGGATCGATCTCGAAAAATGCGGGGGTATGTTTTAAGGTGTTCTCAAAAGTCGCGATGGAATTTTCCGGAAATCCTTTCACCATACCGCCCCGGTGACCGGCGATCAGCAGCACGTCATTTCCGGTATATCGAAAAAAAGCGTGCAGATCTTTGGCTGATTTCAGTTTGAGCACATGAATCTGATTTTGCCCTTTCACGGCACTCAGGCTAATAGCTAACAGTGTTAAAGATAAAACCAGTGAGTGGAGTCCAAGGTTTTTTAGTCTGAATTTCATCGCGCATTGAGTTTAAGCAGGCTGAATTCGCCTTCGTCGCTGAGTTGAAAAATAGTAATAGTGGAGTTGTCCTGGACGAGCCGGCGGTAGTTTTTCAACGGCATTCCGAGTTTCCAGGCCATGTAAAAGCGGTTCAACCCGTTATGTGCCACAACCATGATTTTTCCGTCGATATGCTCCTTTTGTTTTTCGGTAAAAAAATCGTCCACGCGTTCGACGATCTCCAGCGCAGTATTGCCCGTCTGGCCGGCCCGGGTTACATCGGGGTTTTCAGCCCAGGCTTGCCACGATTCCGGATCTTCCGCAATAAATTCAGCCCTCGTCTTGCCTTCCCACTTCCCGAAATTGGCTTCAAGCAAACGCGGATCGGCAATCACTTCGCGGTTACCCGATGCAATTTGAGCGGTTACGAAAGCACGCTGCAGCGGAGAGGAGTAAACCGCATCAAAGCGGATGTCTTTCAGTAACTCAGCTGCTGCGTGTGCCTGCTGCTTGCCTTTGTCGGTAAGACCGATGTCAGTTGTGCCGCAGTAACGGTTACCGTCGGCGTTGTAAAATGTTTCTCCGTGACGGAGCAGATATACAGTCAGCATGATGTGTTCAATATTGCGTTGAGAATCATTAATTCAGATATTTTCTATCCCGTAATGCTTCTATAAATAATTCATATCCAGCTTGGTATGGCGCCACGAGTTCTGGGACAGGCTGCACCACTTTTTCCACTGATGTCATCGCTTTTGCTGCTTCGGTGAGTGTTTTGAAATAGCTGCCCGAAGCCGCCACAATTGCAGCACCCGCAGCCCCGGTAACCTGTCTGCATTTATAGACCGGCTTATTCAATACACTTGCCCGGATCGTCAGCCAGGTTTCGCTGTTGCTGGCGCCCCCTGCGGTATATACCGCGTTGACCTGCTCTCCCGAAAGCTGCTCGATGAGCTCGTAGGAAAGGCGCTCCATGTAGGCAACACCTTCCATATTCGCAGCGAAAAGTTGATTTTTATCAATATCCTCTGGCGCAAAACCGCGTGCCTCAGGCGAAATAAAGGGGAATCGCTCTCCGGCCTGCATGAGTGGATATGCCAGTAATGATGTGGGTATGAGCTGCCGCGCGGCCTCATTTAACACTGTTAATTCTTCCTGAAAACCATTGCTGATCCAGTCCGCGCCCGTATTGCTGGCACCGCCGGGCATCCAGTAACCCTCAGGGTGCCGGTGGCAGTACAGCCGGCCGAGCGGGTCCCTGATTTCACGGGTCGTGACACCTTTGACGACCAGCGTCGTGCCGATCGTCGTATTCCAGTCTCCGGGAGAGACCGCGCCTGAGGCAACCTGGGAAGCGCAACCGTCTGTCATTCCGGCAACTACTTTTATTTCAGGTATTTGAAGCAAAGCAGAAATTTCAGGCAACAGTGAACCGATTACCGTACCTGAGGGAACGACCTCTTGCAGCCATTCCTTTTTAAGAGGCAGGTGCTGAAAAATATAGGCTGGCCAGGTCGCCGTTCCTACGTCAAATCCTGTTTTCAGTGCATTGGTAAAATCAGTAGTGCGGTAGTTGCCCGAAAGTTTCCCGATCAGAAAATCAGTCGCATGCACCCAGGTTTTGATCCGATCTATTTTTTCAGGAAAATGATTGACAAACCATACGATTTTTGACAAACCGCTTGACGCATTAAAACCTGTATAACCCTCAGGATGAAAAGTCTCTGCTACCTGCCGGCACATTTTTCCTTCCTCCGCCGACCGCGGATCGCTGTACATCAAAGCGTCGTGAACGGGTATATTGTTTTCATCCAGCGGGATGACGGTACCCGAAGTGGAAGTAACCGACACGGCCCTGATGTCGCTGATTTCAATATTTCCCTTGATAAAATCCGCCAGCTCGTGCAGGCAATGCAGGCAGCAATCCCACCATACCAGCGGCGATTGCTCCTGTCTGGATTCGGAAGTCAGCGGAAAGACCTTTTCCGCATGGGACCGGGCTTTGCCGGTTTGGTCCAGCAGCACAACGCGCACTCCCTGTGTGCCAACATCTATCCCCAAAAAATACGAATTCATGCCAGGCCTGTTTTAAATGTTTCCCGCGCCTGTTTCCATTGTAAATACCACTGCTGCTGGGTTTTGGAAATCTGCGGATGAATTGTTTCCAGGATAGGGGAAGCTTCATGGGTGACACCCAGGGCAGCGTTGCAGACCAACACGCCGCCGTTCACGGAAGCCTGGCGGTAATTATCGCGCAGCACTACTTTTTTATGCAGCAGATTCGCCAGAAACTGCCGCAATACCCTGCTTTGCATTCCACCGCCGCAAACCCAGATATGGTCCTGGTCGTGGGAAGTCACGGCGCTAAGGCTTTTGTAGTTTTCGAATATGCTGCACGCAATGTCCCATAGCGTAGCCAGCACAAAATGGCCTCTTTTCAGCTGGTGCGAGACTGGCGTGTCGAAAAGAAACCCGCCTCTGATGAGGGGCGATTTTTCATCTGCAATCAGTGATCCGAGTGCTGCAATACATTGATTTTCAGTAATGGACGCAACTTCTTTTTCTATGGTTTCGTAAGATTCGTTCGGGTAAAAAATCTCTTTCAACCGCTGGTAGTTCAGGCCGGTTACGCCCGCATTTGCTTCTACCAAAAAACTTTGCTGATCGGTATGGCGGCTTGTCCAAGTTCGTTGCGCGTCGTCCAATATGTATTGACCTTCAATTTTGATCACCGGCGTGGTCGTTCCGGACACTACCACCATATCCTGCACAGAGGGGTAGGTGCTCATGATAGCCAGCTGGGTATCCGAGCCGCCGACAATCACAATCGCGTGCCGGGAAATGCCAAAAGTGTCGGCTACTTCCGGTAGGATCAGCCCCAGCGTCTTGCTGCATTCATGCAGGGGAGGAAGCAGCTTTTGGTCAAGTGCGAACAGGTCGCATAGTTCAGCCGACCAGCTTCCCTTTGCCACATCGTACAAAAGCGTCTCGCAAGCCTGGGAATGCTCGTATCCGACCGTTCCGCTGAATTTGTACAGGATCCAGTCGCTGATGCTGGTGAAAGTTTTTAGATTGTTCCAGTATTCCGGCAGCCTGTTTTTCAGGCCAATCAGTTTCATAGCCGAAAATAGCGAGGTAGGGTAGCGGCCGGTGAGCCTGTAAATTACATCCTTATCTGCTATCTCGTTCTCCCATTCGCGCCCGCGATGATCAATGTTCGGCATGCCGATGACCGACTTTCCGGTGTTGTCGATCGTCACTATGCCTTCCCGCTGACTGGTCGCCGTAATTGCGCTGATTGCTACCGGGCCTGTTTTTGCCAGAAGCTTTCGCGTGAGACTGATCACCTGCTGCCACAATGCAGCGGGCGAAAAAAATATGGATTCAGGATAATGATCGTCTTTTTCGTAGCGCGCGTCTTCACTTTCGACCCCAAGCACAGCGCCGTTGCTCTCCGCTATCGCCACGCGGACATTGCCGGTGCCGACGTCTACAATCAGGTAATATTTGGTTGGTATCATATCAGGAGCGTATTAAAATACTTTGGCTGAAAGTACCTCTCTATTCACCAGCTGCCTGATCGCGTGATTTTTTTCGGTAAAAAACTGATGCAGGCTTTTGTTCATAATATCGGCATGATGGTCTTCGACTTCGAATGTAGCGCCGGCAATATGCGGGGTAGCGAGTACGTGCGGGTGATGGATCAGCTGATAATCCAGCTCATCAGGTGGCTCGTGGTCAAAAACATCCAGGATAGCCCCGCGGATCAGGTCGTTTTTAATAGCGTGCAGCAGTGCTTCTCTTTTGACGACCACCGCACGGGCCGTATTAACGAATATCGCATCCTTCTTCATCAGGCCGATCAGGTCTTCGCCGATCATACCCTCAGTTTCCCGGGTGACCGGCAAATGAATAGAGACCACGTCGCTGGTACGGAACAGTTCGGGCAAATCCACCTTTCGGTAACCTTCGTCTTCGGACGTATAAAAAGGATCATAGTATTGAATATCAGCGGGGAAATGGCGAAGCAGGTTCGCTATTGTTTGTCCTACCGCCCCGAATCCTACCATTCCGATTGTCTTGCCTGCGATCTCATTGCCTTTAAATTGGAGGTAGGAAGTATGCGCACCTGCTTCCCAGTTTTCACCTTCCAGCCATGCAACTGCGGGCAAAGTGTTCCGCATAAGGTTAACCAGGTTGGCAATAAACATTTCGGCCACGGCCTGGGCATTGCGGGCAGGTGTGTTAAAAACCGGAATTCCATTTCGGGTAGCGGCACCTACGGCCACATTGGAAGGCGTACCCCGGCAAACACCTATAAAATGAAAGCCGGCACAGGCGTCGATCACCGCTTCGGTTACTTCGTCGTGTTCGGTAATGAGCGCTTCTGCATTGGTTTCTTTTAGCAAGGCGATCAGTTCCTGGGCATTGTAGGCTCGTCCCTGTGTTTTCCAGGGTTTGTAAATGACCTCGCCAAACTGGCTGTTCAGGGTATTCAGCGCTTTTTCGTGGTAGGGAGCGGTGACTAGTACTTTCATATCGTTGTTATTCAAACGCAATTTTGAGTAAATACAAACTGTAACCCGGCAGGCTTAAATAAGAGGCTGTCCGGCTGTTGGAACGGACTGCTCCGCAGGCTGGGGGAGAGTGATGAACCTGGTAAGAATCGCACTGATAAAGTAAAGTACCGCCAATATCCACACCACACCCTCGCTGCCGATCGAGCCGATAAAGAGGCCCACAATCGCAGGCCCGATAAATACAGGTAAGCCCGCACCCAGATTGAGAATGGCCATCGCCGCGCCTTTTTCTTCTTTGACCAATGAAGGTACCAATGCCGAAAGCGGCACATAGCCGGCCAGCAGACCTCCCCAGAGCACACCGCAAAACATAACCAGCCAGAAACTGCCGTCGAACCAGACCGGGGAGTAGTAAAACAGCAATGTAGTGACCCCGCAGCCGACGCCGCCAAACCACATGATCGTATTGCGCCAGCCCAGCCGGTCGCCGACGAAGCCGAACAGGAGATTGAAAATGATGTTGCTGGTGAAAATGGTACCCCAGATCTGCAACCATTCTTTGGTGGAAAAACCGTGGCCGGCCAGATAGATCGGCAGAAAAACGGGGAATGCAAATTGTGCCGTGGTATTGATGATACGGACAATGCCGCCGAGCAATACCTTCGGCTCTTCCTGAACGATCGTGAGTCCTTTCAGCAGTTCCTTCGCTTTGGTAGAAGTGTTGCCAGCTGCTGCGGAGGCCGATCTGAACTGGTCTTTATTTAAAACCAAAGCAAAAAAAGCCCCGATCGAAACCCAGAAAATAGAGGTCCAAAGCGTATTTTGATAACCCAAATGGTCGATTGCCCAGCTGGAATAGTACGCCCCGAGCACGTTCAGTCCGCCTGTAAACACAAACCAGAACCAACCCACCGCCCTGCCGAGCTGCTGTTGCGGTGTACGGTAAGTGATCCAGACGAGGAATGAGTACGCAAAAAGCGGATAGCCGAAACCGCGGATCGCATACGTGAGCAGCATGACCGGGAAGTTGAGCTGCTGCATCCCCAGACCGACAAATCCAACCGTACCGATTACGTATAGTAAAATGCCCATCAGCATCGCTTTCCGGGGGCCGTAACCTTCGGCGAGCACACCCGAAAACCAGGAGGAAATAGCGATCGTAACGCCATAAACAGTAAATAGCGAGGCGGATTGCTGAATGCTCATGCCGTGTTCGAGCAAGTACGGACTGAGCCAGCCTTGCTCCACACCGTCGCCCATCATAAAGATGAGGATACCGAGATAGCCCCAGGCAAGGTGTTTCGGCATACCGGCTTTGTCTACCAGTGAAGTCATTGTACGAGATTTAAAGGGTTTAGAAGAATGATATTTAGGAATATGCGGAATATAGAGTTTTGTAATATAGCAGGTTTTGGTAGGAACTATCGATGTGAAATTTCTGATAGACAAAGTAAAATAAATATTTTGAAACAAATTGAAATAAAATTAAAGTATTTTTAAGCAATCGAAAAACTTATGACAACCATCACCGAGCGGCACCAGCTCATTTTACAGGAACTGAAAAAAACAGGTACGGTCAATATTGTCGAACTATCGGATCTGATGCAGGTTTCAGGCGTTACGATCCGGAAGGACTTAAAGATATTGGAAGATAAAGGATTGCTTTTTCGGACGCATGGCGGCGGCTCGCTCCATAATCCATACGCAATGGAAAGGCCCATTAACGAAAAGCAATTTATCAATGCCGAGGAAAAACAGCACATTGCCAAAACCGCTGCGGAACTGATCCAGCAGAACGATTCCATTATGATCGGTTCGGGAACGACCGTTTTTGAGCTGGCGCGCTTCCTTTATCCTGCCAAACAGATCACAGTCATCACTCCCGCCGTAAAAGTTGCGCTGGAACTTAGTAACCGGCCAAATGTGGAGGTGCTGCAGCTCGGCGGGCTGATCCGTCAAAATTCTTCTTCGGTAGCCGGTTCTTATGCCGAATATATCCTGGCCAATATTTCCTGCGGCATTCTTTTCATCGGCGTCGACGGCATCGACCTGGATTTCGGCCTGTCGATCAGTAACCTCACCGAAGCCGGGCTGAACCAGAAAATGATCAGTACCGCGCAAACTGTGGCAGTGCTGGCCGATCACACGAAATTCGGGAAGCGGGGAATCGCCAAAATATGTGAGCTCGATCAGATCCACTATATTGTCACCGACCAGCATACGAGTGCAGACACGATCAAAAGCCTGGAAGAACGCGGCATTAAAGTATTGACCGGCAATTAATTTGCAGGTCAAGCCGTAATATCGCAGGCGGGGTAGTGAAATTTGGCATCGCAGTGTCTTCTAGTTGAAATCATCCACATTTCCGCCCAAGCTATGCATATCGACAGAAAAACATTCCTGAAAGAACTTTCCTTTTTGACCGGCGCTTCGCTGCTTTCAAAGAATTTGTCGGCGGCGGGCCTGCTGGCTGCCAGGCCTGAAATGCAGCTGGGGCTTGTCACTTACTTGTGGGGCAAAGATTGGGATGTACCTACGATTATCAAAAACTGCACGGATACTAAAATCCACGGCGTCGAGCTTCGGGTCGAGCATGCGCACCAGGTCATGCCCGAGCTCAGCGCGGCTGCCCGCGTGGAAGTGAAAAAGCAATTTGCCGACAGCCCGGTGCAGATTGTAGGCCTGGGGACCAATCAGCAATACGACTATCCCGACCAGGCCAAACTGAAAGCGTCGATTGACCGCACAAAAGAGTTCATCAAGCTCAGCGCAGATATCGGTGCTTCCGGCGTGAAAGTGAAGCCAAACGCGCTCCATAAGGATGTGCCCACGGAGGAAACGCTTGAGCAAATCGGAAAGTCGCTCAGGGAACTGGCGAAATATGCGGCGGATATGGGCCAGCAGCTCAGGCTGGAAGTCCACGGCGCCGAGACGCAGGAACTGCCGAACATTAAAAAGATCATGAAATATGCCAGCCACCCGAATGCAAAAATATGTTGGAACTGTAACCCGCAGGATCTGAACGGCGCAGGGTTTCAGTCGAATTTTGATTTGGTCAAACAGTATTTTGGAGATACACTCCATGTCCGTGAGCTGGACAGGACGGATTATCCTTACAAAGAACTGATCGCTAATCTGATCAAGATGAACTACAAAGGCTGGGTGCTGCTCGAATGCCACACCAACCCGGAGGATAAAGTAAAGGCAATGCACGAGCAGCGGGCAGTTTTTGACAGGATGGTGGTTTAATTGATTAGAAACCAATCCGAAATTCCACCAATCCGGCGTCACGCTCTATGAGATCCTGATTTGAATCGATCAATGTCGATTTTTACACATAAAATGCTTGTATACAGTGTTTTATATGTGATTTTCGCCAGTCTGTCTTTGTTTGCGGTCTGTCTGTCGAGTTTGGTTTTTTGTTAAAATTCGGCGCTCTAACATTGTATCGGAAGTCGGACATACCCGGGCTTCTTTTACAAATAGCGATCACATTTTAAACAAAGAAACCATGAAAACGCTCATCGCATCAGTACTCGTTGCATTCGCTCTGACTTCTTCACCCAGTTTTGCCGCCAACACATTTGACCACAGTGCCACGTCTGTGGAAAATCCGGAAATCAGGTTCTGGGTTGTTACCGGCGAGAATGGAAAGATAGACGTGAATGTAATTAAATCGGAGATCAGGAACCTTTCGATCACACTGACAGACAAGTCGGGCCATACGCTGGCTACCAGCGATATTTCTGCCGACAGCGCCGCTACCCGCACACGTTTCGACCTTAATGCATTGCCTGACGGTGAATACCAGGTTATTCTGATCGATGGTAAGACCAAACAGGTAAAAACAATCGAACTGAACACACAGGAAACAGAGACTGTGCGCAAGGTATCTGTTGCTTAACCTCCCTGCTGGAAAACTAAAAACCCTTCTCGCAAACTGGACTGAACCCCAAAAGTTGGACGTTTTATAATTTAACGATTAGTGTGATGAGCCCGGTATTGTGCCGGGCTCATT